>NZ_JAOWHC010000008.1:0-265 GCF_030332805.1 Citrobacter sp. Cpo065
GCTTGTAGCTCAGGTGGTTAGAGCGCACCCCTGATAAGGGTGAGGTCGGTGGTTCAAGTCCACTCAGGCCTACCAAATTCTTTCTGATACCGCGTTGTGAAACGACTCGCATACTTCAGTATGCTTCATCGTTCCACGCCTTGTCTCAGCAAGAATTAAGGTGAATGAGATAACTACGATGGGGCTATAGCTCAGCTGGGAGAGCGCCTGCCTTGCACGCAGGAGGTCTGCGGTTCGATCCCGCATAGCTCCACCATCCTTACTG
>NZ_JAOWHC010000009.1:0-322 GCF_030332805.1 Citrobacter sp. Cpo065
CATCCGTAGCTCAGCTGGATAGAGTACTCGGCTACGAACCGAGCGGTCGGAGGTTCGAATCCTCCCGGATGCACCATATTCTCCGAGACAACAGCAAAACTGTTGTTTCATGGTCTGCGAGATAATCGCGAGCACCAGTGAGGATAACGTTGCTTCAGCAACGGCCCGCAGGGCGAGGCGCAGCCGAGTAATCCTCCCGGATGCACCATCTTCTTCGCAGTATCAGTAGTAATCAGCAATTCCCGATGCATCCGTAGCTCAGCTGGATAGAGTACTCGGCTACGAACCGAGCGGTCGGAGGTTCGAATCCTCCCGGATGCAC
>NZ_JAOWHC010000010.1:0-230 GCF_030332805.1 Citrobacter sp. Cpo065
GTCAGCCTGAAATAACTCCCTATAATGCGCCTCCACTGACACGGAACAACGGATTACAAGCCGCCGGGTCAGCGGGGTTCTCCTGAGAATCTCGTAGAGAAAAGCAAAAATAAATGCTTGACTCTGAATGAGGAAAACGTAATATACGGGACCTCGCGACAGAGCGCTAAAGCGCGTCGCAACTGCTCTTTAACAATTTATCAGACAATCTGTGTGGGCACTCGAAGATA
>NZ_JAOWHC010000011.1:0-232 GCF_030332805.1 Citrobacter sp. Cpo065
GCGTTTCACTTCTGAGTTCGGCATGGGGTCAGGTGGGACCACCGCGCTACAGCCGCCAGGCAAATTCTGTTTATCAACACACCTCCTGGGCATGTCAATGTAATCTGTAATCAAGCTGAATTTCGATGTCTCTTCGCCAAAACATCTTCGGTGTTGTAAGGTTAAGCCTCACGGTTCATTAGTATCGGTTAGCTCAATGTATCGCTACACTTACACACCCGACCTATCAACG
>NZ_JAOWHC010000012.1:0-218 GCF_030332805.1 Citrobacter sp. Cpo065
GCTTATCAGGCCTACTGAAACGCATTCACTGACGGGCTTTTGTAGGCCGGATAAGGCGGTACGCCGCATCCGGCGGTTTTTGCCCCGCACAGACGCAAAAAAGCCCATCCTGACGGATGGGCTTCTTCACTTTATTTGATGCCTGGCAGTTTATGGCGGGCGTCCTGCCCGCCACCCTCCGGGCCGTTGCTGCGCAACGTTCAAATCCGCTCCCGGCG
>NZ_JAOWHC010000013.1:0-379 GCF_030332805.1 Citrobacter sp. Cpo065
TTTCATTTCTTATTACGGAGAAATGAAACAGTGTGTCGTTTCAATTTTCAGCTTGATCCAGATTTTTAAAGAGCAAATATCTCAAACGTGACTCGTAAGTCAGTTTTGAGATACTTCGGTCGGCGACTTTCACTCACACATACCAGCAAGTGGCGTCCCCTAGGGGATTCGAACCCCTGTTACCGCCGTGAAAGGGCGGTGTCCTGGGCCTCTAGACGAAGGGGACACTGAAGTCTCAATCGCAAGACGCCTTGCTATTTACTTTTCATCAGACAATCTGTGTGAGCACTACAAAGGCAGGTTCTTTAAGGTAAGGAGGTGATCCAACCGCAGGTTCCCCTACGGTTACCTTGTTACGACTTCACCCCAGTCATGAATC
>NZ_JAOWHC010000014.1:0-333 GCF_030332805.1 Citrobacter sp. Cpo065
GACTCGAACCCGCGACCCCCTGCGTGACAGGCAGGTATTCTAACCAACTGAACTACCGCTCCACCGAATTTCTTTGTCACCACCCGGATTCTTCATCCCGGTTTACTGCAATTTGATGCCTGGCAGTTTATGAATCACTTTGTGATTCACCCTTCGGGCCGTTGCTTCGCAACGTTCAAAAGCTTTCGCTTTTGTCCTACTCTCTATCGAGTAGTGAACTGCCTCGAAAGTCAGTGCCATACTTCTAATTTGGTGCCTGGCAGTTCCCTACTCTCGCATGGGGAGACCCCACACTACCATCGGCGCTACGGCGTTTCACTTCTGAGTTCGGCA
>NZ_JAOWHC010000002.1:0-203 GCF_030332805.1 Citrobacter sp. Cpo065
CACACTGGGTTTCCCCATTCGGAAATCGCCGGTTATAACGGTTCATATCACCTTACCGACGCTTATCGCAGATTAGCACGTCCTTCATCGCCTCTGACTGCCAGGGCATCCACCGTGTACGCTTAGTCGCTTAACCTCACAACCCGAAGATGTTTCTTTCGATTCATCATCGACTTGCAAAAATTTGAGAGACTCGAACACAC
>NZ_JAOWHC010000016.1:0-211 GCF_030332805.1 Citrobacter sp. Cpo065
TGCGGGAATAGCTCAGTTGGTAGAGCACGACCTTGCCAAGGTCGGGGTCGCGAGTTCGAGTCTCGTTTCCCGCTCCAAAATTTGAAAATGCTTGTAAAGCACAGACCACCAATCGCAGGATTTCGAATTGCGACAAGGCGGCAACTGAATGAGTCCTTAGGAGCTTACTGAAGTAAGTGACTCAGGCGAATGAAGGCAGCCAACGCAGTAG
>NZ_JAOWHC010000017.1:0-86943 GCF_030332805.1 Citrobacter sp. Cpo065
CGGTAGTTCAGTTGGTTAGAATACCTGCCTGTCACGCAGGGGGTCGCGGGTTCGAGTCCCGTCCGTTCCGCCACTTATTAGAAAATTAAGCCTGCTACTAAGCAGGCTTAATGATAAGAAGATTTAGGGGCGTAGCTCAGTTGGTAGAGCACCGGTCTCCAAAACCGGGTGTCGCGAGTTCGAGTCTCTCCGCCCCTGCCAGAAACAATCCTTAGCATTCTTGCTAAGGATTTTTTTTACCTGTAATTTGAGTTTTTCCTTCTTTCTTTTTTACTCCCGGCATCCTTGCCAGCGTTTTCCTTAATCTTCCAGAATATTCGTTCTCAGCAGATCGCAAATCAGCGCATGTTTATCGCTATTTTGCAGCCAAACTGCATATAACGGGCGTGAAAGCGTTGTACTGTCGGTAACCGTATGGAGATCGCTTTTACCTTTAGCCCAGCTGACCGGTAGCCAGCTAAAACCTTTGAGGACTGAAAGTTGCTGCCTGGCTAATTCTGCCGAACTGGTGGTAAGTACCGGCACTTCATCTCCCGCAATCAATCCAGCCTCGTGTTGCTGAAAGTCAGGTCCCCATTCCAGACGCAGATAATTCAGTTCATCTTTGGTTTGTGAAGGAGAACTGCAATACAGCGCCAGCGTGAAATATCCCAACAGTTGGCTGCTAAATTCGTCCATTTTGGGCGTTTCGGTAGTAATCAATAGATCAAGCTGTCGTTCATGAAGCTGTTTTACTAACGACTGTCGCTGCGCGATCCTCGCTTCAAATTGCAGGCTGGATTGTGGCTCCTGGGATTGGTACAAACGCCCCAGCCAGCCATTAAGCATGCATTCCCAGAGGGATGCGCTGGCACCAATAGAAAACTCGTTATGCCGCGAGGTATTCGCAACCTCCTTACGTGCTGCTTGCCACGTATTCATCAGCGTTTCAGCGTAAGGTAATAATTTTTCACCTGCAGCGGTTAAACGGATATTGTTTCTGTGTCGGGTGAACAGGTTTACACCCAATTGATTTTCCAGTTGTCTGATCCGAAAACTAACCGCTGATTGGGTCAGATAGAGCGCTTCAGCAGCCCTGCCAAAGTGGCGTGTCCGGCTAACTTCCAGGAAAGTTTTTAACAATTCCGTATCCACAACTCGCTCCATAAAATTATTTGTCGTTATGATTTAAATCTTTTGTTTGACGCTCTGTCAAGCGTAACTAATACTCCGCGCCATAAATAGCTCGGCCAAAGAATTAGGAGCGTGCAGGATGGCGGAAAGCTTTACGACGACTAATCGATATTTCGATAATAAATATTATCCCCGCGGATTCTCCCGTCATGGTGATTTCACCATTAAAGAAGCACAACTGCTTGAGCGTCACGGTTATGCTTTCAACGAGCTGGATCTGGGCAAGCGTGAGCCGGTAACGGAAGAAGAAAAACTGTTTGTTGCGGTATGCCGTGGTGAGCGCGAACCGGTTACCGAAGCTGAACGTGTGTGGTCCAAATACATGACGCGCATTAAGCGTCCAAAACGCTTCCACACGCTGTCTGGCGGGAAACCTCAGGTGGAAGGTGCGGAAGACTACACCGAATCTGATGATTAATAAAAAAGGGCGAAAGCCCTTTTTTTATGCCAGTAGTTTCTGCAAATGAATGAGTAATCTGTCTATCGCCCGATACCCAACAGCCTCCTGTAAGTGCTGGCGAGAGATATGGTCAGATTGTTCTATATCCGCGATCGTTCGAGCGACCTTTATCAGGCGTAACCATGCGCGGATGGATAATCCGAGATGCGCGAGCGTTTCTTCAAGCCACTGCGCATCGTCGCTACGCAATGGACAGTATTTATGGATATCCTGACTGTCCAGGTGCGCATTTAACTTATTCTGCCGCCGATACTGACGCTCTCGTGCTGCCATAACGCGTTGCTTCACCGTTGCGCTATCTTCCCCTTTTACCTGGCTCTGGCTGAGTATGCCGGGCGGCGGTAAGGGGATTTCGAGGGAGAGATCGAAGCGGTCAAGAAATGGACCTGATAATCGATTGAGGTAGCGTAGCGTCTGCTCTGGGGTACAGCGGTTATGGTTCCCCTGATAATGTCCTGTTGGGCTGGGATTCATGGCAGCAATAAGCTGAAAACGCGCGGGGTAAGTTATTTTTGCCCGAGTGCGGGATAAATGAATCTGCCCGGACTCAATGGGCTCTCGCAGTGCATCCAGCGTGCGCCGCTCAAACTCGGGAAGTTCATCCAGAAACAGTATGCCGTTATGCGCCAGAGATATCTCGCCTGGCGCAGGAATAGAGCCGCCACCGACCATGGCAGTTAATGAAGCACTGTGATGCGGCGAACGAAAAGGGCGTTGTTTCCACTGTTTTTGTAGCGTGTCGGAATTGACCAGACTTAGAATCGCGGCGCTTTCCAGTGCTTCATCATTGCTTAGTGGCGGAAGCAATCCTCTCAGGCGACTGGCCAGCATGGTCTTACCCGTTCCCGGCGGCCCGATGAGTAAGAGGTTATGACCGCCAGCTGCGGTAAGTTCCAGTCCGCGTTTACCCTGTTCCTGGCCGATAACATCGCTCAGATCATCTGCTAATGCGCAGGGGGTAAAATCTGCCGATGATGGTCTGTCTAAATCATGCTTACCTTCGAGAAATGCGCATACGGCCTGTAGATGATCGGCTATCAGGCACCCTTCACCGTGTATCAGTCCCACTTCAGCTGCATTCTCTTTTGCGACAATAATTCTCCTGCCTGCGCGAATAGCTTCAGTTGCACTTGATATCGCACCGGGAACGCCGCGTAACGCGCCTGTAAGCGCTAATTCGCCTACCAGCTCATATGTATCGAGGTTATGGGTTGTAAGCTGCTCAGACGCTGCCAGAAGCGCAACTGCGATAGGTAAATCATATCGTCCCCCTTCTTTCGGGAGATCGGCCGGAGCGAGGTTTATGGTTATCTTCTTTGCCGGGAATTCATAACCGCTATTAATAATCGCACTGCGAACTCGATCGCGAGCCTCTTTTACCGTTGTTTCGGGTAATCCCACCATGGTTAAACCAGGCAAACCATTGCTGATATGTACCTCGATGGTAATGGCTGGCGCATTCACGCCCAGCGCAGCGCGTGTGTGAACAATCGATAGTGACATAAGCCCTCCTGATGAAAGCATTATGTCGCAATACATCGCGGCAAGATTTCACATAATTACGGTTTTTAGAGGCTTATTCCTGTGTTTTTATGTAGCTCAATACTGCTTGCATAAAGCCTGGAATAGCGCTCGCAAACGCTTTTGAATAACGTTTTTAGTAGGAAACGGGTTGCCGAGAATCACCTGAAACGTGAAATATTTTCACTTTTGATTTTTTGTATAAAAAACAACGATATTTATCTAATCCGTTAACGGCGTCAGAAAAACGAATAAAAAAATATCTTGTGTCATTTGCAAATTCTATGGTAACTCTTTAGGTATTCCTTCGAACAAGATGCAAGAAAATACAAAAATGACAGCCCTTCTACGAGTGATTAGCCTGGTCGTGATTAGCGTGGTGGTGATTATTATCCCACCGTGCGGGGCTGCACTTGGACGAGGAAAGGCTTAGAAAACAAGCCTTAACGAACTAAGACCCCCGCACCGAAAGGTCCGGGGGTTTTTTTTGACCTTAAAAACATACATGAGGAGCAGAAAGTGAACGGTAGCATAAAATTCTGTTTCTCAAGATTTACGGCGGGGATGTAACTATGAATGGGGCACAGTGGGTGGTACATGCGTTGCGTGCACAAGGGGTTCAAACCGTCTTTGGTTATCCTGGTGGCGCAATTATGCCGGTTTACGATGCGTTGTATGACGGCGGCGTAGAACACCTGTTGTGCCGACACGAGCAGGGTGCGGCAATGGCGGCAATTGGCTATGCCCGTGCGACCGGTAAAACCGGTGTGTGTATCGCCACTTCAGGTCCTGGCGCTACCAACCTGATCACCGGACTCGCCGATGCGCTGTTAGATTCTGTTCCGGTGGTGGCGATCACCGGCCAGGTGGCCTCACCTTTCATTGGAACGGATGCGTTCCAGGAAGTGGACGTTCTGGGTATGTCTTTGTCCTGCACCAAACACAGTTTCCTGGTGCAGTCACTGGAAGAGCTGCCGCGCATCATGGCAGAGGCTTTCGCTGTGGCGAACTCCGGTCGTCCGGGTCCGGTTCTGGTTGATATCCCGAAAGACATCCAGCTGGCCAGCGGTACGCTGGAGCCGTATTTTACGACCGTCGAAAGCGTAGAGGTTTTCCCGCACGCTGACGTTGAGCAGGCGCGTAAAATGCTGGCGCAGGCGCAAAAACCGATCCTGTACGTCGGTGGCGGCGTTGGTATGGCGCAGGCGGTCCCGGCCCTGCGTGAATTTATCGCGGTAACCCAAATGCCGGTCGCCTGCACGCTGAAAGGTCTGGGCGCAGTAGAAGCTGACTACCCATACTATTTGGGTATGTTGGGAATGCATGGCACTAAAGCGGCAAATTTCGCGGTGCAAGAATGTGATTTACTGATTGCCGTGGGCGCGCGTTTTGATGACCGGGTGACCGGCAAGCTGAATACCTTCGCGCCGAACGCCAGCGTGATCCACATGGATATCGACCCTACGGAAATGAACAAGCTGCGCCAGGCGCACGTCGCCCTGCAGGGTGATTTAAATTCTCTGCTGCCGGCATTGCAGCAATCTCTGAAGATTGACGCATGGCGTCAGCATAGCGCTGAACTGCGCACAGAGCATACCTGGCGCTATGATCATCCCGGTGAGGCTATCTACGCGCCACTGTTGTTGAAGCAGTTGTCCGATCGCAAACCCGCAGACAGCGTAGTGACAACGGATGTTGGTCAGCATCAGATGTGGTCGGCGCAGCATATGACCTACACCCGCCCGGAAAACTTCATCACCTCGAGCGGCCTGGGTACGATGGGCTTTGGCCTGCCAGCAGCGGTTGGCGCGCAGGTTGCTCGCCCGAACGATACGGTAATCTGTATCTCCGGTGACGGTTCCTTCATGATGAATGTACAGGAGCTGGGCACCGTAAAACGCAAGCAGTTGCCGCTGAAAATAGTCTTACTCGACAACCAGCGGTTAGGCATGGTGCGACAATGGCAGCAGCTGTTTTTCCAGGAACGTTATAGCGAAACCACCCTTACCGATAACCCCGATTTCCTCATGTTGGCCAGCGCCTTCGGCATACCAGGTCAACACATCACCCGTAAAGACCAGGTTGAAGCGGCACTCGACACCATGCTGAACAGCGAGGGGCCATACCTGCTTCATGTCTCAATCGACGAACTTGAGAATGTCTGGCCTCTGGTACCGCCAGGTGCCAGTAACTCAGAAATGCTGGAGAAATTATCATGATGCAACATCAGGTCGCCGTTGAGGCTCGTTTCAATCCGGAAACGTTAGAACGTGTTTTACGCGTGGTACGCCATCGTGGTTTTCAGGTGTGCTCCATGAATATGGAAGCCGCCAGCGATGCGCAAAATATAAATATCGAATTGACCGTTGCCAGCCCCCGGTCGGTCGACTTACTGTTTAGTCAGTTAAGTAAACTGGTAGACGTTGCACATGTTGCTATCTGCCAGAGCACAACCACATCACAACAAATCCGCGCCTGAGCGCAAAAGGAAGAAAAATGACGACGAAAAAAGCTGATTACATTTGGTCTAATGGCGAGATGATTCGTTGGGAAGACGCGAAGGTTCACGTGATGTCCCACGCGCTGCACTACGGTACTTCAGTATTCGAAGGCATCCGTTGCTACGATTCTCACAAAGGGCCGGTGGTGTTCCGTCATCGCGAGCATATGCAGCGTCTGCGTGATTCAGCCAAGATCTATCGTTTTCCGGTTTCTCAGAGCGTTGATGAGCTGATGGAAGCTTGCCGCGAGGTGATTCGTAAAAACAATCTGACCAGCGCCTATATCCGTCCGCTAGTGTTTGTTGGCGACGTGGGGATGGGCGTTAACCCGCCAGCGGGATACACCACTGACGTGATCATCGCCGCGTTCCCGTGGGGTGCTTACCTTGGTGCAGAAGCGCTGGAGCAGGGGATCGACGCGATGGTTTCTTCCTGGAACCGCGTTGCGCCGAACACCATCCCTACTGCTGCTAAAGCTGGCGGTAACTATCTGTCTTCGCTGCTGGTGGGTAGCGAAGCGCGTCGTCATGGCTATCAGGAAGGCATTGCGCTGGACGTGAATGGCTACATCTCCGAAGGTGCGGGCGAAAACCTGTTTGAAGTAAAAGACGGCATTCTGTTTACCCCGCCGTTTACCTCTTCCGCGCTGCCGGGTATCACTCGTGATGCGATCATTAAGCTGGCGAAAGATCTCGATATCGAAGTGCGTGAGCAGGTGCTGTCCCGTGAATCACTGTACCTGGCCGATGAAGTGTTCATGTCCGGTACCGCGGCCGAAATCACCCCAGTACGCAGTGTCGATGGTATCCAGGTGGGCGAAGGCCGCTGCGGTCCGGTCACCAAACGCATCCAGCAGGCCTTCTTTGGCCTCTTCACCGGTGAAACGGAAGATAAATACGGCTGGTTGGATCAGGTTAATCAATAAACATAAATTTGGGACGGCACGCACCGTCCCAATTATTAGACAGACGGGAGTTAATCAAGCATGCCTAAGTATCGTTCTGCTACCACCACCCACGGCCGCAATATGGCGGGTGCCCGCGCATTGTGGCGCGCCACCGGGATGACCGATGATGACTTCGGTAAACCGATTATCGCTGTGGTGAACTCCTTTACCCAGTTTGTGCCGGGTCACGTCCACCTGCGCGATCTCGGTAAGCTGGTTGCCGAACAAATCGAAGCCTCAGGCGGCGTGGCGAAAGAGTTCAACACCATTGCTGTGGATGATGGTATCGCCATGGGTCATGGCGGCATGCTGTATTCACTGCCGTCGCGTGAGCTGATCGCTGACTCCGTTGAGTACATGGTTAATGCCCACTGCGCCGATGCGATGGTCTGTATCTCCAACTGCGACAAAATCACCCCCGGGATGTTAATGGCCTCTCTGCGCCTGAACATCCCGGTTATCTTCGTTTCCGGCGGCCCGATGGAAGCCGGGAAAACCAAGCTCTCTGACCAAATCATCAAATTGGATCTGGTTGATGCGATGATTCAGGGCGCTGACCCGAAAGTTTCCGACTCACAAAGCGAGCAGGTTGAACGTTCCGCTTGCCCAACCTGCGGCTCCTGTTCCGGTATGTTCACCGCTAACTCGATGAACTGCCTGACCGAAGCGCTGGGCTTGTCGCAGCCGGGTAACGGTTCGCTGCTGGCGACTCACGCCGACCGTAAAGAACTTTTCCTCACCGCAGGCCAGCGCATCGTCGAGCTGACCAAACGTTATTATGAGCAGGACGATGCTTCCGCGCTGCCGCGCAACATTGCCAGCAAGGCAGCGTTTGAGAACGCCATGACGCTGGATATCGCCATGGGCGGCTCCACCAATACCGTTCTGCACCTACTGGCGGCCGCGCAGGAAGCGGAAATCGACTTCACCATGAGTGATATCGACAAGCTGTCCCGCAAAGTCCCGCAGCTGTGTAAAGTGGCGCCGAGTACGCAGAAATACCATATGGAAGACGTGCACCGCGCAGGCGGCGTACTGGGTATTTTAGGCGAACTGGATCGTGCTGGACTGCTGAACCGCGACGTGAAAAACGTGCTGGGGCTGACTCTGCCGCAAACGCTCGATCGGTATGACGTGATGTTGACCAAAGACGACGCGGTGAAAAAAATGTTCCGTGCAGGCCCGGCCGGCATTCGTACTACCCAGGCGTTCTCACAGGACTGCCGTTGGGATACGCTGGATGACGACCGCGCTGAAGGCTGCATTCGCTCGCTGGAGCATGCTTACAGCAAAGACGGCGGTCTGGCAGTTCTGTACGGTAACTTCGCGGAAAACGGCTGTATTGTAAAAACCGCAGGCGTGGATGACAGCATCCTGAAATTCACCGGCCCGGCAAAAGTGTATGAAAGCCAGGACGATGCGGTTGAAGCCATCCTCGGCGGTAAAGTGGTGGCTGGCGACGTGGTTGTCATTCGCTACGAAGGGCCGAAAGGCGGGCCTGGCATGCAGGAAATGCTCTACCCCACCACCTTCCTGAAATCGATGGGCCTCGGTAAGGCTTGCGCGCTGATTACCGACGGTCGTTTCTCCGGCGGTACTTCGGGGCTTTCCATTGGTCACGTTTCTCCGGAAGCGGCCAGCGGCGGTAATATCGCGATTATCGAAGATGGTGACATGATTGCCATCGATATCCCGAATCGTGGTATTCAACTTCAACTGAGTGATGCGGAAATCGCTGCGCGCCGTGAAGCGCAGGAAGCTCGCGGTGACAAAGCCTGGACGCCAAAAGATCGTCAGCGTCAGGTCTCCTTTGCACTGCGCGCTTACGCCAGCCTGGCAACCAGTGCCGACAAAGGTGCGGTGCGCGATAAGTCGAAGCTCGGGGGATAATGACCATGGCGGATTCACAACCTCTATCCGGCGCTCCTGAGGGCGCCGAGTATCTCAGAGCGGTACTGCGTGCGCCGGTATACGAAGCGGCACAGGTAACGCCGCTACAGAAAATGGAAAAACTCTCTTCGCGCCTCGACAATGTCATTCTGGTGAAGCGCGAAGACCGTCAACCTGTTCACAGCTTCAAGCTACGCGGTGCCTATGCCATGATGGCGGGCTTGACCGAAGAGCAAAAAGCGCATGGCGTCATTACCGCATCGGCTGGTAATCATGCTCAGGGCGTCGCTTTCTCTTCTGCGCGATTAGGCGTGAAGGCGCTGATTGTCATGCCAACGGCTACCGCCGATATCAAAGTCGACGCCGTTCGCGGCTTCGGCGGAGAAGTGCTGCTGCACGGCGCGAACTTTGATGAAGCCAAAGCCAAAGCGATTGAATTGTCGCAGCAGCAGGGGTTTACCTGGGTGCCGCCGTTCGATCATCCGATGGTGATTGCCGGGCAGGGCACGCTGGCGCTGGAGCTGCTCCAGCAGGACGCGCATCTCGATCGCGTCTTTGTGCCAGTTGGCGGCGGTGGTCTGGCGGCAGGTGTTGCGGTGCTAATTAAACAGCTGATGCCGCAAATCAAAGTGATTGCCGTGGAAGCCGAAGATTCGGCCTGTCTGAAAGCGGCGCTGGATGCCGGTCATCCGGTGGATCTGCCGCGAGTGGGTCTCTTTGCCGAAGGCGTGGCGGTCAAACGTATTGGCGATGAAACCTTCCGTCTGTGCCAGGAATACCTCGACGATATTATTACCGTGGATAGCGATGCTATTTGCGCGGCAATGAAAGACCTGTTCGAGGATGTACGTGCGGTGGCGGAGCCTTCCGGGGCGCTGGCGCTGGCGGGGATGAAAAAATACATCGCCCAGCATAATATTCGCGGTGAGCGTCTGGCGCATGTTCTTTCCGGCGCTAACGTTAACTTCCACGGCCTGCGCTACGTTTCCGAACGTTGCGAGCTGGGGGAACAGCGCGAAGCCTTGCTGGCCGTGACCATCCCGGAAGAAAAGGGCAGCTTCCTGAAGTTTTGCCAACTGCTGGGCGGGCGCTCGGTGACCGAGTTTAACTACCGCTTTGCTGATGCGAAAGACGCCTGCATTTTTGTCGGCGTACGTCTGAGCCGTGGGCTGGAAGAGCGTAAGGAAATCCTGCAACTGCTCAATGAGGGCGGCTATAGCGTGGTGGATCTGTCTGATGACGAGATGGCGAAGCTACACGTGCGCTATATGGTCGGTGGACGTCCGTCGAAACCCTTACAGGAACGTCTTTATAGCTTCGAATTTCCGGAGTCGCCGGGGGCGTTGCTCAAATTCCTGCATACCCTGGGGACGCACTGGAATATTTCATTGTTCCACTATCGCAGTCACGGCACTGACTATGGTCGTGTGCTGGCGGCGTTTGAGTTGGGTGAACACGAGCCTGATTTCGAAACGCGGCTGAATGAACTGGGTTATGACTGTCATGATGAAACATATAACCCGGCGTTCAGGTTCTTCCTGGCGGGTTAACGACAGCCATTAAAAAAGGGTTCATGTAAAAACATGAACCCTTTTTGCTACTGTACCAGCAGATTACAGAGTGATAACGTCGAATTCGACTTCGGTATTCACGTCAGCATCGTAATCCACACCGTCGAGGGCAAAACCGAACAGGTTCAGGAATTCCTGCTTGTATCCTGCATAGTCAGTTTCTTGCGCCAGGTTTTCGGTAGTGATCAGCGGCCACAGATCGCGACATGCCTGCTGAATGTCGTCACGCAGTTCCCAGTCATCCATACGGATACGCTGGTTGTCATCAAGCGCCACTTTATCGCCGTACAGGCTGGTGGTCATCAGACGGTTGATCTGCTCAATACAACCTTCGTGAATCCCTTGCGCTTTCATCAGCTTGAAGACCATGGAGATGTACAGTGGCATTACCGGAATCGCAGAAGATGCCTGGGTGATGACGGACTTTAGTACGGCAACGTTAGCGGAACCGTTCAGCGGTGCCAGCTGGTTACGCAGTTCTCCCGCCGCGCGATCGAGGTCTTCTTTCGCTTTGCCCAGCGCGCCGTGCCAGTAGATTGGCCAGGTCAGGTCGGTACCGATGTAGGAGTAGGCTACGGTTTTCACGCCATCAGCCAGCACGCCCGCTTCGCTCAGCGCGCCCATCCACAGTTCCCAGTCTTCGCCGCCCATGACGGTGACGGTGTTCTGAACTTCTTCTTCGGTTGCCGGCTCAATGCTGGCGGTGATGATCTGATCTTTGTTGGTATCGATCGCTTTAGAGGTGTAAACCTCACCGATTGGCTTCAGCGCTGAACGGACGATTTCACCGGTTTTCGGCATTTTACGCACTGGGGAAGCCAGTGAGTAAACCACCAGGTCAATCTGACCCAGGTCTTCTTTGATCAGTTTGATCACTTCATCACGGCATTCGTCAGAGAACGCATCGCCGTTGATGCTTTTGGAGTACAGACCTTCACGCTTGGCCGCTTCGTCGAAAGCTGCAGAGTTATACCAGCCTGCGGAACCTGGTTTGGTATCCGTGCCCGGTTTTTCGAAAAATACGCCGATAGTGGCGGCACCGCTGCCAAAGGCGGCGGAAATTCTGGAAGCCAGACCGTAACCGGTGGAAGCACCGATCACCAGCACGCGAGACGGGCCGTTCTCGATTTTCCCGTTCTGCTTAACATACTCGATCTGCTTTTCCACGTTGACTTTGCAGCCAGTCGGATGGGTCGTTGTACAGATGAATCCACGAATTTTTGGTTTGATTATCATAATGATGGCTAATTAAGTTTGTATTTTCGCTGTCAAGTGCGCAATGACACCGTCTGTTCTGGCCTGCTTAACGCGATGGTTAACAAGCCCCCCACTACAATGGATCACGACATTATACAGAAAAGGAGCGCCAATACTGAATCTACCACTGATTTTAGACCTGACGCTGGTGCTACTCTGCGGATTTACGTTCCAGAACAATCTTCCAAAACGCGTCGATCAGTGGTTCATGCAGCCGCTTTTTCGGCGCGCAGACGCCAAGCTCGAACGGTGTTTTTTCGTCACTTCGCTCTAAAATCATCACGCGATTACGCACCGGCTCCGGGCTGTTTTCTAGCACCACTTCCGGCAGCAGCGCCACGCCGCAGCCCAGCGCCACCATTGAGACCATCGCTTCGTGGCCACCCACCGTGGCGTAAATCGATGGGTTGCTGATTTTGTGACGGCGGAACCACAGCTCGATACGGCGGCGTACTGGACCCTGATCGGCCATGATAAACGGCACCGTCGACCAGTCCGGCTTATCGACCGATACCTGATTACGCACCGGGCAGGGCAACGCCGGAGCGATCAACACAACCGTCAGATTCTCCAGCATCGAGAACGCCACCGCGCCAGGCAGTGTTTCGGGCTTACCGGCAATCGCCAGATCGGCTTCACCAGTGACCACTTTATCCATCGCATCGGCGGCGTCGCCGGTGGTGAGCTTAATTTCCACTGACGGATGCTCGGCGCGGAAACGGTCAAGGATTGGCGGCAGATGGCTGTAGGCGGCAGTTACCGAACAGAAAATATGCAGTTCGCCTGACAGCGACGGCCCTTGTTGATCGAGAGTGTGGCGTAACTGCTGGTACTGCAACAGCGTCTGTTGGGCAAACACGCGCAGCTCTTCACCGGCTTCGGTCAGCGTAACCGTGCGGTTATCGCGCACAAACAGCGGCTGGCCGAGGTCTTCTTCGAGGCGCTGAATCTGCCGGGAAAGCGTGGATGGGCTGACGTGCATTGCCCGCGCGCTGCGGCCAAAGTGACGACTTTCAGCCAAATGCAGGAACATTTTCAGATCGCGTAAATCCACAGACGAGCCTCCGATTTTCTACGTTGCATAAATTGCAATGTGACGTTGTGAATATATCAATTTCCGCAATAAATTTCCTGTTGTAATGTGGATTCAATCTCGCAAATACAAATCTGCGAACCGAATAATAAGCACCACAACACAACATCACGGAGTACACCATCATGGCTAACTACTTTAATACACTGAACCTGCGCCAGCAGCTGGCACAGCTGGGTAAATGTCGCTTTATGGGTCGCGACGAATTCGCCGATGGTGCGAGCTACCTTCAGGGTAAAAAAGTGGTCATCGTCGGCTGTGGCGCCCAGGGTCTGAACCAGGGCCTGAACATGCGTGACTCCGGTCTGGATATCTCCTACGCACTGCGTAAAGAAGCCATTGCTGAGAAGCGTGCTTCCTGGCGTAAAGCGACCGAAAACGGCTTCAAAGTGGGTACCTACGAAGAGCTGATCCCGCAGGCTGATCTGGTGGTTAACCTGACGCCGGACAAGCAGCACTCCGACGTTGTGCGTTCTGTACAGCCGCTGATGAAAGACGGCGCGGCGCTGGGTTACTCCCACGGCTTCAACATCGTGGAAGTGGGCGAGCAGATCCGTAAAGACATCACCGTTGTGATGGTGGCACCGAAATGCCCGGGTACTGAAGTTCGTGAAGAGTACAAACGTGGTTTCGGCGTACCTACGCTGATCGCCGTTCACCCGGAAAATGATCCGAAAGGCGAAGGCATGGCGATTGCTAAAGCCTGGGCTGCGGCCACCGGCGGTCACCGTGCTGGCGTACTGGAGTCCTCCTTCGTTGCGGAAGTGAAATCTGACCTGATGGGTGAGCAGACTATCCTGTGCGGTATGCTGCAGGCCGGTTCTCTGCTGTGCTTCGATAAGCTGGTGGAAGAGGGTACTGACCCGGCATATGCTGAAAAACTGATTCAGTTCGGCTGGGAAACCATCACCGAAGCGCTGAAGCAGGGCGGCATCACTCTGATGATGGACCGTCTTTCTAACCCGGCGAAACTGCGTGCTTACGCGCTGTCTGAAAAGCTGAAAGAGATCATGGCACCGCTGTTCCAGAAACACATGGACGACATCATCTCCGGTGAATTCTCTTCCGGCATGATGGCTGACTGGGCCAACGACGATAAGAAACTGCTGACCTGGCGTGAAGAGACCGGCAAAACCGCGTTCGAAACCGCTGCCCAGTTCGACGGTAAAATCGGCGAGCAGGAATACTTTGATAAAGGCGTTCTGATGATTGCGATGGTGAAAGCGGGCGTTGAGCTGGCGTTCGAAACCATGGTGGATTCCGGCATCATCGAAGAATCTGCTTACTACGAATCACTGCACGAACTGCCGCTGATCGCCAACACCATTGCCCGTAAGCGTCTGTACGAAATGAACGTGGTTATCTCTGATACCGCAGAATACGGCAACTACCTGTTCTCTTACGCTTGCGTACCGCTGCTGAAAGAGTTCATGACCACCCTGCAGACCGGCGACCTGGGCAAAGCGATTGCTGAAGGCGCGGTAGACAACGCGCAACTGCGTGACGTGAACGATGCGATTCGCGGCCATGCTATCGAGAAAGTGGGCCAGAAACTGCGTGGCTACATGACCGATATGAAGCGCATTGCGGTCGCAGGATAATTCCTCATAGAGGAATGGCATATCAACAGCGCTTCGTAGGCCGGATAAGTGAAGCGCTATCCGGCAAAAAAAGCCCGGTGTTTAAACACCGGGCTTTCTATTAGTTACGGTACAGCACTTTAATGATGTGGTAACCGAACTGAGTGTGCAGCGGACCGGTTGGCTCCAGCACAGGGCAGGAAAAGACCACTTTGTCGAACGCCGGAACCATCTGGCCCTGACGGAATTCGCCTAAATCACCGCCGCGTTTGCCTGATGGGCAGATGGAGTGTTTCTTCGCCAGTTTGCCGAAGTCGGCGCCGTTTTTAATCTGTTCCAGAAGATCCAGTGCCAGTTTCTCTTCTTTAACAAGGATATGCACTGCTGCTGCTGTTTTTGCCATGATCGTGCCTTGAGTGGGGTGGTTAAGGCTGGCTATACTACCACGCTGTTATTCTCCCCTCCCGACTTTCATGAGTGACCCTTTATGCGTTTGAACCCCGGACAACAACAAGCCGTCGAATTCGTCACCGGACCTTGCCTGGTGCTGGCGGGAGCGGGTTCCGGCAAGACGCGTGTTATCACCAACAAAATAGCCCATCTGATCCGTGAATGTGGCTATCAGGCACGACATATTGCGGCAGTGACCTTTACCAATAAGGCTGCGCGCGAGATGAAAGAGCGCGTGGCGCAAACGCTGGGTCGTAAAGAGGCGCGTGGGTTGATGATCTCCACTTTCCACACACTGGGACTGGATGTCATTAAGCGCGAATATGCGGCGCTGGGGATGAAGTCGAACTTCTCGCTGTTTGACGATACCGACCAGGTGGCCCTGCTTAAGGAACTGACCGAAGGGCTAATTGAAGACGATAAGCTTATTCTCCAGCAGCTGATCTCGACGATCTCCAACTGGAAAAACGATCTGATGACTCCGGCGCAGGCGGCAGCCAGCGCAAAGGGCGAGCGCGATCGTATTTTTGCCCACTGCTATGGTCTGTATGACGCGCATATGAAGGCGTGTAACGTCCTCGATTTTGACGATCTTATCCTGCTTCCTACTCTGCTGCTACAGCGCAATGAAGAAGTGCGTGAGCGCTGGCAAAACAGAATCCGCTACCTGCTGGTGGATGAATATCAGGATACCAACACCAGCCAGTATGAGCTGGTGAAGTTGCTGGTAGGGAAACGTGCGCGCTTTACCGTCGTGGGCGATGACGATCAGTCGATCTACTCCTGGCGCGGCGCCCGTCCGCAGAACCTGGTACTGTTGAGCAAAGATTTTCCGGCTTTACAGGTGGTGAAGCTGGAGCAAAACTACCGTTCATCAGGTCGCATCCTTAAGGCGGCGAACATCCTCATTGCGAACAATCCACACGTCTTTGAAAAGCGGCTCTTTTCTGAGCTGGGCTACGGCGCTGAGCTGAAGGTGCTGAGCGCAAATAATGAAGAGCATGAAGCCGAACGTGTGACCGGGGAATTAATTGCCCATCACTTTGTGAACAAGACGCAATATAAAGACTACGCCATCCTTTATCGCGGTAATCATCAGTCGCGCGTGTTCGAAAAGTTTCTGATGCAGAACCGTATCCCGTACAAAATTTCCGGCGGAACATCGTTCTTCTCGCGTCCGGAGATTAAAGATTTGCTGGCCTACCTGCGTGTGCTGAGCAACCCGGATGACGACAGCGCATTTTTGCGCATCGTAAACACGCCAAAGCGTGAAATCGGTCCGGCCACGCTGCAAAAGTTGGGTGAATGGGCGATGACGCGTAATAAAAGCCTGTTTACCGCCAGCTTTGATATGGGGCTTAGCCAGACACTGACCGGGCGCGGGTATGATTCTCTGACCCGCTTTACGCACTGGCTGGGTGAAATTCAGCGCCTGGCGGAGCGCGAACCGGTTGCCGCTGTACGCGATCTGATTCACGGTATTGATTACGAATCCTGGCTGTATGAAACCTCGCCGAGCCCGAAAGCGGCTGAAATGCGTATGAAAAACGTCAATACGCTGTTCAGCTGGATGACGGAGATGCTGGAAGGCAGTGAGCTGGAAGAGCCGATGACCCTGACCCAGGTCGTTACCCGCTTTACCCTGCGCGACATGATGGAGCGTGGAGAGAGCGAAGAAGAGCTGGATCAGGTGCAGTTGATGACGCTGCATGCATCAAAAGGGCTGGAGTTCCCTTACGTGTTTATGGTGGGAATGGAAGAAGGATTTTTGCCGCACCAGAGCAGTATCGATGAAGACAATATCGACGAAGAACGTCGTCTGGCTTACGTAGGGATTACGCGTGCACAGAAAGAACTCATCTTCACTCTGTGTAAAGAGCGTCGTCAGTATGGTGAGCTGGTGCGTCCGGAACCGAGTCGTTTCCTGCTGGAGCTGCCACAGGATGACGTTATCTGGGAACAAGAGCGTAAAGTGGTGAGCGCTGAGGAGCGGATGCAAAAAGGGCAGGCCAGCATCGCTAATATTCGGGCAATGATGGCGAAAGCTAAAGCAAAGTAGGTATTCTGTAGGCCGGATACGTGTAAACGCGCGCTATCCGGCAACCAACATCTAATGAACGTCCAACGGCCAGTGGACATAGCTTTGCCACTGACTTTCCTGATCGATTAACTCTTTACCCAGCGGATGATGTTCCAGCCAGCCTTCTGGTAGCGTGACCGTCAGGTGCTCGTTTCTTGCATCCATTTGAATTTCCGGCACAAGATCGTCACGGCGACGGCTGGCGAAGATGATCGCCAAACGTAGCAAACGGCAAAGATGCTCCGCGATGCGCGGTGGCACTGCGTTTTGCTGGTGGAGCGAAGAGAGATCGACGGGGTTGGTCTGGTTGAGTAACAGCGTTGCTAGCAGTTTCTTTTGCGCAGGGGTAAAACCCGGGAGATCGAGATTGCGCACCAGATAAGCGGCATGCTGTGGCGCCTGTTTAAAATCAACGCTCAGGCCAATTTCATGCAGCTGACAGGCACTAATCAGTAGTTCGCGGCTAATCGGTTCAAGATGCCACTTTTTTTCTACCTGATCGAGAAATTTAGTCGCTAAATTGGCAACGCGATGTGCTTGCTCTGTATCGACCATAAAGCGACGCTGGATATTTCGTAATGTGCGGCTACGAATATCCTGATCCACCGCCAGATGCAGCATGCCGTAGACCAGACCTTCACGTAATGCGCCGCCGGCCAAGGTCATGCATTGAATGTTCAGTTCGGTGAAAATAGCAATCAGAATGGCCAGCCCGCTGGGGAAAACCAGCGCACGTTCCAGCGTTAACCCTTCGATTTCCAGCTCTTCCAGACGACCGCAGTGAATGGCGCGCTGCTTAAGCTGCTGAAGTTTGGCCAGCGTAATGCGCTCATCCATACCCTGCGCCATCATGATTTCCTGCAACGCCTGGACGGTACCAGAGGCACCAACGCAAACTTTCCAGCCATGAAAACGCAGTTTGTCGGCGACCGGGCGCAGAACTTCACGTGCGGCCTTCTCTGCCTCGTCAAAGTTATCCTGTGCCAGATTACGATCGGTAAAATAACGTTCGAGCCAGGTGACGCAGCCCATCGACAGGCTGAACAGAGAGGTGGTTTGTGCGCCGGAACCGGTGACTAATTCAGTGCTGGCGCCACCAATATCCACAACCAGACGCTGATCGGCACCGCCGGTTGTGTGGGCCACACCTTGATAAATCAGTCGCGCTTCTTCTTCACCGCTAATTACCTGGACAGGGCAGCCAAGGATCTCTTGCGCTTTAGCAATAAACACATCGGAATTTACGGCGATGCGTAATGTTGCCGTGGCGACCACCCGGATTTGAGGATGCGGAATATCCTGCAGACGTTCTGCAAACAAGCGCAAGCATTGCCAGCCGCGCTCCATCGCTTCAACAGAGAGCTCGTTGTCACCGTTGAGTCCAGCGGCCAGACGCACTTTGCGTTTGATACGCGTGAGCGTCTGGATGCTTCCTGCCACCTCGCGTACAACCAGCATATGAAAACTATTCGAGCCGAGATCGATTGCTGCATACAGCGAAGTAGAATTCATACACTTCATCCTTCAACCTGTATCTGTGTTGGCTGCGTTCTCTCACCCGAATCATTTACTAAAATAAGCTCATCGGGATTCGTTTTCTTGCCGCCTTGATACAGGCTGAATGATTTTGTGTATGGCATAACTTTTCTTAACCTGAACGACGACGATTACGCGGAGCACCACCGGTACGGCGTGGGCCATTGCCTGTACGCGGGCGCGTTAAGCGCAACGGCTTCGGCAGATCGGTCATCAGCGCATCCGGGTTATATTTGCTGACCGGAATCGAGTGGCCGATATAGGTCTCGATTGCGGGTAAATTCAGCGCGTACTCTTCACAGGCCAGGCTGATAGAGTGACCGCTTGCGCCAGCACGTCCGGTACGACCGATTCGGTGAACGTAATCTTCACAGTCATCCGGCAGGTCATAGTTAAATACGTGCGTTACTGCTGGGATATGCAGGCCACGCGCAGCGACATCCGTCGCAACGAGAATGTCGAGATCGCCACGGGTGAACTCATCAAGAATACGCAGACGTTTTTTCTGTGCTACGTCACCGGTCAGCAGACCGACGCGATGACCGTCCGCAGCAAGGCTGCCCCAGATATCTTCACAACGATGCTTGGTGTTAGCAAAAACAATGGCGCGATCTGGCCACTCTTCTTCAATCAGCGTTTGCAGCAAACGCATTTTCTCTTCGTTGGAAGGGTAGAAGAGCTCTTCTTTAATGCGGTGGCCAGTTTTCTGTTCCGGTTCGACTTCAACGTACTCAGCGTTATTCATCTGTTCGAACGCCAGTTCGCGAACGCGGTAAGAGAGGGTTGCAGAAAACAGCATGTTCAGACGTTGGGTGGTTGGCGGCATACGACGGAACAGCCAACGGATATCTTTAATAAAGCCCAGATCGTACATACGATCGGCTTCATCCAGCACCACGACCTGAATCGCGCCCAGATTAATGTGGTTCTGTTTTGCATAGTCGATGAGACGACCGGTCGTGCCGATAAGAATATCGACGCCGCTTTCCAGCACTTTCAGCTGTTTATCGTAACCGTCGCCGCCATACGCCAGGCCTAATTTCAGACCAGTGGTCTGTGCCAGCGGCTCGGCATCGGCGTGGATCTGCACGGCTAACTCACGCGTTGGCGCCATAATTAACGCACGCGGTTGGTTCACCTTGCGATCGGCAATCTCGGGATGAGAGAGAAGATAATGAAACGTTGACGTCAGGAACGCCATCGTTTTTCCGGTACCGGTTTGCGCCTGCCCGGCAACATCACGACCAGCCAGCGTTAGCGGCAGCGCGAGGGCCTGAATGGGCGTACAGTTATGAAAGCCTTTATTTTCAAGGGCTTCTATCACCTTTGGGTGCAGGGCGAAGTCGGAAAACTTCTGTTCTGTTAAATGTGTTTTGCTCATAGTGTGGTAGAATATCAGCTTACTATTGCTTTACGAAAGCGTATCCGGTGAAATAAAGTCAACCTTTAGTTGGTTAATGCTACATCAACACGTCGTTGATTAATGCTACACCAATGCACCAGGCTTATTCCTGTGGAGTTATTATGAGCGATAAAATTATTCACCTGACTGACGACAGTTTTGACACGGATGTACTCAAAGCGGACGGAGCAATCCTCGTTGATTTCTGGGCAGAGTGGTGCGGTCCGTGCAAAATGATCGCTCCGATTCTGGATGAAATCGCTGACGAATATCAGGGCAAACTGACGGTTGCTAAACTGAACATTGACCAAAACCCAGGCACCGCGCCGAAGTATGGTATCCGTGGCATCCCGACCCTGCTGCTGTTTAAAAACGGCGAAGTTGCGGCGACGAAAGTCGGCGCGCTGTCCAAAGGTCAGTTGAAAGAATTCCTCGACGCTAATTTAGCGTAAGGAAGTCTCATGATCGGGCGACCCTACTTCGAAATGATTCGGATGACTGGACGCCCGACTTGAGTCGTGCTAAGTTAGTGTTGACTTCGTATTAAACATACCTTATTAAGTTTGAATCTAGTTATATCCAATACTTCCCGTTGTTTCTCGCGCGAGAAGTGGACAGATTCCTGGCTTGTCACTCAATCCGTCTTGTCGTTTCAGTTCTGCGTACTTTCCTGTGACCAGACAGCGAACAGACATGAGTTGATGGCCGTAAACAGGCATGGATGACCCTGCCATACCATTCACAACATTAAGTTCGAGATTTACCCCAAGTTTAAGAACTCACACCATTATGAATCTTACCGAATTAAAGAATACGCCGGTTTCTGAGCTGATCACTCTCGGCGAAAATATGGGCCTTGAAAACCTGGCTCGTATGCGCAAGCAGGACATTATTTTTGCCATCCTGAAGCAGCACGCAAAGAGTGGCGAAGATATCTTTGGTGACGGTGTGCTGGAGATATTGCAGGATGGATTTGGTTTCCTCCGCTCTGCAGACAGCTCCTACCTCGCCGGTCCTGATGACATCTACGTTTCTCCCAGCCAAATCCGCCGTTTCAACCTCCGCACTGGTGATACCATTTCTGGTAAGATTCGCCCGCCGAAAGAAGGTGAACGCTACTTTGCGCTGTTGAAAGTTAACGAAGTTAACTACGACAAACCAGAAAACGCCCGTAACAAAATCCTCTTTGAGAACTTAACGCCTCTGCACGCAAACTCTCGTCTGCGTATGGAACGTGGTAACGGTTCTACTGAAGACTTAACGGCGCGTGTACTGGATCTGGCATCGCCGATCGGTCGTGGCCAACGTGGTCTGATTGTTGCTCCGCCGAAAGCGGGTAAAACCATGCTGCTGCAGAACATCGCGCAGAGCATTGCATACAATCATCCTGACTGCGTGCTGATGGTACTGCTGATTGACGAACGTCCGGAAGAAGTTACCGAGATGCAGCGTCTGGTGAAAGGTGAAGTGGTTGCCTCTACCTTTGACGAACCAGCCTCCCGCCACGTTCAGGTTGCGGAAATGGTTATCGAGAAGGCGAAACGTCTGGTTGAACACAAGAAAGACGTTATCATTCTGCTTGACTCCATAACCCGTCTGGCGCGTGCATATAACACCGTGGTTCCGGCTTCCGGTAAAGTACTGACCGGTGGTGTGGACGCCAACGCCCTGCATCGTCCGAAGCGTTTCTTTGGTGCTGCACGTAACGTGGAAGAGGGCGGTAGCCTGACCATCATCGCTACTGCGCTGATTGATACCGGCTCTAAAATGGATGAAGTTATCTACGAAGAGTTTAAAGGTACCGGCAACATGGAACTGCATCTCTCTCGTAAGATTGCTGAAAAACGCGTCTTCCCGGCTATCGACTACAACCGTTCCGGTACCCGTAAAGAAGAGCTGCTCACTACCCAGGAAGAGCTGCAGAAAATGTGGATCCTGCGCAAAATCATCCATCCGATGGGTGAAATCGACGCAATGGAATTCCTCATTAACAAACTGGCGATGACCAAGACCAACGACGATTTCTTCGATATGATGAAGCGTTCCTGATTCGGGCATCATCTGAAAACGCCACGTTTTTACGTGGCGTTTTGCTTTTGTGGATGTAATCTTAACGACACAATAATAATAATCCGGTATGACATACCGCCTGGCGATGAAGGGTTGTAATTCGTATTTTGTGGTTAATAATCATACAGAACCACCTGATATGGAATCGGGTTTCTCTTCTGAATAATCGCCTGGATGGTTATACTTCATATATTGATATTCTTTGAGAGTATGTATAGTGAATTTACTGACAGCAAGTACTGATCTCATCAGTATTTTTTTATTCACAACGCTGTTTCTTTTCTTTGCCCGTAAGGTTGCGAAAAAGATAGGATTGGTGGATAAACCCAACTTCCGCAAACGTCATCAGGGACTGATTCCGTTGGTTGGGGGGATTTCGGTTTACGCAGGCATTTGCTTTACGTTCCTCATCGCCGATTATTATATCCCGCATGCAACTCTCTACCTGGCTTGTGCCGGTGTACTGGTGTTTATCGGTGCGCTGGACGACCGCTTTGATATCAGTGTAAAAATCCGTGCGACCATCCAGGCTATCATCGGCATCATTATGATGGCGGTAGGTAAGCTCTATCTGTTGAGCCTTGGGTTCATTTTTGGCCCTTGGGAAATGGTGCTCGGTCCTTTTGGCTATTTCCTTACCCTTTTCGCCGTTTGGGCTGCAATTAACGCCTTTAACATGGTGGATGGGATTGATGGTCTGTTAGGCGGGCTATCCAGCGTATCATTCGCCGCAATGGGGCTTATCTTGTGGTTTGACGGCCAGACAAGCCTGGCTATCTGGTGTTTTGCCATGATCGCCGCCATTCTGCCTTACATCATGCTGAACCTGGGTATTCTCGGACGTCGCTATAAGGTCTTTATGGGTGATGCGGGGAGTACGCTGATTGGCTTTACGGTCATCTGGATCCTGCTGGAGACCACTCAAGGTAAAACGCATCCTATTAGCCCGGTCACCGCACTGTGGATTATTGCCATTCCGTTAATGGATATGGTGGCGATCATGTATCGTCGTTTACGTAAAGGTATGAGCCCTTTCTCCCCGGACCGCCAACATATTCATCATTTAATTATGCGCGCCGGGTTTACCTCCCGACAGGCTTTTGTCCTGATTACGCTGGCTGCTGCGATCCTGGCTTCTATCGGCGTGTTGGCTGAATATTCTCGGGTCGTTCCGGAATGGGTGATGCTGGTGCTCTTTTTACTGGCATTTGTCTTGTACGACTATTGTATTAAACGTGCCTGGAAGGTAGCGAGATTTATCAAACGCTGGAAGCGCAAGTTGCGTAGAAACCGTGACAGTAAACCAAACTTAACCAAATAAATTGAGGGTACGATGACACAACCATTACCGGGGGAACATGCCATGAGCGCTGAAAATGAACTGGACATCCGTGGGTTGTTTCGTACTTTGTGGACAGGGAAGGTGTGGATCGTCGGTATGGCTCTCGCCTTCGCGTTAGTCGCTCTCGCCTATACGTTTTTTGCTCGTCAGGAGTGGAGCGCGACGGCGATTTCAGACAGGCCAACGGTTAATATGTTGGGCGGCTATTACTCTCAGCAGCAGTTCTTACGTAACCTGGACATCAAGGCCAGTCTTGCATCTGCGGATCAGCCGTCAGTGATGGATGAGGCCTATAAAGAATTTATCATGCAGCTTGCCTCATGGGATACGCGCCGTGAATTCTGGCAGCAGACTGATTATTACAAGCAACGTATGGTGGGGAACAGTAAAGCCGATGCGGCGATGCTGGATGAACTGATTAATAACATTCAGTTTATGCCCGGCGATGCGGTTCGTAATACCAATGACAGCGTGAAGCTGATTGCCGAAACGGCACCTGATGCCAACAATCTGTTGCGTCAGTACGTCGCGTTTGCCAGTCAGCGTGCGGCGCGTCATCTGAACGACGAGTTAAAGGGAGCCTGGGCTGCGCGCACTGTGCAGATGAAGGCGCAGGTTAAACGCCAGGAAGAAGTGGCGAAATCGATTTTCTCTCGCCGAGTTCACAACATTGAGCAGGCTCTCAAAATTGCTGAACAGCATAATATTTCGCGTACTTCCACTGACGTTCCGGCTGAAGAGCTACCCGATTCTGAACTGTTTTTGCTTGGACGTCCTATGCTGCAGGCGCGACTCGAAAACCTGCAATCTGTTGGTCCCGATTTCGATCTGGACTACTTCCAAAACCGAGCCATGCTTAACACACTGAACGTTGGGCCAACTCTGGATCCGCGTTTTCAGACCTATCGTTATTTGCGTACGCCGGAGGAACCGGTAAAACGTGACAGCCCTCGTCGTGCCTTCCTGATGATTATGTGGGGCATCGTTGGGGCTCTGATCGGTGCTGGTGTCGCGTTAACCCGTCGCCGCACGATTTAGCAATATCGTTGCAGTGAGGGGCTGGGCCCTCACTGCCAATCCGAAGAGAATCGATGTGAAAGTACTGACTGTATTTGGCACGCGACCGGAGGCCATAAAAATGGCACCTCTGGTTCATGCGCTGGCAAAAGATCCTGATTTTGAGGCAAAAGTTTGCGTCACGGCGCAGCATCGGGAGATGCTCGATCAGGTGTTGAACCTCTTTTCCATTGTACCTGACTACGATCTCAATATTATGCAGCCAGGTCAGGGACTAACAGAAATTACCTGCCGAATACTGGAAGGATTAAAGCCAATTCTGGCTGATTTTAAACCTGACGTTGTGTTAGTTCACGGCGATACCACAACCACCATTGCTACTAGCCTGGCCGCGTTCTATCAGCGCATCCCGGTAGGGCATGTGGAGGCAGGCTTACGTACAGGCGATCTCTACTCTCCCTGGCCGGAAGAGGCGAACCGTACGCTGACCGGGCATCTGGCGATGTATCATTTTGCACCAACAGAAAACTCGCGCCAAAACCTGTTACGGGAAAACATTTCTGATAGCCGTATCTTCGTTACAGGTAATACGGTTATTGATGCGTTGATCTGGGTACGCGATCGCGTACTGGCGAGTGATGCATTACGAGCTGAACTAGCAGAGCATTACCCATTCCTGAGCTCGGATAAAAAGATGATACTGGTGACCGGTCATCGTCGGGAAAGCTTCGGTCGTGGTTTTGAACACATTTGTCATGCGCTGGCGGAAATTGCCGCGGCCAATCAGAACGTACAGATTGTCTATCCGGTGCACCTGAATCCTAACGTCAGCGAACCGGTTAATCGCATTCTGGGGCACGTTGAAAACGTCATCCTGATTGAACCGCAGGATTATATGCCGTTTGTCTGGCTGATGAATCACGCCTGGCTGATCCTTACCGACTCTGGCGGGATTCAGGAAGAAGCCCCATCTCTGGGGAAACCGGTACTGGTGATGCGCGAAACGACGGAACGTCCGGAAGCGATTACTGCAGGCACAGTACGTCTGGTAGGGACCGACCCGCAGCGTATTGTCGAAGAAGTCACGCGTTTGCTGCATGACGACAATGAATATCAGACCATGAGCCGCGCCCATAATCCGTATGGTGACGGGCAGGCATGTGGCCGCATTTTACACGCGTTAAAAAATAATCGGATATCGCTATGAGTTTTACGACCATTTCTGTCATTGGGCTGGGTTATATCGGACTGCCGACGGCGGCTGCCTTTGCTTCCCGTCAAAAGCATGTGATTGGCGTAGATGTAAATCAACACGCGGTGGATACCATTAATCGCGGTGAAATTCATATCGTTGAGCCAGATTTGGGCGCCGTGGTGAAAACGGCGGTCGAAAATGGATTTCTGCGTGCGACCACAACCCCTGTAGATGCGGATGCCTATCTGATTGCTGTGCCTACTCCGTTTAAGGGGGAGCACGAACCCGATATGGTTTATGTGGAAGCCGCGGCTAAATCTCTTGCACCGGTGCTGAAAAAAGGCGCGTTGGTGATCCTTGAATCGACGTCGCCTGTCGGGGCCACTGAACAGATGGCCACATGGCTTGCAGAAATGCGGCCTGACCTGACGTTCCCGCAGCAAGTCGGTGAACACGCGGACGTTAACATTGCTTATTGCCCAGAGCGCGTGCTGCCGGGCCAGGTGATGGTTGAACTGATTAAAAACGACCGCGTGATTGGGGGTATGACCTCCGTCTGTTCCGCGCGTGCTAGCGAACTGTACAACATTTTCCTGGAGGGCGAATGTGTCGTGACCAACGCCCGTACGGCGGAAATGTGCAAACTGACTGAGAATAGCTTCCGCGACGTCAATATCGCTTTCGCCAATGAGTTGTCGCTGATTTGCGCCGATCAGGGGATCAACGTCTGGGAACTGATTCGACTGGCAAATCGCCATCCGCGCGTGAATATTTTACAACCGGGTCCGGGGGTTGGCGGGCACTGTATCGCGGTTGATCCGTGGTTTATCGTGGCGCAGAACCCGCAGCAGGCGAAATTGATTCGCACCGCGCGTGAGGTAAACGACGGTAAACCTCATTGGGTGGTTGATCAGGTAAAAGCTGCCGTGGCCGACTGTCTGGCGGATACCAATAAACGGGCCAGCGAAGTGAACATTGCCTGTTTTGGTCTGGCATTTAAACCGAATATTGATGACTTACGTGAAAGCCCGGCGATGGGAATTGCGCAAAGCATCGCGCATTGGCACAAAGGCGAAACATTGGTAGTGGAACCGAACATCCATCAACTGCCGAAAAAACTGGACGGTCTGTGCCAACTGGCAGCGCTGGACGATGCCCTGGCTAGCGCCGATGTGCTGGTCTTGCTGGTCGACCATAATGAATTTAAAGCCATTAAAGGCGATGCGGTTCACCAGCAATATATCGTTGATACCAAAGGGGTCTGGCGCTAATGAAACGAATTCTGGTTACCGGTGGAGCGGGATTCATTGGCTCGGCGGTTGTACGGCATATCATTCAGGAGACTCAGGATGCGGCAATTGTGGTCGATAAGCTGACCTATGCCGGAAACCTGATGTCGCTGGAGCCGGTTGCACAGAATCCTCGTTTTACCTTTGAGAAAGTCGATATCTGCGATCGAGCTTCGCTCGACAGGGTGTTTCAACACTATCAGCCGGACTGCGTGATGCATCTGGCGGCAGAAAGCCACGTCGATCGCTCAATTGATGGTCCGGCCGCCTTTATCGAAACTAACATCGTGGGAACCTACACGCTGTTGGAAGCGGCGCGCGCTTACTGGAGTGATTTAACCAGCGAGAAAAAATCAGCGTTTCGTTTCCACCATATCTCGACTGACGAGGTGTATGGCGACCTGCATTCTACGGATGATTTCTTCACTGAAACCACACCGTATGCACCGAGCAGCCCTTATTCCGCGTCGAAAGCCAGCAGCGATCATCTGGTTCGTGCCTGGCTGCGTACCTACGGTCTGCCAACGCTGATAACCAACTGTTCTAACAACTATGGTCCGTACCATTTCCCGGAAAAACTGATTCCGCTGATGATCCTCAACGCATTGGCGGGGAAGCCGTTGCCGGTTTACGGCAATGGGCAACAGATCCGTGACTGGTTGTATGTAGAAGATCACGCCAGGGCGCTCTATTGTGTGGCGAGAACGGGCGCGGTGGGAGAAACCTATAATATCGGTGGCCATAACGAGCGTAAAAACCTGGAAGTTGTCGAAACGGTTTGCAGCCTGTTGGAAGAGCTGGCACCGCAAAAGCCGCAGGGTATCGCGCAGTACCGCGACTTGATCGCTTTTGTGGACGATCGCCCGGGTCATGATTTGCGTTATGCCATTGACGCGTCGAAAATTGCGCGTGAACTAGGCTGGATGCCGCAAGAAACGTTTGAAAGCGGAATGCGCAAAACCGTGCAGTGGTATCTGGCTAATCAGGCATGGTGGAAACCCGTGCAGGACGGCAGTTACCAGGGCGAACGTTTAGGTCTGAAGGGCTAACAGCCTGGTTTTGGCTCCCGGAGGAGACAACGCATGAAAGGTATCATTCTGGCGGGTGGCTCAGGTACTCGCCTGTATCCCATTACGCGTGGCGTATCGAAGCAGCTATTGCCTATTTACGATAAGCCGATGATTTACTACCCGTTATCAGTATTGATGCTGGCGGGAATTCGCGAAATCCTGATTATCACTACACCGGAAGATAAAGGCTATTTCCAGCGCTTACTGGGCGATGGATCTGAGTTCGGCATTGAATTGCACTATGCTGAGCAACCCAGTCCGGATGGATTAGCACAGGCGTTTATCATTGGTGAAACGTTCCTTAACGGTGAACCATCATGTCTGGTGTTAGGAGACAATATCTTCTTTGGTCAGGGATTCAGTCCAAAACTGCGTCACGTAGCCGCCAGAACGCAAGGCGCGACGGTGTTTGGTTACCAGGTGATGGATCCTGAACGTTTTGGTGTCGTGGAGTTTGACGACAATTTTCGAGCTATCTCGCTGGAAGAGAAGCCGAAAGCACCAAAATCCAACTGGGCAGTGACTGGTCTCTATTTCTATGACAGCAAGGTGGTGGAATATGCAAAACGCGTAAAACCTTCTGAGCGTGGGGAGCTGGAGATTACGTCTATCAACCAGATGTATCTTGATGACGGGCATTTGACGGTCGAATTGCTTGGGCGTGGCTTTGCCTGGCTGGATACCGGTACGCATGACAGTTTGATCGAAGCGAGCACGTTTGTGCAGACGGTGGAGAAACGTCAGGGCTTTAAAATAGCCTGTCTGGAAGAAATCGCCTGGCGTAACGGTTGGCTGGATGACGAAGGCGTGAAGCGTGCTGCCAGTTCACTGGCCAAAACGGGTTATGGTCAATACCTGCTGGAGCTGCTCCGTGCTCGTCCGCGCCAGTATTGAGCCGCTTAGCTGGGAAAATACGTTCTTTGGCGTGAATAGCGCCATTGTGCGTTTTGACCAACACGCGCCGGTTCTGACTGCGGATATGTTGCAGCCCTGGTCGCGGGTACAGGCAAAAATTCCTGCCGCCAATACCCATGAATTAGACGCCCTGCAACAGTTGGGCTTCTCACTGGTTGAAGGTGAAGTGGATTTTGTGCTGCCGGTGATGTGTGCGCATGGCGACCCCGGTGCGCAGATCGCACAAACTACGGATATCCCTGCATTACGCCAACTGGCAGGGCAGGCGTTCGCGCAAAGTCGTTTTCGTGCCCCGTGGTATGCCGCAGATGCCAGCACGCGTTTTTATGCGCAGTGGATTGAAAACGCGGTGCTGGGGACGTTCGATCATCAATGCCTCGTTTTTCGTACACAGGCAGGTGATATTCGTGGCTATGTCTCGCTGCGTGAACTGAATGCGACCGATGCGCGAATTGGCCTGCTGGCCGGGCGTGGGGTGGGAGCAGAACTGATGCAGGCTGCCCTTTGCTGGGCGCAGGCTCGCGGTAAAACAACATTACGCGTGGCAACCCAAATGGGCAATACCGCCGCGCTTAAACGTTATATACACAGTGGTGCGAATGTGGAAAGCACCGCGTATTGGTTATACAGGTGACACGATGATTCCATTTAACGCACCGCCGGTGGTGGGCACTGAACTCGATTACATGCAGTCTGCGATGAACAGCGGTAAACTGTGTGGCGACGGCGGCTTTACCCGTCGTTGCCAACAGTGGCTGGAACAGCATTTTGGCAGCGAGAAAGTATTGCTGACGCCTTCCTGCACTGCATCGCTTGAGATGGCGGCATTGCTGCTGGATATCCAGCCTGGCGATGAAGTCATTATGCCGAGCTATACGTTTGTCTCCACGGCCAATGCTTTCGTGCTGCGCGGCGCGAAAATTGTCTTTGTTGATATCCGCCCGGATACCATGAACATTGACGAAACGCTGATTGAAGCGGCGATCACCGACAAGACCCGCGCTATCGTTCCGGTGCATTACGCGGGCGTAGCCTGTGAAATGGATACCATCATGGCGCTGGCGACCAAACATAACCTGTTTGTCGTGGAAGATGCGGCCCAGGGCGTCATGTCGACTTACAAAGGTCGGGCGCTGGGGACGATTGGTCACATCGGTTGCTTTAGCTTCCATGAGACCAAAAACTATACCGCAGGCGGTGAAGGTGGTGCGACGCTGATTAATGATAAAAAATTAGTCGAACGTGCAGAGATCATCCGTGAAAAAGGAACTAACCGCAGCCAGTTTTTCCGCGGTCAGGTGGATAAGTATACCTGGCGTGATATTGGCTCCAGCTATCTGATGTCCGATCTGCAGGCTGCCTATCTGTGGGCGCAACTGGAAGCGGCTGACCGTATTAACCAGCAGCGTCTGGCGCTGTGGCAGAACTACTATGATGCTCTCGAACCGCTGGCGCGTGTCGGACGCATTGATCTGCCTTCTGTCCCGGAAAACTGCGTGCAGAATGCCCATATGTTTTATATCAAGCTGCGCGATATCGACGATCGCACGGCGTTGATTAACTTCTTGAAAGAAGCTGAAATTATGGCGGTGTTCCACTATATCCCGCTACATGATTGTCCGGCTGGCGATAAATTCGGCGTATTTGCCGGTGTTGATCGTTTCACCACTAAAGAGAGCGAGCGTCTGCTTCGCTTGCCGCTGTTTTACAACCTGTCGCCAGTAAACCAGCGAACGGTCATTTCGACCTTACTCAACTACTTCGCCTGATATGTCGCTTGCTAAAGCGTCCTTATGGACGGCAGCCAGTACGCTGGTAAAAATTGGTGCAGGTTTGCTGGTCGTGAAGCTGCTGGCGGTGTCGTTTGGCCCGGCAGGCGTGGGGCAGGCGGGTAACTTCCGCCAGATGGTCACCGTGCTTGGTGTCCTGGCGGGGGCCGGCATTTTCAACGGCGTCACGAAATATGTTGCGCAGCATCATGACGATCCGACCCGGCTCCGTAAGGTAGTCGGTACATCTTCCGCGATGGTGCTGGGATTCTCTACGCTGATGGCGGTGATTTTTCTGCTGGCGGCCGCGCCAATCAGTCAGGGATTGTTTGGCCATACTCATTATCAGGGGCTGGTAAGACTGGTTGCGCTGGTGCAGATGGGTATTGCCTGGGCGAACCTGCTGCTGGCGTTGATGAAGGGCTTTCGTGATGCGGCGGGTAACGCGCTGTCGCTGATTGTGGGTAGCTTGGTGGGCGTAGTGGCTTATTATGGCTGTTATCGCCTGGGAGGGTATGAAGGCGCTTTGCTGGGTCTGGCGTTAGTGCCCGCGTTGGTCGTTATCCCCGCCGCTATTATGCTGATTAAGCGTGGGGCAATTCCCCTGCATTACCTGAAACCCTCGTGGGATAACGGCCTGGCTGGACAGCTAAGCAAGTTTACCCTGATGGCGCTGATTACCTCCGTAACGCTGCCTGTGGCATACGTGATGATGCGAAACCTGCTGGCGGCGCAGTACAGTTGGGATGATGTGGGGATTTGGCAGGGAGTAAGCAGTATCTCTGATGCTTATCTGCAATTCATTACCGCCTCATTCAGCGTTTACTTGCTTCCGACGTTGTCTCGACTGACCGAAAAGCGCGACATTACGCGCGAGGTGGTTAAGTCGCTGAAGTTCGTGTTACCGGCGGTTGCCGCTGCGAGCTTTACTGTTTGGTTGCTGCGTGATTTTGCGATCTGGCTGCTTTTCTCCGCAAAATTCACCGCCATGCGCGATCTGTTTGCCTGGCAACTGGTCGGCGATGTACTGAAAGTTGGGGCGTATGTCTTTGGGTATCTGGTGATCGCGAAAGCATCGCTGCGGTTTTATATTTTGGCTGAAATTAGCCAGTTCATGTTATTGACGGTGTTTGCTCACTGGCTGATCCCTGCACACGGTGCGCTGGGTGCGGCACAGGCTTATATGGCAACGTACATCGTCTATTTTTCTCTTTGTTGTGGCGTGTTTTTACTCTGGCGTAGGCGGGCATGACTGTACTGATTCACGTTCTGGGATCGGATATCCCTCACCATAACCAAACCGTGTTGCGGTTTTTCAACGACTCGCTGGCCGCGACGAGCGAGCATGCGCGCACGTTTATGGTTGCCGGTCAGGATGCGGGACTCAGTGAGAGCTGCCCGGCGTTATCGCTAAGCTTCTACAGCGGGAAAAAGGCGCTTGCTGACGCTGTGATCGCGAAAGCAAAAGCGGATCGCCAACAGCGTTTCTTCTTCCACGGCCAGTTCAACACCAGCCTGTGGCTGGCGCTGCTGAGTGGCGGGATTAAACCGGCGCAGTTTTACTGGCATATCTGGGGCGCTGATTTATACGAAGTCTCCAGTGGGCTGAAATTCCGCCTGTTTTACCCGATTCGCCGCATGGCGCAGAATCGTGTGGGCTGCGTGTTTGCCACACGGGGCGATTTACGTTATTTCGCCGAGCAACATCCCCGTGTGCGGGGTGAGTTGCTCTATTTCCCAACGCGAATGGATCCGTCACTCAATAACATGAGCAATGATTGCCAGCGCAGCGGCAAGATGACGGTGCTGGTTGGCAACTCTGGCGATCGCAGCAATGAGCATGTTGCCGCGCTTCGCGCCGTCCATCAGCAGTTTGGCGACACGGTGAATGTGATTGTGCCGATGGGTTATCCCGCCAATAATGCGGCCTATATCGACGAGGTTCGCCAGGCTGGCCTGGCATTATTTAGCGCTGATAATCTGCAAATTTTGAGTGAAAAGCTGGAATTTGACGCTTATCTCGCGTTATTGCGTCAATGCGATTTGGGTTACTTTATTTTTGCCCGTCAACAGGGAATCGGTACCCTGTGTTTGCTGATCCAGGCGGGTATCCCATGCGTGCTCAACCGTGAAAATCCCTTCTGGCAGGATATGGTGGAACAAAATCTTCCGGTGTTATTTACCACTGATGATCTCAATGAAGGCGTCGTACGTGAAGCGCAGCGCCAGTTGGCATCGGTAGATAAAAATACTATTACCTTCTTTAGCCCGAATTATCTGCAGCCGTGGCACAACGCGCTGCGCATTGCTTCAGGAGAAACCGTATGAGCCTGATGCAATTCAGCGGTCTTCTGGTGGTCTGGCTGCTCTCCACCTTGTTTATCGCCACGCTGACCTGGTTTGAGTTCCGCCGCGTGCGTTTTAACTTCAATGTTTTCTTCTCATTGTTGTTCTTGCTGACGTTCTTCTTCGGATTCCCGTTAACCAGCATCCTGGTGTTCCGCTTTGATGTGGCAGTGGCTCCGCCGGAGATCCTGCTGCAGGCCTTGCTGTCAGCCGCCTGTTTCTATGCCGTCTACTACGTGACGTATAAAACGCGCTTGCGCAAACGAGTAGATGATAAGCCGCGCAGGCCGCTGTTTACCATCAATCGTGTTGAAGCCCATTTGACCTGGGTTATCCTGATGGCGATTGCGCTGGTGAGCGTGGGCATCTTCTTTATGCACAACGGATTCCTGCTGTTCAGACTGCAATCCTATAGCCAGATTTTTTCCAGTGAAGTCTCTGGCGTCGCTCTGAAGCGTTTCTTCTACTTCTTCATTCCGGCAATGCTGGTGGTTTATTTCTTGCGTCAGGACAGCAAAGCGTGGGTGTTCTTCCTCGTGAGTACCGTCGCGTTTGGTTTGCTGACCTATATGATTGTGGGTGGGACGCGGGCCAATATCATTATCGCGTTTGCCATCTTCTTGTTTATCGGCATTATTCGCGGCTGGATTTCGCTGTGGATGTTGGCCGCTGCAGGCGTGTTGGGCATTGTCGGGATGTTCTGGCTGGCGTTGAAGCGCTACGGAATGAGCGTTAGCGGCGATGAGGCGTTCTATACGTTCCTGTACCTTACGCGCGACACCTTCTCACCGTGGGAGAACCTGGCGCTGTTGCTGCAGAATTACCACAATATTGAGTTCCAGGGGCTGGCGCCGATTGTCCGTGACTTCTACGTCTTTATTCCCTCCTGGCTGTGGCCTGGGCGGCCGAGTATTGTACTCAACTCAGCGAACTACTTTACCTGGGAAGTGTTGAACAACCACTCAGGACTGGCGATTTCGCCGACGTTAATTGGTTCACTGGTGGTGATGGGCGGGGCGCTGTTTATACCATTAGGCGCGATTGTTGTTGGGCTCATCATCAAGTGGTTCGACTGGCTGTATGAGCTAGGTAACCGAGAAACCAATCGCTATAAGGCGGCGATTTTGCACAGTTTCTGTTTTGGCGCCATTTTCAATATGATCGTGTTGGCACGTGAAGGGCTGGATTCGTTTGTCTCACGAGTGGTCTTTTTCCTCGTGATTTTCGGCGTTTGCCTACTGGTGGCAAAATTGTTGTTCTGGCTGTTTGATAGCGCGGGACTCATTCATAAACGAATCAAATCGCTGCCCCGGACACAGATTGAAGGATCGTAATGACAGATAACACAACTGCGCCGCTGTATTCGCTGCGCGGATTACAACTGATTGGCTGGCGCGATATGCAACATGCGCTGAATTACCTGTTTGCCGAAGGACGCCTCAGGTCAGGAACGCTGGTGGCTATCAACGCTGAGAAGATGCTGACAGCAGAAGATAACCCTGAAGTGAGGGAGCTGATCAACGCCGCGGAGTTCAAGTATGCGGATGGGATTAGCGTGGTGCGTTCGGTGCGCAAAAAATTCCCACAGGCGCAGGTTTCACGCGTGGCCGGAGCTGACCTTTGGGAAGCGTTGATGGCGCGAGCTGGGCAAAACGGAACGCCAGTTTTCCTGGTTGGCGGCAAGCCTGAAGTTCTGGCACAAACAGAAGCAAAACTACGTGCGCAGTGGCGTGTGAACATTGTGGGTAGTCAGGACGGTTATTTTACCCCAGAGCAGCGTCAGGCGTTGTTTGAGCGTATTCACGCCAGCGGTGCGCAAATTGTGACGGTGGCGATGGGTTCGCCAAAACAAGAGATCTTTATGCGTGATTGCCGCAAGACTCACCCCGACGCGCTGTATATGGGCGTAGGGGGCACCTACGACGTCTTTACCGGTCACGTTAAGCGTGCGCCTAAAATCTGGCAAAATCTGGGGCTGGAGTGGCTGTATCGCTTATTGTCGCAGCCGAGCCGTATTACTCGACAACTTCGCTTATTACGCTATCTCCGCTGGCACTATACCGGCAACCTCTGACGCCCTCTCTCCTCTGATAAGTAGCGTGATCTGCTAATTACGCTACTTATTCACAACATAATCGCTGCTTTATCGCACAATCTATTCATTTTTTGAATGCTTTAATTGCCATTTAAGCGATTTTAGGAAACCATTCGCAACAATCATTGCAGTGCCGTGGTGTTTTTGGCGCCAACCGTAAAGCGGTCGGTGCCGCATGGCCTGTTATGGCATAACAAGATGTACCCATAACGAGAACCGGTAATACCGGACAGCATGCAAACACATCAAGAGGATTTATGGCTGAGAACAAACCTGAGCTACAGCGTGGGCTGGAGGCTCGTCACATCGAATTAATTGCCCTTGGGGGCACTATTGGCGTTGGGCTATTTATGGGGGCCGCCAGTACCCTTAAATGGGCGGGACCTTCGGTTCTGCTGGCGTATATCGTCGCCGGGCTGTTCGTGTTTTTCATTATGCGTTCTATGGGGGAGATGTTATTCCTCGAGCCGGTTGCAGGTTCATTCGCTGTTTACGCTCACCGTTATATGAGCCCCTTCTTTGGCTATCTCACCGCCTGGTCATACTGGTTTATGTGGATGGCGGTGGGGATCTCAGAGATTACCGCCATCGGGGTGTATGTGCAGTTCTGGTTCCCGGAAATGGCGCAATGGATACCCGCACTGATCGCGGTAGGACTGGTTGCGTTGGCAAACCTCGCTGCGGTTCGCCTGTATGGTGAAATTGAGTTCTGGTTTGCCATGATCAAAGTGACCACCATCATTGTGATGATCGTCATTGGGGTTGGGGTGATTTTCTTCGGCTTTGGCAATGGCGGCCAGGCGATTGGTTTTGGCAACCTGACCGAGCACGGCGGCTTCTTTGCTGGGGGCTGGAAGGGCTTCCTGACGGCATTGTGTATTGTTGTGGCGTCTTACCAGGGCGTGGAGCTGATCGGTATCACTGCAGGGGAAGCGAAGAATCCACAGGTCACGCTGCGTAGCGCGGTGGGTAAAGTGCTGTGGCGCATTCTGATTTTCTACGTTGGTGCGATTTTTGTCATCGTCACTATTTTCCCGTGGAATGAGATTGGCAGCAACGGCAGCCCGTTTGTTCTCACCTTTGCCAAGATTGGTATTACTGCTGCGGCAGGGATTATTAACTTTGTGGTGCTGACGGCGGCGCTGTCTGGCTGTAACAGCGGCATGTACAGCTGTGGGCGTATGCTCTACGCGCTGGCAAAGAATCGCCAGCTTCCTGCCGTTGTTGGAAAAGTATCACGCCATGGCGTGCCGGTTGCCGGAGTGGCTATTTCTATCGCGATCCTGCTGATTGGCTCATGCCTGAACTACATCATTCCTAACCCGCAGCGCGTGTTTGTTTATGTCTATAGTGCCAGCGTGTTGCCGGGGATGGTGCCGTGGTTTGTGATCCTGATAAGCCAGTTGCGTTTCCGTCAGGCGCATAAAGCGGCGATTGCCAGTCATCCATTCCGCTCCATTCTGTTCCCGTGGGCGAATTATTTGACGATGGCGTTCCTGATTTGCGTATTAATTGGCATGTACTTTAATGAAGATACCCGAATGTCGCTTTTTGTTGGCATGGGTTTCTTACTGGCCGTGACGCTCATTTATAAGGTTTTTGGTCTGAATCGTCATGGCACAGCCCATAAATTGCGGGAATAAGCGACAAAACGCACAAACCATGACCAAACGATAATTTATTTTAAAAAAGCACTAGACAGAAGACCGAGACCTCCGTAATATCCAGCCCCGCAACGGCGCTAAGCGCCCGTAGCTCAGCTGGATAGAGCGCTGCCCTCCGGAGGCAGAGGTCTCAGGTTCGAATCCTGTCGGGCGCACCATTTAGTAGGGTGCCAGAGCTGCGGTGGTTTTAATACCGCGTAAAAGATTTGCAGTGGTGGCTATAGCTCAGTTGGTAGAGCCCTGGATTGTGATTCCAGTTGTCGTGGGTTCGAATCCCATTAGCCACCCCATTAATTTAAAGTTGTGAAATGCGAAGGTGGCGGAATTGGTAGACGCGCTAGCTTCAGGTGTTAGTGTCCTTAGGATGTGGGGGTTCGAGTCCCCCCCCTCGCACCACGACTTAAAGAATTGAACTAAAAATTCAAAAAGCAGTAAAACGGCGAGTAGCGCAGCTTGGTAGCGCAACTGGTTTGGGACCAGTGGGTCGGAGGTTCGAATCCTCTCTCGCCGACCAATTTTGAACCCCGCTTCGGCGGGGTTTTTTGTTTTCAGATTTTCCCTTCTTAGCCTGCGCATCTGCGAATTTCCTGAAGTCTTAAAAAGTCCGAATACCTGGTTTTTGCAGTGCAATCGTGGCATGCGTTGTGCAATAATATGCGGGTAGATGCTCATTCCATCTCTTATGTTCGCCATCAGGCCTCATAAACTCAGGAATGATGCAGAGCCGTTTACGGTGCTTATCGTCCACAGACAGATGTCGCTCAGGCCTCATCAAACACCATGGACATAACGTTGAGTGAAGCACCCATTTATGTTGTCATACAGACCTGTTTAACGCCTGCTCCTTACCGAGCGGGCGTTTTTTTATGCATAAACAAAATCCTTCGAGCGACTTCTCGAAGGATTTTGTTTATACGATTGAAAAATATGTAGGCCCGGTAAGCGAAAGCGCCACCGGGCATTCAGGAGTTACTGCGGGGGATTGTTGTTCTGCAGCGTCAACATCAGGCCATCACGGCGCATGGTGGCGGCTTCTTCCGGCTGGTGCAATCTGTCCAGCGCGTCAGCAAGCCAGGCGTAGTCATAGGCATCCGGGCGCTGTTTGAGAGCGGCACGGAAGGCGAGCGTAGCTTCCTGCCATTCCCCATGCTTCATTAACGACTGACCCAGCGTACTCCACAGCAACGGGCGATCGCCCACGGCTTTAATCTGCTGGCGCAGCACTTTTTCTATCTGTTCCGGATTATTGGTTTTCAGACGCGGGATCGGCAGCACCAGGCGGTCATCGTACTGACGTTTCAAACCATCAATGATGACCTGCTGCGCCGTATCGTGATCGTCACACTCAATCAGATGTTCAGCCATCGCCACCTGCAGGGCAACCTGATGACGGGTTTTACGGCTCTGGTTTTTCCACCATGCACGCAGCCCCTCGCTGCCCTGATCGGCGCGGACTTGATCCATCAAGCCAACCCATGCCTGTTGTTCCAGCATGGCGCGGTGCTCATCATCACCCACATGCGCTTTTGCCATGGATGGGATGATATCCAGCAAGGAACTCCATGCGCCGGTGCGAATGTAGGCCTGCTCAGCCAGACGCAGCACTTCCGGATGACGTGGCGTCACTTCCAGCAGTTTGTCTACGCTGTGGCGTGCGGCGTGATTTTCATTACGCGCCAGTTGCAGGCGAACGCGAGCGATTTCTACCGGGATCGTATCATTTCCGGCCAGTTCGGCAGCACGCTCAAGGTGTTGGTTGGCGCGCGCTTCGTCACCGCGCTGCTGAGCCGCTTCTGCCGCCAGCAGGTAATTCACTACCGGCTGTTCTGCATGATCGGCATTTTTCGACATCAGCTTCTCAACCTGCTGATAGTCACCTTCTGCCAGTTTGAGCAGCGCCTGTTCGGTCTGCTTACGGGCGCGACGTCGCTTACGACCCACAAACCACCCACGGGTATGTGCGCCGGTGCGGAAAATTCGGCGCAACAGCCATTCAATCGCAAACAGGACGACCATGGCGACGATAAGGATGATCACCAGGCCCGTAACGCTGGTTTCGATATTGTAGTTATCCGTCTGGATCAGCACGTAACCCTGATGACCGGCTATCATCGGACCGACGACGATCCCGGCGATCAACAGCACAAAGAGCAACAATACTTTTAGCATCATTATTCTCCTTGCGGCGCGGTTGCCGGAGCATCTGTCGAAGGCGCTGGCGCTGGCGCAGGTGCTACTGCTACCGGTGCTGTGGCAGGCTGCGCCAGTAAATTACGTACGCGGGTCTGCATTAACTTGTCGAGAATAGCCTGGCTCTGCAGCGTTTCCGGAACATCCATACTGATGCTTTGCTGGCTCAGCTGGTCTACTTCTTCAAGGAACGCTTTGGTCGCTGCATCGTCGGTGTCGTAGTAAGCACGCACCCATGTGGAGACATTTTCCAGCGCCTGGCGGTATGTTTCTTCCTGATGACGCGGCACGGCCTGTGCGGCCACTAACAGACGAGAACGGATGTTCTCACGTAAGTAAACGTCCTGGTTCGGTGCCAGCAGCGGGACGGCGGTTTCATCACGACGACGAATAGTGATGAAGCTGTCCATAAAGTTCTGCCAGCTTTTTTGCAGATTGACGCGCCATTCGCTAATCGAGCTGGAAAGCTCGCTGCTGTCGGAGTCCATTGGAGAATCGTCGGTGTCGTTGTCGGCCAGACGCAGATTATCAATCTGATTAGAGAGCTGATTCACTTTCAGGATAATGCCGTCATAGTCGACCTGAGTTACCGCGGAGAGGCTCGCGATGTCGTCAGTAATCGCACGTCGCGCGGTAATTAAGCTCGGGTCGTTCATATCCGCCAAGCTCGCGTCGGCGCTTTTCAACAGCGCAGCGGCGGTGGTGACGTCCTGATCGCTCCATAATTTACGACCGGCCAGTTTCACCAGAAAATCAGCCTGCGCCAGCAGCCATGTGCCCGCATCGCTGCCGGAGATGGTGGCGACTTTTTGCTGGACTTCATCAAGCTGTTTGACCAGCGTGGCCTGCTGGCGAGTGGCTTCATCCAGCTGTGTTGCCTGCTGTTTAATAATACCTTCCAGCTCAGCTTTTTGGCTTTCCTGCGCTTTTTGCAGCGCCGTCAACTGGTTCGCCAGCGCATCGCTGGTTGCCGTTTGTGTTGTTGCCTGTTGTTTCCCCCAGCCGTACAGCCCAACGCCTGCAGCCAGCGCAATAGCAATCGCCACAGCGCTCAGAATCAGCGCCGTGCTGTTCTTACTCTTTTTTTCAGTATTGACTGGCTGTGACGTGGTTTCCACGGCCTCCCTGGTCTCTTCAACCACGGCGGAGGATTTTTCTTGTTCCGTCATTATGGCATCCCATTATGAGAGTTATTGTAATGCGCGTAGTAGCGCATCGTTGTCGGCGTTATCAGCGACCTTAATATCTTGCCAGCCCAGTTCCCGGGCGAGGTGCGCCAGACGCTCACTGACGACCAACAGCCGACAGCGTAGTAACCAGTGCTCACGATACCACTGCGGAATGAGCGACCAGAGCTGTTGTAGCATCTCTCCGCTGGTGACAACCACCGTGGTTACGCCACGGGATTGCCAGCGCATCGCTTCTTCCGCACCATCGTAATGTTTTGCACTGCGTTGATAACATTCACAAAAATCGACATCGGCTCCGCGTGCCGTCAGGGTTTCACCTATCAGCTCCCGGCCTCCGTTGCCGCGTAATATAAGCGCGCGTTTTCCCGCAATATTTTGTAATTCAGGTAATTGTAGCAAGACTTCGCTAATTTCCCGATCCAGAGGGTAGTGAATATTGAAGCCGCTAACAGTATGCAGCGCCAGCGCCGTTGTACGGCCAATGGCAAAATAACGTGGAAGGGATGGCCAGCTTTTCTCTTGCTGGCGAAGTTCGGCATCTGCAAAGGTAACGGCGTGCTGCGAGAGGGCGAAGACCAGATCGTTCTCCGTCAGCGCCGACAGTCGGGAAGCAACCGTTGCCAGTTCCCGACCAGGTGAAAACTCGATGAGCGGAAAACTCCAGGCCACCTGCCCCAGTGTGCGCAGTCGGCTCACTAACTCTTCCCCTGCGGGAGACGGGCGGGTGACCAGAATACTCATGCGGGGGCTTCTCCGTTATAAACTTCCGCCAGAATGGCGCGCGCACCGTTCTCCAGCAGTTCTTCTGCCAGAGAGATACCCATCTGTTCGGCATCCTGTGTGGCGCCGCGACGTTCTCCACATACCATCTGTGAACCGTCTGGCGCGCCGACCAGCGCACGTAGCCAAATCTCACCGTCGATGATTTCGGCATAGCTGCCAATAGGTACCTGACATCCCCCTTCCAGGCGGGTGTTCATGGCGCGTTCTGCTTTGACGCGTAGCGCTGTCTCTTCATGGTTGAGCGGTGCTAACAGCGCCTGAGTGCGCATATCATCCAGTCGACATTCTATGCCTACTGCGCCTTGCCCGACAGCGGGCAGGGAGACTTCCGGCGGCAGAGCGGTGCGGACTCGCGACTCAAGACCTAAACGTTTTAATCCGGCGACTGCCAGAATAATGGCGTCATAATCGCCGTTATCCAGTTTGCTGAGGCGCGTGCCTACGTTGCCGCGCAGCGAACGGATGACGAGATCCGGGCGACGCTTCGCCAACTGGCACTGGCGGCGCAAACTGGATGTCCCGACGATGCTGCCTGCGGGGAGTTCATCCAGCGAGTTGTACTTATTTGAGACGAAAGCATCACGCGGATCCTCTCGCTCACAAATGGTGACCAGTCCAAGACCGTCAGGGAATTCAACCGGCACATCCTTCATGGAATGCACAGCGATATCGGCGCGTTTTTCCAGCAGCGCGACTTCCAGCTCTTTAACAAACAACCCTTTCCCCCCGACCTTCGCCAGCGGGGTATCAAGGATCACATCGCCACGGGTTACCATAGGAACCAGTTCCACGATCAGACCGGGGTGGTTTGCCATTAAGGCGTCTTTGACATAATGTGCCTGCCAGAGCGCAAGGGGGCTTTGGCGTGTGGCAATTCTCAAAACATTGTCTAACATGCTTGTTACCGTCATTATCAATCATTGACCATCCTAACATCCTTATCAAAGGGATGTCAGCGTTACGCTCAAACGTAAGTGAGAGGAAAAGGCGCTGCATCATCACTGGCAGTGAATAATGACGAGAAACCTCCCGACCGTATGAAGGAATTTACACGTAACGAACGGTGCTACACTTGTATGTAGCGCATCTTTCTTTACGGTCAATGAGCAAGGTGTTAAATTGATCACGTTTTAGACCATTTTTTCGGCTGTACAGCATAAAAAAATATGGGCGAAAAACAGGTAACGGTTATTTTTGACATACGGTTTATCCGAATTGATGGCGATTATTGTGAGCGCTTGCGCCGCGGCAATCGACAACATGACGGATAGCAACATCAGGCGATACGTCTTGTACCTCTATATTGAGACTCTGAAACAGAGACTGGATGCCATAAATCAACTGCGTGTGGATCGCGCGCTTGCTGCCATGGGACCTGCCTTCCAGCAGGTATACAGTCTGCTGCCGACATTATTGCACTACCACCATCCGCTGATGCCGGGTTACCTCGATGGTAACGTTCCCAAAGGCATATGCTTTTACACGCCTGATGAAACCCAACGCCACTACCTGAACGAACTGGAACTGTACCGCGGTATGTCGCCGCAGGATCCTCCCAAGGGCGAACTGCCGATCACCGGCGTTTACTCAATGGGCAGCACCTCTTCGGTAGGGCAAAGCTGTTCCTCTGACCTTGATATCTGGGTCTGCCATCAATCCTGGCTGGATAGCGAAGAGCGCCAGCTGCTGCAGCGAAAATGTAGCCTGCTGGAAAGCTGGGCCGCCTCGCTGGGCGTAGAAGTCAGTTTCTTCCTGATTGATGAAAACCGTTTCCGTCACAATGAAAGCGGCAGTCTGGGTGGTGAAGACTGTGGCTCGACGCAGCATATCCTGTTGCTTGATGAATTCTATCGCACCGCTGTGCGCCTCGCGGGTAAACGTATTTTGTGGAATATGGTGCCGGGCGACGAAGAAGAGCATTACGACGATTACGTCATGACGCTCTACGCACAGGGGGTGCTAACGCCAAACGAATGGCTGGATCTCGGCGGACTCAGTTCGCTTTCCGCCGAAGAGTACTTTGGCGCCAGCCTCTGGCAGTTGTACAAGAGTATCGACTCCCCGTACAAAGCGGTGCTGAAAACGCTGCTGCTGGAAGCCTATTCCTGGGAATACCCAAATCCACGCCTGTTGGCGAAAGATATTAAACAGCGCCTGCACGATGGCGAGATCGTCTCTTTTGGTCTCGACCCTTACTGCATGATGCTGGAGCGCGTTACCGAGTACCTCACGGCGATCGAAGATCCGACGCGCCTGGATTTAGTGCGTCGATGTTTCTACTTAAAAGTGTGTGAGAAACTGAGCCGTGAGCGCGCCTGCGTGGGCTGGCGTCGTGAAGTATTAAGTCAGTTAGTGAAAGAGTGGGGCTGGGATGACGCCCGTCTGACCATGCTGGATAACCGCGCTAACTGGAAGATTGACCAGGTACGCGAAGCACATAACGAACTGCTCGATGCGATGATGCAGAGCTATCGTAACCTGATCCGCTTTGCGCGGCGCAATAACCTCAGCGTCAGCGCCAGCCCGCAGGATATCGGCGTGCTGACCCGTAAGCTGTATGCCGCGTTTGAAGCGTTGCCGGGTAAAGTCACGCTTGTGAACCCACAGATATCTCCGGATCTCTCGGAACCGAATCTGACCTTTATCCATGTACCGCCGGGTCGTGCCAACCGTTCAGGTTGGTATCTCTACAACCGCGCGCCTAACATGGACTCGATCATCAGTCATCAGCCGCTGGAATATAACCGCTATCTCAACAAGCTGGTGGCGTGGGCCTGGTTCAATGGCCTGCTGACCTCGCGTACGCATTTGTTTATTAAGGGCAACGGCATTGTTGATTTGCCGAAGCTGCAGGAAATGGTCGCCGACGTGTCGCACCACTTCCCGCTGCGACTGCCTGCACCAACGCCGAAAGCGCTCTATAGCCCATGCGAAATTCGCCATCTGGCGATTATCGTTAACCTCGAATATGACCCAACGGCCGCATTCCGTAATCAGGTGGTACATTTTGATTTCCGTAAGCTGGACGTCTTCAGCTTTGGCGAAGAGCAAAATTGCCTGGTAGGAAGCGTCGACCTGCTGTACCGCAACTCGTGGAATGAAGTGCGTACGCTGCACTTCAACGGCGAGCAGGCGATGATTGAAGCGTTAAAAACGATTCTGGGCAAAATGCACCAGGATGCCGCGCCGCCAGATAGCGTCGAGGTCTTCTGCTATAGCCAGCATCTGCGCGGTTTAATTCGCACCCGCGTCCAGCAACTGGTGTCTGAGTGCATCGAATTGCGCCTCTCCAGCACCCGTCAGGAAACCGGACGTTTCAAAGCGCTGCGTGTTTCCGGCCAGACGTGGGGATTGTTCTTCGAGCGCCTGAACGTTTCGGTACAGAAGCTGGAAAACGCAATTGAATTCTATGGCGCGATTTCACATAACAAACTGCACGGGCTTTCCGTCCAGGTTGAGACCAACCATGTGAAACTGCCGTCGGTGGTCGACGGTTTTGCCAGCGAAGGGATTATTCAGTTCTTTTTCGAAGAAACGGGTGATGAGCAGGGCTTTAATATCTACATTCTGGACGAAAGCAATCGGGCTGAGGTGTATCACCACTGCGAAGGTAGTAAAGAGGAGTTGGTACGCGACGTCAGCCGTTTCTATTCATCGTCGCACGATCGTTTTACCTACGGCTCCAGCTTCATCAACTTTAACCTGCCGCAGTTCTATCAGATTGTGAAAACTGACGGGCGCGCGCAGGTGATTCCGTTCCGCACCCAGCCGATTAGCGCTGTTCCGCCAGCCAGTCAGGACAACGACACGCCGCTGTTACAGCAGTATTTCTCGTGAGTTAACTTACCCGGTGGCGCGACGCTTACCGGGCCAAAGTAGGCCGGATAAGCGAAGCGCATCCGGCACTAAAGCTTAGCGGAAGCTCACCTCTTCACCCGCCTGCTGCGTTGCCGCTTGTTCCAACAGATCCCAGAACGTTTCGCCGCTTCGGTCGCAGATCCATTCGTCGCCTTTCAGGTCAAAGTGGTAGCCGCCCTGTTTGGTCGCCAGCCACACCTGGTGGAGCGGCTCCTGACGGTTAATGATAATTTTGCTGCCGTTTTCGAAGCTGATGGTCAGCACGCCGCCGTTGATCTCACAATCGATATCGCTGTCGCCATCCCAGTCATCCAGACGTTCTTCAATGGTCATCCAAAGGGTGTCAGCAAGGCGATGAAATTCACTGTCGTTCATTTTCTTATCCTATTTTTCGTGATGCCCGCAGTATAACGTGGAATAAATCGCGATGCAGTTTTTAGCCAAACTCTTGCTTTTACGCCTTCTCCTGCGATGATAGAAAACAGAAAGCATGAACTTTACAGGCAATCCATAATGAAAAACGTGTTAAAGCCACTCGCTGTCATTTTTACTCTGTTCAGCCTGACGGGCTGTGGGTTAAAAGGCCCGCTCTATTTCCCGCCGGCTGATAAAACCGCGCCGCCTCCGACCAAGAGCGTTCAGCCGCAATCGCAATCCACTACGCCTGAGAAAAACGATCGTGGGATTAGTGATGGGCCTTCTCAGGTGAATTACTAACGGCAGGAATAGATTTTACATTTCTGTACCCGCGTGAACGGAGTGAATGATGCAATTCTCTAAAATGCATGGCCTTGGCAACGATTTTATGGTCGTCGACGCGGTAACGCAGAATGTCTTTTTCTCACCAGAGCTGATCCGCCGCCTGGCCGACAGACATCTCGGCGTTGGATTTGATCAACTGCTGGTGGTTGAGCCTCCGTATGATCCGGAGCTGGATTTCCACTACCGTATTTTTAATGCCGACGGCAGTGAAGTGTCACAGTGTGGCAATGGCGCCCGCTGTTTTGCCCGTTTTGTTCGCCTGAAAGGGCTGACTAATAAACGTGATATTCGCGTCAGTACCGCGAATGGTCGTATGGTATTAACCGTAACCGACGACGAGCTGGTGCGGGTGAATATGGGCGAACCCAATTTTGAACCCTCGCAGGTTCCTTTTCGCGCTAACAAAGCAGAGAAGACCTATATTATGCGCGCGGCCGAACAGACAGTATTGTGCGGCGTGGTTTCAATGGGGAACCCGCACTGCGTGATTCAGGTTGATGATGTTGATACGGCCACGGTAGAAACACTGGGACCGGTTCTGGAAAGCCACGAACGCTTCCCTGAACGCGCCAATATCGGATTTATGCAGGTGGTAAAACGCGAGCATATCCGACTGCGCGTCTATGAGCGCGGCGCGGGTGAAACGCAGGCCTGCGGCAGCGGTGCGTGCGCTGCCGTTGCGGTCGGTATCCAGCAGGGTCTGCTGGCGGAAGAAGTGAGGGTGGAATTACCGGGCGGTCGACTTGATATCGCCTGGAAAGGTCCGGGTCATCCGCTGTATATGACTGGCCCGGCGGCACATGTCTACGACGGATTTATTCACTTATGAAGCAACCAGGGGAAGAACTACAGGAAACGCTCATGGAGCTGGACGACCGGGCGGTCGTCGATTACCTGCAACGTAATCCTGAGTTTTTTATCCGTAATGCCCAGGCCGTTGAAGCGATGCGAGTTCCGCACCCAGTGCGGGGCACGGTCTCTTTAGTGGAATGGCATATGGCGCGGGCACGTAATCATATTAACGTGCTGGAAGAGAACATGGCGTTGTTGATGGAACAAGCCAACGCCAATGAAAGCCTGTTCTATCGTCTGTTAAATCTGCAAGGGCGGCTGGTGTCGGCCAGCAGTCTTGACGACATGCTGATGCGATTTCATCGCTGGGCGCGTGAGTTAGGGCTGGCCGGAGCGACGGTTCGTCTGTTCCCGGATCGCTGGCGACTTGGCGCGCCATCAAAATTCACCCATCTGGCATTAAGCCGTCAGGCTTTTGAACCGCTGCGTATCCAGCGTCTGGGTCAGTCACAGCACTATCTTGGGCCGCTCAATGGTCCGGAATTGCTGGTCATGATGCCGGAGGCGAAAGCCATAGGCTCGGTGGCGATGTCGATGCTCGGGCAAGATGGCTCTCTGGGCGTGATGCTGTTTAGCAGCCGTGACGTTAATCATTACCAGCAGGGGCAAGGCACGCAATTGCTGCAGGAAATCTCGCTGATGTTGCCGGAGCTGCTGGAGCGCTGGATTGAACGCGTATGACCGATTCACCCCTTTCTCAGGATGTGGCGCGCTTTTTGCGCTATCTGGGCGTTGAGCGTCAGCTTAGCCCGATCACATTGCTTAATTATCAGCGTCAGCTTGATGCCATCATTGCGTTAGCCGGAGAGACCGGTCTGCAAAGCTGGCAACAATGTGATGCTGCGATGGTACGTAGTTTTGCTGTTCGCAGCCGTCGTAAAGGACTGGGGCCGGCGAGTCTGGCGCTGCGTCTCTCCGCGTTACGCAGTTTCTTCGACTGGCTGGTTAATCAGGGCGAGCTGAAAGCCAATCCGGCAAAAAGCGTTTCCGCGCCGAAAGCACCGCGTCATCTCCCTAAAAACATCGATGTCGACGATGTTAATCGTCTGCTGGATATCGATCTCAACGATCCCCTTGCCGTGCGCGATAGAGCAATGCTGGAAGTGATGTACGGCGCGGGTCTGCGTTTATCTGAGTTGGTTGGGCTGGATATTAAACATCTCGACCTCGACACCGGCGAAGTGTGGGTGATGGGTAAGGGCAGTAAAGAGCGTCGCCTGCCGATTGGTCGCAACGCGGTGGCGTGGATTGAGCACTGGCTGGATCTACGCGGGCTATTTGGCAGCGATGACGATGCGCTATTTCTGTCCAAATTGGGCAAACGCATCTCGGCGCGTAATGTGCAGAAACGCTTTGCTGAATGGGGTATCAAGCAGGGGCTGAACAGCCACGTACATCCCCACAAATTGCGTCACTCCTTTGCGACGCATATGCTGGAGTCGAGCGGCGATCTGCGCGGAGTGCAGGAGTTATTGGGTCATGCCAATCTCTCCACGACTCAAATCTATACCCATCTTGATTTTCAACACCTGGCTTCAGTGTACGATGCGGCGCATCCGCGCGCCAAACGGGGGAAATAATGCGTTTTTACCGGCCTTTGGGGCGCATTTCTGCGCTCACCTTTGACCTTGATGACACCCTTTACGATAACCGTCCCGTTATCACACGCACCGAGCAGGAAGCGCTCGCGTTTGTACAGAATTACCATCCGGCGTTGAATTCGCTGCAAAATAGCGACCTACAGCGCTTACGTCAGGCCGTTCGCGACGCCGAGCCGGAAATCTACCACGATGTTACCCAATGGCGTCACCGTGCCGTAGAGCGCGCTATGCTGGAGGCGGGGTTGTCAGCGGCAGAAGCCAGAATGGGGGCGAATGCGGCGATGATGAATTTTGCCAAATGGCGTAGCCGCATTGAAGTCCCGCAGACGACGCATGACACGCTGAAGGCGCTGGCCCGCAAATGGCCGCTGGTGGCGATCACCAACGGTAACGCGCAGCCGGAACTGTTTGGCCTGGGTGATTACTTTGAGTTTGTGCTGCGCGCCGGTCCCGACGGGCGATCAAAACCCTTTAGCGACATGTACACGTTGGCGGCGGAAAAACTGAAAATGCCTGTGGGTGAGATTCTGCACGTGGGTGATGACCTGACGACGGACGTCGCGGGCGCCATCCGTTGTGGTATGCAGGCCTGCTGGATCAAACCGGAAAATGCCGACCTGATGCAAACCGCAGACAGTCGTTTGCTTCCGCATATCGAAATTTCACAGTTGGCATCTCTAACCTCGCTGATATAATCACCAGCAGAACTCTGTATATATACCCAGCTTTTTGGCGGATGGCGCTACGCTTATCCGCCTTACCTACTTTTACGCGGCGGTGCCAATGGACGTTTCTTACCTGCTCGACAGCCTTAATGATAAACAGCGTGAAGCGGTGGCCGCGCCACGCAGCAACATGCTGGTTCTGGCAGGCGCGGGGAGTGGTAAAACGCGCGTGCTGGTGCACCGTATAGCCTGGTTACTGACGGTTGAGAACAACTCGCCGTACTCCATTATGGCGGTGACCTTTACCAACAAAGCGGCGGCGGAAATGCGCCACCGTATCGGCCAGATCATGGGAACCAGCCAGGGCGGTATGTGGGTAGGTACATTCCACGGTCTGGCCCACCGTCTGCTGCGCGCGCACCATATGGATGCGAACCTGCCGCAGGATTTTCAGATCCTCGACAGCGAAGACCAACTGCGTTTGCTCAAGCGTCTGATCAAGGCGATGAACCTTGATGAGAAGCAGTGGCCGCCGCGTCAGGCGATGTGGTTCATCAACAGCCAGAAAGACGAAGGGCTGCGTCCGCATCATCTGCAAAGCTACGGCAACCCGGTTGAGCAAACCTGGCAGAAAGTGTATCAGGCTTACCAGGAAGCGTGTGACCGCGCGGGGCTGGTGGATTTCGCCGAGCTGCTGCTGCGCGCCCACGAGCTGTGGCTCAACAAACCGCATATCCTGCAGCACTACCGCGAACGTTTTACCAATATCCTGGTGGACGAATTTCAGGATACCAACAACATTCAGTACGCGTGGATCCGCCTGCTGGCGGGCGATACCGGCAAGGTAATGATCGTCGGCGATGACGATCAGTCAATCTACGGCTGGCGCGGAGCGCAGGTGGAGAACATCCAGCGCTTCCTTACGGACTTCCCCGGCGCAGAAACTATTCGCCTGGAGCAGAACTACCGCTCGACTAACAATATCCTCAGCGCGGCCAACGCCCTGATTGAAAATAACAACGGGCGTCTGGGTAAAAAGCTGTGGACCGATGGCGTCGACGGCGAACCGATCTCGCTGTATTGCGCGTTCAACGAACTCGATGAAGCGCGCTTCGTGGTCAATCGCATCAAAACCTGGCAGGACAACGGCGGTGCGCTGGAACAATGCGCCATTCTGTATCGCAGCAACGCCCAGTCGCGCGTACTGGAAGAGGCGTTGTTACAGGCCAGCATGCCGTATCGGATTTATGGCGGGATGCGTTTCTTCGAACGCCAGGAAATCAAAGATGCGCTCTCTTACCTGCGCCTGATCGCCAACCGCAATGACGACGCCGCATTTGAGCGCGTGGTGAATACGCCCACCCGCGGGATTGGCGATCGTACTTTGGATGTGGTGCGTCAGACCTCCCGTGACCGCCAGCTAACGTTGTGGCAGGCCTGTCGTGAGCTGTTGCAGGAAAAAGCCCTCGCGGGTCGCGCCGCCAGCGCCTTACAGCGCTTTATGGAGCTGATTGACGCACTGGCGCAGGAGACCGCCGATATGCCGCTGCACGTGCAGACTGACCGGGTGATTAAAGACTCCGGCCTGCGCATGATGTACGAGCAGGAAAAAGGCGAGAAAGGCCAGACGCGTATCGAAAACTTAGACGAACTGGTGACGGCAACGCGCCAGTTCAGCTACAACGAAGAAGACGAAGACTTAATGCCGCTGCAGGCATTCCTGTCTCACGCTGCGCTGGAAGCGGGCGAAGGGCAGGCGGATACCTGGCAGGACGCGGTACAACTGATGACGCTGCACTCGGCGAAAGGTCTGGAGTTCCCGCAGGTGTTTATCGTCGGGATGGAAGAAGGCATGTTCCCCAGCCAGATGTCGCTGGACGAAGGCGGTCGCCTCGAAGAAGAGCGCCGCCTGGCTTACGTAGGCGTGACCCGCGCAATGCAAAAGCTGACGCTGACCTACGCCGAAACGCGTCGTCTGTACGGCAAAGAGGTTTACCATCGTCCGTCGCGCTTTATCGGCGAACTGCCGGAAGCGTGCGTTGAAGAGGTTCGCCTGCGCGCCACTGTCAGCCGCCCGGTGAGCCATCAGCGGATGGGCACGCCAATGGCGGAAAATGATACCGGCTATAAGCTCGGCCAGCGCGTGCGCCACGCTAAATTTGGCGAGGGCACCATCGTCAACCTGGAAGGAAGCGGCGAACACAGTCGTTTGCAGGTCGCGTTCCAGGGGCAGGGGATCAAATGGCTGGTTGCCGCCTACGCCAGACTGGAAACGGTATGATCGCCTGATGTCACTGCGCTTATCAGGCCTACGCGGAACGTAATATTTTGATTTGTAGGCCGGATAAGGCGAAGCCGCCATCCGGCTATCTGTCGGTTAATATTCTGAAATCATAGATAAATAATTCCCCTCTGCTAACCTTTCTGTATAAGGGGAAATTATTACTTTTTCGCCATCCGTTGCGTGTTGACGTCAAAATTTTGCTGGCGTAACATGCGCGCACGATTACGCTAAGAGGACATTCGCCTTGGACACACCCAGTAGATACTGGCTCATTATCCTGTCATCCAGGATCAACTCCTAAGGCTATCCCTTTTTGCTGATAGCCTTCGCGGTTGTCAGCGACCTTCTGTTTTTTCCCGTCGCGCTGAGTCAGGCTGTTTAATGGTCTGAAACCCAATTTGTTTCTGTGTGCCCTCCGAACTGTCCGATAATTTTTTGCATTGGGAGTCCCGGTCATGCTGAGCGCATTTCAACTGGAAAACAATCGTTTAACTCGCCTTGAGGCAGACGAGATCGAGCACCTGGCCAGTTCGGTTTGGGTCGATTTAGTCGAGCCGGATGACGAAGAACGAAACCGTGTGCAAAAGGACTTGGGCCAGAATCTGGCTACGCGCCCTGAACTGGAAGACATCGAAGCATCCGCACGTTTTTTTGAAGACGAAGACGGTCTGCACATCCACTCCTTCTTCTTTTACGAAGACGCCGACGATCACGCGGGTAACTCAACCGTCGCATTTACCATTCGCGAAGGCCGCCTGTTTACTCTGCGCGAGCGCGAACTGCCGGCCTTCCGCCTGTACCGCATGCGTGCGCGTAATCAGGCGATGGTGGATGGCAACGCCTACGAGCTGTTGCTCGACCTGTTCGAAACTAAAATTGAACAGCTGGCGGATGAGATCGAAAATATTTACAGCGACCTGGAAAAACTCAGCCGTGTGATCATGGAAGGGCGTCAGGGCGATGAGTATGACGAAGCGCTGTCGACGTTGGCGGAACTGGAAGATATCGGCTGGAAAGTACGTCTGTGTCTGATGGATACCCAGCGCGCGCTGAACTTCCTGGTGCGTAAAGCGCGTTTGCCGGGCAGTCAGCTGGAGCAGGCGCGTGAGATCCTGCGCGATATCGAGTCACTGCTGCCGCACAATGAATCGCTGTTCCAGAAGGTTAACTTCCTGATGCAGGCGGCGATGGGCTTTATCAACATCGAGCAGAACCGCATCATCAAGATCTTCTCGGTGGTTTCTGTGGTATTCCTGCCGCCGACGCTGGTGGCTTCCAGCTACGGGATGAACTTTGAGTTTATGCCGGAATTGCACTGGAGCTTCGGTTACCCGGGCGCGATTGTCTTTATGATGCTCGCGGGTCTGGCGCCGTATCTGTACTTTAAGCGCAAGAACTGGCTGTAATAACTGTATTTTATCCGGCCTACGGCGATGTGCTTTTGTAGGCCGGATAAGCGAAGCGCCATCCGGCACTCCCCTAGCTCCGACGAACCCGTCGTTGCGTATAAATCGCATCCATCACGAAAATCGCCAGCGCCACCCAGATAAACGCAAACGTGACCATTTTATCCGTTCCCGGGACTTCACCATAGAAGGTGACGGCCAGCAGGAACATCAGCGTAGGCCCGATATACTGGAAGAATCCCAGCGTGGACAGACGCAGGCGGGTTGCCGCGCCGGTAAAGCACAGCAGCGGAATGGTGGTCACGACACCCGCGGCAATCAGCAGCAGGTTGAGCGACATGGGGTTTTGCCCCATATGGCTGGTTGAGCTGTCCGCAATGCCAAACAGATAGATGGCGGCGACAGGTAAAAGCCACAGGGTTTCGATCAGCATGCCGGTTTGTGCTTCGACGGCAATCTTCTTGCGCACCAGCCCATAGAACGCAAAGCTGAACGCCAGTCCCAGCGCGATTATTGGCAGCGATCCGAAGGTCCACAGCTGTACCAGCACGCCGCAGGCGGCTAACAGTACTGCCAGCCACTGCATGCGACGAAAGCGCTCACCGAGGAATAGCATTCCCAGCACAATATTCACCAGTGGGTTAATAAAATAGCCGAGGCTGGCTTCCAGCATATGGTGATTATTGACCGCCCAAATGAACAGCAGCCAGTTTCCGCCGATGAGCACTGCAGAGAGCGCCAGCAGGAAGATCTTCTTTGGCGTTTGTAGCAGCGTTTTGACGCCTGACCACTGGCGGCTGATGCTCATCAGTACCACCATAAAGAAAAATGACCAGATGACGCGGTGCGTCAGGATCTCATCCGCCGGAACATAGTAAATCAGCTTGAAGTAGGCGGGAGCGATACCCCAAATAAAATAAGCAGCAAGAGCGAGTAGCACGCCCTGCCGCGTTTGTTTAGCATCCATCGGGAAAACTCATTGCAGAAATGTAACAGCAGTTTACCTTTTTTTAGGCACTTACCCCACCATATAAGTGGCGGTTGCGCTGGCAATATAAAGCTGTTCTTCGTTATGCAATTCCACGCGCGCAACAGCGACTTTATTACCCGCCCGCAGCAGGCTGCTGGTGGCGGTAAAGCGATTCCCTCTTCCGGGGCGCAGATAATCAACACGCAAATCGATTGTACCCATGCGTGACATCCGCTGACGCAGTTCGTCCTCACTGATTGTTTCATGGCGGGTCAGCGTACTCCCAACGCATACCAGCCCGGCGGCGACGTCCAGCGCCGAGGCGATCACGCCGCCATGCAGAATGCTTTGCGCCCAGTTGCCGACCATCATCGGTTGGTTATTAAAGGCTAATTGAGCAAATTCTTTCTCATAGCGTTCGAGCTCCAGTCCCAGCGCCCGGTTAAACGGCATATGATAGACAAACATTTCCCCCACTAACTTCAGCGCTTCCTCAGCAGTAAGTACGGCAGACATACGATCCCTACATCTCGACGGTTAATGAAATGTTGATATTATGCTTATTATTTGTTGTTTTCTACTTTAGGACGGGATAACTAACGAGTAACTAGCTAAGTATGTAGAATACTTGCCAGATAATTATACAATTCATCAATATTTTGGTTCAGGAGAACATTACCGATGCGGGCGATTCTGGGATGGTTACTACCAGCAATTATGCTGCCGTTGACCGCGTATGCGCAGGAAGCGACAGTGAAAGAGATTCATGATGCACCGGCGGTTCGTGGCAGTATTATCGCCAATATGCTGCAGGAACATGACAACCCTTTCACGCTTTATCCTTATGATACCAACTATCTTATTTACACCAATACCAGCGACATGAACAAAGAGGCGATCAGCAGTTATAGCTGGTCCGAAAATGCGCGCAAAGATGAGGTTAAGTTTCAGCTAAGCCTGGCGTTTCCGCTCTGGCGCGGGATATTAGGCCCAAACTCGGTACTTGGTGGTTCCTATACCCAGAAGTCCTGGTGGCAGCTTTCGAACAGTGAAGAGTCTTCACCGTTTCGCGAAACCAACTACGAACCGCAGTTGTTCCTAGGTTTCGCCACCGACTATCGCTTTGCCGGTTGGACTCTTCGTGATGTCGAAATGGGTTATAACCATGACTCCAACGGCCGTTCCGATCCCACGTCACGTAGCTGGAACCGTCTTTATACCCGTCTGATGGCTGAAAATGGTAACTGGCTGGTGGAAGTTAAGCCGTGGTACGTGATTGGTAGCACCGACGATAACCCTGATATCACTAAATACATGGGCTACTATCAGCTGAAAATGGGATATCACCTGGGTGACGCGGTTATCAGCGTGAAAGGCCAGTACAACTGGAATACCGGCTACGGCGGCGCAGAGCTGGGGGCCAGTTACCCCATCACGAAGCATGTGCGTCTATACACTCAGGTCTACAGTGGTTACGGCGAATCGCTGATTGACTACAACTTCAATCAGACGCGTGTTGGTGTGGGCGTGATGCTCAACGATATCTTCTGATAAGTATTGAGAGTATTTTAATCATTGCAGTTTCTCTCTCAGGCGCTGAAAATAGCGCCTGTTTTTATTTCGGGCGAATGGGGTTAATGTGGCGCAGGCGGAAGTGTTGAATCTGGAAATGGGCGCTAAACAGGTTTTGCAGGAAACCTTTGGCTACCAACAGTTTCGCCCCGGTCAGGAAGAAATCATTGATACCGTGCTCTCTGGTCGCGACTGCCTGGTCGTTATGCCGACCGGCGGCGGTAAATCCCTGTGCTATCAAATTCCCGCATTATTGCTAAACGGACTCACCGTTGTTGTTTCCCCGCTGATTTCCCTGATGAAAGATCAGGTCGATCAACTGCTAGCCAACGGCGTGGCGGCGGCGTGCCTGAATTCTACTCAAAGTCGTGAACAACAGCTTGAGGTGATGGCGGGCTGCCGCAGCGGGCAGATTCGCTTACTGTATATTGCGCCCGAACGCCTGATGCTGGATAACTTCCTTGAGCATCTGGCGCACTGGAATCCGGTGCTGCTGGCGGTTGATGAAGCGCACTGTATTTCGCAGTGGGGGCATGATTTCCGCCCCGAGTACGCTGCGCTGGGCCAGTTACGTCAGCGTTTCCCGACGCTGCCGTTTGTGGCGCTGACCGCGACCGCGGATGAGACAACCCGGCTGGACATTGTGCGTCTGCTGGGACTCAACGATCCGTTAATTCAGATCAGTAGCTTTGACCGCCCGAACATTCGCTACATGCTGATGGAGAAGTTTAAGCCGCTCGATCAGCTGATGCGCTACGTGCAAGAGCAGCGCGGTAAGTCTGGCATTATCTATTGTAACAGTCGCGCCAAAGTCGAAGACACCGCCGCGCGTCTGCAAAGCCGTGGCATCAGCGCCGGGGCTTATCATGCCGGGCTGGAAAATGCCGTACGCGCCGAGGTGCAGGAGAAATTCCAGCGTGATGACCTGCAAATCGTAGTGGCGACCGTGGCGTTCGGTATGGGGATCAACAAACCTAACGTACGCTTCGTGGTGCATTTCGATATTCCGCGTAACATCGAATCCTATTACCAGGAAACCGGCCGCGCCGGGCGTGATGGCCTGCCTGCGGAAGCGATGCTGTTTTACGATCCGGCTGATATGGCATGGCTACGCCGTTGCCTCGAAGAGAAACCCGCTGGGCAACTACTGGATATCGAGCGTCATAAGCTCAATGCGATGGGGGCGTTTGCCGAGGCACAAACCTGTCGTCGTCTGGTGCTGCTGAACTATTTTGGCGAAGGGCGCCAGGAGCCGTGTGGCAACTGCGATATCTGTCTCGACCCGCCAAAACAGTACGACGGACTTATGGATGCGCGCAAAGCGCTGTCGACGATTTACCGTGTTAACCAACGCTTCGGCATGGGGTACGTCGTGGAAGTTCTGCGCGGAGCGAATAACCAGCGTATTCGCGAACTGGCTCATGACAAACTGCCGGTCTATGGCATTGGTCGTGAGCAAAGCCACGAACACTGGGTGAGCGTTATTCGCCAGCTTATTCACCTGGGCCTGGTGACGCAGAATATTGCTCATCACTCCGCGTTACAGCTAACAGAAGCCGCGCGTCCGGTGTTGCGCGGTGACGTTGCGTTACAGCTTGCTGTACCGCGTATTGTGGCGCTGAAACCGCGTGCGATGCAGAAATCCTTCGGTGGTAACTACGACCGCAAACTGTTCGCCAAATTGCGTAAGCTGCGTAAAGCCATTGCCGACGAAGAGAACATTCCGCCGTACGTGGTGTTCAACGACGCCACGCTGATTGAAATGGCAGAGCAGATGCCGGTTTCACCGAGTGAAATGCTAAGCGTAAACGGTGTGGGGATGCGTAAACTGGAGCGTTTCGGTAAAGAGTTTATGGCGCTTATTCGCGCACACGTTGATGGTGACGACGAAGAGTAGTCAGCCGGGCAAAAAAGTGCCAGGATGGTGACTCACTGAACTATTCCCCCGCGAGTCATTTTTATGTTAACGCTATTTTTCACCGTTGCGTTGGTGCATATCGTTGCGCTGATGAGCCCCGGTCCCGATTTCTTTTTTGTTTCTCAAACTGCGGTTAGCCGTTCGCGCAAAGAAGCTATGATGGGCGTGCTGGGCATTACCTGCGGCGTCATGGTCTGGGCTGGCGTGGCACTGCTCGGCCTGCATCTGATTATCGAAAAAATGGCCTGGCTGCATACCATTATTATGGTCGGCGGGGGGCTGTATCTGTGCTGGATGGGTTATCAGATGCTGCGCGGCGCGTTTAAAAAACAGGATGTTGCAGCGCCCACTCCGCAGGTGGAGCTGGCGCAGAGCGGACGCAGCTTTTTGAAAGGTCTGCTGACCAACCTGGCGAACCCTAAAGCCATTATCTATTTTGGCTCCGTCTTCTCATTGTTCGTTGGCGACAACGTGGGAACGGGCGCGCGTTGGGGGATCTTTGCTCTGATTATCGTGGAAACGTTGGTGTGGTTTACCGTGGTCGCCAGCCTGTTTGCGCTCCCGAAAATGCGTCGTGGCTATCAGCGTCTGGCGAAGTGGATTGATGGTTTTGCCGGCGCGCTGTTCGCAGGCTTCGGTATCCATCTGATTATTTCGCGCTAAGTTTGTTGCCCGCCTGGGAGTCCCAGGCGGTATGCGGCTTATTGCGCAAGCTTCTGTAGCTCATCCTTCGAAAGGCCGGTCATTTCCATAATCGCGTCGGTATCAAGACCTCGCTTGAGCATCGCTTTTGCTACATCAGTAAGGGCAATGCGCCTCCCTTCTTCACGGCCTATCTGCTTTAGTTGATCCGCCATTGTCATCAGTTTTTCTCCATGCTGCGGCACCCGCTGTGCCAGCTTATACAATAATGTCTGAACATCTTGTGTATTCCCTGCTTGCACCATGTAGTTTACCAGCACGGTTATTTGTTGTCCGCTCATCTTCTCCAGCATAAACAGGCGGGTAAGTTTATCCAGCAACTGCGCCATGTCGCGCTGGCGAATGTGTTTTTGTACTAATGTCAGCGCCGCCATGCTGCGATGCTGCATGATCTCATCATCTGGAATAACCGTCACATCCACCAACGGAAATGGTGTGCTGTAAAGTTGAAGGGCGGTTCCAGAATCCTCAAAGTGATCCAGCCAGTTCATTGAGCCTTGCCATGGGCTTTGCTTGCCATGGTAAAAGAGCACTGGAATAACCAGCGGCAGAGTGTCGTTTCCAGCCTCAAGATGACGCTGCATCGCTGCGATAGCGTAGCGCATCAGGCGAAATGACATGTGCTTATCCGGTGAGCTTTGATGCTCAATGAGCACATGTACATAGCCATGTCCGCTGGTGGTTTCCAGTGAGTAGAGGATATCGCTGAAATAGGGACGCAGATCGTCCTCCACAAAACTGCCTGATTCCAGACGGAGCGTATCCAGTTTGCAGATTTTGATCAGCGAGGGCGGAAGATGAAGTTCGATAAAGTCCCGCGCAGTTTCCACGCGGGAGAGGAAGGTCTTAAATACTGCGTCATGTGGTGTTGTTGCTTCCGCCATCGTTAATCATCCGTGAAAGGTGAATGTGGCGGCATTCTGGCATTAGCAATTAACGTCTAACAGTGCAGAATATAAGGCTTTTATCACTTTGCGGCAAAGTACGAAAAGCCATGTTCAGAGGCTCTTACAGATAGCATTTCATTGCGAGCGACGTTCCATTTGCTAGGCATGCCTTGCCGATGCCAGCAGGGCGCCTATCAGCATAAACAGCGAGCCAAACACTTTGTTGAGCGCCTTCATTTGCTTTGGCCCTTTAATCCAGCCAGCAATGCGCGTGGCCAACGTCGCGTAACCGATCATCACAATGATATCGACCACGATGGTCGTGACGCCAAGCACCACGTACTGCATCAACTGCGGTTCCTGCGGCAGGATGAACTGCGGGAACAGAGCGGCAAGAAAAACTATGCTCTTGGGATTGGTCAGATTAACAAAGACCGCGCGTTTGAACAGCCGGCTGCGCGATTGCGTATTCGCCATGGTATTCAGATCGATAGCACCCGCCGCCCGCCATTGCTGAATACCCAGCCAAATCAGATAGGCCGCTCCCGCCCACTTCAGCACCTCAAATGCGATCACCGAACGTGAAAATAGCGTTCCCAGTCCTACGCCAACCAGAACGATATGAATACCCAAGCCGGTCTGCAAACCCGCAATCGACGCGCTGGCACCGCGATATCCGTAGCTGATGGCGGTGGTCATGGTATTGATTGCGCCAGAGCCTGGGGACAAGCTCAAAATAATAGAGGTCAGCAGGTAGGCGAACCACCATTCAAAGGTCATGAGAAACTCCCGGATTGTCTATTTTTATGCCACAATACGCTACTGCCGTTAGGTTGTGTCAGTGACGGCGAAAAAAACGATTTTACTTGGTCAGCGAGGCTGGATACCCGATGTTTCAGCAGCAAAAAGACTGGGAAACAAGAGAAAACGCGTTTGCTGCTTTTTCCATGGGGCCACTGACAGATTTCTGGCGTCAGCGGGAAGAAGCGGAATTTACGGGCGTGGATGATATTCCCGTACATTTTGTTCGTTTTCATGCAGAAAAAAACGATCGCGTCATCGTCGTCTGTCCTGGACGCATTGAAAGCTACGTGAAATACGCTGAACTGGCGTATGACCTGTTTCATTCTGGTTTTGACGTTCTCATTATCGATCACCGTGGCCAGGGGCGTTCCGGGCGTATGCTTTCGGATCCGCATCGCGGTCATGTCGATAACTTTAATGATTATGTCGACGATCTAACCGCCTTCTGGCAGCAGGAAGTGCTACCCGGCCCGTGGAGAAAACGCTATATCCTGGCGCATTCAATGGGCGGGGCGATTGCCACGTTATTCCTGCAGCGCCACCCGAATCAGTGTGATGCCATCGCACTTTGCGCACCGATGTTTGGTATTGTGATGCGCTTTCCCGACTGGATGGTGCGCCATATACTGGACTGGGCCGAAGGGCATCCGCGGATCCGCGAAGGCTATGCGATGGGAACCGGGCGCTGGCGGGCGCTGCCGTTCGGTATGAATGCGTTAACCCATAGTCGACAGCGCTATCGGCGCAATCTACGCTTTTATGCTGATGAGCCGCGGTTGCGCGTTGGCGGCCCCACCTATCACTGGGTACGTGAAGGGATTCTGGCTGGCGAACAGGTTTTGGCTGGCGCCGGAGATGATGCGACACCGACGCTGCTGATTCAGGCTGAAGAAGAGCGTGTGGTAGATAACCGCATGCACGATCGTTTTTGTGAACTCCGCGCCGCAGCGGGCCATCCTGTAGAAGGGGGTCAGCCGCTTGTCATCAAAGGCGCGTACCATGAGATCCTTTTTGAAAAGGACGCCATGCGCTCAGTCGCGCTTAACGCTATTGTCGAATTTTTCGACAAGCATAACTCATCCAGCGGAACCCGCTTTGCCTAGAGGTTGAATTTTCTTATGTATCAGGTTGTTGCGTCTGATTTAGACGGTACGCTGCTTTCTCCCGACCATACTCTGTCCCCTTATGCCAAAGAGACGCTGAAGTTATTGACCGCTCGCGGCGTTAACTTCGTGTTTGCGACTGGCCGTCATCATGTTGATGTGGGGCAAATTCGCGATAACCTCGGCATTAAAACCTACATGATCACGTCCAATGGCGCGCGCGTGCATGATTCTGACGGGAATCTGGTGTTTTCCCATAACCTGGATCGCGATATTGCCAGCGACCTGTTTGGCGTAGTGAATGCAAACCCGGACATCGTGACCAACGTATATCGTGATGATGAGTGGTTTATGAATCGCCATCGTCCGGACGAAATGCGTTTCTTCAAAGAAGCGGTGTTTAACTATTCACTGTTTGAACCTGCATTACTGGAACCTGAGGGCGTCAGCAAAGTGTTCTTCACCACCGACTCTCACGAAAGGCTACTGCCGCTGGAGCAGGCGATTAACGCCCGCTGGGGCGATCGCGTCAACGTCAGCTTCTCTACGCTTACCTGTCTGGAAGTCATGGCTGGCGGCGTATCGAAAGGTCATGCGCTGGAAGCGGTAGCAAAAGCGATGGGCTACAGCCTGAAAGACTGCATCGCCTTTGGCGACGGGATGAACGATGCGGAAATGCTCTCCATGGCAGGTAAAGGCTGCATCATGGGCAACGCCCACCAGCGCCTGAAGGATCTGCACCCGGAACTGGAAGTCATTGGCCTTAATGCCGACGATGCCGTGCCACACTATCTGCGTGAACTGTTTTTGCAGCAACCTTCTGTTCGTTAGCTGACCAGTTGTCAACTAAAAACTCCGCTACAATGGGTGTACCTTTTGTTAAGAGACATCCATTGTGGCGTTACTCATCATTACCACAATTCTGTGGGCCTTTTCCTTTAGCCTGTTTGGCGAGTACCTTGCCGGTCATGTCGATAGCTATTTTGCGGTGCTGGTGCGCGTTGGGCTGGCGGCGTTGGTGTTCCTGCCGTTTCTACGTACTCGTGGGCACAGCGTAAAAACGATCGGGCTGTATATGCTGGTGGGTGCCATGCAGCTTGGCATTATGTACATGCTGAGTTTTCACGCCTATCTGTACCTGACGGTTTCAGAACTGCTGCTCTTTACCGTGCTGACGCCGCTCTACATTACGCTGATTTATGATCTGATGAGCGGACGTCGTCTGCGCTGGAGTTACGCCTTTAGTGCGTTACTGGCGGTGATTGGCGCGGGGATCATTCGTTACGATCAGGTGACCAGCCACTTCTGGACCGGTCTGCTGTTGGTGCAGTTGTCCAATATCAGCTTTGCCATTGGTATGGTGGGCTATAAACGTCTGATGGAGACGCGGCCAATGCCGCAGCACAACGCCTTTGCCTGGTTTTATATGGGCGCCTTTATGGTGGCTGTCGTGGCCTGGTTCATGCTGGGCAATGCGCAGAAAATGCCTGCAACCACGCTACAGTGGGGAATTCTGGTCTTTCTTGGCGTGGCGGCGTCCGGCATTGGTTACTTTATGTGGAACTACGGCGCGACCCAGGTGGATGCGGGCACGCTGGGCATAATGAACAATATGCATGTCCCTGCCGGACTGCTGGTTAACCTGGCTATCTGGCATCAACAACCTCACTGGCCAAGCTTCATCATTGGTGCGGCTGTGATAGTGGCTTCACTGTGGGTACATCGAAAGTGGGTCGTTCCGCACTCCGTACAAACGGTAGGTGATCGCAGGCGTGATTCCGCGCTGAGCGAATAAACGCTTCTGTGACCGGCTGTCGCTGCTCGCCATCACGCACGGCGGCGTACAGTCGGCTCCACAATCCATCACCCAGGGTTTTGGTCACTACCAGGCCCTGGCGTTCAAAACTCTCCACCACCCAGTGCGGTAATGCCGCGATACCCATTCTGGCTGCAACCATCTGAATCAGCAGTAAGGTGTTATCCACGCTTTTCAGCGAAGGACTAACGCCTGCAGGCTGCAGAAAATGCCGCCATACATCCAGTCTACTCCGCTGTACCGGGTAAATCAGCAGCGTCTCGCTGGCCAAATCTTCCGGTGTGATTTGTGTTTTGCTGGCCAACGGATGGTCAGGCGCCAGTACCAGGCGGACTTCAAAATCAAACATCGGTGAGTAGTGCAATCCGCTGCGCGGCAGGATGTCGGAGGTTAACACCAGATCCAGCTCATCCTGCTGTAGCGCTGGTTGCGGATCGAACGTCACGCCGGATTTAAAGTCCATCTCCACCTGCGGCCAGTTGGCACGAAAATTCTCCAGCGCGGGCGTCAGCCATTGAATACAACTGTGACATTCAATCGCGATTCGCAGCCGGGTTTGCTGCGGTTCGTTGCAGGCCTGCAGCGCACGACCAATTTGCGGCAACACCTGATTGGCTAACTGCAGCAGGATTTCTCCCTGCGGCGTAAAGCGCAGAGGCTGGCTTTTACGGATAAAAAGTCGAAAGCCAAGGCGCTGCTCCAGATCGCTGAACTGGTGAGAAAGGGCGGATTGGGTCTGATGCAACGTCGCCGCTGCGGCTGCCAGAGAACCACTATTCCGCAACGCCTGGAGCGTTTTCAGGTGTTTAATCTCGATCATGAAAGTCCTTCACTTCGGCATGAACAAATTGCGCTTGAGGAATATACAGTAACCGCCAATTATGGATGTGTAAACATCTGGACGGCTAAAATCCTTCGTCTTTTAAATTTATGGTGCGTTGGCTTCGTTTCCCCACCCCAGTCACTTACTTCAGTAAGCTCCTGGGGATGAGTAAACTTGCCGCCTTCCCTAAATTCAAAATCCATAGGATTTACATATAATTAGAGGAAGAAAAATGACAATATTGAATCACACCCTCGGTTTCCCTCGCGTTGGCCTGCGTCGCGAGTTGAAGAAAGCGCAAGAAAGCTACTGGGCGGGAAATTCTTCCCGTGAAGATTTGCTGACCGTTGGCCGCGAGCTGCGTGCCCGCCACTGGGATCAGCAGAAGCAGGCGGGCGTTGACCTGCTGCCGGTGGGTGATTTTGCCTGGTACGATCACGTGCTGACTACCAGCCTGCTGCTCGGCAACGTTCCGGCTCGCCATCAAAATAAAGACGGCTCGGTCGATATCGATACCTTATTCCGCATTGGCCGTGGCCGCGCACCAACGGGTGAACCCGCGGCGGCGGCAGAAATGACCAAATGGTTTAACACCAACTATCACTACATGGTGCCAGAGTTCACTAAAGGTCAGCAGTTCAAACTGACCTGGACCCAACTGCTGGATGAAGTGGACGAAGCGCTGGCGCTCGGTCACAAGGTGAAGCCTGTGCTGCTGGGGCCGGTAACCTACCTTTGGTTGGGTAAAGTGAAAGGCGAACAGTTTGACCGCCTGAGCCTGTTGAACGACATTCTGCCGGTTTACCAGCAGGTGCTGGGCGAGCTGGCGAAACGCGGTATTGAGTGGGTGCAGATTGACGAACCCGCGCTGGTACTGGAGCTGCCGCAAGCGTGGCTGGACGCCTTCAAACCTGCTTATGACGCGCTGACGGGTCAGGTGAAGCTGCTACTGACCACTTACTTCGAAGGCGTAACGCCAAACCTGGATACCATTACCGCGCTGCCAGTGCAGGGGCTGCACGTTGACTTCGTGCACGGCAAAGATGATGCAGCCGAGCTGCACACGCGTCTGCCAGCCGACTGGCTGCTGTCAGCGGGGCTGGTGAACGGCCGCAACGTTTGGCGTGCCGATCTCAGCGAAAAATACGCACAAATCAAAGATATCGTCGGGAAACGTAACCTGTGGGTGGCTTCTTCCTGCTCCCTGCTGCACAGCCCAATCGATCTCAGTGTTGAAACCCGCCTTGATGCAGAAGTGAAGAGCTGGTTTGCCTTCGCCCTGCAAAAATGCGGCGAGCTGGCGCTGCTGCGCGATGCATTGAATAGCGGAGATACGGCGGCAATTGTCGAGTGGAGTGCACCGATTCAGGCTCGTCGTCACTCTACCCGCGTACACAACGCCGCAGTGGAAAAACGTCTGGCAGCAATCACCGCCCAGGACAGCCAGCGCGCTAACGCTTACCCGGTTCGTGCCGAGGCGCAACGTGCCCGCTTTAATCTGCCGGCATGGCCGACTACGACTATCGGTTCATTCCCGCAAACCACAGAAATTCGTGGCCTGCGCCTGGATTTCAAAAAGGGCAACCTGGATGCTGGTAACTATCGCACCGGAATTGCGGAACATATTAAACAGGCGATTGTTGAACAGGAACGTCTGGGTCTCGACGTGCTGGTACACGGTGAAGCCGAGCGTAATGACATGGTTGAATACTTTGGCGAGCATCTGGACGGTTTCGTCTTTACCCAGAACGGTTGGGTGCAGAGCTACGGCTCTCGCTGCGTGAAGCCGCCGGTGGTGATTGGCGACGTCAGCCGCCCGGAAGCGATCACCGTGGAGTGGGCGAAATATGCCCAGTCGCTGACCGACAAACCGGTAAAAGGCATGCTGACCGGTCCGGTGACCATTCTCTGCTGGTCATTCCCGCGTGAAGACGTGACGCGTGAAACCATCGCGAAGCAGATCGCGCTGGCGCTGCGTGATGAAGTGGCGGATCTGGAAGCGGCGGGTATCGGCATCATCCAGATTGATGAACCGGCACTGCGCGAAGGTTTACCACTACGTCGCAGCGACTGGGCGGCGTATCTGGAGTGGGGCGTGGAAGCCTTCCGCATTAACGCGGCGGTAGCGAAGGATGAAACCCAGATCCACACCCACATGTGTTATTGCGAGTTCAACGACATCATGGACTCCATTGCGGCGCTGGATGCGGACGTGATTACCATCGAAACCTCGCGCTCTGATATGGAATTGCTGGAATCGTTTGAAGAGTTCGACTATCCGAACGAAATCGGGCCGGGCGTATACGATATTCACTCGCCGAACGTTCCGAGCGTGGAGTGGATTGAAGCCCTGTTGAAGAAAGCCGAGCAGCGCATTCCAGCAGAACGTCTGTGGGTGAACCCGGACTGCGGCCTGAAAACCCGCGGCTGGCCGGAAACCCGAGCCGCGCTGGCGAACATGGTCAAAGCGGCGCAGAATCTGCGTCAGGCGTAATTCGGTGCCCGGGAAGCGCTGGTGCTTACCCGGGTTACAGGAAATCGCAATAGTTGTAGGCCCGGTCAGGCGTCGCTGCCACCGGGCAATTAACGTTTATTTCTTCCCACCGTATTGCACGAACCACTCCAGCATTCTCTGCCAACCGTCTTTCGCGGACTCTTCGTGATAGCTCGGGCGATAATCGGCGTTGAACGCATGTCCGGCATCGGGATAGACCACGATTTCCGCTTTAGCATTGGCGGCGCGTAGCGCCTGGCGCATTGTTTCAACGGTATCTTGCGGAATGCTGGTGTCCTGGCCGCCATAAAGCCCCAAAACGGGGGCGTTAAGATCGGTTGCGATATCAACGGGATGTTTTGGCGAGTTGAGGGTTTTATCACCCACCAGTTTGCCATACCACGCCACGGCCGCTTTTAACTGCGGATTATGTGCGGCATACAGCCAGGTGATGCGCCCACCCCAGCAAAATCCGGTGATCATCAACTGGTGGGCATCTCCTCCGTTGCGGGAGGCCCAGCTGGCGACGTGGTCCAGATCGGCCAGTACCTGAGAGTCAGGCACTTTGGCGACAAGACCGCTGAGTAGCGTAGGGATATCGGCAAAGTCATTGGGATCGCCTTCGCGAAAATAGAGTTCTGGTGCGATAGCCAGATACCCTTCCAGAGCCAGACGGCGGCAAACGTCACGAATGTGTTCATGAATGCCAAAAATTTCCTGCACGACAATAACCACGGGCAGGGGGCCATCGGTCTGTTTTGGTCGTGCGTGATACGCTGGCATATCATCGCCTTGTGACGGTATGGACGTTACCCCGGCGATAATTGCGTTATCCGGAGTGTGGACCGTGGTAGACGTCGGTGGAGATACAGCAGGTGCAAAGCCAGATTGTCGTGTTGTCATGGTATTCTCCGTACCCTTAAATATTCAGCCAAAAAGCGCATTGTTAACTATAGACACATGCAACGAACCACATTGCCTTAAACGGTCTATCTTTTGTGCAGGGCTTACTTATATCGCATCATTTATGTGATAAAGATCACTATTTAATGGTAATCGAATGCAATGGATTTACATCATAGTGATGACTGTCACGAAAATATGTTTATGCCTTCGGTAAAGTGTGTTTTTGCTTCTTCTGACAAAACCGATTCACAGAGGAGTTTTTATGTCTAAGTCTGATGTTTTTCATCTCGGCCTCACTAAGAACGATTTACAAGGGGCTACGCTTGCTATCGTCCCTGGCGACCCGGAGCGTGTGGAAAAGATCGCCGCGCTGATGGATAAGCCGGTTAAGCTGGCATCTCATCGCGAGTTCACCACCTGGCGTGCTGAGCTGGATGGTAAAGCCGTGATCGTTTGCTCTACCGGTATCGGCGGCCCGTCCACCTCTATTGCCGTAGAAGAACTGGCTCAGCTGGGCATTCGTACCTTCCTGCGTATCGGTACGACTGGCGCTATCCAGCCGCATATCAACGTGGGTGATGTACTGGTTACCACTGCATCTGTTCGTCTGGACGGTGCAAGCCTGCACTTCGCACCAATGGAATTCCCGGCCGTTGCGGACTTCGAGTGCACCACCGCGCTGGTGGAAGCGGCGAAATCTATCGGCGCTACCACTCACGTGGGGGTTACCGCGTCTTCTGACACCTTCTACCCGGGCCAGGAGCGTTATGACACTTTCTCTGGTCGCGTCGTGAGCCGTTTCAAAGGCTCAATGGAAGAGTGGCAGTCTATGGGCGTCATGAACTACGAAATGGAATCTGCTACGCTGCTGACCATGTGCGCAAGCCAGGGTCTGCGTGCCGGTATGGTCGCGGGTGTTATCGTGAACCGTACTCAGCAAGAGATCCCTAATGCGGAAACGATGAAACAAACGGAAAGTCACGCGGTGAAAATCGTGGTAGAAGCCGCGCGTCGTTTACTGTAATTCTCCCGTCTATTCAAAAAGGCCGACGCGTTCGGCCTTTTTATTTTGCGTAGTGCCTCGCAGGAAATTCCTTTTAAACTGGACGTTTATACAGCACAATTCTATTTTGTGCGGGTAAGTCGTTGCTGTAAGGGGGCGTTGTGGATATTTCAATTATGATGAGTGCCGTGTTGGCGTTAGCCGCAGGGCTACTGGTAGGGTGGCTGGCGACAAAAGCACGCGCCGATCAAATCCGCGCCGACCTCATCGAAGAGCGACGTGAACTGGATATTGCGCTAAGCGCCGCTCGCCAGCAGCTCTCGCAGGAAGCACACTGGCGTGATGAGTGCGAACTCCTCAATAACGAATTACGCAGTCTGCACAGTATCAACACCTCTCTGGAAGCCGATCTCCGTGAAGTCACTACCCGGCTGGAAGCAACGCAACAGCATGCGGAAGATAAAATCCGCCAGATGATCAACAGCGAACAGCGTCTGAGTGAACAGTTTGAAAATCTGGCGAATCGTATTTTTGAGCACAGCAACCGCCGTGTTGATGAGCAAAATCGCCAAAGTCTGAACAGCCTGCTTGCGCCGCTTCGTGAACAACTGGACGGTTTTCGTCGCCAGGTTCAGGATAGCTTTGGTAAAGAGGCACAAGAACGCCATACCCTGGCACACGAAATTCGTAATCTCCAGCAACTGAATGCGCAGATGGCGCAGGAAGCGGTAAACCTGACGCGTGCATTAAAAGGCGATAACAAAACGCAGGGTAACTGGGGAGAGGTCGTACTCACGCGGGTACTCGAAGCCTCTGGTCTGCGTGAAGGTTATGAATATGAAACCCAGGTCAGCATCGAAAACGACGCCCGTTCGCGAATGCAGCCTGATGTCATCGTTCGGCTACCGCAGGGTAAAGATGTGGTGATCGATGCGAAAATGACGCTGGTCGCCTATGAGCGCTATTTTAACGCAGAAGACGAATACACCCGCGAAAGTGCATTGCAGGAGCACATCGCCTCGGTGCGCAACCATATTCGACTGCTGGGTCGCAAAGATTATCAGCAGCTTCCTGGGCTGCGTACGCTTGACTATGTGCTGATGTTTATCCCCGTTGAGCCCGCTTTTTTGCTGGCGCTCGACAGACAGCCCGAACTGATTACCGAAGCGCTTAGAAATAACATTATGCTGGTGAGCCCTACCACGCTGTTGGTGGCATTGCGCACGATCGCCAACCTGTGGCGCTACGAGCATCAGAGTCGTAATGCGCAACAAATTGCCGATCGGGCCAGCAAACTTTATGACAAGATGCGGTTGTTTGTGGATGATATGTCGGCAATAGGTCAAAGCCTGGACAAAGCCCAGGACAACTACCGACAGGCGATGAAAAAACTCTCTTCCGGTCGTGGAAACGTCCTGTCGCAGGCAGAAGCTTTTCGTAGTTTAGGCGTGGAAATTAAGCGCGAGATAAATCCTGAGCTGGCTGAACAAGCTACTACACAGGATGAGGAATACCGCTTGCGCTCGGTCCCTGAGACGCAACAAGATGCGTCTTACCCCGAGGATGAAGCGGTAAATCAGCAATCAAACTAGTCCATTTGGGGTAGTTGAACCCGGTAGAAGGGTAGGGCAAATTGGCCCAATCTGTTACACTTCTCGAACATTTTTTGGATGAGCAGGCACTGAGATGGTGGATAATTCACAAGAAACGACGCACTTTGGCTTTCAGACCGTCGCTAAAGAGCAGAAAGCTGACATGGTGGCCCACGTTTTTCATTCTGTGGCGTCTAAATATGACGTTATGAATGACTTAATGTCATTTGGCATTCATCGTTTGTGGAAGCGCTTCACCATTGATTGCAGTGGCGTGCGTCGCGGGCAAACCGTTCTCGATTTAGCAGGCGGTACCGGCGATCTGACGGCGAAATTCTCTCGCATGGTTGGTGAAACCGGCAAAGTTGTGCTGGCGGATATCAATGACTCAATGCTCAAAATGGGTCGCGAAAAGCTGCGTAATATTGGCGTGGTAGGTAACGTTGAGTACGTTCAGGCGAATGCGGAAGCATTACCTTTCCCTGACAACACGTTTGACTGCATCACCATCTCTTTCGGTCTGCGCAACGTAACGGATAAAGACAAAGCATTACGCTCCATGTACCGCGTATTGAAGCCGGGCGGACGTCTACTGGTGCTGGAATTCTCCAAACCCATAATCGAACCGTTGAGCAAAGCCTACGACGCATACTCTTTCCATGTTCTGCCGCGCATAGGTTCAATGGTAGCAAGCGATGCGGACAGCTACCGTTATTTGGCGGAGTCCATCCGTATGCATCCCGATCAGGACACCTTAAAAGCAATGATGCAAGATGCCGGGTTCGAAAGCGTTGATTACTACAACCTGACAGCAGGTGTCGTTGCGCTGCATCGTGGTTACAAGTTCTGACAGGAGAGTGGGGATGCCTTTAAAACCCTTAGTAACCGCAGGCGTTGAAAATCTGCTCAACACCTTTCTGTACCGTTCTCCTGCGCTGAAGTCAGCCCGAACGCGTTTACAGGGTAAGGTGCTGCGTGTTGATCTCAAAGGATTTTCAACACCGTTAGTCCTGGTATTTAGCGAGCGCCAGGTCGATGTGCTGGGGGCATGGGAAGGCGAAGCCGATTGCACCGTAATCACATATGCCAGTGTGTTACCGAAATTGCGTGATCGACAGCAACTCACCACGCTTATCCGCAGCGGTGAGCTGGAAGTCCAGGGCGATATCCAGGTAGTACAGAACTTTGTTGCGCTGGCCGATCTGGCGGAGTTGGATCCTGCAGAACTGTTAGCACCCTATACCGGCGATATCGTCGCGGAAGGGGTCAGCAAAGTCTTGCGTGGTGGAGCGAAGTTCCTGTGCCATAACTTTCAGCGCCAGCAGCGCTATGTCGCCGAAGCGATCACTGAAGAGTGGCGCATGGCTCCTGGTCCACTAGAGGTTGCATGGTTTGCTGAAGAAACGGCAGCCGTTGAGCGCGCGGTTGAATCTCTGGCCAAACGGCTGGAAAAACTGGAGGCCAAATGACGCCAGGTGAAGTACGGCGCCTTTATTTCATCATTCGCACTTTTTTAAGCTACGGTCTTGATGAACTCATCCCCAAAATGCGAATCACGCTGCCGCTTCGGTTGTGGCGTTACTCGTTGTTCTGGATGCCCAACCGACATAAAGACAAACCGCTGGGAGAAAGGCTGAGACTGGCTTTACAGGAACTCGGCCCGGTGTGGATCAAGTTTGGGCAAATGCTCTCTACCCGTCGTGACCTTTTCCCTCCGCACATCGCCGATCAGCTTGCGCTATTGCAGGATCGGGTTGCCCCGTTCGATGGGCTTAGAGCGAAAAAACAAATCGAAGAGGCTATGGGCGGGCTGCCCGTCGAGGAATGGTTTGATGATTTTGAGATCACGCCGCTGGCATCTGCGTCTGTTGCTCAGGTCCACACTGCGCGGTTGAAATCGAATGGCAAAGAGGTGGTGATCAAAGTTATTCGCCCGGACATACTTCCGGTCATCAAAGCGGATTTAAAACTGATCTACCGCCTGGCTCGTTGGGTTCCTCGTCTGCTGCCAGATGGGCGTCGCCTGCGACCAACAGAAGTCGTCCGTGAATATGAAAAAACGTTGATCGATGAACTGAATCTGCTGCGCGAATCGGCGAACGCCATTCAGCTACGACGTAATTTTGAAGATAGTCCGATGCTGTACATCCCGGAAGTGTATTCCGACTACTGCAGTCAGAACATGATGGTGATGGAGCGCATTTACGGTATCCCGGTTTCAGATGTCACCACGCTTGAGAAGAACGGCACCAATATGAAATTGTTGGCCGAGCGTGGTGTTCAGGTCTTCTTTACTCAGGTATTCCGCGACAGCTTTTTCCATGCGGATATGCATCCCGGGAACATTTTTGTCAGTTATGAGCACCCTGAAAACCCGAAATACATTGGTATTGATTGTGGGATTGTGGGCTCTTTAAACAAAGAAGATAAGCGTTACCTGGCTGAAAACTTCATTGCGTTCTTTAACCGCGATTACCGCAAAGTTGCTGAACTGCACGTAGATTCTGGTTGGGTTCCGCCGGATACCAACGTAGAAGAGTTTGAATTTGCCATTCGTACCGTGTGCGAGCCGATTTTTGAAAAGCCGCTGGCGGAGATTTCCTTTGGTCACGTGCTGTTGAATCTGTTCAACACTGCGCGCCGCTTCAATATGGAAGTTCAGCCTCAACTGGTATTGCTCCAGAAGACGCTGCTGTACGTTGAAGGTGTCGGACGACAACTCTACCCGCAGTTAGATTTGTGGAAAACGGCTAAGCCATTCCTCGAATCCTGGATTAAAGATCAGGTCGGTATTCCAGCGCTCGTTAGGGCATTTAAAGAAAAAGCACCGTTCTGGGTCGAAAAAATGCCAGAAATACCTGAACTGGTGTATGACAGTTTGCGCCAGGGCAAATATTTACAGCACAGTGTTGATAAGATTGCCCGCGAGCTTCACGCGAATCATGTACGCCAGGGACAATCCCGTTATTTATTGGGCATTGGCGCAACATTGTTGCTAAGTGGAACATTCCTGCTGGTAAGCCGCCCTGAGTGGGGGCTTATGCCGGGCTGGTTAATGGCGGGAGGCGTCATAGCCTGGTTGATCGGCTGGCGCAAAATGCGCTGAATTTTTCATCGCCCAAGGCAGGTCGTGTAACGTATACTACGGCCTTATTAATTCATCATCTATGACAGAGGAACATGTATGGGTGGTATCAGTATTTGGCAGTTGTTGATCATTGCCGTCATCGTTGTACTGCTATTTGGCACCAAGAAACTCGGCTCCATCGGTTCCGATCTTGGCGCGTCGATCAAAGGCTTCAAAAAAGCGATGGGTGATGATGAGCCTAAGCAAGATAAAACCAGCCAAGACGCTGATTTTACTGCTAAATCCATCACCGATAAGCAGGGTGAAGTGAAAAAGGAAGACGCCAAAAGCCAAGATAAAGAGCAGGTATAATCCGTGTTTGATATCGGTTTTAGCGAACTGTTATTGGTGTTCGTGATCGGCCTCATTGTTCTGGGGCCGCAACGATTACCTGTAGCGGTAAAAACGGTTGCTGGCTGGGTTCGCGCTTTGCGCTCCCTTGCAACTACTGTTCAGAATGAACTGACCCAGGAGCTTAAGCTTCAGGAGTTTCAGGACAGCCTGAAGAAAGTAGAGAAAGCGAGCCTGACAAATCTGACCCCGGAGCTGAAAGCGTCAATGGATGAGCTGCGTGAAGCGGCGGAATCGATGAAGCGTTCTTACAGCGTGCACGATCCTGAGAAAGCGAGCGATGAAGCGCACACTATCCATAATCCGGTGGTGAAAGAAGGTGAAGCGCAGCGAGAAGGGGTAACCCCTGCCGCCGCTGAAAACCAGGCCAGTTCGCCGGAGCAAAAACCGGAATCCACGGGTGCTAAAACGCCAGAGCAGACGGAAAACACTTCCGCCACGTTGATGGATGCAGAAAAGAAAGCTGCCGCACCTGTTGTCGAATCCTCCCCCTCGTCGAGTGATAAACCGTAAACATGGCTGTAGAAGATACCCAACCGCTCATTACGCATCTTATCGAGCTGCGTAAGCGACTCCTGAACTGCATTATTGCGGTTATCGTGATCTTTCTGGCGTTGGTTTACTTTGCCAACGACATTTACCATATGGTTGCGGCACCGCTGATTAAACAGATGCCGCAGGGTGCAACGATGATCGCCACCGATGTGGCCTCACCGTTCTTTACCCCTATAAAGTTAACCTTCATGGTGTCGCTGATCCTGTCAGCGCCAGTGATCCTCTACCAGGTATGGGCATTCATTGCGCCTGCTTTGTACAAACATGAACGTCGCCTGGTTGTGCCGCTGCTGGTCTCCAGCTCGTTGTTGTTCTACATCGGCATGGCATTCGCCTATTTTGTCGTCTTCCCGTTGGCGTTTGGTTTTCTGGCTAACACGGCTCCGCAAGGCGTGCAGGTATCGACAGATATTGCCAGCTATCTCAGCTTTGTAATGGCGCTATTTATGGCTTTCGGTGTCTCTTTTGAGGTCCCTGTCGCCATTGTGCTGCTATGCTGGATGGGCATTACGACACCTGAAGATTTGCGTAAGAAACGACCTTACGTGGTGGTGGGAGCATTCGTCGTCGGGATGTTACTGACTCCGCCAGATGTCTTCTCGCAAACGTTGTTGGCGATACCGATGTACTGCCTGTTTGAAGTGGGCGTTTTCTTCTCTCGTTTCTATGTCGGTAAGCGACGTACGCGAGATGAGGACAACGAGGCTGAAGAAGCAAAAGAAGCCGAAGCCACCGAGAAAACAGAAGAGTAAATTCAACCGCCCGTCAGGGCGGTTGTCATATGGGAGGTAGCATGTTTGATATTGGCGTTAATTTAACCAGTTCACAATTTGCGAAAGACAGGGATGATGTTGTGGCGCGCGCCTTTGCTGCGGGCGTAAACGGTATGCTTCTGACCGGAACAAACCTGCACGAAAGCCAGCAGGCGCTGAAGTTGGCGCAACATTATCCGCATTGCTGGTCCACGGCTGGCGTGCACCCGCATGACAGTAGCCAATGGCAATCCTCAACGGAAGACGAGATTATCGCGCTGGCAAACCAGTCTGAGGTGGTCGCTATTGGCGAGTGCGGTCTGGATTTCAATCGCAATTTCTCCACGCCACAGGAGCAGGAACGTGCTTTTGAGGCACAACTGCGCATTGCCGCTGAACTGCAGATGCCGGTTTTCATGCATTGTCGGGATGCCCATGAGCGTTTTCTGACGTTGCTGGAGCCGTGGCTGGATAGTCTCCCGGGCGCGGTGCTGCACTGTTTTACCGGAACACGGCAGGAAATGCAGGATTGTGTGGACCGAGGGCTTTATATTGGTATTACCGGCTGGGTCTGTGATGAGCGCCGTGGGATGGAACTGCGGGAACTGCTGCCGTTTATTCCGGTAGAAAGACTACTGATCGAAACCGATGCGCCTTACCTACTTCCTCGCGACTTAACGCCTAAACCGACGTCACGGCGCAATGAACCGGCGCACCTGCCACATATTCTTGAGCGTATTGCCCACTGGCGCGGAGAAGATCCTCAATGGCTGTCAGCAACCATTGATGCTAACGTCCGAACGTTGTTCGAAGTGACCTTCTAAACGGCTTAAATTTTTCGAAAACCGGTATTTTTCACGCTCTGCTTAACTTCTTTATTCAACAGGTTAAGCAGTAGCATGGAACGCGCTTCGCCATCCGGTTCGGTGAAGATCGCTTTTAGCCCCTCAAATGCCCCTTCAGTAATAATCACGCTGTCCCCTGGCTGAGGAGTTTGCGGGTCCACAATACCTTCAGGCTTGTAGATAGAAAGCTGGTGAATAACGGGAGAAGGGACGGTCGCAGGCGTCGCGCCAAAACGGACGAAATGGCTGACACCACGCGTGGCATTGATAGTGGTGGTGTGGATCACTTCCGGGTCGAACTCGACAAACATGTAATTAGGGAATAGTGGTTCACTGACTGTGGTACGTTTACCGCGCACTATTTTTTCCAGGGTGATCATAGGCGTCAGGCAGTTCACCGCCTGTCTTTCCAGGTGTTCCTGGGCTCTCTGAAGTTGCCCACGTTTGCAGTACAGTAAATACCAGGATTGCATAATAACTCTTATCCGCTTGTTCTGAGCGCAAGCATAGCAAAAGCCATGCGTTAAGTTAATTATACCCACCTCAACGCAGGCTGAAACCCAATGGGTATATACGCCCGGGGCTTATATGTATCGCCAGAGTTCACGCTAATTTAACAAAAATACAGCATCACAATGATGAACGCCGTATAATGAAGCGCTTACGAAGAGGCCACAATGGACGCCATGAAATATCACGATTTACGCGACTTCCTGACGCTGCTTGAACAGCAGGGCGAGCTCAAACGCATTTCGCTTGAGGTGGATCCCCATCTGGAAATTACTGAAATTGCCGATCGCACTCTGCGTGCCGGTGGGCCTGCGTTACTGTTTGAGAATCCGAAAGGCTATTCAATGCCGGTGCTGTGTAACCTGTTTGGCACACCAAAGCGTGTTGCGATGGGGATGGGACAAGAAGATGTCTCGGCGCTACGAGAAGTCGGTAAACTGTTGGCGTTTTTGAAAGAGCCAGAGCCACCGAAAGGATTCCGCGATCTGTTTGATAAGCTGCCGCAGTTTAAGCAGGTGTTGAACATGCCGACTAAGCGGTTGCGCGGTGCGCCTTGTCAGCAAAAAATCTACTCAGGCGATGACGTTGATTTAAACCGCATTCCGATTATGACCTGCTGGCCGGAAGATGCCGCGCCGCTGATTACCTGGGGACTCACCGTAACGCGTGGTCCGCATAAAGAGCGGCAGAATCTGGGCATCTATCGTCAGCAGCTGATTGGCAAAAACAAGCTCATTATGCGCTGGCTGTCCCATCGCGGCGGCGCGCTTGATTACCAGGAGTGGTGCGCAGCGCATCCGGGCGAACGCTTCCCGGTTTCTGTGGCGTTAGGAGCAGATCCTGCGACCATTCTGGGGGCCGTGACGCCGGTCCCTGATACATTATCCGAGTACGCATTTGCCGGGCTGTTGCGCGGAACCAAGACCGAAGTGGTTAAATGTATTTCCAACGATCTGGAAGTGCCTGCCAGCGCAGAAATCGTGCTGGAAGGGTACATTGAACCGGGCGAGCTGGCTCCGGAAGGGCCGTATGGCGATCATACCGGCTACTACAACGAAGTAGATAGCTTCCCGGTCTTTACCGTCACGCACATTACCCAGCGTGAAGATGCAATTTATCACTCTACCTATACCGGACGCCCGCCAGATGAACCCGCGGTGCTCGGCGTGGCGCTGAACGAAGTCTTCGTGCCTATTCTGCAAAAGCAGTTCCCGGAAATCGTCGATTTTTATCTACCTCCGGAAGGCTGTTCTTATCGCCTGGCCGTCGTGACGATGAAAAAACAGTACGCTGGCCATGCCAAACGCGTCATGATGGGTGTTTGGTCGTTTTTGCGTCAGTTTATGTACACCAAATTTGTTATTGTTTGCGATGATGACGTCAACGCACGCGACTGGAATGATGTGATTTGGGCAATTACTACCCGTATGGACCCGGCCCGGGATACGGTACTGGTAGAGAATACGCCAATTGATTACCTGGACTTTGCCTCGCCGGTTTCCGGCCTTGGTTCAAAAATGGGGCTGGATGCCACAAATAAATGGCCGGGCGAAACCCAACGTGAATGGGGACGTCCGATTAAAAAAGATCCTGAAGTGACTGCGCGCATTGACGCAATTTGGGATGAACTGGCCATCTTTAATGACGGCAAAAGCGCCTGAGGCGCGATCGTTTTGCCTATTGATCCGACAGAGAGAGCGCATGACAACCTTAAGCTGTAAAGTGACCTCGGTAGAAGCTATCACTGACACCGTATATCGCGTTCGTTTAGTGCCAGACGCGGCGTTTTCCTTTCGTGCTGGCCAGTATTTAATGGTCGTGATGGATGAAAGGGATAAGCGTCCGTTCTCCATGGCATCAACGCCGGACGAGCAAGGATTCATTGAGCTGCACGTTGGCGCCTCTGAGCTAAATCTTTACGCCATGGCCGTGATGGACCGTATTCTGAAAGACCGGGAAATCAAGGTCGACATTCCGCATGGCGAAGCCTGGCTGCGTGACGAAGATGAGCGCCCGCTGATCCTGATTGCCGGTGGTACAGGGTTCTCTTACGTGCGTTCTATTCTGCTTACCGCGCTCGCGCGCAACCCAAACCGCGATATCACCATTTACTGGGGCGGTCGCGAGGAGAAGCATCTCTACGATCTCTCCGAGCTGGAAGCGCTGTCTGTGAACCACCCGAATCTGCGCGTTGAGCCAGTGGTGGAACAGCCTGAAGACGGCTGGCGTGGTCGTACGGGAACCGTGTTAACGGCAGTATTGCAGGATTACGGTACCTTGGCGGAGCATGATATCTACATTGCCGGGCGTTTTGAAATGGCCAAAATCGCGCGCGATCTCTTCTGTAATGAGCGAAGTGCACGTGAAGATCGCCTGTTTGGCGACGCTTTCGCGTTCATTTAAGCGCTGTGCGCCGGAGCCCTTCCGGCGCATTCATCACCAACCTTACTTCTTCTAACAGGGTGCAAGCCCGGTCTCGTTGTTCCTCTTTTTCACCACGTTTTTTAGTAAACATGTTTTTCCTATCTATTAATCACAAAACTTAACTTTTGTGACAGGTCTCTTTTTGTTTAGTAAACAAAATTGGCTAACTAGACACAATCAAATTGCGAGGCGCAAACGAGGAAAACCATGAGGCTCGGACTGGATATTGGCGGGACTAAAATCGAAGCGGTGGTGATTGATAACGCGGGTGAAATTGTTTACCGCGAGCGATGCGCGACACCAAAGCAGAGTTACGGTGATTTTTTCCAGGCCGTGACGGAGATGATTGCTAAGGCCAGACTGGCCGTTAATCAGCCTTTATCGGTTGGCGTTGGGGTGCCCGGCGCGGTGGATAGCGAAGGTTTGATTAAGAATTCGAACATCCTGGTGCTCAATCAACAGGCCTTTGCGCAAGACCTTGAGCGAGCATCAGGAATGCCAGTGCCGGTTACCAATGATGCCAACTGCTTTACCTTGTCGGAAGCGATGGACGGTAGCGGACACGGGCATAGCGTGGTATTTGGCGTGATCCTCGGTACCGGTTGCGGCGGCGGACTATGCATCGATAACCGCTTGATCTCTGGACCTAACGCCTGCGCAGGAGAGTGGGGGCATAATGCATTGCCGCGCTACCACGAATCTCAGGACGGGGCTGGAGTGAGATGCTATTGCGGACAGTTGAACTGTATTGAGAGCTTTATTTCCGGCAGCGGTCTGGAACGCCAGTACCTGAATCACACCGCGCAGCATGTGGGTGTGCCACAAATTATGCAACAGGTAGAATCGGGTGATGCGGATGCTTGCTTTGTATGGGAACGCTATTGCGATCAACTGGCGCGTGCATTGGCGGGCGTGGTGAATACGCTCGATCCCGATGTTATCGTGCTTGGGGGTGGGGTATCCAATATCGATTTACTGTATTCGGGTTTACAGGCGCGAGTGGCGCAGTACGTATTTGGTAAGCAGTGCCGCACACCGATCGTTCGGGCCCGTCACGGCGACAGCAGCGGCGTACGCGGTGCGGCCTGGCTGGGGGCGCAACAAGCCATAGTAGAATCAATGAGAGTGAAATGACGAAACCTGTACGTATCAGAGATATTGCCGAAGCTTGTGGTGTTTCAGTTGGTGCAGTTTCCCGCGCCCTAAAAGGGCAGCCGGGGCTGCGTGAAGACACCCGGCTGCGCATTATTTCTGTGGCGCAGCAGCAGGGTTATGATTTTTCCCGTCTGCGCACTGACAAGATCAAACGCGTCCTGTTTTTGCTTCACCGCCAGCACAATATCAGCCGGGCATTGCCATTTTATTCTCAACTGCTGCTGGGGATAGAAGATAATTGTCGTGACCATGGTATTGCGCTGAGCTTTCTCTCCATTGGTCCAGGCGATGCAGTGAGTGAGCAGGTGCTGCTGCACCAGCCTGATGCGCTGATCTGTGCCGGATTTTTTGAGCCTGAATTACTTGGCTTGCTGCAACAGATGAAACTGCCGTTGGTGCTGGTGGATCTCTGGGCGCCGGGCCTGCCTTGCGTGAATCCGGACAACACCCAGGGCGGTTATCTGGCTACACAACATTTGATTGCACAAGGTCGCAGCCGTATTGCTTTTCTTGCCAGCACGCTTGCGCACTACAGCATCCGTCAGCGCGAGAAGGGTTACCGTCAGGCATTGTATGAGGCCCGTTTGCTGATGCCGCCAGAGTATGAAGCCATTGCGCCGCCGCTGCTGGATACCGAGCAATCTTTGGTGGAGGCGGTGAATGAATTGCTCAGTCTGCCAGAGCCGCCCGACGCTATTTTTGCCTATAACGATGCGGCAGCGCTGGTTGTTCAACGGGTGTGTGCGCAGCAGGGTATACGTATCCCGGAAGATCTTGCGCTGGTTGGGTTTGATGATATCGATGCTGCGGCCTGGTCACATCCACCACTCACCACCATTGCGGTTGATAAACAACAATTGGGGCGTGAAGCGCTGCGTTTATTGCTGGAAGAAAATCAGGAAGAGAATCTGCTGTTGCCGGTGCAGTTAGTGGTACGTGGTAGTTCAGGGAAATAAAAAACCCGCCCCTGACAGGCGGGAAGAACGGCAACTAAACTTTCTCTCTTCGCCATTGGCACCATAACTGTGTTGGCTGCGCTCATTCACCCGAATCACTTACTATACGTAAGCTCATCGGGATTCATTCACTTGCCGCCTTGTTCTGGCACCAATGGCTTTGAGATAACATTTCGTAGGCCGGGCAAGCGAATCGCCCCCGGCATGCTTTGATTAAACTCGCTCAAATACCGTCGCGATGCCCTGGCCTAACCCGATACACATCGTCGCCAGGCCAAACTGTACGTCTTTGCGTTCCATCAGATTGAGCAGGGTGGTGCTGATACGCGCCCCAGAGCAACCCAACGGATGGCCCAAAGCGATCGCCCCGCCGTTGAGGTTGATCTTCTCATCGATCTGCTCCATCAGCCCCAGATCTTTAATGCACGGCAGGATCTGAGCGGCAAAGGCTTCGTTCATCTCAAACAAACCGATATCGCTGGTGGAGAGTCCCGCTTTTTTCAGCGCCAGTTTTGAGGCCGGAACCGGACCGTAACCCATAATTGACGGGTCGCAACCAACAACAGCCATCGAACGAATACGGGCACGCGGCGTCAGACCCAGCTCACGGGCGCGACTTTCGCTCATGACCAGCATCGCCGCAGCGCCGTCGGAGAGTGCGGAGGAAGTACCGGCAGTGACCGTTCCGCTAACCGGATCGAACGCCGGGCGCAGGGTGGAGAGCGCTTCAACGGTTGTCTCCGGGCGGATAACCTCATCGTAGTTAAACTGTTTCAGCACGCCGTCGGCATCATGACCGCCGGTCGGGATGATTTCGTTTTTAAACGCGCCAGACTGCGTTGCTGCCCAGGCACGGGCGTGTGAACGCGCGGCGAAGGCGTCCTGCATTTCACGGCTGATGCCGTGCATACGAGAGAGCATTTCCGCGGTCAGACCCATCATTCCCGCGGCTTTTGCCACGTTGCGGCTCATGCCCGGGTGGAAATCAACGCCGTGACTCATTGGCACATGGCCCATATGCTCCACGCCGCCAATCAGGCACGCCTGAGCATCGCCGGTCATGATCATGCGTGCCGCATCGTGCAGCGCCTGCATGGACGAACCGCACAGGCGGTTGACCGTGACGGCTGGAACGGAGTGCGGAACTTCCGCCAGCAGCGCGGCGTTACGGGCGATGTTGAAACCCTGCTCCAGCGTTTGCTGCACACAGCCCCAGTAAATATCATCAAGCGCGGATGGCTCCAGCGCAGGATTTCGCGCCAGCAGGCTACGCATTAAGTGTGCGGAGAGATCTTCTGCCCGCACGTGACGAAACGCGCCCCCTTTCGAACGGCCCATCGGGGTACGGATCGCATCAACAATTACAACCTGTTCCATTGTGACTCCTTAAGCCGTTTTCAGGCTGCCAACCGGGCGGGCAGGCTCAACCTGGGGATAATACGGTTCGTTATGGCGCGCCTTATCACGCAGACCAGTCGGAACTTCATACAGCGCTCCGAGGTGCTGATACTGCTGGGCCATATCGAGATACTTCGCGCTGCCGAGCGTATCCAGCCAGCGGAACGCGCCACCATGGAACGGAGGGAAGCCCAGGCCATAAACCAGCGCCATATCGGCTTCTGCCGGGCTGGCGATAATGCCTTCTTCCAGACAACGCACCACTTCGTTGACCATTGGGATCATCATGCGAGCGATAATCTCTTCATCACTGAAGTCGCGTTTCGGCTGGCTGACTTCTGCCAGCAGATCGTCAACGGTGGCATCCTCTTCTTTCTTCGGCTTGCCCTTGTTGTCTTCTTTATAACGCCAGAATCCAAGACCGTTTTTCTGTCCGAAACGGTTCGCATCAAACAGGGCGTCTATCGCGTCGCGATAATCTTTCTGCATACGCTGAGGGAAGCCTGCGGACATCACTGCCTGCGCGTGATGTGCGGTATCAATTCCCACCACGTCCAGCAGATAAGCCGGGCCCATCGGCCAGCCAAACTGTTTTTCCATGACTTTGTCGACTTTGCGGAAATCCGCCCCATCGCGCAGCAGCTGGCTGAAACCGGCAAAATACGGGAACAGCACGCGGTTCACGAAGAAACCGGGGCAGTCGTTGACCACAATTGGGGTTTTGCCCATCTGGCTTGCCCAGGCGACAACTTTGGCGATGGTTTCATCCGAGCTTTTCTCGCCGCGAATAATCTCAACCAGTGGCATGCGGTGTACTGGGTTAAAGAAGTGCATCCCACAGAAGTTTTCCGGGCGCTTGAGCGCGCTGGCCAGCTCGTTGATTGGGATGGTGGAGGTATTTGAAGCCAGTATGGTGTTCGGGCGTACCTGATCTTCGGTTTCTGCCAGTACCGCTTTTTTCACTTTCGGGTTTTCTACGACAGCTTCAACCACCACGTCCACACGCTCAAAACCGCTATAGTCGAGGGTTGGATGAATAGTGGAAATCACGCCCGCCATTTTCAGACCGTCAATTTTGCCGCGCTCAAGCTGTTTGTTCAGCAGCTTGGCCGCTTCAGTCATGCCCAGCGTTAATGATTTGTCGTTGATATCTTTCATGACAACCGGCACGCCTTTCCAGGCTGACTGGTAAGCGATGCCGCCGCCCATAATGCCCGCGCCCAGCACCGCAGCTTGCTTCGGTGCTTCAATATTTTTGGTGAGTTTTTTGGCTTTGGCTTTGACGAACTGATCGTTAAGGAAGATCCCAACCAGCGCGCGAGCTTCACTGGTGTGCGCCAGTGGAACAAAGCTTTTATTTTCCAGATTCAGCGCTTCTTCACGGCCAAAACGGGCCGCTGCTTCAATGGTTTTTACCGCGGTAATCGGCGCGGGATAATGCTTCCCTGCCGTCTGTGCCACCATGCCTTTAGCGATGGTAAAGCTCATAGCCGCTTCAATTTTGCTGAGTTTCAACGGCTCCAGCTTCGGCTGACGTTTGGCCTTCCAGTCGAGGTCGCCGTTAATCGCCTGACGTAATACTGCGATCGCGCCATCAAGCAGTTTGTCTTGCTTCACTACGCCATCGACCAGGCCGATTTTTAGCGCCTGCTCAGCACCAACATCCTTACCTGCCGCAATAATTTCCAGCGCGCTGTCCGCACCCAGCATACGTGGCATACGCACGGAGCCGCCAAAGCCCGGCATAATGCCCAGCTTGGTTTCCGGCAGGCCAATGCGCAGGTCCGGCGTTGCCAGACGATAATCGGTTGCCAGAACACACTCGCAGCCGCCACCCAGCGCGTAGCCGTTTACCGCTGAGAGGGTCGGAACAGGCAGATCTTCGAGGCGATTAAAGACGCTGTTGGCAAAATGCAGCCACTGGCTCAGTTGTTCTTCAGGCACGAGGAACAGTGAAAGGAATTCGGTGATATCGGCACCAACAATAAAGGCTGCTTTGTTAGAACGCAGTAGCAGCCCTTTTAAATTCGGTTGTTTTTCCAGCACATCAAGCGCATGGCCCAGGCTGGCAACGGTGGCCGTGTCGAGTTTATTGACCGAACCAGGGGCATCGAACACCAGTTCGGCGATGCCATCTTCCAGCCAGTCGAGGTACAGGGTGTCGCCTTTGTAAAGCATGTCAGTCTCCTGAATCCGCAAGGTGATCTGGTCATACCAGATGAATCGAAGTGTGTGTTTTATGTTAATAAAATGCAAATAAATGATTAAAGAAATGACGATTCGATCACGCTCGGCAGAAATCACGCACTCACAAAGCGATGTGCTAAGATGCGGAGACTTGAGGTCAAAAAACAGAAGGATAGAAAATGGAATCGCTGGCCGCACTCTATAAAAATCATATCGTTACCTTACAGGAACGGACGCGCGACGCGCTGGATCGCTTCAAACTGGATGCATTACTTATTCACTCTGGCGAACTTGTTAACGTCTTTCTCGACGATCATCCATATCCGTTTAAGGTCAATCCACAATTTAAAGCCTGGGTGCCTGTAACACAGGTTCCTAACTGCTGGTTGCTGGTGGATGGCGTAAACAAGCCGAAACTGTGGTTCTACCTGCCGGTCGATTACTGGCACAACGTTGAGCCGCTACCAACCTCTTTCTGGACGGAAGAAATCGAGATCATCGCGCTGCCGAAAGCGGATGGTATCGGTAGCCAACTGCCTGCTGCTCGAGGCAATATTGGTTATATCGGCCCGGTTCCGGAACGTGCGCTGCAACTGGACATCGCGGCCAGCAACATCAACCCGAAAGGGGTGATCGACTACCTGCATTATTACCGCGCCTATAAAACGGAATACGAACTGGCCTGTATGCGCGAAGCGCAGAAAATGGCGGTAAATGGACACCGTGCAGCAGAAGAAGCGTTCCGTTCCGGAATGAGCGAGTTTGACATCAACCTCGCTTACCTGACTGCCACCGGTCACCGCGACACCGACGTGCCATACAGCAACATCGTGGCGCTTAACGAGCATGCTTCGGTTCTTCATTACACCAAGCTGGATCATCAGGCACCGTCTGAAATCCGCAGCTTCCTGCTAGATGCTGGTGCGGAATACAACGGTTATGCGGCAGATCTGACGCGTACCTGGTCGGCGAAAAGCGACAATGACTATGCGCATCTGGTGAAAGACGTTAACGACGAAGAGCTGGCGCTGATTGCCACCATGAAAGCAGGCACCAGCTACGTGGATTATCACATTCAGTTCCATCAGCGCATCGCGAAGCTGCTGCGTAAGCATCAAATCATCACCGATATGAGTGAAGAGGCGATGGTGGAAAACGATCTTACCGGGCCGTTTATGCCGCACGGTATCGGTCACCCGCTGGGTCTGCAGGTACATGATGTCGCTGGCTTTATGCAGGACGACAGCGGTACTCATCTGGCCGCACCGTCGAAATATCCTTACCTGCGTTGCACCCGCGTACTGCAACCGGGCATGGTTCTGACCATCGAACCGGGCATTTACTTCATTGAATCTCTGCTGGCGCCGTGGCGTGAAGGGCAGTTCAGCAAGCACTTCAACTGGCAGAAAATTGAAGCACTGAAACCGTTCGGCGGTATTCGTATTGAAGACAACGTGGTGGTCCACGAAAACAATATCGAAAACATGACGCGGGATTTGAAACTGGCGTAATGGACAGTTGGTTAATCCCTGCGGCGCCGGTTAGCGTCGTCGAAGAGATCAAAAAAAGCCGCTTCATTACGCTGCTCGCCCATACGGACGGCGTAGAAGCGGCAAAGGCGTTTGTTGAGTCAGTCAAAGCGGAACACCCGGACGCCCGCCACCATTGTGTGGCGTGGGTGGCGGGTGCGCCCAATGACTCGCAGCAGCTAGGGTTTTCAGACGATGGCGAACCGGCGGGTACGGCAGGTAAACCGATGCTCGCGCAGCTGATGGGGAGCGGTGTCGGCGAGATTACCGCTGTAGTCGTGCGCTACTACGGCGGTATCCTTCTCGGTACTGGAGGGTTGGTAAAAGCCTACGGTGGTGGTGTGAATCAGGCGTTGCGCCAGTTAACGACACAGCGCAAGACGCCATTAACCGAATATACTTTGCAGTGTGAGTACGGTCAGCTGGCAGGCATTGAAGCCTTGCTGGGGCAGTTTGACGGTAAAGTCGTTGCCAGTGATTACCAGGCTTTTGTTCGGCTCAGGGTGGCGCTTCCTTTTGCCAAAGTGGATGAGTTTTCGGCAAAACTGGCGGATTTTAGTCGTGGTTCATTGCAATTGTTAGCGATTGAAGAATAATCCCCACCTCATTTTAAAGAACTAAGGAAGCGGCAGAGATGCATTTTCGCGCCATCACCCGAATCGTTGGACTACTGGTCATCTTATTCTCGGGGACAATGATTATCCCCGGACTGGTAGCGCTCATCTACCGCGATGGGGCTGGGCGTGCATTCACCCAAACTTTCTTCGTTGCTCTGGCGATCGGCTCCATGCTGTGGTGGCCAAACCGTAAAGAGAAGGGTGAGCTGAAATCGCGTGAAGGATTTCTGATTGTCGTTTTGTTCTGGACCGTTCTGGGCAGTGTGGGTGCGCTACCGTTCATCTTTGCTGAAAGCCCTAACCTGACGATAACCGACGCTTTTTTTGAATCCTTTTCCGGATTAACCACTACAGGTGCGACGACGCTGGTGGGGCTGGATTCATTGCCACACGCGATTCTCTTTTATCGCCAGATGCTGCAATGGTTCGGTGGGATGGGGATCATCGTGCTGGCGGTGGCTATCCTGCCTATTCTTGGTGTTGGTGGGATGCAGCTCTATCGTGCAGAAATGCCGGGGCCGCTGAAAGATAATAAAATGCGCCCGCGTATTGCCGAAACGGCGAAAACGCTGTGGCTAATCTATGTATTACTGACGGTGGCGTGCGCGCTGGCGCTATGGTTTGCCGGGATGCCCGCGTTTGACGCCATTGGGCACAGTTTTGCCACAATCGCCATCGGTGGTTTTTCCACACACGATGCCAGCGTGGGGTATTTCGACAGTCCCACGATTAACACCATCATTGCTATCTTCTTGCTGATCTCCGGTTGTAACTATGGTCTGCACTTCTCTTTATTAAGTGGGCGTAGTCTGAAGGTCTACTGGCGGGATCCGGAATTCCGCATGTTTATCGGCGTGCAGTTGACGCTGGTGGCAGTCTGTACGCTGGTGCTATGGATACACAATACCTATGGCTCGGCGCTCACGACGATCAACCAGGCCTTTTTCCAGGTGGTATCGATGGCTACGACCGCCGGATTTACCACGGACAGTATTGCCCGCTGGCCCCTGTTCCTGCCAGTGCTGTTGCTGTGTTCTGCTTTTATCGGCGGCTGTGCCGGGTCGACGGGCGGTGGCTTGAAGGTGATTCGTATCCTGCTGCTGTTTAAGCAGGGTAACCGCGAATTGAAACGACTGGTCCATCCGAATGCGGTTTACAGTATCAAACTGGGTAACCGTGCGTTGCCGGAGCGAATTCTTGAAGCCGTATGGGGATTCTTCTCTGCCTATGCGCTGGTCTTTATTATCAGTATGCTGGCGATTATTGCGACCGGTGTTGATGACTTCTCCGCGTTTGCCTCTGTTGTGGCAACGTTGAATAACCTGGGGCCTGGACTGGGGGTTGTCGCCGACAACTTTGCCAGTATGAACCCTGTGGCGAAGTGGATCCTGATTGCCAATATGCTGTTTGGTCGTCTGGAGGTCTTTACTCTGCTGGTGCTCTTTACCCCTACCTTCTGGCGTGAATAATGGAGTAACACGTGAAAACACTGATTCTTTTTTCTTCCCGGGACGGACAAACGCGTGAAATCGCTGAGTATCTGGCTTCTGAACTCAAAGAGCTGGGCGTTTGGGCAGATGTTGTTAATTTGCATCGTACCGCGGAGCCGGACTGGCAAAATTATGACAGCGTGGTAATTGGCGCCTCGATTCGCTACGGTCATTACCATGCTGCTTTTCAGGAGTTTGTGAAAAAGCATGCCACACGGCTGAATTCGATGCCGAGCGCGTTCTACTCCGTAAACCTGGTTGCCCGTAAACCGGAGAAACGTACGCCGCAAACCAACAGCTATGCGCGTAAGTTCCTGATGAGTTCGCCGTGGCGACCAGACCACAGCGCAGTCATTGCGGGTGCTTTGCTGTATCCACGCTATCGCTGGTATGACCGCGTTATGATCCAACTGATAATGAAGATGTCAGGCGGTGAAACGGATACGAATAAAGAAGTGGTGTATACCGATTGGGAACAGGTTGCGAGATTCGCGCGAGAAATAGCCCAATTAACCAACAAAGCGTTGTTAAAATAAGCGCAAAGAATAAAAAATACGCACTCGGAAGATTATTTTAAATTTCCCCTTGTCAGCCTGAAATAACTCCCTATAATGCGCCTCCACTGACACGGAAC
>NZ_JAOWHC010000018.1:0-35331 GCF_030332805.1 Citrobacter sp. Cpo065
TTTTGGAGCGGGAAACGAGACTCGAACTCGCGACCCCGACCTTGGCAAGGTCGTGCTCTACCAACTGAGCTATTCCCGCAAATCTGTACTGCTTTTGTTGCTGTCGTAATTCGCATTTCTGCGTCGTTACGGGAGGCGCATTATACGAGAAATCCGTTTAGCTGCAACCCCCCTGAAAGCGTTTTTTTCGAAAATTCGTTCAAGTGATTAATTTGCAATCAAGCTGAACAATTTAGCGTCAAAAAACCGGTGGCGCAAGCCACCGGAGAACAAAATCAAAGATTAATAAAATGTTCGCGATAGTAAGCAAGCTCAGCAACAGATTCACGAATGTCGTCCATCGCCTGATGTGTTCCCTGCTTGGTGAAGCCCGCAAGGATTTCCGGCTTCCAACGACGCGCCAGTTCTTTGAGCGTACTGACGTCCAGATAGCGATAATGGAAATACGCCTCCAGCTCCGGCATGTATTTAAACAGGAAACGACGATCCTGCCCGATGCTGTTGCCGCAGATAGGTGATTTCCCTTCCGGAACCCACTCTTTCAAAAAAGCCAGCGTGGCCAGTTCAGCTTCACGATCGCCCATGGTGCTCGCCTTCACGCGCTCCACCAGCCCGCTACCGGTATGCGTACGTACGTTCCAGTCATCCATTAATGCCAGCTGTTCGTCGGACTGGTGCACCGCAATTGTCGGTCCTTCAGCCAGAATATTCAGGTTGGCATCCGTCACCAGCGTGGCGATCTCAATAATGCGATCGCGCTCGGGATCCAGACCTGTCATCTCCAGATCGATCCAAATCAGGTTGTTTTCATTGGCACTCATGCTATTTTCCACCCTTCAGCGTCACATTCAGTGTGACTACATTGATCTAAAATTGTGTGTATCATAAATGTTTTGCCCATCATGGGCGACCAGGAGCCAGTCCGATTGAGTAAGAATAAACTCTCCAAAGGCCAACAGCGCCGTGTGAACGCCAATCACCAGCGTCGTCTTAAAACGTCCACGGAGAAGCCCGACTACGACGACAACCTGTTTGGCGAAACCGCTGAAGGCATCGTTATCAGCCGTTTTGGCATGCATGCCGACGTAGAGTCTGCTGACGGTGAAATTCACCGCTGCAACATCCGCCGTACAATTCGCTCGCTGGTTACTGGCGATCGCGTAGTCTGGCGCCCGGGTAAAGCGGCAGCTGAAGGCGTGAATGTCAAAGGTATCGTTGAAGCGGTACACGATCGTACCTCGGTACTGACACGCCCCGACTTTTACGACGGGGTAAAGCCTATTGCCGCCAACATCGACCAGATCGTTATTGTCTCAGCCATCTTACCCGAGCTGTCACTCAATATTATCGACCGGTATCTGGTAGCCTGCGAAACGCTACACGTTGAACCGATTATCGTGCTGAATAAGATCGATCTGCTGGATGATGAAGGCATGGCCTTCGTTAACGAACAGATGGATATCTATCGCAACATTGGCTATCGGGTGTTGATGGTATCAAGCCGCACAAAAGACGGCCTGAAACCGCTTGAAGAAGCATTAACCGATCGCATCAGCATTTTTGCCGGTCAATCGGGCGTAGGTAAATCCAGCCTGCTCAATAACCTCCTCGGCCTGCAGGAAGAGATCCTGACCAATGATGTCTCTGACAACTCCGGCCTTGGACAGCACACCACCACGGCCTCTCGCCTGTATCACTTCCCGCACGGCGGCGACGTTATCGACTCCCCTGGTGTACGTGAGTTTGGACTGTGGCATCTGGAGCCGGAACAAATCACGCATGGCTTTGTCGAATTTCATGACTACCTGGGCCATTGCAAATACCGCGACTGCAAGCATGATACCGATCCAGGCTGCGCTATCCGTGAGGCTGTAGAAAAAGGGGCCATAGCCGAAACCCGGTTTGAAAATTATCACCGCATCCTGGAAAGCATGGCGCAGGTAAAAACGCGTAAAAACTTTTCTGATACAGACAACTGACAACTAAGCTAAGCATCGCTAGAATCGTCCCCCTTTTTTCAGGATCCGGCCCGTATGCCGGATCGGGAACAAATTATGGCCTGGAGGCTACCTTGTTAAACTCATTTAAGCTTTCGCTACAATACATTCTGCCGAAACTATGGCTCACTCGCCTGGCGGGTTGGGGTGCGAGCAAACGAGCGGGATGGCTGACCAAACTGGTTATCGATCTGTTCGTGAAATATTACAAGGTCGATATGAAAGAGGCGCAAAAGCCGGACACCGCCAGCTATCGCACCTTCAACGACTTCTTTGTTCGCCCGCTGCGCGATGATGCTCGCCCGATTAATACCGATCCAAACGTACTGGTCATGCCCGCTGACGGTGTGATTAACCAGTTAGGCAACATCGAGGAAGACAAACTGCTGCAGGCTAAAGGGCACAGCTATACCCTTGAAGCGCTGCTGGCTGGCAACTATCAGATGGCGGACAAATTCCGCAACGGTACGTTTGTAACCACTTACTTGTCTCCACGCGATTACCACCGTGTACACATGCCGTGTAACGGTATCCTGCGTGAAATGATGTACGTGCCGGGCGATCTCTTCTCTGTAAACATCCTGACTGCGCAAAACGTACCGAACCTGTTTGCCCGCAACGAACGTGTAATCTGTCTGTTTGATACCGAATTTGGCCCGATGGTGCAGATTCTGGTCGGCGCGACCATCGTCGGCAGTATTGAAACCGCATGGGCTGGCACCATTACTCCACCGCGTGAAGGCGTCATCAAGCGCTGGACCTGGCCGGAAGGCGAAAGCGAAGGGTCGGTGGCGCTGCTGAAAGGTCAGGAAATGGGCCGCTTTAAGCTCGGTTCCACCGTCATCAACCTGTTCGCACCTGGCAAAGTTAACCTGGTTGAGCAGTTGCAGGATCTGTCCGTGACCAAAATCGGCCAACCAATGGCCATCTCGACCGAGACTTTCGTGACGCCAGAGGCAGAACCGGCCCCGCTGGCGAAAGAAGAGATCGAAGCAGAACACGATGCCAGCCCGCTGGTTGACGACAAAAAAGACGAAAGTTAAACATAGGAATCGCTGCTGTGCGCCTGATTATCACTTTTCTGATGGCCTGGTGCCTCAGCCTGGGGGCGTACGCTGCGACGGCCCCCGATGCCAAACAACTCACCCAGGAACTGGAGCAGGCAAAAGCGGCAAAACCCGCTCAGCCAGAAACCGTCGAGGCGCTCCAGTCCGCGCTGAATGCCCTTGAGGAGCGTAAAGGCGCTCTCGAGCGCGCCCAGCAATATCAGCAGGTTATTGATAACTTCCCCAAGCTGTCCGCAACGTTACGCGCGCAGCTTAGCAACCTGCGTGATGAACCGCGCAATGTGCCAACCGGACTCACTACCGATGCGTTAAACCAGGAGATCCTCCAGGTTAGCAGCCAACTGCTGGAAAAGAGTCGTCAGGCCCAACAGGAGCAGGATCGCGCCCGGGAAATCGCCGACTCGTTAAGCCAGCTTCCTCAACAGCAAACCGATGCCCGCCGCCAGCTCAATGAGCTTGAGCGACGCATTGGTACCGCCAACGGTAATTCCGCACAGAATCAGGCGATGCAGGCTGAATCCGCCAAACTTAAAGCCCAGGTCGATGAACTGGAGCTGGCGCAGCTTTCCGCCAATAACCGTCAGGAACTGGCGCGTATGCGCTCCGAACTGGCGGAAAAACAGAGTCAACAACTCGACGCTTACCTGCAGGCTTTGCGCAACCAGCTTAACAGTCAACGTCAGCGTGAAGCTGAGCGAGCGCTGGAAAGCACTGAACTGCTGGCGGAAAACAGCGCGGGACTGCCGGAAGGCATTGTCGACCAGTTCAAGGTAAACCGCGAGCTGTCTCAGGCCTTAAACCAGCAAGCACAGCGTATGGATCTGGTCGCTTCGCAGCAGCGTCAGGCCGCCAGCCAAACGCTGCAGGTGCGTCAGGCATTGAATACGCTGCGAGAGCAGTCTCAGTGGCTTGGGGTTTCAAATATGCTGGGAGAAGCGCTGCGAGCGCAGGTATCCCGTCTGCCGGAAATGCCTAAACCTCAGCAGTTGGATACCGAAATGGCGCAGCTTCGCGTACACCGCATGCGCTATGAGGACCTCCTCAACAAACAGCCGCAGCTGCGTCAGATTCATCAGGCCGATGGACAACCGCTGACCGCTGAACAGAGCAGCATCCTCAACGCCCAGCTACGCACCCAGCGTGAGCTGCTGAACTCATTGTTACAGGGCGGCGATACGCTGATCCTTGAGCTGACCAAGCTCAAAGTTTCCAACAGCCAACTGGAAGATGCGCTAAAAGAGGTCAATGAAGCGACACACCGCTACCTGTTCTGGACGTCAGACGTTAGCCCTATCTCGCTCTCCTGGCCTGTCGACATCGTTCAGGATCTGCGGCGTCTGATCTCATTAGATACGTTTAATCAGTTGGGCAAAGCCAGCATCATGATGCTGACCAGCAAAGAAACGCTGCTACCGCTGTTCGCGGCGTTGGTGTTAGTTGGCTTTAGCCTCTCTTCGCGCAAGCACTTCACCCGTTTCCTTGAACGCTCGTCCGCGCGGGTCGGGAAAGTCACCCAGGACCACTTCTGGCTGACAATACGCACGGTATTCTGGTCAATACTCGTCGCTTCACCATTGCCAGTGCTGTGGGCAACGCTCGGTTACGGATTGCAGGAAGCCTGGCCTTATCCGTTGGCTGTCGCGATCGGCGATGGCGTTACCGCCACGGTGCCCATGCTGTGGGCAGTAATGATCTGCGCCACCTTTGCACGTCCCAACGGTCTGTTCATTGCCCACTTTGGCTGGCCGCGGAACCGCGTCGCGAAAGCCATGCACTATTACCTGATGAGCATCGGGCTGATTGTCCCGTTGATCATGGCGGTGATTATGTTTGATAACCTCAATGACCGGGAATTCTCCGCCTCACTGGGGCGTCTGTGCTTTATTCTGATTTGCGGTGCGCTGGCTGTCGTAACCCTGAGCCTGAAACGCGCCGGGATACCGCTGTACCTCGATAAAGAGGGCAACAGCGATAACATGGTCAACAGCATGCTGTGGAATATGCTGATGGGTGCGCCGCTGATTGCCATTCTCGCCGCGGCAGTAGGCTACCTCGCCACATCACAAGCCTTGCTGGCACGTCTGGAAACGTCTGTAGCGATTTGGTTCTTATTACTGGTGGTGTATCACGTTATCCGCCGTTGGATGCTGATTCAGCGTCGCCGCCTGGCGTTTGACCGCGCCAAGCATCGACGCGCTGAAATGCTGGCGCAGCGCGCGCGGGGCGAAGAAGAACCGCCGCATTCCACCAGCCTTGAAGGCGCGATCGACGTTGATGAAAGCGAAGTGGATTTGGATGCTATCAGCGCGCAATCGCTGCGCCTGGTGCGTTCTATCCTGATGCTTATCGCCCTGCTCTCGGTCATTGTACTGTGGTCAGAAATTCACTCCGCTTTCGGCTTCCTGGAAAACATCTCATTGTGGGATGTCACCTCCACGGTTCAGGGCGTGGAAAGCTTAGAACCGATAACGCTGGGCGCGGTGCTTATCGCGATTCTGGTATTCATCATCACCACCCAGTTAGTGCGCAACCTACCCGCACTACTGGAGCTGGCACTACTGCAACATCTGGATTTAACCCCCGGCACCGGTTATGCCATCACCACCATTACCAAGTATTTGCTGATGCTGATTGGCGGTCTGGTTGGTTTCTCGATGATCGGTATTGAATGGTCCAAACTGCAATGGCTGGTGGCGGCTCTCGGTGTCGGTCTGGGCTTTGGTTTGCAGGAGATCTTCGCCAACTTTATTTCCGGCCTGATTATCCTGTTTGAAAAACCAATCCGCATTGGCGACACGGTGACGATTCGCGATCTTACCGGTAGCGTGACGAAAATTAATACCCGCGCCACCACTATCAGCGACTGGGACCGCAAAGAGATCATCGTGCCCAACAAAGCCTTTATCACCGAACAGTTTATCAACTGGTCGTTATCCGATTCGGTCACCCGTGTGGTGTTAACCATCCCGGCACCGTCAGAGGCGAACAGCGAGGAGGTTACGCAGATCCTGCTGACTGCCGCGCAGCGCTGTTCGCTGGTTATCGATAATCCGGCACCTGAAGTCTTCCTGGTTGACCTGCAGCAGGGGATTCAAATCTTCGAACTGCGTATTTATGCCGCCGAGATGGGGCATCGCATGCCGCTGCGCCATGAAATCCACCAGCTAATTCTGGCAGGCTTCCGCGAGCACGGTATTGATATGCCGTTCCCTCCGTTCCAGATGCGTCTGGAGAGCCTCGGCGGTAAGCAAACAGGGAGAACATTAAGTTCTGCAGGAAGAGGCAGTCGCCCGGCAGGGAGTTTGTAACGCACAATGCAGGCAAGAAATGCCGGATGGCGACCCGTTGGGTCTAATCCGGCCTACGGGTCTGCAATTAACCTGTAGGCCCGATAAGCTTGCGCCATCGGGCATTTCATCGCCGACCACAGACATTTTCGGGCTTAATATGCGTCCGGATCGGCAACAGGCAATAAACGCCAGATGGCCTTTATTCCACCGCCCACTCAGGCTCGTTGGTCGTGCGACGGCTGTAGTTCTGATAAATCGCCATCGCCAGCAGTGAGAAGAAGATCGGACCGCCGGTCATCCACAGTGCGCTGTTCCAGTCTCCGGCTTCAATTACCGGCTGGATGATGGTGAACACGTTAGCAAACGTCACCACCAGCACGACCACTCCCGTTGCCAGCAGCGTCGCCGCTCGGGTTTTAAAGACAACAAACGGCCTTTCCAGACCCGGACGGGATTTAAAGAACGGAAACGCCAGCGCCAGGAACAGATACGGCAGCGTCATCGAGACGTTCGCCATCAGCGTCAGTTTGTTATAGAACGCCGAAGCCGTATCGCCACCAAATGAAACCAACAGGATAAACAGGCTCACCAGCAGGCACTGTAACCACATTGCCGTCGTCGGCATCCCTACGGCATTCAGTTTGGTCATCGGCGCGGGCCACAACGCCTTCGGCGTGCCCTGAATAATCGCTTTCAGCGGTGAGTAGCTGAGGGTGAAAAAAGCGCCGGTGTAGGCAAGGAACATGGAAAGCCCGGTAATACGTGCAAACCATACGCCCATCACCATTGCGGCATCAGGGGAAAGATGTAGCGCGTTACCCAACGTCATTCCGAGGCTTTTCATCAGGATATAGGTAATATTCCCGAGGTTAACTGAGCTATTACTTAATACCTGCTGCCAGTTGGTGCTAACGCCCCATAAAAAGATGGCCAGTGAATAACCAACAGAAATGACAATAGCGGCAAAGACAATGCCTTTTGCAAAGTTCTTTTCTGGTTTTTCTGTTTTATCAACCAGTCCCCCCACAGCTTCAATTCCGCCGTAAGCAAAAATGGCAAACACAACAAATGACAACATTGCCAGTCCAGACTGATATCCGGGATTAGGCGAAGAGATGAAATTAATATCCTGTGCAAAGTGGCCACCAGTTAATAACAAAATAGCGACACTCACTAACAACAGAACTAAATTAAGACACATTACGGCAATTCCACCTACAGCCGTAATACGCGCAATCTTATTAATACCCCGGGATGCCACGCAGGTCACCAGGATCATCCAACCGACTGCGAGCAGTCCGACAACCTGCGTAGGCTCAAGCCCTGCAATACGCCAGTGCTGCGTCATATCTGCGCCAAACAAGAAGGTTGAAAAAGGTACCCAGACTTTCGCCGCAGTACTAACCATCCAGATCACATAAGAAGAAAACCACATAAACGTGCCGATAAACGCATAGCGTGGTCCAACGCTATTATTCATCCACGAATAGATTCCCCCCTCTTCTTTCCGATAGGCAGAACCCATTTCCGCCATCATTAAAGCAAATGGAATAAAGAATAATAATGCAGAAAATATATACCACGGTATTGCACTATACCCCATTAAATAGAACGCGGAGGGGCTATTAGCAAAACCGAAAACTGACGTAAATATCATGAGAATGAGACCTATCAGGCTCATCTTTTTTATTGTTTGGGTCATTAAACCATCCCTTACTCTGGCAAGCGTTTAACAAACGCCGCTCACCGGTTGGCACTGCTCTCTTTGCAGAGTTCAGCGATAAAAAAATCAACACAGAATTGATACCTAAACGATATCAAATATCCAGGTGTAAATTGTGGCCATTGGAGGGGAAATGAAAAAATATGCTACAAAGTGGCGATTAAGCCACCACTTTGTATTGCAGAAGAGTAAGTTATGCGCGATCGACGGTAAATGCGATTACCTCGGCCAGGCTCTCTGCGCCCAGCGCCAGCATCACCAGACGGTCAACGCCCAGCGCCACGCCTGAGCAATCCGGCATGCCGACTTTCAGCGCTTCCAGCAGGTTGGTATCGATAGGTTGCTGTGGTAAGCCTCGTGCGGCACGTTTGCGGTTATCCTGTTCAAACCGCTGCTGCTGTTCGCGCGCGTCGGTTAATTCATGGAAACCATTCGCCAGCTCAATACCTTTGAAATAAACCTCGAAACGTTCAGCCACGCGGTGATCTTCGGTACTGATTTGCGCCAGTGATGCCTGGCTGGCCGGGAAATGATACACAAATGTCGGCTTGTCTTTACCAATATGCGGTTCAACACCCATCGTAAACAGCAGTTGCAGTAAGGTATCCCGGTCTTCTTCGGTATCAGCGATATTGCTGAGATCCAATTTCGCCGCCACTTCCCGCAGTTGGGTTTTATCCGCAGACAGCGGGTCAATCTCCAGATGGCGCTGGAAGGCCTGCTGGTAAGAAAGGCTTTCCGCAGGTGAGCAGTCCAGCACCTGCTGGAGCAAATCATCCACTTCATTCATCAGGCGATACATATCGTAGTGCGGACGATACCACTCAAGCATGGTGAATTCAGGGTTATGATGGCGCCCCATCTCTTCATTACGGAAGCTGCGGCACAGTTGATACACCGGGCCGCATCCTGCCACCAGCAGGCGCTTCATATGGTATTCAGGGCTGGTCATTAAATAGAGATTCATTCCCTGGGAGTGTCCAGGGCCAACGAAACGCGTTTCGAACGGGAACAGGTGGATGTCCGTTACCGTTGCCTGACTCATACAAGGGGTCTCAACCTCAAGCACGCCACGATCGGCAAAAAAGCGGCGAATCTCCGCTATAATTGCTGCACGTTTTAACAGATTGGGGATGGACGCGCTCGGCTGCCAGGTTGCCGTTTCGCTCATGGTTGTTTCTCCGATTTATGACAAGGGCACGAAGTCTACTCGTATCGCGCTAACGAGACAAATTTCAGGCAGCACTAATCATCACTGGCAATTGGATAAAAAAAGCGACTTAGGGTGGTTTAGTAATTAAATTAATCAAATTCAATGATAATTCCCCCCTATGACACGCTAAAAAAATCGAACACGTCAAATTTCCCGCACATCCCTAAGACTATACTATTGTACCTATAAAGGAGCAGTGGAAACGCGTTCATAACCTGTTTGAAGCCGATGAAGCATCTGATTTCAGGCAGGGATGAAATAACAACAATCTGGAGGAATGTCGTGCAAACCTTTCAAGCCGATCTTGCCATTATAGGCGCCGGTGGCGCGGGATTACGTGCTGCAATTGCTGCCGCACAAGCAAATCCCAACGCTAAAATCGCACTGATCTCAAAAGTGTACCCAATGCGCAGCCATACCGTTGCTGCCGAAGGCGGCTCTGCTGCTGTCGCGCAGGATCATGACAGCTTTGACTACCATTTTCACGATACGGTAGCAGGCGGAGACTGGCTGTGTGAGCAGGATGTCGTGGATTACTTTGTCCACCACTGCCCAACTGAAATGACGCAACTGGAACAATGGGGCTGCCCGTGGAGCCGTCGTGAAGACGGTAGCGTCAACGTACGTCGCTTCGGCGGCATGAAAATCGAGCGTACCTGGTTTGCCGCGGATAAGACCGGCTTCCACATGCTGCATACGCTGTTCCAAACATCTTTGCAGTTCCCGCAGATTCAGCGCTTTGACGAACACTTCGTTCTGGATATCCTGGTTGACGACGGTCATGCTCGCGGCCTGGTTGCCATGAACATGATGGAAGGCACGCTGGTGCAAATCCGTGCTAACGCTGTTGTTATGGCAACGGGCGGCGCAGGTCGTGTTTACCGTTACAACACCAACGGCGGCATCGTAACCGGTGACGGTATGGGCATGGCGCTGAGCCACGGCGTTCCGCTGCGTGATATGGAATTCGTTCAATATCACCCAACAGGTCTGCCAGGCTCCGGTATCCTGATGACTGAAGGCTGCCGTGGTGAAGGCGGTATTCTGGTCAACAAAAACGGCTACCGTTATCTGCAAGACTACGGCATGGGTCCGGAAACCCCGCTGGGCGAGCCAAAAAACAAATACATGGAACTCGGTCCGCGCGACAAAGTTTCTCAGGCGTTCTGGCACGAATGGCGCAAAGGCAACACCATTTCCACTCCGCGTGGCGATGTGGTTCACCTCGACCTGCGTCACCTCGGCGAGAAAAAACTGCTCGAACGTTTACCGTTCATCTGCGAACTGGCAAAAGCTTACGTGGGTGTCGATCCGGTTAAAGAACCGATCCCGGTACGTCCGACCGCGCACTACACCATGGGCGGTATCGAAACCGATCAGCACTGTGAAACCCGCATTAAAGGTCTGTTCGCTGTCGGCGAATGTTCCTCTGTTGGTCTGCATGGCGCTAACCGTCTGGGCTCTAACTCCCTGGCAGAACTGGTGGTCTTCGGTCGTATGGCCGGTGAGCAGGCAGCAGAACGCGCTGCAACGGCTGGCGCTGCAAACAGTGCCGCTCTTGATGCACAGGTTGCTGACGTTGAAAAACGTCTGAAAGATCTGGTTAACCAGGAAGGTAACGAAAACTGGTCTAAGATCCGTGACGAAATGGGCCTGTCCATGGAAGAAGGTTGCGGTATCTACCGTACGCCGGAACTCATGCAGAAAACCGTTGATAAGCTGGCAGAACTGCAGGAACGCTTCAAGCGCGTACGTATCACTGATACCTCCAGCGTCTTCAACACCGACCTGCTGTATACCATCGAACTGGGTCACGGTCTGAACGTTGCTGAATGTATGGCGCACTCTGCTCTGGCGCGTAAAGAATCCCGCGGCGCGCACCAGCGTCTGGATGAAGGCTGCACCGAGCGTGACGATGTGAACTTCCTCAAACACACCCTCGCCTTCCGCGATGCTGACGGCACGACTCGCCTGGAATACAGCGACGTGAAAATCACCACTCTGCCACCAGCTAAACGTGTTTACGGTGGCGAAGCGGAAGCAGCCGATAAGAAGGAGAAGGCGAATGGCTGAGATGAAAAACCTGAAAGTTGAGGTGGTGCGCTATAACCCGGAAACCGATACCGCGCCGCACAGTGCTTTCTACGAAGTTCCTTATGATGAAACCACGTCACTGCTGGATGCGCTGGGCTACATCAAGGATAACCTGGCACCGGACCTGAGCTACCGCTGGTCCTGCCGTATGGCGATCTGCGGCTCCTGCGGCATGATGGTCAACAATGTACCGAAACTGGCATGCAAAACCTTCCTGCGTGATTACACCAACGGCATGAAGGTTGAAGCGCTGGGCAACTTCCCGATTGAACGCGATCTGGTCGTCGACATGACGCACTTTATCGAAAGCCTGGAAGCGATCAAACCGTACATTATCGGTAACCCGCGTACACCGGATCAGGGTCCAAACACCCAGACTCCGGCGCAGATGGCGAAGTATCATCAGTTCTCCGGTTGCATCAACTGTGGTCTGTGCTATGCCGCGTGTCCGCAGTTCGGCCTGAACCCTGAGTTCATTGGACCGGCTGCGATTACGCTGGCGCATCGTTACAACGAAGATAGCCGCGACCACGGTAAGAAGGAGCGTATGGCTCAGTTGAACAGCCCGAACGGCGTCTGGACCTGTACTTTCGTGGGCTACTGCTCCGAAGTCTGCCCGAAACACGTCGATCCGGCTGCGGCCATTCAGCAGGGTAAAGTTGAAAGTTCAAAAGACTTTCTTATCGCTACCCTGAAACCACGCTAAGGAGTGCACGATGACGACTAAACGTAAAGCCTATGTGCGGCCAATGACGTCCACCTGGTGGAAAAAGCTGCCATTTTATCGTTTTTACATGCTGCGTGAAGGCACGGCAGTTCCGGCAGTCTGGTTCAGCATTGAACTGATTATCGGCCTGTTTGCACTCAAGCATGGTGCAGAGTCCTGGATGGGCTTTGTCGCCTTTTTGCAAAACCCGGTGGTGGTAATCCTTAACATTATCGCCCTGGCAGCAGCGCTGCTGCATACCAAAACCTGGTTTGAGCTGGCGCCAAAAGCAGCCAACATCATCGTTAAAGACGAAAAAATGGGGCCAGAGCCGATCATCAAAGGTCTCTGGGCAGTTACTGTGGTTGCGACAGTGGTCATACTGTTTGTTGCCCTGTTCTGGTAAGGAGTCCGGAATGATTAATCCAAATCCAAAACGCTCTGACGAACCCGTATTCTGGGGCCTGTTTGGTGCAGGCGGTATGTGGAGCGCAATCATTGCGCCAGTAATGATCCTGCTGGTAGGTATTATGCTGCCGCTGGGCTTTGTTCCTGATGCTTTCAGCTATGAACGCGTACTGGCATTCGCTCAGAGCTTCATCGGACGTGCGTTTCTGTTCCTGATGATCGTTCTGCCGCTGTGGTGTGGTTTACACCGTATGCACCACGCGATGCATGACCTGAAAATCCACGTGCCTGCTGGCAAATGGGTCTTCTACGGACTGGCAGCAATCCTGACCGTTGTAACGGCTATTGGTATTCTGACCATCTAAGTACATGCGTTAATTATCAGGCCCGCCATTGGCGGGCCTTTTTATTTGTGCAGTATTCCTGTCAACCAACGGGAAAATTCACGCATCGCGGGTGTCTCCGGACGCGATTGCAAACGCGTTATCCAGTAACTTCCCAAATCAATCTGCGTTAAAAACGGTTGAACGATTCGTTCCCTACTGAGTAAATGCGTGAACATTCTGACTGGTGCAATTGCCACACCGATCCCCGCCTGCGCGGCTTCCAGCATGGTGACGGACGAATCAAACACCACCACGTTGTGCGTCGGTGACGGGGGCGCCTCTCCGGCGGCCTGCATCCAAAGCGTCCATTCATCCCGCCGATACGATCGTAATAACGGAAATTTCAGGATGTCCGCAGGCGTTTGAATCTGCGAAGCCAATGTTGGCGAACACAGTGGAGACATCAACGCGCTACATAAATATTGCGCGTCGGTATCGTGCCAGGCTCCCCCTCCGTAGCGAATGGTATAATCCAGCCCTTCGGCAGCGGGATCCACGCGGTTATTATGGGTAGAAATATGCAAATCAATATGCGGGTAACTGCGCTTAAAATCGCCCAGTAGAGGAAACAGACACCCAACCGCAAAGGTCCCCACCACGCCAATTTTAAGTTTTTCCTGGGTCTGTTTGGTGGCAAAACGATCCAGCATCCCCGCCATACGATCGAAAGAGTCATTAAGTACAGGTAACAGACTTTCCCCTTCAGTGGTCAACATTAATCCACGAGAACCGCGCACAAAAAGCTGACAATTTAGCTGCTGCTCCAGTGCTTTTACATGCTGACTGATGGCAGAATGCGTCACGTTGAGCTCAATCGCGGCGCGGGTAAAACTGAGATGTCTGGCCGCGGCTTCAAAAGCCCGCAGCGAGTTAAGAGGGATATAGCTACGCGTCATCATCCGGCCTGTTAGAAAAACTTATATCTGCTGCTAAATTTAACCGTTTGTCAACACGGTGCAAATCAAACACACTGATTGCGTCTGACGGGCCCGGACACCCTTTTGCTTTTAATTACGGAACTGATTTCATGATGAAAAAATCGTTATGCTGCGCTCTGCTGCTGACAGCCCCTTTCTCCACGTTTGCCGCCGCCAAAACAGAACAACAGATTGCCGATATCGTTAATCGCACCATCACCCCGTTGATGCAGGAGCAGGCTATTCCGGGTATGGCCGTTGCCGTTATCTACCAGGGAAAACCCTATTATTTCACCTGGGGTAAAGCCGATATCACCAATAACCACCCAGTCACGCAGCAAACTCTGTTTGAGCTAGGGTCGGTCAGTAAGACGTTTAACGGCGTGTTGGGCGGCGATGCTATCGCCCGTGGCGAAATTAAGCTCAGCGATCCGGTCACGAAATACTGGCCAGAACTGACAGGCAAACAGTGGCAGGGTATCAGCCTGCTGCACTTAGCCACCTACACGGCAGGCGGCCTGCCGCTGCAGATCCCCGATGACGTTACGGATAAAGCCGCATTACTGCGTTTTTATCAAAACTGGCAGCCGCAATGGGCCCCGGGCGCTAAGCGTCTTTACGCTAACTCCAGCATTGGTCTGTTTGGCGCGCTGGCGGTGAAACCCTCAGGAATGAGTTACGAAGAGGCAATGACCAGACGCGTCCTGCAACCATTAAAACTGGCGCATACCTGGATTACAGTTCCGCAGAACGAACAAAAAGATTATGCCTGGGGCTATCGCGAAGGGAAGGCTGTACACGTTTCTCCGGGACAACTTGACGCCGAAGCCTATGGCGTGAAATCCAGCGTTATTGATATGGCCCGCTGGGTTCAGGTCAACATGGACGCCAGCCGCGTTCAGGAGAAAACGCTCCAGCAGGGCATTGCGCTTGCGCAGTCTCGCTACTGGCGTATTGGCGATATGTACCAGGGATTAGGCTGGGAGATGCTGAACTGGCCGCTGAAAGCTGATTCAATCATCAACGGTAGCGACAGCAAAGTGGCATTGGCAGCGCTTCCCGCCGTTGAGGTAAACCCGCCTGCCCCCGCTGTGAAAGCCTCATGGGTGCATAAAACGGGATCCACTGGAGGATTTGGCAGCTACGTAGCCTTCGTTCCAGAAAAAAACCTTGGCATCGTGATGCTGGCAAACAAAAGCTATCCTAACCCTGTCCGTGTCGAGGCGGCCTGGCGCATTCTTGAAAAGCTGCAATAACTAACGATGAGGCCCAGGATATTGGGCCTCCTTTCTTTCTCTTTTTTTCCTGTTGTCATCTACACTTAACAAAAATACAGCAAGGAAAATCCCATGCGCATTTTGCCCGTCGTTGCTGCAGTTACGGCTGCATTCCTGGTTGTCGCGTGTAGCTCCCCGACACCGCCGAAAGGCGTTACCGTGGTAAATAACTTTGATGCCAAACGCTATCTGGGAACCTGGTATGAAATTGCGCGCTTCGACCATCGTTTCGAGCGCGGATTGGATAAAGTGACCGCAACATACAGCTTGCGCGACGACGGCGGCATCAACGTTATTAACAAGGGCTATAACCCTGACAGGGAGATGTGGCAGAAAACGGAAGGGAAAGCCTATTTCACCGGCGACCCAAGCAGAGCCGCGCTTAAGGTTTCTTTTTTCGGCCCCTTCTATGGCGGGTATAACGTAATTGCACTCGACCGGGAATATCGTCACGCGCTGGTTTGTGGCCCGGATCGCGACTACCTGTGGATCCTTTCACGGACCCCTACTATTTCAGATGAAATGAAACAGCAAATGTTAGCCATCGCGACCCGGGAAGGGTTTGAAGTGAATAAACTGATTTGGGTGAAACAGCCTGGCGCTTAGTGAGTGCTCAGCTTCAGACCAATAATACCAGCAACGATCAGCCCAAGGCTCAGCAAACGTGCCGGGCTGGCAGACTCACCCAGCAGTAAAATCCCTGTAATGGCCGCCCCAACAGCGCCAATACCGGTCCAGACCGCATAAGCTGTTCCAACAGGCAACGTGCGCATTGCCCAGGAGAGCATGGCGATGCTGACGATCATCGCCGCAATAGTGATAATGCTTGGCGTAAGACGCGTAAAACCGTGGGTGTATTTCAGGCCAATCGCCCATACGACTTCGAGCAAACCTGCAATTAATAAAACGATCCAGGACATATCAGGCTCCAGAACTATGGGGCCGTCCCCGGTGAATGAAGCGTTTGCAGGTCGTCCTGCAAAGCTGATGTGTGAAATGGCATTTTTGCCCGGAAGAAAATGAATTTCAACCTTTTTATTCACTGCCTGCTAAAAGCAAGAATTAAGCATAATTAGCGGCGTAGTTCCCGCATTTGGCACTCATCGGAGTTCTCTATGATGAAGGGCTTTCTGAAACCAGAAAGTCGATTGCCCCTCTTCTGAATGCGAAACGTTTATGCTTAAAATTTTAGTGATTGACCGGTGCCACTTTACCCGCACAGGGATAGAGGCCTTGCTTAATCATTCTGGCAGGTTCAGCTCCTCATTTCTGGTATCAGGAATCAATAATCTCCTGTTAGCAAAAGAGCATATTTTGCAATGGAAACCGCATCTGGTGATCGCGGATTTATACAGTTTTATTAGCGAGACGCACTCCAGTCCGCCAATTAAACCTTTTTTTATGAGTTGTGGCGTCATCCCACTGATTTTACTGCAATCAGCAGACAGACAGCATGCCCCCATCGTGCCCTCTCAATCCGTAGCCCATTCGGTCTTGACCAAGCACACCACGCTGAACACACTCTCCCACACAATTCAGGAAGCGCTTCAGGTTCGCCCCGCATTAGAAATAGCCAAAAACGCCACGCCTTTGCTTACGCCGCAAGAGGAGAAAGTATTATCAATGTGGATGGATGGTGTGAGTAACAATGCCATTGCCGCCGCGCTCAGCATTCATGGCAAAACGGTCTACACCTATAAGCGGAATATCCGTATGAAACTGCACCTGGGGAACCGCTTCTCGCCGTTCCTGTCACTCCCAAGGAAGGGTGATTAACGGTACGACACGACGTCGTACCGTTCTTCATTATTGCTATTGCTGAGCTTTTGTCGCTGCACCAGAGATTGCGCTACCGCCTTCAGAGATATCCTGTCCTACGCCTCGTGTGGTATTACACGCGGTTAAAACGGAAGAAAGTACCAACACAGAAAAGATCGCAGCAATTGTCTTCTTAACCATAACGTCTTCCTTTTCTAGCCAATATTGTTTGTGTATAGCTACTTAATAATAGACAAGATCCGGGAGTGTGATGGATAAACAACCGTTTTTAAGACTATATGAAAGGATTAGCTGGCGGCGTGTGAAATTGAGTTGCCAAGATGTTTGATGTCTTCACCGAAGCCGCGTGCGGTATTGCATCCTGTCAGAAGGGTGCTGGTGAAAAGGAGTAGCATTACAAGACCGAGAAGACGTTTCATCATTCCTGCCCTGGAAAAAGTATGGCGCAGCAACCTGCGCCATAAGATCAAATGGAAGACTTATTTTACGCGAGAAACGTATTCGCCGGAGCGGGTATCCACTTTGATCACTTCGCCGATCTGTACGAACAGCGGAACTTTAACGACTGCGCCGGTAGACAGGGTAGCCGGTTTGCCGCCAGTACCAGCGGTATCGCCTTTCAGACCTGGGTCGGTTTCAACAACTTCCAGCTCAACGAAGTTCGGCGGAGTTACGGAGATCGGCTGACCGTTCCACAGGGTCACGATGCATTCAGCCTGGTCCAGCAGCCATTTAGCGTTATCGCCTACCGCTTTCTCGTCTGCAGCCAGCTGTTCGAAAGTGGTGTTATTCATAAAGTGCCAGAACTCACCGTCGCTATACAGGAAGGTCAGGTTCATGTCGGCTACGTCTGCGCCTTCAGCGGAGTCAGTAGACTTGAAGGTTTTCTCTACGCGAGTACCGGTCAGCAGGCGACGCAGCTTAACGCGCGCAAACGCCTGGCCTTTACCTGGTTTAACGAATTCGCTGGCTTCAACCGCATAAGGTTCGCCGTCCAACATGATTTTAAGACCAGCACGAAAATCGTTGCTATAGTACGTTGCCATAAGGCCCTCTGAAAATTGTTAACTGGTAGCTAAGCCACAAAATGGCGCATATTGTAACCCTAAATACCCCATCCAGAGAAGATTGGTTATCGCAACTTGCCGATGTTGTGACCGATCCCGATGAACTTCTGCATCTTTTGAACATAGATGCAGATGAAAAACTGTTGGCCGGACGCGACGCGAGACGGCTTTTCGCCCTGCGCGTGCCGCGTGCGTTTATTGCCCGCATGGAGAAAGGCAACCCGGACGATCCGCTTTTACGTCAGGTACTGACTGCCCAGGAAGAGTTTGTGGCCGCGCCAGGCTACTCAACCGACCCACTGGAAGAACAGCACAGCGTGGTTCCCGGTCTGCTGCATAAATATCGCAATCGGGCACTGCTGCTGGTTAAAGGCGGTTGCGCGGTAAATTGTCGCTATTGCTTCCGCCGGCATTTCCCATACGCCGAAAATCAGGGCAATAAGCGCAACTGGCAGGTCGCCATCGACTACATTAACGCGCACCCTGAGCTGGATGAAATCATCTTCTCTGGTGGCGATCCGTTAATGGCCAAGGACCACGAACTGGACTGGTTGCTCACGCAACTGGAAGCTATCCCGCACATTAAGCGTCTGCGTATTCACAGCCGTTTGCCGATAGTGATCCCGGCGCGCATTACAGAAGGACTGGTCGAGCGTTTTGCGCACTCCTCCTTGCAAATTCTGCTGGTCAATCACATTAACCATGCCAATGAAATTGATGAGACGTTTCGCCAGGCGATGAGCAGTCTGCGCGCCGCGGGCGTTACGTTACTCAACCAGAGCGTATTGCTGCGAGGCGTGAACGATAACGCACAAACCCTGGCTAACCTTAGCAACGCACTGTTTGATGCCGGTGTAATGCCCTATTACCTGCACGTGCTGGATAAAGTGCAGGGTGCCGCACACTTTATGGTAAGCGACGATGAAGCGCGTCGCATTATGCGTGAGCTTCTGACGCTAGTTTCCGGCTATATGGTCCCCAAACTGGCGCGTGAAATTGGTGGAGAGCCAAGTAAAACACCGCTGGATCTGCAGTTACGTCAACAATAGCCATTACTGAGTGTCCGATTCCGGACACTCACCACGATTACTTATTATTTAAATCCCCACAAGTGGAGCCTCGCTTTTAATCTGTGCTATTTTAATTAGCGCAGTTAAATCATTCATTCGCAAATTTTATCAATAATTTCAAATGCAGAATATTAATAAATATATGGTTAGGGAGAACCTTTTATGGCTATAAGTATTAAGGGCATTAATACTGGCATTATTCGTCAAAAGAATGAATTTGTTGCCATGGTATTAAAAATAAAAGAACCAAGAAACAAGGAATCACTCTTTTTTCTCTCTCCACTTGGACTTAGAGACCTGCTTATTGCGCTGGAGAGCCGGCTGTACGCTATTTCTCAGCTAAACAAAGACGAGCGTATACAATATGAAAAGGCATGTGATAAAGCCAGCAAAAAAATGCACGAGAATATCCCGTCAATTCAGGAAGATGAACTAAAAAATGCGGATATTAACCGCCGCATAAATTCGCTGATGTTAGTGGATGACAAAGGCGAGAATTTAACATTTTCTCTGACGTTGCATGACGGACAAACATGCGAATTACTGGTTAATGAATTACAGATTCAGGTGCTGGCGCATGCAATTATTCACGCAATAAATAATGCTGGCATGAGAGAACTCGCGCTACGAATAACATCGCTGCTGGATTTCCTGCCGCTGTACGATGTTGATTGTCAGCAAAACGACAATCTGGAATACGACTCTTATACACAACCCGAATGGAAACATAACCTGTTTAATCATTATCTGGCGATTATTTACCGCTATACAGATGATAAAGGAAAAGCCCAGTTCTGTGGTTCGATCGTGAAAACTCGCGCCCTTTCCGGTAGCAAAGAAGCCGAAGCCATTACTCGCCGCCTTCTCGACTTCAGCCCGCGGCTGAAAAAACTTGCCGGTGTACCGTGCCAGGTGTTTGTCAGAACGTTGACGGGTGATAAGACGCAAAAGCTCAATCAGGATCAGTGCCTGCGCGCATTGCATCATTTACGCGTTCAGTCTGCGCATAAGACTCAGAATGCCTGATGGCGCTGCGCTTATCAGGCCTACGATCATTCGTACCGTAGGCCGGATAAGACGCTTTAGCGTCGCCATCCGGCATCAGCAGCAGTTCTCAATTAGGGCACTTATAAACCTGTCCAATCATCTCACTGGCGGTAGGAACAAAGCTGGACAGCATTCCCTGCGATGGGCTGCTGACGCCATAAATCACGTTACCGCCCATTGCCGCAGCCTGGTTACGCAGATCGTTTGCTGCGCCACGCATTGAGCCGCCCTCTTCGCCGTGCTGGCCTGAAAGCCAGTTGCTTTGCTTACCGGTTGCAGTGCCTATCAATTGGCACTCTGCGCCAGGCTTGTCTTCAACAAAACGTACGCTTTGCCCGGCTGAACTCAGTTCATTGCTGGAGCTACAACCCGCCATCAGTAGCGCGGCACCAACGATCCCTGCTAAATATTTCACGTGCATGTCATTCCCCATATTCAATTAGTTGGACCTTATGTCCGTAGCTGAATCATATACTAAAAAGATGACCAAAAGAAAAACCCCCAGACATTTCTGCCCGAGGGTTTCTCATTTTTCGCGAGATGCGTATTTAATCAAATAATTCAAGTTGCAGGCAGGCGGCAAGTTCATGAATCCCCCGGAGCTTACATGAGTAAGTGACTGGGGTGAACGAACGCGGCCAACGAACCTGCGGCTTGAAGTATGAAGATTAAATTACATCATGCCGCCCATTCCACCCATGCCACCCATACCGGCAGCACCTAAGTCAGGCGCATCGCCTTTCGGCAGGTCGGTAACCATGCACTCGGTGGTGATCATCAGACCCGCAACAGAAGCCGCGTACTGCAGAGCAGAACGAGTTACTTTGGTTGGATCCAGGATACCCATGTCGATCATGTTGCCGTATTCTTCAGTTGCAGCGTTGTAACCGTAGTTACCGTCACCAGCTTTCACGGTGTTAGCCACTACAGACGGCTCTTCGCCGCAGTTCAGTACGATTTGACGCAGTGGGGATTCCATTGCGCGCAGCGCAACTTTGATACCTACGTTCTGGTCTTCGTTCTGACCTTTCAGGCCGGCAATTTTAGACGCTACGCGAATCAGCGCAACACCACCACCAGCAACCACACCTTCTTCTACAGCAGCACGGGTAGCGTGCAGGGCATCTTCAACGCGGGCTTTCTTCTCTTTCATTTCAACTTCAGTCGCAGCACCAACTTTGATAACCGCAACGCCGCCTGCCAGTTTCGCTACGCGCTCCTGCAGTTTTTCACGGTCATAGTCGGAAGTTGCTTCTTCGATCTGCTGACGAATCTGAGTCACGCGACCCTGAATTGCAGCTTCGTCGCCCACGCCATCGATGATGGTGGTGGTGTCTTTGTTGATAACAACGCGTTTCGCCTGACCCAGATCTTCCAGAGTTGCTTTTTCCAGCTCCATACCGATCTCTTCAGAGATAACGGTACCACCGGTCAGGGTAGCGATATCCTGCAGCATTGCTTTACGACGATCGCCGAAGCCAGGTGCTTTAACCGCAGCGACTTTCACGATACCGCGCATGGTGTTAACAACCAGAGTTGCCAGCGCTTCGCCTTCAACATCTTCAGCGATGATCAGCAGCGGTTTGCCTGCTTTCGCTACAGCTTCCAGAACCGGCAGCATTTCGCGGATGTTGGAGATTTTCTTGTCAGCCAGCAGGATGAACGGGCTTTCCAGTTCTACTGCGCCAGTTTCCGGCTTGTTGATGAAGTAAGGAGACAGGTAGCCACGGTCGAACTGCATACCTTCAACCACGTCCAGTTCGTCCTGCAGACCGGTACCGTCTTCAACGGTGATCACGCCTTCTTTACCGACTTTGTCCATCGCTTCAGCGATCAGTTTACCTACGGTTTCGTCGGAGTTAGCGGAGATGGTACCAACCTGAGCAATAGCTTTAGAGTCGGAGCACGGTACGGACAGTGCTTTCAGTTCTTCAACAGCAGCAGCGACAGCTTTGTCGATACCACGTTTCAGATCCATCGGGTTCATGCCCGCAGCAACGGCTTTCAGACCTTCAGTGATGATGGACTGAGCCAGTACGGTTGCGGTGGTGGTACCGTCACCTGCAGCGTCGTTCGCTTTAGAGGCAACTTCTTTCACCATCTGCGCACCCATGTTTTCGAACTTGTCTTCCAGTTCGATTTCACGTGCTACGGAAACACCATCTTTAGTGATGGTCGGTGCACCGAAAGATTTATCCAGAACTACGTTACGGCCTTTTGGACCGAGGGTAACTTTCACTGCATCTGCCAGTACGTTTACGCCGCGCAGCATTTTCACACGAGCGTCGTTACCGAATTTTACGTCTTTAGCTGCCATTTTCTCTTTCCCTTAAATTCGTATGTTCAGTGTCGTTCGCGGATTAGGCTTCAACAATCGCCAGGATGTCGCTTTCAGACATGATCAACACTTCTTCATTGTCGATCTTCTCAGATTTAACACCGTAGCCATCGTTGAAAATAACGATATCGCCGACTTTCACGTCCAGCGGCTGTACGGTACCGTTGTCCAGGATGCGACCCTTACCGACAGCGATGATTTCGCCACGAGTTGATTTACCTGCTGCAGAACCGGTCAGTACGATGCCGCCAGCAGATTTGGATTCAACTTCTTTACGTTTGACGATCACACGATCATGTAACGGACGAATACTCATTGATAGCTCTCCTTTGAGAAAGTCTTTATCAGTTATGGGTGACGCCGGCCCGTAAACGGTTTCCCGGCTAGTGACCAGAGAGATGGGGATGGGGTTTTGTGCCTTCAAGGGGGCAAGCGAAAAAAATTTTTTATCAGCAGAAAATCCCGTCAAAACGCCGACGCACCTCACATTTCATAACGATTTCAGTCACGTCGTCATAAGCAAATCTGATTGTGATACCATCAAAAATCTGCGCTGTAGCCCGGTCAATGGGCATAACCGGATAACAACTTATGAGCGGACTGAAACAAGAGCTGGGACTGGCTCAGGGCGTTGGCCTGTTGTCGACATCATTGTTAGGTACAGGCGTTTTTGCCGTCCCCGCGCTGGCCGCACTGGTTGCGGGCAACAACAGCCTGTGGGCATGGCCGGTGCTGATTGTTTTGGTCTTTCCTGTGGCGATTGTCTTCGCCGTACTGGGTCGTCATTTTCCCAGCGCAGGCGGTGTGGCGCATTTTGTCGGCATGGCCTTTGGTTCACGCCTGGAGCGCGTCACCGGATGGCTATTTTTGTCGGTCATTCCTGTCGGTTTGCCTGCGGCATTGCATATCGCCGCCGGATTCGGTCAGGCGATGTTTGGCTGGCATGACGAGCAGCTTTTGCTGGCTGAGCTCGGTACGCTGGCATTGGTTTGGTACATCGGCTCTCGCGGCGCAAGCTCCAGCGCGAATCTACAAACGGTCATTGCAGGACTGATTGTTGCCCTGATTGTTGCTATCTGGTGGGCGGGCGATCTGACACCTGGCGAAATCCCCTTCCCTGCGATTACCGATATTGAGCTTCCCGGCCTGTTCGCCGCGTTGTCGGTCATGTTCTGGTGCTTTGTCGGCCTTGAAGCGTTTGCTCACCTGGCGTCTGAATTCAAAAATCCGGAGCGAGACTTCCCACGCGCACTGATGATCGGCCTGCTGCTGGCAGGGTCTGTTTATTGGGCATGCACCGTTGTCGTTCTCCATTTTGGTGCCTACGGCGAGCAAATGGCGGCCGCAGCGTCGCTGCCGGAGATCGTCGTGCAACTGTTTGGCGTACAAGCTCTGTGGGTCGCCTGCATCATTGGTTATCTGGCCTGTTTTGCCAGCCTCAACATTTATATACAAAGCTTCGCCCGGCTGGTCTGGTCGCAAGCGCAGTATAAGCCGGAGAGTTATCTGGCTCGTCTGTCCCCCCGACACCTTCCGCGCAATGCGCTAAACGCCGTATTGGGCTGCTGCGTAATCAGTACTCTGTGCATCTATATGCTGCAAATCAATCTCGATGCGTTAATCGTCTACGCCAACGGCATCTTTATTATGATTTATTTGCTGTGCATGTTGGCGGGGTGTCGATTACTGAAAGGGCATTATCGCGCACTGGCGATCATTGGCGGTCTGCTGTGCCTACTGCTACTGGCGATGGTCGGCTGGAAGAGTCTGTACGCGTTGATTATGCTGGCAGGACTGTGGCTGTTTTTACCCCGCAGGCCGGATAAGGCAACGTTGACGCCGTCATCCGGCCTATAAACACTTTTGCCGGATGGCGCTAACGCTTATCCGGCCTACATACTGATGCTTAATCCCGACGATCGTCTTTATGTTCGATGCTGTCGCGCTTGTCATCCTTGCGCTGAAATTCACCATCAAAAGTCTCACCGCCACCCGTTCCGGCGCTAAAACCACCGCCAGGCATACGCGAAAAACGCAAATGTGGCAGCAGTTTCATCGTCAGATGTTTTTGCACCGGGGGTAATAAAAGAAGAAGACCGAGGAAATCGGTGAAAAATCCGGGCAGCACCAACAGCAGACCGGCAATAATCAGCGATACGCTTTTGATCATTTCCGCAGCCGGACTTTCACCTGCCGCCATTTTCTGTTGCATCAGTAAAAAGTTCTTAAATCCCTGATTACGAACCAGAGACATACCGATAACCGATGTAAAAATAACCAAAATCAGCGTCATCAGGACGCCCATCACATGGGCAACCTGAATAAAAATAGATATCTCTATGTAAACATAGAGAAAAATGGCAAGTAATGGTATCCAGCGCAAAGGGATCTCCTGTTAATAACAGCCGTTTTGTTCAACTTCTGTTCGAAAAATTATGTTAATCGCATCGATTTGATATTGTGGTGGTTAGCAAAATTTCAAGTGGCTTGTACACTAATATTTGGGGTTAATCACAAAGGGGTGATCCATTTCACAGAATAATAAATAAGGGGTAAATTCCACGCTTTAAGTGATCCAGATTACGGTAGAAATCCTGAACCAGCATATGATCTCGGGTATCAGACCGATGCAGGGGATAATCGTCGGTCGAGAAACAATCGAAATCACATATATCCTGTGTGTTTAGTCAAATCATTGGCAGCTTGAAAAAGAAGGTTCACATGTTAAACAACATTCGTATCGAAGAAGACTTGTTGGGTACCAGGGAAGTTCCAGCGGACGCCTACTACGGTGTCCATACTCTGAGAGCGATTGAAAACTTCTACATTAGCAACAACAAAATCAGCGATATTCCTGAATTTGTTCGCGGTATGGTAATGGTTAAAAAGGCAGCGGCTATGGCCAACAAAGAGCTGCAAACCATTCCTAAGAGTGTGGCAAATGCCATCATCGCGGCGTGTGATGAAGTCCTGAATAACGGAAAATGCATGGATCAGTTCCCGGTAGACGTTTACCAGGGTGGTGCGGGTACCTCCGTCAACATGAACACCAACGAAGTTCTGGCCAATATCGGTCTGGAACTGATGGGTCACCAGAAAGGTGAATATCAGTACCTGAACCCGAACGACCACGTTAACAAATGTCAGTCTACCAACGACGCATACCCAACTGGCTTCCGTATCGCTGTATACGCATCCATCATCAAACTGGTTGATGCACTGAACCAGCTGCGCGAAGGCTTCGAGAAAAAAGCTGTTGAATTCCAGGACATCCTGAAAATGGGTCGTACCCAGCTGCAGGATGCTGTACCGATGACCCTCGGTCAGGAATTCCATGCTTTTAGCGTACTGTTGAAAGAAGAAGTGAAAAACATTAGCCGTACCGCTGAGCTGCTGCTGGAAGTTAACCTCGGCGCGACAGCAATCGGTACTGGTCTGAACACGCCGAAAGAGTACTCTCCGCTGGCAGTACAGAAACTGGCTGAAGTCACCGGCTTCGCCTGTGTTCCGGCAGAAGACCTGATTGAAGCAACTTCTGACTGTGGCGCATACGTTATGGTGCACGGCGCACTGAAACGTCTGGCTGTGAAGATGTCCAAAATCTGTAACGACCTGCGTTTGCTCTCCTCTGGTCCGCGTGCGGGTCTGAACGAGATCAACCTGCCGGAACTGCAGGCTGGTTCTTCTATCATGCCAGCTAAAGTGAACCCGGTTGTTCCGGAAGTCGTAAACCAGGTGTGCTTCAAAGTCATCGGTAACGACATCACTGTAACCATGGCATCTGAAGCTGGTCAGCTGCAGCTGAACGTAATGGAGCCGGTCATTGGTCAGGCAATGTTTGAATCCATTCACATTCTGAGCAATGCTTGCTACAACCTGCTGGAAAAATGCGTTAGTGGTATCACTGCTAACAAAGAAGTCTGTGAAGCGTTTGTATTCAACTCCATCGGCATCGTTACTTACCTCAACCCGTTCATTGGTCACCACAACGGCGACATCGTCGGTAAAATTTGTGCCGAAACTGGTAAGAGCGTACGTGAAGTTGTCCTGGAGCGCGGTCTGTTGACCGAGTCTGAACTGGACGATATCTTCTCTGCACAGAACCTGATGCACCCTGCTTATAAAGCAAAACGTTATACTGATGAAAGCGAACAGTAATCGTGTAGGGTAGTACCGGAGAAGGCACGTCATGATGACGTGCCTTTTTTCTTACTCGAAGTTACTTAAAAACAACAATTTAATATCAACTTGTTAAACAACAAGGAAGGCTAATATGATAGTTTTAGAACTTATCATCGTTTTGCTGGCAATCTTTTTAGGTGCCAGACTTGGGGGTATCGGTATTGGATTTGCAGGTGGGCTGGGTGTTCTGGTTCTCGCCGCTATCGGCGTAAAACCCGGTAATATCCCGTTCGATGTTATTTCCATCATCATGGCGGTTATCGCTGCCATTTCAGCTATGCAGATTGCAGGTGGTCTGGACTATCTGGTTCATCAAACTGAAAAACTGCTGCGTAAAAACCCGAAATACATCACGATCCTTGCACCTATCGTGACCTATTTCCTGACTATCTTCGCAGGTACCGGCAACATCTCTCTGGCAACGCTGCCAGTTATCGCTGAAGTTGCGAAAGAACAAGGGATCAAACCTTGCCGCCCGCTCTCTACTGCAGTGGTTTCTGCACAGATTGCGATTACGGCTTCTCCAATCTCCGCAGCCGTGGTTTACATGTCTTCCGTAATGGAAGGTCATGGCATCAGCTACATTCACCTGCTGTCCGTGGTCATTCCATCCACCCTGCTGGCTGTTCTGGTCATGTCCTTCCTGGTAACTGCGCTGTTCAACTCCAAACTGTCTGACGATCCGATTTATCGTAAGCGTCTGGAAGAAGGCCTGGTTGAACTGCGTGGTGAAAGACAAGTTGAAATCAAAGCGGGCGCAAAAACTTCTGTTTGGTTGTTCCTGCTGGGCGTGGTTTGTGTCGTCGTATATGCGATCGTCAACAGCCCAAGCCTCGGTCTGGTCGCTAAGCCGCTGATGAACACCACCAACGCAATCCTGATCATCATGCTGAGCATCGCGACGCTGACCACGATCATCTGCCGCGTTGAAACTGACTCCATCCTGAACTCCAGCACTTTCAAAGCCGGTATGAGCGCCTGTATTTGTATCCTGGGTGTTGCATGGCTGGGTGATACCTTCGTATCTCACAACATTGACTGGATCAAAGATACTGCAGGTAGCGTAATTCAGGGTCATCCGTGGCTGCTGGCTGTCATCTTCTTCTTTGCTTCTGCACTGCTGTACTCTCAGGCTGCAACCGCTAAAGCACTGATGCCGATGGCTCTGGCTCTGAACGTTTCCCCACTGACTGCTGTTGCGTCTTTCGCCGCGGTTTCTGGCCTGTTCATTCTGCCAACCTACCCAACTCTGGTTGCGGCAGTTCAGATGGATGACACCGGTACAACTCGCATCGGTAAATTCGTCTTTAACCATCCGTTCTTCATCCCGGGTACTCTGGGTGTGGTTCTGGCTGTCTGCTTCGGCTTCTTGCTGGGCAGCTTCATGCTGTAAGTTTTTCCTGCAGGGTGCCTGGGCGCCCTGCAGTTCCTCCTCCCCACCCCGCTTTAACTAACATCCTTCCCTCGTCCGTTGTATAGTGACCACTCTTTTGCTGGTTACTCTGTTCTTTCGAGGTGTTTATGCTTGATGTAAAGAGTCAGGATATTTCCATCCCCGATACCGTTGTGGTGCTCTGTACCGCCCCGGATGAAGCAACCGCCCAGGATCTCGCCGCCAAAGTGCTGGCGGAAAAGCTGGCTGCTTGCGTGACCCTGCTACCCGGTGCGACCTCCCTCTACTATTGGGAAGGCAAACTGGAACAGGAATATGAAGTCCAGATGATTTTAAAAACCACCGTCACACACCAGCAAGCCCTTCTCGATTGCCTGAAGTCACATCATCCATATCAAACACCTGAACTTCTGGTTTTACCCGTCACTCACGGAGACTTTGATTACCGCTCATGGCTCAACGCATCCTTACGCTGATCCTGCTGCTGTGCAGCACATCTACCTTTGCCGGATTATTTGACGCGCCTGGCCGCTCGCAGTTTGTTCCTGCCGATCGGGCGTTTGTTTTTGATTTTCAGCAAAACCAACACGATCTGAACCTCACATGGCAGGTTAAAGATGGCTACTATCTGTATCGCAAACAGATAAGCATTACGCCATCTCAGGCCGATATTGCTGAGGTAAAATTGCCGCCAGGCGTCTGGCATGAAGATGAGTTTTACGGCAAAAGTGAGATTTACCGTAAACAGCTGACTGTCCCGATCACGGTCAATCAGGCTAAGTCTGGCGCAACATTAACGGTCACATATCAGGGCTGCGCCGACGCTGGATTTTGCTATCCGCCAGAAACAAAAACGGTGCCATTAAGTGAAGTGTCTGCTGGTTCCGCGGCCGCCTCTGCGCCAGCCCCAGCCACTGCAGATCCGCAAGAGAAACCGCAGCCCACGGCCCAACTCCCCTTCTCCGCACTGTGGGCATTGCTGATCGGAATTGGTATCGCGTTTACGCCTTGCGTACTGCCGATGTATCCGTTGATTTCCGGTATCGTACTGGGTGGCAAGCAACGCTTATCAACCGGACGGGCACTGCTGCTGACGTTTATCTACGTTCAAGGGATGGCGCTCACCTATACCGCGCTGGGTTTGGTTGTTGCAGCCGCCGGTTTGCAGTTCCAGGCTGCGCTTCAGCATCCCTACGTCCTGATTGGCCTTGCCGTCATCTTTACGCTGCTGGCTCTGTCGATGTTTGGCCTGTTCACGCTGCAACTGCCCTCATCGCTGCAAACGCGCCTCACGCTAATGAGTAACCGCCAGCAAGGCGGATCTCCCGGCAGCGTCTTTGCGATGGGGGCGATTGCTGGCCTCATCTGTTCTCCTTGCACAACGGCCCCGCTAAGCGCGATTTTGCTGTATATCGCTCAGAGCGGGAACATGTGGCTGGGAGGTGGCACACTGTATCTGTATGCGTTGGGGATGGGATTACCCCTGATGCTGATTACCGTATTTGGCAACCGCTTGCTGCCTAAAAGTGGCCCATGGATGGAACATGTCAAAACCGCTTTTGGCTTTGTCATTCTGGCGCTTCCCGTCTTCTTGCTCGAACGTATCGTTGGCGACGAGTGGAGCGTTCGCTTATGGTCACTGCTAGGCGTCGCGTTCTTTGGCTGGGCGTTCATCACCAGCCTACAGGCAAAGCACGCCTGGATGCGTATCGTGCAGATTGTCCTGTTAGCCGCAGCACTGGTAAGCGTGCGTCCATTGCAAGACTGGGCGTTCGGCGCGCCATATGCTCAAACCCAGGCACATCTTAACTTCACGCCGGTGGCATCGATAGATGCGTTAAATCAAGCACTGGCGCAAGCTAAAGGCAGGCCAGTCATGCTGGATCTGTATGCCGACTGGTGTGTAGCCTGTAAGGAATTTGAAAAGTACACGTTCAGTAATCCGCAGGTTCAGCAAGCGCTAGGCAACACAGTGCTATTGCAGGCGGATGTGACAGCAAACAATGCCCAGGATGTCGCTCTCCTGAAACATCTACAGGTTTTAGGTTTGCCGACTATCTTGTTCTTTGATGCCGAGGGGAAAGAGCACCCGGAAGCTCGGGTTACGGGCTTTATGGATGCCGCGACCTTCAGCGCACATTTGCGCGATCGCCAACCGTGAGCGACACTTGCAACAGGAAATACGGAGGAGAATACCGTGCAACGTGAAGATGTCCTGGGAGAAGCCCTGAAATTACTTGAGGTGCAAGGGATAGCCAATACCACGCTGGAAATGGTGGCCGAACGCATCGATTATCCTCTGGATGAACTGCAGCGCTTTTGGCCCGATAAAGAGGCCATTCTGTACGATGCGCTACGCTACCTCAGCCAGCGGGTGGATATCTGGCGGCGTCAGCTTTTGCTGGATGACACACTGAGCGCTGAGCAGAAATTACTGGCGCGCTACACCGCGCTCTCCGAATGCGTGAGCAATAATCGCTATCCCGGCTGTCTGTTCATCGCCGCTTGTACGTTTTACCCCGATCCCGGGCATCCGATCCATCAGTTAGCCGATCAGCAAAAAAAGGCGGCACATGACTTCACCCATGAGCTGCTGACGACGCTGGAAGTTGACGACCCGGCAATGGTCGCCAAACAGATGGAACTGGTGCTGGAAGGCTGCCTGAGCCGCATGCTGGTTAATCGTAGCCATGCAGATGTCGAAACGGCACACCGCCTGGCTGAAGATATCCTGCGCTTTGCCCAGTGCCGAATGGGCGGTGCGCTGACCTAAGCGAGCATTATCTGTTTTCGTCGCCTCTGCCGGATAGATTTGTGCAAACTTCAGGCATAACCATGCAGATTGCCGCAATATTAAGCGGTTGAACAATGTTTCCAGAAATTTGATTGACTGACAGACGTGAATACGGTTTAATGCGCCCCGTTGCCCGGATAGCTCAGTCGGTAGAGCAGGGGATTGAAAATCCCCGTGTCCTTGGTTCGATTCCGAGTCCGGGCACCACTATTTAGAAGAACCCGCCTATGGCGGGTTTTTTGCTTTCTGGGCTCCGCGAGATTTCTTATCGTTCTGACCACAGCAACCCCTACCCCACCTCATCACGACACTTAAACCTTTCACTGGAACCACGATGGTACTGCAAAAAATATAGCGGTATCAGGCACACCTCTTTGTCTGGCGTGCTTATCCATAGGCCAGATTTGAGTAATTTATCTGAACAACCTTGGGCACAATACTGTTGCGGGAGCGCCAGGTCGCGCCGCACTTCATTGATAAGCTCGCTGAAGGTCCCCCCCTCTTCCAGATGGCGTTGTAGGGTACGCACATTCATCCCCACGGGCTGGAGTTGGTGCGCCGCCTCGACATCTGAAGCAAACGCCAGGGAGTAAATACCAACCTTCATCTACAATTGCCATCATACCGAGCAAATAATGAGTCAACGAGGAACCTGGATGGTGAAAACAAGAGTCATACAGTCAGCGCAGGGAGCCCATGCCTATCCGTTGCTGATCAAGAGCTTGCTGCTGTCGGGTGGGCGTTCTCATCCCGAGCGAGAAATCGTCTACGCCGACAAGCTGCGTTACGACTATCGCACCCTCAAACAGCGCATCCATCGCCTGGCAAACATGCTGACAGCGGCCGGTGTCATGCCTGGAGACACCGTCGCCCTCTTAGATTGGGACAGCCATCGCGCCCTCGAGTGCTTCTTCGCGGTGCCTATGATTGGTGCCGTGCTACACACGGTGAACGTCCGCTTCTCGGCGGACCAAATCGCTTACACCATGAATCATGCCGAGGACAACCTGGTACTGGTGCACGACGACTTCTTGCCGGTTGTCGAGTCACTGGCAGAGACACTGACCACTGTCCGGGGATACATCCAGCTTAGCGACGAAGAATCGAAGGCAACCAGCCTGCCGGTGCTGGGGGAATATGAGCCCCTTCTGGCCGCAGCGGGAGATCGCTTTGACTTCCCCGACTTCGATGAAAACTCGGTAGCGACCTTGTTCTACACCACTGGAACCACGGGCAATCCCAAGGGGGTCTACTTCAGCCATCGTCAGCTGGTCCTGCACACGCTCAATGAGCTGGGCCTCCTGGCAGCCCACGAGGGACAGTCGCTGCTACGATCGAACGATGTCTACATGCCGATCACTCCTATGTTTCACGTGCACGCCTGGGGCGCTCCCTATGTCGCAACAATGCTTGGTGTGAAGCAGGTCTACCCCGGTCGTTACGAACCCAACAAGCTGGTGCGGTTCTATCACGATGAGGGTGTAACCTTCTCGCACTGTGTGCCAACCATCTTGCAAATGATCCTCGAGTGCGACGAAGCCACACGGACCGATCTGTCGGGATGGAAGATGTTGCTGGGTGGCAGTTCACTGTCCCTTGGACTGGCGACACAGGCCCACCATAAGGGCATACGCATTCACGCTGGCTATGGTATGTCTGAAACCTGTCCCCTGCTCTGTATGACCCACTTAAGCGATGCCGAGCTGGCCCTTCCCATGGATGAGCAGTTACCCTTGCGGATTCGAACCGGCCTGTCTGTTCCGTTGGTGGATCTGCGTATCGTTGATGGCGAAGGTCGGGAGGTAGTGCACGACGGCGAAGCCCTGGGTGAAATAGTGGTGCGAGCCCCTTGGCTGACTCAGGGCTACCTGAAGGAACCCGAGAAAGGAGCTGAGCTATGGAATGGCAGTTGGCTGCATACCGGCGACATTGCCTCTATCGATCCCCATGGGATAGTGGAAATAAAGGATCGCATCAAAGACGTAATCAAGACGGGCGGTGAGTGGATAAGCACGCTGGAGCTGGAGAGCCTCATCAGCTCACACGCGGCGGTCAGGTCGGTAGCCGTCGTCGGGATACCTGATGAACAGTGGGGCGAACGCCCCCTGGCTCTGGTGGTTTGCAAGGAAGGAGAAGACCTGGAGCCGCAGGCCATAGCGGCACATCTGCAAGGATTCGTCGACCGCGGCCACATCACTAAATGGGCGATCCCACGGCAGATAAGGATAGTCCCGGAAATTCCCAAAACCAGCGTCGGCAAGATCAACAAGCGCTTGATCCGCGAGCTCGAAGCCAGCAATGGGAAGGAAAGCATTTAAGCGATCTGTCGCATTCATAGCGTAAGGTTAACAACAGTCACACTGCTTATATTTCAGGTAGCATGTCGGTATCAATGCTCTGCCGGGGATCTCACCGTCCCCGCGCGGATGCTGATCGCCCTTTAGCAAATGGGTGCCTGGGCATGTTCATCGCCACAGGCACCTCGGGCCCGGCGTTATGTTGATTCGGCAAAATCAGTTTACGGGCTGATTTCCTTGCTTTGTGGATTCCGGTCAATGTCAGGTCCTGCTGGACGAAAAATCCGCCCCCAGACCTTCCATCCAGCCTGATCACTTACCTAAATCTGCATTATTCAACAACGCCAGATTCCCCCTCACTCATGCTTTCTTTGCTTTGAATGAACCGGAGCGCCAAATAAAGGTCTGGTGCCAGAATCATGTCGTCATCTTTCATTGTCGGTCGACTCTCCTTAAACCAGCGTGTTAACTCCGTTTTTCGGCCCGCAAGAATTAACTTAATCTGCCGCCCCTTCAGGTCCCGTTTTAACTCATTAATGGTTGCCAGAACGCTGATATCTGAATAGGTAAAGCAAGAAACGGCGTCAATGACCACCCATTTAGGTTGTAGTACTGCACCATCGACTAAATTCAAAACGCGGCGCTTAAAATAGGCCACATTAAAATAGGTCAGCGGTGAGTTAAATCTGTACATCAACACGCCAGGGATCATTTTCACATCAGTTGAATTACCTAATGAGTGAATCATTCCATGTTCGTCAATTCCCAATAAGTGTTCAGTAGGACGAAAAACTGTGCGCAGGAACTGCAACAGACCCAGCAATACCGCAAGGCCAATCCCCTGAATAACACCAATAATCAGAACACAGCCAAAGGTGAAGAACGCCAGGCGAAATGCGGGTTTATTTCTTCGCCTCAGGTTCCAGAGTCCGCGTAAATCAATTAATGACCACGATGCATAAATTAGAACAATGCCTAATGCAGATACCGGAATAAATTGTAATGGCTGGGTGAAAAATACCACGACGATTCCAATGATTAAGGCAGCAACAACGGAAACAAGCTGGCTTTTCCCTCCAGAGGAATCATTTACCGCAGTCCGGGAATCGGCTCCGCTAATCGCAAACCCCTGAGATAAGCCAGACATTAGATTCGCGACACCCAAAGCCCTGAACTCAGCATCAGCATTTATTTCGTATCCGTTTTTTGCGGCAAAACTGCGAGCGGTTAGCATCAGGCTAACAAAACTGACTAACGCCAGGTTCAGCGCAGGGATCAATAAATCACGCGCCAGACCAGGCTGAAACGATCCCCAGTGAACGACGGGCAAACCAGACTGAAAGCCCGATCCCCCAATAGTGGCAATCCCATACTGCTGCGCAGATGTAATCCATACCAGCGCCGTTGTTATCACAATAGCAATCAACGGTGCTGGCCATTGGCTACGAAACGTTTTGATAGCTATTAAAATCGCTAACGTTAGGATGGAGATACCTAAGGTTAATAAATGAATTTCTGAGAGTCGGCCAGGCAGGGCAATGATCTTCTCAATCACTTGCTCTTCATCAAGCGTAATCCCCAACACCTTACCGAGTTGCCCGACAATAATCGTCACGGCAACCCCGTTAAGCAGACCCGTTAGAATGGGATGCGAAAGCAAGTCAGCAAGCGCACCCAGGCGAAATTTACTGGCAAGCAGGCACCATCCCCCCATCATCACAGTCATGACAATTGTCAACTGCCAGTGAAGTTCTGGGTTTCCGGCAGAAAGAGGAACCACAACGGCCGCAATCACCGCGCAGGTCGTGGCATCAGGACCAACAATCAATTGGCGGGAAGAACCAAACAGCGCATAAGCTAGCATTGGCAAAACGCAGGAATATAATCCGACGATAGCCCCGACTCCCGCCAACTCAGCGTAAGCAATCGCAACCGGTAGTGCTACGGCAGCAACGGATAACCCGGCTTTAACATCATGTTTTAGCCAGCTTTTATCGTACGCTAATAAATTTTTTAGCCCTGGCATGTAGTTTAATACCATTTTTCCGAACACTTTATTCTCCGGATAGACCCTTACTTATAGATAAAGGTACACGTAACTATCGCAGGCGATCCTGATATTTTCGGGAGGTAATACAGAAAATTCAGATTGGGGGTTTACCGCATATACCGCAGGATGGCTTGTGTTATGGAGGCTCAGGATATAGCTTTGCACCCGATGGTGCGGTGTTGTGATGTGCCTGATGCGCTGCGCTTATCAGGCCTACTGAAACGCATTCACTGACG
>NZ_JAOWHC010000019.1:0-476439 GCF_030332805.1 Citrobacter sp. Cpo065
GCGGGAATAGCTCAGTTGGTAGAGCACGACCTTGCCAAGGTCGGGGTCGCGAGTTCGAGTCTCGTTTCCCGCTCCAAATTCTTACCCCAATAAAAATATCCACAACGAATAATCGCGTTGGGGACGTTTTGTTTCGTCATTGACATACTCTTGTAAACAGACTTATCCACAGGTTCGGGTATTATTCCTGGAATGCAAAAAACTTCGCCGGGTGAATAGTATCATTTTAACTATCTGAAATTATTAATTTAATTATCATTTCAAATTGTTAATACGATCACTTGACGATTTTTTCCCTCTTGAATATCAATGTGTTTTTATTTTTATACACAAGCTGTGGATGACTTAAGCGTCGCGCGGCAGACCCTTCTCAATGACCCTGACCAAACGTTGTTTCTGCGGTAGCTGCACCTCAACTACGCAGGCATTTCGCTTCTCAATTTGCTGAGCAACTGCCCATTCTATGTGTTCGTCGAGAAGTGGGTGCTCACCTCTGCGACTTTCCAGTGCGCGAAGAATGGCTTCATTCCAGGGGGCATTACCCAACGCAACGGCGATATTTCGCAGCCAGCGCAGGTGGCCAATACGACGAATGGCAGACCCCTCCGTGACTTTTAAAAACCACGCTTCGCTCCAGCTAAACAGCTCTATTAACTCCGGAGCATGAAGCTGCTTGCGCGGGTTGAAGTCATCCTCTGCCGTCAACTGTGAATAGCGGTTCCACGGGCAAATAAGCTGGCAATCATCGCAGCCATAAATTCGATTCCCCATCAAGGGACGAAATTCTTCCGGGATCGCGCCTTCCAGTTCGATAGTGAGATAAGAGATACAGCGGCGCGCATCCACCGTATAGGGTTCAACAATGGCCCCGGTGGGACAGATGGTCATGCAGGCGACGCATTTCCCGCATCCTTCTTCTACTGGTTGGTCGATCGGCAAGGGTAAATCGATCAGTAATTCCCCGAGGAAGAAAAATGAACCTGCTTCGCGATTGAGGATAAGTGAGTGCTTACCTGTCCAGCCAAGCCCAGCTTTTTCCGCTAACGGACGCTCAAGAATGGGCGCAGAATCGACAAAAGGTCTAAAATTCAGCGAAACGCAGTGCTGTTGAATCATCTCTCCCAGCTTTTTTAAGCGGTTACGTAGCAGCTTATGATAGTCGCGCCCCAGCGCGTAACGGCTGACGTAACCCAGAGAAGGATTCTTCAATGTGCTGGCGAAGGCCGCATTGGCTGGAAGATAGTTCATACGTACGCTGATGACACGTAGCGTACCGGGCAATAATTCGTGAGGTCGGGCGCGCATCATGCCGTGACGGGCCATCCAGTCCATCTCGCCGTGGTATTGTTTATCCAGCCAGGCCTGCAGTTTGGGTTCCGCTTCGCTGAGGTCGGTATCGGCAATCCCGACCTGCTGAAAGCCAAGCTCCAGCCCCCACTGCTTAATATTTTGCGCTAACTGATTGAGATCGAGGGGCTCTGACATGACGGACCATACAATGAAGAAAAACCCCGCAAGTATACCACACTCCATCTGGCACGCCGATGACATCAGGCGGATGGAGCGAGAGGCGGCAGACAGTTCAGGGCTGACGCTTTACGAACTCATGCAACGGGCGGGAGAGGCGGCGTTTCAGGTCACTCGTGAGGCTTATCCGAACGCCCGGCACTGGCTGGTGCTATGTGGTCATGGCAACAACGGCGGCGATGGTTACGTAGTGGCAAGACTTGCCAAAGCGCTGGGTCTTGAAGTTACGTTGCTGGCGCAGGAAAGTGACAAACCGCTCCCCGAGGAGGCGAAGCAGGCACGTGATGCCTGGCTTAACGCTGGTGGCGTCATTCACGCGGCGGATATCAATTGGCCAAATAACGTGGACGTCATTATTGATGCGCTGTCAGGCACTGGCTTAAAACATGCGCCGCGTGAGTCTCTCTCGGTATTGATTGAACGTGCCAATTCTCACCCAGCCCCCACCGTGGCGATAGATATTCCCTCTGGCCTGCTGGCGCAGACGGGAGCGACGCCGGGCGCGGTCATCAACGCAGCGCATACCATTACCTTTATTGCACTCAAGCCGGGCCTGCTCACCGGTAAAGCGCGCGATGTCACCGGGCGTCTGCATGTTAACGCACTTGGGCTGGGCGACTGGCTGGCGGGGCAGAATGCGCCAATACAACGTTTTGATGCTCAACAGCTTGCGCACTGGCTAACGCCGCGTCGACCCACCTCGCACAAAGGCTCCCACGGGCGGCTGGTGATTATCGGCGGTGACCACGGTACGGCTGGCGCAATACGCATGGCCGGGGAAGCCGCGCTGCGAGCAGGTGCCGGGCTGGTCAAAGTGCTGACGCGCAGTGAAAACATTGCGCCTATTTTGACAGCCAGACCGGAACTGATGGTCGATGCGCTGACGCCGCAGACGCTGGAAGAGAGCCTGGCGTGGGCGGATGTAGTGGTGATAGGCCCCGGGCTTGGTCAGCAGGAGTGGGGCAAAAAAGCGCTGCAAAAAGTGGAGAATTTTCGCAAACCGATGCTCTGGGATGCGGATGCGCTGAACCTGCTGGCAATCAACCCCGATAAACGTCACAATCGCGTGATCACGCCGCATCCAGGTGAAGCCGCGCGACTGCTGGGTTGTTCCATTGCAGAAATTGAAGACGATCGCTTACTTTGTGCACAACGTCTGGTAAAACGGTACGGAGGCGTGGTGGTGCTGAAAGGCGCGGGTACGGTTGTTGCTGCTGAACAGGCGGAGTTGGGTATTATTGATACCGGCAATGCCGGGATGGCCAGTGGCGGAATGGGGGATGTGCTTTCCGGTATTATTGGCGCATTGCTCGGACAGAAGCTTACCCCGTATGATGCAGCATGTGCGGGATGTGTTGCGCACGGAGCGGCGGCGGATGTGCTGGCGGCGCGTTTTGGTACGCGCGGCATGCTGGCGACAGATCTCTTTACCACGCTACAGCGTATTGTTAACCCTGATGTGATTGACGTTTATCATGATGAATCGAGTAATTCCACTACCTGATGAGCAGGCGACTTTAGACCTGGGACTGCGGGTAGCCAAAGCCTGTGACGGCGCGACGGTTATATATTTGTACGGCGACCTGGGGGCGGGTAAAACCACCTTCAGCCGGGGATTTCTGCAGGCGTTAGGTCATAAAGGTAATGTAAAAAGCCCCACCTACACGCTGGTTGAACCCTATTCACTCGATAACTTGATGGTATATCACTTCGATTTATACCGACTTGCGGACCCAGAGGAGCTGGAATTTATGGGGATCCGCGATTATTTTGCCAATGATGCCATCTGCCTGGTGGAATGGCCGCAACAAGGTAAAGGTGTACTGCCAGACCCGGACGTCGAAATACACATTGAATACCAGGCGCAAGGTCGAGAGGCGCGTGTAAGCGCAGTCTCCTCATCAGGTGATTTATTGCTGGCGCGTTTAGCCGATTAACCTTAAGGGTGGCGGGATGATTTATCGCATCAGAAACTGGCTGATGGCAACCCTGGTCCTGCTGTGCGCGCAGGCAGGGGCCGCCAGCCTCTCCGATCTTCAGGTGTCCAATGGCGATCAACAGGCGCGGATTACGCTGAGCTTTATTGGCGATCCTGAATATGCCGTTTCGCAGGACGGGAAACGAACCGTCGCGCTGGATATTAAACAAACCGGTGTGATTCAGGGGTTACCGCTGCTGTTTAGCGGCAATAATCTGGTGAAATCTATCCGTTCCGGCACGCCAAAAGATGCGCAATCTCTGCGCCTGGTGGTGGATTTAACCGAGAACGGTAAAGCCGAAGCAGTAAAACGCCAGAACGGCGGCAATTATACCGTCGTGTTTACCATCAACGCTGATGCGCCGCCGCCTCCACCTCCCGTGGTTGCAAAGCGTGTTGAAGCGCCGATTGTTGCCCCACGTCCTGTCGAGCCAGCGCGCAATCCGTTTAAAGCAGAAAACGATCGCACTACGGCTGTGACTAACAGCAATACCTCCACGCGCCCTGCGGCGCGCGCCAGCACCAGCAACGGCGATAAGGTGGTGATTGCCATTGATGCCGGACACGGTGGACAGGATCCTGGCGCTATTGGTCCTGGCGGCACGCGTGAGAAAAACGTCACGATTGCCGTGGCGCGCAAGCTGCGCAGTTTGCTCAATGATGACCCGATGTTTAAAGGTGTACTCACCCGTGATGGTGATTACTTTATCTCGGTGATGGGGCGTTCAGACGTCGCGCGTAAACAAAACGCCAATTTCCTGGTTTCTATTCACGCGGATGCCGCGCCAAATCGTGATGCCACAGGTGCTTCCGTTTGGGTGCTGTCAAACCGTCGGGCGAACAGTGAGATGGCCGGCTGGCTGGAACAGCACGAGAAGCAATCGGAGCTGTTGGGCGGCGCGGGCGATGTGCTGGCAAACAGCCAGTCCGATCCTTATCTCAGCCAGGCCGTACTGGATCTGCAGTTCGGTCATTCGCAGCGCGTCGGGTATGATGTGGCGACCAGCATGATCGGCCAGTTAGAACGTATTGGTTCGATGCATAAGCGTCGTCCAGAACACGCCAGTCTTGGCGTACTGCGTTCGCCTGATATCCCGTCAGTGCTGGTTGAAACTGGCTTTATCAGTAACAACAGCGAAGAACGTCTGTTGGCGAGCGATGATTACCAGCAGCAACTGGCTGAGGCGATTTACAAAGGATTGCGTAACTATTTCCAGGCGCACCCGATGCAAACCGGGCCGCAGGGCGCACCGGCGCAAACCGTCAGCGCCATATCGCCGGGTAACACGTTAACAAATTAAGGATTAGCCATGCCGATTCAGGTTCTACCGCCACAGCTGGCGAACCAGATTGCCGCAGGCGAGGTGGTAGAACGGCCTGCGTCAGTGGTGAAAGAGCTGGTGGAAAACAGCATCGATGCCGGTGCGACGCGCATTGATATCGATATTGAACGCGGCGGCGCGAAGCTTATCCGTATTCGTGACAACGGCTGCGGGATTAAAAAAGACGAGCTGGCGTTGGCGTTGGCGCGTCATGCCACCAGTAAAATAGCCTCGCTTGACGATCTTGAAGCCATCGTAAGCCTCGGATTTCGCGGCGAAGCGCTGGCCAGTATCAGCTCCGTGTCTCGTTTAACCCTGACGTCGCGTACGCAAGAACAACCCGAAGCCTGGCAGGCGTATGCCGAAGGGCGTGACATGGATGTCACAGTTAAACCCGCTGCGCATCCGGTGGGAACCACGCTGGAGGTGCTAGATCTGTTCTACAACACCCCGGCGCGGCGCAAATTTATGCGCACCGAGAAAACCGAATTTAATCATATCGACGAGATTATTCGCCGCATTGCGCTGGCGCGTTTTGATGTGACGATAAATTTGTCGCACAACGGCAAAGTGGTGCGTCAGTACCGGGCAGTGGCCGCGGATGGGCAGAAAGAGCGCCGACTGGGCGCGATTTGCGGCACGCCGTTTCTGGAGCATGCGCTGGCGATCGAATGGCAGCATGGCGATTTAACATTGCGCGGCTGGGTGGCCGATCCTAACCACACAACGGCAGCACTGGCAGAAATCCAGTACTGCTACGTGAATGGTCGGATGATGCGCGACCGGCTGATCAACCATGCTATCCGCCAGGCCTGTGAAGATAAGCTGGGAGCCGATCAACAGCCCGCTTTTGTGTTGTATCTGGAAATCGATCCGCATCAAGTGGATGTCAACGTACACCCAGCTAAACATGAGGTCCGTTTCCATCAATCCCGGCTGGTGCACGATTTTATTTACCAGGGCGTGTTGAGTGTCCTGCAACAGCAGCTTGAAACGCCGCTGCCGTTGGCTGATGACGACGAACCCGCCCCAAGGCACATTCCGGAAAACCGCGTTGCTGCTGGACGCAACCATTTTGCCGAGCCGGCTCCCGCGCGTGAACCTGCGACACCGCGGTACTCAGCATCCGCTGGCACTGGAAGTGGCAATAGTGGTGGCAGTAGTGGTGGCGGTGGCCGTCAGGCGGGAGCCAGTTGGCCTCATGCTCAACCCGGATACCAAAAGCAGCAGGGCGAAATTTATCAGCAACTGATGCAGACGCCTGCTCCAACGCGTAAAACGCCGGTCTCTGAAACGCCATCGACGCCTCTGACTGGCAACAGTCAGGGCTTTGGCCGGGTGCTAACGATTGTTGGTGCAGACTGCGCGTTACTCGAGTGTGATGGCCATATTCGGTTGTTGGCATTACCGGTGGCTGAGCGTTGGTTGCGTCAGGCGCAGTTAACGCCGGGTCAGGGAGCGGTTTGTGCTCAACCGTTACTGATCCCTTTACGTCTAAAAGTGACCGCTGATGAAAAAGCGGCACTGCAAAAAGGACAGAGCCAACTGGCTGAGTTGGGCATTGAATTTCAGCTGGATGCGCAGCATGTGACCATCCGGGCGGTGCCTTTACCCTTACGCCAACAAAATTTACAAATCTTGATTCCTGAACTGATAGGCTACCTGGCGCAGCAATCCGTATTCGAGCCGGGCAATATTGCACAGTGGATCGCACGTAACCTGATGAGCGAGCATCCACAGTGGAGCATGGCACAGGCGATTACGCTATTAGCGGATGTTGAGCGGCTCTGCCCACAACTCGTGAAGGCACCGCCGGGTGGTCTGTTACAATCTGTTGATTTACATTCGGTAATGAATGCCCTGAAACATGAGTGATACCCGTAAGGCGAGCCTGCCAAAGGCGATTTTTTTGATGGGGCCAACGGCCTCCGGTAAAACGGCATTAGCAATTGAATTGCGTAAAGTTTTGCCCATAGAGTTGATAAGCGTTGATTCCGCCCTTATTTACAAGGGGATGGATATCGGTACAGCTAAGCCTGATGCAGCTGAATTACAGGCCGCACCGCACCGATTGCTGGATATCCGCGATCCATCGCAGGCGTACTCCGCTGCGGATTTTCGTCGCGATGCGTTAGCCGAGATGGCCGACATCACCGCCGCGGGCCGTATCCCGTTGCTGGTGGGCGGCACAATGTTATATTTCAAAGCCTTGCTTGAAGGACTGTCGCCGTTACCGTCGGCGGACCCGGAAGTCAGGGCCAGAATTGAGCAGCAGGCGGCAGAGCAGGGTTGGGACGCGTTACACCGACAGCTTCAGGACATCGATCCCGTGGCAGCGGCGCGTATTCATCCAAATGATCCGCAAAGACTTTCCCGGGCACTGGAAGTTTTTTTCATTTCGGGTAAAACTTTAACGGAGCTGACGCAAACGTCAGGAGATGCTTTGCCGTATCAGGTGCATCAGTTTGCAATCGCCCCGGCGAGCCGTGAACTGCTCCATCAGCGAATTGAGCAGCGTTTTCATCAGATGTTAGCTTCAGGTTTTGAAGCAGAAGTCCGGGCGCTTTTTGCCCGTGGAGATTTGCATACGGATTTGCCTTCCATTCGTTGTGTAGGGTATCGCCAGATGTGGTCATACATTGAAGGTGAAATTTCATACGATGAAATGGTTTATAGAGGTGTTTGCGCCACGAGGCAGTTGGCGAAGCGACAGGTAACCTGGTTGCGTGGTTGGGAAGGGGTGCACTGGCTTGACAGTGAAAAGCCTGACCAGGCGCGAAACGAAGTATTACAGGTTGTTGGTGCTATCGCGAACTGAATGTGTACAATTGAAACGTATCGTGCGCAATTTTTCAGAATCGAAAGGTTCAAAGTACAAATAAGCATATAAGGAAAAGAGAGAATGGCTAAGGGGCAATCTTTACAAGATCCGTTCCTGAACGCACTGCGTCGGGAACGTGTTCCAGTTTCTATTTATTTGGTGAATGGTATTAAGCTGCAAGGTCAAATCGAGTCTTTTGATCAGTTCGTGATCCTGTTGAAAAACACGGTCAGCCAGATGGTTTATAAGCACGCGATTTCTACTGTTGTCCCGTCTCGTCCGGTTTCTCATCACAGCAATAATGCCACCGGCGGCACAGGCAGCAACTACCATCACGGTAGCAACGCGCAAGGTTCATCTGCGCAACAGGACAGCGAAGAAACCGAATAAGGTTATTAGCTGTTTTACATACGGGGAGCCAGCGATCCTGTGTTCCCCGTTGATTTATATTAAGGGGTTGACGCTTGTTTGACCGTTATGATGCCGGTGAGCAGGCGGTACTGGTACACATCTATTTTTCGCAAGACAAAGATATGGAAGACCTCCAGGAGTTTGAATCTCTGGTTTCTTCCGCCGGTGTCGAAGCAATGCAGGTGATTACCGGGAGCCGTAAAGCACCGCACCCGAAGTATTTTGTTGGTGAAGGTAAGGCAATCGAAATTGCCGAAGCCGTAAAAGCGACTGGCGCTGCGGTGGTGATTTTTGATCATGCTCTAAGCCCTGCCCAGGAACGTAACCTGGAACAGTTGTGCCAGTGTCTTGTTATCGACAGGACTGGTCTCATTTTAGATATTTTTGCCCAGCGTGCGCGAACCCATGAGGGTAAGTTGCAGGTTGAGCTGGCGCAGTTGCGCCATATGGCTACGCGTCTGGTCCGTGGCTGGACTCACCTTGAACGGCAAAAGGGCGGGATTGGTTTGCGCGGCCCGGGTGAAACCCAGCTCGAAACCGACCGTCGTTTGCTGCGTAATCGCATTTTGCAGATACAGTCGCGCCTGGAAAAAGTTGAAAAGCAACGTGAGCAGGGGCGACAGTCGCGCAAGAAAGCGGATGTCCCAACCGTATCACTGGTGGGATATACCAACGCCGGAAAATCCACCCTGTTCAACCAGATCACCGAAGCCCAGGTCTACGCAGCAGATCAGCTGTTTGCGACCCTGGACCCGACGCTACGCAGAATAGACGTTGCGGACGTGGGTGAGACTGTGCTGGCGGATACCGTTGGGTTTATCCGTCATTTGCCGCACGACCTGGTGGCGGCGTTTAAGGCCACCTTGCAGGAAACACGTCAGGCGACATTGCTGCTGCACGTTATTGATGCAGCAGATTTTCGTGTGCAGGAAAACATTGAGGCCGTCGATACGGTGCTCGAAGAGATCGATGCGCATGAGATCCCGACCCTGCTGGTGATGAATAAAATCGATATGTTGGATGACTTTGAGCCGCGTATCGACAGAGATGAAGAGAATAAACCCATTCGCGTTTGGGTATCAGCGCAAACGGGGATTGGTATACCACAACTTTTTCAGGCTTTGACTGAGCGACTTTCCGGTGAGGTGGCGCAGCATACGTTGCGTTTGCCGCCGCAGGAAGGGCGTTTGAGAAGCCGGTTTTATCAACTTCAGGCAATAGAAAAAGAGTGGATGGAGGAGGACGGCAGCGTAGGTCTGCAGGTTCGTATGCCGATCGTAGACTGGCGTCGCCTCTGTAAACAAGAACCGGCACTGGAAGACTATGTTGTCTGATCTGACGGATATGGCCTGAAGATTTTTTCGCCTCTATACCTTGTGGATTTTGTGCGGCAGGAAGGCGGCAAGTCCTGAAATCTCCAGGAGCATAGTCAACTATGTGACTGGCGTTGAGGGACGCAGCCAACGCAACGGCAGCGCAAAAGACGCAGGTATAGCATCGCATAACAAATATGGAGCACAAAAATGGCGTGGAATCAGCCCGGTAATAACGGACAAGACCGCGACCCCTGGGGAAGCAGCAAACCTGGCGGCAACCCTGAGGGAAATGGAAACAAAGGTGGTCGCGAGCAGGGACCTCCCGATCTGGACGATATCTTCCGCAAACTGAGTAAAAAGCTCGGTGGTCTGGGTGGCGGTAAAGGTACTGGCTCTGGCGGCGGTAGTTCATCGCAAGGCCCGCGTCCGCAACTGGGCGGTCGAGTCTTTACTATCGCAGCGGCCGCTATCGTCATTATCTGGGCGGCCAGCGGTTTCTATACCATTAAAGAAGCGGAACGCGGCGTGGTGACACGCTTCGGTAAATTCAGCCATTTGGTTGAACCGGGTCTGAACTGGAAACCGACCTTTGTCGACGAAGTGACACCGGTCAACGTTGAAGCCGTGCGTGAACTTGCCGCATCCGGCGTCATGCTGACCTCTGACGAAAACGTCGTGCGCGTCGAAATGAACGTACAGTACCGCGTGACCGATCCGCAGCGTTACCTGTTTAGCGTAACCAGCGCGGATGACAGTCTGCGTCAGGCTACCGACAGTGCCCTGCGTGGGGTTATCGGTAAATACACCATGGACCGTATCCTGACCGAAGGTCGTACCGTTATTCGTAGCGATACCCAACGTGAACTGGAAGAAACGATCCGTCCGTACAACATGGGTATCACCCTGCTGGACGTCAACTTCCAGGCTGCACGTCCGCCGGAAGAAGTAAAAGCCGCGTTTGACGATGCTATCGCAGCACGTGAAAACGAACAGCAGTACATCCGTGAAGCGGAAGCGTACACCAACGAAGTTCAGCCGCGTGCAAACGGTCAGGCGCAGCGTATTCTGGAAGAAGCGCGTGCGTATAAGACTCAGACAATCCTGGAAGCACAGGGTGAAGTGGCTCGCTTCGCAAAAATTCTGCCGGAATATAAAGCCGCACCGCAAATTACCCGCGAGCGTCTGTATATCGAAACCATGGAAAAAGTGTTGAGCAATACCCGCAAAGTCCTGGTTAACGATAAAGGCAGCAATTTGATGGTTCTGCCGCTGGATCAAATGCTGAAAGGTGGTAGTGCGCCAGCAGCAAAGACTGACAGCAGTTCAAACCTGCTGCGTCTGCCGCCAGCAACGACTTCCAGCACTGGAGCAAGCAACACATCGTCCACCAGTCAGGGCGATATTATGGACCAACGCCGCGCGAATGCGCAGCGTAACGACTACCAGCGTCAGGGGGAATAACGATGCGTAAGTCAGTTATTGCGATTATCATCATCGTTCTGGTAGTTCTGTTCATGTCTGTCTTTGTGGTCAAAGAAGGCGAGCGCGGTATTACTCTGCGCTTTGGTAAAGTTCTGCGTGACGATGAAAACAAGCCGCTGGTCGTAGCACCTGGCCTGCACTTCAAGATTCCGTTTATTGAATCTGTGAAGATGCTGGATGCGCGTATTCAGACTATGGACAACCAGGCCGATCGCTTTGTTACCAAAGAGAAGAAAGACCTGATCGTTGACTCCTACATCAAGTGGCGCATCAGTGACTTTAGCCGTTACTACCTGGCAACGGGCGGTGGCGATGTTTCTCAGGCGGAAGTCCTGCTGAAACGTAAGTTCTCTGACCGTCTGCGTTCTGAAATTGGTCGTCTGGACGTGAAGGACATCGTTACCGATTCCCGCGGTCGTCTGACCCTGGAAGTTCGTGACGCGCTGAACTCCGGTTCTGCTGGCACGGAAGATGAAGTGGCGACTCCGGCAGCAGATAGCGCGATTGCCGAAGCGGCTGAACGTGTTCAGGCTGAAACGAACGGTAAAGTACCGGTCATCAACCCGAACAGTATGGCAGCATTGGGCATCGAAGTAGTTGACGTGCGTATTAAGCAAATCAACCTGCCTGCTGAAGTGTCCGAGGCTATCTACAACCGTATGCGCGCTGAGCGTGAAGCGGTAGCGCGTCGCCATCGTTCACAAGGCCAGGAAGAGGCGGAAAAACTGCGTGCAACGGCTGACTATGAAGTCACTAAAACGCTGGCAGAATCTGAGCGTCAGGGCCGTATTATGCGCGGTGAAGGTGATGCAGAAGCCGCTAAGCTGTTTGCCGATGCGTTCAGTCAGGATCCGGACTTCTACGCCTTCATCCGTAGCCTGCGTGCTTACGAGAAGAGCTTTGAAGGGAATCAGGACGTAATGGTCATGAGCCCGGACAGCGATTTCTTCCGCTACATGAAGACACCAAATACCGCGACACGCTAATCGCGTTCCAGCGGTTTTAAAGCAGCAAAACCACCGGCATCTCCAGGGATGCGGTGGTTTTCTTTTTATACAAGGGCGATGGATGAATTCAACAATTTTGCTGGCGCTCGCGCTGGTTTTGGTGCTGGAAGGGCTGGGTCCGATGCTTTATCCCAGCGCATGGAAGAAAATGATCTCTGCAATGGCGCAACTTCCCGAAAATATTTTGCGTCGTTTTGGTGGAGGTCTTGTGGTTGCGGGCGTTGTGGTCTACTACATGTTGAGGAAAACGATTGGCTGAACAATAAGTAGACTAATTTGCGGATTTTCGCATGCAAAAAGTGCTGTATATCTGAAAAAGCGGTGGTAGAATCCATTTTTAAGCAAACGGTGATTTTGAAAAATGGGTAACAACGTCGTCGTACTGGGCACCCAATGGGGTGACGAAGGTAAAGGGAAGATCGTCGATCTTCTGACTGAACGGGCTAAATATGTTGTGCGCTACCAGGGTGGTCACAACGCAGGCCATACTCTCGTAATCAACGGTGAAAAAACCGTCCTCCATCTTATTCCATCAGGCATTCTTCGCGAAAACGTAATCAGCATCATCGGTAACGGTGTTGTTCTGTCTCCGTCCGCGCTGATGAAAGAAATGAAAGGACTGGAAGATCGTGGTATCCCGGTTCGCGAGCGCCTGCTGCTGTCTGAAGCTTGTCCGCTGATCCTTGATTATCACGTTGCGTTGGATAACGCTCGTGAGAAAGCGCGTGGCGAGAAAGCGATCGGTACTACCGGTCGTGGTATCGGTCCGGCTTATGAAGACAAAGTAGCTCGTCGCGGTCTGCGTGTTGGCGATCTGTTTGATAAAGCAACTTTCGCTGAAAAACTGAAAGAAGTGATGGAATATCACAACTTCCAGCTGGTGAATTTCTATAAAGTTGAAGCAGTTGACTACCAGAAAGTGCTGGATGATGTGATGGCTATCGCCGACATCCTGACCTCAATGGTTGTTGATGTTTCCGATCTGCTGGACCAGGCGCGTAAGCGTGGCGATTTCGTCATGTTTGAAGGTGCGCAGGGTACGCTGCTGGATATCGACCACGGTACCTATCCGTACGTAACGTCCTCCAACACCACCGCAGGTGGCGTGGCAACCGGCTCCGGCCTGGGCCCACGTTATGTGGACTACGTTCTGGGTATCATCAAAGCTTACTCTACTCGTGTAGGTGCGGGGCCGTTCCCGACAGAGCTGTTTGATGACGTTGGCGAGTTCCTGTGCAAACAAGGTAACGAGTATGGCGCGACCACCGGTCGTCGTCGTCGTACCGGTTGGCTGGACTCCGTTGCTGTACGCCGTGCAGTACAGATTAACTCCCTGTCTGGCTTCTGCCTGACCAAACTGGACGTACTGGACGGTTTGAAAGAGGTGAAAATCTGTGTCGCTTACCGTATGCCGGATGGCCGCGAAGTAACGACTACTCCGCTGGCAGCTGACGACTGGAAAGGTATCGAGCCGATTTACGAAACCATGCCGGGTTGGTCTGAATCCACCTTCGGCGTGAAGGAACGTAGCGGTCTGCCGCAGGCAGCGCTGAACTACATCAAGCGTATTGAAGAACTGACCGGTGTGCCGATTGATATTATCTCAACTGGCCCAGACCGTACTGAAACCATGATCCTGCGCGACCCGTTCGACGCATAATTCTGGTTATAGCGTAGCGTCAAACGGCGCTGCGCTTGCACTAATTTAGGCCGGATAAGGTGCTTTGCATCAGAATCCGGCTTAAAATCACGTAAGTTCCTCGCTTTTTTCCTTCCCGAACTGAAATAAATTAGCGACCTGGCTGGTGGCTGGTTTATCATCAATGTAATTAATACTACCAGGTTTATCCGTTTTATCCCTTTTCCTGAGGTTGATGTGCAGTTAACAAGTTTCACCGATTACGGATTACGTGCGCTAATCTACATGGCGTCACTTCCCGAAGGACGTATGACCAGTATTTCTGAGGTGACAGAAGTCTACGGCGTGTCCCGTAATCATATGGTCAAAATAATCAATCAACTTAGCCGGGCGGGCTTTGTTACTGCTATTCGAGGAAAAAATGGCGGTATCCGCCTGGGTAAACCCGCTAAGGATATTGGTATTGGTGATGTGGTTCGCGAGCTGGAACCCTTATCGTTGGTCAACTGTAGCAGCGAGTTTTGCCACATTACCCCGGCCTGTCGACTCAAACAGGCGCTTTCTAAAGCAGTGCAAAGTTTTCTCACGGAACTGGACAACTACACACTTGCTGATTTGGTTGAAAAGAATCAACCGCTTTATAAATTATTGCTGGTGGAGTAACGACTCCCGCCAGCAGCGATGATGACGGAGGAACCGACATGTCACAAGATCCTTTCCAGGAACGCGAAGCAGAAAAATACGCGAATCCTATCCCGAGCCGGGAATTTATCCTCGAACATTTAACTAAACGTGAAAAGCCGGCCAACCGCGATGAGCTGGCCGCTGAACTCAATATTGAAGGTGAAGAGCAGCAAGAAGCGCTGCGTCGTCGCCTGCGCGCGATGGAGCGTGACGGACAACTGGTCTTCACCCGTCGTCAATGCTATGCGCTGCCGGAGCGTCTCGACCTGCTGAAAGGTACCGTTATTGGCCACCGTGATGGCTACGGCTTTCTGCGCGTTGAAGGCCGCAAAGATGACCTGTATCTGTCCAGCGAGCAAATGAAAACCTGCATTCATGGCGATCAGGTGCTGGCGCAGCCGTTGGGCGCGGACCGTAAAGGTCGCCGCGAAGCGCGAATTGTGCGCGTACTGGTGCCGAAAACCAGCCAGATTGTCGGTCGCTACTTCACCGACGCTGGTGTTGGGTTTGTCGTCCCAGACGACAGCCGCCTGAGCTTCGATATCCTGATCCCGCCGGAAGAGGTAATGGGCGCTCGTATGGGCTTTGTGGTCGTCGTTGAACTGACCCAGCGTCCGACTCGCCGCACCAAAGCGGTGGGCAAAATTGTTGAAGTGCTGGGCGATAACATGGGAACCAGCATGGCCGTGGATATGGCCCTGCGTACTCATGAAATCCCATATATCTGGCCTCAGGCGGTTGAGAAACAGGTCGCCGGACTGAAAGAAGAAGTGCCGGAAGAGGCGAAAGTAGGACGTGTCGATCTGCGCGATCTGCCGCTGGTGACTATCGATGGCGAAGATGCGCGCGACTTCGACGATGCGGTTTATTGCGAGAAGAAACGCGGCGGTGGTTGGCGTTTATGGGTGGCGATTGCTGACGTAAGCTATTACGTTCGCCCGCCGACTCCGCTGGACCAGGAAGCTCGTAGCCGTGGCACATCCGTTTACTTCCCGTCGCAGGTTGTTCCGATGCTGCCGGAAGTGCTGTCTAACGGATTGTGTTCACTCAACCCGCAGGTGGACCGGTTGTGTATGGTCTGTGAAATGACCATTTCGTCGAAAGGCCGCTTAACTGGCTTTAAATTCTACGAAGCGGTCATGAGCTCCCATGCGCGTCTGACCTACACCAAGGTCTGGCATATGCTGCAAGGCGACCAGGAGCTGCGTGAGCAGTACGCACCGCTGGTTAAACACATTGAAGAGCTGCATAACCTCTACAAAGTGCTGGATAAGGCCCGTGAAGAGCGTGGCGGTATCTCGTTTGAAAGTGAAGAGGCGAAGTTTATCTTCAATGCTGAACGCCGTATTGAGCGTATTGAGCAGACGCAGCGTAACGACGCGCACAAGCTGATTGAAGAGTGCATGATCATGGCGAACATCTCCGCGGCACGATTCGTTGAGAAAGCCAAAGAGCCAGCGCTGTTCCGTATTCACGATAAGCCGACGACCGAAGCGATTAACTCGTTCCGTTCCGTCCTGTCAGAGCTGGGGCTGGAGCTGCCTGGTGGCAACAAACCTGAGCCGCGTGATTACGCTGAACTGCTGGAGTCGATTGCTGACCGTCCTGACGCAGAAATGCTGCAAACCATGCTGCTGCGTTCGATGAAGCAGGCGATTTACGATCCGGAAAACCGTGGTCACTTTGGCCTGGCGCTGCAATCTTATGCACACTTTACTTCACCGATCCGTCGTTACCCGGATCTCTCCTTGCACCGGGCGATTAAGTATCTGCTGGCGCAGGAGCAGGGCCATAAGGGCAACACCACGGAAACCGGTGGCTACCATTATTCGATGGAAGAGATGCTGCAACTGGGTCAGCACTGTTCGATGGCCGAGCGCCGTGCTGATGAAGCCACGCGTGATGTCTCTGACTGGCTGAAGTGCGACTTCATGCTGGACCAGGTGGGTAATGTCTTCAAAGGCGTGATTGCCAGCGTGACCGGATTTGGTTTCTTTGTCCGTCTTGATGAACTGTTTATCGACGGTCTGGTGCATGTCTCTTCTCTGGATAACGACTACTATCGTTTCGACCAGGTTGGGCAGCGCCTGACGGGGGAATCCAGCGGCCAGATGTATCGCCTGGGCGATCGCGTGGAAGTTCGCGTGGAAGCAGTCAACATGGACGAACGTAAGATCGACTTCAGCTTGATCTCCAGTGAACGTGCGCCGCGTAATGAGGGTAAAACCGCGCGCGAAAAAGCCAAAAAAGGCGATGCGGGTAAAAATACCGGTAAACGTCGTCAGATGGGCAAAAAGGTGAATTTCGAGCCGGACAGCGCTTTCCGCGGCGAGAAGAAAGGCAGAGCCAAACCTCAGGCGGATAAGAATGCGGCTGAGAAGAAAGGTGATAAAAAAGCGAAAAAGCCTTCGGCAAAAACGCTTAAAATTGCTGCCGCCACTAAAGCTAAACGTGCGGCGAAAAAGAAAGTCGCACAATAACAGCCATAGACTGTAAGTCGGGCAACCTTCGCGTTGCCCGGCGTTACGCATAAACTATTAACGAGTACATTCATGAGTGAAATGATTTACGGCATCCATGCGGTGCAGGCCCTGCTGGAACGTGCGCCTGAGCGCTTCCAGGACGTCTTTATTCTCAAAGGTCGTGAAGATAAACGCCTGCTGCCGCTGATCCATGCACTGGAAGCACAGGGTGTTGTCATTCAACTGGCTAACCGTCAGTTTCTGGATGAGAAAAGCGAGGGTGCGGTACATCAGGGGATTATTGCTCGCGTGAAGCCGGGCCGTCAGTATCAGGAAAACGATCTGCCGGATCTGATTGCTACGCTCGATCAGCCGTTCTTTTTGATTCTCGATGGCGTCACCGATCCGCATAACCTGGGTGCATGCCTGCGTAGCGCTGATGCTGCTGGCGCACATGCTGTAATCGTACCGAAGGATCGTTCCGCACAGTTGAATGCGACGGCGAAAAAAGTGGCCTGTGGTGCGGCAGAAAGCGTACCGCTGATCCGCGTGACCAACCTGGCGCGCACCATGCGTATGCTGCAGGAAGAGAATATCTGGATCGTCGGAACCGCAGGTGAAGCCGACCATACTCTCTATCAGAGCAAAATGACCGGTCGTCTGGCGCTGGTGATGGGCGCAGAGGGTGAAGGTATGCGCCGTCTGACCCGCGAACACTGTGACGAACTGATCAGCATCCCGATGGCAGGGAGCGTTTCGTCATTGAACGTTTCAGTTGCGACGGGCATCTGCCTGTTTGAAGCCGTCCGCCAGCGCGGCTAATTCATTCTCTATGTCTCTTAAGCCATCCCTCGGGATGGCTTTTTTGTGACCTGAATCCCAGGCACTCTCTTGTCTGGCTGACCATACTTAAAGCGACGGCCATTGACGGAGGGAGACACAATGCACTGGCAAACGCATACCGTTTTTAACCAACCTGTACCGCTCAATAACAGTAACTTATATTTGTCCGATGGCGCGCTGTGCGAAGCGGTTATCCGCGAAGGCGCTGGTTGGGACAGCGATCTTCTCGCCAGTATTGGTCAGCAGCTAGGGACTGCCGAGTCGCTCGAACTGGGGCGTCTGGCCAATGCTTTTCCACCTGAACTGTTGCGCTACGACCCGCAGGGGCAGCGGCTGGATGATGTGCGTTTTCATCCTGCCTGGCATTTGCTGATGCAGGGATTGTGCGCCAACCGCGTACATAATCTGGCCTGGGAAGAAGATGCGAGGCAGGGAACATTTGTTGCCCGGGCGGCGCGTTTCATGCTGCATGCGCAGGTTGAAGCTGGCACGTTGTGTCCGGTGACCATGACTTTTGCCGCCACGCCGCTGTTACTTCAAATGTTACCCGCCCCCTTTCACGACTGGCTTACGCCGCTGCTAAGCGACCGTTATGACTCGCATTTGCTGCCCGGTGGGCAAAAGCGTGGGCTGCTTATCGGTATGGGCATGACCGAGAAGCAGGGTGGTTCAGATGTGCTGAGCAATACCACTCAGGCAGAACGTCTTGCTGACGGCTCGTTTCGGCTGGTGGGACATAAGTGGTTTTTCTCCGTGCCGCAAAGCGATGCCCATTTAGTGCTGGCCCAGGCTAAGGGAGGATTATCCTGCTTTTTTGTGCCGCGATTTTTACCTGACGGGCAGCGTAATGCTATCCGTCTTGAGAGATTGAAAGATAAGTTAGGCAACCGCTCCAACGCCAGCTGCGAGGTTGAATTCCATGAAGCGATTGGCTGGCTATTGGGTGAAGAAGGGGAAGGTATACGCCATATCCTGAAAATGGGGGGGATGACGCGTTTTGACTGTGCGCTCGGCAGTCACGGTATGATGCGACGTGCTTTTTCCGTCGCGATTTACCATGCGCACCAGCGGCAAGTTTTTGGCAAGCCATTGATTGAACAGCCGATGATGCGTCAAGTGTTAGGTCGGATGGCGCTCCAACTGGAAGGTCAAACGGCGTTACTGTTTCGACTGGCGCGGGCCTGGGACCGCCGTGCTGATGCTAAAGAAGCGCTGTGGGCCAGATTGTTCACACCAGCGGCGAAATTCTCCGTGTGCAAAAGCGGTATGCCATTTGTGGCAGAAGCGATGGAAGTGCTGGGTGGGATTGGCTATTGCGAGGAGAGCGAGCTGCCGCGTTTGTATCGTGAAATGCCGGTAAACAGTATCTGGGAAGGCTCTGGCAACATTATGTGCCTTGATGTATTGCGGGTACTGACCAAACAACCCGGCATATACGAGATGCTCAGTGAAGCCTTTGCGGAAGTCAAAGGGCAAGACCGACATTACGATCGAATGGTGCGTCAGCTCCAGCAGCGTTTACGTAAACCTAGCGAGGCATTGGGGCGGGAGATTACGCAGCAGCTTTTCCTGCTCGGTTGCGGAGCGCAGATGTTGCGCTATGCCTCTCCACCAGTGGCGCAGGCCTGGTGCCAAATGATGCTTGATACGCGGGGGGGACTACGATTGTCTGAGCAGGTGCTGAATGATTTGCTTCTGCGGGCAACGGGGGGATTACGGTAATAATATGCCTGATGGCGACGCTTTCGCGTCTTATCATGTCTACAGTTCACTGTAGCTCAGATAAGTTTACGCCATCCGGCAATGTGTTAAGCATAGAGTATGGCCTGTACGCGCCAGTTGTCGGGCTGCTGATCTTCGTACATTTGAATGATCCGATACCATGAGGCACCTTGTTCATCCGCTTTTAACGCGACAACACGTTCTACATCCTGCGGATTTCCTGCAATGTTACTGACAGATATCTGGCCAATTTCGTTCAGGCCAGTAACACAGTCAGCACTGGCGAATTCGGCAGACTGCGCCGTAGTACCTACCAGTCCGGCAGAAAGCAGCAGTGAGGATAAGGCAAGTGATTGTTTCATCGTCAGCTCCATTATTCGTACCCCTACACACGGCAGGGCATTCCATCGCGATAATAAACCTCAAGCTTCCTGCTGTTGGTTTATTGTGCACAGGTAAACGCATAGGGGCGCAAAGCAATGTAAAGCTGACTAAATTTCAACCCAATGTTATTTACGATACAAAATAGCCTGTGAATACCATTGGCCTGTCACGATAGTTTCATCCACTAATAAAACCACGTAGTAATCAGCTTTAGCCGCGGCGGCTTTGGCACGGATCTCTGCCAGCGCATCATCCGGAGAGCCTCTTACCAGCGCGCTAACCGTCCCTAATCGCTGTAACCCATTACTCTGGTCACGGCGGATCTCCTGCGGGTGGTCGGCAACTGGCGGTGCGGGTTGTGGCGTTCCCTGTAGCACACTACAGGCGCTTAAAAACATAACCAACAACAAAGAGGCAAACCGACGCATAACTCTATCTCGTTTCCTGATAGCCATAGTGTAGTGCCTTATTAATTTCCCTTTAGGGGAATGTTCCCGAATTGTTATCTCTCACGCGATTTTCGAATGAAAATGTTGCGAAAGCGTAACCCAGTTCTCAACATTATGAATCATTGCCGAACACATTCGCTTGCGTTAAGTATTGCTGCATGGCATACCAGAAAGAAAGAGGCGACAAATGATCGAAATTGAAACACGACAGTTGGCGGGTATCCCTGTCCTGCACGCCGTTCCGGCTGGCAAACGCGAATGTTCACTCCCTTGTATTATCTTCTATCACGGGTTTACCTCTTCAAGCCTGGTTTACAGCTATTTTGCCGTTGCGCTGGCTCAGGCCGGGTTCCGCGTCGTCATGCCAGATGCGCCCGACCATGGCGCTCGCTTCAAAAGCGATGCCCAGGTGCGAATGCACCGCTTCTGGCATATTTTGCAGCAAAATATGCAGGAGTTTACGACGTTACGTGCGGCGCTGGTGGCGGAAAATTGGCTTTCAGATGAGCGGCTTGCCGTCGGTGGGGCGTCGATGGGGGGAATGACAGCATTGGGCATAATGGCGCGCCATCCTGAGGTTAAATGTGTAGCCAGCCTGATGGGTTCAGGCTATTTTACCCGGCTTGCGCAGACGCTGTTTCCCCCTTTACTGGTTCAGACCCCAGAGCAGCAGGCGGAATTTGATGCTGTTATCGCCCCGCTTGCCGAATGGGATGTTACGCATCAGTTACCACGCCTCGCTGACAGGCCGTTGCTGCTGTGGCATGGACAGGATGATGATGTTGTACCGGCTGTTGAAACTTTCCGCTTACAGCAAGCGCTGATTCAGGCAGGTTTGGACAACAATCTGACCTGCCTGTGGGAAGCGGGTGTACGACATCGCATCACGCCAGAAGCGTTGGCCGCAACGGTGACGTTTTTCCGCCAGCACCTTTAAACGCGCATAATGCTCACACCCTGGGCTTCAAGCTGTTGCAGAATCTCAGGGTTTGCATTTTTGCCAGTAATCAGCATGTCGATTTGGTCAGCGCGACTGAACAGCATTCCCGCACGTTCACCGACTTTACTGCTATCGACCAACACCACCAGTTTGCCCACCACGTTAAGCATCTTCTGCTCGGCCATAGCGGTCAGCATATCGGTTTTATACAGTCCGTCCGCGGTCAACCCTTTGCCACTGGTGAACATCCAGTGCCCGGCATACAGGCTATTTTCACTGCCTTGCGGGCTAAGCGTGATGGATTGGCTTTTGTTATATTGCCCTCCCATGATGATCACACTGTCATGCTCCTGGTCGATCAGATAGTTCGCCAGCGGCAGATAATTAGTGATGATCTGCACCGGCTTGCCGCACATTTCGCGACCCAGCAGAAAGGCGGTCGATCCGCAGTTGATCACCACGCTTTCACCCGCATTCACAAGCTGGGATGCCGCCTTGGCAATGCGAACTTTTTCATCGTGGTTCTGTGCCTGGTGCAGATTCATTGGCGTCCAGCGCGGTCGCTGCTGGGTAATAGCTTCTGCGCCGTTGCGGACTTTCTTGAGTTTGCCGCTTTCATCGAGTTTGTTGATATCCCGGCGTGCTGTGGCGGGTGAAATCCCCAGACGCTCAATCACGTTCTCAACGGTAACAAAGCCCAACTGCGCCAGCATATCCAGCAATATTTGATGTCTTTGTGCTTCAGTCATGAGCTATTCCGATACAAATTGATTTGAAAAGATGATATTTGAAATAGCCTGGAAATACTAAAGTAAATGGGAAAAAATGCCGGGATGGCCCGGCATTTTGTGTGGATCACAAGAACGATTTAAACGGTAAATCCGGTTCAATCGTGAAGCAGTCGTCAAAGCCGCGCGGATAGTGATATTCAAAGTTATCTTTGTCCAGCGGCCAGGTGAACTTGCCACCCACCTGCCAGATAAAAGGCTTAAAGCCATACTTCAGCCGATCCTTTTTCATCTCCCACAGTACGCGGATCTCCTGAGGATCGGCCTGGAAGTTTGACCAGATATCGTGATGGAAAGGGATCACCACTTTTGTATTCAGGGCCTCCGCCATACGCAGCATGTCGGAACTGGTCATTTTGTCCGTAATACCCCGTGGGTTCTCGCCGTAGGATCCGAGCGCGACGTCGATCTGGTGCTCATTGCCATGCTTTGCATAGTAGTTGGAGTAGTGTGAATCACCGCTGTGATAAAGCGTACCGCCCGGCGTTTTGAACAGATAGTTTACGGCGCGGGCATCCATACCATCCGGCAGCACGCCTGCCGCTTTTTGATCGGCAGGAAGCGTGATCAATGCCGTACGATCAAACGCATCAAGCGCATGAATTTCAATATCTTTCACTTTCACCACATCGCCAGGTTTTACCACGATGCATCGCTCTTTTGGTACACCCCAACCGATCCACAGATCCACACAAGTCTGCGGTCCAATAAACGGCACGTCGTCGGCACAGTTCTGCATGACGGCTGCTGCAACATTTACGTCGATGTGATCGTTATGATCGTGCGTGGCCAGCACCGCATCGATCTGACGAATGGCAAACGGATCAAGAACAAACGGCGTGGTGCGCAGGTTTGGCTGCAGCTTCTTCACGCCCGCCATGCGTTGCATCTGGTGACCGGTTTTCATCAGCGGGTTACCGTGACTCTGTTTACCCGTACCGCACCAGAAATCGACGCAGACGTTAGTTCCGCCTTCAGACTTTAGCCAAATTCCGGTACAGCCAAGCCACCACATAGCGAAAGTGCCAGGTGCGACCTGTTCCTGCTCGATCTCTTCATTGAGCCAGCTTCCCCACTCCGGGAATGTGCTCAGAATCCATGATTCACGCGTGATGCTTTTTACTTTACTCATCGCAATTACCTTCATGTTTGTTCAAGTTGAATCAAATGATGATTTGTTTTGATTGATACTGACATCATTTTCTCAAGAAGGCAATGCGCTGATTTTTGGTGTTGAATGGGAAAATGTGAACAAATTACAACGTGACAAGAGGGTTTATATGAAATGTATTTTTGTATTTTATTGTTTTAAATGAATTTATTTTGACGTGTAGGAATTTGAAGTAAATCCACTCTGCAAGTAAGAGAATTATTTGCGTACTTCATCACATTTAATCAAATTCAATCTTGTTGTGATTACTTTTGAAAATTAGAGTGAGGGCACAACATCCTGGGCATCTGTAATGAATGTTCAGCAACTTCGTCTACTGGAGATCGTTATGGAGATCCTCTACAACATCTTTACCGTCTTTTTTAATCAGGTCATGACCAATGCACCGTTGCTGTTGGGTATTGTGACCTGCCTCGGCTACATCCTGTTGCGTAAAAGTGTCAGCGTCATTATCAAAGGCACGATCAAAACGATTATCGGTTTTATGTTATTGCAGGCAGGGTCGGGCATTCTGACCAGCACGTTTAAACCGGTGGTGGCGAAGATGTCTGAGGTTTACGGTATCAATGGCGCGATCTCCGATACCTATGCCTCCATGATGGCAACCATTGAACGAATGGGGGATGCCTACAGTTGGGTAGGGTACGCCGTACTGTTAGCGCTGGCGCTGAACATTTGTTACGTACTGCTACGGCGTATTACCGGCATTCGAACCATCATGCTGACTGGGCACATCATGTTCCAGCAGGCGGGGCTGATTGCTGTCTCTTTCTACATCTTTGGTTACCCGATGTGGACCACCATCATCTGTACCGCGGTGCTGGTGTCGCTCTACTGGGGCATTACCTCCAATATGATGTACAAACCGACGCAGGAAGTAACTGACGGCTGTGGTTTTTCCATCGGTCACCAGCAGCAGTTCGCCTCCTGGATTGCTTACAAAGTCGCGCCGTATCTGGGTAAGAAAGAGGAGAGCGTAGAAGATCTCAAGCTGCCAGGCTGGCTGAATATCTTCCATGACAACATCGTTTCCACCGCGATTGTGATGACCATCTTTTTCGGGGCGATCCTGCTCTCTTTCGGCATAGATGTGGTTCAGGCGATGGCGGGTAAAACCCACTGGACGGTCTATATCCTGCAAACCGGTTTTTCGTTTGCTGTCGCTATCTTCATCATCACCCAGGGCGTACGTATGTTCGTTGCTGAACTTTCAGAAGCGTTCAACGGTATCTCTCAACGTCTGATCCCCGGCGCGGTGTTGGCTATCGACTGCGCAGCGATTTACAGCTTTGCCCCCAACGCGGTGGTCTGGGGCTTTATGTGGGGCACCATCGGCCAACTGATTGCGGTAGGTATTCTGGTTGCCTGCGGCTCTTCCATCCTGATTATCCCAGGCTTTATCCCGATGTTCTTCTCGAACGCCACTATCGGCGTATTTGCTAACCACTTTGGCGGCTGGCGCGCGGCGCTCAAGATTTGCCTGGTGATGGGGATGATCGAAATCTTCGGCTGCGTTTGGGCGGTGAAACTCACCGGTATGAGCGCCTGGATGGGCATGGCGGACTGGTCAATTCTGGCACCGCCGATGATGCAAGGCTTTGCCTCCATCGGCATCGTGTTTATGGCCGTCATTATTTTGATTGCACTGGCTTATATGTTTTTCGCAGGACGCACGTTGCGCGCTGAGGAAGACGCAGAAAAACAACTGGCAGAACACTCTGCTTAATAAGGAGTTCCGATTATGACCGTACGTATTCTGGCTGTGTGTGGCAATGGGCAGGGCAGTTCCATGATCATGAAAATGAAGGTGGACCAGTTTTTAACCCAGTCAAATATTGACCATACGGTAAACAGCTGCGCCGTGGGTGAATACAAAAGTGAACTGAGCGGTGCGGATATCATCATCGCTTCTACGCATATCGCCGGTGAGATTACCGTTTCTGGCAATAAATATGTCGTCGGCGTACGCAACATGCTGTCTCCTGCCGATTTTGGACCAAAACTGCTGGAAGTGATCAAAGCGCATTTCCCGCAGGACGTGAAGTAAGGGGCGGCATATGAAATTACGTGACTCGCTGGCAGACAATAATTCCATCCTTTTGCAAGCCGAGGCCAGTACCTGGCAGGAAGCGGTAAAGCTTGGTGTGGATCTGTTGGTTCAGGCTGATGTGGTTGAACCACGCTACTACCAGGCCATCCTTGATGGCGTTGAGCAGTTTGGCCCGTACTTTGTGATTGCACCAGGCCTGGCAATGCCGCACGGCCGTCCGGAGGAAGGAGTTAAGAAAACCGGTTTTGCGCTGGTGACGCTGAAAACGCCGCTGGTGTTTAACCACGAAGATAACGACCCGGTCGATATTCTGATAACGATGGCGGCAGTTGATGCCAACACGCATCAGGAAGTGGGCATCATGCAGATCGTGAATCTCTTTGATGACGAAGCCAATTTCGACCGTTTACGCGCCTGTCGCACCGCGCAGGAAGTGTTGGATTTAATTGATAACGCCACTGCGGCGGCTGTTTAAAAGGATACACAAAATGTCATTACCTATGTTGCAGGTTGCGCTGGATAACCAATCAATGTCTTCCGCGTATGAAACGACGCGTCTGATTGCCGAAGAGGTCGATATCATTGAGGTGGGCACTATTCTTTGCGTGGCAGAGGGCGTGCGCGCCGTTCGCGATCTAAAGGCGCTTTACCCGCATAAAATTGTGCTGGCGGACGCCAAAATTGCCGATGCGGGAAAAATCCTCTCCCGCATGTGTTTCGAAGCCAACGCTGACTGGGTCACCGTCATCTGCTGTGCGGATATCAACACCACCAAGGGGGCACTGGAGGTGGCGAAAGAATTTAACGGTGATGTACAGATTGAACTGACGGGTTACTGGACCTGGGAGCAGGCGCAAGAGTGGCGTGACGCGGGCATTGGGCAAGTTGTGTATCACCGCAGCCGTGATGCGCAGGCAGCAGGTGTGGCGTGGGGAGAGGCAGATATCAGCGCGATCAAACGCCTGTCCGAGATGGGATTTAAAGTCACCGTCACCGGCGGTCTGGCGTTGGAAGATCTGCCGCTGTTCCAGGGAATTCCGATTCACGTATTTATTGCCGGTCGCAGCATTCGCGATGCCGCCTCTCCGGTGGAAGCGGCCCGTCAGTTCAAACGTTCTATCGCCCAGCTGTGGGGATAAGGAGCGACTATGTTGTCGAAACAGGTCCCGCTCGGTATTTATGAAAAGGCACTCCCCGGCGGGGAGTGCTGGCTGGAGCGCTTGCAGCTGGCGAAGGAACTGGGCTTTGACTTTGTCGAAATGTCGGTTGATGAAACCGACGCTCGCCTGGCGCGTCTTGACTGGAACCGCGAGCAGCGACTGGCGCTGGTGGCCGCTATCGCCGAGACAGGGATACGGGTGCCGTCCATGTGCCTGAGCGCTCATCGACGTTTCCCGCTGGGCAGTGAAGATGATGCGGTACGCGAACAAGGGCTGGAGATCATGCGTAAAGCGATTCAGTTTGCGCAGGATATCGGTATTCGCGTTATTCAACTGGCGGGTTACGACGTTTATTACCAGCAGGCCAATAACGAAACGCGTCGTCGGTTTCGCGATGGGCTGAAAGAAAGCGTAGAGATGGCGAGCCGTGCACAGGTGACGCTGGCGATGGAAATCATGGATTATCCACTGATGAATTCGATCAGTAAGGCGCTGGGATACGCTCACTATCTCAACAATCCGTGGTTCCAGCTGTATCCCGATATCGGCAATTTGTCGGCGTGGGACAACGATGTGCAGATGGAGCTGCAGGCGGGAATGGGCCATATTGTTGCCGTACACGTGAAGGATACCAAACCCGGCGTATTCAAAAATGTGCCGTTTGGTGAAGGGGTTGTCGATTTCGAACGTTGTTTTGCGACGCTCAAACAGAGTGGGTATTGCGGGCCATACCTGATTGAGATGTGGAGTGAAACGTCGGACGACCCGGCACGTGAAGTGGTGAAGGCGCGCGACTGGGTGAAAGCGCGTATGGCCAGCGCCGGTCTGGTGGAGGCGGTGTAATGCAAAAACTCAAACAGCAGGTTTTTGAGGCTAATATGGATCTGCCGCACTACGGGCTGGTGACGTTTACCTGGGGTAATGTCAGCGCCATCGACCGCGAACGCGGGATGGTGGTGATTAAGCCCAGCGGCGTCGACTACCAGACAATGACAGTGGACGACATGGTGGTTGTGGATCTGCACGGCAACGTGGTGGAAGGACGCTATCGTCCTTCTTCCGATACCGCCACCCATCTGGCGCTGTATCGTCGCTATTCCTCTCTTGGCGGCGTGGTGCATACCCACTCAACCCACGCGACGGCATGGGCGCAGGCAGGTCTGGCAATTCCTGCGCTAGGCACGACGCATGCGGACTACTTCTTTGGTGATATCCCCTGCACCCGGGCGTTAACTGAAGCGGAAGTTCAGGATGAGTATGAGCTGAATACCGGCAGGGTGATTGTTGAAACGCTGGGGGAGGTGGAACCTTTGCATACGCCAGGCGTAGTGGTGTACCAACATGGCCCGTTTGCTTGGGGCAAAGACGCTCATGACGCGGTACATAACGCGGTGGTGATGGAAGAAGTGGCAAAAATGGCATGGATTGCGCGTGGCATTAATCCGGCACTCAGCGCTATCGACAGTTATCTGATGAATAAGCACTTCATGCGTAAGCACGGCCCAAATGCCTATTACGGGCAGAAGTAGGAAAAAACGTTCCGGAGCCAACTCTTCATGGGGATGAGATCGGTCTGGCTTCGGGATTGTTTTGCAAAAAAAGCCCCCAGTGAAGGGGGCAAGTCAAACTGTGGCAATGTTCTCGTTGGTTATTTCTGGTGTTAACGATAAATATCTGCACTGGCGTGCATATTTCCGTTACTACCGGGTTCCCTGGTGAGGATCACGTGGTAGTAGGTTGCGCCTTGCGCATCGGTCTCTTCATTCAGGGCCTGAGTGGCTTCACTTTCAGTGGCGAAGTTATGATTTATGTAAATGACGCCTAAGCTCTGCACATCATCCATGTTCCAGGCCTGATGGTTATCAATTTTGATGGCTGCCGTTGCATTTGCACTGAGCAAAAGCACAGCCAGAAGGGTCAAAACACGGGCTCGCATATGTACCTCCTCGACTGCGGTCTCTGGTTGCCTCTCTCCTGTGAGTGATTAACTTCTGATGTAATTTTAACCGCTACCAGCGCAGTCGATAGCGACCATTTCTGATGCAGTTGTTCAAAAAATTACCGCATAACCATCTTTTCTTTAATTAACAGTCTGCTGGTGTATACCGCTGCGGTGAAAAAATACCTGCCTTTCGCGCATAAGCTCTTACCAAATAGTCAATTTAATCGGGTGAGTACGCCGTTTATAGTGAGCCGGATAATTAATATAACTTTATGATAATAAGGCAAAAACTTATGGATACTTCATTCATGGATCTCAGCTATTTCGTAGTTATGTTTATGGTCGCGCTGGTGGCTGGCTTTATTAACGTGGTGTCGGGTGGTGGTGGATTTCTCTCTATTGGCGCACTCTTAATTTCTGGTTTACCCCCGGCTAATGCGCTGGCAACCAATAAAATTCAGGCTCTGGGTAGCTCGCTGACCTCCGGAATTTACTTTTTACGCCGAGGACATATCAACGTGCAGGAGCACAAGTATGTGTTTTTATCTGCCTTTATCGGTTCTGCGCTGGGAACGACGCTTATCCAGTTCATTGAACCGGAACTGCTGAAGAAACTGCTCCCAATCCTGATTATCGCAGTCGCCATTTACTTTATTTTTGCGCCAAACCTTAGCGAACCGAAAAGAAAGCAGCAGGTATCCCTGTTTCTCTTCTCGTTGATCGGTGGGGGATGTATTGGTTTTTATGATGGCTTTCTCGGTGCAGGGGCAGGTTCCTTTTATACCCTCAGCTATATTCTGCTGTGGGGATACAGTATTGATAAAGCGCAAATCCACTCGAATTTTATTAACCTGGCGTCGAACATCGCCTCGATTTTGTTCTTCATTTTCGGCGGTAAAATGATCTGGTCGCTGGGTTTGGTGATGTTTGCAGGGCAATCCCTTGGCGCACGTCTTGGTGCGACAGTCGTACTGACGCGCGGTAAGAAAGTCATCCGACCCATGATTGTCATTGTCTCCATTTGTATCAGCATCAAAATGCTGCTGGATATGTATTAATGGCGACATGATAAATAATCGTACAAGCACCTTGAGTTTACCTGCTGACCCCAGTATTATGACGCGTCATTTTTCAGCCGACCTTTAACACGTTCCTTGCCTCCATGGGCCTCGGCTGACCCAGACAGGAGGCTGAATAATCCGTAAGGAGCAATTCGATGCGTCATTACGAAATCGTTTTTATGGTCCATCCTGACCAGAGCGAACAGGTTCCGGGTATGATCGAACGCTACACTGCTGCCATCACTGGTGCAGAAGGCACGATCCACCGTCTGGAAGACTGGGGCCGCCGTCAGCTGGCTTACCCGATCAACAAACTGCACAAAGCTCACTACGTTCTGATGAACGTTGAAGCGCCGCAGGAAGTGATCGATGAGCTGGAAACTACCTTCCGCTTCAACGATGCCGTTATCCGCAGCATGGTTATGCGTACTAAACACGCTGTTACCGAAGCATCTCCGATGGTTAAAGCGAAAGACGAGCGTCGTGAACGTCGCGATGATTTCGCTAACGAAACCGCAGATGATGCTGAAGCTGGGGATTCTGAAGAGTAATTTCTGATGACCAACCGTCTGGTGTTGTCCGGCACTGTGTGCAGGGCCCCCCTTCGAAAGGTCAGTCCATCAGGAATTCCTCATTGCCAGTTCGTGCTTGAGCATCGTTCTGTGCAGGAGGAAGCCGGATTTCACCGGCAGGCGTGGTGCCAAATGCCCGTTATTATTAGCGGACAAGAAAACCAGGCCATTACTCACAGTATAACGGTCGGTAGCGCAGTGACCGTTCAGGGGTTCATCTCTTGCCACAAGGCAAAGAACGGCCTGAGCAAAATGGTTCTGCATGCCGAGCAGATTGAATTGATAGATTCTGGAGACTAGCCATATGGCACGTTATTTCCGTCGTCGCAAGTTCTGCCGTTTCACCGCGGAAGGCGTTCAAGAGATCGACTATAAAGATATCGCTACGCTGAAAAACTACATCACCGAAAGCGGTAAGATTGTCCCAAGCCGTATCACCGGTACCCGTGCAAAATACCAGCGTCAGCTGGCTCGCGCTATCAAACGCGCTCGCTACCTGTCCCTGCTGCCGTACACTGATCGTCATCAGTAATCGGTCACGGTCCATTAATACGACTTTGAGAGGATAAGGTAATGCAAGTTATTCTGCTTGATAAAGTAGCAAACCTGGGTAGCCTGGGTGATCAGGTTAACGTTAAAGCGGGCTATGCTCGTAACTTCCTGGTACCACAGGGTAAAGCTGTTCCTGCTACCAAGAAAAACGTTGAATTTTTCGAAGCGCGTCGCGCTGAGCTGGAAGCTAAACTGGCTGACGTTCTGTCCGCTGCTGAAGCTCGTGCTGAGAAAATCAACGCACTGGAAACCGTAACCATCGCGTCTAAAGCTGGCGACGAAGGTAAACTGTTCGGTTCCATCGGTACTCGCGACATCGCTGACGCTGTAACTGCAGCTGGCGTTGAAGTAGCTAAGAGCGAAGTTCGTCTGCCGAACGGCGTTCTGCGTACCACTGGCGAGCACGAAGTGAGCTTCCAGGTTCACAGCGAAGTGTTTGCTAAGCTGACTGTAAACGTAGTTGCAGAATAAGTTTTTATTCTGATGACCGCGTAAAAGCGCCGGCCCTGTGCCGGCGTTTTGCTTTTCTGTTCCCCCGCTTTTCTCTCTGGCTATTCTTTATCCTTTTCGGGATAATCACAAAAATAAAACATTATTTCAAAGTGGTGATGGAATGGAACCAACGCACCAACCTCTGTTTGCGCGTAAAAATGTTGTCTACCTGAGCGCGGCGTTCTGCTGCCTGCTGTGGGGGAGCGCCTATCCGGCGATCAAAAGCGGATATGAGATCTTCCAGATTGCCACGGATGACATTCCCTCAAAGATTGTCTTTGCCGGATATCGCTTTCTGTTTGCGGGATTATTGCTGCTACTGCTGGCGGTAGCGCAGCGTAAACCGATTGGCCGGTTAAGCCCGCGTCAGTACGGCCAACTCACGCTGTTGGGACTAACGCAAACCTCGCTGCAATATATCTTCTTCTACATTGGCCTGGCGTTCACGACGGGAGTGAAAGGGTCCATCATGAATGCGACCGGGACCTTCTTCAGCGTGCTGCTGGCCCATTTTATCTACCATAACGACAAACTGAGCTACAACAAAGCGCTGGGCTGTATTCTGGGCTTTACCGGTGTAATGGTGGTGAACTTTAGCAGCGGAATGGATTTTAGCTTCAGCCTGTTAGGAGACGGCTCAGTAGTGATGGCAGCCTTTATTCTCTCTGCTGCCACGCTATATGGAAAACGTATTTCTCAGACGGTGGACCCGACGGTAATGACAGGGTACCAGTTGGGCGGTGGCGGTCTGGCGTTGGTTATCGGCGGCTACGCTTTTGGCGGCACGCTAACCGTACACGGTGCGTCTTCGGTGGCGATTCTCGGCTACCTGACGTTACTCTCTTCGGTCGCTTTCGCCTTGTGGAGTATTCTGCTCAAGCATAATCGCGTGGGGATGATTGCGCCGTTTAACTTCCTGATCCCGGTTTCGGGTGCAGTGCTGTCGGTAATATTCCTCGGTGAAAACATTCTCGAATGGAAATATGCGGTAGCGCTGGTGCTGGTGTGTTCGGGGATCTGGTGGGTGAACAAGGTGAAACGCTGACGTTTCACCTTGATGCCTGATGGCGCTATCTCTTATCAGGCCTGGAATCGCGGGGTCACAGTGCTTAACGGGCGCGGATAAAACTGCCGTTAGGCTGGCGGGTAAACAGTACCTGCTGACCATTCCCGGTATCAATGGTTAATCCCGTCACCACGCCATTGGCATTCTGCCTGATCTGTATCATCTGACCGTCTTTCAGATTGCTCAGTGGTTTTCCGGCACCTTCAACCTGTGCCATCGCATACACATCGGTTGGCGGGAGGTTATGGTCACGGAATACCTGCGCCAGCGTTTTACCTGAGTCTACGCGGTAGGAGCGCCACTGCTGGTCAATTCCGCTATCCTGTTGGAAAGGTTGTGTCTGAGGCTGAGATTGCTGGACCTGAGGCTGCGCATCAGGTTCGCTTTCCTGGATTGGCTCTGGCGCAACCGGAGCGACCTGGCCGGGATCATTTTGCGGCGGGACAAGCTGTGCCTGTAGCTGAGCCTCGGTCGGTGGCTGCGACTGTGACTGTAAATCCAGCTGGGCAGTACGCGTCACCACAGGGGTATCGCTGGTGTCACTGGAAGGGAGCAGGAAACCTATCACCAACACAATAGCAGCAATAATAATGCCGCGGCGGTGCATAGGCGGTAGCGGGTCCATAATGCGAAAATTGTCCGGTGCATGCCAGATTTTCGCCAGGGTTGGTTTTAATTCAAAGCGCCCGGGCATGGCTTTCCTCCTGCTCCGCGTCTCGTTCCTCGATCATAGAGTATAGATGGCTAACGCTATGATGTTCGTCATATTACCCGCTTTCGTGACGTCAACGCGGGATATTCCTATTGTTTATGTTTCCTCGCGATTTGTCATCTGTTCCCGAGACAAAGTTTTACCGGATGCGGCATGGCTGATATGCTGCCCGCTACTTTACATCCGATGAAAGGAAATATGATGGCTAACCCGACTTTTGACACTATCGAAGCGCAAGCAAGCTACGGCATTGGTTTGCAGGTAGGACAACAGCTGAGCGAATCCGGACTAGAAGGACTGTTGCCTGAAGCGCTGGTAGCGGGTATCGCTGACGCGCTGGAAGGTAAGCACCCGGCAGTGCCGGTTGATGTTGTGCATCGCGCACTGCGTGAAATCCACGAACGTGCTGATGCAGTTCGTCGCGAGCGTTTCCAGGCTATGGCGGCTGATGGCGTCAAATATCTGGAAGAAAACCGTGAGAAAGACGGTGTGAACAGCACTGAATCTGGTTTGCAGTTCCGTGTTCTGACCCAGGGGGAAGGTGCTATTCCGGCACGTACTGACCGCGTTCGCGTGCACTACACCGGTAAGCTGATCGACGGTACCGTGTTTGACAGCTCTGTCGCACGTGGCGAACCGGCTGAATTCCCGGTTAACGGCGTAATCCCAGGCTGGATTGAAGCGCTGACCCTGATGCCGGTAGGTTCCAAATGGGAACTGACTATTCCTCAGGAACTGGCTTACGGCGAGCGTGGTGCTGGCGCGTCCATTCCTCCGTTCAGCACGCTGGTGTTCGAAGTTGAGCTGCTTGAGATCCTGTAAGCAGTGACTTCTGTTCCCCCCGAGGCCGGGGGGAGCAAAAAAATAGCGTGAAAAGCTATAGTTACGTCGTTGTCGATATTTTATCTTGCAAATGCCCCGTCAGTGTGTATTTTTGTGAGCTGATTCGCGCTATCAGAGTGATATGACACTCACTTTAAACATTAAATTAACATTATATCTAAATCTTAGTATTCATCCCGCCAATTCTTACCTAATATCGATGAGTCCTGATAACAGGATCGTCGTATCATAGACACACTAAAGGCCGTAGAGCCTGAACAACACAGACAGGTACAGGAAGAAAAAACATGGTAGATCAGGTAAAAGTCGACACCGCTGAAGAGGCGTCGTCTGAACAGTCGCTACGGCGCAATCTCACAAACCGTCATATTCAACTTATTGCTATTGGTGGCGCTATCGGTACTGGCCTGTTTATGGGCTCCGGTAAAACCATCAGTCTCGCCGGACCGTCGATCATCTTTGTGTATATGATCATCGGTTTTATGCTGTTTTTCGTGATGCGCGCAATGGGTGAATTGCTGCTCTCGAATCTGGAGTACAAATCGTTTAGTGATTTCGCCTCCGACCTGCTCGGGCCATGGGCCGGGTATTTTACCGGCTGGACCTACTGGTTCTGCTGGGTCGTTACCGGAATGGCAGACGTTGTCGCGATTACCGCGTATGCGCAATTCTGGTTCCCCGAACTGTCAGACTGGGTCGCCTCGCTGGCGGTGATTGTGCTGCTGCTGAGCCTCAACCTTGCCACTGTAAAAATGTTTGGTGAGATGGAGTTCTGGTTTGCGATGATCAAAATCGTCGCCATCATCGGCCTGATTGTCGTCGGTCTGGTGATGGTGCTGACGCACTTCCAGTCACCAACCGGCGTTCAGGCATCGTTCACGCATCTGTGGAATGACGGTGGCTGGTTCCCGAAAGGTCTGAGCGGCTTCTTTGCCGGCTTCCAGATAGCGGTGTTCGCATTTGTGGGTATTGAGCTGGTGGGTACGACCGCAGCAGAAACCAAGGATCCGGAGAAATCTCTGCCGCGCGCCATTAACTCGATTCCAATCCGTATCATCATGTTCTACGTGTTCGCGCTGATCGTGATTATGTCCGTCACGCCGTGGAGCTCGGTAGTACCAACCAAGAGCCCATTCGTTGAACTGTTTGTGCTGGTTGGTCTACCTGCTGCGGCGAGTCTGATCAACTTTGTGGTGCTGACTTCAGCTGCCTCTTCTGCAAACAGCGGCGTGTTCTCTACCAGCCGTATGCTGTTCGGTCTGGCGCAGGAAGGCGTTGCGCCTAAAGCGTTTGCCAAGCTGTCTAAACGCGCAGTTCCGGCGAAGGGTTTAACCTTCTCCTGTATCTGTCTGCTGGGCGGCGTGGTGATGCTGTACGTGAACCCGAGCGTGATTGGCGCCTTCACCATGATCACCACTGTATCGGCGATTCTGTTCATGTTCGTCTGGACCATCATTCTTTGCTCGTACCTGGTGTACCGCAAGCAGCGTCCTCACCTGCATGAAAAATCAATCTACAAGATGCCGTTAGGCAAGCTGATGTGCTGGGTATGTATGGCGTTTTTCGTCTTCGTACTGGTACTGCTGACGCTGGAAGATGATACCCGTCAGGCGCTGATCGTCACGCCGCTGTGGTTCATCGCGCTGGGTCTGGGCTGGTTGTTTATCGGTAAGAAACGTATGGCAGGCGTGCGATAATCGCTAAGCAGTGAGATGTTGGCCGGATAAGGCGTTTACGCCGCATCCGGCACTATGCTGGCGGGATTGCCTGATGCGGCTTCGCCTTATCAGGCCTACGTTTGAGGTCGTTGTAGGCCCGGTAAGCGCTAGCGCCACCGGGCTTTTTTATTCACCTGCGAGGGCACGCGGGAACAACACATTGTTTTCCAGGCTGATGTGTTCCATCAGGTCGTCGATCATCTCGTTAATGCCGTTATACATGGCTTTCCAGGTAGTGCAGGCCTCTGGTGGCGGCGTTACGTTATGGGTGATGTGTTTGATCACTTCCACCAGTTCACCCGCATCGTCATGTTCGCTTTCCATCACGCTGATTGGCCCCATCGCCTGGCTACCCATGCCCTGTTTGATCATCGGGAACAGGATCTGTTCTTCTTTCATCATGTGGCTGGACAGCTCTTCATGCAGCATGGTCAGGTTTTTCGCCAGACCGCGCGGTACGTTCGGTTTGTCTGCGTGAACGCGTTCAACTTTAGTGGCCTGCAGGATCAGCTCCGGCAGCTGTTCGCGGTGTCTGTCGTGATAACGCACGATGATATGGTCGATGATTTCAGCCAGAGCCACGGTACGCCAGTCTTTCTCCAGCGGCTGTTCAGCCAGCTGCGCGAGCTGCGCCTCAATAACGTCTAAATCCAGCTCTTTACGCGCGGCAGCGCGTGCCAGCGTTTGCTTACCGCCGCAGCAGTAATCCATATCGTATTTACGAAACAGGGCCGAAGCGCGAGGAATAGAGAGCGCCAGTTCACCTAAAGGTTGATCGCGATAAGACATTGCCGTTACCTCATTCTCAATAATATAAGATGCATTTTAAATGCAACTTATGGCGAAGGATATAACCCTTTCGGGGTGGGGTGTTTTGTGATGGGCGTCACGAAAATTTCTTATCTCGTTAAGATGCTGAATCTTATTGGAAAGGAGAAGTACGGCGAAAAAAGCCGCACGATAGGATTAAATAAGCGCACGCCGCTGCCGATAGTTAGACCTCAGACAATACCTGCATAATAAAAGGCTACAGATGTTCAAACGAATCAAAGTGATAACCTTACTTATCACCGTGTTACTCGCGCTGGGCGCAATGCAGCTCATCTCCGCGGGCGTCTTTATTGGCGCACTCAATAACGATAAGCAGAACTTTAACGTGTCTCAACTTTCCAGCCAGAACGTGGCCGAGTTTACCGATGCGTGGATTAGCCTGAACCAGGCTCGCGTCACGCTCAACCGGGGCATGCTGCGTTTACAGGGAACCATGGCCAGCGATATTAACGGCGGTCAGTTGCAGGAGCTGGTGAACACGGCAAATCGCCTGTTGGCCGAATCGAAAGAGCATTACGATAAATACTACGCTCTGCCTGAAACGCCGGGGCTGGATGAGCATCTGGCCGATCGACTGGAAGAGCAGTACGGCATCTATTCTGCGACGCTGGCAAAAATGAACGCGCTGCTGGCTGAAGGAAAGCTGGAAGAGATGTTTAAGCAGAATGCCGAGCAAAAGCAAACGGCCATGCAGGAAGTTTATCGGCAATGGCGTAGCGCGCAAACGGCGCTGGCCACTGCCGGAGTGCAGGACAATGAGAGTGATTACCAGAAGATAATCTGGCTGCTGTCCGCGGTGATGCTGATTGTCGTCACCGTGATTATCGCCAGTTGGCTGGCGATGCAGCGAGTGCTGCTCAAGCCGCTCCACGAGGTGATGGGGCATATTCGCCACATTGCCGCAGGCGATTTGACGCACCCCATCAGCGCCGACGGCAGTAATGAAATGGCGCTGCTGGCAAGCAACGTCCGTGACATGCAGCAGGCGCTGGCGAATACGGTCAGCGTGGTGCGTGACGGGGCCGATACCATCTATACCGGCGCGGGTGAAATCGCCGCAGGCAGTAACGATCTCTCTTCACGTACCGAGCAGCAGGCCGCCTCTCTGGAAGAGACCGCAGCCAGCATGGAACAACTTACCGCAACCGTGAGACAGAACGCAGATAACGCGCGTCAGGCGACCAGTCTGGCAAAAAATGCTTCACAGACGGCGCAAAAAGGCGGAACCGTGGTTGATGGTGTGGTGCGTACGATGGATGAAATCGCCACCAGTTCCAGCAAAATCGCGCAAATTACCAATGTTATCGACGGTATTGCCTTCCAGACCAATATCCTTGCGCTAAACGCGGCGGTGGAAGCGGCGCGTGCGGGCGAGCAGGGGCGCGGATTTGCCGTGGTCGCAGGCGAGGTTCGGACGCTGGCGCAGCGTAGCGCTCAGGCGGCGAAGGAGATCAAAGCGCTGATAGATGACTCAGGGAATCGGGTCAATGCCGGTACGGCGCTGGTGCATGAAGCGGGCGAAACGATGGCGGAAATAGTTAGCGCCGTGACTCGCGTGACCGATATCATGGGCGAGATTGCCTCGGCCTCTGATGAACAGAGTCGGGGTATCGATCAGGTAGGCCAGGCGGTTGCCGAAATGGATCGCGTCACGCAGCAAAACGCCTCGCTGGTAGAAGAATCCGCTTCCGCCGCTGCTGCGCTTGAAGAGCAGGCCGCGCGGTTGAACCAGACGGTAGCGGTGTTTAAGGTGTCGCGCCGGATGGCGGCGTAAACGCCTTATCCGGCCTACATGAGATCGTACAGTCCTTGTAGGCCGGATAAGCAGTGCCATCCGGCACATTATGATTGTGAAACCACCACGATGCTCGGTTTCTGCGGCTTGGCTCTGACGGCTATCACCACCCCAACCATCAGCAGCGCAATACCGCTAACCGTCAGCAGAGGTGGAAATTCCTGACGCAGAATAAAGGTGTACAACAAACCGGCCAGCGTTTCGAAGACAATCAGCGGGCCGAGGATCACCGTCGGTAATTTTTGGCTGGCGACGTTCCAGCACAGTGCGCCAACCCACGAACACAATACCGCAATGGCTATCATCAGACCGATAAACACGCCCGGACGCGGACCGAAGGGTAGAGCGAAGTCCGGCGTTTGCCCGTTAAGCCACAGGCAGGCGGCAATGTAACCGAGCAGAGAAACGGGCAACGTTACCAGAGCCTGGGCCGTCGCCCACATCATCGGGTGCTTATCCGGATTCTCGCGCAGCCAGCGGGCATTACGCAGCGCGTACCATGCCCAACACACCACCGAGACAAGCGCCAGCGCGATGCCGGAACCATAACGCCAGCCACTAAAGTCTGGTAACCCCTGATTCAGCTCCGAGATATTCACGCACAGCAGTCCTATACCAATCAATACCAGCGCAGGCGACAGACGCCACCATGATAATTTGCCGTCACGCTGGCTGTAGAGCAGGTTAGCGAAGACTGGGATCACCACCGGCAATGTACCAATAATCATCGTGGAGACCGGTGCGCCGGTGCGCTGGATGGCGCTTGCCAGGCAAACGTAATAAATCAGATTCCCCATCATTGTTAGCGTCAGCGCAGTTACCCAGTCTTTCCGCACGAGTTGACGCAGGCGCGCACGTCCCAGCCAGGCAATCGGCAATGCGATCAGCCCCAGCGCCAGATAACGCCCCATCGACTGCAATACCGCCGGGTATTCCGGTACGATCAGCGGTCCAACAAAAATTAATCCCCACATCAGCCCGGCCAACAGGGCATACAACACACCGCTAATCATTTTGGACATCCACATCGTTTAACAATACGTCGAGTGTAGGCAGGAAAAATGCTGCCGTATTGTATGAGATTGCTGATCAACGCCGGACGACTTGTTTCTGATAACGCACCGGCGTAATGCCGTAGCGATGGGTAAACGCGCGGGTGAGATGCGACTGGTCGGTGAGGCCGGTTGCGGCGGCGACCTCTGCGGCGGGCATACCGTAAGTGAGAAAACCTTTGGCTCGCCACAGCCGGATCGCCATCAGCATCTGGTGCGGCGTGACGTGGAAATGAGACTTAAACTGGCGCTGAAAATGCCAGGGACTCAGCGATGCAACCCGCGCCAGCTCGTCGAGCGTGACCGGATGCATATAATTATCGTGCAGATACTCACGTACCCGTTCAAAGCGATGCGCCCCCTCCGTTAATACTGGCGCATGGCGGGCCAGCGGCTGGAACGTGTCGATCAGATCGAGTAGAAGGCCTTTTTGCGCCAGCGGATCCTCCGTGTTCCACAGGCCGTGGATCAGCGAGCAGATCTGGCGCGAGCGCAGCGGATCGTGACGCGTTACGTCATGAAACCACCAGTGGCGGATCCCGGTGACCTCTTCCAGAAGATCGGGTTCAAGATAAATCATCCGATAGCGCCAGCCGTCGGCGGTTTCGGCCTCGCCGGTATGCAGCTCATCGGGATTCATGGTGACGACGGAATGGGCGGGGGCAACATACTGCGTGCCGCGATAGCGAAAACGTTCGGCTCCGGCTTCTATCGCGCCAATGCCAAACGCTTCATGGGTGTGCGGCTCGAAAGCGTAACGCGAGATGTGTGCATGATACAGCTCAACGCCCGGCACCTGCGCCAGATGGCGAAAGCGGGCGCTGTCTTTCTCATCAATAAACTGCTCAGGTACACCTTGCACGTTTTCTCTCCCCACGCATCATCCTGTCATTATCAGAGAGGATGCGCGGGGATGCCACCACAATTAACTAATTTTTAACACTTACACGATGCCTTTGACGCTGTCAGACAACGAGGTGGTCGGGCGACCAATCAGTTTGCTCAGCGTATGGCTGTCGTCGAACAGACCACCTTTGGAGGCGCCAGTGTCTGAGTCAGCCAGCATGTCCGCCAGCCCGGCAGGCAGGCCTACACCTTTTAGCGCGGCGGCAAAATCTGCTTCGCTCAGGTTCTGATACACCACTTTTTTACCACTCTGTTTTGCCAGCTCGGCAGCCAACTGGCTCAGGGTCCAGCCTGCGTCGCCCGCCAGTTCATAAGTTTTACCGGCGTGACCGTCTTCACTGATGACGCGCGCGGCGGCAGCGGCATAGTCGGCGCGGGTCGCTGAGGCAATTTTGCCTTCACCTGCAGCCCCGATAAACACGCCGTGTTCCAGTGCAGCCGGTGCGCTGGCGAGATAGTTTTCGGTGTACCAGCCGTTACGCAGCAGCGCGTAGGCGATACCGGATTCAGCCAGCATCTTCTCGGTTGCCACATGCTCATCAGCCAGCCCCAGCGGGGAGGTGTCGGCGTGCAGCAGGCTGGTGTAGGCGATGAATTTCACGTGCGCGGCTTTCGCTGCGTTAATCACGTTGCGATGCTGCGGGGCGCGTTGTCCCACTTCGCTGGAGGAGATTAGCAGTAGTTTGTCGATACCCTGTAAGGCAGTTGTAAAGGCGGCTTCATCGCTGTAATCCGCCTGACGAACGGTAATGCCCTGCTGGCTAAGCGCCGTCGCTTTAGCGGGATTACGCACAATTGCCACAATCTGGCTGGCAGGAACGGTTTTCAGCAGAGATTCAATAACGTGTTGGCCCAGTTGGCCGGTGGCGCCGGTAATTGCGATCATGGGGTGACTCCTTGGTATTGGTCTTGTGTTTAATCACGCTAACACCTAAACTTACTTTTAGTAAGTACGCACAAAAAGGTTAGTATGAAAATGACAGCATCGACGCTCTCCCAGCAGTTACGCGATGGCAACTTGTTTGCCGAACAGTGTCCCTCCCGTGAGGTGTTAAAACACGTCACCAGCCGCTGGGGCGTGTTGATTCTGGTGGCGCTGCGCGACGGTACGCACCGTTTCAGCGATTTGCGCCGTAAGATGGGCGGGGTCAGTGAAAAGATGCTGGCGCAATCCCTGCAAGCGTTAGAACATGACGGGTTTATCAATCGGGTGTCGTATCCGGTGGTGCCGCCGCACGTGGAGTATAGCCTGACGCCGTTGGGTGAGCAGGTGAGCGATAAAGTCGCCGCGCTTGCGGACTGGATAGAACTGAATTTGCCGCAGGTTTTAGCGCAGCGGGACGAACGGGCTGCGTAGTTTTGTAGGCCGGATAAGACGCTATTGCGCCGCATCCGGCACGAAAATTACTTACTTAAATCCAGCTGATAAATAGCGAAACCGATGTCATCGGTCGCGACTTTCTTCAGCGGATACTGGCCTTTCTCTTTAATAAATGCCGCGGCTTTATCAGACGGTGATGTTTCAAAGCGAATATCCAGTGGTGTGTCGCGATGAATTGGCGCCAGACGCCAGTTGTTATCTGCCGCCGGGTGAATTTCACCGGCACGCTTCGTCTCAGCACCAATCCACGCGGCCAGCACCGAGCGGTTTTCATCCGGAGAGGCAAACGCGATGTGGCTGTCGCCGGTTCCGGCAAACTTACCGCCGTAGGCGCGGTAGTTGTTGGTCGCGACGAGGAAGGTGGCATTCGGATCGATTGGTTTGCCGTTAAAGGTCAGATTTTTAATACGTTCCGCTTTCGGGTTAATGGTCTGACATTCACCGTCGTAGCGAGCAGGTTGTGAAACATCAATCTGATAATTCACGCCGTCAATCACGTCGAAATTATAGGTACGGAAGCCATCCCAGTTAATCAACGACTGTGGTTTGCTGCTGTGGATATCAATCTGATTGAACTGCCCGGCAGAACATTCCAGCCACTCTTTCACCTCTTTACCGCTGGCTTTCACCACCACCAGAGTGTTGGGATAGAGATACAAATCAGCGGCGTTACGGAAGGTTAACTGACCTTTTTCGACTTCTACGAAGCTTGCCGGATCGTTCTTGCGTCCACCGACCTTAAACGGCGCGGCGGCAGAAAGTACCGGTAGTTTTGCCAGATCCGGATCGCCCTGAATAAAGTGTTCTACATAGGCTTTCTGCGCGTTGTTCACCACCTGTACGGTCGGGTCATCCTGTACCAGCGCCAGATAGCTGTACATGTTGTCGGCGGATTTACCGATCGGTTTGCTGACAAACTCACGCGTGGCGTCGTGATCAGCTTTCAGGATCTCAACGATTTTTTTGTCTTCTGCTGCCAGTGATTTTTTGGCTGCGGCGTCATAGATCGGACGTGCCTCGGCTTTCGCCTGAGTGACCTGCCATTTACCGCTGTCGTTATTCAGCACTAAATCCACCACGCCCAGGTGATCGCCCCACATACCCGGCATCACCGCAGGAACCCCATTCAGCGTACCTTTTGTGATATCTGCGCCTTTAATATTGGCAAAGTCTTTACCCGGGAAGACGGCGTGAGCGTGACCAAACATAATGGCATCCACGCCCGGTACTTCACTGAGGTAATAAACGGAGTTTTCCGCCATCGTTTGATATGGGTCGGCAGAAAGCCCGGAGTGAGCAACCACCACCACGACATCGGCGCCTTTTTCTCTCATTTCCGGAACGTATTTGCGTGCAGTTTCCGTAATGTCGTTCACCGTGACTTTGCCGCTGAGGTTGGCTTTATCCCAGGTCATAATCTGCGGTGGCACAAAGCCGATATAGCCAATCTTCAGCGTCTGCTTGTTCCCTTCCTTGTCGACCACCTCAGTGTCTTTGATCAAGTAAGGCGTAAACAGCGGCTTTTTGGTCTTCACGTCGATGATATTGGCGTTAACGTAAGGGAACTTCGCTCCGGCCAGCGCGTTGTGCAGATACTCCAGACCGTAGTTGAATTCATGGTTGCCGAGGTTACCCACCGCGTAATCCAGGGTATTCAGCGCCTTATATACCGGGTGAGTTTCGCCCGCTTTCAGCCCCTTGGCCGCCATGTAATCCCCGAGCGGGCTGCCCTGAATCAGATCGCCATTATCAACCAGCACGCTGTTTTTGACTTCACCACGCGCAGCGTTGATCAGACTTGCCGTACGTACCAGACCGAATTTTTCAGTCGGTGTATCTTTGTAATAATCGAAATCCATCATATTGCTATGCAAATCAGTGGTTTCCATTATACGCAGATCGACGGTCGCGGCATTGACGCTGGCTGCAATCAGCGTTGCCAGAAGCGTTGCACTAAACTTAATCATCAGGGGCATCCTTTTAAGATCTAAGCCACAAAAGAAAATGTATATAAATCTTCTTGCTTACAGAACTGTGAATCATGACATGAATATAGCGTTTAAAACCGCAGACGCTATCACAGTTGGCGGATCCCCTGACGATCGGGTATAAGTAAAACAACGAGTTAACACCACTGACAGAAACGAGGTGGAGAATGCTAGAACATGTATGCCAGCTTGCACGGAACGCGGGCGATGCCATTATGCAGGTCTACGATGGAATCAAACCGATGGAGATTACCAGCAAGCAGGATGATTCTCCGGTCACGGCGGCAGATATCGCCGCACATACGGTGATCCTCGAAGGATTACTGGCGCTGACGCCGGATATTCCGGTTCTGTCTGAAGAGGCGCCTCCTGGCTGGGATGTTCGCCAGCATTGGCAGAGCTACTGGCTGGTGGACCCGCTGGACGGGACCAAAGAGTTCATTAAGCGTAATGGTGAATTTACCGTCAATATTGCGCTGATCGAGAAAGGAAAGCCGGTTCTGGGCGTGGTTTACGCGCCGGTAATGAAAGTGATGTACAGCGCAGCAGAAGGTAAAGCGTGGAAAGAAGAGTGCGGCGTACGCAAACAAATTCAGGTTCGTGACGCGCGTCCGCCGCTGGTGGTCATTAGCCGCTCGCATGCCGACAATGAGTTAAAAGAGTATCTGCAACAGTTGGGCGAGCACCAGACCACCTCGATTGGCTCATCGCTGAAGTTCTGCCTGGTGGCGGAAGGGCACGCACAGCTGTATCCGCGTTTTGGGCCAACCAACGTGTGGGACACCGCCGCTGGCCATGCCGTTGCCGCCGCAGCCGGAGCGCACGTTCACGACTGGCAGGGGAAACCTCTGGATTACACCCCACGTGAATCGTTCCTCAACCCCGGCTTCCGCGTCTCTATTTACTGAGTAATTTGTGCAGCAGGGCAATTACCTGCTGCACCTCTTCCTGCGTTAATGCGCCATCTTTTGCCCACTGCACGCGTCCGTCCTTGTCGAGTACGACGATAGCGGAACTCTCTTCATCCAGTTGCCAGGCTTTACGCGCAATGCCATTGCTGTCGACAATGAATTGCGACCACGGGTAGAGCTTCTTATTGCTCTCCAGACTGCTGCGCACAAACATACCGGAGCCGGGAATGGCGTCATCCGTGTTGACGATAGTGGTGGTCTGGTACTTGTCATGCGGCAGGTTGGCCGCCTTGATTGCCTCGATCAGCGTCGCGTTTTTCTCTTTGGCGGAGGTGCGTCCGGCAATGTGTTGCACAATTCGCACTTTCCCAGGCAACTGCGCGCTATTCCAGCTTTTGTAGCTAAACTTATCGTTATCGAGAATCAGTTCGCCGCGATCGGCGATCCCCACCGGCGGTACGCGCTGGTCAGTCTCAAACTTATGTGCGGAGGCAATCATCGGCAGTAGCAGGCACGACAGCGCCAGCAGTTTTCGTAAGGTCATAGGTTTTCCTTCTTTCTTTTATTTTGCAGGTGATCCGACCACTTGGGTCTGGAATTTAATCATATGTGCGAATGATGCTTTTTCCCGCAAGCGCGATGCCAGTTTGCGGACGGGCGCACAAATCCTGCGAAAAATGAAGGCTTATACTGAAGACAGCGAAGCGTTGAAAAGATAATTCTGAATAATTGTAACTTGAAGGTAAATAAACTTATACACGCTGGAAACATCAACGAGATAGTCTATAGTCATAGGGCATTAAAATTTGCGCCTGAGGATTGTCGGACCGATTGTGGTACCGCAAAGGCGTAATGCTCAGCAGGAGACAACAATGAAAATTTTCCAACGATACAACCCGCTGCAGGTGGCGAAGTACGTGAAGATCCTGTTTCGTGGACGGTTATATATCAAGGATGTAGGCGCTTTTGAATTTGATAAGGGTAAGATTCTTATCCCAAAAGTGAAGGACAAACTGCATTTTTCCGTGATGTCCGAAGTTAACCGTCAGGTCTTGCGTCTGCAAACTGAGATGGCTTGATCAAAGTGCTATGCAGTAGTTAAAAAAACGGCTCCTGATGGGAGCCGTTGATGTTTCTGTAAGACGTTAAGACGCCTTTGCCTCTTCTTTTGCATCTGGCAGTTTTGGTACCAGAACAGTAGGTTTGCTGTCCAGACGCGTCACCAGCAGCTGATCGATCTTGTAGTTATCGATATCCACCACTTCAAATTTGTAGCCTGAATACTTCACCGAGTCGGTACGTTTCGGGATTTTACGCAGCATAAACATCATAAAACCGCCAATGGTTTCATAGTTGCCGGACTGCGGGAACTCGTCGATATCCAGCACGCGCATCACGTCATCAATCGGTGTACCGCCGTCGACTAACCATGAGTTTTCATCGCGTGCCACAATCTGCTCTTCCAGACCCTGGCCTACCAGATCGCCCATCAGCGTCGTCATAACGTCGTTGAGCGTGATAATCCCCACCACCAGCGCGTACTCGTTCATGATGACGGCAAAGTCTTCGCCTGCGGTTTTGAAGCTTTCCAGCGCTTCAGAGAGCGTCAGCGTGTCCGGGACGATCAGCGTATTGCGGATCTGTACGCCACTGTTCAACGCCATACTTTGGTTTGCCAGTACGCGGTTGAGGAGATCCTTTGAATCGACATAGCCAATGATGTGGTCGATATCTTCGTTACACACCAGGAATTTGGAGTGCGGATGTTCCGCCACCTTATTCTTCAGGCTTTGCTCATCTTCATGGAGATCGAACCAGATAATATTCTCGCGCGAGGTCATTGAAGACGGGACGGTACGGGATTCCAGTTCGAATACATTTTCAATCAGCTCATGCTCCTGCTTGCGCAGAACACCCGCCAGCGCACCCGCTTCGACCACGGCGTAAATGTCGTCCGAGGTGATGTCGTCTTTACGCACCATTGGGATCTTAAACAGACGGAAAATGTTGTTTGCCAGACCGTTAAAGAACCACACCAGCGGGCGGAAGACCAGCAGGCAGAAGCGCATCGGGTTGATGATACGCAAAGCCACAGCTTCTGGCGCAATCATACCGATGCGTTTCGGGGTTAAATCCGCGAACAGGATGAACAGGCCAGTAACCAGCGAGAACGACAGAATAAAGCTTAACTGTTCGGACAGCTCTGGAGTGAAGTACTTCGAGAAAAGGCTGTAAAACGCCGGGGAGAATGCTGCATCACCGACGATACCGCCGAGAATGGCGACCGCGTTAAGGCCAATTTGCACGACGGTAAAAAACATGCCGGGGTTTTCCTGCATCTTCAAAACACGTTGTGCGTTTACGTTGCCTTCATCGGCAAGCAGTTTAAGTTTTATTTTGCGTGATGCAGCAAGCGAGATCTCAGATATCGAGAAAAACGCACTCACGGCGATCAGGCAGAGAATGACTAAAATACTGTTTAACATATCTTATCCGACCGTTCGGGTCAGATCCTCGGAAGGGAGAAGTTGATACTCGTCGTCTTTCAAGCTGCAGGTGCGTTAGCTGCACTCATTCACCCCAGTCACATAGTTTTCTGTGCTCCTGGGGATTCACGAGTTTGCCGCCTGCCTGCAACTCGAAATCCTTAGAGTATAAATCCAATGGAATATTCATTGAAAACCGGCTCGTGGAAGTGAGCCGGTAAATTCAGAAGCTAGTATAGCGTAAGGCACTGTAAAGTCGCCAGAGGGGGAAATTATCCTTGTGGCGGCAGGCAAACACCAATACCACCAATGCCACAATATCCGTAAGGATTTTTGTGCAGATACTGCTGGTGATCGTCCTCGGCATAATAGAACGGGGTTGCCGTAGTGATTTCCGTGGTAATGGTGCGCTCGTCGCCTGCGGCGGTCATTGCTGCCTGAAAACGTTCAAGGCTGGCCTGTGCGGCGGCGGTTTGTTCCGGCGTTAACGGGTAAATGGCGGAGCGATACTGCGTGCCCTGGTCGTTCCCCTGACGCATGCCTTGAGCCGGGTCGTGATTTTCCCAGAACACCTGCAGCAGTTGTTCGTAGCTGATAACATGCGGGTCATAGACGATGCGTACCGCTTCGGCATGCCCGGTATCGCCAGAACACACTTCACGATAGGTTGGGTTTGGGGTGTAGCCGCCGGTGTACCCGGCCGCCGTGCTGTAGACCCCTGGCAATGACCAAAATAAACGTTCAACGCCCCAGAAGCATCCCATGGCGAAATAAGCCATCTCCATACCGTCGGGCACGTTGGTCATCGAATGTTGGTTAACCGCATGCAGCGTTGCCACTGGCATCGGGGTGTTGCGTCCAGGTAGCGCATCTGCTTGAGTAACAAGATGCTTTCTATCAAATAAACTCATGGCCGTTCTCCCGAAATCAGTCATTTGGGTTAAGGTTGTAACGAGACGCGTCTTTGCCCACAATAAACGGCGTGAATACGTCTAGAGTTAAACATAAGAAATATTTGGGTTGTCGTCTGTTTTTCAACTCTTATTGTTGATTTTTTGTTAAGCCGAGGAACGGCATAGTATTTTTTTCCAGGGGTGGGAAAAAAGGATATTCAGGAGAAAATGTGCCACATATCCGTCAGTTATGTTGGGTGGGATTACTGTGCTTAAGTGGCTCCGCCGCCGCCGCGAATGTTCGCTTACAGGTCGAAGGATTATCAGGACCGCTGGAGAAAAACGTCCGTGCGCAGCTGTCCACGATTCAAAGTGATGAAGTCACTCCAGACCGACGCTTTCGTGCGCGCGTTGATGATGCCATCCGCGAAGGGCTAAAAGCGCTGGGCTACTTTGAGCCGACCATTGATTTTGAACTGCGTCCACCGCCGGCAAAAGGCCGCCAGGTGCTGATTGCCAAAGTGACCCCCGGCGAGCCGGTGCTGATTGGTGGCACCGAGGTGATTTTGCGCGGTGGCGCGCGTACGGATAAAGATTATCTGGATCTGCTGAAAACGCGCCCGGCAATCGGCACCGTGCTGAATCAGGGGGACTATGACAACTTCAAAAAGTCACTCACCAGCGTGGCGCTGCGCAAAGGCTACTTCGATAGTGAATTTAATAAAAGCCAGCTCGGGATAGCGCTTGAGCGTCGCCAGGCGTTCTGGGATATCGATTACAACAGCGGCGAACGCTATCGCTTTGGGCATGTCACCTTTGAAGGCTCGCAAATTCGCGATGAGTATCTGCAAAATCTGGTGCCCTTTAAAGAAGGTGAAGAGTACGAGTCGAAAGATCTGGGCGAACTGAACCGTCGTCTGTCGGCGACCGGATGGTTTAATTCCGTGGTCGTCGCGCCGGAGTTTGATAAAGCCCGCAAAACCAAGGTGCTGCCGCTGAAAGGCGTGGTCTCACCGCGAACCGAAAACACTATCGAAACCGGGGTCGGTTATTCAACTGACGTCGGGCCACGGGTGAAGACCTCGTGGAAAAAACCGTGGATGAACTCCTACGGGCACAGCCTGACGACCAGCGCCAGTATCTCGGCGCCAGAGCAGGTGCTTGATTTCAGCTATAAAATGCCGCTGTTAAAGAACCCGCTGGAGCAGTATTACCTGGTACAGGGCGGCTTTAAGCGTACCGATTTAAACGACACCGAGCAGGATTCCACAACGCTTGCGGTTTCCCGCTACTGGGACCTCTCCAGCGGCTGGCAGCGCGCGATTAACCTGCGCTGGAGCCTCGACCACTTTACCCAGGGTAACGTCACCAACACCACTATGCTGCTCTATCCGGGCGTGATGATCAGCCGGACGCGTTCACGCGGCGGCCTGATGCCTGTCTGGGGCGATTCCCAGCGCTACTCTATTGATTACTCGAACACGGCCTGGGGTTCAGATGTTGATTTCTCCGTTTTCCAGGCGCAAAACGTCTGGATCCGCACGCTGTACGACAGGCATCGCTTTGTGATGCGCGGTAATCTCGGCTGGATTGAAACCGGAGACTTCGACAAAGTGCCGCCGGACCTGCGTTTCTTCGCCGGGGGCGATCGCAGTATTCGTGGCTACAAATACAAATCTATTTCGCCGGAAGGCAGCGACAGCAAGCTGAAAGGGGCCTCCAAGCTGGCAACTGGCTCGCTGGAATACCAGTACAACGTGACCGGTAAATGGTGGGGCGCGATGTTTGTCGATAGCGGTGAAGCGGTCAGCGATATTCGCCGAAGCGATTTCAAAACCGGTGCCGGGGTCGGCGTACGCTGGCAATCGCCGGTTGGGCCTATCAAGCTCGACTTTGCCGTCCCGGTCGGCGACAAAGATGAACATGGTTTACAGTTTTACATCGGTCTGGGGCCTGAATTATGAGTTTATGGAAGAAGATAAGCCTCGGCGTGCTGGTTTTTATCCTGCTGTTGTTAGGCACGGTGGCGTTCCTCGTCGGTACCACCTCGGGCCTGCATCTGATCTTCAAAGCCGCTAATCGTTGGGTTCCGGGTCTGGAAATTGGTCAGGTCACCGGCGGCTGGCGGGATCTATCACTGAAAAATATTCGCTACGACCAGCCTGGCGTGGCGGTGAATGCTGGTGAAGTGCATTTGGCCGTGGGGCTTAACTGTCTGTGGGACAGCAGCCTGTGCGTCAACGATCTGGCGCTGAAAAACATCAACGTGGCGATCGACAGCAAAAAGATGCCACCATCCGCGCCGGTTGAGGAAGAAGAGAGCGGTCCGCTTAATCTTTCCACGCCTTACCCCATCACGCTTTCGCGCGTGGCGCTGAACAACATCAATATCAAAATCGATGACACCACGGTTTCAGTGCTGGATTTTACTTCCGGCCTGAACTGGCAGGAAAAAACGCTGACGCTGAAGCCAACGTCATTACAGGGGCTGCTGATTGCTCTGCCTAAAGTGGCGGAAGTGGCACAGGAAGAGGTTGTCGAACCGAAGATTCAAAACCCGCAGCCGGATGAAAAGCCGCTCGGGGAAACGCTAAAAGATCTGTTCTCAAAGCCGGTACTGCCGGAAATGACCGATGTCCATCTGCCGCTCAATCTCAATATTGAAGAGTTTCGCGGCGAGCAGCTGCGCGTGACCGGAGATACGGATTTAACGGTACATAGCATGCTGCTGAAAGTGAGCAGCATAGACGGCAACATGAAGCTCGACGCGCTGGATATCGACTCGAATCAGGGAACGGTAAAAGCCAGCGGCACGGCGCAACTGACCGACACGTGGCCGGTTGATATTACGTTAAACAGCACGCTAAACATCGACCCGTTAAAAGGCGAAAAGGTGAAGCTGAAGGTCGGCGGTGCGCTGCGCGAACAGCTGGAAGTCGGCGTCAATCTGTCTGGTCCGGTGGATATGGACCTGCGTGCTCAGACGCGCCTGGCAGAAGCCGGATTGCCGCTCAACATTGAGGTGGTGAGTAAGCAGGTTTACTGGCCGTTTACCGGTGAGAAACAGTTCCAGGCCGATGACATCAAGTTCAAACTGACCGGCAAGATGACCGACTATACGCTGTCGATGCGTACCGCCGTGAAAGGTCAGGATATTCCTCCAGCTACCATCACGCTGGACGCCAAAGGCAACGAGCAGCAGATTAATCTCGACAAACTCAGCGTTGCGGCGCTGGAAGGGAAAACCGAGCTGAAAGCGCTGGTGGACTGGCAGCAGGCGATCAGCTGGCGCGGGGAGCTAACGCTGGATGGTATCAATACCGCGAAAGCGATCCCGGACTGGCCGTCAAAACTGAATGGCCTGGTGAAAACGCGCGGCAGTCTGTACGGCGGAAGCTGGCAGATGGAGGTTCCGGAGCTGAAGCTGACCGGCAACGTGAAGCAGAACAAGGTCAATGTGAACGGTTCGCTGAAGGGGAACAGCTACCTGCAGTGGACGATTCCGGGCCTGCATCTGGAACTGGGACGCAACAGTGCGGACGTAAAAGGCGAACTGGGGGTTAAAGACCTCAACCTCGACGCGACGATTGATGCCCCAAGCCTGGATAACGCGCTGCCGGGATTAGGCGGGACGGCGAAAGGGCTGGTAAAAGTTCGCGGTACGGTTGAAGCACCACAGCTGCTGGCGGATATTACCGCCCGTGGTCTGCGCTGGCAGGAACTTTCCGTTGCTCAGGTGCGCGTCGAAGGCGATGTGAAATCGGCCGAGCAAATCGCCGGTAATCTCAACGTTCGTGTAGAGCGAATTGTACAACCTGACGTGAATATTGGTCTGGTGACGCTCAACGCCAAAGGCAGTGAAAAGCAGCATGAACTGCAGTTACGCATTCAGGGTGAGCCGGTTTCAGGGCAACTGGATCTTGCCGGGAGCTTTGATCGCAAAGAACAGCGCTGGAAAGGGGAGTTAAGCAATACCCGCTTCCAGACGCCGGTCGGTCCGTGGTCGCTCAACCGGGCTATCGCGCTGGATTATCGTAATCAGGAACAGAAAATTAGTATCGGACCGCACTGCTGGAACAACCCGAATGCGGAGCTGTGCGTACCACAAACCATTGATGCCGGTGCAGAAGGTCGCGCGGTGGTGAATCTTAACCGCTTCGACCTGGCGATGCTAAAACCGTTTATGCCGGAGACAACCCAGGCCAGCGGTGTGTTCACTGGCAAAGCTGATGTGAGCTGGGACACCACCAAAGAGGGGCTGCCACAGGGGCAGGTCACCCTGAGCGGACGTAACGTCAAGGTCACGCAAAGCGTGAATGATGCCCCGCTCCCCGTGGCGTTTGAAACGCTGAATCTGACCGCCGACCTGCACAACAACCGTGCCGAGTTGGGCTGGCTGATTCGTCTGACCAACAACGGGCAGTTTGACGGACAGGTGCAGGTAACGGACCCGCAAGGGCGTCGTAATCTGGGCGGTAACGTCAATATTCGCAACTTCAATCTGGCGATGGTGAACCCCATCTTCTCGCGCGGTGAAAAAGCGGCAGGGATGATCAACGCCAACCTGCGGCTGGGCGGCGATGTGCAAAGCCCGCAGTTGCTCGGACAGCTGCAACTGAGTGGTCTGGATATCGACGGTAACTTCATGCCGTTTGACATGCAGCCAAGCCAGTTAGCCGTTAACTTCAATGGAACACGCTCAACGCTGGCGGGCGTGGTGCGTACGCAGCAGGGAGAAATTAACCTGAGCGGCGATGCCGACTGGAGTCAGATAGACAACTGGCGGGCGCGTGTCGCGGCTAAAGGCAGCAGGGTACGTATTACCGTACCGCCGATGGTCCGCCTCGACGTATCGCCTGACGTGGTCTTTGAAGCCACGCCGAGCCTGTTTACTCTCGATGGTAACGTGGATGTGCCGTGGGCGCGTATCGTGGTACATGACCTGCCGGAAAGTGCGGTTGGGGTTTCCAGCGATATGGTCATGCTTAACAACAACCTGCAGCCCGAGAAACCGCAGACCGCCGGCATTCCGATCAACAGCAACCTGAACATCCACGTTGGTAACAACGTGCGTCTTGACGCCTTTGGTCTGAAAGCGCGTCTGACGGGCGATCTGAAAGTGGTGCAGGATAAGCAAGGTCTGGGACTTAACGGGCAAATTAATATCCCGAGCGGTCGCTTCCACGCCTATGGTCAGGATCTGATTGTGCGTAAGGGCGAGCTGTTGTTCTCCGGTCCGCCGGATCAGCCGTTGCTCAACATCGAAGCGATTCGTAACCCAGATGCCACCGAAGACGACGTGATCGCTGGCGTTCGCGTCACCGGTACCGCCGATGAACCGAAGGCGGAGATCTTCTCCGACCCGGCAATGTCGCAGCAAATGGCGCTTTCCTACCTGCTACGTGGACAAGGGCTGGATAGCGAACAGAGCGATAGCGCAGCGATGACTTCAATGCTTATTGGTCTGGGGGTTGCACAAAGTGGTCAGGTTGTGGGTAAAATCGGGGAGACATTTGGCGTAAGCAATCTGGCACTGGACACGCAAGGGGTGGGCGACTCATCTCAGGTGGTTGTCAGCGGATACGTACTGCCAGGTCTGCAGGTGAAATATGGTGTGGGTATATTTGACTCCTTAGCGACACTCACGCTACGTTATCGTCTGATGCCTAAGCTATATCTGGAAGCAGTGTCTGGCGTAGATCAGGCACTTGATTTGCTCTATCAGTTCGAGTTTTAGCAATGCGAATATTTGTCTACGGCAGTTTACGAACCAAACAAGGCAACAGCCACTGGATGACCAATGCCCTGTTGCTGGGAAATTTCAGTATCGATAACTACCAGTTGTACAGCCTGGGCCACTATCCAGGCGCGGTTCCGGGAAATGGAACAGTACACGGGGAAGTTTATCGTATTGATAACGCCACGCTGGCAGAGCTTGACGCTCTGCGTACCCGTGGCGGTGAATACGCACGCCAGTTAATTCAAACGCCGTACGGAAGTGCATGGATGTACGTGTACCAACGTCCGGTTGATGGCTTAACGCTGATTGAAAGCGGTAACTGGTTAGACAGAGACCAGTACTGATATATCGTCTACCAGAATAAACAACGCCGCCTTCGGGTGGCGTTGTTTATTAAAGGCTTAAAACTCCACGCGCGCGCCGAGGTTATAGCGGCGTCCTTCCACCTGCGCGGATTCATTCCATGCAGTCGTCAGTTTCGGATCTTCATCCAGCACGTTGTAGATCCCTGCCATCAGCTGCGTGTGCTTATTGAGCTTATAACGTACGCCTACGTCGACCATCGTGTAGTCATCGTACTTATAGTTATTGCCGCTGTTGCGGTTACTGCTGCGGTAATTCACCGTACTCCATACGTCCAGACTCTGCGTTGCCGCCCAGTTCAGCGACAGGTTCGCCATATGGCGCGGGTAATCGTTGAGCGCGTAGCCTTTGTTTACGCCGCTTTTCTGTTCGCTATGGTTCCAGGTGTAGTTAGCGTTGGCTTTTACATCGGCGCTAATCTGCCAGTCGGCATTCAGTTCTATGCCGTACACGTCCGCCTTGCTGACGTTGAAGTATTTACTGACGGAGTCCGCCTTGTAGCCATTCACGGAGCACTGATTCGTCGATGTAGTTTCGCAAATGGTTTGTTCAGCAATTTTGTCTTTGAACTGCGTATAGAAGACGGTGCTATCCAGTGACAGCGCATTCCCCGTCCAGTAGAGGCCCAGCTCAGAGTTAACGCTTTGTTCTGGTTTCAGATCGTCGTTACCGACGGTCAGGAAGGGATAAGGTACGGTCGAGCCGTATGGGGTGACAAAGTCGCTGGATGTCGCACGCAGCTCAGGTTTTTTATAACCTGCGGAAACGCCGCCCTTCAGCGCCCAGTCATTGCTGAAGGCCCAGTTACCGTACATTTTCGGCGTAATATGTGTGCCAAAGTTATCATCCTGGTCCATACGCGCTGATGTGGTCAGGATGAAGTCGTCAATGCTCCAGCCGTCTTCAGCAAACAATGCCCAACCGTTACGGCTGATTTTTGTCACTGGCTCAGATCCGGGCAGCGTTTTGTTGGCCACATCAAAGCGGTCATTCAACTCTTCGCGGGTGAAATTCGCCCCAACGGTCAGTTTATGGTTGTCGAGCGTGAAGGTGGTTTGCGAATTAGCGACGTAGTTCTCCATCTGTACATACTGCGGCGACTGGCCGTCATAAACGTACTTCGAACGGCCTTTTTCATAATTTATGTAGTTGGTCGTTGCAATGGTGTCGTCGGCATACCAGCCGGTATGCGTTAAGGTGGCGGCGTTACGATCGAACAGCCATGACCACGGCGCGCCGCGCTTCTGGGTACGGTTTTTCTCCTGCTCACCGGTGACCACATTGAGGTCGAACAGGTTATTTTCGCTAGCGGCCAGGCCCAGCGTCATATCAACGGATTTACGGTTGTGTTTGCCGAAATAGTTATTGCGATCGTCATCGCGACGGTCGAGCCAGTCGGCCGCTACGCTAAGGCCGAGAACATCGGGCACAATCGGCCCCATGGTAAACAGATTCATCTGGCTGGTATTACCCAAATACTGGTGTTCCTGAAGCCAGGTATTGGCGGCAATTGCCGTCGTCCACTCTTTTGCGCCATACGGTTTTTTGGTAATCACGTTGACCACACCGCCGATGGCATCTGAGCCGTACAGCGAGGACATGGGCCCGCGGATAACTTCGATACGCTCAATGGCCTCCATCGGCGGTAAGAAGTTGGCTTCAGTACCGATGTCATGTCCGTAAGGGCGAGATTCACCGGTATTTTGTTTGACGCTGTTGACCATAAACGCGGTATAGGACGGGTCCATGCCGCGAATCATAATGCTGCCAGCGTTCATACCGCTGCTGTTGGTGACCGAGACGCCAGGAAGGTTTTTAATCGCTTCACCAATGCTACGGTCCGGCTGAATATCCAGCGTTTTACGATCGATAACGGAAATGGTGGCCGGCGCTTCGCGCTTTTGCTGCGAGAACCCGGATGCGGTGATCACCATTTCATCTTCGCTATTGCGTGAGGTTTCGGTGAGTTCTTCTGCCTGAGTGGGGAAAATAACACCGCCTGAGAATGCAACGATCCCTGTCAGCGTAATAAGTTGACGCGTTTTCATAATATAGACACCTGAAAAGTAAAAAATAAAAGCATCACCTTGCAGCCCAGAAAAGCTGCAAGGTGTCAGAAGCGTTATTAATTATTAATATTTGGAGAGGTCGATTTTCAGCATGTAATCGGGCTTCACACCTGCCGTTTTTTCCGGCTGTTTGACGCTGACATACAGAGTGTTGGCATCAGACGAGAGCGCCAGGCTATTAGGTAACGCATTGGTTTCAATGCTTTGTTCTACCTGATAAGTCTTGCTGTCCACAATGCTGATACGCTTTGCATTACGGTGGGTGATATACACTTCCTGGCGCTTTTCGTTATATATCACTGCCAGCGAGTTGATAACCTTAATGGGCGCAATAACCTTACCGGTATTAATATCAACAACCAGTACATCCGCTAAATCAGGATCGGTCAGGAATGCGCGATTATTTTTTGCATCCAAAGCAATATTCAGGAAAAAATGTTTTTTGCCTGGCTCAATACTAAAGCGGTTAATAATTTGATGGTTAGTGGTATCCAGCGTAATAAGTTCGTTGCGGCCATTTACGACATACAGGCGGTTCTTATTGGCATCTACGGCCATGCCGGTCGGATACTGGCCCATGTTTTCAAGGGTGGCGATTTTCTCGCGCTTTTGCGTATCCACCACCCAGACAATACCCTTTTCAGCCACGCCGGAAACGTACAGGCGGTGATGCTGTTTATCGAGCACCATTTCGCGGGTATGGACAATTTCTTTCGGGTTTTTGGCTTCGCTCAGTTGCAGTATCGCCAGCTCTTTACCGCTGCGGGTATCAATGAGCGTGACCGAACCCTCCAGCGTGTTGCCGACATAGAGCACCTGGTTTTCTGCATCCAGGGCAGTGGCAAAGGCACGACGGCTGGTTTCGATAACTTCAGTCGTGGTGAGCTTCTCCAGATCGAGTTTATAGATAAGCCCGCTGGTTTTATCTTTATCAAACGACGGCGACGAGGCAGCAAAAAGCGCATTCTGCTGGCTATCAACCGCCAGTTCATACACGCCGTTGCCAACGTCGCGGGTCAGAAAATCTTGCTCAGGTAGCGTCTGCGCCACGCTGGACAGGCTGGTAAATAACAGTGCTGTGGCGAGAGCCACGCAGGAATAGCGTTTCAGGGACTTCACATTGTGGAGGTTCATTGACTTTTATTCACATTTATTTACATGCTGAGAATGATAATGAGATCTAATCTCATTCGCAATTAAGATAAATGAAATGTGACTACCCAATCTGGTAGGTCAAAAAGAAAACAGCGAAGGGGAGGGGGAAAAGAAAGTAGAAATTAAAAAACCCTTACTAACCAGGGGCTGGTGTTCAGGGCTTTACGCTAACGCGAACTTACTTCTTCGCGCGCTCGAAGGAAGCAACGATTTCAGCTTTAGCAGCTTCAGCGTTGTCCCAACCGTCAACTTTCACCCATTTGCCCGCTTCGAGATCTTTGTAGTGTTCGAAGAAGTGGGTGATCTGCGCTTTCAGCAGTTCCGGCAGGTCGGTCACATCTTTGATGTGATCGTATTCTTTGCTCAGCTTGGTGTGCGGTACCGCAACCAGTTTCGCATCTTCACCGGATTCGTCGGTCATTTTCAGTACGCCAACCGGACGGCAGCGGATCACTGAACCTGGCTCCAGCGGGTACGGAGTCGGGACCAGAACGTCTACCGGGTCACCGTCCAGAGACAGGGTGTGGTTGATGTAACCGTAGTTGCACGGGTAGAACATCGCGGTGGACATGAAGCGGTCAACGAACAGGGCGCCGCTCTCTTTGTCAACTTCGTATTTGATCGGATCTGCGTTCGCAGGGATCTCGATAACAACGTAGATATCTTCCGGCAGGTCTTTACCGGCAGGGACGTTGAGTAAGCTCATGTCTGTTTCCTTTAAATAAGCTATGGCAAACAAGTGGCGGGTATTATAGCCAACTCGCGCGGAATGTCTCCGCTTGTTTTCGCTTTCTCTGCGTGCATTTTCTTCTTTTTACCTCTCTCTCGTGACAGAAAAATCCATATCTTCAGCCGCATTTTTCATAGCGAGATGAAAGCGATTACAAAGTTGTGATTAACGTTTTATTTACTTTTTTGAAGTGTGATGTAACGCAATCCGTTACATGCTCAATTGTCTATAGTTTTTTCGCAACGGTTAATTAACCAACAATAATCACCCTACGAGGACGCACTTATGTGGAAGCGCTTACTTTTAGTCACAGCAGTTTCGGCAGCCATGTCGTCTATGGCAATGGCAGCCCCTTTAACCGTAGGATTTTCGCAGGTTGGCTCTGAATCCGGCTGGCGCGCCGCAGAAACCAACGTCGCGAAAAGCGAGGCCGAAAAGCGGGGAATTACGCTGAAAATCGCTGATGGCCAGCAAAAGCAGGAAAACCAGATTAAAGCAGTCCGCTCATTTGTTGCGCAGGGCGTCGACGCCATCTTTATTGCGCCGGTCGTGGCAACGGGTTGGGAGCCGGTTTTAAAAGAAGCTAAAGATGCCGACATTCCGGTCTTTTTGCTCGATCGTTCCATCGATGTAAAAGACAAATCTCTCTATATGACCACCGTCACCGCCGACAACGTGCTGGAAGGTAAATTGATCGGCGACTGGCTGATTAAACAAGTGGACGGCAAGCCGTGTAACGTCGTTGAGCTGCAAGGGACCGTTGGGGCCAGCGTGGCGATCGATCGTAAAAAAGGCTTTGCTGAAGCTATCGCTAATGCGCCAAACATCAAAATTATTCGCTCTCAGTCCGGTGACTTCACCCGCAGTAAAGGGAAAGAAGTGATGGAGAGCTTTATCAAAGCGGAAAACAACGGCAAGAACATCTGTATGGTTTACGCCCACAACGATGACATGGTGATCGGTGCGATTCAGGCCATCAAAGAAGCGGGCCTGAAACCTGGCAAAGATATTCTCACCGGTTCCATCGATGGCGTACCGGATATCTACAAAGCGATGATTGACGGCGAAGCCAACGCCAGCGTCGAGCTGACGCCGAATATGGCTGGTCCGGCATTCGACGCGCTGGAGAAATTCAAAAAAGACGGCACGATGCCTGAGAAGCTGACCATTACCAAGTCGATCCTCTATCTGCCGGATACGGCGAAAGAAGAGTTAGAGAAGAAGAAAAACATGGGCTACTAAGCCTTCATGAAAATGCCGGGGGCGCTGCGCTTGCCCGGCCTACATTACGCTCTTTTGTAGGCCGGATAAGCGTAGCGCCATCCGGCGTGATGCAGGGGGAACCATGACCACCGACCAACATCAGGAAATCCTCCGCACCGAAGGATTAAGCAAATTCTTTCCCGGCGTCAAAGCGTTGGATAACGTGGATTTCAGCTTGCGTCGTGGCGAGATTATGGCGCTGCTGGGAGAAAACGGAGCCGGCAAATCGACGCTCATCAAAGCGCTGACCGGCGTTTACCATGCCGATCGCGGCACTATCTGGCTCGAAGGCCAACCGATCACCCCCAAAAACACCGCCCATGCCCAACAACTGGGGATTGGCACCGTGTACCAGGAAGTGAACCTCCTGCCCAATATGTCGGTTGCCGATAACTTATTTATTGGTCGTGAACCGCGGCGCTTTGGCCTGCTCCAGCGCAAGCAGATGGAAAAACGTGCGACGGAGCTGATGGCGTCATACGGTTTTTCCCTCGACGTGCGCGAGCCGCTGAACCGCTTTTCCGTGGCGATGCAACAAATCGTCGCCATCTGTCGGGCGATCGATCTCTCTGCGAAAGTGCTGATCCTCGATGAGCCGACCGCCAGCCTTGATACCCAGGAAGTTGAAATGCTGTTTGGCCTGATGCGACATCTGCGCGATCGGGGCGTCAGTCTGATCTTCGTCACCCACTTTCTTGATCAGGTTTATCAGGTCAGCGATCGCATTACCGTTCTGCGTAACGGCGGCTTCGTTGGCTGCCGTGAAACCCGAGAACTGCCTCAGATCGAACTGGTCAAAATGATGCTGGGCCGTGAACTGGATACCCATGCGCTACAGCGTGCGGGCCGCACGTTGCTGAGTGATAAACCGGTGGCGGCATTCAGCGGCTTTGGCAAAAAAGGCACCATCGCGCCATTTGATCTACAGGTGCGTCCCGGTGAGATCGTCGGTCTCGCCGGACTACTGGGATCCGGGCGAACGGAAACGACGGAGGTGATCTTCGGTATTAAACCCGCCGACAGCGGAAGTGCGCTGATCAAAGGCAAACCGCAGACTTTGCGCTCGCCACATCAGGCTTCGTGTCTGGGGATCGGTTTCTGTCCGGAGGATCGCAAAACGGATGGCATTATTGCCGCCGCTTCGGTGCGGGAAAACATCATTCTGGCATTGCAGGCACAGCGCGGCTGGCTGCGGCCTATTCCTCGGAAAGAGCAAAACGAGATTGCCGAGCGTTTTATCCGCCAGCTTGGTATTCGTACTCCGAACGCTGAGCAGCCGATCGAATTTCTCTCCGGCGGCAATCAGCAAAAAGTACTGCTCTCGCGCTGGTTACTGACCAAACCGCAGTTCCTGATCCTCGATGAACCCACGCGTGGGATCGACGTTGGCGCGCATGCGGAGATCATCCGCCTGATCGAAACGCTGTGCGCGGATGGTCTGGCGCTGCTGGTCATTTCATCCGAACTGGAAGAGTTAGTGGGCTATGCCGATCGGGTCATTATTATGCGCGATCGCAAACAGGTGGCCGAGATCCCCCTGGCTGAACTGTCCGTACCGGCGATCATGAACGCCATTGCGGCCTAAGGAGACTATGGTGATGCCTCAATCTCTCCCTCAATCCAATCCGTCTAAACGGCGGTTCCGTTGGCCAAAGGGGATGCCACAGCTGGTGGCGTTACTGCTGGTGCTGCTGGTGGATAGCCTGGTCGCCCCGCATTTCTACCAGGTGATTTTGCAGGATGGTCGGCTGTTCGGTAGCCCGATTGATATTCTCAACCGTGCCGCGCCCGTGGCGCTGTTGGCGATTGGTATGACGCTGGTGATTGCTACCGGCGGCATCGACCTTTCCGTGGGGGCAGTCATGGCTATTGCTGGCGCTACTACTGCGGCGATGACGGTGGCCGGGCACAGTCTGCCGGTAGTGCTGCTTGCCGCCTTAGGCTCCGGCATTCTGGCTGGGCTGTGGAACGGGATTCTGGTGGCCATCCTCAAGATCCAACCGTTTGTCGCCACGCTAATCCTGATGGTGGCCGGGCGCGGGGTGGCGCAGCTTATCACCTCCGGGCAGATCGTCACCTTTAACTCGCCCGAACTGTCATGGTTTGGCAGCGGCTCGCTCTTACTGTTCCCTACGCCGGTAATTATTGCACTGCTCACGCTGGTGGTGTTCTGGCTGCTGATGCGGAAAACGGCGCTGGGTATGTTTATCGAAGCGGTGGGTATCAACATTCGTGCGGCAAAAAACGCCGGGGTGAACACCCGCATTATCGTGATGCTCACCTATGTGCTGAGCGGCCTGTGCGCGGCTATCGCTGGCATTATCGTCACGGCAGACATTCGCGGGGCGGATGCCAATAACGCCGGATTATGGCTGGAGCTGGATGCCATCCTGGCGGTGGTTATCGGCGGCGGTTCGCTGATGGGCGGGCGCTTTAACCTGCTGCTGTCGGTGGTAGGCGCATTGATTATTCAGGGCATGAACACCGGGATTTTGCTGTCGGGCTTCCAGCCGGAACTGAATCAGGTGGTCAAAGCCGTGGTGGTGTTGTGTGTGCTGGTCGTGCAGTCGCAACGCTTTATCAGCCTGATAAAAGGAGTGCGTGGTCATGATAAAACGTAATTTACCGCTGATGATCACCCTCGGCGTGTTTGTGCTGGGTTATCTCTACTGCCTGACGCAGTTTCCCGCTTTTGCTTCCACCCGGGTCATTTGCAATATCCTGACCGATAACGCCTTTCTGGCCATTATTGCCGTGGGCATGACCTTCGTGATCCTCTCTGGCGGGATCGACCTTTCCGTTGGCTCGGTGATCGCCTTTACCGGCGTATTTCTGGCAAAGGCCATTGGCTATTGGGGCATTTCTCCGCTGCTGGCGTTCCCTTTGGTTTTGCTGATGGGCTGCGCGTTTGGTGCGTTTATGGGGTTACTGATTGATGCGCTGAAGATCCCGGCATTTATTATCACTCTGGCGGGAATGTTCTTCCTGCGCGGCGTCAGCTATCTGGTCTCAGAAGAATCCATCCCAATTAACCATCCGGTTTATGACATGCTCTCAAGCCTGGCATGGAAAATTCCCGGCGGTGGTCGCCTGAGCGCGATGGGATTGCTGATGCTGGCGGTTGTCGTCATCGGCATATTCCTGGTGCACCGTACGCGCTTTGGTAATCAGGTTTACGCGATTGGCGGCAACGCCACTTCTGCCAACCTGATGGGCATCTCAACCCGCAGCACCACCATCCGCATTTATATGCTGTCTACCGGGCTTGCGACGCTTGCCGGCATTGTCTTTTCCATTTACACCCAGGCGGGCTATGCGCTGGCGGGCGTTGGCGTCGAACTGGATGCGATAGCCTCAGTTGTGATTGGCGGAACGCTGCTCAGCGGTGGGGTCGGTACAGTGTTGGGGACGTTGTTTGGCGTCGCTATTCAGGGGCTGATCCAGACCTACATTAATTTTGACGGCACATTAAGTTCCTGGTGGACGAAGATCGCGATTGGCATTTTATTGTTTATTTTTATAGCGTTACAACGCGGTCTGACGGTGCTTTGGGAAAATCGTCAAAGCTCGCCGGTTACCCGAGTGGGTACGGCGGCAACACCAAAGTAACATACTGATTTTGCACAAAACATTTAAATACCTAAACTTTTTCCGGTTGTAGTCGATAGGTTCTGTACAGGTCTGTTTTAACCCTACAACCGGAAATATAACGATGCCAAAATCCCTTTCAATTCGATCAACTTTGTTGGTGTTATTGTCTCTGCTGACGTTCCTTCTGCTACTGACCGGTGGCATGGGACTATATGCTTCTACCCGTGTCATTACATCGTTGATTTATCACGGTATTATGAGCGCTGCGATGTTGGCTGCTATCGCATTGCTGGCGGTCATTTGGTTTATGCTGCGAAATAAGTTTCTCAAACCGTTGGATAACATGGTTGAGCAACTGGAACGTCTGGCAACGGGGGATTTGTCGCCGGTTAACGCGTTGTCGGCCAGCGCCGAATTCAACCGCCTGAATGCGGCAATGGATGACATGCGCCATGCGCTGGGCGACTCGGTACAGCGCGTACGCGATGCCAGCTCGCAAATTGATATTGGCAGTCGTGAACTGACGGCCGGTAACCAGCATCTGGCGCAACGCACTGAATCGACAGCCACTTCGCTGGAGCAGACCGCCGCCAGCATGGAAGAACTCACGGCGACGGTGAAACAGAATGCGCAGAACGCGGAACAGGCGCACCAACTGGCAAAATCGGTGTCGGATACCGCCGATCGCGGTAGCGAAATGGTATGCTATGTGATCGAGAAAATGCGCGATATTTCAGGCAGTTCCAGCCGAATCGCCGATATCCTCAGCGTGATTGATGGCATTGCTTTCCAGACCAATATTCTGGCGCTCAATGCTTCCGTTGAAGCGGCGCGAGCTGGTGAGCAGGGGCGGGGCTTTGCGGTTGTGGCAGGTGAAGTGCGTAATCTGGCCAGCCGCAGCGCCGAGGCGGCCAAAGAGATCCGTACGCTAATCAGCGATTCGCACACCCATGTGGGGGAAGGCAGTGAACTGGCGCAGCAGGCGGGCGAAACCATGGATGAAATCGCGACCGAGGTTATGCGTATGACCAAACTGATGCGTGAAATTGCCAGTGCGTCCCAGGAACAGAGTCGCGGCATAGAGCAGGTGAATATCGCGGTAATTCAGATGGATGAAACGGCGCAGCAAAACGCGGCGCTGGTGCAGCAGTCTTCAGCGGCTACCCGCTCGCTGGAAGAGCAGTCTTCAGCGCTAATCGAAGCAATGGCCGTATTTAAGCTACAGAAAGCGTAACCGGACGATGGATTTTGTAGGCCGGATGGCAACGCTACGCGTTTTATCCGGCCTACGTCCGTGCGATGAATGATACTTACGCGTCCGGGAACTCGCAGATAAAGCGTTCTACATCTTCAACCATATGGTCGTTACCCACGAAGAAGGAGCGGCGCTGGTGCAGGCTTTCTGGGGTGATATCCAGAATGCGTTCTTTACCATCGCTGGCTTTGCCGCCCGCCTGCTCGGCCAGGAAGGCCATCGGGTTGCATTCATACAGCAGACGCAGTTTCCCTTGCGGGTGGCTGGCGGTGCTTGGGTACAGGTAGATCCCGCCTTTCAGCAGATTGCGATGGAAATCCGCAACCAGAGAGCCAATGTAGCGCGAGGTATACGGGCGCTGGGTTGGCTTATCTTCTTCCTGGCAGAATTTAATGTACTTCTTCACGCCGTTCGGGAATTTGATGTAGTTACCTTCGTTAATGGAGTACGTGCTGCCTTTCGCCGGGAAGCGCATACGTTCCTGGCTGAGGCAGAATACGCCCAGAGAAGGATCGTAGGTGAAGGCATGTACGCCACAGCCGGTGGTATACACCAGCATGGTGGAAGAACCATAAACAACGTAACCTGCAGCAACCTGCTTGTTGCCCGGTTGCAGGAAATCCTCTTCCGTGACCGGTGTGCCGACTGGGGTTACGCGGCGGTAAATAGAGAAAATCGTACCGACAGAGACGTTAACATCGATGTTGGATGAGCCATCCAGCGGATCCATTAGCACAACGTATTTAGCGTGTTCACAGCCTTCAAAGACGACGATTTCATCTTCTTCTTCTGAGGCAATGCCCGCCACAATGTCGCGCGCCTTCAGTGCAGCTTTCAGTTTTTCGTTCGCGAACAGATCGAGTTTTTGCTGAACCTCTCCCTGCACGTTCTCAGCACCGCTGGCACCCAGGATATCGACCAGACCGGCCTTATTGATATCGCGGTGGATGATCTTGGCGCCCAGCTTTATTGCCGACAACAAAGCAGTGAGCTCACCGGTAGCATGAGAAAACTCGTGCTGCTTTTCGACAATAAATTCACCTAACGTTTTCATAACACTTTCCCTGCAATTTATGTGGAGTAAAGCGACCGCAACAATATTAACAAATATTTCCTTTGTTGCGCTTAGGTGAATCGCGCCAGCAAACTGCGGAATATCCTGAAATGCGTTTCTCACTTGCCGGACATGTGCGTAAAATGGCCCCCAGATTAAAAAAGGATAGTGACGTATGCGCATTCATATTTTGGGAATTTGTGGCACTTTCATGGGCGGTCTGGCGATGCTGGCGCGCTCGCTCGGTCATGAAGTAACCGGTTCGGACGCCAATGTGTATCCGCCGATGAGTACCTTACTTGAGAAGCAAGGCATTGATCTGATTCAGGGTTACGATGCCAGCCAGCTCGACCCACAGCCGGACCTGGTGATCATTGGCAATGCCATGACCCGTGGTAATCCGTGCGTGGAAGCGGTGCTGGAAAAGAACATTCCGTACATGTCAGGCCCGCAGTGGCTGCATGACTTTGTCTTGCGCGATCGCTGGGTACTGGCGGTTGCGGGTACGCACGGCAAAACCACTACCGCCGGAATGGCGACCTGGATCCTCGAAGCCTGCGGCTATAAACCTGGCTTTGTGATCGGCGGCGTTCCGGGCAACTTTGAGGTTTCCGCGCGCCTCGGCGAGAGCGACTTCTTCGTGATTGAAGCGGATGAGTACGACTGCGCGTTCTTCGACAAGCGTTCTAAATTCGTGCATTACTGCCCGCGCACGCTGATCCTCAATAACCTTGAGTTCGATCACGCGGACATCTTTGACGATCTGAAAGCTATTCAGAAACAGTTCCACCACCTGGTGCGTATCGTGCCGGGCCAGGGACGCATCATCTACCCGGAAAACGACATCAATCTGAAACAGACGATGGCGATGGGCTGCTGGAGCGAACAAGAGCTGGTGGGCGAACAAGGTCACTGGCAGGCGAAAAAGCTGACCACCGATGCCTCCGAGTGGGAAGTGTGGCTGGACGGTGAAAAAGTCGGCGAAGTGAAGTGGGGCCTGGTGGGCGAGCACAACATGCACAATGGCCTGATGGCGATTGCAGCCGCGCGTCATGTTGGCGTCGTGCCTGCGGATGCGGCCAATGCATTGGGCTCGTTCATCAACGCCCGTCGCCGTCTTGAGCTGCGCGGTGAAGCCAATGGCGTGACGGTGTATGACGATTTTGCCCATCACCCGACGGCCATTCTGGCAACGCTTGCGGCACTGCGCGGTAAAGTGGGCGGCACGGCGCGCATCATCGCGGTGCTGGAACCTCGCTCGAACACCATGAAAATGGGTTTGTGCAAAGATGACCTGGCGCCGTCGTTAGGGCGTGCAGACGAAGTGTTCCTGCTGCAACCCCCGCACATTCCGTGGCAGGTAGCAGAAGTCGCTGAAGCCTGCGTTCAGCCGGCACACTGGAGCGGCGATGTGGATGCACTGGCAGATATGGTGGTGAAAACCGCACAGCCTGGCGATCACATTCTGGTGATGAGCAACGGCGGGTTTGGCGGTATTCATCAAAAACTGCTGGATGGTCTGGCGAAGAAAGCTCAGGCAGAAGAAGAGTAAAAAAATGCCCGGTGGCGCTACGCTTACCGGGCCTACAACGGATCGTAGGCCGGATAAGGTATTTGCACCGCCATCCGGCACTTTCGGCGGACGAAGAGGTTAGGCCTCGTTTTCCGCCAGTTCACGCAGATACTGGAAGATCTGGCGGGAAGATTTTGGCGGTTTGTTGCCCGCTTTTTCTTTCCTGGCGTTACGCACCAGCGAACGCAGTTGCTGACGGTCGGCGTCAGGCCACAGGTTCATCACTTCTTCGATAGCTTCATCGCTACCGTCAACCATACGGTCACGCAGTTGCTCCAGCTTATGGAAGACAACGACCTGTTGGTTGTGACGGTTTTTCAGCTTGTCCAACGCCTGACGGATAGGATCAACATCGCGCTGGCGCAACATTTTGCCAATCAGCTGCAGCTGACGACGGCGACCTTCCATCTTAATACGCTGGGCCAGCTCAATCGCGGCACGTAAATCCGCATCGAGCGGGATTTTATCCAGCGCGTTTTTCCCCAGTTTTACCAGTTCCACACCCAGGTGTTTTAACTCCTCGGCGTCACGTTTTATTTCACTTTTACTGACCCAGATAATTTCATCGTCTTCGTCTTCGATGTCATCACCGGGAACGTCGTCGAGCCAGTCTTCGGGCTGCTTAGTCATGTCAGGCTCCTTAAAAAAAGAGGCTAATGTTACCAGTTAAGATGCGCACTGAAAAACGGTTCTCTGTTAGACTTCAGAGAAACTCTCTCTACATTATGGCATTTGCGATGAAAGTAATCTCACAAGTTGAAGCGCAGCGTAAGATTCTGGAAGAAGCAGTCTCGACGGCACTGGAATTAGCGTCAGGTAAGTCGGATGGCGCGGAAGTCGCTGTAAGCAAGACCACGGGTATTAGCGTCAGCACCCGTTATGGTGAAGTGGAGAACGTCGAATTCAATAGCGATGGTGCACTGGGGATTACGGTTTACCACCAGAACCGTAAAGGCAGCGCATCGTCCACCGATTTAAGCCCGCAGGCGATTGCACGCACCGTGCAGGCCGCGCTGGACATTGCACGTTACACTTCGCCGGACCCGTGCGCGGGCGTGGCAGATAAAGAACTGCTGGCCTTTGATGCGCCCGATCTGGACCTGTTCCACCCGGCGGAAGTTTCCCCTGACGAAGCTATCGAACTGGCTGCCCGCGCTGAACAGGCGGCACTACAGGCCGACAAACGCATCACCAATACCGAAGGCGGCAGCTTTAACAGCCACTATGGCATCAAAGTGTTTGGCAACAGCCACGGTATGCTGCAGGGCTACTGCTCCACGCGCCATTCTCTTTCCAGCTGCGTAATCGCAGAAGAAAATGGTGATATGGAGCGTGATTACGCCTACACCATTGGCCGGGCGATGGGCGATCTGCAAACGCCGGAATGGGTGGGGGCAGATTGTGCTCGCCGTACCTTATCTCGCCTGTCTCCGCGTAAGCTTTCCACCATGAAAGCGCCGGTGATTTTCGCCAATGAAGTGGCGACCGGACTGTTCGGACACCTGGTTGGCGCCATTGCAGGCGGCTCGGTGTACCGCAAATCCACCTTCCTGCTCGACTCGCTGGGCAAGCAAATTCTGCCGGAATGGCTGACCATTGAAGAACATCCGCACCTGCTGAAAGGGCTGGCGTCTTCACCGTTCGACAGCGAAGGCGTACGGACTGAACGCCGCGACATTATTAAAGACGGTGTGCTGACTCAGTGGCTGCTGACCAATTATTCTGCACGTAAGCTGGGGCTTAAGAGCACCGGTCATGCAGGCGGGATCCACAACTGGCGAATTCCGGGACAGGGTCTAAGCTTCGAGCAGTTGCTCAAAGAGATGGGCACAGGTCTTGTGGTTACCGAGCTGATGGGACAGGGCGTAAGCGGCATTACCGGCGATTACTCGCGCGGCGCGGCGGGCTTCTGGGTCGAAAACGGTGAAATTCAGTACCCGGTGAGTGAAATTACCATCGCCGGTAACTTAAAAGAGATGTGGCGTAATATCGTCACCGTCGGCAACGATATTGAAACGCGCAGTAATATTCAGTGTGGTTCGGTCCTGTTGCCGGAGATGAAGATCGCCGGGCAATAATATCCGTCATACTTCAAGCTGTGGCGTGAATTATTGAGGGTATCTGGCGTTTGTTTATTTTTGAATAATAAAAAAGGAAGTGAGCAATGCGTAAACACCTGTTAGCGATCGTCGCAGCTTCAACGCTGGTTCTTGGTTCTTCTGCGTTTGCAGCCGATCTTGAAGACGATATGGGGATCCTCAACGACAACCTGAAAATCGTCGAAAAAACGGATAATGCGACCGAACTGAAAGATGCGTTAACCAAAATGCGTGCAGCTGCGCTGGACGCACAAAAGGGAACGCCGCCGAAGCTGGAAAACAAATCCCCGGATAGCCCGGAGATGAAGGATTTCCGTCACGGTTTTGACACGCTGATCGGCCAGATTGACGGCGCGCTGAAGCTGGCGAACGAAGGTAAAGTTAAAGAGGCGAAAGCCGTTGCGGAAGAGCTGAAAACCACGCGCAACGAAAACCACAAGAAGTTCCGCTAATCTGCGCTATCCGGCCTGCATACCCGTAGGTCGGATACAACACCCCGCTACTGCACGTCCCATAAGTAAACGCTATCCCCATCACATTTTTTCATTTTTATCGCCCATTCATTGTTCGCACTTCCTTCCATTTTTCTGCTCGCTCTTGCGATCTCAATCACATTCTTCCAGTGATAAATCGTGGTTCCAGCTCTTTTTGCGGCACAGATCACTATCGCTGCACACCTTTCCACTTCGAAGTGGAAAACAACTCGCTACAAACTCATAACCTCCGTCGCTAATTTATCCTCAGAGACATTAACGGGGTAAGACGAGTGAATAACGGAGCTGTAATGAATGACATGGGGGAATCGGTGGAACTGGCCGACCGCATGCTGGCGCAGGTGTATGCCTTGCTGCGTGAACGCAACATTATTCCCAACGCCGTACAGGAACAGATGCTGACGTCGCATGTTCGCGCCATGGCGCACCGCTCGGTAACGGGTGAACCCTTACCAGAGGTCGATGCCAGCTTGTTTGATGAAATATCTGCCGAATCAATGGCGCTTGCCCGCGACGTGGTCGCCGAGTTTGGCAATCTTCCTGAGGAAGAGGCCTGGCTGCTGTCGGTGCACTTCGAAGTCGCGAAAGACAACCTTTAAGGAGCAAAAGATGGAACAGATTACCGTAGTGATTGGCGATCGTCTGGGTAAAGGCCAGAAAGTGGCGGCAGGCGTAGAGAAAGCGGGTGGCCGTGCCGTTGTGGTGCCGGGTGTTGCAGCAGATATGAAGCTGGGTGACGTGATGAAAGCGGAAAACGCCACCTTTGGTATCTCGTTTTGCGGCAGCGGTGGTGCGGGTGCGATTACCGCGCAGACCAAATACGGCTACAAGGCGAAATACGGCATGCGCTCGGTCGATGAAGGGGTAACCGCCATCAACGAAGGGTGCAACGTACTGGGATTCGGCTTTATGGACAAAGAAGAGCTCGGCGAGCGCCTGGTGCAGGCGTGGCAAAAGAAACACGGCGCTTAAGCATGAAAGAGCAATTCACCACCACGGTGAGAGTCACGGGTAAGGGCGAGACCAAAGCTCGCGCCTTTGCCGATGCCCTGAACCACGTTCAGGCTGCGGTGATGAAAGCGTCGCCGCATATATTACTGCGTATTGAGCCACAGGATGTGCAGGTTGTTCAAGCGCGTGAATCGGTGCGTAAAGAGGCGTTTTTATTCCTCTTTTTGCGCCGGGAAAGACGCACTTTCAGCGTGGAGCTGGACGTGACCGTCAACGTGACTGCCATCAATCTCGACAAGGTGGATTTCGTTACGCAACGCTGATTTTTCTATTAAAAGGCATAATTATGTTCCTGATAATATTAATAAAATCGCTCATCATCGGCGCGTTGGTTGGCGTTGGTGTCGGCGCTGGGGCTGCACGCATGTTTCATGCGCCTACCACTCAAGGGATGGGCGCGTTTCGTACTCTGGGAGAACTGAATTCCTGCGAAGGGGATCCGGCTTCTCACTTCTCGTTCGGCCTGGGCTTCTTCTTTAATGCCTGGGCTTCCTCTGTTGCGGCGGGGGCGTTCACGCAGGACGTCGACCATCGCATCATCCCCAACTGGGGCGCCGCCGCGCTGATGATTAAAAATCGCAACGTCGGTGAAACGCTGCACGACCCCAAACGCATGGCAATTGCCTGCGGCGTTATCGGGATGATCGTGGTGACCTTCCTGAACCTCACCGCATCATCCGTACCGGAAGCGTTGCAGGTTACCGCCGTCAAGGTGCTGGTGCCCGCGGCTAACCTGCTGGTTAACACCGTGATGCCAGTAATCTTCTGGCTGGCGGCGATCGATGCCGGTAAGAAATCTGGCTTCTGGGCCACCGTTTTTGGCGGCGCGGCGCAGCTGATCATGGGTAACGCCGTTCCGGGTCTGGTTCTCGGCATTCTGATCGGCAAAGGTGTTGAAGAGAGCGGCTGGAACCACGTCACTAAAGTGATGATGGTGGCTATCGTCGCGCTGTTTGTCCTGAGCGGCTTCTTCCGTGGCTTCGACATGAAGATGATCGAATCCTTCCATCTGACCGTGCCTAACTGGCTCGAACTTATCCACAACTCGCTCAGCGGCAAATAACGGAGGTCATCATGGAACAGAATAAAGGTTTTTGGTTCGCTGACTGGTCATTCCCGATCTTTGTGGGCCTGCTCTCCTCTGGCGTGTTTGCCGGAACACACATGTACTACCTGTACGGTATTGGCGCATTTAACGAAGTGGCTTTTGTGGCGATGCTGAAGGCGGGAATGGATACCGGCTCCTACGGAGCGGTGGCGGCATTTGGCGCAAGCTTCCTGTTTGCCCGCATCATTGAAGGTTCGCTGGTGGGGATTTTGGATATCGGTGGGGCGATTCAAACCGGTGTTGGGTTAGGTGTTCCGGCGCTGCTGCTGGGTGCGGGCATTATCTTCCCGGTCGCCAACTTCGCCGCCTCGCTGGTCACCGGTCTGGTGATTGGTCTGGCGATTGGCTACATCATCATTCTGGCGCGTAAGTTCACCATCAACCAAAGCGACTCGACCTACGGTGCGGACGTCATGATGGGGGCCGGTAACGCCTCCGGACGCTTCCTCGGACCGTTGATTATCCTCAGCGCGATGACGGCTTCTATTCCGATCGGAATCGGTTCTCTGGCTGGCGCGCTGCTGTTTTACCTGTGGCAAAAACCGATTACCGGCGGGGCGATCCTCGGCGCAATGATCCTCGGGTCCATCTTCCCGATTGCCATTAGTTGATGGTGTGTCGTTGTAGGCCGGATAAGGCGCAGCCGCCATCCGGCAATGACGCCTGATGGCGGCTGCGCCTTATCAGGCCTACACGACCGCCCCCATTTCAACAGGAGAGAGACATGTTTGATTTACTCCTGCGCCGTGCGCGCCTCGTTGACGATACGGTGAGCGATATTGCGCTCAAAGACGGCAAGATAGCGGCGTTGGGTGACGTTGATGGTCCGGCGCTGAAAACCATCGAGCTGGGCGGTGAGTGCTACGTCAGCGCAGGCTGGATTGACTCCCACGTTCATTGCTACCCGAAATCCCCGATTTACCACGACCAGCCGGATAGCGTTGGTATTGCGACCGGTGTCACTACCGTAGTGGATGCGGGCAGCACCGGGGCGGATGACATCGACGATTTTTACACCCTGACCCGGGAAGCTGCCACCGAAGTGTACGCGTTGCTGAATATCTCCCGCGTTGGGCTTATTGCCCAGAACGAGCTGGCCAACATGGTCAATATTGACGCTGATGCGGTGCGAGAGGCGGTGAAACGCCACCCTGATTTTATCGTCGGTCTGAAGGCACGTATGAGCAGCAGCGTAGTCGGTGAAAATGGCATCACGCCGCTGGATCGCGCCAAAGCGATGCAAGCGCAGAACGGTGATCTGCCGCTGATGGTGCACATCGGCAACAACCCGCCGGATCTGGATGAGATCGCCGAACGCCTGAGCGCGGGTGACATCATTACCCACTGTTACAACGGTAAGCCGAATCGCATTCTGACGCCGCAAGGCGAGCTGCGGGCGTCAGTGATGCGGGCAATTTCACGCGGCGTGCGTCTGGACGTTGGGCATGGCACCGCCAGCCTGAGCTTTGCGGTGGCAAAACGCGCTATCGAACTGGGTATTTTGCCGCACACCATCAGCTCCGATATTTACTGTCGTAACCGTATCAGCGGCCCGGTGCATTCCCTGGCGAATGTGATGTCGAAATTCCTCGCCATTGGGATGTCGCTTCCGCAGGTCATTGAATGCGTTACCGCCAATGCCGCCGATGGTCTGCGCCTGAAACAGAAGGGGCGGCTGCAGATCGGTCTGGATGCCGATTTAACCCTCTTTACGCTTAAGCGCCAGCCAACCGTGCTGGTAGATGCAGAAAACGACAGCCTGCAGGCTGAACAACTGCTGGTGCCGCTTGCCGCAATACGTGCGGGCAAGGGCTATATGACCGAACAAGGGAGCGCGGAACATGCCTTCGATTTTTGAGAAATACGATTTAAAACAGGTGATTAATACCTCCGGCCGCATGACGGCGCTCGGCGTTTCCACGCCGCGACCAGAAGTGGTTGAAGCCGCGATGGCGGGGATGAACCAATATTTCGAGATGAAAGACCTGGTCAATAAAACCGGCGACTACATCGCGAAATTACTGGAAGTGGAGGGGGCAACGGTTGTCTCTTGCGCATCGGCCGGGATCGCCCTGTCGGTGGCTGGCGTATTGGTTAAAGACAGCGACTGGCTGCTGGAGAACCTGCACGTCACGCCCATCGAGAACAACGAAATCGTGCTGCCCAGAGGTCACAACGTCAACTTTGGCGCACCGGTGGGCACCATGGTAGCGCTTGGCGGCGGCAAGTTAGTGGAAGCCGGTTATGCCAACGAATGTTCCGCGGCACAGCTGACGGCGGCCATTACACCGCGTACGGCGGCCATTCTGTATATCAAATCTCACCACTGCGTCCAGAAAAGTATGCTCAGCGTGGAGCAGGCTGCGGTGGTGGCGCGTACGCATAATCTGCCGCTGATAGTGGACGCGGCGGCGGAAGAGGATTTGCAGTGCTACTACCGGGTTGGTGCAGATCTGGTGATTTATAGCGGCGCCAAGGCGATAGAAGGACCAACCAGCGGTCTGGTGATTGGTAAAACCCAATATGTTGAGTGGGTGAAGCGCCAGACGGCGGGGATTGGCCGGGCGATGAAGGTGGGCAAAGAGGGAATTCTTGGACTGACCTGTGCCATCGAACTGTATCTGAACGCGCAGAAAGAGAGCGGCGCGGAGATGGTCGAGAAAATGACGCCGTTCATTAATGCGTTGAACCAGCTTAACGGCGTGAGCGCCCGCGTGGTGTGGGATAGTGCAGGGCGCGACATCGCACGCACGGAAATTAAGTTTGATGAAGCGGTAACCGGGATCGCCACGGGGGAACTGGTCGACGCGCTGAAACAGGGGGAGTACGCGATTTACTTCCGTGGTTACAAAGCCAATGAAGGCATTATCGAAGCCGATGTGCGCAGCGTCGATCGCGCGCAACTGGAGATTGTGGCCCGTCGAATTGGTGAAGTGATTTCGCAGGAGAAAAACGCATGAAACTGACCCCTAACTTTTATCGCGACCGCGTCTGCCTGAACGTGCTGGCAGGCTCCAAAGAAAATGCCCGGGATATTTATGCGGCGGCGGAAGGACACGTGCTGGTTGGCGTGTTGTCAAAAAATTACCCGGATGTCGCAAGCGCGGTAGCGGATATGCGTGAATACGCGGCCCTTATCGACAATGCGCTCTCCGTGGGGCTGGGGGCGGGCGATCCTAACCAGTCGGCGATGGTCAGTGAAATCTCCCGTCAGGTGCAGCCACAGCATGTCAATCAGGTCTTTACCGGCGTGGCTACCAGTCGCGCACTGCTGGGCCAGCAGGAGACAGTGGTCAACGGTCTGGTCTCGCCAACCGGCACGCCGGGCAGGGTGAAAATCTCCACTGGTCCGCTAAGCAGCCAGTCGCCGGACGGTATTGTGTCGGTAGAAACCGCGATTGCGCTGCTCAAAGACATGGGCGGTAGCTCAATTAAATACTTCCCGATGGGCGGCCTGAAATGCCGTGACGAGTACATTGCGGTCGCGCAGGCCTGCGCCCGTCATGACTTCTGGCTTGAGCCAACCGGCGGTATCGATCTGGATAATTTCACTGAAATCCTGCAAATTGCCCTCGATGCCGGAGTGAGTAAAATCATTCCTCACATCTATAGTTCGATTATTGATAAGGTGAGTGGTAACACTCGTCCGGACGACGTACGCCAACTGATGGCGATGACCCGGGCCTGCGTAGGCTAACTGACTGATGAGGAAACTGACGTGCGATTCCCCAACCAACGTTTAGCACAGCTGTTTGCCATGTTGCAAAACGAAGCGCTTCCACAGGACGAGCTGGCGCAGCGGTTGTCGGTTTCCACACGCACCGTACGGGCGGATATCACCGCGCTAAACGCGCTGCTCACCCAGTATGGCGCACAGTTTGTCCTCAGCCGGGGTAATGGATATCAGCTCAAAATTGACGACCCGGCAAGCTTTCACACCCTGCAAACGCTGCAGCCCAATACGTTGCTGAGCATCCCACGCACCAGCCAGGAACGGATACACTGGCTGGTGGTACGTTTTCTGACATCGGCTTTCTCACTGAAGCTGGAAGATTTAGCTGATGAATGGTTTATCAGCCGAGCGACGCTGCAAAACGATATGGCTGAGGTGCGCGAGCATCTGCAACGTTATCATCTGACGCTGGAAACGCGTCCCCGTCACGGCATGAAGCTGTTCGGCAGCGAAATGGCGATCCGCGCCTGTTTGACCGATCTGCTGTGGACGCTGGCGCAGCAGGATCCGCAGCACCCGTTAGTGATGCAAGAAGCGCTGAATGCGGGGCTCCCTGAACAGTTGCAACCTGTTTTGCAGGACATTTTTGCCCGTTTCCATATTCGTCTGACCGATGAGGGCGAGCTGTTTTTACGCTTGTACTGCGCGGTGGCGGTACGGCGGATTAGCGAAGGATATCCACTCCCGGATTTTGCCGCAGAAGAGGCCGATCAATCGGTGTGCCTGGCCACGCGGGAAATCGCGGCGGTACTGCACCGCCTGGCAGACAAACCGCTTTCCGTTTCCGAAGAAAACTGGCTACAGGTGCATATTGCTGCCCGCCAGGTTCAGGAGATCGCGCCCAGTGCTATCAATGCGGATGATGACGAAGCGTTGGTCAATTACATCCTGCGTTTTATCAACACCCAGTACAACTACAACCTGTTGAATGATAAACAGTTGCATGCTGACCTGCTGACGCATATTAAGACGATGATCACCCGGGTGCGTTACCAGATAATGATCCCCAATCCGTTGTTGGAAAATATTAAACAGCACTACCCCATGGCGTGGGACATGACGCTGGCCGCCGTCTCGGGATGGGGAAAATATACGCCGTACACCATCAGTGAAAATGAGATTGGCTTCCTCGTGCTGCATATTGGCGTCGGGCTGGAGCGTAGTTACAACATCGGTTACCAGAGGCAGCCGAAGGTTCTGCTGGTATGCGATGCCGGAAATGCGATGGCGCGGATGATTGAAGCGGTACTGGCGCGTAAGTATCCGCAGATAGAGATCGTCGATACCGTAACGCTTCGCGACTACGAACAGCGGGAAAGCATCAGCGAAGATTTTGTCATCTCAACCGCGCGGATTGGTGAAAAAGATAAGCCGGTGGTGATGATTGCGCCATTCCCTACCGATTATCAGCTGGAGCAGATTGGCAAACTGGTGCTGGTCGACAGAACCCGTCCGTGGATGTTGAACAAATTCTTCGATGCCGCCCATTTTCGTGTGATTGACGAGTCAATGGATCAACAAACGTTGTTCAAAACCTTATGCCGTCAGTTGCAGGATGAAGGTTTTGTCGATGCGGAGTTTCTTGATTCGGTGGTTGAGCGTGAGGCCATCGTCAGCACCATGCTGGGTGACAGCATTGCCTTGCCGCACGCCCTTGGTCTGCTGGCAAAGAAAACGGTGGTCTACACCATCCTCGCCCCACAGGGTATCGCCTGGGGCGATGAAACGGCCCACGTGATCTTCTTGCTCGCCATCAGCAAGAGTGAATACGAAGAGGCGATGGCTATCTACGATATCTTCGTCACCTTCCTTCGCGAACGCGCGATGACGCGACTCTGCGCGTGTCGCAATTTCACCGAGTTCAAAGCGGTTGCGATGGAGTGTGTGAGCCGTTTTTGAGAGGCGGATAACAGAATGTTTACCGCCTGAAAGTTAACGCAAATGATGTACAACCTGGTTGCTGCTACCGCGCCAGATCAGCGACGGGTCTTTAAGATCCTGCACAAATTTACCATCGACCAGCACGTTGATGAGATCCACCACCTGCATTTGTGCGGCGTTGAGTTCATCAAGCTTGTAGCCGGTCCACACCCAGATATCTTTCCCCGGACACTCAGCGTGAATACGCTGTACCAGTTGCAGGATATCCGGCACGTTTTGCGGATGCAGCGGATCGCCGCCGGACAGCGAAATACCCTGGCGAGGGATTCGCGTGTCGTTCAGATCGGCAATGATCTTGTCTTCCATCTCTTTGGTAAACGGCTGGCCGGAATTGAGTCGCCAGGTGCTTTTGTTATAGCAGCCAGGGCATTCATGCACGCATCCCGACACAAACAGGGTGCAGCGAGTGCCGGGGCCGTTAACGATATCGACGGGATAGTATTGATGGTAGCGCATAGCGGGTGTCCAGAAAGCATGTAGGCCGGATAAGGTGCTTGCACCGCATCCGGCAACATTGTGATGCCTGATGACGACGCGACTGCGTCTTATCAGGCCTACGGCCTTTGCAAACGGAAATTAACCTATCTGCCCATTACCTAAATGCTTAACGCGGCGCTTCACTTCTTCCTGCTTACCGGCGTTAAACGGACGAGCGTCCGGGCTGCCTAAATAACCGCATACGCGGCGGGTGACCGACACGCGCGCGGCGTCGTGGTTACCACATTTCGGGCAGGTAAAGCCTTTGCTGGTGCACTCGAACTCACCGGTAAAGCCGCACTCGTAGCATTCATCGATTGGCGTGTTGGTCCCGTAATACGGCACGTGCTGATAGCTGTAATCCCAGACGTCTTCCAGTGCTTTCAGGTTGTGCTGAATGTTCGGGTACTCGCCGTAGCAAATGAAGCCTCCGTTCGCCAGCGGCGGGTACGGCGCTTCGAAATCGATCTTGTCGTACGGGTTAACCTTTTTCTCCACGTCGAGGTGGAAGCTATTGGTGTAGTAACCTTTGTCGGTAACACCCGGCACCACGCCAAACTCGGCGGTATCCAGACGGCAGAAACGATCGCACAGGTTTTCACTTGGTGTACTGTACAGGCTAAAGCCGTAGCCGGTTTCGTCTTTCCATTGATCGACCGCCTGACGCAGACGTTCCACAATGGCGATAGCTTTAGCGCGAAGCTGCTCGCTGTCGTACAAGTGTTTGTCGCCAAACAGCGCGTTGATGGTTTCGTGAATGCCGATGTAACCCAGAGAAATCGACGCGCGGCCGTTTTTAAAGATTTCAGACACGTCATCGTCTGCTTTCAGACGTACGCCGCAGGCCCCTTCCATATACAGGATTGGTGCAACGCGGGCCTTCACGCCTTCCAGACGCGCAATGCGGGTCATCAGCGCTTTACGTGCCAGGATCAGACGGTCGTCGAGCAGTTTCCAGAAGGTGGCTTCATCGCCATGAGCTTCCAGCGCGATACGCGGCAGGTTAAGGCTGATAACGCCGAGGTTGTTACGGCCATCGTGAACCTGTTCGCCGTTCTCGTTTTCCCATACGCCCAGGAAGCTACGGCAGCCCATTGGCGTTTTGAACGAGCCGGTCACTTTAACCACTTGATCGTAGTTCAGGATGTCCGGATACATACGCTTGCTCGCGCACTCCAGCGCCAGCTGCTTGATGTCATAGTTCGGATCGCCAAACTTGTGGTTCAGACCGTCACGAATCGCAAACACCAGTTTCGGGAACACGGCGGTTTTACGATTTTTACCCAGGCCAGCAATGCGGTTACGCAGAATGGACTGCTGGATCAAACGCGATTCCCAGCTGGTTCCCAGGCCGAAACCGAAGGTAACGAACGGCGTCTGACCGTTGGCGGTATGCAGGGTATTCACTTCATACTCAAGGGACTGGAATGCGTCGTAGCACTCTTTCTCGGTACGGGAATGCGCATAACCGTCGGCATCTGGGATCTGCCACTCTTCAGCGGTTTTGCGATGCTTATTAAAGCTCTCGGTCACGAACGGTGCGAGAACTTCGTCAATACGGTTAATGGTGGTACCGCCATAAATATGGCTGGCAACCTGCGCGATAATTTGCGCGGTGACGGCCGTCGCGGTGGAGATGGATTTTGGCGGCTCAATCTCCGCGTTACCCATCTTAAAGCCCTGCGTCAGCATACCTTTCAGGTCGATCAGCATGCAGTTAAACATTGGGAAGAACGGAGAGTAGTCGAGATCGTGATAGTGAATATCACCACGCTCGTGCGCCTGGACGACATCACGCGGCAGCAGGTGTTGACGCGCATAGTGTTTGGCGACGATACCGGCCAGCAGGTCGCGCTGGGTCGGGATCACTTTGCTGTCTTTGTTGGCGTTTTCGTTCAGCAGAGCAGAGTTGGTTTGCTCAACCAGACCACGAATTTCCTGGTTCAGACGGCCACGTTTTTCACGCTGTATATCACGGTCGTGGCGATATTCGATGTACGCACGGGCGAGTTGTTTGTACGGACCAGACATCAGCTGGTTTTCTACCGCTGTCTGGATCTCGTTGATATCGACCTGGCTGCGCTCATTCATCTGGCTACTAACGACTTCTGCGACGGTGGCACAGTAATCTGCGTCATCGACTCCCGCTGCTTTAGCTGCACGCAGAATGGCTTCTTTGATGCGCTCTGATTTAAACGGCACTTTACAGCCATCTCGTTTCATCACATGCGGTGTCATGATCACTCCATATTTATAAGAACAGGTTATCCACAGAGGTTGGAGAAGCGGCCATGGCTTTATTCATCTATCTGGCCAATGACTTCCCGCAATCCTGACCCACTTTATCCACAATTCCACCGTTAAACGGTGCACTGTAGTTGTAGCAATTGTAGTCGATTAATACAACATATTGGGTCGGCGTGCATTTTAAGTTCTATATGTAGTGATTTGCATCAAGGATGTTTACGATTTATTTGATGTAGCGCAAAGTAAAAATCGGAGCGTACAGATGACGGGCAGTACAGCGATTGTAAATTGTGGGCAGAAAATTCTGATTAATTATTCAACAAAAACAGGAAGCTAAGCTAAGCGTATATAGCAACGCCCGGTAGCGCTATGCGTACCGGGCCTGAACATAATTGCAAGCTATTTTTGCAACCACCAGACGGCCTCAAAAGGACGCAGTGTCATGTCCCCAGGTTGGCTGGCAACCTCGGCATAGTTGTGCATCAGCACCTGCCAGTTTCCGTCGGTCTGGGCTGGCTGCCAGCTCTGAAAGGTACCGCTCAGATTGGCAATGACCAGCAGCCGCTGCCCTTGCCACTCTCGTTGATAGCACCACAGATGCGGGCTGTCCGGTAGCAGATCCTGGTAGTCGCCCCAGGTGATAACCGGCTCCGCTTTGCGCAAGGCGATCAGCTTCTGATAGGTGTAGAACACCGAGTCGGTATCGTTCAGTGCTGCCGCCACGTTGATGTCTGCTGCGTTGTCACACAGATTGATCCACGGCTCGCCGTAGGTGAAGCCCGCGTGTTTGCTGCTATCCCATTGCATCGGCGTGCGGCTGTTATCGCGTGATTTACTGGCGAGGATCGCCAGCAGTTCTTGCGCATCGCGTCCCTGGCCGTTCAACTCGGCAAACATGTTATGGCTTTCCACATCGCGATAATCGGTAATCTGGCGGAAGTGCGGGTTGGTCATGCCAATCTCTTCACCCTGGTAGATGTAGGGGGTGCCCTGCATGCCATGCAGCACCATCGCCAGCATTTTGGCCGACGGAACGCGGTATTTACCTTCATCGCCAAAACGCGACACGATGCGCGGCTGATCGTGGTTACACCAGAACAGCGCGTTCCATGCCTGATTGTGCATGCCCTGCTGCCAGTGGCGGAACAGGGTTTTTAGCGCCACATAATCGGGTTTTGCTAACGTCCACTTCTCACCGTTGGGGTAATCCACTTTCAGGTGGTGGAAGTTAAAGGTCATCGACAGTTCACTACCATCTTGTGCGGCGTACTGCTGGCAATGTTCAAGCGTAGTGGAAGACATTTCACCGACCGTCATCAGGTTGCGTGGGGTAAAAACATCGCGGTTCATCTCACGCAAAAATTCATGCGCGCGCGGGCCGTCGGTATAAAAACGCCGTCCATCGCCGTCGGGATCGTTCGGGAAGTCCTGATCTTTAGAGATAAGATTCACCACGTCGAGGCGCAATCCGTCCACGCCGCGATCGGCCCAGAACTCGCACACTTTCTTTAGCTCGGCGCGTACCGCCGGGTTTTCCCAGTTCAGGTCGGCTTGCTCCGGAGCAAAGAGGTGCAGATAGTACTGCTCGCTTTCGGCGTGCCAGCCCCAGGCGTTGCCGCCAAACTTGGAGCGCCAGTTATTTGGCGGGCAGTCTGGCGTGCCATCGCGCCAGAAATAAAACTGACGATACGGGCTGTCTTTATCCAGCGCTTCACGAAACCAGGCGTGCTGGGTTGAGGTGTGGTTAAACACCATGTCGAGAATAATACGGATGCCGCGCGCTTTCGCCTGCGCCACCAGTTCATCAAAGTCTTCCAGCGTGCCGTAGGCCGGATCGACAGACGTGTAGTCTGCGACGTCGTAACCGTTATCAACCTGCGGCGAAATATAGAACGGCGTCAGCCAGATGGCATCAACGCCCAGCTTTTGCAGATAGTCGAGGCGCTGCGTCACGCCGCGTAAATCTCCGGTGCCGCTGCCGGTGGTGTCCTGAAAACTCTTGGGGTAAACCTGATAGATAACGCCGTTTTGCCACCAGTGGGGAATAGTCATGGTTGTTTCCTGGAAATACGCTGGGGCGCAATTGCGCCCCGAAGAAAAGTTAGACAATCTGTAATGTGCCCAGACGGTGTTTACGCTGGTAAACGAATGAGGTCAGTATCATTGGGATGACAATCGCAATGACCATCGCCATACCAAAGACCTGCCAGTAAGTCGGCTGGATGGAGAGGATGCCCGGCAAACCGCCGACGCCAATCCCGTTCGCCAGCACACCGTTCAGGCCGCACAGCAGTCCGGCGAGACCGGAACCGATCATCGCGCACAGCATTGGGAAGCGGTATTTCAGGTTGATCCCGTACATCGCTGGTTCAGTTACCCCGAGATAGGCGGAGATCGCGGCTGGAACGGAGATTTCACGTTCGTTGTGTTTGCGGCTGGAGATAATGATCCCGACCACCGCAGAGGCCTGAGCGATATTCGACAGTGCGATCAGTGGCCATACCGGCGTACCGCCCATGCTCTGAATCATCTGCATGTCGATAGCCAGCGTGGTCTGATGCACACCGGTGATCACCAGCGGGGCATACAGGAAGCCGAACAGCGCCGCGCCAATCGGAGCAAAACTGCCGGTCAGCAGATGACGGACCGCAAACGCGACACCGTCGCCAATCATGCGGCCAAATGGACCGATAAAGGCATGCGCAAGGAATACCGCAAGGATCAGCGAGCACACCGGGACGATCACCAGATACAGGTAATCCGGGACGATGCGCTTCATGCGTGTTTCAATAAACCCGAGCGCCAGCCCGGCCAACAGTGCCGGAATGACCTGCGCCTGGTAGCCCACTTTTTCAATGCTGAACAGGCCGAAGTTCCACACGTCCGACACCTGCTGACCGAGCAAATAGGCGTTCATCAGTTGCGGAGAAACCAGGGTCACGCCCAGCACAATACCGAGGATCGGCGTACCGCCCATTTTCTTGACCGCCGACCAACAAATCCCGACCGGCAAATAGAAGAAGATCGCTTCGCCAATCAGCCACAGGAAGTCATAGAGGGTTTTCAGCGAAGGATGCATCTGCGCCAGCGTCTGCCCGTTACTCATGGGCAGATCGCCGATCACGTTACGGAAACCTAAGATCAGGCCGCCGCTTATCAGCGCTGGCAGCAGCGGGAAGAAGATCTCCGCGAAGTGAGAAATCAGCTGCTCGTGCCACTTCATGTTCTGCCGCGCCGCTTTCTTTGCCTGCTCTTTGTCGGCACTGGCTTGTCCGGTGGTCGCCAACAGCGCTTTGTAGTAATCGCCCACCTCGGTGCCAATTACCACCTGAAACTGCCCGGCGTTGGTGAAGCAGCCTTTGACCATTGGCAACAATTCGATCTCTTTCGGTCTGGCGTTTGCAGGCTGATTCAGCACAAAACGCAGGCGAGTAATGCAGTGACTCACCGTAGCGATATTGTCGCGCCCGCCAACCAGCTCAATCAGCCGGTCGATGTCTGCTTGTTTTATTTTGCTCATGATGGTGTGTGTTCCCCGTAGACCGGAAAAGACGCTGTTGCGTCGTCATTCGGCAACTCTCTCGTTGTTGGCGCCAGAGTATATCTTCGATGAATATTTAAAAATGGGAACGTTCCCGAAACGCAGCGAAGATCACAAATTAATGCTCAGAAAGCGATCAGGAGAGGGCGGAAGGAATAACGATTTGTCGTGGTTCGCTGCGGCCGTTGATCTGTTCGATCAGCTGCGAGGCCGCTTGTCGCCCGGCTTCGGCGTATCCTGGATCGACGGTGATAATTTCCGGATGGAGGAATTTCATCAGCGGCGTGCTGCCCACGCTCGCCAGCTGCAGGTTCTCAATCCGCTGCTCCTGCAGGTATTTGCTGACACCAAGGGCAAGGGTATCCGTCGCACAGACTAAAGCGGTGGTTTCCGGGGTGATGACGTTGGCGGCCTGCTCATAGCCCTGCTTCATGGCCAGACCCGGCAGCGCGGCCACAGGATGTAGTTTGTGTTTTTTACAGAATGCCAGGTAGGCCTCATGGCGGCGTTTACCAGTGGTCACATCGCTATGCGGAACACCAAGAAAGCTAATATGGCGATGCTCTCGTTCGTATAAACGCTGCATCAGGGTACGAATGGCACCCTCATCGTCATAGCAGACGGAGGCAAAGCCTTTTGCATCTCTTGCCAGCAGCACCAGAGAATCTTGCCAGGAGGCGAGCATGGCTTCAGTAATGCCGGTAAAACCAAACAGCACCACGCCATCAATGTTGCGGCGTCTGAGCATGCCGAGATGTTCTTCAACCAGCTCGGGCGAGAACTGGCTTTCCATCATGATCGGATCGTAGCCCTGTTCATAAAAGGCGGGCAGCATGGTCTGCACGGCGAGATTTTCCGAAAGCGAGTCCAGACGCGTGACGATAATCGCCACCACCTTGTCGCTTTGTCCGCGCATGGCGCGTGCGGAGCGGGAAGGGGAAAAACCGTGCTGATTCATCACCGCCTCAACGCGTTCGCGGGTGCGTTCACTCACGCCGCTTTCATTGTTGAGCACACGGGAAACGGTTGATTTTCCCACACCGCTTAAGCGGGCGATGTCTTTAATGGTCAGCCGATTTTGCATCCTGTTTTCCCGTGTTGCGTGTGAAGTTATGCCAAATAGAGAATAACTTTACTCAAGCGCGGCGCAATGGGCAAAGTCTGGTATACGTTTGGTTTAGTTTCCATGGTTTATCATACCGCCATAATTGCCACAAACCTTATGGTTTTCTGCGTATAATCCGCGGCGCAAATCATTCACTTACCGGAGGCTATATGGATCCCGATCCCACCCCTCTCCCGAGATGGAGAAACAACCCTTTCCGGTAAGCCTGTCTTTCACTGTCTTACCGGAACAGTAAGACAGTGACGTTCTGACGTCCCTGTTGTGATTTTAATATTGCCACCAGGCAAGGCTTTGCCACGCCTGAAGGATTTACTGCGCCTGTTTATACTGGTGCAGAGGGACTGCCTATGTTCAAAAATATGACCCGCCAGCTGTTTGCCCGGCTAAGCCGCCATTTACCACATCGTCTGGTGCATCGCGATCCGTTGCCGAATGCTCAGACCGTTGCCAGCACACCGATCCCGCCATCGCTGAGCGAACATTGCCTGAAAATGGCGCTGATGGACGAAGACGCGCTGTGGAAAACGTTCGGCGCTCATCCGGAAGGCTTAAACGCCGCAGAAGTCGAGAACGCCCGCGAAATACATGGCGAGAACCAGTTGCCGGCGCAGAAGCCGTCACCCTGGTGGGTGCATCTGTGGGTCTGCTATCGCAACCCGTTTAATATACTGCTGACCATTCTCGGGGCGATTTCCTATGCCACCGAAGATCTGTTTGCCGCTGGCGTCATCGCCCTGATGGTCGTCATCTCTACGCTGCTGAATTTTGTGCAAGAGGCGCGTTCCACCAAAGCGGCTGATGCGCTGAAAGCGATGGTCAGCAACACCGCCACGGTGCTGCGCGTCATCAACGAGAAAGGGGAGAACGGCTGGGTTGAACTGCCGATCGACCAGTTGGTTCCCGGCGATGTCATCAAGCTGGCGGCAGGGGATATGATCCCGGCCGATCTGCGCGTGGTGCAGGCTCGTGACCTGTTCGTCGCCCAGGCTTCGCTGACCGGTGAATCGCTGCCGGTGGAGAAAGTGGCAACCAGCCGCGATCCGCAGCAAAGCAACCCGCTGGAATGCGATACCCTGTGCTTTATGGGTACCAACGTGGTGAGCGGCACGGCGCAGGCCATCGTGATTTCAACCGGCGCCAATACCTGGTTCGGGCAACTGGCGGGTCGCGTCAGCGAGCAGGAAAGCGAGCAGAATGCCTTCCAGAAAGGGATCAGCCGCGTCAGCATGCTGCTGATCCGCTTTATGCTGGTGATGGCGCCCATCGTGCTTATTATCAACGGTTACACCAAAGGTGACTGGTGGGAAGCGGCGCTGTTTGCCCTGTCTGTGGCGGTGGGACTGACTCCAGAAATGCTGCCGATGATCGTCACCTCAACGCTGGCGCGTGGGGCGGTGAAGCTGTCAAAACAAAAGGTTATCGTTAAACATCTCGACGCTATCCAGAACTTTGGCGCGATGGATATCCTGTGCACCGATAAAACCGGCACCCTGACTCAGGATAAAATTGTACTTGAGAATCATACGGATATCTCAGGAAAGCCCAGCGAACACGTCCTGCATTCTGCGTGGCTGAACAGCCATTATCAGACCGGGCTGAAGAATCTGCTGGATACGGCGGTGCTGGAAGGTGTGGACGAAGAATCAGCCCGCCAGCTCTCGACTCGCTGGCAGAAAATCGATGAGATCCCGTTTGATTTCGAACGTCGCCGCATGTCGGTAGTGGTGGCAGAAGAAACCGATGTGCACCAGTTGGTCTGTAAAGGGGCGCTACAGGAGATCCTCAGCGTATGTACCCAGGTGCGTCACAACGGTGAGATTGTCCCGTTAGATGACAACATGCTGCGTCGGGTGAAACGCGTTACGGACACGCTGAACCGCCAGGGGCTGCGTGTGGTGGCGGTGGCGACGAAATACCTGCCAGCGCGTGAGGGTGATTACCAGCGTATTGATGAATCAGATCTGATCCTCGAAGGCTATATTGCGTTCCTCGATCCGCCGAAAGAGACCACTGCGCCGGCGCTCAAAGCGCTAAAAGCCAGCGGTATTACGGTGAAAATTCTCACTGGCGATAGCGAGCTGGTGGCGGCGAAAGTGTGTCATGAAGTGGGGCTGGATGCGGGCGATGTGGTTATCGGCAGCAGCATTGAGGGGTTAAGTGACGATGAGCTGGCCCGACTTGCCCAGCGTACCACGCTGTTTGCTCGTCTGACGCCGATGCATAAAGAGCGCATTGTCACGCTGCTCAAGCGCGAAGGCCATGTGGTCGGCTTTATGGGCGATGGTATAAACGATGCCCCGGCGCTGCGCGCGGCGGACATTGGTATCTCCGTTGACGGCGCGGTTGATATTGCACGTGAAGCGGCGGATATCATCCTGCTGGAAAAGAGCCTGATGGTGCTGGAAGAAGGGGTGATTGAAGGACGCCGTACCTTCTCTAACATGCTGAAGTACATCAAAATGACGGCCAGTTCAAACTTCGGTAACGTGTTTAGCGTACTGGTGGCGAGCGCCTTCTTACCGTTCCTGCCGATGTTACCGCTGCACTTACTGATTCAGAACCTGCTGTACGATGTATCCCAGGTGGCGATTCCGTTTGATAACGTCGACGAAGAGCAGATCAAAAAGCCGCAGCGCTGGAATCCCAGCGAATTGGGCCGCTTTATGATCTTCTTTGGACCGATCAGCTCGATCTTTGACATTCTGACCTTTTGCCTGATGTGGTTCGTCTTCCATGCCAATACGCCTGAACATCAGACGTTGTTCCAGTCTGGCTGGTTCGTGGTGGGCCTGCTGTCGCAAACGTTGATTGTGCATATGATTCGTACCCGTCGCGTGCCGTTCATCCAGAGCCGCGCCGCGTGGCCGCTGATGCTGATGACGCTGGTGGTGATGGTCGTCGGCATTGCATTACCCTTCTCGCCGCTGGCCAGCTATCTGCAATTGCAGGCATTACCGCTGAGCTACTTCCCGTGGCTGATTGCGATTCTGGCGGGTTACATGACATTGACTCAATTAGTGAAAGGTTTTTATAGCCGTCGCTACGGCTGGCAGTAAACATAAAACGCCTCAGCAGGATGGTGTTAATACCATCCTGCATTCCTCATTTTCATTCGAAGATATTACCTCACAACATTAGTGTTTTATTTTTATTGAAATGCTAACGGGTGTTATTAGTATCAAATCGCCTTCCTTGCGTTGTTTTTTTATCAATAAAACGATCTGCATTGCAAAAATGAAACAGTGTGCTAAAAATTTTAAGCGTCTGCGATTTTTTGTGAACGCAGTCATCGAAATAAATTGTTACACCAGTTAGTCTGCGCAGGTAACGTCGTTAAGAAAGTTTCTCGCTGCCCGTTTTTAATTCCGGCAGTCATTTGCTCTGCAAGCTATTCCTGTTAATGGATATTATGAACTTCTGGAGAAGGACAAATGAAACTGACAAAAAACCTGTTAAGTCTGTGTATTGGCGCGTCTGTATTACTGATGAGTCATGCAACGCTGGCACAAACTTTTCGCGCCGCAGATGTGCATCCGGCTGATTACCCGAACGTTGTTGCAGTGAAACATATGGGGGAAAAACTTAGCGCCGCGACCGACGGGCGTCTGGAGATTAAAACATTTCCTGGTGGCGTGTTAGGCGATGAAAAACAGATGATTGAACAGGCGCAATTAGGCGCTATCGATATTATTCGTGTCTCAATGACGCCTGTTGCCGCCATTCTCCCTGAAATTAACGTGTTTACCCTGCCATATATTTTCCGCGATGAGGACCATCTGCATAAGGTTCTCGACGGCATGATCGGGCAGGAAATTGGCGACCGTCTGACGGCTAATACCAAATCGCGGCTGGTGTTTCTCGGCTGGATGGATGCCGGCACGCGTAACCTGATCACCAAAAATCCGGTGGTGAAACCGGAAGATTTACACGGTATGAAAATCCGCGTTCAAGGAAGTCCGATAGCGCTGGATACCCTGAAAGCGATGGGCGCTAACTCCGTTGTCATGGGCGTCAGTGAAGTATTTAGCGGCATGCAGACCGGCGTTATTGATGGCACGGAAAATAACCCGCCAACGTTTGTTGCGCATAACTATTTGCCGGTCGTGAAAAACTATACCTGGAGCAAACACTTTATTATTCCTGAGCTTTTTCTGTTTTCGAAAGCTAAATGGGATAAGTTGAAAAAAGAAGATCAGGATCTCATTATTAAACTCGCCAAGGAAGCACAGATAGAGCAACGAAAACTTTGGCAGGATTATAATGCGAAATCACTGGAGACCATGAAAGCCAACGGCGTTCAGTTCCACGATATTGATACGGATTATTTCTATAAAGCCACGCAGTCAGTGCGGGATAATTATGGTAAAGACCACCAGGATTTGATCAAACGTATTCAGGATGTGAAGTAATTCATCAGGTGGAGGATATCAACCCTCCGCCTGAATCTTTTGATTAATTCGAGGTGATAATTATGGGTGAATGCTATTCATCGGTAATGGATTTTCTTTATCGGGTGTCAATGTGGATTGCCGGTATCGCATTATTGGTCATGGTCGCCATTATCCCCATTGGCATATTCGCGCGTTATGTTCTGAATAACGCCCTGTCATGGCCTGAACCCGTCGCTATTCTCTGTATGGTGACATTCACCTTTATTGGCGCGGCGGTGAGCTATCGTGCAGGCTCGCATATCGCGGTGAGCATGGTGATTGACCGTCTGGGGGATACTTCCCGCCGTTATTGCTCGGTAATCGCTGACGTTATGTTGGTGGCGATAAGTCTGTTCATTCTGTGGTACGGAACCAATCTCTGTCTTGAACTGTGGGACCAGCCCGTGGCGGAATTCCCGCTTTTAAGCGCCGGGCAAAACTATCTTCCATTGCCGATAGGCTCTGCCATAACGCTGCTGTTTATCGCTGAAAAGATTTTCCGTGGTCCGCAGTACCAACGTCCCGTTGTCATGCTGGGATCGACCAGCTAGTTACCGCCCCCATTTCAGAAAGGAAAGCAGATGGATGCATTTATTCTCGTCTTTACGCTCGGCATTATGCTGGCGATTGGGGTACCGGTAGCGTACGCGGTTGGCATTAGCGCCATCATTGGGGCCTGGTATATTGATATTCCGCTGGAAGCGGTAATGATCCAACTGACCAGCGGGGTGAACAAGTTCTCTCTGTTAGCGATCCCATTCTTTATTCTGGCCGGGGCTATTATGGCCGAAGGGGGAATTGCGCGGCGACTGGTGAACTTTGCCTATATTTTTGTTGGTTTTATCCGCGGCGGACTGTCGCTGGTAAACATTGTGGCATCAACCTTTTTTGGCGCTATTTCCGGATCGTCCGTGGCGGATACCGCGTCCATCGGTTCGGTAATGATCCCGGAGATGGATAAAAAAGGTTATCCGCGTGACTTTGCCGCAGCGGTAACGGCTAGTGGTTCGGTACAGGCGATTCTTACGCCGCCCAGCCATAACTCGGTTATTTACTCGCTGGCGACCGGCGGCACGGTGTCGATTGCCGCGCTGTTCATCGCCGGGATCCTGCCGGGGCTGCTGTTAAGCCTCAGCCTGATGGTGATGTGCGTGGCGTTCGCACACAAGCGCGGTTATCCAAAAGGAGAACGTGTACCGTTTCGCCAGGCGCTGAAGATTTTCGTTGATACGCTGTGGGGCCTGATGACCGTTGTGATCATCATGGGCGGTATCCTGTCAGGTATCTTTACCGCAACGGAGTCTGCGGCAATTGCCTGCCTGTGGGCCTTCTTTGTCACCATGTTTATCTATCGTGACTATAAATGGTCTGAGCTGCCGAAGCTGATGTTCCGCACGGTGAAAACGGTCACTATCGTCATGATCCTGATAGGCTTTGCCGCCGCGTTCGGTGCTGTCATGACTTATATGCAGTTGCCGATGCGTATCACTGAAGCCTTCACCAGCATCTCGGACAACAAATACGTCATCCTGATGTGTATTAACATCATGCTGCTGCTGATCGGTACGCTGATGGATATGGCACCGCTGATCCTCATTCTGACGCCGGTTCTGCTGCCGGTGACCAACGCGCTCGGCATTGATCCGGTTCATTTTGGCATGATCATGCTGGTGAACTTAGGGATCGGCCTGATTACGCCGCCGGTAGGGTCGGTGCTGTTTGTGGCCAGTGCGGTGAGTAAACAGAAAATAGAGCAGGTGGTGAAGGCGATGCTGCCGTTCTACCTCGTGCTATTCCTGGTGCTGTTATTAGTGACGTACATTCCGGCGATTTCGCTGTTCCTGCCGAAACTGTTTGGTGTGATGTGATAAATGCCCGGTGGCGCTTGCGCTTACCGGGCCTGCAAACTATGCTTCGCCAGGCCGATAATCTTTCAGACCATGCGCACAATTATATACCCAACGGCAAAGACAAAAAGAGCAATGTAGGCCCAACTGAAATGATAAAACGCATTTCTCGCTCCACGTCCGGAGCGGGCGAGAAAGATATTTTCTTCTTGGATGTGTTTTGCAGATATCTTGCGAAATTGACGGATGTAGCCAACGCAGTACGCGAGGAAAAAGAACATCACACATGCGGAGAGGGATTTAGAGAACATAATGGCGAGTAATGTGGCCGAAATGAAAAAGAACAAGAATACGATTGCGCCCGTCGATTCTAATTGTTTTAACTCACGGCGGATGCCTTCGGCGTGCTGCTCCTGCCAGCGACGGAGCGTGCTGACGCTAAATTCGTATTTTTCACATAATACCTTATTGGATACGCCGTTTTTAGACTGCTGAAGAAAATCGGCGATTTGTTCTGCGGTAAAACGAGCTTTTGTCATTACCGGCCCTCCATGGCGCGGTCAACCTTGAGATAATCCAGAACGTCGCCTGGATTATCTTTGCGCTAGAAATCAGCGACGAACGGCGATCGCTTCAATCTCGATTTTCACGTCTTTCGGCAGACGGGCAACTTCCACGCAAGAACGCGCCGGGAAGGTCGCGTTGTGTTCGGTGAAGAACGCTTCGTAGGTCGCGTTTACAGTTGCGAAATCGTTCAGGTCTTTTACGAAGACGGTCGTTTTTACGATATCGCCCACTTTCAGGCCTGCTGCTTCAACGATAGCTTTTACGTTTTCCAGCGACTGACGTGCCTGAGCGGACACGTCTTCCGCTACGGCACCGGTTTTCGGATCGACCGGGATCTGACCGGAAGTGATTACCATGCTACCCAGATCAACGCCCTGAACGTATGGGCCGATTGCTGCTGGTGCATTTTCCGTCGCGATAGTCTTGCTCATGATTTCTCCTGAATTACAGCGGTAGTAGAATGTTCCCGCTCATTATAGGGAGCCGGGATCTCATAACCAACCCCAATTAGTTGGCCAGCACCACATAATGCGAAAACTCTTTTTCACAGTATTTGCATTTGAGTGCGATGTCATCAGCACGCTTTTTCACTGCAAAACTGGAGGAAACCGGCTCAGCATGGCTGATACAGTTGCTGTTCGGGCAAACCAGTACATTGTCGATACGCTCAGGCAGGCTCGGACGAGATTTACCCACCACGTCGTAATCGTCAATGCGGTTTACCGTTGCCTGCGGGGCGTACAGGGAGAGCTGGTTTACCTGCTCATCGGTCAGGAACGTGTTTTCAATTTTAATCAGGTCCTTACGGCCCATCTCGCCTGACGGCAGGTTCAGACCGATGGTGATACGCTGGTCGGTTTCCGTCAGTTTGAACAGCGTCAGCAGCTTAAAACCAACCTGTGCGGGAATATGGTCAATCACGGTGCCACGTTTGATGGCTTCAACCTGCAGTTTGTTATCGTGTGTCATCTCTTTTTCTCCCTTACAGTGCCAGTTCGCTATTCAGTACCAGTGCCAGTAACGCCTGGCGGGCGAAGATGCCGTTGCCAGCCTGCTGGAAATACCAGGCGTGCGGCGTCTTGTCGACGTCGGTGGTGATCTCATCGATACGCGGCAGCGGATGCAGTACCTTCATGTTTGCTCTGGCGCCGTTCAGATCGCTGGCGCGCAGAACAAACTGCGCTTTCACGTTGGCGTATTCGGACGGGTCCAGACGCTCTTTTTGTACGCGGGTCATGTAGAGGATATCGACCTCCGCCATCACCTCTTCAATAGTGCCGTGCAGGCTCCAGGCGATACCTTTTTCATTCAACATATCCAGAATGTATTGCGGCATGGCCAACGCGTCCGGGGCGATGAAGTAGAAACGGTTACCTTCGAACTTCGCCAGCGCCTGGGTCAGGGAATGGACGGTGCGGCCATATTTCAGGTCACCCACCATGGCGATGTGCAGATTGTCCAGGCGACCCTGAGTTTCCTGAATGGTGAACAGATCCAGCAGCGTTTGGGTGGGATGTTGGTTGGAGCCGTCGCCTGCGTTCAGTACCGGAATGTTACCGGAGAACTCCGTAGCCAGACGCGCGGCGCCTTCCTGCGGATGGCGCATTACGATGGCGTCGACATAGGTGCTGATGACGGAAATAGTGTCGGCCAGTGTTTCACCTTTTTTGCCCAGAGAGGTATTGCTGCTGTCAGAGAAACCCACCACGCTGGCGCCCAGGCGGTGCATGGAGGTTTCAAAGGATAAACGGGTGCGGGTTGAGGCTTCAAAGAAGCAGCTGGCGATAACCTTATGCTTTAACAGCTCCGGCTGTGGGTTAGCTTTTAATTTCGCCGCTGTTGCGAGGACCAGATTGAGGTCATCGCGGCTGAGGTCGTTTATGGAAATGATGTGTTTTTGATAGAGCGGGTTAGCCATGTTTATCTCCTGACGCCTGGGCAAAAAAAAAGCCCCTCAATTGAGGGGCTCGGAATGGGTGATCAACGGAAAGAAAAACGGCAGGCCAGCGTCCTTTTTCAGACGCGGTAAGACAAAATGTCGTACACACTGAACCATACATCCTCCCGGCAAATTGTCCGCGATTATACTCAGCTCCGTTATGGGATCAAGCGAAAAATGCACAAATTATTCATCGCAAACGATTCTCATGAATATTCATTCACCCTGAATGCCAAACAGCAACAATGAGATAAACATGCGTTGACGCAAAATATTGGCAAATAGCAGTAGTATGGCAGACCGTTTTTTCGTATAACAACTAAAATGAAACGATGTTTTAATTAAGGGGTTTGAGATGATTGTCGGCAATATTCACAACCTGGATGCCTGGCTGCCGGAAGAGCTGCGTCAGGCGATTGAACACATTAAAGCGCATGTGACGGATGCGACGGAAAAAGGTAAGCACGACATCGACGGCGATCGTCTGTTTTATCTGATTGCTGAAGATATGACGGAGCCGTTTGCACAGCGCCGTGCCGAGTATCACGCGCGCTATCTGGATATTCAGATCCTGCTCAAAGGTCAGGAAGGCATGACCTTCAGCACGCAGCCTGCGGGCGCGCCGGAAACTGACTGGCTGGCGGATAAAGATATCGCCTTCCTACCGGAAGGGGTACAGGAAAAAACGGTGGTGCTGAACGAAGGTGATTTCGTGGTGTTCTATCCGGGCGAAGTGCATAAACCGCTGTGCGCGGTCGGTGCACCAGCGCTGGTACGCAAAGCCGTGGTGAAAATGCGGGTGGCATAAGCGTATTTGCCGGGGGCGGCTTCGCCTTACCCGGCCTACGGGAGCGCGGTTGTAGGCCGGATAAGATGCTTAGCATCGCCATCCGGCATTCTTTTCATCCATGCTCTTACTTCGCCAGCGTCGCCACCATCACCGCTTTGATGGTGTGCATCCGGTTTTCTGCCTGATCAAATACGATACTGGCGGGGGATTCAAAGACTTCATCGGTCACTTCCATTCCACCGTGCAGACCATATTCCTGTGCCATTTGTTTGCCAAGCGTGGTTTGATCGTCATGAAACGCGGGCAGGCAGTGCAGGAATTTCACCTGCGGATTGCCGGTCAACGCCATCATCGCGCTATTAACCTGGTACTTACGCAGCAGCGCAATACGTTCGGCCCACTTCTCTTTTGCTTCGCCCATTGATACCCAGACGTCGGTATAGATGAAGTCTGCGTCTTTCACGCCTGTGGCGACATCTTCGGTCAGCGTAATATTGCCGCCGTTTTTCTGTGCCAGCGCTTTGCACTCCGCAACCAGACTTTCCTCCGGCCAGCAGGCCTGCGGTGCAACCAGACGCAGATCCAGCCCGGTTAACGCGGCGGCTTCCAGCATGGAATTGCCCATATTGTTGCGGGCATCACCGGTGTAGACCAGCGTCATTTCATTAAACGTTTTACCTGGCAGGTGTTCCTGCATAGTTAACAGATCCGCCAGGAGCTGGGTGGGATGAAACTCGTTGGTTAATCCGTTCCACACCGGAACTCCGGCATATTCCGCCAGCGTCTCGACAATCTCCTGACCGTGGCCCCGATACTGAATACCGTCGTACATGCGGCCGAGCACGCGGGCCGTGTCTTTGATCGACTCTTTATGGCCAATCTGGCTGCCGCTTGGCCCGAGGTATGTCACGCGCGCGCCCTGATCGTATGCGGCAACTTCGAAAGAGCAACGGGTACGGGTTGAGTCTTTTTCGAAGATGAGCGCGATGTTTTTACCGGTGAGCTTTGCGACTTCAGTGCCGTTTTTCTTTTCCGCCTTCAGCTGTGCGGCGAGCTGAAGCAGTGACATGAGTTCAGCAGAGGTGAAATCAAGCAGTTTCAAAAAATGTTTCTGATAAAACGCAGACATGGTTCCCTCACATGGCTTAGGCCATTTATTGAATTAAAATTCAATTTATATGTATGTTTATTCATTTGCAACCTTGTTTAACAAATCTTTCCTGGAAAGGTGGAGGCAATGACAGCGGTATGTGACAATAAGAGTATCGGCAGGACATTATGAGGAACGAGCCATGGCAAACCCGGAACTACTGGAAGAACAGCGTGAAGAAACACGCTTGATTATTGAAGAGTTACTCGAAGATGGCAGCGATCCAGACGCGCTGTACACCATCGAGCATCACCTTTCCGCGGATGACTTCGAAACCCTGGAAAAAGCGGCAGTAGAAGCCTTCAAGCTGGGTTATGAAGTGACCGAGCCGGAAGAGCTGGAAGTGGAAGAAGGCGACACGGTTATTTGCTGTGACATTCTGAGCGAATGTGCACTGAATGCGGAGTTGATCGATGCTCAGGTTGAGCAACTGATGAACCTGGCTGAAAAATACGATGTGGAATACGACGGTTGGGGCACCTATTTTGAAGACCCGAACGGCGAAGAAGGTGAAGAAGGCGACGATGAAGACCTCGTCGACGAAGATGATGACGGCGTGCGTCACTAAGTCATCAACTGACCTGCGGTAGCCCAGGCTGCCGCAGGCCAAGGACAACGTATGGATTACCTGCAAATACTCTCCCCGATCCACAACTTCCTGCACTGTAAAACACCCCAGGCCTGGCTTGATAAAGCGCGGGACCCGGCAAATCTGCCTCTGTTATTGACCGATCACCTCGTCTGTGAGCTGAAAGCGGCGCAAACGGCGATGCTGCTGGTGCGTAAGTATGTCGCGGATAAACAGGGATCGCAGGCGCTGCTGGACTGGCTGAAACCCTATGAAGCGTTTGCTTTCAGAGAAGGGGATGAGCCGGATTTTATCGCGCTGAATAAACAGATAAGCAAAAGCGTGATGCCGCAAACCGACGACCCGTGGGGACGCAAGCTTATCGACAGCATGGTTTTGCTGATCAAAGAAGAGCTGCATCATTTCTGGCAGGTGCGTGAGGCGATGATGAGCCGCAATATTCCCTATATCAAGATTACCGCCAGCCGTTACGCCAAAGGCATGCTCAAAGAGGTACGCACCCACGAGCCGCTGACGCTAATCGATAAACTGATTTGCGGGGCTTACATTGAGGCGCGTTCCTGCGAACGGTTCGCCGCGCTGGCACCGTATCTGGATGACGATTTGCAGGCGTTTTATCTGTCGCTGCTGCGATCCGAGGCCCGACACTATCAGGATTACCTGGCGCTGGCCCAGCAGGTTTCAACCGATGATATCAGTAGTCGGGTGCAGTTTTTTGGCGAAGTAGAAGCCGCGTTGATCACCTCTCGTGACGATGAATTCCGCTTCCACAGCGGTGTGCCAGCTTAGTTCCTTTGTTTGACGCGCGGTGTCCATCGCCGCGCGGATTAATCCTTCCTGTTTCTGTTAGCAAAATCTGGTGGCTGGAAATCGCTCGCTGCTGCCGTAATAATCAAAACACACGAAGGGGAAATATATCCCCGTAACAGAGATGATTTGGCATAAGGATGGTTAATGAACTGGGCACACGTTTTGTTGGCAGGTTATATCGGGGCGGTGATTGCTATCGTCGTCGGCATGTTTCGCAAAAAAGGCTGGCTGGGCAAGATCTCCGGCGCGGTGGTTTTTGTGGTGGCGATTATCGCGTGGAATCTGTTTGATGTGCACTACCTGATCCCACGCGAAAGCCCGGATTATGGTCTGACCGAAGAGCAGCAATTTGAAAAGGCGATGCTCTCCAATCCGGCGTTTCAGGTGATTAAGGAGCAGGAACCTGAGCTGACACAAAAAATTATCAGCCAGGCAGCGCAGATGAAGAAAGCAGGGAGTAGCGAACAGCAGGTTATCGACGCGATACAGCCGCAAATTCTTCAGTTGCAAATGGCAAGATTGCAGCAGGCGCCAGATGCCAATGTCATTGAATATATGAAAATTAACCTTGAGCAGATCGCTGCTGTGGCCAAAATCGGTGATGACGAATGCTTCCGCTTTCTGTTTCCGGCAGTGAAAGGGGGGATTAACCCGGCACGTCTGGTTCCGCATGAGATCATGAACCGTCGTATGGCGAGTGATATGAGTATGATGCGTGCTGCCTATGGTCCGAACAAACATACGGTCACGGCAGAAGAGAAACAGCTGGCGTTGCAGGATCTGCAAGCAATAAGCCCTGGGTTAGTACAGCGCTATGGGCCGGATATTCAGATCATGGCCGATCCGACTAAAGCGATCGGCAAAGAGAAGATTGCCTGTGAGATAGTGCAGGATCTCTGGTCACAGGTACTGAAGCTGCCAACCGCCCGCGCGGCTGGCGTTATTCGACTGATGCTCTCAGCCGAGATGCAGTAACGCGGCTAAAGCCTCTCGGCGTAAGGTCAGAGGGGCTTTAACATCCGCACTTCACAATCCACGTGCCCGGTACAGCCCAGCGCTTCGCTGATATGCTCAAAGCCTAAATGCTCATACAGGCGGATTGCCTCTGTCAGAAACGCTGTGGTCTCCAGATAGCACTGTTTAAAACCCTGCTCGCGGGCATGTTCGAGCGCCATCAGCGCCAGTTTTTTCGCCAGCCCCTGACCGCGCGCGCTCGACAGGAAGTACATCTTTTGCAGCTCGCAAATGTCCGGTTCACTACATCCTAATGGTGCAACACCGCCGCCGCCCACGACTTCACCATTTTGCTCAACCACCCAGTAGGCCGCGCCCGGCTGGCTGTAAACCTGGAACAGTTCGTCCAGATTAGGGTCGGCAACGGTATACCCCTTATCGGCGGTAAGCCCGTATTCAGCGGAAACTTTGCGGATCACGCGGGCAATGGCGGCGTTATCATCGGCAGAAATTCGGCGCAGCGTTGCCGCGACGGAGGTAATGGCACTCATAGCGAACTCATGACATAAAAGTGAGACATATGCAGTTAATACCACTGCGGCGAGGGGAAGCGCAAGCGAGGATAATTCAATAAAAAGCCTCTGAGCATATGCGTCAGAGGCTTTATCGTCTGTGGTGTCGGATGCGCTACGCTTATCCGACCTACGATGACGGTGCCCGTTTGCCGGATAAGCGCAGCGCTATCCGGCATAGGCAATTACAGCGCGGCGATGACCGCCTGCTGTTCAATCAGCTTCGCTTTGGCTTCTGCGTAACCATCCAGCTTCTCACGCTCTTTGGCGATGACTGCTTCCGGTGCGCGGGCAACGAAACCTTCGTTGGAAAGTTTGCCTTCGATACGGGCAATCTCACCTTCGATTTTCGCCACTTCTTTCGCTAGACGCGCCAGCTCATCTTCTTTGTTGATGAGGCCTGCCATCGGGATCAGCAGCTCGGCGCCGTCGATGATTTTGGTCACGGAGACCGGACCTTTGTCATCGGCTGGCAGCACGGTAATGCTTTCCAGACGTGCCAGGTTCAGCAGGAAGCTGCGATTGTCGTTCACACGACGCATCGCATCAGCGCTGCAACCACGCAGCAGCAGCTCCAGCGGTTTGCCCGGGGCGATGTTCATTTCCGCACGGATGTTACGTACGGCAACGATCGCCTGCTTCAGCCATTCGGTATCAGCCAGCGCCGCTTCATCAACCTGCGCTGCGTTATATTCCGGGAACGGCTGCAGCATGATGGTATCTGCAGTGTTGCCACAAATCACTTTAACGCGCTGCCAGATGGTCTCGGTGATGAACGGAATGATTGGGTGCGCCAGGCGCAGCAGACCTTCCAGCACGGTAACCAGCGTATTGCGAGTGCCGCGCAGTTCAGATTCGGAACCACCGTTCATGACCGGCTTGGTCAGCTCCAGATACCAGTCGCAGAACTGGTTCCAGGTGAACTCGTACAGAATGCCCGCGGCGATATCGAAGCGGAAGTTATCCAGCGCTTCGCGGTACGCTTTGATGGTCTGGTTGAATTCAGCGAGGATCCAGCGGTCTGCCAGAGACAGGGTCATTTCGCCGCCGTTGAAGCCGCAATCCTGATCTTCGGTGTTCATCAGCACGAAGCGGCTGGCGTTCCACAGCTTGTTACAGAAGTTACGGTAACCTTCCAGACGCTTCATGTCCCAGTTGATATCGCGACCGGTAGAGGCCAGCGCTGCCAGGGTGAAACGCAGGGCGTCGGTGCCGTGCGGCTCGATGCCGTCCGGGAACTGCTTCTCGGTACGCTTGGCAATTTTCTCAGCCAGCTGCGGCTGCATCATGTTGCCGGTACGTTTCTCCAGCAGTTCTGCCAGAGAGATACCATCGACCATATCCAGCGGGTCAATCACGTTACCCTTGGATTTGGACATCTTCTGGCCTTCGTCGTCACGAATCAGACCGGTCATGTAGACGGTCTTGAACGGAACCTGCGGCTTGCCGTTTTCATCTTTGATGAAGTGCATGGTCATCATGATCATGCGGGCAATCCAGAAGAAGATAATGTCGAAGCCGGAAACCATCACGCTGGTTGGGTGGAACTGACGCAGCGCGTCGGTATTTTCCGGCCAGCCCAGCGTAGAGAAGGTCCACAGTGCAGAAGAGAACCAGGTATCGAGAACGTCTTCGTCCTGGCGCAGCGCAACGTCGGCGCCGAGGTTGTTTTCCTGACGCACTTCGTCTTCGGTGCGGCCAACGTAGACATTGCCGTCGTTGTCATACCATGCCGGGATACGGTGGCCCCACCACAGCTGGCGGGAGATACACCAGTCCTGAATATCGCGCATCCAGGAGAAGTACATGTTTTCGTACTGCTTCGGTACGAACTGAATGTCGCCGTTCTCAACCGCTTCAACCGCTGGTTTTGCCAGCACGTCGGCACGGACGTACCACTGGTCGGTCAGCATCGGTTCGATAACCACGCCGCCACGGTCCCCGTAAGGTACGGTCAGGTCGTGCGGTTTAATTTCTTCCAGCAGGCCCAGCGCATCAACGGCGGCAACCACCGCTTTACGCGCAGCAAAACGTTCCAGCTTCTGGAATTCAGCCGGGATTTCATTGGAGTAAACGTCGGACTCTTCGCCTTTGGTGTCGTACACTTCCGCGGTTTCGCGGATGTCGCCGTCAAAGGTCAGAATGTTGATCATCGGCAGGCCGTGACGTTTCCCGACTTCGTAGTCGTTAAAGTCGTGCGCCGGGGTGATCTTCACGCAGCCGGTGCCTTTTTCCATGTCGGCGTGTTCATCACCGACGATCGGAATGCGGCGGTTAACCAGCGGCAGAACAACGAATTTGCCAATCAGATCTTTATAGCGCGGATCTTCCGGGTTCACAGCCACGCCGGTATCACCCAGTACGGTTTCCGGACGGGTGGTGGCGACGACCAGGTAATCTTTACCGTCTGCGGTTTTCGCGCCGTCAGCCAGCGGATAGCGGATGTGCCACATGGAGCCTTTAGACTCGCGGTTTTCCACTTCCAGATCAGAAATAGCGGTGCGCAGTTTCGGGTCCCAGTTGACCAGACGCTTGCCACGGTAGATCAGATCTTCTTTGTACAGGCGAACAAAGACTTCTTTCACGGCATTGGAAAGACCTTCGTCCATAGTGAAGCGCTCGCGCTCCCAGTCAACGGAGTTGCCGAGACGGCGCATCTGACGGGTAATGGTGCCGCCGGATTCCGCTTTCCACTGCCAAATTTTGTCGATAAACGCTTCGCGACCGTAGTCGTGACGGGTTTTACCTTCTTCAGCGGCAATCTTACGCTCAACCACCATCTGGGTAGCGATACCCGCGTGGTCGGTACCGGCCTGCCACAGGGTGTTTTTACCCTGCATGCGCTGGTAGCGAATCATGGTATCCATGATGGTTTGCTGGAAAGCATGACCCATATGCAAACTGCCGGTGACGTTCGGCGGCGGGATCATGATGCAGAAGGACTCTTTGCTTTCATCGCCGTTAGGTTTGAAATAGCCCTGCTTTTCCCAGTGCTCGTAAAGCGGCTGTTCGATATCTTGTGGGTTGTATGTCTTTTCCATTATTTCCAGGTTGCCGTATTCAGGTTAAAACCAGCCACGCGGTAAGCTTTGTAGCGATCGCGTGCCGATTGTTTCAAAGAATCTTCGTAAGGAACGAAGTCTATCACTTCTGTGAAAGCGGTGGCAAAATCTGCAAAGCCAACGCGCAAACTGATGAGCAGGTCGCGCGGGCTGCTATTGCGTTTCTCCGGCCAGGCAATCTCTACCGGCGCGCCACCTCTGGGGCCTTCTCCCGCCAGATTATGCGGAACAAAACTTTCTGCCGGTCTCGCCCACAGAGCTTCATCCAGTCGAAGAGCCTGCTTTTCGTTTTCACAGGCGATCAGCACGCGCTTGCCAGCACGCCAACGTTCTGCGGCAATTTCACACACCAGTTGTTCAACGGCGCTTAAGCCATCGACGGTGTTGTCATTGTCCAGAATATAGAACGTTGCGTTTCTCATGATATGGGGCTTCTTGTTGTGGATTTAAATGCAAAGCCGGGTGGCGCTACGCTTACCCGGCCTACGGTTGAGTGACGTTGTAGGCCGGGTAAGGCGAAGCCGCCACCCGGCGTTTTACATCACTCTTCGCCGTTAAAACCGGCACGATTGAGCAGGAACTGCGACAGCAGCGCGACCGGACGACCGGTTGCGCCTTTGGCTTTCCCTGAACGCCATGCTGTACCAGCGATATCCAGGTGCGCCCAGTTGTACTTACGGGTAAAACGTGACAGGAAGCAGCCCGCGGTAATGGCACCGCCAGGACGTCCGCCGATGTTCGCCATATCCGCAAAGTTGGACTCTAACTGCTCCTGGTATTCATCACCCAGCGGCAAACGCCACGCGCGGTCACCAGCCTGCTCGGACGCACCGATCAGCTCATGCGCCAGCGGGTTGTGGTTAGACATCAGGCCGGTGATGTGATGGCCCAGCGCAATCACGCACGCGCCGGTCAGGGTTGCGACGTCAATCACTGCTTCTGGCTCAAAGCGCTCGACGTAGGTTAACACGTCGCACAGCACCAGACGGCCTTCGGCATCCGTATTGAGCACTTCAACGGTCTGTCCAGACATCGTGGTCAGCACGTCGCCTGGGCGATACGCACGGCCACCCGGCATGTTTTCACAGCCCGCCAGCACGCCGACAACGTTGATGGGGAGCTGAAGCTCGGCCACCATGCGCATCACGCCGTATACCGCTGCTGCGCCGCACATGTCGTACTTCATCTCATCCATGCCTTCGGCTGGTTTGATGGAGATACCGCCGGAGTCAAAGGTTAATCCTTTACCGACCAGCACAATCGGACGCGCGTCTTCGGACGGATTGCCTTTGTACTCGATGACCGACATCAGCGACTCGTTCTGCGAGCCGTGACCGACGGCCAGATAAGAGTGCATGCCCAGCTCTTTCATTTGCTGCTCGCCGATCACTCGGGTCACAACATTTTTGCTGTAGCTGTCTGCCAGCTGGCGCGCCTGAGAGGCCAGGTAGGCGGCGTTACAGATGTTCGGCGGCATGTTGCCAAGATCTTTTGCCGCTTTAATGCCGGCGGCGATCGCCAGACCGTGTTGGATCGCACGCTCACCGCTGGTCAGTTCGCGGCGGGTCGGCACGTTAAAGACCATTTTACGCAGCGGGCGACGTGGCTCGCTTTTGTTGGTCTTCAGTTGATCAAAGCTGTACAGCGTTTCCTGTGCCGTCTCAACGGCCTGACGCACTTTCCAGTAGTTATTGCGCCCTTTGACGTGCAGCTCAGTCAGAAAGCAGACGGCTTCCATTGAGCCTGTATCATTCAGGGTATTGATGGTTTTCTGAATGACCTGCTTGTACTGGCGCTCATCAAGTTCGCGCTCTTTGCCACAACCAATAAGGAGAATTCGCTCAGACAGAACGTTAGGAACATGGTGCAGCAACAGGGTTTGACCCGGTTTGCCTTCCAGTTCGCCGCGACGCAGCAGTGCGCTGATGTACCCGTCGCTGATCTTGTCGAGCTGCTCTGCAATCGGAGAGAGGCGGCGTGGTTCAAAGACACCCACGACGATGCACGCACTCCGCTGTTTCTCCGGGCTACCGCTTTTTACACTGAACTCCATGCACTACGCTCCTGAATCTTAAAGACAACGGCGGTGGCTACGGATAGAATTGCAAGCTTTCGTAACTCATACCCGCTGTTGCGGTGACTTCGTGTTAATCTTAACGTTATTACGGCATTGGCACGTCAGAACAATTTCTGAGAGGTGGATCCGTTGAGTATAATGATCTTAGCGACGATTTCGACGACTCAAGAGAATAAATGACGTTTAAGCCATGAAACAAGCTAAATTCCGGCAAAAGACGGGTTTTTACGGGCGTATTTAAAGTGATAATCATAAGATATCTGGTTCGGGAAACGCTCAAAAGCCAACTTGCGATCCTATTCATCCTGCTTTTGATCTTCTTTTGTCAAAAGTTGGTCAGGATCCTTGGTGCGGCGGTTGACGGTGATATCCCGGCAAATCTGGTGCTCTCGCTGCTGGGGCTGGGCGTGCCAGAAATGGCGCAACTTATCTTGCCCTTAAGCCTGTTCCTCGGGCTGTTGATGACGCTGGGCAAACTGTATACCGAAAGCGAAATTACGGTCATGCACGCCTGCGGGCTGAGCAAGGCAGTGCTCGTGAAAGCGGCGATGGTGCTGGCGCTGTTTACCAGTATTATTGCGGCGGTCAACGTGATGTGGGCCGGGCCGTGGTCCTCCAGACATCAGGACGAAGTTCTGGCGGAGGCGAAAGCGAACCCCGGTATGGCGGCGCTTGCTCAGGGGCAATTCCAGCAGGCGACCAACGGCAGTTCGGTGCTGTTTATCGAAAGCGTTGACGGCAGCAACTTCAAAGACGTGTTCCTCGCGCAAATCCGCCCGAAAGGCAACGCTCGTCCTTCGGTCGTCGTAGCCGATTCCGGACATCTTACCCAGATGCGTGATGGCTCTCAGGTCGTGACGCTGAACCAGGGGACGCGCTTTGAAGGTACCGCGCTGCTGCGCGATTTCCGCATTACCGACTTCCAGGATTATCAGGCGATTATCGGTCATCAGGCCGTGGCACTGGATCCAAATGATACCGACCAGATGAACATGCGTACGCTGTGGACGACCGACACCGATCGTGCCCGCGCGGAGCTAACCTGGCGTATCACGTTAGTATTCACCGTATTTATGATGGCGCTGATGGTCGTACCGCTGAGCGTGGTGAACCCGCGTCAGGGGCGCGTGCTGTCGATGCTGCCAGCAATGCTGCTCTATTTGCTGTTCTTCCTGGTTCAGACGTCGCTGAAGTCGAACGGCGGTAAAGGTAAGCTGGATCCAGTGTTCTGGATGTGGACGGTTAACCTGGCGTATCTGGCGCTCGCGATTGTGCTTAACCTCTGGGATACGGTGCCGATGCGCCGCTTGCGTGCCCGTTTTATGCGTAAAGGAGCGGTATAATGCAGCCTTTTGGTGTACTTGACCGCTATATCGGTAAAACCATTTTCACCACCATCATGATGACGCTGTTCATGCTGGTGTCGCTCTCCGGGATCATCAAGTTCGTTGACCAGCTGAAAAAAGCCGGGCAGGGGAGCTACGATGCGATGGGCGCCGGGCTGTATACCCTGCTCAGTGCGCCTAAAGATATCCAGATCTTCTTCCCGATGGCGGCACTGCTGGGGGCATTGCTGGGGTTGGGCATGCTGGCCCAGCGCAGTGAACTGGTGGTGATGCAGGCTTCTGGCTTTACCCGTATGCAGGTGGCGTTGTCGGTGATGAAAACCGCGATTCCGCTGGTGCTGCTGACGATGGCTATCGGCGAATGGGTCGCGCCACAAGGCGAACAGATGGCGCGTAACTACCGTGCGCAGCAGATGTACGGCGGCTCGTTGCTCTCTACCCAGCAGGGGTTGTGGGCGAAAGACGGTGACAGCTTTGTCTACATCGAGCGGGTGAAAGGCGACGCAGAGTTAGGCGGGATTAGCATCTACTCGTTTAACGACAAGCGCCGTCTGCAGTCTGTACGCTACGCTGCGAGCGCGACGTTTGACCCGGAACAGAAGGTCTGGCGTTTGTCGCAGGTGGATGAATCCAACCTGACCGATCCGAAGCAAATCACCGGCTCGCAAACGGTGAGCGGCACCTGGAAAACCAACCTGACACCCGACAAGCTCGGCGTTGTGGCGTTGGATCCTGATGCGCTATCGATTAGCGGTCTGCATAACTACGTGAAGTACCTGAAGTCGAGCGGCCAGGATGCCGGACGCTACCAGCTCAATATGTGGAGCAAAGTCTTCCAGCCGCTGTCTGTGGCGGTCATGATGCTGATGGCGCTGTCGTTTATCTTTGGTCCGCTGCGTAGCGTCCCGATGGGCGTGCGCGTGGTGACAGGGATTAGCTTCGGCTTTGTGTTCTATGTGCTGGACCAAATCTTTGGCCCGCTGACGCTGGTGTACGGCATTCCGCCGATTATCGGTGCGCTGCTGCCAAGCGCCAGCTTCTTCCTGATAAGCCTGTGGCTGATGCTACGTAAGTCGTAATCACAGTAATCGTAGGCCTGATGGCATTGTGCTTTTCAGGCCTACTCCGGAGCCGTAGGCCGGATAAGGCGTTTACGCCGCCATCCGGCAACGTAACACGGGGCTAGCGTTTTCTCCCGCCCATCAAACTCCCCAACATGCCGCGAATTATCTGATTGGTAACCTGTCGCGCCGCGCTTTTCGCCACGCTCTGCACTACGCCATCGCGCTTACCGCCGCGCGGTCCGGTGCTGCCAAACAGAATATCCTTCAACCCACCGAGAATACCGCCGTCCACATCGACAGCTTTACCGTTGGCGGGAGGTGTATTTTGCTGCTCGGTACTGGCCTGCACGCCTTGCTGCAAACGTTCATAGGCGGACTCGCGGTCGATATCTTCTTCATATTTACCGTACAACGAAGAGTGATTAATCAGTCCGTTGCGTTCGTCGTCCGTCACCGGTCCCATCCGTGAGCATGGCGCAATCACCATCGCCCGTTCAACCACCGACGGGCTGCCTTTGGCGTCCAGAAACGACACCAGCGCCTCACCGGTTCCCAGCTCCTGAATGGCTTTTTCGGTATCAAATGCCGGGTTGGCGCGCATGGTTTGCGCCGCGGTTTTCACCGCTTTCTGATCTTTCGGGGTGAACGCGCGCAGGGCGTGCTGCACGCGGTTCCCCAACTGACCAAGCACGTTGTCCGGAATATCCGACGGGTTTTGCGAGACGAACCACACGCCGACCCCTTTCGAGCGGATCAGGCGGATCACCTGTTCGATTTTATCCAGCAGCACCTGCGGAGCATCGTTGAACAGCAGGTGCGCTTCATCGAAGAAGAACACCAGTTTTGGCTTCTCCAGATCGCCCGCTTCCGGCAACTGTTCATACAGCTCGGAGAGCATCCACAGCAGGCTGGCGGCGTACAGTTTTGGCATCTGGTAGAGCTTCTCGGCGCTGAGGATATTAATCATCCCTTTGCTGTTGGCATCGGTACGCATCCAGTCTTTGATGTCCAGCATCGGTTCGCCAAAGAAGTGTGCCGCTCCCTGCTGCTCCAGCGACAGCAGTCCGCGCTGGATCGCCCCGACCGAGGCGCTACTGATATTGCCGTACTGATTCTGGAAGGATTTAGCGTTATCGCCAATGTACTGGGTGATGGCCCGCAGGTCTTTGAAATCGAGCAGCAACAGACCCTGGTCATCGGCAATGCGGAAGATTATATCCAGCACGCCGGACTGCACGTCGTTGAGGTTCAGCAGACGGGCCAGCAGCAGCGGCCCGAGGTCTGATACCGTGGCCCGCACAGGGTGACCTTTTTCGCCGAAGATATCCCACACCGTGACCGGATTAGCATGCGGTTGCCAGTCGGTAATGCCGATATTTTTCAGGCGGGCGAGCAGCTTTTCAGAGGCTTGTCCTTCCTCGGCCACGCCGGTTAAGTCACCTTTCACATCGGCCATAAATACCGGTACGCCAATCTCGGACAGCGATTCGGCCAGCTTCTGTAGCGTGACGGTTTTACCGGTCCCGGTCGCGCCGGTAATCAGCCCGTGACGGTTGGCCATACCTGGCAGTAAAAACAGTTCGGTGTCCGGCGTGCGGGCAATTAGCAGGGGTGCGCTCATTGAGATTTCCTCCATTTATCCTGCCTGGAGTATAGGCAACCGTGACGCACTCTTCACCGCTAAATTACGGAGATTGTGAGGAGAATTTAACCTGTCTGGAATAGCGGGGAGAATAGCCGGGAAGCTTACGCCACCCGGCAAAGACGATCAGAAGTCGGCTTTAAGCACTACGCGGTAGCGGGCCTTACCGTCACGCACGTGCTGGATGGCTTCGTTAATTTGCGACATCGGGTACAGTTCGGTGGTGGGCGACACCTTGCTGCGCCCGGCAAACTTCATCAGTTTGCGCAGTTCGAACGGCGTACCGGTCGCCGAACCGGAGATGCTGCGATCGCCGGCTATTAAGGTGAACGCCGGAACCGGCAGCGGTTTCAGCACCGCACCGACGGTATGGAAGTTACCGCCGTAGGCCAGCGCTTCAAAATAGGGCTGCCAGTCGAGATCGACGTTAACCGTATTAATAATGAGATCAAACTGGCCCGCCAGCGCTTTTAGCGCATCCGGATCGCGGCTGTTGACCACCTTATCCGCCCCCATTGCCAGCACTTCCTGCTCTTTCGCCGGATTGGAGCTGAACGCGGTCACTTCGCAACCCATCGCGTGTAACAGCTTAATGGCGATATGCCCCAGGCCGCCGATGCCGATCACCCCGACGCGGCTGGTGGCGGTGATATGGTGCATCAGCAGCGGTTTGAACACCGTGATGCCGCCGCACAGTAATGGGCCAGCGGCCGCCAGATCGATACTCTCCGGCAACGGGATCACCCACTGCCAGTCGGCCCGCAGCTTCTCGGCAAAGCCACCGCGATTAAGAATTGTGGGAACAGACCCTTCAAGGCAGTTGATCTGATTACCGCTGATACAGGCATCGCAGTGCCCGCAGCTGCGCGCCGTCCAGCCAACGCCGACGCGCTGACCAACTTTCAAACCTTTATCCTGCGCCGCGCTGCCGAGCGCCGCCACGCGACCAATCACCTCATGCCCGGCAACCAGCGGATACTGAGAGAACCCCCATTCGTTGTCGATCATCGACAAATCGGAATGGCAGATACCGCAGTAATCGACTTGGACTTCGACATCTTCCGGCTTAAGCTCGCCCGCATCATATTCATAGAGTTCGAGTTCGCTGCCCGCCGCTTTTGCAGCGTAGCTTTTTATCATCGACATCGTGTTTCCCTCAGTATGGTGTTGAACTGGAAGTGTAGAGCATGGGGAAACGGGACGCTTCGCAGAAGTGGGGATTAAGGAGGGGGCAAACTGTGATGAGGGTTACAGCTAAGAAAGGTAATGCTGAAATTTTCAACACTTAGCGAGCCAGACACACGCTGGCGCTTGCATGGTGGCGCATGACAGGTATAATCCACAACGTTTTCCGCATCCCTTCCGTGCCGGAGTGGCGAAATCGGTAGACGCAGTTGATTCAAAATCAACCGTAGAAATACGTGCCGGTTCGAGTCCGGCCTTCGGCACCATCGGAACATCAATAGACGTCAACGGACGTCTTTTTTTGTGCCTGAAATCCAGTATCCGCAAGGCTTTCCTCGCTTTTTCACTCAACCTAAGTCAACCTGATTCAATCTACATCAACTTACTGATGCGGGTACAACTACGGGTATATCCCGGTTCGATAATGTTTGTACCCACACAGAACCCTTGAAAGGATACTCATCATGGCTCTGAGTGATGTGAAGGTTCGTTCGGTTAAGCCTGAAGCAAAAGCCTATAAGCTGACCGACGGTGAAGGCATGGTTTTGCTGGTTCACCCGAATGGCTCAAAATACTGGCGGCTTCGTTATCGCTTTGGCGGCAAAGAGAAGATGCTGGCGCTTGGTAAATACCCCGAAGTGTCATTGGCGGATGCCCGGGCACGCCGGGATGAGGCCCGTAAGCTATTAGCTAACGGCGTCGACCCTAGTGAGAATAAGAAAGCTGTTAAGGTAGAACAAGAGCAGGAAGCGATAACGTTTGAAGTGGTTGCCCGAGAATGGCATGCCAGCAATCAGAAGTGGTCCGAATCGCATAGTGCTCGTGTATTGAAAAGTCTTGAGGATAATCTCTTTGCTGCTATCGGCAAACGCAATATTGCTGACCTGAAGACACGAGATCTGCTTGTGCCCATTAAGGCTGTGGAATCATCCGGACGACTCGAAGTCGCCGCCCGTTTACAACAGCGAACTACCGCGATTATGCGCTTTGCTGTTCAGAGCGGCTTAATCGACTATAACCCCGCGCAAGAGATTGCCGGTGCGGTTGCTACGGCAAAAAGACAGCACCGTGCTGCTCTGGAACTTAACCGCATTCCTGAATTGCTTCACCGCATCGATCACTATTCCGGAAGACCATTAACCCGACTGGCTGTCGAACTTACCTTGTTAGTCTTTATCCGCTCAAGCGAACTGCGTTTTGCCCGCTGGTCAGAAGTCGATTTTGAAACGGCTATGTGGACGATTCCTGGTGAGCGTGAACCGCTGGAAGGTGTTAAGCATTCTCAACGTGGTTCGAAGATGAGGACTCCTCATCTCGTTCCTTTGTCGCGACAAGCTCTCGCTATCTTGGAAAAGATCAAAAGCATGAATGGGAACCGTGACCTGATCTTCGTAGGAGATCACGATCCGCGTAAACCCATGAGTGAGAACACGGTGAACAAGGCTCTACGAGTGATGGGCTATGACACGAAAACGGAAGTCTGTGGGCATGGTTTCAGGACAATGGCCTGTAGCTCATTGATTGAATCGGGTCTATGGTCGAGGGATGCCGTAGAGCGGCAGATGAGCCATCAGGAGCGTAGCTCTGTTAGGGCTGCCTACATCCATAAAGCGGAACATCTGGGGGAGCGCAGGTTGATGCTGCAGTGGTGGGCGGATTATCTGGATGCGAATCGGGAGATAGGGGTAAGTCCGTTTGATTTTGGAAAGTAACACCAAAATATTTTTCTATCATGAATTCGCAAGATAAATGAGAATAATCATGAGGTTAGTGAGCTCATGATGCATAGCGACAATGACATCGTGAAAAAGTAGTACGACGCTACTGTTGCATAAATTCTCTGTAACCTGTTATAGTCTTCTCACTGACCTAGTACGACGCTACTACCTAGGTAAGAGAGGGAGTAAATAGCAGCGGCAACTGCTATTTACCCGAAACATTCTGGCCAAAACCGCTATGAGAGGCTCTAACAAAATGAACGAGAAAAAATATCAATCCCTGCGTAAAAAGTCAATAAGTAAGGGGGGGAATATGGCTTGTATTGTTATGCTGGTACACGCGCTCTCCTTTTCCTCATTGCAGATGGATTTAGATGTACGTGTGGGGGATGTGAATTGGAAACACTCGATTGTGCTTAAAACTACTGGAGGAAAGGGAGAGTAATCTCCCTAACTTACTTATGCATAAAATTGTTACATTAGAGAGTATTGCTGAGATCCGCTTAGGGATGCCCTTTAAATCGGCAATACAAGATGCTGGTGAGCAAGGCTCCTGTTATCTCATCCAGACGAAAGATATTGGGCTGGACGGCAGTTTAGATCTAGGTGCTTTAACCTCTGTTATCCCAGAGGGTAATCCTGAGAAGCATTATCTTTTCCCTAATGATATTTTATTACGTCTGCGGGGACCTGTGTTTTCAGCTGGGATTATCGAAGGGAATCTAGGCAAACCAATCATTACGTCCAATCAGTTAGCAGTAATTAGATGTAATGAAAATCTAATACTACCACATTATTTACATTGGTATATAAACTCTACTTCTGGAAGTAAATATATTCGCAGTTTGAGTGAAGGTACTAGTATTAGTAAAATTAATTCAAAAACGGTTTCTAAAATGACTGTTAAACTCCCAAATTTGGGGTTTCAAGAAAAGATTGGTTCTATTAATAGAAACTGGAATAAACAAAAAATAGTCTATAATTCACTAATACAAAATGGCGATGTGCTCTTTGATGGTATATGTGAAAGTATCATTAATAGCGAGGAGTTAGAAAATGAGTGAAATGAAGGTGCTTCATAAATCACTTTTACTTGCTTGTGATTTGTTTAGAGGGAAAGTTGACTCATCTTCTTATAAAGATTATATATTTTCAATGTTATTGCTGAAATATATTTCTGATGTTAAGGCTGATTATGAATACGATTTAATCAATGAAGAATATTCTGAGTTGTTAGAAATTGTTTCTCGAGTACCAGAGGATGCTAGTTTTTATAAAATATATCATGATGCTAAGAATCATGGTGATTATATCGGAGAGAGGATTGATGATTCGCTGAGATTAATTGATCAGGCTATTGATTCGGTCTGCCAAAGTAGAGGTGGTTATTTATTCGAGTCGATAAAATTTGCGACGGTTAATTTTGGTGCAAAATCAGAAAGAGACCGGATGCTTAATGAATTACTCGATATTTTTGCAAGTCCTGAAATGAAATTTGATTATACCCAGGATGGTAATAAAAAGATAGAAGTAGCATGTAGATATCTTTTTGAAAAAATTGCATCTGACTCGGCTATGAGGGGGGCAGAATTTTATACTCCCGAAGGTATTTCACTACTATTTGCAGAGTTATTGCAGCCTAGGGATGGAGATAGTATTTGTGATCCTACTTGTGGGTCTGGTTCTCTTTTAATTACCCTAGGGGAAAAAATAAAAAAATCCTTTAGAAGCAATAATTATACTTTATTTGGTCAAGAAGTTAATAGATCCATTTGGGCCTTGGCTAAAATGAATATGATTATGCATAACGAAATTAATAGTCGGATAGAATGGGGGGATGTAATATCTAACCCTCAGCTTCTGGATACAGATAATAGATTGATGCAGTTTGATGTAGTTGCTTCTAACCCTCCGTTAAATATTATCGGTTGGAATCATGATGATTTAGTACGTAATGATTATGGTCGCTTTAATTTAGGTTTCCCACCTCAGTCTAAGGGTGATTATGCCTTTATTTTGCACATGGTTTCAACACTTAAAAGTGCAACTGGTAGAATGGCCATACTGGTATCTCACGGGGTATTGTTCCGTGGAGGTCAAGAGGAGAGTATAAGGAAAAATTTAATCAGTGAAGGGTTGTTAGATGCGGTAATAGGTCTACCAGATAGGTTGCTTCCTGGGACAGCGATACCAACTGCCATTTTGATATTCAGGAGAGATAGAAACAATTCTGATGTCGTATTTATTGACGCATCTGATTTGGCTAAACCCGTAAAAGGGCGCAATTTGATAACAAATGAAATCATTGAAAAAGTATCAAAATGCTACTTTGAAAGGAGTAGTGTCGATGATTTTTCACATGTGGCTTCTTATGATGAAATACAATTAAATGATTTTAACTTAAATATATCTCGGTATGTTAAGAAGCATGAGGAGCAGGTTTTTGTTGATCTTGAGATATTACGTCAACAGCGTGAAGAACTACTATCAACATTGCACGAATTAGAAAGAGAAATGAAAGGTTTTATTGATAATTGATGGAAATGGTTGATGCAATAGTATCAACCATTTTCTGATTAAATTTCAATATCCCCAATGATTATAAGCCAAGGGCATTTTATTCAACTTAGCTCTGTGTTCACGCCAGTTTGGCAAATGAATACTCATCAGGCCGATAAAACGCTCATTGTGCTTGCGTTCGTGTAGATGAACTAGCTCGTGAACCACAATGAATTCAAGGCATTCAGGTGGTTTTTTTACCAGTTCGAGATTGATCCAGATACGTGCTGTCTGTGGATTACAGCTACCCCATTTGGTCTTCATTCGCTTGATGCCAACAAAACTGGCTTCAGCCTTTACCTCTTGCTGCCATTTTGCCATTAACTTAGGCAGTCTTTGTTTTAAAATACCACGATACCACTGGTTGAGAACCGCTTCCCGCTGGGCCGTATCATAATGTGGAGGTACTTTCATACGTATCCAACCACCCTGAAGTTTCACTTCAGCGGGCTTATCTACTAAAACTACATCCAGCCGATATCCTCTTCCCCAAAGATAGTGTGTTTCGCCACTACACATTTCTCGTTCACTCTGGCGCGGCTGAGCCTGAAATTGTGTTTGCTGCTGTCGGATCCATACTAGCCTTCTGACAACAGCCATCCTGATAGCTGTGTCTGACAGAGAGATGGGAGCTGATACTCTTACTCGGCCATCTGGAGGCAGTACACTGATATGCAAGTTTTTGATTGGCTTACGCTGCAAATCTAGAGTGAGCTCACCAAAGGTAACCAATGGCATCAGCGATACTCCTTCTGTGCCTTCACTAGGGCCATTACATCTGCGACCGTCACTGAATAACCTTTGATTTCTTCCGCGATAGCGAAACTAATCTCGCGTTCTTTAAAACGATCCCCATACCAGTCGGCCTTTTTGGTGTGACGGACTGCAGCATCTATCTTTGTCACCAAGACTTCATCCTGACCGAGGTTGTCAAACAACGCTTTCTTGGCGAGGGTATCGATACTTGCTGGATAAGTACTTTTACTACCTGACTGCGGATGTTTCACCTGCTTCGCCAGTTCACGTACGTGCTCCAGATACTCCTGATAGGAGATCGCCTGTTGACGTCGAAGTGCGATCAGTTCATCAAGCAACACCGACATTTTTTCGTAGTATTTCGGGTTGACTGGGTTTTCATCAACAATGGTTCTGCGAACGTTATTTTCAATCGCTTCAGCCATCGCCTCCTGGTTGCCACGCATGTCGGCTGGAAGTCCATCCAGTGCTTCTTCTCCGCGTTCAATAATCAACTCAAGCAGTCCTAGTTCCTCAAAATCCATGAGGGTTTCACTTGGATCGGCATCTACCCAAAGATCCAGCATCTGCCGCATACCTGGCTCAAACTGCTTCATGTCCACGAAATCGCCACTGGCTATTTTTATTTCATCGCGGACTTTTGTGTAAAACTCAACATCGATGCGGATTTGATTTGCCTGCTGCTCGCTATAACCAGCATCTGTTAGCTCACCTGCCAGATTGGTAAAAGCACGGATAAGCTTCGCCACGGATTGATACAATGTCAGACGTAAAGCTTCTTTCTCAGATAATTGCTCTATCGACGCCCCTGATTCCCCACAAAAATAATGCTGATAATCAAGTTGATTGCGTGGCATTTTTACTGGTTCGCAAAGGGTGCGAACGGCATCCAGAGCACCATCAAGATCGATTTTGGCTTGTTGCAAACGATCTTTCAGTAACCCGGCTACATCTTCTTTGTCGTAGCCGTCAAAGGCTTCTGCGGTGTAGTCCTGAACGGTTTTTTCCAATGAGCGGAAAAGGTCTTTATAGTCGACAATATAGCCGTATTCTTTATCCTCACCATCCAACCGGTTAACGCGACATATCGCCTGGAAAAGGTTGTGATCGGCCATTTTCTTGTCGATATAGAGGTAAGTGGCTGACGGGGCATCAAAGCCAGTCAATAACTTATCAACGACTATTAGAAGGCGCATCTGGCCCGGTTCTTTGATGAAGCGTTGTTTGACCTCTTTTTCGAAATCACTCACACGTTTGGCTGCTTCAGCCTCAGGTTGTTCAAAATATTCCGCAAGCATTTTGCGGTAGATGTTGTACTTGGCTAGTTTCTCAGTCAGTCCTTCACCGCTCTCTTCGCCTTTAATCTCACTGGCATTTGGCTGGTAGCTCGTCACAATCGCACATTTACCGGCAAAACCTGCGTCACTAAACATCTCATAGCATTTGCAGGCCTGATAGACGCTGGAACAGACCAGCATGGCGTTACCTCGGCTGTCGGCGAGCCGTGGTTTTTGTTCAAAATCGAGAAGGATGTCAGCCACAATCTGTTCCAGCCGCGAGCGGCTCGACAACAGCTTCTGCATCGAAGCCCATTTCTGCTTGAGTTGCTGTTGGCCAAGGCGAGAAAGTTTAGATGTCTTAGCATCAAACCACTGGTCGACTTTTTTCTGAGATTTGACCCGCTGATCAATGTCACGAGCTTCGTAGCGCAGGTCCAGTACAACCCCATCATTGACTGCTTCATCAAATTTATAAGTGTGGATATAAGGCCCGAAGACCTCCACTGACTTCTTCTTATCTTTCTTCATCAGCGGGGTACCGGTGAAACCGATAAATTGTGCATCTGGCAAAATGCTTGTCATTGCCGCATGCAATTTGCCGGATTGGGTTCGGTGGCACTCATCCACAAACACGAATAATTTTCCCTTCGGGCTAAAATCGGCAGGGATATTTCGTGTTATTTGTTCGATAAAATCGTCCGTGTCAGCGTCTTTGTCATCCTCCTCCTGACGACCAAACTTATGCACTAACGAGCATATAAGCCAGGGCTTGGTTTGATTCAGGCGAGTCACCAGGTCCGCACCGCTCCGAGTGCGAAGGATCTCTTCTTCCACACCGTTAAACACTTTCTCGATCTGTTCATCAAGTTCTGTACGGTCGGTAATGATTAAAACTCGGCTATCGGTAATATTTTCTCTGATCCACTTTGCCAGCCAAACCATTGTCAGGCTTTTACCGCTGCCCTGGGTGTGCCAGATAATCCCGCCTTCATTGCGTTGAATAAACGGTTTTGTTGCAGTGACACCAAAATATTGGTTATGACGGCAGGTTTTTTTCACTCCAGCATCGAAAACGATAAAGTCGTGGATCAATTCCAGCAGGCGCTGTTTATTGCATATCTGAGCCAGGTGACGATCAAGCATGTAGGCGTGAGGTGATTCCGCGGCTTCTTTCCATTGAAGGTAATATTTCTCCGGCGTTTCGATTACACCATAGCGAAGCCCTTCTAAATCATTGCCGGCCATTACCAGTTGGATGGTAGTGAAGAAGTTGCGGATGAAGGCTTTTTGCTGATTATCGAGGTTTTGGCGGATGCCCTCTGAAACTGACACTGTAGAACGTTTTAGCTCAATGACACCAAGCGCAATACCATTAACATACAGCACCAAATCCGGGCGCTTTTTATTTTCACCGTTGTAGGTCACTTCTTCAGCTATCGCAAAATCATTGGCTTCTGGATTTTTCCAGTCCACCAACCACACGGTTTGATTCTGCTCACCAGCACCTTCTTTATCCTTCACTCCGTAGCGTAGCAGGCGATACACCTCTTTGTTTGCATCATAGAGGATACGCCCTTCACCGAGGCTTGCGGCTCGATCCAGTTGCCGTAATGCTCGGGCGATTAGGACTTCTGAAACGCCGCGCTTTGTTAGCCAGGCAGAAACTAAGCTTGGTTCGATGTTCCGGTTGTCTTCTCTTTTGTGCCAGTTACCAAGATAGTGATAACCGAGATGATCGGTGAATAACTGGATAACACGTTTTTGTGTCATGCGTTCACGTTGACCAACACTGTTCATAACACCTCCCTAAATACGCTATCACTACCACTGGTTAACACTGCCAGCATTTCCGCTTCGTGAGTGGCGATTTCTTCTTCCCCCCACTGATTGTTCTTCTTCATCAGCTCCATCATGGCGAGCAGTTTCAGACTATCAATTTCATTACGTTCAAGGCTCGCTTCGAAGTACTCTTGCTTTTGTTTTGGCTGGAAATTACTAAGTCGCGAATTCTTGCTGTGGCTAATCAGGCTAAGGTTGCCGAAGGAATGCAACGATGTATCTGGTAATGTCCTAAAGCCATCCATGGGGTGCTGAGGGTAGAAATGCTCTAATGAACTTCGGAAGGTAAATTCAAAACGTTTCACTACCTCAGCTTTATTTCTGTCACGACACCACAGTAAGTAGTCCAGGTAATTGAATACCAAGTTGTTTGCTATCATGCCAAAGCGCATTTTCTTCTGAGTCTTGTCCGACAGTTCCACAGGATGGAGAGGTGCTTCTTTACCGTAGATAATCTCAAAATATGATTTTGGTTCTTGTTCTGCCAGGAAGTTTTGAAAGATAAACGCGGAGGCGAGATGCTCCAGATAACCGAGGTACTTCCTTGCATCTATCTGGTTTTCAGCGGAATGGGCATTAAACAGATAGTACAAAGCCCCATTCAACCAGTGTTTATAAACCAGAGTAGGGGTTGAAACGTGGAATGCGGAAAGCAGCATCAGAATCTGTCGGTTGATGTCTACATAGCTACCATCATCTTCATTAAACGTATTGGTGTAGCTGGTGCTCTTTTCCGAATACCAACGCAGGCGCTTCAAACTCCAGCTATCGCTACCTTTCGCGAACTCTCGTTTTATCACGAACTGATCAAAAAGGTATTTGCATTTGAGAAGTGCAAAGACGAAATTCTGTACCGCTTTAACCGGGTCATTCTGCTTTAACAGTCGAAGTTCGAACTGGTCGATTAATTGTTTGTCATCTAGCGGAACATCCACTCTGTCCTTTCCAGTTTGGCTACAGACACGCAACACATGGAGCAGGAAATTGGAGAAATTGATAACACTATTAAAACGCTCTGAGCTACCTTCATCTTCTTCACCTCTATCACCACTTAAGGTTGAAGATGACTTGATAATGTCAGCCAGTGTGCGGTTTGTTTGGTTTTCTCTTGTGCCAAGCTCCGAAGTCGATGGGATAAGCATGCCAGCTAGAGAATTAAAATCAGCAGGCACAAATTGCCCCCAATTTTCCTGCCCAAATAATTGATGACGTTCGGCTGGTGTAAAACCGTACTGGACATAACGTTCCATGTTGGAGCAAGCATCCCAAACGCGTGAGAGGGTGTTAAGGTTGCTCTGTCGATCTTGCAGGTCCGTTATCTCGTTGAGCACCGCCATTAGTCGAGCTTTTACCACCTCATGCTTTTCGAGTTGCTCACCTCGATTGTTCATCACCTCAAAAAAATGATTGAGGTCGGTATCGGCAGGCACTTCTATTCGGGCAATTTGTACATGGTCGAAAAGGTAGGTACAGAAATGATTTAATGACTCACCAATCAGCTTCAAGTCGCGTAGTACCTTGCCAATAAGTTCATAGCCGTTGATCAGCCCGTCATTAAATTCTTTGCTCCGCAGTTTATGCGGTTCCACGCCTTGCCAGAGTCGAGCAAAGGTTTCGCCAGACTTAGGTCTGCTCTCAAACCCTAAGTTAATCCTTTGGTACCAGCTCATATCCAGCGTGGACCCAGCGTGTTTTTTTAACCAAGTGGCAAGAAGGGATAGGGTAGTGAAACGCTGCTGCCCGTCGATTATCTCTGCGTCCCCATCAGGACGGGTGAATACGACTAAAGTACCGATGTAGTAAGTTTGAGGGTATAGGCTATGCAGGCTTTTTTGTTGGTAGTCTAGTATGTCCTGCACAAGTTGAGTGATTTCACCCTCTCCCCAGGCATAATTACGCTGGTACATTGGGATAAGATAACGAGATGCATCACCCAGCAATGATCTGACCGTAAAGGATGTTACCTTTGCATCACTCATAGTAGTTCATCTCCTTGAACAGCCTCACCAGCTCGTCTTGCTCATGGTTACCGGTACGGCGGTTATTATTATTTTCTGAAGCCCGAATGGTGAGTAATGGTATAGATAGCACATCACTAGGTACTCTGGCTTCTTTGATTACCCGGAACAGATTATTTTCCAGTACGTACTTATCCATAGTCGCTAACTGTACCACCTGCTGTCGGATTCGGCATCTATAGGCCCAGATAAAGCTTTTTTCAATCGCTGCAGATAACGACTGCCCACCAAATTTGTCGATATAAAAGATCAGAGCGCAATCAAACATAGTGCGTATATATTGATCCCCTGTTCGATAGCGATTTCTATAGCTATTTAACGTTCTTAGTATCTGGGTTGCCATTTCACCAAGGACTGTGCCCTGAATCATTAACGACTTTTGAGTGTGCGTGCTGACATACTCACTGGTGATAATTGCCGATACCTGTTGCTGGTAGTGTTCTGCCATTTCGAAAAAACGTCTTCCATTGATGACCATTTGATCCAGATGGAAAGGGAAACGCATTTTCTGGCCATCAATCTTGCGCTGATACTGATTGTTATAATCATCTACAAAATGGTGAGCTATGCGCAAAGATTCCACATAAGGGAACTGACCAATCTGATCAAGGTTGATCCCTTTGAATAGGCCGACTTCATCCTTACCAAAGAAACGAGCTGAATTTCCCTGCGACCACTGACGTACCCTGTAGAGATAGGATGCGAAAAGATTAGCCAGGTCATCGCTGGGTAATCCTTCCCAATGGGCAACGGAAGCAGCTTTCAGTTCTACCTCATGGCTGGCGAATTCACGTAGATGGAAGGCCTTAAGCAGATCGTGTGGATCCAGATCCCGCCCTCGGGCATTTTGTGAGTCGAAGAACTGAAAGGCTTCAGACAGGTCAGTCAGCACAAAGACCACCAACTGGCAGCGGTTGAGGAGAAAATCAATATGTTGCTCGCTGAATTCTCGATGGCTAACCCTGCGTTTTAGCTCCTGATAATTCTGGTACAGATTGTATTCCGATACCTGACTGGCAAAGCGTTGCCGTCCCATAAAACCTTCAACGGAGGGCTTTAGCTGGGTTAGCGCTTTCTGCAAATCCTGACGTTCCAATTCAGCAAGTCGGGTTTCGATAATGGCCCATACTGCCAGTATTAATGTTAAAGTTCGTTGCTGACCATCGACGATATCCAGTCTATGTTCTTCATTGCTCTCAGGCTGATGAAACACTACTGAGCCCAAGCGGTAGGCCGATTTATCGAGATGACTGTTTATGTCCGCAAACAGTTCACTGATATTTTTTACCGTCCATTTATAAGGACGTTGATAGACCGGAATGGCTACGTCAGTCAGGCTCAAAAGACCCTTGACGGACAGAACTGTCTTATCAAGGGTGTGTTTCATGGCTGCTGTTCCAACGGTAAACGAATACGCCCGGTCAGCAGCTGTTGTATCATGCCCTGTTTTATATCGCGAATCTTGGCGAGTTTTTGCTCTAATGCCTCGAGTTCAGCATCCATATCTAAGAGGATGGTGGCGATAGCAGTTTGTTCTTGATCGCAGGATGGCATTGATATTATAAAACCAGATAGGTCTTTATTTGTTATCTGGTTAATAGTCGCCCCCATGGTTTCATCTATTTGGTTGTGAATTAAATTAGATTGAAATTGGTAGAAAATAAAATCATGAGCTTTTGTTCTATATATAGCCATAAAGGCACCAAAAGCGCATCCTTCAGCCGCGTGATCGATTAAAGCACATTTTCCGATTAGTTTGCGGCTCCCATTTCTGACGCAAATTAAAATATCGCCTTTCCTTACGATGACTCTCTCGGGTAAGTCCATATTTACAAAAACGTTATCTTGATATGCTAGCTTGTTATTCTGAACGTTTGATGAACGCAATACTAATGTACCTGTATCGGAAACATCTCGAGGGCTATATGTAAGGCCAATGATACATTGACCTATTTCTCCCAATTTTACGCATATCCAATCTTCAGGAATGAGCCCTAGCTCACTAGGTTTATTACCCTTGAGTACCCCATCCGGGTGTTTAGCGAATTGTGGTAAGCGGGTACGACCAGTCAGCAGTTGCTGCATGGTTGCGGTTTTGATATCCTTTTTTTTAGCAATTAATTGCTCAATCGCGATAATCAGTGCATCGGTATCAGAGAGCACGTTAGCAATCGCAAGCTGTTCTCTTGGAGTAGGGAGCGGGATTTTATAACTTAAAACTACCTTTTGAGATAATGTGGGAATCGCTCCACCAACAATTGTTTCCTCAATCTGATTTTGCACAATATCAGATTGCATTATGTATGCCAGAAATGCAGCAGGGCTTTTTAGTCTCTTAAAGACTACTACCTGAGGGTTTAGGGTTGCATCCTCTTTTAAATTTTTTACTAACGCTATTTTTCCATAGGTAGAACCAGTCTTAACTAGCAGAATATCGTCTTCGTATATCTTTATCTCAGGTGACTCTTCATACTTCTGACGAGTAATATATGTTCCATGCGTGAAGTTTGTACGCCCATCAAATATATTAGACGGACTAATGCTTAGCACTCCTTGGTCTTGTGATACAATATCAGCTTTTGTATAACCTCTAAAACCTATGCGTCCAAAAATAACGCATAAGTCTCCAATACTACTAACTTTCCAATCCTCAGGAATAATTCCCACCTCAGTCTGTTTATAACCAGTTGGGATCGATTTCAAATTCTGTGATTTATTCGTTTTCATTGTCATGCTCACAGCTTTATCGACTTAAGATGAACCGCAACTTTGGCCTCTAACTCAGCCACTAATTGTGTGAGTTCATGCATAGTTGAGCTATAACGTTCTTCGAGCTCTTTCACTCGATTTGCCAACCGCTGCGTAACACTCTCGATCTCTGCTTCTAAAGCACTAATTAAACTAGCGTGCCATTTGTCCTGTACCAGAAGATTTCTAATTTCGTTATCAGTGAGTTTTGGATAATGAGCAAATACAGCATGATCCAGTTTTTCCTGCGCTTCTTTATGCGCTTTCTTGGCTTGGGTTTCGGCATCGAACAATGCTTGAGCGGCTTTCAGTGTCGCCTTTTCTTCTTTATCCGTGGCAATTTTAAGTCGTGCTTTAACGCTGGCAGCAGTCACTTTCTCTTTGTCGTTCATCGCATCAGCAAGTAATCCATCTTCTCCGCTGTTTTCTTCAAGGAAACTTTCAAGTGCTTGTGCAGCTTCATCATAAGCGACCTGAAGTTGATCCAGTTCCAGCTTCTCGGTAGCAAAATAGCGAGTTACTAAAAGTGCAGGCGGCAAAAGTTCAGCCTTATACTTTTTCTTGCCTATTACTAGATCTGGTGTTTCTTTGAGTTTTTCCCCTTTTTCGACAATAAGTTCACGAAGCACTTTGCCCGCCTGCCAGCTATCCTGACTCAGGACATAAACATCGTCCTGCATGACATCCATCCAGTAGTCCATCAGTAACTGATAGATGGCGTAGTTCTCAAGTAGAGGGACGTCAACTGTGGCTTCAGAAGCATAGGCAGCAAGGAGACTCTCGCCAATCTCTTCAATAAGCTGTTTCGGCGAATCACCACGAGCAATTTCATCAAGTCGACATTCTGCATACCAATTTTCAAAGGGTATCAGTGCTCCATCTCTGAAAGATGCAAATTCCGGATGTGCCAGGATAGTACTCTTAACTTTACCTGCCTCGACTCGGGCATTGCTATAGCCAGGGCGGGCGGGTTCGAATAGATCCTGTCGTAAAGTCGGGAAAATGTTCCAGTAAGCACTGAGAGCATCAATATCGCGATTGGGAATGCCACCAGCCAAATGGCCAGAAAGATCGTGCAGATCTTCCGGATCGCTGCTGTCGATATAGCGAGGGATATTGAGGTTGAAGTCGTTGGCCGCAATTTCTGACAGTGGGACTATGCGACTGAAGCGGGGGATTTCCTGCTCGCGATTAAACGCATCGACAATTTTATGGATGTCCTGGGCGCGTAGGCGATTTTTATTGCCGTCTTTAATAAAGCCCTTACTGGCATCGATCATAAAGATGCCTTGCTGACTCTCGCCATTAGCGTTGAACGCTCGGAGCTGAGCATCTTCTTTATCGATGACAATGATGCATGCTGGGATACCCGTGCCGTAGAACAAGTTAGCGGGCAGGCCAATGATGCCTTTGATATAACCCTGTTTGAGCAGATTCTCACGAATACGTGCTTCAGCATTGCCACGGAACAGAACGCCGTGAGGTAAGATCACAGCACCTTTGCCGGTACTTTTCAGGCTTTTGATGATGTGCAACAGGAAAGCATAGTCGCCGTTCTTTTCTGGTGGTGTACCCCAGACAAATCGGTCAAAAGTATCGTTCGCAGCATCCAGTCCGCTGGTCCAGTTTTTGTTGGAGAAAGGGGGGTTAGCTACAGCAAAGTCGAAGGTTTTCAGATTATCGTTGCCATCTTTCCAGTGCGGATCGGCTAGGGTGTTGCCTTTCCATATTTTAGCGGTGGCGTTGTCATGAAGGATCATATTCATGCGTGCCAGTGCGCTGGTCGCATAATCCATCTCTTGGCCATAAATGGTCAGCCCCTTCGGACCTGCTTCGTCACTAGCTTTCAACAATAGTGATCCTGAGCCACAGGTAGGGTCATAAACGGTAGCATCTTGTGGTGTCTGTTTACTGATGCCAATCACTTTCGCCAGAATGCGTGACACCTCTGCCGGGGTGTAAAACTGCCCCTTGGATTTACCTGACTCTGTAGCAAAGTGACGCATTAAATATTCGTAGGCATCACCCAGCAGATCGTCTCCATCAACGCGGTTGGCTGAGAGATCCAACCCTTCGAAGATTGCCACCAGCTTGGAAAGGCGGTCGATCATTTCCTTGCCTTTACCCAGCTTGTCTTCATCATTGAAGTCGGCAATGTCGATAACACCTTTCAGGTCATTAGCTTCGGCCAGTAATCTGATAGTTTTGTTAATTTTTTCGCCAATTTCTTTGTTGCCCTTGAGAGCAACCATATCGTCGAAACTTGCACCTTCCGGCACTTCAATCATCGCGTAAGGGTTGCCCTTAGCTTTGTCAGAGACGTACTTCATAAACAGTAGGGTCAACACATAGTCTTTGTACTGTGAAGCATCCATTCCGCCACGCAACTCGTCGCAGCTCGCCCAAAGGGAGGAGTAAAGTTCGTTCTTCTTGATAGCCATATGGTGTCCGGTGAAAACAATGCATGTAACGCGGCAAAGAGGTGACGACACAATCGTCCAAATAGTTTCTGCCCCGTAAGAATTTACGAGAGAGTTTATCAAGTTGGTGGGGCTTCGACCATGTCAGTGGCGATATAAATACCCAGTGCGTTGGTGACGAGAAACACTTCAACATTCTCATGATGTCACCCATTTTGACTGGCTGAAGTCTCTGGTACGACAGGTTAGGCAGTAATGTTCACCATAGTAATTGCTCTCGCATTGTGTGCATTGCCAGTCGTCTTTACTGACCCTGGGAGTGGCATCAGGGAGGAGGTGCTGCAACCGTCTGACCAGTTGCTGTTCACTGGTATTCGGATTGGTATAGGGACAATGCTGTCGACCATTGCTGGTGAGACCCGTTTCGGTGTGTTCGAACCACGGGCATTCGTTGTTGTACTCAGGATGGCATTGCAGCGCACAACCGCAGAGGTGGTAGGTATCGCTATCATAAGGGGCTATCTGCGCGGTACGTGCACCGTTCAGACCACCGTTACCGTCGAGAGCGAGAAAGGATTTGGCAAACATATTCTAGGCTCCAGCCAGCCAACACGCAGGCATAAGCCGTCCCTAAAGGGCAGACAGAAGCCATGCGGTTGGAAGGTTTAAAGGTGTTGCGAGGTAAATAGCGGTGTGGTAGTCACACTATGAATTGCTGGCGTAAAAAACTGCCTTACTCAGAAGTCAGTCTTGCGTGGTCGCCCGGTTGCTGGTCGTTCAGGGACATCGTTGCAGCCGAACAGCAGCAGGCCATGTTTCTGCTGAATTTTGGTCATATACGCCAACACCTGTCGGATGTTGTCAATACTGTCTGGTTCGCTGTAACGCACCGGGATATTGATATTGGCTCTGTAATATTTTTTGTATTCACTACGATGGAAGCCCCCGTCACCTTCGGTAATTAACGTCCAGAACTCACGGGCCTTCTCAGCCCAGGGATAAACCTTCCGACTGCGGTTGCCATCTACCCAGAAGACTACGTGCGCATGGTAGTGATGGTCTTCTGTCCATTCGATAACCCAGAAATAACCCACGACTGCGCCCATTTGCATCATGTGATCCATGAGTAACCGGAGATCCCATTCAAGATGATTGTGGTTTTGCAGGTAGTACTTAGCGGTGTGATGCTGATAGAACAAGTCGATTCGGAGTGCCCGCAGGCAGGCATAGCGATCAACCATTTCGTCAATATGGATGTTCAGAAGAGATTCCAGATACCAGTCTGGCTCCCATTGCGGTTTGATTTGCATAGAACAGATTCCTTCGTGCTGACAAAGATCAGCAGATGTGAGGAAGCCTCCGGAGGGGAGGCTATGACGCAGTTTCTGACAGGGCTACTGAAAGATCTGGTAATACTGGGATTAATCAGGGTGAAGGATTAAGAGGGCATGCCTATTAATAATACTAATAACCGATATTAATAATCACACTCACTAGTGCCTTCAGAAACCTTGCAGGGCAAGGCATCAGGCCTGATTCAGTGGCTCGGCTGTCGTCCGCCATGCAAAGCAGACGTACTCGTCCATCAGACTGGTCAGCGCAGAGTTTTCTGCCTGCCGGTCATTTACCCAGATATCCATCTCTTTATCTTTTTTGAATCTGAGATGGTCGGTCCAGTCATCCAGGCAATTACCCAGCATCAAATCGTACCAGCACAGCCAGACCAGCTTCAGACGCAGCTCGCTACCGCTGAACTGCCGAAACAAACTGATGAGTTTATTTGCCACAGGACGCTGTTTTAACCGCACGCACTCAGACAGCAGAATACCTTCCAGCATGGGATGGTGAGCCAGCAGATGTTCCTGAGTAAATAAACTGACGCTCAGGTCATCATTAACAGTCAGTGGGGCTGCTGCTCTGCCATAAATAATCCGGTGCAGGCACTGGGGAACAACAGCAATAACCTCTTCCTCTCCCGGAAACTTAAGGCTGCCAACCGTCAGGGTATGGTGATGGTAGATATTCTGGTGACACATGCCCGACCTGACCGTTAACTTCGTAAAGTCGGTCAGCCAGGTCTGGTAGTATTTGTGAAGTTCTTCGTAACGCGGTTTATAGTCTTTCATGATGCTTATTCCTTCAGGGGCAAATGACAGGCAGCAGAAAACCTCCGGATGAGCCGGATAGTTATTTTCTTGCCAGTGGGATTAGTTAAGAGTGAGGTTATTTACGGGACTGGTCGACACGTTCCTGAAGCCAGGACTCCACCTCGCTCTTCCGCCATCGGGAGCTTCGCCCCAGCTTGATAGGTTTGGGGAAGGATCCGTCCTTAATAAGCTTGTAAATCCACTTGTCTGTCATCTGCAGCACGCTGGTAATAAATGCCATGTCAATCAACTGGTCTTCGGTAAGTAAGGGATGCGTGGTCATGATTTGGTATCTCCGGTTAAGAAATGTAACCCGGATGAGTGATATTTAATTGCGGTCACTGCTCCGGGGCATACCCATGGGGAGATACGTAAAAAAAAGCGGGTTATGTTGACCTCTAGGGGTCAACCGGTTCTGAGATGTATTTCGACGCGCTCATGTGCATGACTGTCTTACATTCTTCTGTTACCTCATCTGTTGCAGACATCAACCGCTCAGGTAACCGTTATCCTTCCTCTTTTGTCTTCATGGGCTTATAGTCACCGGACTACCTGTCCTTTGAAAAAGCCCTTCTTACTTTTCCGAAGGTCAGTGAGTAGTTTATCCTCTTGTTTTAAATAGAAAACCATCTAATCCTGCATCACTACGCATTACATAAGACATAACTTTCACTACACTTTTTATTACGCATATATCGACGCATTAAACAACGCATTTGACTACGCATTACACACGCATTAACCTACGTAGTGATACTCACTTTAAAATCAATGAAAATGTAATTATGAAAGAACAGCTGACGGATAGAACAGAAAGAGCGTGCCGGTTTTATATCGAATACATGAAGAAAAACATCGAAGGATACCGGGAGCGAACTCCGCTAATCCTCATAACTGATTATAAAAATCAGGAGGTTATGGACATGATTCTGAGAGACCTTAATAATGAATTTAAAAATACCCATGAGTACAATAAGTTCGTACGGCAAATGAAAAATGAGTTATTATCCAGTATCGTCCCGGAGACGAATTTTGAATGGATAAAGGACTATAGCTCCGCTTACTTTGCATGGAATATACTTTCAACCATGGGCCCTAAGGAAATCAATCCACTTGAGGTCGATTTTTATCGTGAACGGCCTCCGGTTATTCGGCATGGCTCATTAGCTGTTATTCCAGAAACCTATCAGCATGCACTTTTAGTACTCTACACCTGTTTCGATAGCTGGGATGTCGAGTTAATTTTTAAGATCAAAACACTCTCTTCATTAAAAAATATCTGGATTCAGCGAAACCGGGAGTTACCAGAACCATTTAAATGGATTGACCTTAAAAATCATAAACAATGTGCATGGACTTTTAAATATGTTATGGAGCATATCAAACCCGATTATATGCCTGCATTTATGACTGAAATCAGACAACAACAGGTGATTACGTTTCTCACGGCCGTGCTGTATTCCTGGCCAGCGCATCCCGATACTCGGCGTCTGATGATGCAACGGATGAAAAAAACATACAATCAGAATGTATTCCGGGAAAACATTGCTGATAAAAAAGTCATTAACACCTATGTCCAGAAGGACATTAAAGAAAAGCTCGATATGCTGGCAAAGAAAAATGGTCGAAAAATTAACGAAGAGCTGGAAGTTATCATTATGAATGCCTGGCACGATGCCAGATATGCAGAAGGTAAATAGCATTCACTCCAAATAATTTCAGACAGATATTATCTCAGTGAATCCCCCGCATCCTTTACAGGACCGCGGGTCTTTTTATTTTTCACATTGAGATCTCCGTATGCAAAAAACTGACGGCCTTCTGGCCATTGAGAAGCCTCTGGCTTCACTGCCTCCTACTCTTCGCAGTCTTATTCTTAAACGCCTTCGTAGTCTCACACAGTACGAGCCGGTTATTGGCATTATGGGCAAAAGTGGGTCAGGTAAATCGTCTCTCTGCAATGCCCTGTTCCAGGGCGAAGTCACGCCTGTCAGCGATGTGGCGGCCTGCACGCGCGATGTGCTGCGCTTCCGGTTTCGCAATGGCAATCACAGCCTGATGATTGTTGATTTACCTGGTGTTGGTGAAAGCGAGCAACGTGACGAAGAATACACCGCACTGTATCGTCGCATCCTACCCGAGCTGGATTTGGTGTTATGGGTCATCAAAGCTGATGATCGGGCTCTGTCAGTGGATGAACACTTTTATCACAAAGTGATGCTGGCGTATCAGCGCCGGGTGCTGTTTGTTGTTAATCAGGCTGACAAGGCCGAGCCCTGCCATCAGTGGAGTGTTGCCGATAACCTGCCTTCCCCGGCTCAGATGTCGACGATTAAGGCGAAGCGAAATGCCGTACAACAGCAGTTTCTGCCGCATCACCCTGTTTGTGTGGTGTCAGCACGAACCGGGTGGGGTATAGAATCTCTGGTAGATACCATGATGAATAGCCTGCCTGACCGGGCCACCAGTCCACTAACGACACAGTTGCATGGCAGGCTCTGCACAGAGCCAGTAAAAAAGCAGGCACGCGAGCGCTTTGGTAATGCAGTGGATGAAATGATTGGCACTGTGGAGTCATCATCTTTTCTGCCAGAGCCTGTAAGGGCTGTGATTCGAACCGTACGGGAAGCAGTGGTGACTGTTGCCCGTGCCGTCTGGGACTGGATTTTCTTCTGACAAACCGCTTATGGCGGACACTCCCTGTCCTTACCTTGCTCGATTAATGTACTACTAATCCATCAATCAGGCGCAAAGCCGCATCACGGCTGAAATCCACGTACTGAAAAAATACGCCTTCCCATGTCCATACCCTGTCCGGCCCCTTCGTTACACTAATCACTTAATTTTCAGCCTGTTAACAGGATGGAGAAAATCTAATGTCCCAGACTGAGCGTCGCCATGAGCGGCTGGCGGTTCGGCTGTCCCTCATTATCACTCGCCTTGTTGCTGGCGAAACACTGGATATGGGCCTTCTTGCCGCAGAGTTTGGTGTATCGCTCCGTACCCTCCGCCGGGATTTTCGTGAGCGACTGATGTACCTGGATCTGGAATATCGCGATGGCACCTGTCGTCTGCTCTCTGGTAGCCATCAACGCGAACTGGCTGTACTGACTTTTGTTCGTCAGTCAGGCGTGGAGGCTTTGTTTCCTGACATGGATAACCACATGATCAGCTCACTGCTGAGTGGGCCAGGTGAGTCTCCTTGCCTCATATGGGCAGAATCGGAGCCATTGTCGCCACCCAGTCCAGGCATATTTACACGCCTTGTCAGGGCCATATCAGAGCATCGCCGTGTGACGCTGCTGGCTGAAGGTTGTCGCTGTTTAGGGCTCGCACCATACCGCCTCGTACTCTGCGGCGGACAATGGTACCTGACTGGAGAGCATCATCATCGCGTGGCAGTGTTTCCGCTGAACGATATCCATGCGGTTACCTTACACCCGGAACTGTTCGTGCCTGACCTTCAGATTCGTAACGTTCTCGCCGAACCAGAATTCCTCAGAGCCCTTCCCCATTTTCACGTTTTTCACTCACTGCTCGCCAGAACCGGCGACGGTCTTTTACCTCATAAGGAATCATGATGAAGAAATTACTGACCACAACGGCACTGGCCATCAGTCTCTGCGCTGGCGCTACCTTTCCGGCGTCTGCCGAAACTGTCGTGGGTACCGTCAAATTCTGGCAGTACATGCAGGCGGATGGCTGGAAATCAGCCGATGGCATGGACGACGATACGCTGAACAATACGCTCTACCAGGCCAGTGTCATTGGCAATTACCCCTGGACTAAACAATTTCTGCTGCGTCAGCGGGGTGGTGGTGCTTATTTTCTCGCCGACAAGAAAACACATACCGTGCGCAAGCTGAATCTGAAACCTGCCAGCGGTTATTATTCCGACCTGACATCGGTCTATCAGGGTGAAGACCAGGGGAAAGGGTGTTACTTCACTATCATCGACACCCAGTATCAGTTGGAGCTGGTTAATGAACCTCACAGCAAGCAGGTGCTTGCTGCATTTCCGGAAAACTGTGTCAACAAACAGCAGCAGGCTGCCCTGGCGGCGAAGCGTTCTGCCTCAGAGCAGAAATTGCAGCAGTGGGTAGCCCAACAGAGTCTGGCTGAGTTGTGCCGACGAACTGGCAACTGCTGAAGCAACGGAACGGACGAATAATAAGGAATCTGCACCATGAAGAAATTGTATCCACCTGTGCTTGCCGTTCTGACAGTTATCGGTGCAATGAGTGCCTCTGGCTGCGACAGCAAGGAAGATGCTGGCGTGAAAGCGATAGCCAGGTTTAAAGACCTGACTCCACCACCATTCAGCAAGGTTGTCTCGCATAAATCCGATATTGCCCAGGAATGGGTAAAAAAGGATGCCTTCGGTACACCGCAATATACGGTGATGAAAATCCGCCAGTCACCGGAAGGATGTGAGTCAGGCAATTATTACTACATTGCTGATATGCAGCAGAAAACGGTGCAGCCACTGATGGCAGCCCTGTGCCTTGCGGACAATATCACTCTGAGTTTCAGAATTGAAACCGACAGCTATACGGGTGAAAAATCGGTGGTGTATTCGCACGATGGCAAGGAAATGGGAAAACTCTATCTGCCGGAGAATCAGGAGAAAAATCCATGAAGAAGCTGAAAGGCGTTATCTCAGTTTTCGCTCTGAGCCTTTGTCTGCTGTCACCGGCTCAGGCCGAAGAACAGCGTTACATCAGTATCCGCAACACAGACATGGTCTGGGTGCCAGGCAATGTCTGCGTCTGGCAGTTTCGCCTGGACAACGGCGGAAGTGGTGAAGGATTCGGGCCTTTGACACTTTCCCTGCGTCTGAAAGATAAAGGGGGGAACACGCTGGCCATGGGGAATATGGCAGTGGCTGCATTTGGCGACAGCGATGCCACTCGCTCTCAGGAAGCCTCGCTGGAGAACGAATGCGTGGAAAACGTCAGCTCTGTCGAAATCATGAAGGCAACGGAAGAGCGTAATGGTTACCAGATTGACCTGCCACTTTCCGTTTTCGACCCGCAGTACTACCGACCTGTACAAGTCACGGTTGTCGGTGGTAAGGCATCTTAGCCGATTCGCCATCTGTTTGATTCAGCCCCTGTCGCTAATGCCACAGGGGCTTTTTATTTTAGGGAGCCTGTATGACTGAACTCACTGAATTGCCTGATGGACCGTTTACTCGCCAGCAGGCAGAGGCGGTTGCGTCTCAAGATTCCAACGTTGCTATAGAGGACGACCTGGGGACACATTTCCGTCTGGTTATCCATCATGAGCGTTGCATGGTCTGGCGAGCCTGGAACTTTGAGCCGGATGCTGGTTACTGGCTAAACAGGTATATCGCTCGTTATGGCATCCGCAAATTCCCTGCATAACCACCACCAGCACATCACCGCTATAAACAAAGTCAGGCCACACCTCCTTCGGGAAGTGTGGCCTTTTGTATTTTTACCCACTTCATAAGGAGTTATCCATGCGATTAGCCAGCCGCTTTGGCCGTATAAATCAGATACGCCGTGACCGGCCTTTGACCCACGAAGAGCTGTTGAGTCATGTCCCCAGCGTGTTCGGGAGTGACAAGCATGAATCTCGTTCAGACCGTTACACCTACATCCCGACCATCACCATCCTCGAAAGCCTGCAGCGTGAAGGCTTTGAGCCGTTCTTTGCCTGCCAGACGAAGGTTCGTGACCTGAGTAAGCGGGAGCACACCAAACACATGCTGCGCCTGCGCCGTGCCGGTCAACTGACCGGGCATCAGGTGCCGGAAATTATTTTGCTGAACAGCCATGACGGCTCATCAAGCTACCAGATGCTGCCGGGACTATTTCGTGGTGTCTGCACCAACGGCCTGGTCTGTGGTCAGTCGTTCGGAGAAGTGCGGGTCCCGCATAAAGGTAATGTCGTCGAGAAGGTGATTGAAGGGGCTTACGAAGTACTCGGTGTGTTTGACCGGGTGGAGGAGAAGCGCGATGCAATGCAGTCACTGGCACTGCCAGAACCAGCCCGTAACGCCCTGGCGAATGCCGCGCTTAAGTATCGCTTTGGTGAAGACCACCAGCCGGTCACGGTATCGCAGTTGCTGACCCCACGTCGCCGGGAGGACTACAGCGATGACCTGTGGACCGTATACCAGCGCGTGCAGGAGAACCTGATGAAAGGTGGATTGTCGGGGCGAACAGCTCAGGGGAAAAGCAGCCGCACCCGTGCTGTTACCGGTATTGATGGCGATGTGAAGCTCAATCGCGCCCTGTGGGTAATGGCAGAAAACATGCTCGCGTTTTTCGAGCGTTAAACAACCGTTCCGGCATAAGGAGATAGTTTAATGGATACACACAACCCTGAGTTCGCTGAGCAGGCAGCAATTACTGCCTCGGTGGTCCCTGACGAGCTACGCATCGGCTTCTGGCCGCAGCACTTTGGATCCATACCACAATGGATAACCCTTGAGCCCCAAATCTTCGGCTGGATGGATCGCCTGTGCGCTGATTACAGCGGCGGCGTCTGGAGCTTTTACACACTCAGCAATAGCGGCGCATTTATGGCTCCGGAGCCTGACGGTGAGAAATGGACGTTGTTCAACCCGATGAATGGCAACGATGCGGAGATGAGCGGAGAGGCTGCCGGTGTAGCAGTCTGCCTAATGGCTTACAGCCACCACGCCTGCCGCACCGAGTGTGACGCTATGACTGGACACTATTATCGCTTACGCGACTACGCGCTAAACCATCCGGAATGCAGCGCCATTATGCATCTTATCGACTAAGGAATGCCTAACATGAATACTGTATTATCCCCAGAGTCATCGCAGCCTGAACTCTTTCCGCTGGCGGTTATGGCCCAGCATGGTTGCCTGCTCCCCGCGACCTCCGGATTGACACCTTATGCCCAACGGACCATTCGACGTGCTATCAACCTGCTGGATAAATATCTGCGCCAGCCCGGCATGTCCTTTACCTCAAGCACGGCTGCCCGTGACTGGCTTCGGTTACAGCTGGCAGGACAAGAACGGGAAGTGTTTATGGTGCTCTATCTCGATAACCAGCACCGTTTACTAGAGATTGAAACGCTATTTGCCGGTTCGGTTAACCATGTCCAGGTCCATCCCCGTGAGGTGGTGAAGTCAGCGCTTCGCTTCAATGCTGCTGCTGTTGTGCTGGCGCATAACCATCCATCCGGTGATCCGGAGCCCAGCCAATGTGACCGCAACATTACGGGCAGGCTTAAAGAAGCGCTGGCACTGGTTGATGTGAACACTCTCGATCATCTGGTTATCGGTTCAGATGGAATTGTGTCGTTTGCAGAGCGAGGCTGGATATGAGGGCACTTCAATGAAATCTACTGACTCAGAGAACGATTCATTTCTCAAGTGGGGTCTGAATCGTAATGTGGCACCTTGCTTTGGCGTTCGTCTGGTACAGGAGGGAAACCGGCTGCACTATTTGGCTGACCGGGCCAGTATCACCGGTAAGTTCAGCGAAACAGAATGTCTTAAGCTGGATGTGGCATTCCCGCATTTTATCAGCCAGATGGAATCGATGCTGACTACTGGTGAAATGAATCCTCGCCATGCCCACTGTGTCACCCTGTACCACAATGGTTTCACCTGCGAAGCCGATACCCTTGGCAGTTGCGGCTACGTATACATCGCCGTTTACTCCACCCATCGTTAACTACTTTCACAAGAGCAAATATGAAAACTCTACCTGCAACAAATCCGCAGGCGGCGAAGCTATGTCTGTCGCCCGTGGCTGTCTGGCAAATGCTGCTTGCACGCCTGCTGGAACAACATTATGGCCTGACACTCAACGATACGCCATTCAGTGATGAAACGGTAATTCAGGAACATATCGATGCCGGTATATCTTTGGCCGATGCCGTTAATTTTCTGGTGGAAAAGTACGGGCTGGTTCGTATTGATCGCAGGGGATTCGACTGGCAAGAACAGTCCCCATATCTGCGGGCAGTCGATATTCTGCGGGCGCGACAGGCAACAGGTTTATTGAAAAGAAATCGTATTAGCGCGGCACGGTGAACATTGGGAATAGCCTTCCTGATTCACACTGCAGCTTTCCTTACTTATTTAATTTACTCATTCCAAAAAGCACCTGCCGATGCTGGTTGGTGCTTTTACTTATATGGACGAAATATCATGCAAATAGAAGCTGTAATTATAACTGGGCACATCATCGCAAAACACAATCCGGGAATGCTGGACCGTCGTTGTTGATGGTTTTGACGCATGCGGCGAACAAGCTTATGATCCAGCTTAATTTCTTTTCCTCATAAAGGGACGGGTATGGGCAACAGAATGTGGATGATCCGCGGTGACGGCGGCAAGCTCTATGACGATTTTCGCGATAAGCAAATTGTAGGCATCGGTTGGTCTCAGCTGGCTCCATTAGTCAAACCCGGCCTATCCCGAGCCCAGTTACTCGCCTTATACCAGGAGGCAGACCCTTTAACAAAGCTGGGAACTGCGCGTTCTGGTGCATCGCAGGTCTGGCGTTTTGTGAACGAAATCCAAAAGGGTGATTGGGTTATTACCTATTCGCCAGCCAACCGTACTTATTTGCTAGGTAAAGTTACTTCAGACTTCCAGTATCATCCTGAATGGGTGGAAGAGGGTATGGGTATCGCTCGGCAGGTTAAATGGAATACTCAAGAAATCGATCGCGATCGACTGTCTGTAGCTACCAAGAACACATTGGGTTCTACGCTGACGGTTTTCCAGCTTCCAGAATATGCGCTAGAAGAGCTTTTACAGGATAAGAAACCCACTATAGATGTGATTACTCAGAATCCAGTTGCGATGGATGAAGATGAGGTCGTTTCTGATCCGCTTCGCGATATGGAAATGCTGGCGTTTGAGGGTATCAAAGATCGTATCAATTCTCTTGATTGGGACGAGATGCAAAATCTTGTTGCCGGAGTTTTACGCAGTATGGGCTATAAAACGCAGGTTTCACCTGCGGGAGCTGATCGGGGTAAAGACATCATAGCTTCACCTGATGGGTTCGGTTTTGAAAATCCGCGTATTATCGTTGAGGTAAAGCACCGCAGGGAACAAATGGGAAGCCAACAAATCCGTAGCTTTATCGGCGGTCGCCATAAAGACGATCGCGGGCTTTATGTCAGTACGGGGGGCTTTACGAAAGATGCTCGCTATGAGGCCGATCGTTCAACGATACCTCTGACGCTTTGGACGCTTGATGATCTCGTCCGTGCTCTTATTGAGAACTACGAGCAAGTCGATATCGAGACCAAACTCTTGGTGCCTCTGAAGAAAACTTTCCTACCTGCCTGAATCTTGCTTTGACAGCCATATCGGTGTTCTACTGGTATGGCTTTATACCCCACTAGTAATGTCTATTTTTTGTACGGATTTTAACTTGTGGGTACAAGTGCGGGTACAACCATTTATTCCTGATTTTAAACTACATTGATATCAGTCTATTGTGTGTTAAATTCGAGTCCGGCCTTCGCACTCACCCCCTAAACACCTCCTTCCTGTGCCACTCCACAAATCCTTCTTTTGGATAATTCTCGCGCATCATCGGCAGCGCTATCGATTTACCGTCGAAATCCCAGAATAGTCTACCCACCATGCCGCTGCCATTTACTGCGGGTGACACCTGAACTCGCATACTCTCATCCAGCCCAATCGAACCTTTATCAAATGCTTTATGGTGGATTGCACACAGCGCCAGGCCGTTTGAAATCTCGCATGGGCCGCCGTGCTGTTTCCATTTGATATGGGCGGCTTCCAGGGCAACCGAAGTGCTGTCGTGGCGCATATTGAAGCCACAAATGGCGCATTCATAGTTATAGGCACGCAGAACCTGCTGGCGGAACAACGGGTCCCGCTGTTTGCGGATTTGCAGGATATCAAATCCCAGTTCATCTGCGATCTCTTCCTGGATGCTTTCGGTGAAGTGAGCCTCGAGAATTTGCTGTGCCAGGGTGTTAATGAGACTGTTGCTCTTTTTCAGCAGGGCAAAATGTTGTTCATCAAAGCCTCCGGCAACGTTGTGCGCCACCAGTTCTCCGGCAGGGGGCTGTTTGCTGCTGCCGGATGTTGAGCAATGCTCGGCGTTTTGGAGCTCCCAGAATCCATCGCCCTGTAAGCGCCAGAAGGGCATATCCGGGCGGTACTGCGCGCGCTGTGGTCCAAATCGCTCCAGCAGGCTATGCAAGGGGTCGCGAACTTCTGAACCGTAGTCAAACAGGCGACCGTGACCCTGCTGATAACTCGCCAGCACGTGAAGCAGCAGCAGAGGCTTGTGCGGCGCACGCTGTTCGCCTTTACGCCAGATGGTGATGTCGGCAATTGCCTGCTGCAGGGATTTACTGGAAGTCATTGATTTCATTTTTTGGTAAATAATTGCGATGATGCTCGCAAAATATCACTTAATCAAGCGTTGCTGTATCTATTACGGCTAACACTAAAACGATATTCCTTATCGAATCCCCAGATTAAATAGAACACTTTTATCGCTATGTTGTTTTTAAGCTATTCATGCTTATTTATACCGGTCTATTTATAAAAATTAACCCTTATTTTATTAATGTTATTTTTAGCTAACTATACGAAAAAAAAGGTTATTTCCTGGGGTGTTATGCTGGTTACTGTTTATTAATAAAATCGATATCGGTAAGTTGAAATATTGGTTTTATCATATTTTAAACATGCATTACATTCTTTTTACATTTTTGAGATTTTGCAGAAATAGGATACTCGGTTCCCAATACACAGAGCGAAATAGATATGGATGAAGATAAAAAATTATTCCCTTTGAGGAAGACGCTATTACTCACATTGTCGATGTTTTTTTCTATCAATGTGCTGGCGGCAGGACTGCAATGTGAAAATAAGGATTTCACTTTGCAAACGCTGGGTACCGGTGGGCCAATTACAGACGATCAGCGGGCATCATCGGGAGAGGTTATTTGGTTAAATGGGAAATCGGCAATTCTTATTGATGCGGGCGGGGGAATTTTTTTACGCTTTGGTCAATCAGGTGCCCGGCTGGAGGATTTGAAACTTATCGCCATCAGCCATTTCCACACGGATCATGTCTCAGATTTGGCACCAATTTTAAAAGGGGGATATTTCCTGAAGGATAAGGAGAGTATTAATCTCGCGGGCCCACAGGGCGGTGGCGCATTCCCCTCCATGACGCAATATTTTGACGCGCTGTTTAAAAAAGAAAAGGGGGCCTACGCCTATCTGAACGGTCTATATAACGCAACCGATGGCTTACAGCTGGCGATGAATATTAAGGACATTAATTACACTGCTTCTGAACCACAGTTGGTATATCAGGACGATGAAATGAAAGTGACCGCTTTAGGAATCCCTCATGGCGATGTTCCTTGCCTGGCATTTCGTATTGATACGGCGAAAGGCACGATTGTTGTTTCCGCCGATCAGAATGGCAGTAATAGCGCATTTATTCATTTCGCCAAAGGCGCGGATATGCTGGTGATGCCGTTAGCCATTGATGAAGACACGGATGACACCTCGAAATTTATTCATGCTGCGCCGGACGTCGTGGGCAAGGTGGCTGCGCAAATCAATCCCAAAGTACTGGTGTTGAATCATTTTATGGGCAAAGGACTACGCCTTAAAGATCAATCGATTGATATTGTGAAGCAGTATTACCACGGTCCGGTCTATAGCAGCCGCGATCTCTCCTGTTTCCCCATTTCATTAGCTAATACGAAGGAATAAGCGATGAAAAAAGATATCGTACTTTCAATCGTCGTGGGTTCCCTTGTAGCCGCAGGAATGGTCAACACCGCCTGCGCAGCAGAGGCAAGCGGCAAGGCCAGTCAGGTTCAGAGTAAAGCGCCAACCAGTAGCGGTAAATGTGCCAGTGGTAAATGTGGAACAGAGAAGATCTACAGCCAGGCGACCCTTCAACATGATCCTCAGGATCAACTGGTGCGTGCCAGAGATGGGAAATGTGGTCTGACAGGGGCCGGTATCGCTAAAAATGAAGCCTCTCAGCCGCTGAATGCTGAAAAGAGTGTCAGTGGCGTATGCGGGAAATAAGTGCAGACGGAGCGGGCATTGGCTTGCGTAGCGAGCATATCGCAACGCTGTTGCAGCAGCCCTGCCGCCAGGATATCGATTTTCTCGAACTGGCCCCGGATAACTGGATGAACCTTGGCGGAGCGAAGCGGGAACAGTTAACCGATATCAGGAAAAAATATCCGTTACTGGCGCATGGACTGAGTTTATCCATTGGAGATACGTGTCCCTTAAACGAAGAATATATGCATGATATTCGGCGTTTTCTTGATGAGTACCATATTGATATCTACAGCGATCATTTGTGTTTCTCACGGGATGCTCAGGGGTATTTCCATGACCTGCTTCCGATCCCCGGTTTTCGTGCGGTGTTGCCTTATCTGGCGGCACGTATCGAGCAGGTACAAAACATAGTGGGGCGACAGTTGGTTCTTGAAAATATCTCCTCTTATCATCGCTACGCCGGTGAAATGCCGGAGGCGGAGTTTTGGGGAGAACTCCTTCATCTGAGCGGTTGCGGCATGCTGCTGGATATTAATAACGTCTATGTGAATGCCTGTAATCACGGATTTGATGCCTTTGACTATATCCGCAGCATTCCTTCGTCATCGGTTGTTTATTACCACATCGCTGGTCACCTGGAGTATGGCGAATTCAGACTCGACACGTATGGTATGCCAGTCATAGAAGAGGTATTAGCGCTGGCAAAACAAACGGTTGAGTTTCATGGTGCCCGACCGTTGCTGCTGGAACGAGATAACAACGTTCCACCGCTGGACGCGCTCTGTGCCGAATTAACGCAAATCAGGGAGTATCTTTCACAAGGGAGCACCCATGGCGACAAATACTGTAGTACCTGCGTTGTTAGTTGAAATGGAAGCTGAATTTTCCGCTCAACTACGAGCCAGAACACCAATAGGTGGGACATGCTCATCCGGTATGTCGCTGTACAGGAAAATCATCAGAGACAATATTGGCGGGGTGTTGCGCAGTGTCTTTCCCTTATTTTGTCGATGTCTCAATGAGGCTGAAATACGGGAACTGGTGGAGGTTTATCTCTCCCGACATTCGGCCAGCCAGCCGGAATTTCATCAGGTGGCGACGGAATTGCTGCTTTTTATGCGTCAACACTATCCGATCTCGCCTCACGATCTGGCGCTGCTCGAATATGAATGGTTGATGTATGCCGTGGAAATTGATGATAGCAACGTTCCATTTCCGCAGAAAATATCGCTGCCGTTGGGAAAGGCTGCTGAGGTTGATGTGGCGTGCAATCCTACATTGAAAATGGTGGCTCTGCCCTTTCTGATTCAGGAAGGGGAACCCTGTTATGAGGATGGCGAACAGTTGAAATATTACGCACTGTATCGCAAACATAATAATACGCTGTACCAGAAGCAACTCAGCCAGCTAGATGTGCAGCTGTTATCGGCAATTCACGAACAGATTATTTCAGCAGAGCAAATGCTAATTAACGCGGCACTTTCTTTAGCGGATATATCTTTACGCTCGTGGCTGGAAACCAACAATAACGACGAAATCTTGTCTTTAAAATATATAGGGTGATGCTATGTTGATAACCGTAATGTCGTGGTACAAGCTCGTGGTATCAAAATTAATGCAAGCAGACTTTATTCCGCTGCTTTTGATTCGCCTTTTTTTAATTCCAGTGATTTTTGCAGGTGCGCACTCAAAGGTTATGGGGTTTAGCGGAACGGTTGCCTGGTTTTCACAACCTACCGCAGAGGGGGGACTGGGATTACCTTTTCCCTGGCTGTTGGCGTTTCTGGCAACGTCGACCGAAGTACTGGGATTGATTTGTATTACGCTGGGACTTTTCACACGCATTATAGCCATTCCCATGATGATAGTTATGAGCGTTGCCAGCCTGATGGTGCACTGGTCGCACGGTTGGCTGGCGATTGCCAGTAACAGTATGGAATCCAGCCAACGTATGTCTGCGTTTCTTCAGTGGTTAATGGAGAATTTCCCAGGGCGTTATAATTATATTACGCAGTTGGGTGACCCGATTATCCTGAATAACGGCATTGAATTCTCTGCGACCTATTTCATCATGCTGTTGGTGTTGCTGATCTACGGTGGCGGCAGGTATGTCAGCGTCGATTATTGGTTAAAAAAAGCGACTCTCGCCTGGCGCTATCAGTAACGCGATATCGCTCTGCTCAAATTCGGTCCACGACGAAACGGTCTACGGATACACCACATCAAAAAAGGCGCCAGTGGGCGCCTTTATACCTGACCATCACCCCTTTGGTTTTGCGAGATGGATAAGCGTGTCGACACGCGCAGGGGAGAGCGGTTCGCGCGGCTGCGGCAGCGGCCAGCCGTACAGCCAGCGGGCGCTGGTGGCGCAGACTTTCCCCTGACAAGCCCCCATTCCACAGCGTGAGGCGAGCTTTGCCGCCTGCCAGCTTTCGGCGTTTTGCACGTCGCCACAACGAATATCCTCACAACGACAGAGCAGCGTATCTGCGGTGGTCGCGGCTTTTAGCGACTCCGGCAGCGCAAACGTCGTATGCAACGCCTGGGCAAAACGCTGCCAGCGGGTGCGCGCGGAGATGGCGCTTTGGGCCTTTTGCGGACAATTTGCGGCGGCGTAGCCGGCAATTTCTCCCTCGGCTAACGCCAGCTCGCTGCCGCCAAAGCCGGTGCATTCTCCTGCCGCATAGATATCCTGCACGCTGGTGCGTTGCTCCGCATCGACCCAAATAGCCTGATTTTCTGTTTTGCAGCCAAAGATTGCGCCAGGTTCTGTATTCGGTACCAGCCCATAGCCAATGGCCAGCCTGTCGCAGGCGATCTCCCGGGTTTGCCCCTGGTGGCGCACGGTCACTGACTGCAGACAGGTATCACCCTGCGCTTGGATGACCTGGCTTGCCGAATGATATCGGGCTGGAAAGAGCTCGCCGAACTGGCGCAATTTTTCAGGCCAGCGCCATAGCCCGGTTGCGAAACGGGCCAGTGCGGTCATCGGGGCCTGTTCGATGATGGCGACGATATTCCCGCCAGCGCGTTTCACCGTACTGGCGACCGCCAGCAGAAGAGGACCGCTGCCTGCAATGACCACGCGTTCCCCCTTGAGTTGCAGGCCATGTTTTATCTGCGCCTGCAGGCCTCCGGCCCCCGTCACATTGGGTAGTGTCCAGCCGGGAAAAGGCAGCGAGAGTTCTCTGGCGCCGCAGCATAAAATCAGCCGCTGCCAGCGGATTTCGCCGCAGTCATCTGCGGTTTCGAAGACTACGGAATGTGGGTTGGGGCGGGCAATCAGCCGGGCACCGCTCAGCAGTGTGATGTTGGGATGTTCAGCTACCGCCTGACGAAGCCGTCTGGCGTCCCGGGGGAGTGAGACCTGCGGCCCGTCGCGCCAGATTTGCCCGCCGGGGCGCGGGTTGTCATCAAGGATTATCACTGATTTTCCACAGCGTGCGGCAGCCAGTGCCGCCGACAACCCGGCTGGCCCTGCGCCAAGGATCAGGATCTCACAGTCAACGCTTTGCATGATGGCTCCTTTCAATCACCATTTCGGGCTGGCATTCCGTCTGGCAGGCCAGCACCCGGTGTCCGTTCACCGTGACGCGGCACTCCTGGCATACTCCCATTCCGCAGAAGGGCGCGCGCAGTTGACCACTCACCGAACGACGGGTCACGCCGTTGCCCACCAGGGCCAGTGCTGCTGCAATACTCATTCCGACGGGAACCTCACAGGTCTGGCCGTCGATAATTACGTTCAGGGTCGTCATGCGATGGCCTCCTGCTTGTGCAGGCGAGCGGGAAGCCAGGCATCCGGGGACACCGCCGGGCGCTCGCCAAGGATCTGGGCGCAAAGTAACTCGGCGGTTGCTGGCGCGGTTGTGACGCCGAGTCCTTCATGTCCCAGCGCCAGCCAGATACCTGGACGCGCAGGATGTGGGCCAATCAGCGGGTTACCGTCAGACGATGCCGCGCGAAAACCGCTCCAGCAACGGATGATATTTAGCGTCTCCAGAGAGGGTAAAAAATGGCGCGCGCGCGCCAGCATCTGTGCCAGCAGGGGGAGGTCAACCTCGCGGTCGGTGTTATCAAACTGGCGGGATGAGCCAATCAGCAACTGTCCGGTGGGGCGTGGCTGAATGTTAAATGCCACTGAGGTGCCGCCTGCATGGGCGCTGGCACCGTATCCCAACTCTACCAGCTGGTGGCTGAGCAAGGGGCCGTAGCGGTCGGTAATCGCCAACTGGCCTTTTTTGGGTCTGAGCCAGTTTTCGTCCAGCAGCATATTGGCCCCCTGACCGCTGGCGATGACGATGGCGCGCGCGCGCAGTCGTTTACCGCTGTGTAGGGTGACGTAAGGGGCATCAACAGAGAGGGCGCTATCCCGAAGGTGCGTTAAATCGGCATCGTTAATAAACCAGCGGGCGACGTTTGGGGCGTAAACTATCCCGTCGCCGGGGACCCACAGCCCGCCAGCGAGTCCGGCGGTGAGCAGCGGTTCGCGTGCGGCAAGCCGATCGCGGGTCTGCATTTCGCTGACAACCTGGTATTGTGCCATCCGTTGTTTTTTTTCTTCTGCCAGCGCAAGCTCTTGCGGCGTTTCCGCCAGCCACAGCGTGCCGCATCCGCGCCAGGCACAGCTTTCCGGCATCCGGGGCGTCAGTTTGCGCCAGCTCTCCAGAGACCAGGCGGAGAGTGCGAGCTCCGCAGGATCGTCATCCATGCACACCAGGTGACCCATACCCGCCGCCGTCGCGCCCGCATTGCCGTCATCGACCAGCGTGACTCGCTGTCCGCGAGCGGCCAGTTGCCAGGCGCAGGCGGCCCCGATAATCCCGGCACCGATGACGATGACGTCACTTTCGATCACAGCGAGATCCCCCAGCAGAACGGATCTTCAGGATTGAGGATCAGCTTATTATCACCACAGACCCATGCCTCTCCGCGGATCGTCGGGACTATCTTGTCGCCATGCGGCACGAAATGCGCCGTAAATTCGCTGCCGATGATGCTCGCCTGCCGCCAGGATTCTCCGGATTTGAGTTTTCCGTCCTCTGCCAGACAGGCCAGCTTAGCGCTGGTGCCGGTGCCGCAGGGCGATCGATCCCAGGCTTTACCGGGGCAGAGTACAAAGCTGCGGCTGTCCGCGCGATCATCTTCTGCAAACAGTTCGATGTGATCGATAATACCGTCATGTTCGCCACGGACGCCTGCACGATCTAACCCTTCACGGATTGCCCATGCGTACTCCGTCAATTCAGGGATCTTTTCCGGCGAGACCGCGAACGGATGATCGTTGACGAGGAAGAACCAGTTGCCGCCCCAGGCGATATCACCCGTTACCGTACCGTGGATGGTTTCAACCTGTACCTGCTTACGCCAGCGGTAGGCCGGCACGTTTTCGACCGAGACGCTGCCGTCTTCGTGCAGCGTGGCGGTCACATCGCCCACCGGCGTTTCAATCAGATGTTTACCGGGCTGAATGCGCCCAAGCCATGCCAGCGAGGCAATCAGCCCGATGGTGCCGTGACCGCACATGTTCAGAAAGCCGCAGTTGTTAAAGAAGATGACTCCCGCCGTGGCCTGTGGCGAAACTGGCTCACAGAGCAATGCACCGACCAGAACGTCGTTACCGCGCGGCTCAAGAATAATGGCTTTACGCCAGTCGTCGTAGTCGCGGGAAAAGCGCTCGCGACGCTCGCTCATGTTCCCCGCTCCCAGATCCGGAAAGCCGTCGATGACCAGGCGAGTGGGTTCACCGCCGGTGTGAGAATCAATCACTCTCAGTTCACTGTACTGTGCTGTCATAGGATCTCCGGGAAGTTAATATTTTGTTGCTAAATGCTGACGCAAGCCCTGCGTCCCGGCTTGATCGCTTTCGTCACCGTAAATGACGAAATCAGCATAATGGTCGCTGTCATCGTTAAGGCGATATCATATTTATTTGTTATTAATCATTTTGTTAGTGGTGTGGTAAACCAAAAAAGGCAACCGCGCCAGTGGCTGGAAAAGGGGAAATTATAAATCTACGGCAGGATCGCAAAACGCAGTAAGGATGCTTGCTGAGTTAACAAAAAGTTAATAAATATTCAGATCACTAATCGGGAGGAAGCGTGATGTCCTGTGTGATTAATGATGTGCGGGCCCCGTCGCCGGTGCCTGAAGTGGCTGAACTTAGCCAGATATGTGAGGGGTTGGCGCGTCAGCGTCCGGACAATATCCAGACGTTGCTCCATGCGATGGCATTGATTGCGCCGCTGCTCAATGCTATTCCGAATGTGGTTTTTTTTATCAAAGATGTGCAGGCCCGCTATTTGATGGTCAATATGACCCTGGCACGACGCTGCGGGTTTAAGACGGTCGTTTCTCTGCTGGGTAAAACCTCTGCTGATGTTTTCCCTTCAGCGCTTGGGCTGGGCTATACCGAGCAGGATATGCGGGTGCTGCGCGAAGGGGTAACGCTGCGCGATCAGCTGGAAATGCATCTCTACAACGGTCGTGAACGCGGCTGGTGTTTGACCCAGAAGCTGGCACTGCGGGATGCGCAGGGCCAGGTCATCGGTATGGCGGGGATTTCACACGATCTGCAGGAAGCGCAGGCGCGTCACCCGGCGTGGCAGCGGCTGGCGATCGTCGACGATCATATCCGCAACCATTATCACCGTCCTATCGCGATGGAGGAGTTAACCGCCCTGAGCGGCATGTCGGTGGCGCAAATTGAGCGCTACTGTAAGCGTATTTTTCATCTCACGCCGCGCCAGATGATCCACAAAGTTCGGCTGGAAAAAGCCACCGAACTGCTGGCGGGCGATACGCCGATTACCGATATTGCGTTGCAGTGCGGTTATACCGATCACAGCGCGTTTAGCCGCCAGTTTAAGGCGATGACGGGCTCTACGCCGCGTGATTTTCGCATTACGCTTGCCGGGTAAGACACACTCACTGTGCTAATTTCGTCATCAAAGAGGAAGAAAACCACCAAGCAGTCGGTCGCCTGAAACGTCAATCTGTCAGTGAATATTCACCATTAATTCACTTTAAATTAACAAATTGACGACAAGGAACCGAACATGAGCAAGAAAGCCATTCACTGGAGCGGTGTATTCCCGGCAGTCAGCACCCAGTTTCGTAGCGATTATTCCCTGGATCTGGATGCCACCCATACGGTGATGAAAAATCTGGTCAAGGATGGTGTTTCTGGCCTGGTGGTGTGCGGCAGCGTGGGGGAGAACACCTCTCTGACCACGCAGGAAAAGCTGCAGATCATCGAAGTAGCGAAAGATGCAGCGGGCGGTCAGATCCCAGTCATTGCGGGGGTGGCCGAATTCACCACCGCGTTTGCACAGAAGATGGCGAAAGAGGCAGAGCGCGTGGGCGTCGACGGTATTATGGTGATGCCTGCGCTGGTGTATTCCTCAAAACCGCATGAAACAGCGGCCCACTTCCGCAGTGTGGCTACGGCTACCGACCTGCCTATCATGGTGTACAACAACCCGCCGATTTACAAAAACGACGTGACGCCGGATATCCTGGCGACGCTTGCCGACTGCGACAACATCGTCTGTTTCAAAGACTCCTCCGGCGATACCCGCCGTTTTATCGACCTGCGTAACTCTGTTGGCGACCGCTTTGTGCTGTTCGCTGGGCTGGATGATGTGGTGGTCGAGAGCATTGCCGTTGGGGCGGAAGGCTGGATCTCCGGAATGTCGAACGCCTTCCCGCGTGAAGGGGAGACGTTGTTCCGCCTGGCGAAACAACAGCGTTATGAGGAAGCGATGGCGCTTTACCGCTGGTTTATGCCGTTGCTGCATCTGGATGCGCGCCCGGATCTGGTGCAGTGCATCAAGCTCTGTGAAGAATTGCTGGGGCGTGGCAGCGCCATTACCCGTCCACCGCGTCTGGCGCTGGAAGGGGATACCCGTGCGCAAGTGGTGGCGATTGTTGAGAAGGCGCTGGCGACCCGTCCACAGCTGCCGGATGTCGGCCTTTAAGTAAAGGAGTGATGATGACGCTACCTCTCTCTGTTTCGGGTCAGCAGTTTATCGCCGGACGCCGCGTGGCAAGCGGTGAGGCGACGCTGCCAAGCCTACGTGCCGCTGACGGCAAGCTGACCGGATACCATTTTTACCCGGCCTCTCATGAGGAGGCCGCCGCCGCGGCGGAGGCGGCTGACCAGGCGTTTCCTGTCTATTCACAGACAGCGCCAGACGTGCGTGCCCGCTTTCTCGACACCCTTGCCGACGAGCTGGATTTGCTCGGCGAGGATTTTTTCGCCATAGCCCACCAGGAAACGGCACTGCCGCTGGCGCGGTTACAGGGAGAGCGCACTCGTACCAGTAATCAGCTGCGCATGTTTGCCGGGGTGCTGCGTCGGGGCGATGCCTTTGGCGTACGCATTGATACCGCACTCCCTGACCGCCAGCCGCTGCCACGCCCGGACCTGCGTCAGTATCTGACCGCGCTTGGCCCGGTGGCGGTGTTCGGGGCCAGCAATTTTCCGCTGGCCTTTTCTACGGCGGGAGGCGATACCGCATCCGCGCTGGCGGCGGGTTGTCCGGTGGTGGTGAAAGCCCATCCCGGACATATGGCGACGGCGGAATTGACTGCCCAGGCGATTGTGCGTGCGGTCGCGGCATCTGGCCTGCCTGCGGGCGTTTTTAACATGATTTTCGGCACCGATATTGGCGCGGATCTGGTTCGCCATCCGGCGATTCAGGCGGTGGGTTTTACCGGTTCGCTGCGCGGCGGTAAGGCGCTCTGGCAGCTGGCGCAGCAGCGTCCGCAGCCGATCCCCGTCTTTGCGGAAATGTCGGCCATTAACCCGCTGATTATTCTGCCGCAGGCCGTCGCCACGCGGGCAGAAACGCTGGCCAATGAGCTGGTGTCCTCTTTCACTTTGGGATGTGGGCAGTTTTGTACCAAGCCGGGGCTGATCCTTGTCTTACGCGGCGAGGGTATGTCCCGCTTCACGCAGGCGCTGAAGGTCGCGGTTGACCAGGCACCGGCACAGATCATGCTGAATGCCCCGACGCTTGCCCATTATGAAGAGGGTGTCAGCGCGCTTGAGGCACATCCGCATATTCAGCGTCTGGCTGGGTCTGATGAATCGGTTATCGGCCGCGCGCAGGCCCGGTTGTATCAGGCTCCGGCTTCGCTGCTGCTGGCACAGGATCCGCTGCTACAGCAGGAGGTGTTTGGCCCGCTGGCGGTGTTGGTCGAGGTGGCCGATGAGGCGGAGTTGCAGTCCATTTTGCGCGTGATTCCGGGCCAACTGACGGCTACTGTGCACGCCGAATCTGATGATGGGCCGCTGGCGCAGCGCCTGCTGCCAGCCCTCACCGAAAAAGCGGGACGCGTTTTGTTTAACGGTTATCCGACCGGTGTCGAGGTTTGTGATGCCATGGTGCACGGTGGTCCGTGGCCTGCCACCACCGATGCTCGCGGTACCTCGGTAGGGACGCAATCCATCGACCGTTTTTTACGCCCGGTATGCCTGCAAAATGTGCCTGCCGCGCTGCTTCCGCCTGCTGTCCAGGATGACAACCCTCTGAACCTGCTGCGCCTGATTAACGGGCAGTGGACCCGGGAAGCCATTTCCCCCTCTGTTGACTGAAGGGCATGACCATGACGATTCACTCTACGCACCAAACACAGGCCCGCGTTGCTGAGGTGGGTAAATTTAAAAAGCAGCTAACGCTAACCGACCTGACGTTTATTGGGCTTGGGGCTATCTTCGGTTCCGGTTGGCTGTTTGCCGCAAGCCATGTGGCATCGATTGCCGGACCTGCGGGCATTGCCTCGTGGGTCATCGGCGGGATTGCCGTTCTGCTGTTAGGGATTGTCTATTGTGAGCTAGGCGCGGCACTGCCTCGTGCCGGGGGGATTATCCGTTATCCGGTCTTTTCCCACGGTGAGTTGATGGGGTATCTGCTTGGATTTATTACGCTGATTGCGTTTTCAAGCCTCATCTCCATAGAGATTGTTGCCGCGCGGCAGTATGCGGCAGCATGGTTCCCGATGCTGACTCAAACTGGTTCAAGCGACCCAACGTTGCTGGGATGGGTAGTGCAGTTTTTGCTGCTGTGTTTGTTCTTCGGGCTGAATTACTACAGTGTAAAAACGTTTGCCCGTTCCAATAACATCATCAGTATTCTGAAATTTTTGGTGCCGTTGGCGGTCGTTGTGACGCTCTTTACCTTTTTCAAACCTGAGAACCTGCACGTTCAGGGAATTGCACCCTTTGGTATGTCGGGCGTTGAGGCTGCGATTAGCGCCGGTGGGATCATCTTCGCCTACCTGGGGTTGACGCCAATTATTTCGGTGGCGAGTGAAGTAAAGAATCCGCAGCGTACCATCCCGGTGGCGCTGATTTTATCCGTGGTGCTGTCGACGATTATTTACGTGCTGTTGCAGTTGGCATTTCTTGGCAGTATTCCGACCGATATGCTGGGTGGCGGCTGGGCAGAGATCAGCAAGCAATTCTCGCTGCCGTACCGGGATATCGCCATTACGCTCGGTATGGGCTGGCTGGCGTTTATGGTGGTGTGCGACGCGATTGTCTCCCCAAGTGGTACCGGCAATATCTACATGAACGCCACGCCGCGCGTGATTTATGGTTGGGCGAAAGCAGGCACCTTCTTTAAGACGTTTACCCACATCGATAAAGAGTCTGGCATTCCGCGTCCGGCGCTGTGGCTGACCTTTGCATTGTCTATCTTCTGGACATTGCCGTTCCCGTCATGGGAACAGCTGATAAGCGTGGTGTCGGCGGCGCTGGTACTGAGCTACGCCATTGCCCCGGTCACGGCGGCGGGGCTACGCCGTAATGCACCGGATTTGCCGCGCCCATTCCGCGTGCGTGCCTTCGGGATTATCGGTCCGGTGTCGTTTGTGATTTCGGCGCTGATTGTATTCTGGTCTGGCTGGGGCACGCTGTCATGGCTGCTGGGACTGCAGATTGTGATGTTTGTCGTCTATGTGCTTTGCAAATCAAAAGTGCCGGTACACACCGTGAGTCTGGCGCAGCAGGTGAAATCGTCTCTGTGGCTTATCGCCTTCTACGCGCTGATTATGCTCTTCTCCTGGCTGGGCAGTTTTGGGGGCACAGGGGTGATTGGTCATCCGTGGGATACGGTGGTGGTAGCGGTGATGTCGCTGGGAATTTACTACTGGGGTGAGCGAACCTGTCTGCCGCGGGCTAACTTTACCGGTGATGAAGAAGAGTAAAGGAGTCGGTCATGGAGATGGTAAACCTCTCGTTAACAGAGGCTTATGCGCTGGCATATAAGGTGCTGCGCGGGAACGGATTCAGTGAAGCGCATGCCGTGGCGATCGCGACAAACGTGACCCACGGTGAGCGTGATGGCTGTGCCTCGCATGGTTTGTGGCGGTTGCTGGGGATTGTGGAGACGCGACGTAAAGGAAAGGTGTCACCTGACGCTGAGCCGGTTATCACCGATACCGCGCCGGCCATTGTGAAGGTGGACGCCGGTGGGGCATTTTCCCTGCTGGCATTCGAGCGCGCGCTTCCACTGCTGATAGAAAAGGCGCGCCACAGCGGTATTGCAGCCCTGGCGATTAACCGCTGTGTGCACTTTTCGGCGCTGTTTGCCGACGTTGAGCCGCTCACGGAGGCGGGGCTGGTGGCGCTGGCGACGACGCCCAGCCATGCGTGGGTTGCTCCCGCAGGCGGGACGCAGCCGCTTTTTGGCACTAACCCGATAGCATTTGGCTGGCCGCGTGAAGAAAAACCCCCGTTTATCTTCGACATGGCCACCAGTGCGGCGGCACGGGGAGAGATCCAACTCCATCAACGGGCGGGAAAAGCGGTGCCGGAAGGGTGGGGGATTGACGGTGACGGTCAGGCCACCACCGACGCGCAGGCGATCCTCGACGGTGCGATGTTGACGTTTGGCGGGCATAAAGGGTCTGCACTGGCGGCAATGGTGGAACTGCTTGCCGGACCGCTCATCGGCGATATGACCAGCGCGGAATCGCTGGCGTGGGATAAAGGGGCGGGCGGGTTGCCCTATGGTGGCGAGCTGATTCTGGCCCTGGACACGGCCCGCTTTCTGGGACGGGAGGCTCCGCAGCATCTGGCACGTGCCGAGAGACTCTTTGCCGATATGCAGCGGCAAGGAGCGCGTTTGCCGGGCGAGCGTCGCTATCATTCCCGTATGCGTACAACTCGTGACGGTGTAGAAATAACCCATTCGCTGTTCAAGGATATATCTGCGTTAGTGAAATAATTATCGCGAGAACAGGAGGGATGATGTCCCTCCTGTTATACGTTTATATAAATAGTTACTGTGATTAGCGATGCGCAGGTGTTGGCGCACCTTCGTATCTAGCTAATAAAACCCCTGTAAATTCCCCCAGTGATCTTCGGTAAGCCCAGATGTAAATAAGATGAAATAAGCGCGAATAGCATGCTTTTGGAATAAATAGAAAACGCCTTCATCCCAATAAATCCGGTATTATTAATCGTATTTATTCATTATCTTTCACGCGCCTGAATATCCCCACGCTCCAGAAAACAACGCCTGTCGGCATCAGACCAAAAATGCGATCTAACTCACTGAAGCAAATAGCAAACTCTGAAACAACGCTTAATTGTACACTTTGCTTTACACTTTTAGTGATGTGAATCACAAATATAAACCCGCGAAGTGATCCGACTCTCACAAATTGGGGTGTACTCATTGAGCAATACATTATGAGAACAGCCTGGAAAGTTAAGTTTTCAGTATTTTCCCTCTCCAGTGACATGCAACGGTGAAGGGCAATTCAACACGCAAAAAAAACTCGTTGAATATGAACGGGTAAAAAAATGACGTGTGATTTGCATCACTCATATTTACAGCTTTTTAAATTATTGCCAGTGATTAATGTTGACCGGGCTATTTCCATAATCAATCAAATCTTGCATAGTGCCTCCACATTATTTCTCCCCCTGGCTCAGGAGGCGAATAGTTATATTTCATCAGACTTTATTGATGAACCAGGTATGATTTACTTCACATTAATACGTACATGACCACTGTTACTGGAGAAACAAAATGAATTATCCGGCAGAACCCTTCCGTATTAAAAGCGTTGAAACTGTATCTATGATCCCGCGTGATGAGCGCCTTAAGAAAATGCAGGAAGCGGGTTACAATACTTTCCTGTTAAATTCGAAAGATATTTATATTGACCTGCTGACCGACAGTGGCACCAACGCAATGAGCGACAAGCAGTGGGCCGGAATGATGATGGGTGATGAAGCTTACGCGGGCAGCGAAAACTTCTATCATCTGGAAAGAACCGTGCAGGAACTGTTCGGCTTTAAACATATTGTTCCGACTCACCAGGGCCGCGGCGCAGAAAACCTGTTATCGCAACTGGCTATTAAACCAGGGCAATATGTTGCCGGGAATATGTATTTCACTACCACCCGTTATCATCAGGAAAAAAATGGTGCGGTGTTTGTCGATATCGTTCGTGACGAAGCGCACGATGCCGGTCTGAATATTGCGTTTAAAGGTGATATCGATCTTAAAAAATTACAAAAACTGATTGATGAAAAAGGCGCAGAGAATATTGCGTATATCTGCCTGGCGGTGACGGTTAACCTCGCGGGCGGGCAGCCGGTCTCGATGGCGAACATGCGTGCGGTGCGTGAACTGACGGCAGCGCACGGCATTAAAGTGTTCTACGACGCTACCCGCTGCGTAGAAAACGCCTACTTTATCAAAGAGCAAGAGCAGGGATTTGAGAACAAGAGCATCGCCGAGATCGTGCATGAGATGTTCAGCTACGCCGACGGTTGTACCATGAGTGGTAAAAAAGACTGTCTGGTGAACATCGGCGGTTTCCTGTGCATGAACGATGACGAAATGTTCTCTTCTGCCAAAGAGTTAGTCGTAGTTTACGAAGGTATGCCATCCTACGGCGGCCTGGCCGGACGCGACATGGAAGCGATGGCGATTGGCCTGCGCGAAGCCATGCAGTACGAGTACATCGAGCACCGCGTGAAGCAGGTTCGCTACCTGGGCGATAAGCTGAAAGCCGCTGGCGTACCGATTGTTGAACCGGTGGGTGGTCACGCGGTATTCCTCGATGCGCGTCGCTTCTGCGAGCATCTGACGCAGGACGAGTTCCCGGCACAAAGTCTGGCCGCCAGCATCTATGTGGAAACCGGTGTACGTAGTATGGAACGTGGAATTATCTCTGCGGGCCGTAATAACGTGACCGGTGAACACCACAGACCGAAACTGGAAACCGTGCGTCTGACTATTCCACGCCGTGTTTATACCTACGCACATATGGATGTCGTGGCTGACGGTATTATTAAACTTTACCAGCACAAAGAAGATATTCGCGGGCTGAAGTTTATTTACGAGCCGAAGCAGTTACGTTTCTTTACTGCACGCTTTGATTACATCTAAAAAATAGTTATGGCCCCATCACGTGATGGGGCTTTTTTGTATTCCTTTTCCATGAACAGGAAGCCTTTGCGGTGCCCGTTACCGTGACATAACTAAAAAAAGTAAACCCTGACTCCGACATTTTTATTATCCGCATGATGTACAAATGACAGCTGTAATTATAACGAATAGTCTACAGGAACATTTATCATGGATATTAATGCCATTGAGCGACAGAGTAGTACCCCCGGACTGATTAGCGGAACCATGTTGGTTATCGCGACCGTAGTGGGTGGCGGGATGTTCTCCCTGCCGATTGCGATGGCCGGCGTATGGTTCCCCGGTGCGTCTGTTATTCTTCTGTTTATCGCCATCATGATGTTATTAACCGGTCTGATGCTGGTTGAAGTCAACCTGCATTATGGCGCCGGTGCCAGTTTTAATACCTTTACTCAGGATTTATTAGGCCGTAAGTGGAATATCGTTGTCGGTATCGCTTTCGGCTTTGTGCTGTATATTCTGACTTATGCCTATATTTCCGGATCGTCAGCGGTGATGGCGCAAACCGTGTTCAAATACAGCGGTGTGCGCTTTCCGGCGAATATCTCGGTGGTGATCGTCAGTATGCTGGTCGGCGCGATTGCCTGGTACAGCTCCTTGCTGGTCGGACGCATCACTACCGTGTTGATTATCGGTAAGTTTATCGCGTTCTTTGCTACTTTCTCCGGGCTGGTTGGTCATATTGAAGTGGCGAAACTTGTCGACAGCGTGGCGGTGGCGCTGCCCAACTCACAGTACCTGCCTTACATTCTGATGACGCTGCCGTTCTGTATTATCTCGTTTGGTTTTCACGGTAACGTGCCGAGCCTGGTCAAGCTGTATGGCAAGAGTGGGGTCTCGAATATCACGCGTTCGATTATCATCGGTACGCTGTTTGCCCTGCTGCTGTACATCTTCTGGCTGGGCGTCACGATGGGTAACATCAGCCGTTCCGCGTTCCCGCCAATTATCGCCAAAGGCGGCAATATCGACGTGTTTGTTGAAGCCATCAGCGAGCTGTTCACCAGCCGGTATATGGATCTGATCCTGACCTTCTTCGGCAACTTCGCAGTAGCCAGTTCTCTGCTGGCGGCGACGCTTGGCTTGTTCGATTACATCGCCGACCTGTTTCACTTCCCGGATGACGGCATGGGCCGACTGAAAACCGCGCTGGTGACCTACTTCCCGCCAGCCGCCGTGTGCTTCTTCTTCCCGAACGGTTTTGTGCACGCGATTGGCTATGCCGGTCTGGCCTTTACCATCTGGAGCGTGATCCTGCCGCCGTTCCTGGTGAAAGCCGCGCGGAAACGTTTTCCGACCGCCAGCTATACCGCGCCCTGTAATAACACCGTGCTTAACCTGGTGATTGTCTGTGGAGCGGTTGTCTATCTGACGGTTGTTCTGGACGTATTTGGTCTGCTGCCAACGTTTCGTTAGACGGAGTCAAAATGAAAAACGTGTTGTCTGTTCAGTCGTCAGTCGTTTATGGCTATGCCGGAAATAAAGCCGCTGTGCTGCCGATGCAGCTTTCGGGGATCGATGTCTGGCCGTTTTACACCGTACAGTTTTCCAACCACACCCAGTACGGGATGTGGCAGGGCATGGCGATGCCGCACGGCGAGCTGAGTGCCATCATCAGTGGGCTGGATGACCTGCAAAAGCTGGCGCAATGCGACGCCGTGCTGTCCGGGTATCTTGGAGATAAACGTCATTGTGAAGAGGTGAAGCACGCGGTCACCACCATTCGTCAGCGTAATCCGCAGGCGCTCTATTTTTGCGATCCGGTGATGGGCGATCCGCAAAAAGGCTGCATTGTCGCGCAAGGCGTAGAGTCCTTTTTTGTCGATGATGCCATTCAACTGGCCGACATCATGGGACCGAATCTCTATGAGCTGGGCGTGCTGACGGGCAGACAACTGCGTGGTTTTGACGAGGTAGTGGAAGCGGCGCGGCAACTGGTGTCGTGGGGTGTGAAGAAGGTGCTGGTGAAGCATCTCGGTGACTGTTCGCGGGACAAACAGGCGTTTGAAATGCTGCTGGTGACGCCGGAACAGACGTTACACATTGCCCGGCCGCTGTATACCTTTGCCAAAATGCCGGTGGGCGTTGGGGATCTGATTTGCAGCGTGATGCTGGCTTCACTGCTCAATGGTTATGAGGACAAGCAGGCGCTGGAGCGGACCACCAGTGTCGTCGATGCGGTGATGCGACTGACGAAAGAGCATGATTCGTATGAACTGCGGCTGATAGATGCGCGTCACCAGATAATGGATCCGCAAATTCGCTATCGGGCAGCGGTACTGTAGCGCCACGAGGGGGCTCTATGTTTCTGACATTGCTGCGGCTTCAGCATCCTCTGGTCTACCGTTTCGCGTGGCTTCGTCTGTGGGTGGCGGTGTTAAGAGCATGCGGTCTGCGTAAGAGGAAGGGGTGAGCATTTTACGCTGCTGTCGCTGCCGGATGCGGCTCGCGCCTTATCCGGCCTACAAATGAGCGTGAAACGCAGGCCTACAAATGAGTGTGAAATGTAGGCCTGATAAGCGAAGCGCCATCAGGCATAAGTGCCAGGTATTACACGCGGAAGTAGCGTGGTGGAATCAACGCGGAAAAGGCGTCGAACTTCTTCACCATCTTTTTCCAGAACAACATAACAACAATCCTCGATTTGAAACATCGGCGCTATTTTAGTCAGCGCCGACAAATCGTAAAGCCTGTCGCCTTGTTCCGTTTCTGGGGCGGTGTAAACCTTTTTGGTCACTGTGTCGTCAAATACGATTGCCGCGAATTTGACGGGGTTGACAATGGCTTACGCCATAAACCAGTAATAAAAGAGACCAACCTTTAAGCCGAGGATCACAATGTAGGCGCAACAGTATTTCATGGTGCCAGACATAATCTGGTTGGCCTGACCGTCCATTTTTGTGGCAGAAACCGCGATGGCGATGCTTTGCGGCGAAATCATTTTCCCCCCCGTAGCGCCAGAGGTATTGGCCGCCGCCAGCCAGTTAGGATCGATATGCAACTTGCTGGCAGCAATGGTTTGCAGCTTGCCGAACAGAATGTTCGAGTTAGTATCGCTGCCGGTAACGAACGTGCCCAGCGCGCCAATCACCGGGGCGAGGAAGACGTACGAACTGCCGGTCAGATCGACAATCGACTGCGCCAGCGTGGAGATAATCCCGCTGAGATCCATCACCGTGGCCAGCGCGACGATCGCCATAATTGCGACGATAGAGTTTTTAAGCTGGAAAATGGTTTTGATAAATACTTCCAGCATCCCGCGTGCGGACGCCCCCTGAATAAAACCGCCGATAATGGTCGCAAAGATGATCAGCATACCTGGTGTGGTCACCCATTCAACTTTCAGTGCCATCGTTTTGCCGTCAGCCAACGTGAAATGCAGCACCGAAGCCAGTTGGGACGCCGCGCCCTTTATTGTCGGGAACAGCGGCGAACACAGCAGGATAAACACAAAAATAAACAGATAGATAGAGCCAACCCGGAACAGCACTTTTGCCGAGCGCGGCGTGGTTTCGCGGGTATGGCTGACCTCAATGCGCCACTCTGGATCGGTTTTCCCTTTGCGCAGGCGACTGACCATCGCCACGGCAAACAGGCTGACCAGGCTACCGGCAAAAGCGGGTAATTCCGCGCCAAGATGGATGGCGACAAAGTATTGCGGAATCAGCGTGGAAATGCCGCAAATCAACGTGATCAGAAATACGCCACGAATGGCTTTCAGGCCGCCGCCAATAATGCAGACAATCACAAACGGCAGCAGGATATTAAACAGCGCGAGCTGCAAAATAATGGTTCCGCCTAAGGTATAAACCGGCAGATTAACCTGTTCAGCCAGAATAGAAACCGGGATCCCGACCGCGCCGAATGCGGTGGGAACGGTATTCGCCACGAGAGAAGCAATCGCTGCTTTCAGCGGGTTGAATCCCAGCGCAATGAGAATGCCGATCGGAATAGCGACCGCCGTGCCATAGCCCGCTGCGGCTTCAAGAAATCCACCAAAACACCATGAAATCAGCAGCACCTGAATACGCTTATCTTCGCTAATGCTGGCGAGAATATCGCGCAAAATATCCAGCGCTTTGGTCGCCTGCATGACGTTATAACTGAAGATAGCGCCGAGGATCACAATCACAATCGGCCATAACCCCTTCAGTGCGCCATAGCCTATCGCGGCTTTCAGATTTTGTACGGGCATTTCCCAGAATATTGCCGATAGTGCAGCGGTGAATACCAAAGAAATCAGTACGGAATAATGGATGGGCATTTTTAATTTCAGTATTAAAAATACCATAAGTAGTAAAGGAGAGAGTGCCAGGGCAAACATAAAATATTCGTTCATTGCTATTCCTGATTGGTTCATTAAACCTGATTTATATTTATGGCGGGAAGGCTACATTGCCGTGTAAATAAAATATGTAAACTGAATCGCTTCAGTGAATAAAGTAATTATGATTTATGGTTTTGTAACTATTGTAATCTTTTAATTAAAATTCAATGCCAGATAAATATACTTAAGAGCAAGGTAAATACCCATAAGTGGTTATTTAATAACATTTTTAATAATGGTAGTGACGAAGGTAGTAATCATTCGAAACTATTTTATAAGGTGTTAATAACACTGTTGTTTTCAATATAAAAATGTGAGCAAGTCCGAAATAAATAAACATGGGTATTGCATATGCATGTTGATTAGGGGATTATTTGGTTTTGTCATACAAATGAAAATACAGACATTTGCGATTGTCCTGATATAAGAGGAGGAGAGTCGCTATCAAAGGAAAACGATCCGTGCATCATAATGAACCCAGACATTAGTAAAACAAGCAAATACAAAAACTGGGCGTGAAATACAGCTGAATCTTTGCTTGATATCGCGATATCAAGCGCAATAAACAGAAATGAAGCAATGGAGTAGTTATTGTGAATGTAAATTTCTTTGTTACCTGCATTGGTGACGCACTGAAATCACGGATGGCACGAGACTCCGTATTGCTGCTGGAAAAACTGGGTTGTCGCGTGAATTTCCCCGAGAAGCAAGGGTGTTGCGGTCAGCCAGCCATCAACAGCGGATACATCAAAGAGGCGATCCCCGGGATGAAAAACCTGATCGCCGCGCTGGAAGACAACGACGATCCGATTATCTCCCCGGCAGGCTCCTGCACCTACGCGGTAAAAAGCTACCCGACGTATCTGGCCGATGAACCGGAATGGGCGCTGCGTGCTGAAAAAGTTTCCGCGCGTATGCAGGATCTCACCTCCTTTATCGTCAACAAACTGGGCGTGGTTGACGTTGGTGCCAGCCTCCAGGGCCGCGCTGTGTATCATCCTTCCTGTAGCTTGACCCGCAAACTGGGAGTGAAGGAAGAGCCGCTTACGCTGCTGAAAAATGTGCGCGGACTGGAGCTGTTGACGTTTGCCGATCAGGATACCTGTTGCGGCTTTGGCGGGACGTTCTCGGTCAAGATGGCCGAGATATCCGGTGAGATGGTGAAAGAGAAAGTCTTACATCTGATGGATGCAAAGCCGGAATATTTGATTGGCGCAGACGTTAGCTGCCTGCTGAACATTGGCGGCCGACTGCAACGGGAAGGCCAGCCGGTCAAAGTGATGCATATTGCTGAAGTGCTGATGAGCCGCTGAGGGGAAAGAGATGTCGATAAAAACCAGCGATGTAGAATTTAAACTGCGTATTCGTCAGCAGATAGAAGATCCGATCATGCGCAAAGCCGTGGCTAATGCGCAGGAGCGTATCGGCGCGAATCGGCAAAAAATGGTCGATGAGTTAGGCCACTGGGAAGACTGGCGCGATCGTGCCAGCCAGATCCGCGATCACGTTCTGAGCAACCTCGACGCTTACCTGTACCAACTCTCTGAGAAAGTGACGGAAAACGGCGGACACGTCTATTTCGCCAAAACCAAAGAAGACGCCACTCGCTACATTTTGCAGGTCGCGCAGAGTAAAAATGCGAAGAAGGTGGTGAAGTCCAAGTCGATGGTGACCGAAGAAATCGGCGTCAACCACGTGCTGCAGGATGCCGGAATCCAGGTGATCGAAACCGATCTCGGGGAATATATCCTGCAGTTGGATCAGGATCCGCCTTCGCACGTCGTGGTCCCGGCGATTCATAAAGATCGCTACCAGATCCGCCGCGTGCTGAACGAACGTCTGGGGTATGACGGCCCGGAAACCCCGGAAGCTATGACTTTGTTCATTCGTCAGAAGATCCGCGAGGATTTCCTCAGTGCCGAAATCGGTATTACTGGCTGTAACTTTGCCGTGGCGGAAACCGGCTCGGTGTGTCTGGTGACCAACGAAGGCAACGCGCGCATGTGCACCACGCTGCCGAAAACGCACATTGCGGTGATGGGCATGGAGCGTATCGCGCCGACCTTTGCCGAGGTGGATGTGCTGATCACCATGCTGGCGCGCAGCGCCGTGGGCGCACGTCTCACGGGCTACAACACCTGGCTGACCGGCCCGCGTGAGGCGGATAACGTTGACGGACCGGAAGAGTTCCATCTGGTGATTGTCGATAACGGTCGCTCGCAGGTGCTGGGCTCAGAGTTTCGCGATGTGCTGCGCTGCATCCGCTGCGGAGCCTGTATGAATACCTGTCCGGCGTACCGCCACATCGGCGGACACGGCTATGGCTCTATCTATCCTGGACCTATCGGCGCGGTGATTTCTCCGCTGCTCGGCGGCTATAAAGATTTTAAAGACCTGCCGTACGCCTGTTCTTTATGCACGGCCTGTGACAGCGTCTGCCCGGTGCGTATTCCGTTGTCAAAACTGATCCTGCGTCATCGCCGGGTGATGGCCGAGGAGGGCATTACGCCGAAAGCCGAGCGACGGGCGATCAAGATGTTCGCCTATGCCAATAGCCATCCGGGGCTGTGGAAAGTCGGGATGATGGCGGGCGCGCATGCGGCGAGCTGGTTTATCAATGGCGGCAAAACCCCGCTCAAGGTTGGCGCGATTGGTGACTGGATGGAGGCGCGCGATCTGCCTGATGCTGACGGCGAGAGCTTCCGTAGCTGGTTTAAGAAACATCAGGCGCAGGAGAAAAAGAATGGATAACCGTACCGCGTTTTTAAACACCATCGCCCAGGCGCTGGGTCGCCCGCTGCGCTTCGAGCCGCAAGCAGATGCCGCGCCGGTTAACAACTATGCCAACGAGCGCCTGACCGAGCTTAGCCCCGAGCAGCGCTGCTCTGCGTTTATCCAGTTTGCCAGCGAAGTGATGCTGGCCCGCTGCGAACTGACCAGCGAGGACCAGGCCGCAGACGCGGCGCTGCGCCTGTGTAAAGAATTGGGTCAGCAGCCTGTGGTGCTGAGCGGCGACAGCCGGCTGGTGGATCTGGGTATCACCGAACGCTTACAGCAGGAATGCCACGCTGTGGTCTGGGACCCAGCGCGTGGTAGCGAAAATATTACTCAGGCCGAGCAGGCGAAAGTGGGCGTGGTGTATGCCGAGTATGGTCTGACCGAGTCCGGCGGCGTGGTACTGTTTTCCGCACCAGAGCGCGGGCGCTCCCTGAGCCTGTTGCCGGAGTCCTCGATTTTCGTGCTGCGTAAAAGCACCATCCTGCCGCGCGTGGCGCAGCTGGCAGAAAAGCTGCATCAGAAAGCACAGGCCGGTGAGCGTATGCCATCATGCATTAATATCATCAGTGGACCCAGCTCGACGGCGGATATTGAGCTTATCAAGGTGGTTGGGGTGCATGGCCCGGTGAAAGCGGTGTATCTGATTATTGAGGATTGTTGAGGCAGGATGGAAAACCGCTCTGGCGCTATAGGCCAGAGCGGTATCGACGTTATGCAATCATGCTGATGATCAACACGATTATCAGGCCAACCACGGAGTTTACCAGCTCCAGCAGACCCCAGGTTTTCAGCGTATCCTTCACCGACAGGTCAAAGTAGCCTTTGAACAGCCAGAACGAAGCATCATTGATATGGGTCAGGGTGTTGGAGCCGGCCGCTGTTGCCAGCACCAGCAACGCCGGGTCGACGCCCACCAGTTGACCGGTTGCCGGGTCGAGGATCGCTGCGCTAATAATCCCCGCCGCCGTCATGGCTGAGACCACGCCCTGACCCGTTGCCAGACGAATCAGCACGGTTATCAACCACGCCATGATGTAGGGAGAAATATTGCCGTGCGACATCAGCATGCCGATGGTATCGCCGATGCCGGTATCGATAATGGTTTGCTTCAGTACGCCGCCCGCGCCGATGATCAGGATCACCATGGCGATGCTTTTCACCGCGTTTTCAAAGGCGTTCATTACCCACTGCATGTCGTGACCGCGCGCGGTACCAAACAGCACGAAGGCGACAACCATGGCGATAAACATTGCAATCGGCGAGGAGCCTAAGAAGTTGACCACTTCCCACGCCTGCGTCCCTTTCACCAGCCAGATGTTGGCGATGGTGGTGGAGATCATGATGATCGCCGGGATCAGCGGCACCAGAATAGACACGCCGAAGGACGGCAGGTTGTTCTGGTCAACCGGTACGTCGGCCTTCATGAATGACGGCGTTGGACGATCGAGGTTGCCGAGGAATTTCGGCAGGATAAGTCCGGCGCAGATCACGCTCGGAATGGTCACCAGGATACCGTAGATGTAAACCATGCCCATGTCAGCGCCGTAGGCGTTAACCAGCGCGACCGGACCCGGCTGCGGTGGGAACAGTGAGTGAGCGGTGGTGGCGGCGGCAACCGCAGGAATCGCCAACTTAAGGAACGGGATCTTCGCTTCCGCGGCAATGACGATCACCAGCGGTGCCAGCATAATAAACGCCACTTCATAGAACATCGCCAGGCCGAAGATCAGACCAATAATGATCACCGACAGCTGCACGTAACGTAGACCGAGTCGCGCCAGCAGCGTATGGGCAATCTGATGCGCTGCCCCGGAATCAACCATCAGCTTACCGATGACGGCCCCGAATACCACGATAATCGCCAGCTCACCCAGCGTGCTGCCAAAACCGGATTTCATGGTATGCAGCAGTTCCATTAAATCCATTCCCGCCAGCATACCGACCGAGAGTGCCGCCAACAGCAGAGCGACCATCGAGTTTATCTTGAATCTTAAATTGAGCACCAGCATCAGGCCGATGCCGAATACAACCCACAGAATATTGAGAACGTGCATATAACGTCTACCTTACTTTGGTTGAACTATTATGATTTTGGTTGAGATGTTACATATATAGGTCAACCTATGATGCGATGGATGTCACATTGCGTTACATGTTTACATTAATACTGGGTTGTATGGCCGTTAATTAGCGGTATGGTCAGCAGATATCGTGATTTGGTTAACCAATTTATCGCTTCAGGTTGACATGTAATACCAAAAGGAGGAATTTATGTGCCATATCGTCGAGTCCATAACGTAAACGAGGAATAAAACATGGAACAGACATGGCGCTGGTATGGTCCTAACGATCCGGTCACCTTAGCGGATGTGCGTCAGGCGGGTGCAACGGGCGTTGTCACTGCCTTGCACCATATCCCGAACGGGGAAGTGTGGACGGTTGATGAGATCCTGAAACGCAAAGCCATTATTGAGCAGGCGGGCCTGGTATGGTCGGTCGTCGAAAGCGTACCGATCCACGAAGACATTAAAACCCGTTCCGGCAACTATCAGCAGTGGATTGCCAACTACCAGCAAAGCCTGCGTAACCTGGCCCAGTGCGGCATTCGTACCGTGTGCTACAACTTTATGCCGGTTCTCGACTGGACCCGTACCGACCTGGAATACGTCCTGCCGGACGGCTCCAAAGCGCTGCGTTTCGATCAAATTGAATTTGCCGCCTTTGAGCTGCATATCCTCAAACGCCCTGGCGCGGAAGCGGACTACACCGCCGAAGAGATTGCGCAGGCGAATGAACGCTTCACCACCATGAGCGAAGAAGACAAAGCACGTCTGACCCGCAATATCATCGCCGGTTTGCCGGGCGCGGAAGAGGGCTACACGCTCGACCAGTTCCGCCAGCATCTTGAACGCTATAAGGATATCGATAAAGCTGCGCTGCGTGAGAATTTTGCCGTCTTCCTGAAGGCGATTATTCCTGTAGCAGAAGAGGTTGGTGTGCGCATGGCGGTACACCCGGACGATCCGCCGCGCCCAATCCTTGGCCTGCCACGCATTGTTTCCACCGTGGAAGATATGCAGTGGATGGTCGATACGGTCAACAGCATGGCGAACGGTTTCACCATGTGTACCGGCTCCTACGGCGTTCGTGCGGATAACGACCTGGTCGACATGATCAAACAGTTTGGCCCGCGCATTTACTTCACCCATTTGCGCTCCACGCTGCGTGAAGATAACCCGAAAACCTTCCATGAAGCGGCGCATCTAAATGGCGACGTTGACATGTACGAAGTGGTGAAAGCGATCGTTGAGGAAGAACAGCGCCGTAAAGCCGAGGGCAAAGAGGATCTGATCCCTATGCGCCCGGACCACGGTCACCAGATGCTTGACGACCTGAAAAAGAAAACCAACCCAGGTTACTCCGCGATTGGTCGCCTGAAAGGCCTGGCGGAAGTGCGTGGCGTTGAGATGGCTATCCAGCGCGCTTTCTTTAGCCGCTAAAGCAGTGTTGCCGGTCGCCTGTCTGGCCGGCTTTTTTCTTTTCTCTCCGTTGGTCTTTCCGACGGGATCTGGAGTTCACAATGACAACGACAATTGCCAATAGCAACCTGCCGGTTGCACGCCCTGCATGGGACAGCTCTCGTCTGCAATCCCGCATTGTTCACCTGGGATGCGGCGCTTTTCACCGCGCGCATCAGGCGCTGTACACCCACCATCTGCTGGAAACCACCGACAGCGACTGGGGTATCTGTGAAGTTAACCTGATGCCGGGTAATGACTGCATACTGATTGAAAACCTGCGCAAGCAACAATTGCTGTATACCGTGGCGGAAAAAGGCGCGGACAACACCGTGCTGAAAGTGATCGGCTCGATGAAAGAAGCGCTGCACCCAGAGCTTGACGGCTGTGATGGTATTTTACAGGCCATGGCACGCCCGCAGACGGCAATTGTCTCGCTGACGGTCACGGAAAAAGGCTACTGCACCGATGCTGCCAGTGGCCAGTTAGATCTCAATAACCCGCTGATTAAACACGATCTGGCAAATCCATCCGCGCCGAAATCGGCGATTGGTTACATCGTACAGGCGCTGCATCTGCGTCGTGAGCAGGGGCTGGCGGCCTTTACCGTGATGTCCTGCGATAACGTGCGTGAAAATGGGCATGTGGCGAAAGTCGCGGTGCTGGGCCTGGCGCAGGCGCGTGACCCGCAGCTGGCGCAGTGGATTGAAGCAAACGCCACTTTCCCGTGCACCATGGTAGACCGCATTGTTCCGGCGGCAACGCCAGAAACGTTGCAGGAGATTGCCGACCAGTTGGGCGTTTACGATCCGTGCGCTATCGCCTGCGAACCGTTCCGCCAGTGGGTGATTGAAGACAACTTTGTTAACGGTCGCCCTGACTGGGACAAAGTCGGCGCACAGTTTGTTGCCGACGTAGTACCGTTTGAAATGATGAAACTGCGCATGCTCAACGGCAGCCACTCTTTCCTCGCTTATCTGGGCTATCTCGGCGGTTATGAAACCATCGCTGACACCATGACCAATCCAGCATACCGCAAAGCGGCGTTTGCACTGATGATGCAGGAGCAAGCGCCGACGCTTTCGATGCCGGAAGGTACCGATCTCAACGCCTACGCGACGCTGCTGATCGAGCGTTTCAGCAACCCATCTCTGCGCCACCGTACCTGGCAGATTGCGATGGACGGCAGCCAGAAGCTGCCGCAGCGCCTGCTGGATCCGGTGCGTCTGCATCTGCAAAACGGCAGCGGCTGGCGTCATCTGGCACTGGGCATCGCGGGCTGGATGCGCTACACCCACGGTGTGGATGAACAGGGGCAGGTCATTGATGTTGTCGACCCAATGCAGGCCGAATTCCAGCGCATTAACCAACAGTTCCAGGGAGCCGAACGCGTGACGGCGCTGCTGGGGTTGAGCGGCATTTTTGGTCATGATCTGGCGGAAAACACCGACTTTGTTGCGACGGTTACCGCCATGTATCAACAACTGTGCGAGCTGGGCGCGCGTGAGAGTGTTGCCGCGTTAAGCGCTGACGAATAACCTCCCAGGTATGACGGGTCAATCAAAATACTAATTTGGTTGACCCGTTTTCTGTTTTTGGCTTCCCGCAAATGCTATAGTTCAGGCGAAAAAACGTTATTGGTAGGCCGGATAAGGTGTGCGCAGTCATCCAGCCTCCGGATTCTGAATTGACGCATCTGACGGACATAACACGATGAAATCAAACACTTCTCAGCAAAGACCCTACCAGGAAGTGGGTGCAATGATCCGCGATCTGATTGTCCAGACGCCGTACCAGCCTGGTGAGCGCTTGCCGCCGGAGCGTGAAATTGCCGAGAGACTCAATGTCACTCGCACGGTGGTGCGCGAAGCGTTAATCATGCTGGAAATTAAAGGTCTGGTGGACGTGCGTCGTGGCGCCGGGATCTACGTGCTCGACAATGCAGAAGCTCAGACCATCGACAGTTCGGATGTGAATCATTGCAATGATGCCGGCCCGTTTGAGCTGCTCCAGGCGCGACAGCTGCTGGAAAGCAACATCGCCGAATTTGCCGCGCTGCAGGCCACCCGCGAAGATATCGTCAAAATGCGTCAGGCGTTGCAACTGGAAGAGCGGGAGCTGGCCTCCAGCGAACCGAACGGTTCTGAAAGCGGTGACATGCAGTTCCATCTCGCTATCGCCGAGGCCACGCATAACAGCATGCTGGTGGAGCTGTTTCGCCAGTCATGGCAGTGGCGCGAGAACAACCCGATGTGGATCCAGCTTCATAGCCATCTCGATGATACCCACTATCGTAAAGAGTGGATGGGCGACCATAAACAGATCCTGGCGGCGTTAATCAAAAAGGATGCCCGCGCGGCCAAGCTGGCGATGTGGCAGCATCTGGAAAACGTCAAACAGCGCCTGCTGGAGTTTTCAAATGTTGATGACATCGACTTCGATGGCTATCTGTTTGACTCCTGGCCGCTGGATAAAGTTAACGCTTGATTTTACCACCTCTCATGCGGGCTGTTCCGGCCCGCTCGGCATTGCATAGCAACCTTTCTTTTCACGTCTTAAACCTCATGTAAAAAATGGTTTCCATAGTCTTCAATGATCATTTTTTCGCTGCCCCTGTGTGATGTAATTTGATTTACATCAATTAATAACAACTTAATTTCGCATGCGAAAAAATGCGTTATTTACCTTATTTTTACCTTTTCGTGCGTATTTTTAGACAAAACTGGTCTGTATTAAGTGAGAATCAAAGTGATTCCCGTAGTGCTTTGGGTGCGATCTCTTTGCATAACAGTACATAAAAACAAGCAGTTCGCGTAAAAGTAGACATTAATAACGGTGTGTAACTTATTGGCTGTAATGATGTTTTGACTGCATGTGCTGATTTTTGTCAATGCCTCATGTGTTTTTAATCAAATGAATAAAAATGAATATATGTAAAGTTAAAATTACATATTATTCTATAAACAAGTTATCTTTCACTTGAAATATCATTCCATTTTACTTTCTTTTATTAACAGTTTTATTACGATTGTGAATGTTTTTTACCGTTGACATGTTTTTACACTGACTGCATATTTCATCGCCATAAGTGTCTTATTGCGTTCAGGAGATGATGACGATGCCTTCTCGAGATTATCCCGATATCCGAAAAGCCAGGGGTACCCGATCTAAAGATATGGTTCTTTTAAGTGCCCGTGTTGATACTTCTCTGTGGGAATATGTCCGGACGCTGGCATTTGAAACGCGAAAAAGTAAACAAGATATTATCGCTGAGGCGTTAATGTTACATCGCTCTATTAATCAGAGTGAGAATCAAGAGTAAACATATCTGCTCTTAGCCTGGATTTAACTGAAATCTGAGTAGTGAATTATTTATTGCCACTTCATTATTGCCTTTATTGGTGTGTTATTGATTTCTCCCCTTGATATTCAGGGGGCTTTTTTATGAGGACTTCCTGCCTTCATAACAAAGTTGATAGCAAAATTCACAATTAAAAGTGAGTAAAAATATGAAAAAGTCAGCAGTGGTATTAGCAGTGATGGCATTAGGCGTCACTTCCGTTCATGCAGCGGAAATTTATAATAAAGATGGCAACAAACTTGATTTGTACGGCAAAGTGAAAGCGGTCCACTCCTGGACTGACGGCACCGATGCTGACGGCACCTACGCACGTCTGGGTTTTCGCGGTGAGACTCAAATCAACGATCAACTGACTGGCTATGGTCAGTTTGAAAGTCAATTTGATGCCGCTAAAGCAGAAGGTTCTCAGAATGGTGTTAATACACGTCTGGCGTTTGCTGGTCTGGATTATGGCCATGACGTTAGCTTTGACTACGGTCGTAACTACGGTATCGCTTACGACGTGGGAGCTTACACTGACACTCTCTCAGAGTTCGGCGGTGACTCCTATGAAAATACTGACCGCTTCCTTACTACACGCACTTCTGGCGTTGCAACACTCCGCACCAAAAATCTGTTTGGTGCCGTTGATGGCTTGAGCCTGGGCGCGCAATATCAGGGTCAGGATGATTCCGATAAGGATCCGACGAAACAGCACGGCAATGGCTACGGCTTCTCCCTGGGCTACGACAATATCGCTGATTCCGGCGTATCTGCCATTGCAGCCTACACCAACAGTTCTGTGACTGCTCAGCAGAAACAAAATGGTTGGGATGGCGAAAACGCAGAATTCTGGGGTGCTGGCCTGAAATATGATGCAAACGCTATCTACGTTGCGACCATGTACGGTGAATCCCATAACCTGATTCAGGATGCGGACAAAGCGCAGCACTTTGAAGCGATGGCGGCGTATGTGTTTGATTTTGGTCTGCGTCCGAACGTGGCTTACGTTCATGCGCGTGATAACAACAACACTGATCTGACCGAATACGTTGCGCTGGGCACAGACTACTACTTCAACAAAAACATGGTTGCTGATGTGGGTTACAAAATTAACCTGCTCGATGGCAAAGACGGCGACAATCAGGTTGTTGCGGGTCTGACCTATCAGTTCTAAGTAGTTATACTAGTACGAAAAAGGCGTCTTGGTTAAGACGCCATTTTTACATCTGTTGGAGTTTAAACCGGCTGACTTTCTTTCATCTGTACACCGCTAAACAGCCATTGCCAGATGCCCACTTTTACCCATGCGACCACGCAGAGGATCAGATAAAAAAGCGGATTATGGGTAATGGTAACGCGCATGACTTCCATTAAATCCACATGCAAATTTCCGGCAATTGCCATATTGATAACAAAAATAGAGGCTACCGCGCTGGCCAGTAAAATAAGTATGGCATGTAACTTTGTTATCTCCGGTAACTTGCCAGAGGCCCATTGCCATAAGAATGTTGTTGATAACAGGAAGATAATAAACAATCCCAGTGCGCCAAACAGGCCAAAGTCTTTATAATCCTTTAGCGTGCCAATTAAACCCGCCAAAATAATTAACCCCAGTAGTATTTTTTTAAACCACGACATAAACTTTTCCCGAAGATGGTGTTGATGTTGAATTAATATGTCCATTTTTACGCATTTTAAATTGAGTTTATAAATGAACAACTGGGGATTATAAATTGTCTGGCGGGTAATTGCCGATTATTTGCGGTTTATTAAATGCTGACATTTAATTGCGGACTAATCCGAATATATCTTCTTTAGACGTTAGCCGGTTATACCCTTTTGGGCGAGGCGAAACGCTGTTTGTATAATTGCGTGAGGCTGATAAGTGCCGCAATAAACAACGCGACCGCGCCGCACACCGTGGCGTTAACGATCGCCTGTGCGCCGCTTCCCAGCAGGCTGGTTAATAGCGGACCAAGTATTTGTCCAATGCCGTAAGTCAGAGTGACCAGGCCCAGCAGATTAATATTGCGCGGTACGCTTAGTTGACGGGCAAGCGGCATCACCAGTGAAGTGGTTCCCATAAACGTTGCGCCAAACCCCATGCTGCTTATCACCAGCAGCGGCAAGGAGCCGCTGGCGAGCGTCATGACCACGCAGGCGCTTTGAATCAGCAAATTCGCCGTCAGGCATTGCAATACTCCCCAGCGTCGGGCGGCCCACAGCCAGGCGAAACACCCCGGAATTATCGATATGCCGACCAGCGACCAGAGATGGGCAGTCAACAGCGGCGAACCGGCACTTTTCGCCATTAGCGGCAGGTAGGTGGCGACAATGATGTAGCCAAATCCGGCCAGCCCGTACAGTAGAGCCAGCAGCCACCAGGACATAGGCTGATGCTCTGTTTTTACCGGGGCCGCAGCGGGGAGCACGTGATCGCGAGATGGCAGGAGTATAACCAGTAGCACGAAGAACAGAGCCGAGGCTGCCGCTGCGCCCAGCCAGAGCGTGTGCGATGAAAGCGCAAAATGCAGACCGCTAATGACATATTCATTGCCCAGCAAAATACCTGCACCAACGCCGGAGAACAACGCCGCGATCACGAAGGGATGCCGGGTATGATGCAGAACGATCATTGAGCCAAAGATCATCATACCGGCACTGGCGACGCCCGCCAGAAAGCGGATCAGCATCACCAGCGCGGGCTGCGTAAAGCTGGTCATCGCCAGAATCAGCCCTGCGGTAGCGAGCGCGGACGTTAGCAACATCGGGCGTAAGCGAGAGGGAAGATGGAAGAGCCCGAAGGAGAAGAGCAGACTTCCTGCCAGATACCCGGCGTAGTTGGCGCTGGCAATCCAGGAGAGTTGGTCAAATGTAAATTGACCTTCCGACAGCAGCACCGGCAGCATTGGCGTATACAGAAAGCGCCCAATTCCCATACCCAGTGTTAAGACCAGCATGCCAAAAAGCGCGACGCTGATGGCATGACGATTTGAATCTGGGCTTCCCTGGGACATACGGACTCTCATTTCGCGCTGTTAGCTGATAATTGTTATATTACATGTGTAAATGATAATGAAAAGTAAAATAAAAATAAGTCCCCTGGCACGTTCAGGAAGGAGGAAAAGTGGCAAGGCAGCGCCAGTCTCCGTTTTCAAGACGGTAGATAGATTCGGTATGACCCGCAATTATCCACTCATCCTCCTTGCCAGCAACACAGTCGATGTAAATGCACAGCCCGCAGCCACCGCGTAGCTCGCGGGGAATATCTGCCACCCGAAAGCACATACCCGCAGCCTGTAGCGCTTTACGCGTTTTGATGACGCCGAGGGTAGTATGAAACAAGAACAGTGTTTCCTTCACTCACGTTTCCCCTGACGCTGACCAATTAACGCGGCCCCAATCGCCCCAGCAAACTGCGCGTCGGGATGCGTGTGTACGGGAATGCCAATGTGGCCTTCAAGCATACGAGCAAAGGCGTGACAGTGGCTTACTCCCCCGGTAAATAACAGTGGAGCCTGCCCTGAAAGCCGTCCGATGAAATTCGCGCTGCGTCGGGCCATCGCGTTGATCACACCCGCTAAAATGGTCTCCGGCGCGACACCCGCAGAGCGCAGGCTGATAACCTCTGACTCGGCAAAAACCGTGCACATGCTGGTGATGGCATGTGGTTCGACGCCAGCGGTAATCGCATCTAACTGCTCTACGCTGGCGCCGAGCGTGCGTGAGATGACTTCCAGAAATCGTCCGGTCCCAGCCGCACATTTGTCGTTCATCAAGAAATCGCTGAGGTTACCATCATCATCTAGCTGGATGACTTTACTGTCCTGACCGCCGATATCAATCACTGTGCGGGTACTGGGAGCCAGCAAGCGTGCCCCCAGTCCGTGGCAGGAAATTTCAGTGACCTGTTTGTCAGCATAATCCACGAGCTGCCGTCCGTAGCCAGTGAGGGTTAAAAATGGTCTAACGTCCAGCCCCGCCTGCAGTGTTTCCCATGCCTGCGCGATTGCTTCGGCAGGGCGAAAAGGTGTTGGGCAGAGAAAGCGACGTCTGATGACGTTACTTTCCAGCAAAATACCTTTAGTCGCTGTGGAGCCGGAATCTATCCCTATTGAGTATGTCATCCCTGTTCCTCACAACATTTCAATGAACGCGGCGACACGAGTGCTAAGCTGGCCGATATCCGCGCTGGAGTAGTCAGTTTCAATGGCGATGTAGGGAATGTTGTGCTGTTGGCGGACGTGGCGTTTGATGGCGAGTGATTCAACGGCGTAAGTGTGGCAAGCCTGTAAAATGACATCGACGACGCCGTCAGCCTGGTACTCTTCAACCATTTGGCTGAGCATTTTCAGACGTTGATCGTTAGGGGAAATACATGAGCAGCCGATGGCGAGGTATTTATCGGTCAGCGCGTCGTAGACGTCGCCAGTTTCCTCCACGCACTGTTCAGTGGCTTTCGCCCCGGTGCAGTTTTCATAGCCCACCACCCAACCGCCGTTTTCTTCAATGGCACGAACCACTTTTTCTGCCGCGCCGCCGATGGGGCAGCCGGTTATCAGTATGCGTGGACGCGACGCCAGACGTTTCCCGGCCTGCCATTCCTGATGTACCCGCTCGGCCATGCTATTAAGCTCGTCGATCAGTGCTGCTTTATCAAAGCGGAAGGTTGCACCGTAGACGACTTTCAGAATGTCACTGCCGCTGAGTGCGGGTGGGTTGAGCTGACCAACGCGGTAGAAGTTTGCCAGTGCACGACGTTCCTGGTTTTTTAGAATAACAGCTTCACGTAGCGCAGTTTCGGTAATCGGGGTGCCAAAACGGGCTTCGATAACCTGCTGCAAACGCAGGATCTCGGCTTTCCACAGCGCCCGTGAAGCCGCATCACTGGTGCTGTTGGGCAGTTGCATCACATGTACCGCTTTAAATTCAGCCATGTACTCGTACATCTTCTTTTTACCATCGCAGGTCGTTTCGCCCACCACTAGGTCAGAGAAGTAGAAATACGGACATTTATCCGTTTTACCAAATCCGTAGCTGCTTTTGATCAGCGGACACAGGTTACGTGGCAGATCTTTTTCGGCCTCTTCTATGGTTTCATCAGAGGTTGAGCATAGTGAAACGACGACCGCGCCTGCCGCCATCGCTATCTCCTGCGGCATAAAGGTGCAATAGGTCCCAACGAGCGGGATACCCTGCTCTTTAAGATCCATTACGGTGAGAAAACCTTTCTGACGGGCGTCGGAGAATTGATTAAAAATGGCGGGTAAATCGGTGATTAGCGACATGATTTTCCTTCCCCGTAACACGGGAGACAGTAAAAAGACGTCGCATTATAACCATGCAATTTATCTGGCTTTATTGATGTACAACAATTGTGCGCTTACAGATTACGGCTGTAGACCCGTGAGACTTCCCCCCACGGATGATAGCCCGGCCCGTCAAAGTAAAATCCCGCTTTCTCGTATAAACCTTCCAGGTCAGTACACAAATGAAGCCGCATAAAGCCTAACTGTCTGGCCTGCTGCGCAATATGTTCAATCAGGCGAAACGCCAGACCGTGACCACGATAGCGAGGATCGATATAGAGTGCGCATAGCCACGGCCACAGTTCGCCGCGACTGATAAAATCATTGGTGATCAATCCGGCGCAGCCAACAATGCTGTCGCCGTCCTGCATCCAGTACCACTGCGGTAGCGGGTTCTTTGCGCCAATACAACGATGCAGTGCATCCTCGTAAACTCTCATGGAGTCTTCTGAGGCCCATTGTTGCTGAAAGTAAGCGGTGACCTCGTGCAGTTTTTCCGGTGTTTCGCGCAGGGAAAAAATGCGGATGTTCATCGTCATTGAATTTTTCTCCTTAAAAATTCGCCAGCGTCAGCAGGGAAGGAATTTGCGACAACAGATATAACACCAGCCCAATAGAACCGCCAACCAGCGTGCCGTTGACGCGGATAAACTGCAAATCTTTACCGATGTTCAGCTCGATTTGCTGCGACATATCGCGTGCATCCCAGCTTTTCACCGTGTCGCTAATGTGGCGCGTCAGGAAGGTGGCGAACTCTGGCGCTACTTTATGTGCGGCCTGCTCCAGATGCCCATTCAGTGAGGTGCGCAGGGCACTGTCGGCTACCAGCGTTTCGCCGAACCACTGCCCGGCGCTGGCGATGCGCTGCTTCACGCGGGAATCATCGGCGTTAATGTCGGTTTTCACCCACTGACGCAGGTCTGCCCACAGCTCGCCAAGATAACGGTTGAAGGCTTCATCTTCCTTCAGATAGCTTTTCAGGCTTTCGGCCCGCACGGCCATCTCCGGATCGTGTTTGAGCTTATCGATGAGCTTAAACGTGGCGCGATCGAAGGCATGGCGGATCTGATGTGCGCGATCGTGGCTGATGTCATCCAGCAAGGAGTTAACGGCATCAGACACCAGCTCGGCGCTGTGCTCGCCCAGCCATTCGGTTGGCAGGATCTTCGCTTTCAGCGGATGCTCGGTTTCCAGCCAGTGCACGACCTGTCTGGCGATAAACGCTCGCGAGCTGTCGCGCTGGAGCAGGGCGATCAGTTGGGCGATCAGCGTGTCGAGTAGCACCTGATGGCGATTGTTTTTGGTCATGCTTTCCAGCATCAGCGCGCTGGTACCGGAGAGATCGACCTTGTCGATGGCCTTGTGCACCGCCCGCTTGATCAGCCGTTGAATGCGCGAGTCGTCGGTCAGTTCGAGAAAACCGCTCATAATTTGCAGCAGATGCTGGCCGATGCGCTGGGCGTTTTCCGGCTGGCTGAACCAGTTGCCGATCAACAGCGCCGGTTCATGGCGGCGGATCAGCGCGACCAGCGACTGGGTATCGAGAAATTTTTCCTGGACAAATTGCCCGAGATTTTCGCCGATCCGATCCTTATTGCGCGGGATAATCGCCGTGTGCTGCGAGATAAACGGGATCGGCACCCGGCGAAAAAGCGCCACCACGGCAAACCAGTCCGCCAGTGCGCCGACCATCGCCGCTTCGGCGATCGCTTTGATCCCCAGTACCCAAAAGTTAGGCGGTAGAAACAGCGTGATGACGAAGGTGGCAGCGGCAATCAGCAGCAATGAGAGTGCCAGTCGCTTGGCGCGTTTGAGTTCAGCAATTTTATTCATAGGCTTAAGGATAGAGCCAGACGGGGGGATCGCGCAAAAAATGTGGAGCGCCTCCCATTTTCAGGTGGGCTGGGCTTACTCAGGGATCCAGTTGTCCCAGGCGGGCAAGGGGCCGAGTTCCGCCACCAGAAAATCGATAAACGATCGCACCTTCGGATTGCTGTACTTGCTGGGAAAGTACAGCGCATACAGGGCGTGAGTTTCACAGGTGATAGTGCCGTCGAGCATCAGCGGCGTTATCTCTTCTTTTTGAATATGATCGCCAATCAGATAGGTGGGCAAATACGCCACTCCCTGATCTTCTAACACTGACTTCAGCAATACCAGACTGCTGTTGGCCTGGATCGGCATATGCAGTTTCAACTGATGCAGACGATCCTGTTCATCCGCCACCTTCAGCACCGGTGTGAGGCCGGGATAAACCAGACAATCATGATCCACCAGATCGCTTCGACGCTGGGGCATGCCTTTTTTGGCGAGGTAGCCGGGTGAGGCACAGTACGCCCAGCGAACAGGCACCAGCTTGCGCATCGCATAGTTTTGCGGCGGTGCGGTGGAGATGCGCAGGGCGATGTCGAAATCTGTTTCGTTCAGATTCACAAAGTTATCGTTGAGATCGATATACAGATTTACATCCGGGAACTGGGAGCGATATTTATCCACCAGGTTCACCAGCCGGGAATAACCAAACGCAATTGAGCAGGTTATGCGTAATTCACCCTGCGGGCCGTGGTAATAACCGGAAGTGGTATTCAGCGTTTCATCGAATTCTTTCAAAAGCTTATTAGCGCGGTTGAAGAGATATTGCCCTGCGTCGGTCAGGGTAATACTGCGGGTGGTGCGTTTAATTAATGTCGTGCCCAGCGTGTCTTCCATCGCAGCCAGACTTTTGCTGACCGCAGACGGCGATACGTTGAGCTGCGCCGCGGCTTCTGACAATCCTCCGCAGTCGACGATTTTAGTAAAAAACTCCAGATGCTTGAGTGAAATCGGCGTACTCATAGTTTCCTTTAATTCACAAGTGATTTGCAAAAACGGTACGAATAGGCCGTTACATTCGCATTTTAAACATGCAACTATTGAATCACAGGAAACAACTTGCTGGCAAAATGAAAAAATAACAACTTAGGTGAGTTACGTCACAAAATAAAAGGAGGCGAAACGGAAACTCATCACATTGTGAATTTAATCTCATTAATTATTATTCCAAAGGTACCGATTATGTGGTCACGACTCGAACCCTACAAATCGTCGATTATTTTATTAGTTGCTCTGGTGATTGGCGGCTTATTAGGTATTTATGCCCCATCGTTTGCAAGTAAACTCCAGCCAATAGGTCAGATATTCTTAAACCTGCTATTTATGATTATTGTGCCGCTGGTGGGGATCAGCGTTATGTCTTCGATCTCCAGTATGACCGACCTAAAAAGGCTGGGGCGCATTATGGCGATTATCTTTATTGTTTCGATCGCCATGGCCTTTATTCCAGCCGCCGGGATCGTCGCGCTGGCGCTCTGGTATAACCCGGCGCAGGGCGTCACTATCGATCTCTCGCAGTCGGTACAGGCGGGCAGCGGTAAGATGGATTTTGTCAGTATGATCACCACCAGCGACTTTATCGGACTGTTTTCTAAGTCCAATATTCTGGCGCTGATCGTAATGGCGATCATCGCCGGTGTCGCAATTGGCCAGTCGGATCAGGCCGGTAAACGTATTGCGTCGCTGCTGGAAGACGCCAATACCGTGATCATGAAGATCGTTTCGATCATTATGAAGGTCGCGCCGATTGGTCTGGGCTGCTACTTCGCCGCCACCATGGCCAGTCAGGACTCTGCACTACTGTTAACCTTTGCCCGCGCCATCGGCCTGTTTATGGTTGCCACGCTGGTCTACTTTGTCTTTGGCTCGATTCTCTATTCGTATATTGGCGGCGGTATTCCGGCGGTCAAAGCCTTTTGGCGTAACGCGATTGAACCGTCTGCGACCGCGCTGGGTACCTGCTCTTCACTGGGGACGCTCCCGGTGACGCTGCGTGCCGGTAAGGCGATGGGGATTAACCCGGAAATCGTTGATGTCTCCATTCCGCTGCTGGTTAACCTCAACAAGGGCGGCGTGGCGATGATTGCCGCGCTAAAAATTGTCTTTATCTATTCCGTGCTGGGCATGGAATTCACCACCGAAACCTTCTTCCTGACGATGCTGATTGCGGTGCTCTCCGCCATTATCGTTGGTGGCGTGCCGGGCGGGGCGTTCCTCGGGGAAATCTTTATCGTCACCACGCTGGGCCTGCCGATGGAAGCAATCCCGATGCTGGTGGTGCTGGGCACCATTACCGATGCGCCGGCCACACTGATCAACGTTATCCATGATTTGAATGCGGCGCAGATTGTCGAACGGTTCGCTGGAAAAAAGCAGACCAACACTGAAATAAACTCAACTGCTGCGGTGGTATAGGTTTCTCACGGATTAAGAACAGGAGATGTTATGAAAGACGCAATGAAGCTTGAAACGCACCTGGTTGTTGCTGGTCGCGACAAACGCTACACCCAGGGAGCGGTGAATCCGGTTATCCAACGCGCATCGTCACTGGTATTTGATACCGTGAAGGACAAGAAATATGCCACCGCCAATCGCGCGAACGGCGAGCTGTTTTATGGTCGTCGCGGAACCTATACCCACTTTGCCTTCCAGAAGGCAATGAGTGAACTGGAAGGCGGCGTTGGCTGCGCGCTGTACCCATGTGGTGCTGCGGCGGTGACCAATGCGATTCTGGCGTTTGTTCAGGGTGGCGATCATATTCTGATGACGGGTGCGGCCTATGAACCAACCCAGGATTTTTGCAATAAGATCCTGAGTAAATTCAACGTGGAAACAACGTATTACGATCCGCTGATTGGTGCAGGTATCGTCGATCTTCTGCGTCCGGAAACAAAGGTTGTATTCCTTGAGTCACCAAGTTCTATCACCATGGAAGTCCAGGACGTGCCGGGGATGGTGAAGGCTATCCGCGCGATGAATCCGGAGATTGTCATTATGATCGACAACACCTGGGCGGCGGGCGTGCTGTTCAAAGCGCTGGATTATGGCGTGGATATTTCCATTCAGGCGGGAACGAAGTACACCATCGGCCATTCGGACGCCATGCTGGGCACGGCGGTGTCGAACGCCCGTTGTTGGGATCGCCTGCGCGAGAACTCCTATCTGATGGGGCAAACGCTGGATGCCGATACGGCCTACAACGGCAGCCGCGGATTGCGCACCCTGGCGGTACGCCTTAAGCAGCATCAGGAGAGCAGCATCCATATTGCCCGCTGGCTGTCGGCAAGGCCGGAAGTGGCACGGGTGAATCATCCGGCATTACCGGAATGTCCGGGCCATGAGTATTTTCAGCGTGATTTTATCGGAAGCTCAGGCCTGTTTTCGTTTGTGCTGAAAAAGAGACTGACCGACGAACAGATGGCGAATTTCCTCGATAACTTCTCGCTGTTCCATATGGCCTATTCGTGGGGCGGATTTGAGTCGCTCATTCTGGCGAACCAGCCGGAAGAGCTGAACAGCATTCGCCCGGCCGGAGAGGTAGATTTCAGCGGCACGCTGGTCAGGGTGCATATCGGCCTTGAGGATATCGACGACCTGATTGCCGATCTAGACGCGGGATTTGCACGCATTGCGTAAGGTGAGGTGACCGTAGCCGGAAGCGGCGCTAGCGCCTTATCCGGCCTACATAGTTGTCGTAGGCCGGATAAGCGGGCAGGTTAGTTTTCAGTGGCTAACGTCGTTGCCTCATGCTGGCGTACCCGTTTGAGTAAGCCTGCCAGCGTGAACACGACAGCTATCCCTGCCGCAACCGCCAGCAGATGAAACGAAATCCTGCCGCCGTTAAACCATAGCCAGCGTCCAATTTCGACAGAAACCGCCATCACCGTCAGGATCACCATATTCAGCGATGCCGAGACCGTTCCTTTAGGTAACTTGTTGGAAAACAGCGTAAAGCGGAACAGCGTCGGGAAGATCATCCCAATACCAAACGCATACAGGCTGGTCCCCAGCACCGACCACAGCCAGACGTGCGGCCACAGTAAATTGCCGACAATCAGCACCGCCAGCCCGCTCAGCTGTATAGGTGCGGCCCGCCAGATGAAGCGCGGTCGGGTCGGATCTTTCACGAAACGAACCACCACCATATTGGCGACGATCACTGCGCCGAACACCGGGGCCTGTGCCCAGGCAAACTCCGATGTGGTCATGCCGCCAGCATCGATCAGAATAACCGGTGAGACCGCCACCCAGCTCATCATCGGAATATAGCTTAACGACAGCGTGGCTGCGCCAAACAGGAACACCCGGTTGCGGAAAACGTCGCGGAAATCACGCACTACGCCGCGGGCACTGAACGGCACCGCGCCGCGCTGGACGGTTTCCGGCATGGCTAACATTAACCCAATCAGGGCGATAAGCCCCATGACGGCAATGATGGCAAACAGGATCTTCCAGTGTACAAAGTGCATTAGCGCCGCTCCGGAGAGCGGGCCGATAACCGGTGCAACCAACACAATGGAAGTGATTATCGCCATTAACTTAATGGCCTTCGTTTGCCCAAACGCCTCCTGCACCGTGACATAGCCAACGGTCGCGATAAAGCAGATGCTGGTGCCCTGCACAAATCGGGCTACCAGAAATTGCGTCATCGAGGTGGTGAACAATGTGGCAGCACAGGCGAGGGTAAAGATTAACGCCCCCGCAATCAGCACGGGTCGACGGCCAATTCGGTCGGAAAGCGGCCCCAGCAGCCATTGCAGCGCCATGCCGCCCGCCAGATAGAGGCTGACCGCCGCGGGCGCCAGGCTGACGTCGGCGTTGAAATCGCGTACGACATTAATGATGCCGGGCTGGATCAAGTCCGTCGACAGATAGGCGGCGAAGTCATATAAAATCAATGCGACAGGAAAAAAAAGCGTTGTGGCGCGTTGGGAGAAAAACGCGAGAATCCGTTGCATAAAACAGCTCCTTGTCGGGAGAAAACCCTCAACGGGAATAGCGAAATTCAATACCGTCTTTGAGACGTCAGACCGATGACAGAAAAAAAGCAGACTGCAAATGTACTGAATTTCATGTAATCAAAAACGCTGTCTGCGCGAAGCGCAAACAGAAGATACGCTCACTGACGCGGGGTCAGAAAACGTAACGATTACAGGTAACAATCAGCACATCGCACCTCAGGAAGAGTAAGTTGAACGGGTAATTACCATCCGCAGTGTAATGCGGATTGGATATTAATTAAACGAGTTTATCCGGTTTATGTGCAGAAAATCGCCCTGCAAATCAGACTACGATGCTCTGCAAAAACCGCAGAGCGATGGCACAACCGAAGATAATCAATACACCGCCAGCGATACGTTCTACCCATAATATCCCTCTGGATAACCGTCGCTGGATCTGCGGTAAACCGATGAACATCACGATCAGCAGATCCCAGCACAGCACTACGCTGGTCATCCAGATCCCGCTCATGGTTTGTTGCAGCAGCGTCACCGACGGGCCGAGCAGGGCGGTCATTAGTGCCAGATAGAACAGTGCATTTTTTGGGTTGAGCAGTGACGAACCCAATCCCAGCAGTAGCTGTTTGCCAAATCCTGGACAGGTAGACTGGGCGTCTGTTCCGGTCAGCGTTTGCGGGCGGCTGCGTACCAGCAGGCTGCCAATCCACAATAAATAGAGCACGCCCAGCAGCTCAATAACCGTAAACAACAGGGGAAGCTGGCGCAGGATCCCCCAACCGATAATTGCCAGCAGGACATACAGCCCGTTGCCGAAAGCGATCCCCACGCACAACCCGGCGCTGCCGCGCATCCGGTATCGTGCGGCGTAACCGACCAGTAAAAAGAAGTCCGGCCCGGGGCTAAGCAATGCGACGAAATGCGCCAGCGCCAGCGCGGGAAAAGCAGAAGGAAAAAGTACAGAAAGCAGCGACATAGCGACCTCAGAGAATGAATCTGAGATCACCGTACGCCTGACGCAGCGCTAATTATTGTCTGATATTGATCGTCCCAACGCGTACTGGCGCGGTGTGGCGGCGGTGTAGCGAACAAAGGTGCGATGGAAATGGCTCTGGTCGGCAAACCCGCTCTGGTAGCCGACATCGGCAATTTCGTCTCCGGCCCGCAGCCGCTGGCGAGCATAGTCAATCCGTATGATGTTCAGATAACTTCCTGGCGTCAGCCCGGTGTCCTGCTTAAAGGTACGGATCAGCGTCTCTTTACGCATATGACACTCATGTGCCAGCTCATCGAGTGAGGGCGGCGCGAGCAGGCTGGACTGCAACCGTTCGCGCAGATACTGGCTGGTGGCGCTTAGGTTTTCTGGTGTGACCGACTGCAACGGCAGCGTGTGCAGCAATGCTTGTGCGGCATCCGTTATTTGCGCGGTTTGGCGTTGCGGCATGAGCGCCACAAGGTGCATATAACGCTGGAATAATTGCGCATCGCGGATAACGGGGGCAGGCGTGCAAAGCCGCTTATTGGTGTTCTGTGCAGGCAGATTAGCAAGACACCACTGGGTATCAAGATAAAGCATATGATAGCTGCGAAACTGTCCGTTAACAGGATTACAGCTGTGAGGTGCCAGCGGCGGTATCACAATCAGATCGCCCACCTGCAGATGGTATTCCTCGCCATCGCACAGACAGCACGTTTCCCCCTCGAGAATTGCTCCAATCGAGAGCTGAGAGTGGTGATGCCGCTTATAGGCCTGCTGGCTCTGCCAGGTGCTGCGCAGTTCCAGCCACGGCAACTGCTCATCACGCCAGAATGATTGTGGAATATCTCGGGTATGCGTCACATCGTGTCTTCCCTGAAAGTGATGGTTTGTTATAGCACAGGCCGGGAGGTGAAAAAGTGGGAATGCGCATTGAGATGGCGATTCTGCGTGACGTGTTCCAGACAAATGTAGACGTTACATAAGGGCGTTGTTATCCCGGAAATCGCCTCGCAAAGAGAGAAAGTTGCAGGTGAGGATGTGGTTTTCCGGCGCTACAGTCATGGCATCTTATTTTCAGGTGAAGGATCGCCATGAACAAAGCTTCCGCTTCAACACCGCATGATGCGGTTTTTAAAACATTTTTACGTCACCCTGAGACTGCACGGGATTTCCTACAAATACATCTTCCCGCTTCGCTGCGCGAGCTTTGCGATCTTCAGACGCTTAAACTCGAGTCAGACAGTTTTATCGAAGAGAATTTACGTGCGTACTATTCCGATGTGCTGTGGTCGGTGAAAACGACGGATGGGGATGGATATATTTATGTAGTGATTGAACACCAAAGCACACCGGATGCGCATATGGCATTCAGACTGATGCGCTATGCGGTAGCGGCCATGCAGAAACATTTAGATGCCGGGCATCAGCAGTTGCCGCTGGTGGTGCCGATGCTGTTTTATCACGGCGCTAAAAGCCCGTACCCTTATTCGCTGTGCTGGCTGGATGAGTTTGCCAACCCGAAGCTGGCTCGTCAGCTGTATGCTGCGGCGTTTCCGCTGGTGGATATTACGGTTATTCCGGATGACGAAATTGTGCAGCATCGACGTATGGCGCTGCTGGAGTTAATCCAAAAACATATCCGTCAACGCGATCTTATGGGGTTGGTCGAGCAAATTGTTTCCCTGCTACTTACCGGACTGACTAATGACACTCAGATAAAGACGCTGTTTAATTATATTTTACGAACTGGCGATGCACCTCGATTCAGTGAGTTTATTCGCGGGGTTGCCGAACGTTCACCGCAGCACAAGGAGCATTTGATGACGATCGCAGACAGATTACATGAGGCAGGATTTCAAAAAGGATGGCTTGAAGGCAAGCTGGAAGGTAAACAAGAAGGCAAAAAAGAAGGCAAACAGGAAGGCAAACAGGAAGGCAAACAGGAAGGACTGATAAAGGGGCGACGTGATGAGGCACTGCGTATTGCCCGCACCATGCTGGCAGATGGCATCGATATCAGCACGGTACAAAAAATCACCCGACTTTCCGCTGAAGATATTCAGGGTTTAAGCCATTAGATATAGCTTAAACTGCCTAATTGCCTGCCCGGAAGCGCCGGGCAGCTCGATCTACTCTATTGCTGTTTTTACCGCCTCTCCGAGCTTCTGCATTACTTCCCGATGCTTGTCGTTTGGCGGCAATGCGCAGTTGATGCGCACACAGTTGCGATACTTCCCCGATGCGGAGAACAGAGAACCCGGTGCAACCTGGATTTTGAGGCGACAGAGCTGCTTAGCGACACAGACCATATCGACCTGGAGCGGCAGCTCGACCCACAGCATAAAGCCGCCTTTCGGTCGGGTGACGCAGATCCCGCAGGGGAAGTATTCCCGTACCCAGCAGGTGTAGATCTCCATATTGCGCTGATAAATCTGGCGCATACGCCGGATATGCCGATGATAATGACCTTCGCGCACAAAGGTCGCCGCCGCCAGTTGCGTAGCGGGAACGTTAGTGCCGATGACGGCGTACTTCATGTGCAGCAGTTTGTTGTAATAACGACCGGGCACCACCCAACCCACGCGCAGACCGGGGGCGACGGATTTGGTAAACGAACTGCAGAGTATTACGCGGCCGTCGCTGTCCCAGGAGTGGATCGTGCGCGGGCGCGGGTACTCTGTGGCCAGCTCGCCATACACATCGTCTTCAAAAATGACGATGTCGTGACGCTGGGCGAGGGCGAGCACCGCCCGTTTACGCGCATCCGGCATAATGAATCCGAGCGGGTTGTTGCAGTTGGGAACCAGCAGCACACCTTTGATCGGCCACTGATCCAGCGCCAGCTCCAGCGCTTCAATGCTGATCCCGGTATCCGGATCGGTTGGGATCTCAATCACCTTGATCCCTAGGCCGCGCAGTAGCTGCATCGTGCCGTAGTAGGCCGGTGATTCAACGGCGACAATATCTCCGGGCTGACAGACCGTCAGCAGCGCCAGCGACATTCCGCTCTGACTGCCGCTGGTGATCACAATATCATCTGCATTAACCACCGAACCGCCGTCCAGCATCAGCCGTGCAATCTGTTGACGCAATTCCAGGCAGCCAGGTAATTCATCGTAACCCAGCACCGCCTTGAGATTATGCTGTGCCACGCGGCTTAGCTCGCGCCACAGCGGCTTCAGGCTGGGTTGATTAATATCGGGCACGCCGCTGCTAAACGGGATTATCGATTTGTCCGCATGACCTGCCAGCATATCCAGCACCTGATTCCACTGGGTTATTTCGACCGGACGCTGTACCGGACGCGACATCGGTGGCACGGGTGGCTGCGCTTTTTGTGGCGCGACAAAATAACCGGAGCGCGGCTGGGGCGTGATCAGCTGGCGCTGTTCCAGCGTCTGATACGCCTGCTGGACGGTGCTGATGCTGACCCCATGCTCCTGGCTCAGGCTGCGAACCGAGGGCAGTTTTTCGCCATGGCGATACAGCCCCTGCTCAATGCGTTCGGCCAGCAGATTGGCCAGATGTTGGTAACGCGTCATGCTGTATCCCTCATGGGTACCATACAGATTAAAAAACCAGTACAGAATGGCGTGAAAAAAGCGATGCAGAACTCTTTTTAACCAATCTGTATGTTAAATAAAAGTACTTTTTGAGTCTGTATTGTTTTGGGCCAAATCCGTGAAGATAAAGCCTCTGGCAAGGCGGGGAGGCAAGGTATGGAATTTCACGAGAATAAAGCAAAACAGCCGTTTATTGGGTTTGTACTGATCTGGCGGGCATACAAGGCGTGGCGGCTGCGAGCGCAAACGCGGCGCCTATTGCAACAGATGAGCGATGAGCGGTTGCGGGACGTCGGGCTGCGACGCGATCAGGTGGAGTAATTATTTTCTATCGACCGAGGCCGGGTGTTAGCGCATCCGGCCTCTTTTATATTCACGGTGTTTATCAATTCATGCTTGTTGATAGTCTGTTTCTTGATACTTATCCTGATAAGTATTATTTTCTTTTCAGCGATGAGGGGAAGTAAGATGACTGAAGATGAACTGTTTGCCCGCCGTCCGATGGGGATGCGCATGGCGATGGTGGTGCGCCAGTGGCGGGCCATTATTGATGCTGCCATCACCGATACTGGCCTGACGCAATCAAGCTGGACGGTATTGATGCAGCTGTATCAACTAGGAGACAACGTCTCGGTCAGTGAACTGGCGGAGGTGCAGGGCATTGAACTGCCGCCGCTGATGCGCACCCTCACACTACTGGAAAAGCAGGGCTACCTGCTGCGTTCCACATCGCCTTATGACAAACGCATCCGACTGTTAACGCTGACCGCGCAAGGCCGCTCAAGGCTTGAAGAACTTAACCGGGTGATTGAGACATACCAACATCGCGTCACCTGCACCATTCCTGAAGCAGAGCTTGCCGCCTTTAGCACGACGTTAAATCAACTCGCCTGCAATTTGCGGACAATCCGCGAAGAAGACAATCAACACTAAAAAACTATGATGACCCCAGAACAAAAATTTGCCCGTTGGGTAAGGGTGAGTATTGCCGCTTTCCTGGTAATATTCGCCTGGTTTATCGTTGCCGATATCTGGATCCCGCTGACGCCGGACTCCACGGTGATGCGTGTGGTAACGCCCGTTTCCTCACGCGTTTCCGGCTACGTCTCGCAGGTGCATGTACACAATAATAGCCAGGTGAAGAAGGGCGATTTGCTGTACGAACTGGATCCGACGCCATTTATCAATAAGGTCGAGGCTGCGCAAATTGCCCTTGAGCAGGCGAAGCTGAGTAACCAACAGCTGGATGCGCAGATCGCCTCTGCCCGCGCCAACCTGCGCACCGCGCAATTCAACGCCCGCAACGATAAGACCACCTTCGACCGCTATCAGCGCCTGAGCGCCATGCAGAACGTGTCGCAATCCGATCTCGACAAGGTGCGTACTGCCTGGCAAACCAGCGAGCAGTCGGTGGCGGCGCTGAATGCCAGTATTCAGAACCTGCTGATCCAGCGCGGCGAGCGCGATGACAAACGTAACGTAACGCTGCAAAAATACCGTAACACGCTGGAAGAGGCGCAGCTGAACCTCGGCTGGAGCAAAGTATATGCCCAGACCGACGGCACGGTGAGTAACCTCCAGCTTAGCCCAGGACTTTACACCACGGCCGCCACGCCGCTGCTGGCGCTGGTCAGCCATCAGACCGATATCGTGGCCGACTTTCGCGAGAAAAGTCTGCGCCACACTAAAGTGGATACTGATGCTGCCGTGGTGTTCGATGCCTTGCCGGGCAAGGTTTTCTCTGCCCGCGTCACCAGCAGCGATGCCGGTATTCTGGCGGGCCAGGAACAGGTTAATGGCCAGTTGTCGCAACCGGAACAGTCTACCCGCTGGGTGCGCGATGCCCAGCGTATGCGCATTCACGTCGCGCTGAACGAACCGCTCGACACGCCGTTACCGACCGGGGCGCGCGCTACGGTACAGCTGTATAACAGCGAGGGGATGTTCGCCCGCACCTTTGCCGGGGCACAGATCCACCTCGTCAGCTGGCTGCACTATGTCTATTAACACGCTGGCCCACGTCTTTACGCCGCACGGGAACATTGTCTACACCGCCAATGATTTTCGCCAGACCCTGCGTATCTCCGTTGCCGGGACAATCGCGCTGAGTATCTCGACCTTCTACAACGTGCAGTACGGCGTATTTTTTGTGGTTTATCCGCTGATGCTGCTGTCGCTGGTGCCGGTATTCAACCGCCATGTGGCAACACAGTTCGTGTTCAGCGCGGCGGTGAACTGTGTCGAAATGGTGCTGATCGTCGGCTATCTTTCACAGTGGCCGCTGGTTATGACACTGGTGGTGTTCGGCCTGTACGTGATGCGTTTTCGTTTTATGAGCAAAGGACCGCTGTTTCTGCTCGGTTCGATGGGCGTGGTGTGCCAGAGCACGATGCTCAACTTTATGAGCTATCCCACCACCAACTGGCATACGCTGATGTTCTCCAATATGGAAGCCTGCGTCATGGCGGTGGCGCTGAGCGCGCTGCTGCATTATCTGATCCCGGACGTGGAACCCCGCCAGCCACCGCCGCGCATTGAGAAAGATGTCGCCCGGGTTCGCCACGAGTCGCTGCTTTCCGGTACGGTGGCAACGATGATTTTTGTGGTCTTCCAGATCTGCGATTTGAGTGATTCGCTGTCGGCGCTGATGGCCGGCATTTTGATCCTGTTTCCGATGCACTACCGCGGGGCGGTGATCAGCTCGATTTGGCGCGTGGTCGGCGTGGTGCTGGCCTGCCTGTATATTCTGCTGGTGCAGCTGCTTATCTATGATTTCAGCAACCATATGCTGCTGATGATGCCGCTGATTGGCCTCGGGCTGGCGTTCAGCGCCCGCCTGCACGTAATGGAAAAAGTCGGGGCGGGCGTGGGTTTTGCAAGTATCACTACTATCGGCATTATGTTTGGTCAGAACCTGCACCCGGATCAGGACCTGGTATTCAGCGATCTGTACCGCATCACCTCCGTCACCGTCGCGCTGGTGGCAACGCTCACCATGGTATTTCTGGTGCACCGGGTTTTGAACTGCTTTGCCGCGACGCGGTTTGTAATTACCGAGTGAGTGGGGGCAAGTGTCGGATGGCGGCTGCGCCTTATCCAGCCTACGGGAAAGTGCCATTTGTAGGCCCGGTAAGCGTAGCGCCACCGGGCAATTCAGCAGGGGATTACTTCTTCAATCCCGCAAACGCGGCTCTGATCTCGTCTTCCGGCAGGTTAATGCCGATAAACACCAGCAGGCTGTGCGGTTGCTCATCGCCCCACGGGCGGTCCCAGTCGGCGCTGTACAGGCGCTGGACGCCCTGGAACAGCAGGCGGTTTGGCTCACCTTCAATCCACAGCATACCTTTGTAGCGCAGCAGCTTCTCGGCGGATTCCAGCAGCAGGTTTTCCATCACTCGCGATACGTCGCTGATGTTGACCGGGTAATCCAGCTCGACGACGATCGAGGAGATATCGTTTTGCTTGTCAGCAATAAAGTGGAAGCGCGGTTTGGCGCTGACCACGTTCTCTTCCAGCATAAAACCGTTGGTGTCGAACAGCAGGGAGAGGTCGATGTCGCCATGCGTGACGGTATACACCGGGGCGCGGGCGTTGATGCGCGCCAGGCGTTCACGAAGCTTTTCGCTTTCACCTGCGACGTCGGTTTTGGTCAGCAGGATCCGGTCTGCGTAGCCTACCTGCGACTGGGCGATGGTGAACTGGTTCATCTGCTCGTCGGCATGTACCGCGTCAACCAGCGCAATTACGCCGTCCAGCAGGTAGCGTTCGCAAATCACTTCATGGGAGAAAAAGGTCTGAATGATCGGGCCGGGGTCGGCCATGCCGGTGCACTCGATCACCAGACGGTCGAAATTGATGGCGCCTTTGTCGAGGTTGTCGAGCAGATCTAACAATGCGTCTTCCAGTTCACTGGAGCGGGTACAGCAAATACAGCCGTTGGTCAGGGTTTTGATCTGCGTGGCGCGATCGCCAATCAGCTGATCGTCCACCGAGACTTCGCCGAATTCGTTTTCGATAACGGCAATCTTGTAACCGTGCTGCTCGTTGAGAATATGGCGCAGCAGGGTGGTTTTACCCGCGCCAAGAAAACCGGTGAGTAGGGTAACTGCAATCGGGGTCATTCACTTCTCCTTCTAACAGCAACTGCTTCCGCCGCTACCGTAGCGGGCTTCCTGGCGCTCGCGGAAGAATTCTTCGTAGGTCATGTACGGCTTATCGGGATGGTTGGTCTTCATGTGCTCGACATAGTTGTCGTAGTCCGGAATGCCAATCAGCATCTTCGCCGCCTGACCGAGATATTTTTTAGCTTGCCCTAAAGTACCAAACATAAACAATCCTGATAAGCGAAAAGCCCCGCCGGAGCGGGGCTGAATACATCTTAGTGATGTGAAGAGGTCTTCACGCCGCCTTCCGGCACCGGTACATACGGTGTCTCTTTATCAGAGCGACCGTTGATGGCGCGGGCTTTCTGCCAGGTACGGAACCCGTAGAAAATGATGCTGTACACCACCACCAGGAACAGAATGCTCAGACCTGCGTTGGTGTAGTTGTTGACGACGATGTGGTTCATGTTGGCAATCTGCTGAGCGGTCAGTTCGCCGCCGTTAGCAATCTTCTCTTTGTACTGATTCGCCATGAAGAAGAAGCCTTCCATCTGCGGGTTGGTGCTGAACAGTTTCAGACCCAGCGCCCAGGTGGTGCAGATAAGCAGCCATACAGCCGGAACAACGGTAACCCAGATGTATTTGGTGCGCTGCATTTTAACCAGTACCACGGTGCCGAGAACCAGTGCCACGGCAGCCAGCATCTGGTTAGAGATACCGAACAGCGGCCACAGGCTCTTAACGCCGCCCAGCGGGTCAACAACGCCTTGATACAGCAGGTAACCCCACAGGCCTACGCAGCCCGCAGTACCGATGATACCCGCAACCAGGGAGTCGGTTTTCTTCAGGAACGGCACGAAGTTACCCAGTAAATCCTGCAGCATAAAGCGGCCAGAACGGGTACCGGCATCCAGTGCGGTCAGGATGAACAGCGCTTCGAACAGAATACCGAAGTGGTACCAGAAGCCCATATCAGCCATCGGCAGCACTTTGTGGAACACGTGAGCGATACCAACAGCCAGCGTCGGTGCGCCACCTGCGCGGTTCAGAACTGACGGTTCACCGATGTCTTTCGCGGTTTGCAGGATCTGCTCAGGCGAAATGACGAAGCCCCAGGAGCTGACGGTCGCTGCCGCATGTGCGGTGACGTCTTTCAACTGCGCCATAATCAGCGGTGCGTTTTCGCCGCTCATTTCATGCAGGTTCGGCATGGTGATGCCAAGGCCCGCAGGCGGGGTGTTCATCGCGAAGTACAGACCTGGTTCGATGATAGACGCGGCAACCAGCGCCATAATTGCGACGAAGGATTCCATCAGCATCGCGCCGTAACCGATAAAGCGTGCATCGGTTTCACAGGCCAGCAGCTTCGGTGTGGTACCGGAAGCAATCAGCGCGTGGAAGCCAGATACCGCACCACACGCGATGGTGATGAACAGGAACGGGAACAGAGCGCCTTTCCACAGCGGGCCAGTACCATCAACGTACTGCGTCATTGCCGGCATTTTCAGTTCCGGGTTGAGGATAACAATCCCCACAGCCAGACCGACGATAACGCCGATTTTCAGGAAGGTAGCCAGATAGTCGCGCGGGGCGAGGATCAGCCATACCGGCAGCAGCGCAGAGATAAATGCGTAGCCGATCAGGGTAAAGGTAATGGTGGTGTCTTTAAAGGTCAGCGCCGGGCCCCAGTACGGGTCGTGCGCAATCACGCCGCCGAAGTAGATAGAAGCAACCAGCAGCACAATACCAATCACCGACACTTCGCCCACGCGTCCCGGTCGCAGGAATCGCATGTAGATCCCCATGAACAACGCGATAGGTACGGTTGAGCAGACGGTGAACACACCCCACGGGCTTTCCGCCAGCGCTTTTACCACGATCAGCGCCAGTACTGCGAGGATGATGATCATGATTAAGAAGCAGCCGAACAGCGCAATGGTGCCTGGGATCGGGCCCATCTCTTCTTTGATCATCTCACCCAGAGATGCACCGTTACGGCGGGAAGAGATAAACAGTACCATGAAGTCCTGCACCGCACCGGCCAGCACGACGCCTGCCAGCAGCCACAGCGTACCAGGCAGGTAGCCCATCTGCGCAGCCAGTACCGGCCCAACCAGCGGACCAGCACCTGCGATAGCGGCAAAGTGGTGACCAAACAAGACGTTACGGTTGGTTGGAACGTAGTTCAGACCGTCATTGTTGATGACCGCCGGCGTGGCACGCGTTGGGTCAAGTTTCATCACCTTTTGGGCGATGTACAGGCTGTAGTAACGATAGGCCACCAGATAAACAGAAACTGAGGCGACAACGATCCACAGGGCACTAATGTGCTCACCCCGACGTAATGCCACTACCGAGAGGCAGAATGCACCGATGATTCCGAGAATCACCCAGGGTATGTGCTTGAATAACTTTTTCGTATCCATAGTAAAACCTGGTTTTTTACCCGTCATACTTCAAGTTGTATGTGCGTTGGCTTCATTCGCTCACCCCAGTCACTTACTTTTGTAAGCTCCTGAGGATTCCCTCATTTGCCGCCTTCTTACAACTCGAATTATCTAGGGTACCTATTAATAATTGGCCGAAGCCGCGTGGGTTTGATCTTGTGTTTGAGGAGGTAAATTGACTGCTATGTTGGGGGGATCTTGCCAGAGAATTACGCGCGTAAAGTAAGGTAAATAAGTGAGCGGTTGTATGTCAGCTTAAGCGGTCTCAAGTGTCAGTGAGCGGTAAACTGCGGGGGGAACGGGGAAATTTATGTGATTGAGATCACGGCATTATAGCGTTTGCCTGTCTACATGCCGTGTTTTCCCACTGACAAAGCACCTCACTGAGAGACTCAGATTACGATATAACAGTAAGGCGTATGTTCGATGTCTCTGAGCAACACATGTTTCTTACGTGATTTAGTCAGGTAATATTTTTCATCCAGATAGTAGTCAATGAGTTCATCGAGGCGCTCTTTATCTATGCGAGGCGTTACCCCCAGCGTCCAGAAGCTACGCAGCTCTAATTCCGAACGTTTGATTTTTGCGCTTTTAACCAAATCAGCAATCATATTTCTGACGCAGCTTGTCGGATCCTGGTTCTGTTTGAGTTCAAGCGCAATGTAGCTATCCTGCGTCCAGCCTTTTTTCCGCAACAAGAAATCTGCACGTACAGACAAACGCTGTGGATTTTTCCGGAGATCGCAAGCAAGAGTTTGCTCACGCCACCATTCATGACCCGTCGAAGCTAGCAGATTGGCAAATTCTATCTGCATCCAGACTTCCCAACCGGAGATGTTGTACTGATCGATGATATTGAGCTTTTGGCGAATATCTTCACGTTCAAAAAAGTGGTGTGCGAGGGTGGATAGGTGATCAAAATCGCGATTTAACATAGAAGCATCCTTTCCTTCAAAAAACGGAATCCTACACCTAAGACGTAATGGAACGACTAATTTTTTGCGTAATTTGTCATAGGGAACGGTATTTAATGTGAAAACGATAATTCTGTGGCAATTGCTGGCACCATAAAGTTTTCTCTTTCTAGGCCGAAAACCAGAGTATCTGTCTAGCGGAAAGAGAAAACATGTTAAAACGAATGAAGATTGTTACCAGCTTACTGCTGGTATTGGCGTTATTTGGCCTTTTACAGCTCGCCTCGGGCGGCTTGTTTTTTAACTCACTTAAGAATGACAAAGAGAACTTTACTGTTCTGCAAACCATTCGCCAGCAACAGTCTGCGCTGAACGCCACCTGGGTTGAGCTGCTGCAAACGCGTAACACCCTGAACCGGGCAGGCATTCGCTACATGATGGATCAGAGCAATATTGGCAGCGGCGCGACCGTTGCCGAACTGATGCAGGTAGCCAGCACGGCGCTGAAGCTGACGGAAAAAAACTGGGCGATTTACGAATCGCTCCCGCGCGATCCGCGTCAAAGCGAAGCCGCTTTCCAGGAGATCAATCGCACCTATGACATCTATCACGGTGCGCTGGCGGAGCTGATCCAGTTACTGGGTGACGGGAAGATCAACGCATTCTTTGATCAACCGACACAGAGCTATCAGGATGGCTTTGAGAAGCAATATATCAACTACATGCAGCAGAATGATCGCTTGTATGACATCGCGGTGGAAGATAACAACAGCTCTTACAGCCAGGCGATGTGGGTACTGGTTTGTGTGCTGATTACCGTACTGGCGGCGATTATTGCGGTGTGGTTTGGTATCAAGCTGACCCTTATCTCTCCAATGAACCGTCTGATCGACAGCATTCGTCATATCGCCAGCGGTGACCTGGTGAAACGTATTGAAGTGGAAGGGTCCAACGAGATTGGACAGCTGGCGGAAAGCCTGCGTCACATGCAGGGTGAGCTGATGAATACCGTGGGTGACGTGCGTAACGGTGCCAACGCGATTTACAGCGGAGCCAGCGAGATTGCGATGGGCAATAACGATCTCTCCTCTCGTACCGAGCAGCAGGCTGCATCTCTGGAAGAAACCGCAGCCAGCATGGAACAGCTGACGGCGACCGTGAAGCAGAACGCCGAAAATGCGCGTCAGGCCAGCCATTTGGCGCTGAGTGCTTCTGAAACCGCGCAGAAAGGCGGCAAAGTGGTGGATAACGTGGTGCAAACCATGCGTGACATCGCGTCCAGTTCGCAGAAAATCGCCGACATTATCAGCGTCATCGACGGCATTGCCTTCCAGACTAACATTCTGGCGCTCAACGCCGCGGTAGAAGCAGCACGTGCGGGTGAGCAGGGCCGTGGATTTGCGGTGGTTGCGGGTGAAGTGCGTAACCTGGCCCAGCGTAGTGCGCAGGCCGCGCGCGAGATTAAGAGCCTGATTGAAGACTCGGTCAGCCGCGTGGATGTTGGTTCAACGCTGGTAGAAAGTGCCGGTGAAACCATGGATGAGATCGTCAATGCGGTAACCCGCGTGACCGATATCATGGGTGAAATCGCCTCTGCTTCTGATGAACAGAGCCGCGGTATTGACCAGGTGGGTCTGGCCGTTGCCGAGATGGATCGCGTGACGCAGCAGAACGCATCGCTGGTGGAAGAATCCGCCGCCGCCGCTGCGGCGCTGGAAGAGCAGGCCAGCCGCCTGACTCAGGCCGTTGCCGTGTTCCGTATCCAGCATGACCAACAGCGCGCGCGTGACGTTGCGGCCGCTAAACCGGTTTCAACGGTCCAGCCGCGCAAAGCCGCGGTAACGGATGCCGGGGACAACTGGGAAACGTTCTAAGCCTGTGATGCCGGATGGCGCTATCGCTTATCCGGCCTACGGGAAAGTTACGTGGTTGCCGGACGGCGCTATCGCTTATCCGGCCTACGGGGAAAGATACGTGGTTGCCGGATGGCGCTGTCGCTTATCCGGCCTACGGGAAAGTAACGTGGTTGCCGGATGGCGCTGTCGCTTATCCGGCCTACGGGAAAGTAACGTGGTTGCCGGATGGCGCTATCGCTTATCCGGCCTACGGGAAAGTTACGTGGTTGCCGGAAATGTTACGTAGGCCCGATAAGGCGTAGCCGCCATCGGGCAATTAGCGCAACATCAGGTGCATGGTGCAGCGCGATTCAAATGCCAGTCCATGCACCGCTTCATCTTCTCTTTTCTGGCGCAACTTTGCAGGCAGCGTCTCGTCAGCCAGCATTTCAAATCCCAGTCGCGCGTACCATGGCGCATTCCACGTCACATCGCGGAAGGTGGTCAGCGTGAGCGACGTATAACCTTTCTCGCGCGCCTGTTCGGCAACATACTCAATCAATCTGCGGCCAATTCCTTTTCCCTGCCACTCTTGATGCAGCGACAGTTCAGCAATAAACAGCGATGACCCCAGCGTTTCGGCAACCAAAAAACCGACCGGAAGCGCATCGACCTGCGCCAGCCAGCTCATGCCTGCGGCGGCAAAAGCTTGATGCTGAGCAGCCGATAAAATCTGGTCTTCAGCAATCCACGCCAGTTCGGGGATGCGTAAAAAACGTTGCCCCGCAGATCGTTCGATGGCGGGAAGAGCGGCAGTGTCTGCCAGAGTAGTAGCGCGCAAGGTGATGTTCATACGAGGAGCATAACATGCCCGATAAACGCGGTGTTATCGGGCATCTGGAGGATTAATCTTTACGCGGATCGCTGATGGGTTGGCGAACCAGGAAGATGTAGGCGAGGGCACCCACCATGGTGACGCAGCCGCAGATGATCAGCGCCAGGCGGAAAGAGTTGGTGGTATCAACAATAAAACCGGTGACGATCGGTGCGAACGACGCGCAGATAAAGCTGGCAAAGTTCTGGATACTGCCCACGGAAGCTGTCATACGTGAGGCGACGGCGACGTGGATCAGACCCCAGCACGAGGTACCTGCGAAGTGGATACAGAACAGCGCCATACCGATCAGTAACACGGCGGCCATTGACGTTGTGGCCTGTGGCACGACGAAGGTGAAGGCCGCGGAGCAGAACATCCCGGCGATAATACAAATCTTACGGCTCTTAATCGGCGCCATACCACCTTTCACCAGCCAGTCGGTGACAAAACCGTTAATCAGCATGCCGGCTGCGCCAAACAGGAATGGGATCGCCGCCATTAATCCGGTGCTTTTTAAATCCAGGTTGTAGGAGGTTTGCAGGTAGCCCGGCAGCCAGGCCAGGTATAACCATGCGGTGTAGTTGATGCCGCTAAAGCCCAGCATCATGCCCCACATGGTACGGTTGCGGAACAGGCTGCGCCATTCGGCAAAGCTCAGCGGATCGCGGCGGGCATTGACGCTACCGGCGTTCAGGTACGCTTGTTCCGTGGCGCTCAGCTCAATTTGCTCGCGGTTGCGATACAGCATGTACCAGCCGATGGCGAGGAAAATACCCAGCACGCCAATGGTGATGAACATCCAGCGCCAGCCCATTACCAGCATCATGGCAGCCAGAATCGGCGGGCTAATGGCAACCCCGATGGTGGAGGCGGCGTTGAATAATCCCATCGGGCGGCCGCGCTCTTTGATGTTAAACCAGTCGTTGATGACCTTTACGCCGCACGGGTTCATTGGCGCTTCGCCGATCCCCATCCCGATACGCACCAACACAAACTGGGTGAAGCTGTGCACCATGCCGGACATCGCCTGAAACAGCGACCAGAAGAACATCCCCAGTCCCAGCATAATGCGCGGACCTTTGCGGTCCAGCAGCGGACCGCAGGGCAGTTGCGCAATACCGTAAGCGAGAGAGAATACCGACAGCAGCACGCCGATTTGCGTGGCGCTCAGCCCCAGTTCTTCACGAATCGTTAAGTTGGCGACCGACAGTGAGCTGCGGTCGAGGTAATTAATCACCGCAGCAAAAAATAATAAAATCATTGCTGTGGTCTGGATACGTTTAATTCGGCTACTGCGTTGCACCATGCCCTCAGGCGGAACATTAATATCCGCAGATGACGACGTGCCAAACGAAGAACTTGGGTCGAGGGTAATATTATTTTTTTCCACGCCGGACTCCTGAACCTCAATAATTTATTTTTCACACAGCAGGACTGTGCAGTATTGAAAAAATACCAGTGATGAATCAATTTGCTCATCACCGCTCACAAAAGTTTTTAATGCAGTCGACTTAGCGTGAGCATAGGCAAGAGGTATTTTTCAGGCGTTTTTATTTTTATAAAATCGTGCTCCCGGTAATGATTTGCTGTTTTTTATCGGTACTTAATGAGCGACGTTACAACCCTGGTTGATGGAGCGAATCATCGATTGTTTGGCTGAATTCAAATGGTTACAGAGCGCCAGGGTGGCATCCAGGTCGCTGCGACATATCAGCGCGCTGAGGATGGTCATGTGCTCATCAATGGCAATGATGTTACGCTGCTTGAGGTCGCTCTCATCCCACTGATAGTGGAAGTGGAAAATCACGGAGATGATTTCAAGTGATTGATTAAAAAATACATTATCGGCAGCAGAGAGTAGCAAAGCATGGAACTCACGATCTAACTGCGAGAACATGCGAAAGCTGCTGCCAATGCTGTCGCGCAGGATCCGATGGCGCTCCAGTAGCGTTTTAGCCTGCAACCAACGCGGGTCATCGTCAGGCAGATTGAGGAAATGCTGCAGAGAATGCGTTTCCAGCATCTCTCTGAGTTCAAACAGCTGTTCAGCATAGGCCTGATCGAATTGCTTCATGCTCCACTGACCGCGTTTTTCGTTTTTAATCAGGTTGTAACGTTCGAATTTTAAAAGATATTCCCGCACTACCACCGGGCTGACGCCTGCGGCTCTGGCAAGCTGCAGTTCGGAGAAGCTCTCGCCTGCGCGCAGCTGTCGCTGGTTGATCATGGTGAAAAACGCCTGCTCAAAAATCCGGTTTTGCTCGGTCATGGAGGCGGTGGTGCAGGCAAAACCGTCGTCATGGTCGGGTTTTCGCACGATGACATAGTGGCTGCCGACCTGGGTCAGCACGCCGCACTCGCCTAAGTGGCTCAGCATATGGCGCACGGTGGTGCGGCTGATGTTGTACATCTCCGCCAGTGCGCTTTGTGAGGGGAGTGGGGAAGGGATATGACCACGCGCCATATCATCGATTATCTGGTTAATCACATTGTGGCGTAAGTTCTGCGAACGGCTCATGGTTTCTCCTTTTTATCTATTAAAACCCGATTTAAAACATTTTTATGCGCTGGAATTCACAGATTGTGTTTCTGCTTTCTCCGTCCTTTTTATTTTCGTTGATATCTGAGGCAACAAAAAAACAGGAGAGCAGAATCATGTCTACGATGAATACGTTGATTTGCCAGGAACCTAAAAAATTAATCTGGAAAGAGCGTGAAATACCTATTCCGGGTGAGGGTGAAGCATTAATTAAAATTAAGTCGGTAGGAATTTGTGGTACCGATATTCATGCCTGGGGTGGCAATCAGCCTTTTTTCAGCTACCCGCGTGTATTAGGGCATGAAATATGTGGGGAAATCGTCGGTCTGGGTAAGAATATACAGAATCTGAAAAATGGTCAGCAGGTGGCGGTTATTCCTTACGTGGCCTGCCAGCAGTGTCCGGCATGCCTGAGCGGGCGCACCAACTGCTGCGAGAAGATTTCAGTGATTGGCGTGCACCAGGATGGCGGTTTCAGTGAATATCTGTCCGTTCCGGTGACCAATCTGCTGGACGCGCAGGGGATTGACCCGCAGGCGGCGGCGCTGATTGAGCCTTATGCTATCAGCGCTCATGCGGTACGCCGGGCGGCGGTGGCTCCGGGTGAGCAGGTGCTGGTGGTCGGCGCGGGTCCGATTGGTCTGGGGGCGGCAGCGATTGCCAAAGCCGATGGCGCACAGGTGGTGGTCGCCGATACCAGTCCAGCACGCCGGGAGCACGTGTCTTCCCGGTTGGGACTCCCGGTTATCGACCCATCCGCTGAAGATTTTGATACGCAGTTGCGTGGCCAGTTTGGCGGTTCGTTGGCGCAAAAGGTTATTGATGCCACGGGGAATCAGCATGCGATGAACAACACGGTGAATCTGATTCGTCATGGCGGCAGCATCGTTTTCGTTGGGCTGTTCAAAGGCGATTTGCAGTTCTCTGACCCTGAGTTCCACAAGAAAGAGACCACCATGATGGGCAGTCGCAACGCCACGCCGGAAGATTTCGCCAAAGTGGGCCGTCTGATGTCGGAAGGCAAACTTACCGCCGACATGATGCTCACGCACCGTTACGCGTTTGCCACACTGGCAGAAATCTACGAACGGGATGTGATTAACAACCGTGAACTGATTAAAGGCGTGATCACGTTCTGAGAGGGGAAATGTGATGAAGACATTGAATCGACGTGATTTTCCGGGGGCCTGCTACCCAACGCGCGTGATCCAGTTTGGTGAAGGTAACTTCCTGCGGGCGTTTGTTGACTGGCAACTGGATATCCTCAACGAGCAAACCGATCTGAACGCTGGCGTGACCATCGTTCGCCCGATCAATACCGATTTTCCGCCGTCGCTGAATACCCAGGACGGGCTGTATACCACGCTGATACGCGGGCTTAACGAGCAGGGTGAGGCAGTGAGTGAGGCACGGCTTATCCGTTCGGTGAATAACGAAATCAACCCGTATCAGGATTTCGCGGCGTATCTGGCGCTGGCGCACAATGCGGACATCCGTTTTGTGTTTTCGAATACCACCGAAGCCGGAATTAGCTATCACGCAGCTGACCGTGTGGATGATGAGCCGCCGGTGAGTTTTCCGGCCAAGCTGACACGCCTGCTGCTGGAGCGTTTTAACCACTTTGCGGGCGCGGTGGATAAGGGCTGGGTAATTATCCCGTGCGAGCTTATCGACTATAACGGTGAGGCGCTCAAAACGCTGGTGTTGCGGTATGCGCAGGAGTGGCAGCTTCCTCCGGCATTTGCCGACTGGGTGGAGACGGCAAACACGTTCTGTTCCACGCTGGTCGACCGCATTGTCACCGGCTACCCGCGCGAAGAAGCCGCTACGCTGGAGGCTACGCTTGGCTATCACGATGCGTTTCTCGATACCGCGGAGCATTTTTACCTGTTTGTGATCCAGGGGCCGCAGTGGCTGGCAGAGGAGCTGAAGCTGGCGCAGTGTCCGCTGAATATCCGTGTGGTGAGCGATATCAAACCGTACAAAGAGCGCAAGGTCGCTATCCTCAATGGTGCGCATACGGCTCTGGTGCCGGTCGCGTGGCTGTGCGGGCTGGAGACCGTTGGCGAGGCGATGCAGGATGCTGATGTCCGCCGCTTTGTCGAGCGGGCGATTAGTGAGGAGATTATTCCGGTGTTGGATCTCCCAGCGGACGAATTGCGTGAATTTGCCGATGCTGTGAGCGGGCGTTTTCAGAACCCCTACATTCGCCACCAGTTGCTTTCCATTGCGCTTAACGGGATGACCAAATTCCGCACCCGAATTTTGCCGCAGCTGCTGGCGGGTCAGCACAATGGGCGCTGGCCCGTGCGGTTAACGTTTGCCCTCGCTGCGCTGCTGGCGTTTTATCGTGCAGAGCGCGATGGGGAACGCTATCCGATACAGGATGATGAGCAGTGGGTAAGCCTGTATGCCAGCCTGTGGCCGCGAGTTGGCAATGATTTAACGCTGCGTGAACTGGTGGATGCCGTGCTCGGCGATGCGGCGCACTGGGGAGAGGATTTGACGTTGTTACCTGGGCTCGCCGGGCAGGTGACGGCCAATCTGGAGATGATTCTGGTGCAGGGTATGCGCCAGGCGGTGAACGGTCTGGAATAAGGTTGCCATGCAGCGCCCGGTGTGGTGTTGGGCGCTGTTTTTTTTCAGACAATACATTCGGTTCACGATAGGCCTGATAAGCAAAGCGCTATCAGGCCTTTCATGTTACGAACCCTGAGCCACTACTTTGATTTCAACCATCCCGATCCCCAGCTTACGCGGTGAGTGACCGAGAATATTGCCTTCGTTGGTGGCGACCGGATCGGGTGGAACAATTACCAGCGTATCGGCATCCGCCGGGTTATCAAAATGTAAGGTGGTGGTGCTGACGTCATGGCCTAACACCAGCGTCTGCTCCTCGTTGCCAACGCGCACGGGGATCGGACGATTGGCATTGTCACCGAAGGCTTTCGCGGTAATGACCAGATCGAATTTCTTCGGTAGCGGGGCTTTGTACTCAATCGTTACTTCTTCGCTGAGCTGCGCATTGGACCAGCGTCCCCAGGATTCGGGGCGTGAAATGCCGCTAAACTGTTTGACTTCTTCCGGCGCGCCCGCCACGTTGAAAACGAAGCTATCTGCTTTGTAGCGAATGTCGTTATCGACAATTTTCAGCGTATCGACGTTACCTTTATAGCGCTCCATGTCGATCACCGTGTCTTTAAATACGGTTTTACTTTTCCACTTGGCTTTATCGACGTGCTGTACGATTTGCTGTCCGCCCAGCTGCCCCTGTGATACGCACCAATCGGTAGAAAGTGCCAGCTCCGGCGCCCACAGTTGCGCCATTTTGTAGCAGCGATCGACCCAGACGAAGTTATCGCGTGGGGCGAAATCTGCCAGCTGGAAGCGCAGCGGGGCCGAGTATTCGCTTTCCGGCAGCGGCTCGACGCGTTTGTCCGATACGCGCAGCAGCAGCGGCAGGCGGAAATGACTGCCGGAGAAAGAGATCATATTTTTGTCCTGGTCGACGGTGAACTCTTTCATCTCTTTCGGGAAATTCCACAGGCGAATGATATCGGGCTTCCACGCCAGCATTTTTTCTTTGATGTTCAGGAACACTTCCGAGACGGATTCGCTCGACAAGCTGCTGCGGCCAAGGCCGATAAAGTTATCGCCGCCGAGAATATCCAGTACCGTTGCGCCGTTATCCATCGTGTTACGCTTTACCGCCAGCGTGTCCTGTTGCGGTTGATCGCCGCGCAGTACGAAGAACAGGTTGTTGCGGTCCTGCTTGTTCAGATACTTCCATGCGGTGTTGTTCATCGCCAGATGATCGGAAGAAACCACGATAACGGTATCTTTAAACCACGGCGATGCTTTGATTTTATTGATAAATTCGGCAATGTTTTCCTGGCTGCAGCTGACCGCGCTGAACGATTGGTTGGCCTTCCCGTCGATGTCATAACGTTTACGGTTGCAGCTACGGGAGATAAATCCATCCGGATGATGGGTATCCACGGTCAGGGTAAACAGTGAAAAACGCTGGCCCGAGCGCGAAAGCTCTTCGAATTTTTTCCACGCTTCGTCCAGCACGGTATCGTCGTAGAAGCCCCAGTCGTTACGATAGGTCGGGTCCGCCACCACGCTTTTTAACTCTTCCGCACCATACAGATGGTCAAAGCCGTGAGATTTCAGGAACACGTCTTTGCCAGCAAAGCGCAGGTTGGCACCCTGCACAAAGTAGTTCTGATAGCCGGAGTTTTTCAGGATATCGCCCAGACAAATATTGTTAGGGAAGAAACTTGAAACCGACGCAGAGGCGTTGCCTTCAAACGGCGCAAACAGCGGAATACCGCACTGGGAGGCGACCATGCCCGCGATGGTGTAATCCGTACCCGGCAGCTGCATGGTGTTGCTGAAATCCAGACCTTCGTTTTTCAACGCGCCGAGTTCCGGGGTCAGATCCGGGAATGCGTCGTTATTAAAATAGGTGCGTTCGAGGCTCTCACCGTAGATATACACCAGGTTCAGCTTCGGATTGGGAATGGTTTTCGATGGCTCTTTATAATACGTCGGGAAATCCGGGTCGCCATCGCGTGACTGCGACTTCACCAGTTCGGTTATCTGGTGAAATGCCGGGCTAGCGTCAACGGAGGCCAGCGCCAGCAGCAGGGCCAGCAGACTGTAACCCACATGATGTGGATGATGGCGACGGCGGCGTAGGATCCAGCCGAGAGCGACAAAAACGGTCGTCAGCGCCAGCGCGATCCCAACGCCCGGCAGGATATATTTGCCGATGCCTGCGCCGGTCAGGCTGTTGGTCAGCGTATAGAGAACCGCGTCATTGATCCCGTCGCCGGTGAAATAGTCACTGGCATAAAGCGTGATATTCAAGACAATAAAAATCCCCAGCACCGTTAACGTGGCGGCAAACCACCAGGTGTTGCGACCCGCTTTCCAGGCATAAATCAGCACTGAAGCGAGAAACAGAGTGATGGAGATTAATTCTGACAACGGTCGATCCTCAGTAAACCGGGCAATTGCCTGGCAGGCTAATCATTTGGTGATAGAACAATGTAATAGCGTTGTTACATTGCTGCAATTGTAGTGACATTAAATTACGTTGTTATTCAGAATTGGTTTAGATATGCGCGTTTTTGTGGAGAAATACTGTTTATTTGGAATGTGAATGTATTGTCGAAAATAAATAGATGCCGCGCAGGTTATACGCGGCATGTCGTGCGTCAGGAAATGAAGTTCATGCCCTGTTTTAACACCAGATCGCAGGCCTTGGTTTTTACCTGCTGTGCCAGTGAGCTGTTACCGATCGTGCTCAGGTTCAGCTGTTGACCATCTTTGGCGTTGAGCAGACCCTGAATACCGTCGATATAGTTGGTATCTTGTTTCTGCTCTGGCGCGCTGAGTCCCAGTTTATCCAGCACCTGGTTTTTGACGTTTTGCGCGTCGGTGACCGAGGCCAGTTTCTGTTTCGCGCAATATTCCAGGATCCCGGCGGCGTTATTCATGCTGCTGGAGGTCAACGACTGATTGCTGCCATTCAGCAGGCTGGTCAGGGAAGAGAGTGACGAGCTGCTTTGCGAGCCGGAGCTTTGTTTGCTCAGCTCACTGGCTGCGCTGGAGAGCGAATCTTGCCAGGAGGCGGCGAAAACGCTGGTGGAGATGAGCGTGCTGGCGGCAAGCGCACAGCACAGCAGACGTTTGGTAGTTTTCATCATTATATGCAACTCGTGTTATGCCTTTTCAGCGCAGTATAGCGCTGGCAGTCTTAGGAGTGGTCCTAATACGTTAATACTCTTTACCGGTTACCCGACTACGGTAGCTTTCCCAGTTAAAAATGACCCACAGACTGTTGCCAAGGCGCATACGATCCATCACGCGCTCACCCAGCAGCTTGTTCATTTCATCCATATTGCTGTTAGTTAACATACCGGTCGGACGTTTTGAGGACGAACGGCGATCGACAATCTGATTAATGATCACTTTTTCATAGCGGGATTCGGTCTGCATGCCGATCTCGTCGATCACCAGCAGATCCACATTGCTCAGATCGTTGAGCAGCTGTTCTTCGCTGGTTTCACGATTACTGAACGTTTCTTTCATCGCCGACATGATATCGGCCACGGTAATGATCAATACCGACTTGCCGCGCAGCAGCAGTTCGTTGCAGATGGCGGCGGCTAAATGGTTTTTGCCGGTGCCGGGTTTGCCGGAGAAGATAAAGCTGGCGATGTTGCCGTCAAACTCTTCAACATACTGGCGGGCTTTGCTCAGGGCGTTCATCTGACCTTCGCACTCTACCCGATAGTTTTCGAACGAACAGTTCTGATGCAGCGGACGGATACCGGAGCGGTTGAATGTGCGCTGCATTTTCATAGCCCGGTTTTCGCGGGCCAGCGCTGCGGCACGAATTTCACCTTGCTCTTTTTGCCATGCCAGCAGCTCTTCGCCCGTTTTAAAGGCGGGCTCGACATTAGGTGGCATCATTTTTTGCAGACGTTTCATCAGGTCGCCAACGTTTTTCATCGTTATCCTCTAAAACCCGGTGGAATGTGGCTGTCAGGTTCACTGACGCTGTTCACATCGCGCTTTGGCATTCCGCCATTGCTGGCCCGTCCAATCTGAATGCTGCGCGCCAGTTTTTGCTGCCACTGAATATGGTGAAAGACTTTTCCTTCAGCCTGCCAGTAGGCAACAAATGAGGCCAGCTCTTCAGCAGTAACCGGCTCTCTCAACGCTACGCCCCATAAAGCAGCCTGACGCTGAAAGTCGGCATCAGGCTGCCAGGCAGCGTACATCGCAAATTTCCCCATTGGTACGGCAACGGGAGCGGCTTGCGGCTCTTCATAAAATTGATCATCTAATGTCACATCGCTTCCCGGGCGTGACAGTTTCTCCTCAAGCGCCAACAGCTCAGCCAGTCTCGCAGGCGTCACCGCGTAAAACGCTGGCGCATTGTTAGCGAATACGGCTACGGCGCCACCCGCAGACTTGGCCAGCACGGCGTGGTGATCGTGTAGTAAGGCGTCAATGCTAGTGACGTCTGGCGTCAAAATTTTGCAGGGCATAATGTTTCTCAATACTGAACAACAACCGAGAAGGGGACTGCTTTTATAGTAACACAGAGAAGAAGGAGAGCAGCAGATGAGGGGGAGATTCCCCTCTCTGCAGGGTATTAAAGAAAGTGCACCGTCAAACGCGTGGGCGTTTGCGATACAGCCATAATCCTGGCACGGATAGCCCGATGGAGAGCGCGCCGACAATCGATGAGGCTTTCAGGAAATTGGTCAGCAGGGTGATCATCAGCGCTTCGCTGTAGCCAAAATGACCGATTTTTACCGCCGAGATCATGGCGGTGTAGGCGGAGATCCCAGGGAACATCGGGATCACTGCCGCAACGGTAAAGACTTTCGGATGTGCCAGATACCAACGCGACCACTGGATCCCAATGCAGCCGACCAGCAGCGACGCCATAAAGGTCGACCATTCGATATTAAACCCTGCGCTCATCATCACCATTCGCGAACCGTGGCCGAGCGCGCCGAGTAACGCACACCAGGGGAGCGCCCGATGAGGGACATTAAATACCATGGCAAAGCCTACCGCCGGGATCGCCGACAGGATCATGTCCTGCATTAACGCCAACATGAAATCGATCACGCCCATCCGCGTAGCCCCCATAAGGTCATCGACATGACTACGCCAATGCAGGTCGCCAGTGTAAGCAAACTGGCAATTGCCCAGCGGGCGAGCCCGGTATTAATGTGTCCCTTAAACATATCCGCGACGGAGTTGATCAGCGGAAAGCCCGGAACCAGTAGCAGCACGCTGGCGGCCATGGCGATGGTCGGGGTGTGGCTAAACGTCGGTAGCGTCAGCAGCAGACCAGAAATCGTTGTCGCCACAAACGCGGTGATGCAAAAGTTAATTTGTGGGTGCAAATGCCGGGATGCCAGAATCTGACGGATATACATTGCCACCATGCTGGCGAAAAAGGTGATCACCGCACCATCCCATCCGCCGTTATTGAGTTTACAAAAGCAGGCGCAGGACAAACCGACCATGAAGGCGACCAGCCATCTTGGATAGCGTAGCGGCTTAATCTGGCTAAAGCGTTTCTCTACCCCTTTAATATCCAGCAGTTTATGTTCCGCCAAAATGACAATGTGCTGCACTTCCGTCACGACGTGCATATTAATGCCGCGATCCTGATTTTTTCGCGTTGATGTCAGGCATTGCCCGTCTTTAATGGTGGTCAGGACGATAGCGTTAGAGGAGATGGCGCTTTCTACGCTATCCATGCCAAGTGCCAGCCCGAGTCGGGTGGATAACTCGTCAACCAGAGCGCTTTCTGCCCCATGCTGAAGTAAAAAAAGTCCGCATTGAATACATAACCGTGTAACCGTTCGCTGTGACGACTGCTCTGTTTGCATGGCTCGCTCTGACTGAAAAGGATCTCTTTGAGTGACGAATGTCTTCTTTTTATCATGAAGCATGAGCCCGCTGGCTCTGGCTAAGATCAATCTTTGTGTCGAAAAAAGACACAGGTGATACGGTTGTGGCATCTTAACGCCCCCGTTCGCTAAGGTACGAGAGGGAGACATGATTGAAATGTAGCGCTATTTTCCCGGATGGCAAATACGTAAGCCATGCTAACGATCTATTGTAGTTATTATAATTGTACAGATAATGTATTTATACGTAATTGTGCAATAATAGCTTAGAATTTGGCGCTATTTGGATGGTGCCGTCAATACTTTTTGAAATAAATACCAAGGATAACAATTCACCCCGCTTATTGTTCGGAGTATTTTCCTGTGAGTTAAGATTATTAATCCACCCGGGAGAATTTAATTAAGTACGATTGCGGACTGGTGAGTGTGGAGGGGATATGTTGCCAGGACGCTGCAAAAACGCAATTATTATTAGTAAATCACCGATTATACAAACTGGGCTTAAAGGTATAATGCAGGGAAAGTTCTCCGATTACGAACTTACCTACTGTCGTTCTGTTGAAGAACTGACATTATTACAGCTACGGTGTGCTGATTTGGTAATTGCTGATTTAACCGGAGACTGCAATCATCCACGTGCAGTTTGCGAACAATATTATTCTTTATTATCTCAATACCGTGATATTCACTGGGTATTTCTCGTATCTCGTATCTTTTATCCTCTGGCGGTTGAACTACTGATGTGTCCTGTCAGCTCGCTGCTCTCTGACGCCGAGCCGATTGAAAGTTTAGTGAATGTCATTCACGCGGGAAATACACGAGCAGAGAGAATAAGCAAGGCGCTGCTCTCTCCGCCTGCTATGCCGCAATTGTTAGACCATAGCGCACGATCTATCGTTCTCACTCTCTCTGAAAGAAAAGTATTGCGCCTCCTTGGGAAAGGATGGGGGATTAACCAGATTGCGGCGTTGCTGAAAAAAAGCAATAAAACAATCAGTGCCCAAAAGAATAGCGCTATGCGTCGCTTGTCGATAAATAGCAATGCAGAAATGTATGCCTGGATAAATAGTTCTCAAGGATCGCGAGAACTTAATTTACCTTCAGTTTATGGAGAAACCACGGAATGGAAAGCAGAATCATCAAAAGAAACGTTGCACTGGTAGAAAAGTGCACGATGAGCAGCGTGGGTATTAAGAGTTTATTTAATACCATGCCGGATGACCAATATAAACTTCATCTCTTTTCAAACCAGCCCGCTTTTAGCCAGGCAATGTTAAAGATGTCGTTTTCGGCAGTTATTTTTTCCCTCTCTGCAATCAGAACCGATCGAAGAGCAGGGTTGACCTATTTAACGGAGCTGGCGATAAATTATCCGCGGATTCGCCGTGTGGTGATTGCCGATGATGACGCTGAAGCGCGTTTAATTGGTTCCCTGTCCCCCTTGCCGTTAGATGGCGTTGTGAGTAAAGCTTCTTCGTTAACGGTGTTGCAGGACGCGTTATTTACGGCGTTAAGCAGCCCTGGCCGGGGAACCGAAGGCACGAAAAACCATTGGTATATTAATCAAAGCCGTATGCTCAGCCCGACAGAACGAGAAATACTGCGCTTTATGTCGAATGGTTATTCGATGCCACAGATTGCTGTTCAGCTTGAACGGAACATCAAAACCATTCGGGCACACAAATTTAATGTGATGTCCAAACTGGGGGTCAGCTCGGATGCCGGGTTATTGGATGCCGCCGACATCCTGTTGTATCTGCGTGCCGGCGAGCCAGCGCCTTTTATGCAGGCGGTTTCGTGACGGGCAACGTTGACGTGTTTCTTGCCGGGCTTGGTCGCCGGTTTAGTGTGTGGAACATTACTGACACACGTCAACCCAGGTGGCAGAAGTCAGTTCAGCCATCCTTTCAGGCGTGATGCGAACTGCGCTGTGGATGGCACCTGCGGCAGGCAGCACTTCAGCGTAGTGCTTCAGAGAAACATCACAGTACACTGATATCGGTGTTTCTAATCCGAAGGGGCAAACGCCGCCAACGGGGTGCCCCGTCGCGTTCACGACCTCATCACTACTTAACATTCGGGCTTTGGCGCCGAACGTACTCTTTAGCTTTTTATTATCCAGTCGGGCATCGCCTTTTGCCACGACCAGGATGATATCGTTCTTCACCTTTAGTGAAAGTGTTTTAGCTATTTGGCCAGGTTCAACGTTATGGGCTTTTGCTGCCAGATCAACGGTTGCTGTGCTCTGGTTTAATTCGATGATCTCGATATCTGGTGCATGTTGCGCCAGGAATTGGCGTACTGATTGCAAACTCATTCTTCTCTCCCTATCGCTTACAGATAGCCCTGCACAGCAGAAAACTGCAGGATGTAATTTGTCATAGGGGCAACCACACTGTAAATATTTTATTGTAACAACATAGCAACATTAACAGTTTTTCGATCGTCTTCACAATCAAAGAAACCGGTTACAGTAACCGGTTGCAGAATGCTGAAATGACGATTAATACTGAAGTTGTCACTTCCTCTGTATCACATAATAAGAGCCATCTATGAAACTTAACTCGAAAAGCGGTAGCGCTGGTGTTCCTCCCGGCACGGTTGCGAAAAGTGGTAATGGGCTTTACGTGGTGGCGGTGTTGATGCCAGCGCGGTTGCAGGGTTTTGCACAACGGGAGAACGGCTATGTCTACTAACCATGCTGTGTTTAACGTGATTTTCCGCTTTGTTGAAAATTACGTCAGCCCTGTTGCCGGGCGCATCTCTTCGCAACGACATGTAATGGCCATTCGCGACGGTTTTATTTCGGCGATGCCTTTTATGATTGTAGGCTCTTTTCTGCTGGTTTTTGCCTACCCGCCTTTTTCTCCGGATACCACCTGGGGATTTGCTCGCGCGTGGCTGGATCTGGCAAAACAGTTTGAAGGCCAAATCCTCACACCGTTTGATATGACGATGGGGATTATGTCGGTCTACATATGTGCGGCTATTGCTTATAACCTGGGCAAGCACTATGTGAAGTCGCATCAGTTAGATCCGTTTATGTGTGCGATGCTATCAATCATGGCTTTTTTGCTGATTGCCGCGCCAAAAACCAAAGGCACAATGCCGGTTGAAAGCCTGGGAGGAACGGGGATTTTCACCGCCATCCTGGTGGCCATTTACTGTGTTGAAATGATGCGCTTCCTGAAGGCGCACAACATCGGCATCCGTTTACCCGATCAGGTGCCGCCGATGATCAAAAACTCTTTCGATCTGCTGATCCCGGTGCTGGTGGTAGTACTGACGCTGTACCCGCTGAGTCTGGTGATACAGTCGCAGTTTGACATGCTGATCCCTCAGGCCATTATGGCCATCTTTAAACCACTGGTGTCGGCTGCAGATTCTCTCCCGGCGATACTTCTGGCGGTATTGATTGGACATCTATTGTGGTTTGCGGGTATTCACGGCGCGGCAATTGTGTCGGGAATGCTGCAAATGTTCTGGCTAACTAATCTTGGGATGAACCAGTCGGCGCTGGCGCAGGGCGCGCCGTTACCGCATATCTTTATGGAAGCGTTCTGGACGTTCTTTATTGTGGTCGGAGGGTCAGGTGCAACGATGGGGTTGGTGATTTGCTATCTGCGTAGTCGTTCGGCTCATCTACGCTCGATTGGGCGTCTGAGCGTAGTCCCCAGCATTTTTAATATTAACGAACCGGTGATTTTTGGTACGCCGATTGTCATGAACCCGGTGTTTTTTATCCCCTTCCTGCTGGCCCCAATGGTGAATGCGGTACTGGCCTGGGCGGCGATGAAACTGGATTTAATTGGGCGGGTCATTTCAGTGGTTCCCTGGACAGCACCGGCACCGGTTGGCGCGGCATGGGCATTAGGCTGGGATTATCGTGCGGCTATTCTGGTGGTGCTGTTGGCGCTGGTGTCGGCCGTTATCTACTTCCCATTCTTTAAGGTCTACGAAAAGCAGCTATTGGCGCAGGAAAAAGAAGAAGCGCAGCGTATGGAAGAGGAAAACCAGCAGGTTGCATAAATATCTGGCGAGGGGCTACGGCTCCTCGCTTACTTCAGCGTGCAGTCTCCGCATTGCTGAACGTCAGGCAGGCGATAGCGTTGGCAGCAGGTTCTGCGTACTAACAGCCCCTCGCGCGGAACAACGGTTCGCCACAGAGGGTTATCCTGACCGCAGGAGAGTTGTTTCTCAAAAAAGCAGGTCTGGCGCAGCGTGGTCAGCAGTTCCTCACCTAGCAACGGCTTCATTTCCGTTAAATACCAGTGAATTAAATATCCGGTGTTGCTCCAGATAAGCTTCGCGTTGATCTCGCCAGTTGCTTCCAACGCCTGCACAACCGGCGTCAGCGCTGAGAGAATCAGCGTTTCCATGCGTTGTTGAGGAGACAGGGCTGTAGCCTGGTGATCCTGATGGACGTCGATCCAGAAGCAGGCCGCACGGCCCGTTTCGTGAAACTCTACGCGCATATGTTCAGGAGAGACGTCGATAGCCTCTTTTTGCATCAGTAGGGCCACCATTAACGGAGGCATCATCAGGCCGATATACCATTGCGCCCAAAGAGAAATCAGGGGCTTATTTTCGCGGGATAGCGTGGGTTGGTTGCGATAGATATGGTCTGAATAAACGGCCAGCAGCGAGCTAAGCGTCGCCGGTTGCGTCCATTCATGCAGCGTCATTGCACCTGGCACAGGCGTTTCGTCAAGACGAATGAAGTCCAGCAGGTGCTCGCGAGTTTTGGCTATCGTTGCGCGTACGGCAGCAGCCAGCGAGGGCATCTCTGAGGGGAGATGGCTACGCCAGATGACATCTTCAACGATCGGTGCGGAACGATAAGCCATGTCGATATAAGGATGTTAATCTTAATGATAATGATTGCCAATCCTATAATTGACATTGAGCGATGGCAAGATCTTTGTCGCCATCCCGAGCGGCAGCGCACAGAAAGCTCAGGTAGAAGGGCAGTTTACCCGCAGCTCATCGCTGACCAGGGTATTGTTACGCCCAAGATTCTTGGCCTCGTAAAGGGCTTTATCCGCTTTGGCGATAGCAGCATCAATATCCTGTTCTACCAGAGGTGCAATGCCGATACTGACGGTTACGTTGGTTGCCACGCTCTCATTAAACATGTGAGGGATTTTAAGGTCGTACACTTTCTGGCGGATACGTTCGGCGGCAGCCTGGGCCTGCTGTGGATCGACCGCGGTCAGCAAAATCATAAACTCTTCACCGCCAAAACGCGCCACCACGTCCCGGGAGCGTACGGAGTCTCGGATGGCGGCAGAAACACGGATCAACGCCTGGTCGCCCATCATATGTCCGTAATGATCGTTATAGGATTTGAAATGGTCGATATCCAGCAGCAGAACGAAGTGCCTCGAATTACTCAGAGCCAACAGCGTATCGAGCCGGTGTTGCAGCCCCCGGCGATTATACAAACCGGTTAGCGGGTCGAGCATGCTGAGCCCGTTCAGGGTTTCCCTTTCCTCCAGCAGTTTGTACATCAGTTGCTGAGCGAATCCATCGTAGCGCTTTTGTATCACATGCTGAATGGCGATACCGGCCATAGGCAGCGCCATAAAATAGAAAATCCGCAAACCATGTTCGCTGCCGTTAAGCCATAAACAAACGGCGACGGAGGGGAGTGAGTGGAGCGTAAACGCGATGATATTATTGGCAAAAGCGATAGAGCCAATAAACAGTACGCTGAGCAGCGCTATTAACAGGAAATAATAATCATTCTGACCTAGAGCATTATATTTCAAGAATATATGTAACGCCCATAACAAGCCAAAAACGATTGAAATAAAAGGGAGATTAATTCTTTTATCCGCGTATTTCCCATGCCATACCAGCAGCAGTGTACTCATCACCAGCATCAGCAACGCCGGTACTGATAAGGCTTTGACCGCAAACAGTGGGAAAAAAAGCGTAAACAGCGCGGAGACTGCGTTGAGCAGCAGAAACAGTCGTAAAGAGAGTTGGTATTTTTTTGTGCGCAGAGTTCGCCAGGATTGTACTGTCATAGGTAAATATTGTTAGTTATCTGCAATGTACGAAGGTGTGTTGGTAAATAAAACAAATAACGAACGGGGTATCATTCGCAGAGGTTTTTATTGTTTTTAGTTGAAGAGCTAACCGCTGAGCAATTTATCACCTTGGATTATTCATGTCATCAATCGTTAAGTAAAACTCATATAATTGATAGTGCTTCACGGCTGACAAATGAGAAATTTTATCATATGATATTGGTTATCATTATCAATGTCATAGGTGAAATCATGTTGCAACGTACGCTGGGCAGTGGATGGGGTGTTCTGCTGCCGGGAATGCTGATTGCCGGGATGGCATATAGCGACCTGTCGGTCTACGTATGGAAGGTGATGATTGTATTAGGATTACTGCTGACTTCGCTCATGCTGTACCACAAACGTTTACGGCACTTTGTTTTGTTACCTTCATGCGCGGCACTGATTGGTGGCATTGTTTTGGTAATGATGAACTGGAATCAGGGATGAACAAAACAGAGAAGGAAATCGAGAGGGAAATAAGATAATTGGTGCGAGGGGGGGGACTCGAACCCCCACATCCTAAGGACACTAACACCTGAAGCTAGCGCGTCTACCAATTCCGCCACCTTCGCACAGTCATCTTATTTTTTTGATATCGCCTCGTTGGTGCGAGGGGGGGGACTCGAACCCCCACATCCTAAGGACACTAACACCTGAAGCTAGCGCGTCTACCAATTCCGCCACCTTCGCCCAGTGCGAGCAATATCAACGTGGATTATGGTGCGAGGGGGGGGACTTGAACCCCCACGTCCGAAAGGACACTAACACCTGAAGCTAGCGCGTCTACCAATTCCGCCACCTTCGCATACCATCGACACTCAAAAAGTATCGTTACCACGGGGGCGAATTCTAGAGATTTTATGCAGGGCGTCAACAGTTAATTTTCGAACTTAACGTGATTGCCGAAAAAAAAGGCGTTTCTTCGGTTTTTGGCGTTTTATGCAGGCCGGATAAGCGATAGCGCCATCCGGCGTTGCTCGGTGTCACGCCGGATGGCGGCGTAAACGCCTTATCTGGCCTACAGCCGTTAGGCTTTTTTCGCCTGGCGCGTCATCACAGTGCGATAGACCTTGAAACGTCCGGTCTGCGCGATAACTTCATGGAAGCCAAACACTTCATCCAGAACCTTCGGATAAGGCAGGAAGGCGTTCGCCACAATACGCAGTTCACCACCGCTGTTGAGATGACGCACTGCGCCACGAATCAGCGTTTGTGCGGCATCAAGGCTGGTCTGCATACCGTCGTGGAACGGCGGGTTGGAGATGATCATATCAAAACGACCCGTCACGTCAGAAAAGACGTTACTGGCGATGACGTCACCTTCAATGCCGTTGGCTGCAAGCGTTGCGCGGCTGGCTTCAACGGCGGCGGCGCTAACATCGCACAGGGTTAAGCGCACTTTCGGCGAGTGGCTGGCTAAGGCGACGGAGAGAACGCCTGCGCCACAGCCGACATCCAGCACTTTGCCTTTGGTGTGCGGCGTCAGCGTGGAGAGCAGCAGTTGGCTGCCAACATCCAGGCCGTCACGGCTGAAGACGCCCGGCAGCGTTTTGATGGTCAGATTTTCTGTCTGGTATTCATCCCAGTATTTTTCTGCATCAAAGACCGGCTGTTTTTCCAGACGACCGTGGTACAGGCCACAGCGACGTGCGCTGTCGACTTTGTTTAACGGTGCGTATTCGGCAAGCATCTGCTCTGCGCTACGTACGCCGCTGCGATTCTCGCCGACAACAAAAATATCGGTGCCCACCGGTAACAGCGACAGAATGTTCATCAACTGGAACTGGGCTTCCGGCTTATTCTTCGGCCAGTAGTAGATCAGCGTATCGCTATCGGCAACGTCATCGGCCTGCGCGACGAGGCTGAAGCGGACGTTGTCGCCCATCTGGCGGTTAAGCACCTGCCAGTGGTGAAGTTGCTGGGTGTGCGCACGGTTGGCGGCGCTTTCAAAATGGGCAGGCAGGTCATCCTGCAAATCACCGGCAAACAGAATACGGCTTTGTTCGAAATCATCACTGTGGCGCAGCAAGACTTCACTTGCCGGGGTAAAAGCAGACATGGAATGCTCCTTAAATTGTACAGCGGGGGATTATAGTTGTTTGATGGCACGGATTCGACAAATTTGCTATATTTGCGCCCCTGATAGACAGGAGTGTTTCGCTATGACATCCCGACGAGACTGGCAGTTACAGCAACTGGGCATTACGCAGTGGTCGTTGCGTCGTCCTGGCGCACTGCAGGGCGAGATCGCGATTTCCATTCCTGCGCATGTCCGTTTGGTGATGGTTGCTGCACAGTTACCCGCGCTAACCGAACCGTTGATCAGCGATATTTTACGCGCATTAACCGTTAGCCCGGATCAGGTTTTACAACTGACGCCTGACCGTGTCGCCATGCTGCCGCAAGGCAGTCGCTGTAATAGCTGGCGGCTGGGAACCGAAGAGCCGCTGCTGCTGGAGGGCGCTCAGGTCGAGAGTCCTGCGTTTAATGAATTACGGGAAAACCCAGCGGCACGCGCCGCGTTATGGCAACAAATCTGCGCATATGAACACGATTTCTTCCCTCGAGCCGAATGATTTACCCGCAGCATTTCAGATTGAAAAACGCGCCCACGCTTTTCCGTGGAGTGAAAAAACATTTGCCAGCAACCAGGGCGATCGCTACCTCAATTTTCAGTTGAGGGTTGACGACGTGATGGCCGCCTTTGCAATTACGCAGGTCGTACTGGATGAAGCGACGTTGTTCAATATCGCCGTCGATCCTGACTTTCAGCGCCGGGGCCTGGGGCGTGAGCTGCTGGAGCACCTGATCGATGAGCTGGAAAAGCGTGGCATTTTGACCCTGTGGCTTGAAGTGCGCGCCTCGAATGCGGCCGCTATCGCGCTGTACGAAAGCTTAGGCTTTAACGAGGCGACGATCCGTCGCAACTACTATCCAACGGCCGATGGTCACGAAGACGCCATCATCATGGCGTTGCCAATCAGTATGTAAGATAAGGTGTAATGATGAAGAAGTGGGACTGGATTTTCTTTGATGCCGACGAAACGCTGTTTACGTTTGACTCGTTTACCGGCTTACAGCGGATGTTTCTCGACTATAGCATTACCTTTACCGCTGAAGATTTTCAGGACTACCAGGCCGTGAATAAACCGCTGTGGGTGGATTACCAAAACGGCGCGATTACCTCATTACAACTGCAGCATGCCCGTTTTCAGAGCTGGGCCGAACGCCTGAAGGTTGAACCGGGCCAGCTTAATGACGCATTCATCAATGCGATGGCGGAGATCTGCTCACCGTTGCCGGGGGCGGTTTCTCTGCTCAATGCGATTCGTGATAAAACGAAAATCGGCATCATTACTAACGGCTTTACCGCGTTGCAGCAAATCCGCCTTGAGCGGACGGGGCTGCGCGACTATTTCGACCTGCTGGTGATTTCTGAGCAGGTTGGGGTGGCAAAACCCGACCCCCGTATTTTTGACCATGCGCTGGAGCAGGCGGGTAATCCTGACCGTTCTCGCGTGCTGATGGTGGGTGACACCGCAGAGTCCGATATTCTTGGCGGCATTAACGCCGGGCTATCCACCTGCTGGCTAAATACGCACCACCGCGAGCAGCCAGCGGGCATTCAGCCGACCTGGACCGTAGCGTCATTAAGCGAACTGGAGCAGCTCCTGTGTAAACACTGATTGCCTCCCCCCCGTTGATGGGTAAAATAGCCGCAATTTTTCGTATTCAACTTGCCCGGCCCGTTGCCGTGCTTACCTAAGAAGATTTGACTATGACGTTGTCTCCTTATTTGCAAGAGGTGGCCAAACGCCGCACTTTTGCCATTATTTCTCACCCGGATGCCGGTAAAACGACAATTACTGAAAAGGTACTGTTATTCGGACAGGCCATTCAGACCGCCGGTACGGTAAAAGGCCGTGGCTCCAGCCAGCATGCAAAATCTGACTGGATGGAAATGGAAAAGCAGCGTGGTATCTCCATTACCACCTCTGTGATGCAGTTTCCGTATCATGACTGCCTGGTGAACCTGCTGGACACCCCGGGGCACGAAGACTTCTCCGAAGATACCTATCGTACTCTGACGGCGGTGGACTGCTGCCTGATGGTTATCGATGCCGCAAAAGGCGTCGAGGATCGTACCCGTAAGCTGATGGAAGTTACCCGTCTGCGCGATACGCCGATCCTGACCTTTATGAACAAACTCGACCGTGACATCCGCGATCCGATGGAGCTGCTGGATGAAGTCGAGAACGAACTGAAAATCGGCTGTGCGCCAATCACCTGGCCGATTGGCTGCGGTAAGTTGTTCAAAGGTGTCTATCACCTTTATAAAGATGAAACTTACCTGTATCAGACCGGTAAAGGACACACCATTCAGGAAGTGCGTGTTGTTAAAGGTCTGAACAACCCGGAACTTGATGCTGCCGTGGGTGAAGACCTGGCGCAGCAGCTGCGTGACGAGCTGGAGCTGGTGCAGGGCGCGTCCAATGAGTTCGACCATGAGCTGTTCCTCGCGGGCGAAATCACCCCGGTCTTCTTCGGTACCGCGCTGGGTAACTTCGGCGTTGACCATATGCTGGACGGCTTAGTGGAGTGGGCGCCTGCGCCGATGCCGCGTAAAACCGACACCCGCGTCGTCGAAGCCTCAGAAGAGAAGTTCACCGGTTTCGTGTTTAAAATTCAGGCCAACATGGACCCGAAACACCGTGACCGCGTGGCGTTCATGCGTGTGGTATCCGGCAAGTATGAGAAAGGCATGAAAATGCGCCAGGTGCGCATTGGTAAAGACGTGGTGATCTCCGACGCACTCACCTTTATGGCCGGTGACCGTTCTCATGTGGAAGAAGCGTATCCGGGTGATATTCTCGGTCTGCATAACCACGGCACTATCCAGATCGGTGATACCTTTACCCAGGGCGAAATGATGAAGTTCACCGGTATTCCGAACTTCGCACCGGAGCTGTTCCGTCGTATTCGCCTGAAGGATCCATTGAAGCAGAAACAGCTGCTGAAAGGGCTGGTTCAGCTGTCAGAAGAGGGCGCAGTGCAGGTATTCCGTCCGATCGCCAATAACGATTTGATCGTGGGCGCTGTCGGTGTGCTGCAGTTTGACGTGGTGGTTTCACGTCTGAAGAGCGAGTACAACGTTGAAGCGATTTATGAATCTGTCAACGTGGCGACTGCGCGCTGGGTAGAATGTTCTGACGTGAAGAAATTCGAAGAGTTTAAGCGTAAGAACGAAATTCAGCTGGCGCTGGATGGCGGCGATAACCTCACCTATATCGCACCAACCATGGTTAACCTGAATCTCACCCAGGAACGTTACCCGGACGTTCAGTTCCGTAAAACACGCGAACACTAATCGACCTTCCAGGGCACGGTATCCGCCGTGTCCTGCAACTTTTCCTGTCTTTTAAATCCCTTGCGGAATGTTCTTAAAACCTCGCGTTTTTCTTTTGTTTGCCTGTTTTTTAATCAATTTTGACTGCGATCACGAAATCGTGAACTATATTTAACAATGTGATGACATAAATATCGGCGTTAAATGCTTTTTAGGCTGCCTGTTGCAGCGTCTATTGCTGATATTTATTCCACTTACAAGATTAGTTGCTGGTTCAGGCCGTGTAACGGCAGAGCATAGCTTTTAGCAAAACATACAGGAATACATCGATGACAATGACAGGACTTAAGATTTCTAAAACGCTGCTGGCCGTGATGCTGACCTCCGCTGTTGCAACGGGTTCTGCTTATGCAGAAAACGCCACGATGGATAAAGCGCAATCCGGCGTCGAAAGTGCGGGGCAGAAAGTCGATAGCTCTATGAACAAAGTCGGTAATTTCATGGATGACAGCACCATCACCGCGAAAGTAAAAGCCGCGCTGGTGGACCACGAAAGTATTAAGAGCACCGATATTTCCGTCAAAACAGATCAAAAGGTGGTGACACTAAGCGGGTTTGTTGAAAGCCAGGCACAGGCCGAAGAAGCGGTGAAAGTGGCGAAAGGCGTTGAGGGTGTGACCTCCGTTAGCGACAAACTGCACGTGCGTGATAGTAAAGAAACCTCTGTAAAAGGTTATGCGGGCGATACGGCAATCACCAGTGAGGTAAAAGCCAAGCTGCTGGCCGATGATATCGTCCCTTCCCGCAAGGTGAAAGTTGAGACCACCGATGGCGTTGTGCAACTTTCAGGCACCGTCGATTCACAGGCTCAAAGCGATCGTGCTGAGAGCATCGCCAAAGCGATTGATGGCGTGAAAAGCGTCAAAAACGATCTCAAAACTCAGTAATTAGACTTAATTCGTCCTCCTGACGTTTGTCGGGAGGCGTATTGTGCACCACACTGAAAATATCGCCGATGGGCAGCCTGAGCGCTCATATCAAGCGGTGAAATTAACTATGGTAAAGGAGAAGCATATGTTTCGATGGGGCATCATATTTCTGGTTATCGCGTTAATTGCCGCCGCACTCGGTTTTGGTGGACTGGCGGGTACTGCAGCCGGCGCAGCGAAAATTGTTTTCGTGGTGGGGATCATCCTGTTTCTGGTCAGCCTGTTTACAGGGCGTAAACGACCCTAGTAAGTAACCCGTAAAGATATCTTGCTACTAAGCCAGTCCATTGGACTGGCTTTTACGGTTTTAGCGTCAGGCGATTTGCGTTACTTTGTTGCTCTATTACAAAAACAACAGGAAGGCAGAGGTGGGGCAGAGAATACCCGTCACGCTCGGTAATATTGCGCCGTTATCGTTACGTCCGTTTCAACCAGGCAATATGGCGCTGGTGTGCGAGGGTGGGGGACAAAGAGGTATCTTTACCGCTGGCGTACTGGATGAATTCATGCGCGCGCAGTTTAATCCTTTTGAGCTCTTCTACGGGACGTCCGCTGGCGCGCAAAACCTTTCAGCCTATCTCTGTAACCAGCCCGGTTACGGTCGCAAAGTTATTATGCGATACACCACCCGACGCGAATTTTTTGACCCGGTGCGCTTTGTGCGCGGGGGAAACTTAATCGATCTCGACTGGCTGGTGGATTCGACTGCGTCCCAGATGCCGCTGGCAATGGATAACGCCGAGCGCCTGTTTGCCGCAGGAAAAGCGTTTTATATGTGCGCCTGTCGGGGCGATGATTACACGCCCGGCTATTTTTCGCCGAACCGGCAAAACTGGCTCGACCTCATTCGAGCCTCCAGCGCGATTCCCGGGTTCTACCGCACAGGGGTTGTATTGGACGGCGTGAACTATCTGGATGGAGGAGTTAGTGATGCCATACCTGTGCAGGAGGCAGCGAAGCAGGGGGCAAAAACGTTGGTAGTGATTCGCACTGTGCCTTCGCAAATGTACTACACCCCGCAGTGGTTCAAACGTATGGAGCGCTGGTTGGGTGAAAGTAGCCTGCAACCGTTTCTGAATCTGGTGCAGCATCATGAGACCAGCTATCGTGCTATCCAGAGTTTTATTGAGAAGCCGCCGGGCAAGCTGCGTATTTTTGAGATCTATCCGCCAAAACCACTCCATAGCATGGCGTTGGGCAGCCGTATTCCGGCACTGAGGGAAGATTACAAAACCGGACGCCTGTGCGGTCGTTACTTTCTGGCGACAGTCGGCAAACTGCTGGCGAAAAATGCGCCGCTGCCTCGTCAGACGCCGAAGATTGTGGTGCCGGGGCCGGTGGTAGTTCCTCCCGCGCCGGTGGCCAACGATGCCCATGTGCCAGTGGTGACCGATGCGCCTCAGGCGAACGACACGACGTTTGATAATGAGGATTTGGCGTGAGTTATCGTTTTATCGATACGCATTGTCACTTTGATTTCCCGCCGTTTACCGGCGATGAATCTGCCAGCATTCAGCGCGCGGCGGAGGTTGGTGTACAGAGCATTATCGTTCCGGCCACCCAGGCGGCGAATTTTCCCCGCGTACTGGCGTTAGTGGAAAATTATCCTCCATTGTTTGCCGCGCTTGGTCTGCATCCCATTGTTATTGAACAACATAGCGATGACTGCCTGGACCAGTTGCAACAGGAGCTGGATAAGCGCCCACAAAAGCTGGTGGCGCTAGGCGAGATTGGATTGGATCTGTATCGGGACGATCCGCAATTCGATAAGCAAGAGCGGGTGCTGGAAGCGCAGCTAAAGCTGGCGAAGCGGTATGAATTGCCGGTGATCCTGCATTCGCGGCGCACCCATGACAAGCTGGCGATGCACTTGAAACGTCATGCTTTGCCGCGAACTGGCGTGGTGCATGGTTTTTCCGGGAGCGTGCAGCAGGCAGAGCGCTTTGTGCAACTGGGATACAAAATTGGCGTGGGAGGCACCATTACCTATCCGCGCGCCAGTAAAACCCGCGAGGTAATAGCGCAACTGCCGCTGGAATCGCTGTTGCTGGAAACCGACGCGCCGGATATGCCGCTCAACGGCTTTCAGGGGCAGCCTAACCGCCCGGAGCAGGTAGTCAGAGTCTTCGACGTCTTATGCGAACTGCGCCCGGAACCTGCGGACGTGATCGCTGACGCGCTGTATCGTAATACCACGGCGCTGTTTAACGTGTGATTGGGTGGCGTAGCCAGCCGACAAAAGTGTCCGCTTCGTAGGCCTGATAAGCGAAGCGCATCAGGCATAACTTTGCCGGATGGTGGCTGTGTTTTCTCCGGCCTGCAAATGATGTTGCCGCATCCGGCAATCACAGGTACAGCGCCGGGAAGATCAAATTATCCACCCTGCGCTCGCGCAATCTTTGCGCCAGGTGTTCCACATCCTTCGGCGTGGCGCTCGGCCAGTCCTTCGCTTCGCCATACACCCCGTGCGCATGAAAGGCATTCAACCGTACCGGTACGTCGCCGGTGCGTTTGATAAACGCCGCCAGCGCATCGATATGCTGTAGATAATCTTCCTGACCAGGAATAACCAGCAGGCGGAGTTCCGCCAGTTTGCTCTGCCCGGACAAAAAGGTAATGCTTTGTTTAATCAGCGTGTTATCGCGGCCGGTAAGCTGTCGATGACACGTGCTGTCCCAGGCTTTTAAATCCAGCATTACGCCGTCGCACACCGGCAGCAGCTTCTGCCAGCCGGTTTCACTCAGCATGCCGTTGCTGTCGACCATGCAGGTCAGGTGTTGCAACTGCGGATCGGTTTTTATCGCGGTAAATAGCGCCACAATAAAGGGGAGCTGGGTAGTCGCTTCACCGCCACTAACGGTTATCCCTTCGATAAACAGTGACGCTTTACGAATATGTTGCAGCACTTCATCAACGCTCATACTCTGCGCCATCGGCGTGGCCTGCTGGGGGCACATGTGCAGGCAGGTGTCACACTGCTGACACACATCGGACTGCCACCACACTTTCCCTGCGCTCAGGCTCAGCGCCTCATGCGGGCAATGCAGCACACACTCCCCGCAGTCGTTGCAGCGTCCCATCGTCCACGGATTGTGGCAATTTTTACAGCGCAGATTACATCCTTGCAGAAACAGAGCCAGACGACTGCCCGGCCCATCGACGCAGGAGAAAGGAATCAGCCTACTGACTAAAGCGCATCTGCTGTTCATGGCTAATCACGCGAGGTTGTCGTTCCAGAATGCGCGTATTGCGCGCGGCTTCTTCGCCAAGCCAGGTGGTGTTGGTTCGTGACCCTTCGGCGCGATACTTTTCCAGATCCGACAGGCGCACCATGTAACCCGTAACGCGAACCAGATCGTTGCCGCTCACGTTGGCGGTAAACTCGCGCATTCCGGCTTTAAACGCCCCGAGGCACAACTGCACCAGCGCCTGAGGATTACGCTTGATGGTTTCATCCAGCGTGAGAATGTCGCTGATCCCGGCGTGATAAAACGCGTGATGTGGCGCGACGGTTTGCAGATGGGTGATCGGATCCGGCTCATCGCCGTAAGGCAGGCGTGCCCCTGGCGTGGTGCCGATGTCAGAACTGATCCCCGACTGTGCATGCAGCATCGCGCGCTGCTTCCAGCCATATTTCACCGGGGTGTTTTCGACAAACTCAGCCAGGTAGGCGCTAATACGATAGCCGAGCTGATTGGCGAACTCATCTTTCCCATAGCGCGCATTCTGTCCCGCCTTATCGCACAGCAGGTTCACCGCCTCCGCCAGACCATACATCCCGAACATAGGCACAAAACGTTCGGGATCAATCAACCCTTCCTGCACGAGGAAGCTATTCTCAAAGAAATGTGATTTCTCATAGAGGAATTCACATCGTGAATCAATGATGGCGATTTGCTGCTGGCAGTAGTGCGGTAGGGTGCGCGTAAAGAAGTCATCGACAGAGGTGCTGCGCTCTGCGATGGCTTTCAGATTAAGCCTGACCAGCGTGCTTCCACCCCCGGCGAGCGGCAAAGAGTTGTAACAACTGACGACGCCATACTGACCTTTTGTGAAAATTTTATCATTTTCAGGGCCGTTGGAAATATGCGGCTTACTGCACTCGCAGATATTTTGCGCCACGTTGAGCAGCAGATCGTCAGGTGTGATTTGCGGGTCATAAATGAATGTCAGATTAGGCGAAACCTGCTTTAACTCTGCATCTGCGCGTAAAATTGCACGGGTGACTGGTGTATCGGCGGGGCCGATATTGGCATGCATAAACGCGTCTGGCAGGGTTCTGTCGAGATAACGCCAGAAACGTTTTATTCGAATATCGATCTCGTCTTGTGTTAGAATTCTAACATACGGTTGCAGCAGGGCATCGAGCTGACCGAGATAAACCGGCATCGACGTCACTGACGGAACATGGTGGTAAAGAATAGTGAGTAAGGACAACGCGCCATCAAGATCCCTGGCGCCTTCCAGCTCCAGCCACGATGAGCCATTGGCCAGAAAACGCGCGTAATCGGGTAAAACATAGCGCGGTTTGAACGGGGCATGACCTTCGTACATATCGCAGATTACCCCATCATCCAGCGCCTGACGTGCCTGTGCAGGCAGTTGCGGGTAAGGCAGCGCGTTTTCAGCTTCCAGCGCCAGAAAGTGGCGTTTCTGCTCAGGGCTGAGCACTGGGCTGGTCACGATTTGTTGGCAACGCTGTTGCAGCGCGAGTTCGCTTGAAGTGGGCATCGTTGATTCCTTTTTATCCCGAAGGTGTAACGCCATTGTAGAAAGCAACGCCGCCGCAACCTTTGATCCGGATGCGCCTGATGCCACCGCATCCCTTTAGAAAAGGTGATTTATTTGAAGTAGATCTCATTAGAGTAATGCAAATCTGTATGTGGTTTTCATTAACTGTGATGTATATCGAAGTGTAATAGCGAGCGGATGTTAGAATACTAACAAACTCGCAAGGTGAAATTTTATACGGCGATGCCGTTGGAGAATGTTATGACCGATTTAACAGCAAGCAGCCTGCGTGCACTGAAACTGATGGACCTGACTACCCTGAATGACGACGACACCAATGAAAAAGTGATCGCGCTGTGTCATCAGGCGAAGACCCCGGTTGGCAACACTGCCGCAATCTGTATCTATCCGCGTTTCATCCCTATTGCGCGTAAGACCCTGAAAGAGCAGGGCACGCCGGACATCCGCATTGCAACCGTAACCAACTTCCCGCACGGCAACGACGACATCGAGATTGCGCTGGCTGAAACCCGCGCGGCGATTGCTTACGGCGCAGATGAAGTTGACGTGGTGTTCCCGTACCGTGCGCTGATCGCCGGTAACGAGCAGATTGGTTTCGATCTGGTTAAAGCCTGCAAAGACGCGTGTGCGGCGGCAAACGTGCTGCTGAAAGTCATCATCGAAACCGGTGAGCTGAAAGAAGAAGCACTGATTCGCAAAGCGTCTGAAATCTCCATCAAAGCCGGTGCTGATTTCATCAAAACTTCTACCGGTAAAGTGCCGGTCAATGCGACGCCGGAAAGCGCACGCATCATGATGGAAGTGATCCGCGACATGGGTGTTTCTAAAACTGTAGGTTTCAAACCGGCTGGTGGCGTGCGCACTGCAGAAGATGCACAGCAGTTCCTGGCGATTGCCGATGAACTGTTTGGCGCTGACTGGGCTGATTCTCGTCACTACCGTTTTGGCGCATCCAGCCTGCTGGCGAGCCTGCTGAAAGCGCTGGGTCACGGCGACGGCAAGAGCGCAAGCAGCTACTAAGCCTTATATTGCCGGAGCTGTAGCGACGTAGGCCGGATAAGGCGTAGCCGCCATCCGGCATTAAGACGACTGCCGGGTGGCGCGTTGCTTACCCGGCCTACAACGGCCTTCTACTCTTTTCCCCTGGGGGTTACCGTGTTTCTCGCACAAGAAATTATTCGTAAAAAACGTGATGGTCATGCGCTGAGCGATGAAGAAATTCGTTTCTTTATCAATGGTATTCGCGACAACACCATCTCTGAAGGGCAAATCGCCGCCCTGGCGATGACCATTTTCTTCCACGATATGACAATGCCTGAGCGAGTTTCGCTGACCATGGCAATGCGTGATTCAGGAACCGTGCTGGACTGGAAAAGCCTGCAGCTGAACGGCCCGATTGTGGATAAACACTCTACCGGCGGTGTGGGTGACGTAACGTCACTGATGTTAGGCCCGATGGTCGCAGCGTGCGGCGGCTATATTCCGATGATCTCCGGGCGTGGCCTGGGGCATACCGGCGGTACGCTCGATAAACTGGAAGCGATTCCTGGATTTGACATCTTCCCGGACGACGCGCGCTTCCGTGAAATTATTAAAGACGTGGGTGTGGCGATTATTGGGCAAACCAGCTCGCTCGCACCGGCGGATAAACGTTTTTATGCCACCCGCGATATTACCGCGACGGTGGATTCCATCCCGCTGATTACCGGTTCCATTCTGGCGAAAAAACTGGCGGAAGGGCTGGATGCGCTAGTGATGGATGTGAAAGTGGGCAGCGGCGCCTTTATGCCGACCTACGAGCTTTCTGAAGCTCTTGCTGAAGCGATTGTCGGTGTGGCAAACGGTGCGGGTGTACGTACCACTGCGCTGTTAACCGATATGAACCAGGTGCTGGCCTCCAGCGCAGGTAACGCGGTCGAAGTTCGCGAAGCGGTGCAGTTCCTGACCGGTGAATACCGCAATCCACGTCTGTTAGACGTCACCATGGCGCTGTGCGTGGAAATGCTGATCTCCGGTAATCTGGCGAAAGATGACGCCGAAGCCCGTGCGAAATTGCAGACCGTGCTGGACAACGGTAAAGCGGCAGAGATTTTTGGTCGCATGGTTGCGGCGCAAAAAGGCCCGACCGATTTCGTCGAAAATTATGCGAAGTATCTGCCGACGGCAATGCTCAGCAAAGCGGTATATGCTGATACCGAAGGCTTTGTCAGCGCGATGGATACCCGCGCGCTGGGGATGGCGGTCGTTTCCATGGGCGGCGGTCGTCGTCAGGCTTCGGACACCATTGATTACAGCGTTGGCTTTAGCGATATGGCGCGTCTGGGCGACAGCGTAGACGGACAACGCCCGCTGGCGGTGATCCACGCGAAAGACGAAGCCAGCTGGCAGGAAGCGGCGAAAGCGGTCAAAGCGGCAATTAGCCTTGACGATAAAGCGCCAGAAATTACACCGACAGTCTATCGTCGTATTACCGAATAACTGTATACTGATCTGATCGCTTTTTTGCGGCGCAGATGTATGGAGAACAAGATGAAACGTGCATTTATTATGGTGCTGGACTCCTTTGGTATTGGTGCGACTGAAGATGCGGATCGCTTTGGCGACGTAGGTTCAGACACTATGGGACACATTGCAGAAGCCTGTGCGAAAGGTGAGGCTGACAATGGTCGCAAAGGTCCACTGAATCTGCCTAACCTGACCCGTCTGGGCCTGGTGAAAGCTCACGAAGGTTCTACCGGTAAAATTGCTGCTGGTATGGACGGTAACGCGGAAGTGATTGGTGCCTACGCATGGGCGCATGAACTTTCTTCCGGGAAAGACACGCCGTCTGGCCACTGGGAAATCGCGGGTGTCCCGGTTCTGTTTGATTGGGGTTATTTCTCCGATCATGAAAACAGCTTCCCGCAGGAACTGCTGGATAAACTGGTAAAACGTGCCAACCTGCCAGGCTACCTCGGCAACTGCCACTCTTCCGGTACCGTGATCCTGGATCAGCTGGGTGAAGAGCATATGAAAACCGGCAAGCCGATTTTCTATACCTCCGCTGACTCCGTGTTCCAGATTGCCTGCCACGAAGAGACGTTTGGCCTGGATAAACTCTACGAGCTGTGCGAAATCGCACGTGAAGAGCTGACCGAAGGTGGTTACAACATCGGTCGTGTTATCGCACGTCCGTTTATCGGTGATAAAGCCGGTAACTTCCAGCGTACCGGTAACCGTCACGACCTGGCCGTTGAGCCGCCAGCACCGACCGTGCTGCAGAAACTGGTCGACGAAAAAGACGGTCACGTGGTTTCCGTCGGTAAAATCGCGGATATCTACGCTAACTGCGGCATCACCAAAAAAGTGAAAGCCACCGGTCTGGACGCGCTGTTCGACGCCACCATCAAAGAGATGAAAGAAGCAGGTGATAAGACCATCGTCTTCACCAACTTCGTTGATTTCGACTCTTCCTGGGGACATCGTCGCGATATCGCCGGTTATGCTGCGGGCCTGGAACTGTTCGACCGCCGTCTGCCTGAGCTGATGGAGCTGGTGGGTGAAGATGACATTCTGATCCTGACCGCTGACCACGGCTGCGACCCAAGCTGGACCGGCACTGACCACACCCGTGAACACATCCCGGTACTGGTCTACGGCCCGAAAGTGAAACCAGGTTCTTTAGGTCACCGTGAAACCTTCGCGGATATCGGTCAGACGCTGGCGAGCTACTTTGGTACGTCACCGATGGACTACGGTAAAAACATGCTGTAATACCCGTTGTCTTTCGCGCTGTAGATGCGTTGACTTCATTCGCTCACCCCGGTCACATAGTAAATCTATGCTCCCGGGGATTCATGAATTCGTCGCCCTCCTATAACGCGAAATCCTTAGGGTATTTCACTGTTTTGCATACGTTTTGTAGGCCTGATAAGGCGTAGCCTCCATCAGGCAATAACAACGAAATAAGGACAAAAAATGGCAACTCCACATATTAATGCAGAAATGGGTGATTTCGCTGACGTCGTATTGATGCCGGGCGACCCGCTGCGTGCAAAGCATATTGCTGAAACTTTCCTCGAAGATGTTCGTGAAGTGAACAACGTTCGCGGCATGTTAGGTTTCACCGGTACTTACAAAGGCCGTAAGATCTCCGTTATGGGTCACGGTATGGGTATCCCGTCCTGCTCCATCTACACCAAAGAGCTGATCACCGATTTCGGCGTGAAGAAAATCATTCGCGTAGGCTCCTGCGGCGCTGTGCGTATGGACGTTAAACTGCGTGACGTGGTTATCGGTATGGGTGCTTGCACCGACTCCAAAGTTAACCGTATCCGTTTTAAAGATCATGACTTCGCTGCTATCGCTGACTTTGACATGGTGCGTAACGCGGTTGATGCGGCAAAAGCACTGGGTGTAGACGCGCGCGTGGGCAACCTGTTCTCTGCTGACCTGTTCTACTCTCCGGACGGTGAAATGTTCGACGTGATGGAAAAATACGGCGTGCTGGGCGTGGAAATGGAAGCGGCGGGCATCTACGGTGTTGCTGCGGAATTTGGTGCAAAAGCGCTGACCATCTGCACCGTTTCCGACCATATCCGTACTCACGAGCAGACCACTGCCGCTGAACGTCAGACGACCTTCAACGACATGATCAAAATCGCGCTGGAATCCGTTCTGCTGGGCGATAAAGAGTAAGGGTTGTTATGGCCCGGTGGCGCTGCGCTGGCCGGGCCTATGGGAATGCCGCTATTAATGCCTGATGGCGCTTCGCTTATCAGGCGTGCAGGAGCGGTCTTGTAGGCCGGATAAGGCGCAGCCGCCATCCGGCAATTCGCCACTAATCGCTTAACGCACGGCCTTCGCCACCCACGCCGCCAGTTCACGCAGCTCGTTTTCCTGATCCGGATATTCCGTAACCAGCGCTTCGCAAGTCTGCTGTAAAACATCGGCGCGATACTGGCAGCCCTGTAGCCGCTCCGCCAGCGCTTCTAACGGCGCGGGATTGAGACTGTCGGTAAACACCTGTGTGCGCGTGATATGACCTTTTTCGACGTCGAAATGCAGCTCAACGCCACCCCAGGTGAAACGCTCGTCCAGCAGATGCGAGAAAGCAGGTGCCTGACCAAAATTCCATTCCCAACTGCTCTGGCGGGCAAAGGTTTCGGCAAAATTTGGCAGATCCGGCGTTTTATCTGGTGAGATCACTTCCGCTTCAACGCGTTCGCCATAATGAGCAAAAAAGGCTTCCGTGATGGCCTGAAAGACCTGTTCATGGGTGATGCCCGGTAACAGCTCCGTCAAATTCGCCACCCGTGAGCGGACAGAGGTGATCCCCTTTGCCGCGAGTTTCTTTTTGTCGGGATTGAGATAATTTGCCAGGCGGCTGAGATCGGCATTTAGCAGCAGCGTGCCGTGGTGGAAGCCGCGATCTTTCGTTTCCCGATAAGCAGAGCCTGAAACCTTGCGATCGCCGTCTGGCGTTTTCACAACCAGATCGTTACGCCCGGAGGCGTCCGCCGTCGCTCCCAGAGAATTCAATGCGTTGAGGACAATCGCGGTGGAAATGGTTTTGTCGTACTCCGGTTTACCGGCCATAAAGGTAAAGCAGGTATTACCTAAGTCATGGAACACCGCGCCGCCGCCGCTGCTACGGCGGGCGAGCCGCACGTTGTCTTCCTCCATACGGCGGGTATTACACTCTTTCCACGGGTTTTGCGCCCGGCCAATCACCACCGTATCGGCGTTACACCACAAGAACAGGACGCGCTGCGTGGCGGGCATCTGGCGAAAAATGCACTCTTCGACCGCGAGGTTAAACCACGGATCATAAGAGTCTGAGATAAGCAGGCGTAGTGTAGTCATGGTTGATTTCCCTTCTGTTTTACAGTTTTTACTGCTTTTACTCTTTTTTCTCGTTGTCTTCTTCCTGCACCGGTTTGTTGGCGGTCAACAGGAAAGGGGATTGCTGCCAGCGGGTACGCTTGCCTTGCAATAAGGTACGGGTGAGCACGACGCCAATCGCCAGCGCCAGCAGCAGCATCAGGCGTAAGATATTGGTGGTGTTATCTACCTGCTTCGCCTCGGTGGCGAGGGTGTGGGTATCCAGCGTCAGACGCAAATAGCCCAGCGGACCATTTTTCCCCTGAACGGGTTCGACAATCTGCTGGTTAAAATAACCCCCGGCTTTTTTGCCGTCGAGCGCCAGTCGGTCACGAACGTTGACGCTCTCGCCGGTGCGCGTAATCAGGTCTCCCTGTTCATCGTATACGCCAGCGTCCAGAATACGGCTACTTTCCGTCAACTGTGTGAGTACCGCTTTGATGCGTTTTTCATCCGGCGTTTCGGTACGCATTAGCGGAGCAACATTTAGCGCCACCTGGCGGGCCAGCGTACGGGCCAGCTCTTCGAGCTGCGGATTACGCTGCTGCTGGTGACTTTGACTAAACCAGGATGCGCCCTGCATCAGGGCGACGAGCAGCGCAAGACAGAACAATACAATCACTGCACGATGAAGTCGGAATTTCAGTTTTGCGCGAGCCATATTCCACCTGCTGAAAATTTGAGACTTAATGTTGCCAGAAGCGCTGGTTACAGGGTAGCCTCATGCGTTATTTTCCCCTGATGATTCCGACCCGAACGATTTTACAGGAGCTTTAATGCCTAACATAACCTGGTGCGATCTACCTGAAGATGTTTCTCTGTGGCCAGGTCTGCCTCTCTCTTTAAGTGGCGATGAAGTCATGCCGCTGGACTACCACGCGGGCCGCAGTGGCTGGCTGCTGTACGGTCGTGGGCTGGATAAACAACGTTTAACGCAATACCAGAGCAAACTGGGTGCAGCGATGGTGATTGTTGCTGCCTGGTGCGTCGAGGATTATCAGGTGATTCGCCTGGCGGGTTCGTTAACGCCGCGCGCGGCAAAACTGGCGCATGATGCCAAACTGGATGTTGCCCCGTTAGGCAAAATTCCGCATCTGCGCACACCGGGTTTACTGGTGATGGACATGGACTCAACGGCAATCCAGATCGAATGCATTGATGAAATTGCTAAACTGGCTGGAACCGGTGAGATGGTTGCGGAAGTCACGGAACGCGCAATGCGCGGCGAACTGGACTTTACCGCCAGCCTGCGTAGTCGCGTGGCGACGCTGAAGGGCGCTGATGCCAATATTCTGCACCAGGTGCGCGAAACGCTACCGCTGATGCCAGGCCTGACACAGCTGGTGTTAAAACTGGAAACGCTCGGCTGGAAAGTGGCTATTGCCTCTGGCGGCTTTACCTTCTTTGCCGATTACCTGCGTAATAAACTGCGTCTGACGGCGGCTGTAGCAAACGAGCTGGAGATCATGGACGGTAAATTTACCGGCAACGTGATCGGCGATATCGTCGATGCCCAGTACAAAGCCAATACCCTGACCCGCCTGGCACAAGAATATGAGATCCCGATGGCGCAGACGGTGGCGATCGGCGACGGTGCTAACGATCTGCCGATGATCAAAACGGCTGGGCTGGGTATTGCGTATCATGCTAAACCGAAAGTGAATGAAAAGACGGAGATTACTATCCGCCACGCTGACCTGATGGGCGTGTTCTGCATTCTCTCCGGCAGCATGAACCAGAAATGATTAAATTGCCCGATGGCAAGGTGTCCGTAGGCCGGATAAGCGCCTGCGCCATCCGGCAAAAGCGTTAACGAAAGAGGTAAAACGTGGCCAAAGCTCCAAAACGCGCCTTTGTTTGTAATGAATGCGGGGCCGATTACCCGCGCTGGCAGGGGCAATGCAGCGCCTGTCAGGCCTGGAATACCATTACCGAGGTGCGCCTTGCCGCATCGCCAACGGTGGCGCGTAACGAGCGGCTCAGTGGCTATGCCGGGAATGCGGGCGTGGCAAAAGTGCAGAAGCTGTCTGACATCAGCCTTGAAGAACTGCCGCGTTTTTCCACTGGATTTAAAGAATTTGACCGCGTACTGGGCGGCGGTGTGGTACCCGGCAGCGCTATTCTGATTGGCGGTAACCCCGGCGCGGGGAAATCAACGCTGCTGCTGCAAACGCTGTGCAAGCTCGCTGAGCAGATGAAAACTCTGTACGTCACCGGTGAAGAGTCACTGCAGCAAGTGGCGATGCGCGCGCACCGGCTTGGCTTGCCGACCGCGAATCTGAATATGCTGTCGGAAACCAGTATCGAACAAATTTGCCTGATTGCCGAAGAAGAACAGCCGAAGCTGATGGTGATCGACTCCATTCAGGTAATGCACATGGCGGATATCCAGTCTTCGCCGGGCAGTGTGGCGCAGGTGCGCGAAACGGCGGCTTACCTGACGCGTTTTGCCAAAACGCGCGGCGTGGCGATTGTCATGGTCGGCCACGTCACCAAAGACGGCTCGCTGGCCGGGCCGAAGGTGCTGGAGCACTGTATTGACTGTTCGGTACTGCTCGACGGTGACGCCGATTCTCGTTTCCGTACTCTGCGTAGCCATAAAAACCGTTTTGGTGCGGTGAATGAGCTGGGCGTCTTTGCCATGACCGAACAGGGCCTGCGTGAAGTCAGCAACCCTTCCGCTATCTTCTTAAGCCGTGGCGATGAGGTCACCTCCGGCAGTTCGGTGATGGTGGTCTGGGAAGGTACGCGCCCGCTGCTGGTAGAGATTCAGGCGCTGGTCGATCACTCAATGATGGCGAACCCGCGTCGCGTGGCGGTCGGTCTGGAACAGAACCGTCTGGCGATTCTGCTGGCGGTGCTGCATCGTCACGGTGGCTTGCAGATGGCGGATCAGGACGTGTTTGTTAACGTAGTCGGCGGCGTAAAAGTCACCGAAACCAGCGCCGACCTGGCGTTGCTGCTGGCAATGGTCTCCAGCCTGCGTGACAGACCGCTGCCACAGGATTTAGTGGTCTTTGGCGAAGTGGGGTTGGCGGGCGAAATCCGTCCGGTACCCAGCGGGCAGGAGCGTATTTCGGAAGCGGCGAAGCACGGCTTTCGCCGGGCGATTGTCCCTGCCGCTAACGTACCGAAAAAAGTACCGGAAGGCATGCAGGTCTTTGGCGTTAAGAAGCTTGCGGATGCGTTAAGCGTGTTTGACGACCTATAATCAAATACCCGTACATACTGATTTTGTAGGCCTGATAAGCGAAGCGCCATCAGGCAGTGTTACGCGATTTTTCCAGCAGGAGGCTCTTGTGTCATTTGAATATCTGAAAACCGCCATAAAGCAAAAGGGCTGTACCCTGCAACAGGTGGCGGATGCCAGTGGCATGACCAAGGGATACCTAAGCCAACTGCTGAATGCCAAAATCAAAAGCCCCAGCGCGCAGAAGCTGGAGGCGTTGCACCGCTTTCTCGGTCTGGAGTTTCCGCGCCAGCAGAAAAATATCGGTGTGGTATTCGGCAAGTTTTATCCGCTGCACACCGGCCATATCTATCTTATCCAGCGCGCCTGTAGTCAGGTCGATGAACTGCATATCATCATGGGTTATGACGACACGCGCGATCGCAGCCTGTTTGAAGACAGTGCCATGTCGCAACAGCCTACGGTGCCCGATCGTTTACGCTGGCTGTTGCAAACCTTTAAGTATCAGAAAAATATCCGTATTCATGCCTTCAACGAAGAAGGCATGGAGCCGTATCCGCACGGCTGGGACGTGTGGAGCAACGGGATCAAAACGTTTATGCAGGAGAAAGGGATCCAGCCAAACTGGATCTACACCTCTGAAGAATCAGATGCCCCGCAGTATCTCGAACATTTGGGGATCGAAACCGTGCTGGTGGATCCTAAGCGGACGTTCATGAGCATCAGCGGCGGGCAAATCCGTGAAAACCCGTTTCGCTACTGGGAGTACATTCCGACCGAAGTGAAGCCGTTTTTCGTGCGCACCGTGGCGATCCTCGGCGGGGAGTCGAGCGGTAAATCGACGCTGGTGAACAAGCTCGCCAATATTTTTAATACCACCAGTGCGTGGGAATACGGGCGTGATTATGTCTTCTCCCATTTGGGCGGCGATGAGATGGCGTTGCAGTATTCTGACTACGATAAAATCGCCTTAGGACAAGCGCAATACATTGACTTTGCTGTTAAGTACGCAAATAAAGTGGCGTTCATCGACACCGATTTCGTAACCACTCAGGCCTTCTGTAAAAAGTATGAAGGGCGTGAACATCCGTTTGTGCAAGCGCTTATTGATGAGTATCGCTTCGACCTGGTGATTCTGTTGGAAAACAACACCCCGTGGGTGGCGGATGGCTTACGCAGCCTTGGAAGCTCAGTTGACAGAAAAGCGTTTCAGACGCTGCTGGTCGAGATGCTGCAGGAAAACAATATCAATTTCGTGCACGTTCAGGAGCCTGACTACGACGGCCGCTTCCTGCGCTGCGTGGAGCTGGTGAAAGAGTTGATGGGCGAGCAGCGTTAGGTTTTAATGCCGGATGCGCTGCGCTTATCCGGCCTACAAGTCGCACTAACCTCATAGACAGGATGGCGCTGCGCTTATCCGGCCTACAAGTCGCACTAACCTCATAGACAGGATGGCGCTGCGCTTATCCGACCTACAAGTCGCACTAACCTCGTAGGCCGGATAAGGCGTAACGCCGCCATCCGGCACTTAACGCTAATTACTTAGAAATACGCTTGTACTTAATACGTTTCGGCTCCAGCGCATCGGCGCCCAGCGTACGTTTCTTGTACTCTTCGTATTCGGTAAAGTTACCTTCGAAGAACTCAACCTTACCTTCATCCTGGTAATCCAGAATGTGGGTGGCGATACGGTCGAGGAACCAACGGTCGTGCGAGATAACCATCGCGCAGCCCGGGAATTCCAGTAGGGCGTTTTCCAGCGCGCGCAGGGTTTCGATATCCAGGTCGTTGGTTGGTTCATCGAGCAGCAGCATGTTGCCGCCAACCTGCAGCAGCTTCGCCAGGTGCAGACGACCACGCTCACCACCGGACAGCTCGCCGACGCGTTTGCCCTGATCCACACCTTTGAAGTTGAAGCGGCCCACGTAGGCACGGCTTGGCATCTCGGTGTTGCCGATTCGCATGATATCCAGCCCGCCGGAAACTTCTTCCCACACGGTTTTGCTGTTGTCCATGGCGTCACGGAACTGGTCAACGGAGGCCAGTTTGACGGTTTCACCCAGCGTGATGGTGCCGCTGTCAGGCTGTTCCTGACCGGACATCATACGGAACAGGGTAGATTTACCCGCGCCGTTCGGACCGATGATGCCGACAATTGCGCCTTTCGGTACGGAGAAACTTAGATCGTCGATCAAAACGCGATCGCCGTAGGATTTACGCAGATTGGTGACTTCAACGACTTTATCGCCCAGACGTGCTCCAGGTGGAATAAACAGTTCGTTGGTTTCGTTACGTTTCTGGTATTCGGTGTTGTTCAGCTCTTCAAAGCGTGCCAGACGGGCTTTGCCCTTAGACTGACGACCTTTAGCGCCCTGACGCACCCACTCCAGCTCTTTCTCAATGGATTTACGGCGAGCCGCTTCCTGAGAGGCTTCCTGGGCCAGACGCTGATCTTTCTGCTCCAGCCAGGAAGAGTAGTTACCTTCCCACGGAATACCTTCACCACGGTCCAGCTCCAGGATCCAGCCCGCAACGTTGTCGAGGAAGTAACGGTCGTGGGTAATCGCCACTACGGTGCCTTCGAAATCGTGCAGGAAGCGTTCCAGCCACGCGACGGATTCCGCATCCAGGTGGTTGGTCGGTTCGTCGAGCAGCAGCATGTCTGGTTTTTCCAGCAGCAGGCGGCACAGCGCAACGCGGCGGCGTTCACCACCGGAGAGATTCTCAATTTTAGCGTCCCAGTCCGGCAGACGCAGGGCGTCAGCGGCACGCTCAAGCTGCACGTTCAGGTTATGGCCGTCGTGCGCCTGGATAATTTCTTCAAACTTGCCCTGTTGTGCGGCCAGTTTATCGAAGTCGGCGTCCGGCTCGGCGTACTTGGCGTAAACTTCATCCAGACCTTTCAGTGCACTAACCACTTCGGCAACCGCTTCTTCAACGGATTCACGAACGGTATGTTCTGGGTTCAGTTTTGGTTCCTGCGGCAGGTAACCGATTTTAATGCCTGGCTGTGGGCGAGCTTCACCTTCGATATCGGTATCAATACCGGCCATGATGCGCAGCAGGGTAGATTTACCCGCACCGTTCAGACCGAGAACACCGATTTTGGCGCCAGGGAAGAAGCTCAGTGAGATGTTTTTAAGAATATGACGTTTCGGCGGAACGACTTTGCCGACACGATGCATGGTATAAACGAATTGGGCCACGTTGGACTCGCCTCTATGTTTATCCCGTCATACTTCAAGCCGCAGATGCGTTGGCTGTGTCGTTCACCCCAGTCACGTACTTTTGTACGCTCAGGGGATTCACTTCCTCGCCGCCTTGCTGCAACTTGAATTATTTAGGGCTAATTATTGGTAAATAGTTATCAAAGGCGAAGTGTAGCCTTTTTCATTGCCCAATCCCAGCCAGCAGATCCCACTCGCAACAAAAGTAAAAAAGTGTCCGTGACGTGGCGCATTCTGCAATGTCTGGTTAGCATGAATTAATTAAGCGGCATGATGCTGCACAGACGTAACATGAGAAGAGGAAGAGCTTGTGGACAAAGCCAATCAATTTACCTGGCGCCTGCTGGCAGCCAGCGTATGTCTGCTGACGGTAAGTCAGGTGGCGCGAGCCGACTCCCTGGATGAGCAGCGCAATCGTTATGCGCAAATCAAGCAAGCCTGGGACAACCGACAGATGGATGTCGTAGAGCAGATGATGCCCGGCCTGAAGAACTATCCTCTGTACCCGTATCTGGAATATCGTCAGATCACTGACGATCTGATGAATCAGCCCACCATTACCGTTACCAATTTTGTGCGTGCCAATCCGACACTGCCCCCTGCGCGTACGCTGCAATCGCGTTTCGTGAATGAACTGGCGCGCCGCGAAGACTGGCGCGGACTGCTGGCGTTCAGCCCGGAAAAACCGGGTACCACGGAAGCGCAATGTAACTATTACTTCGCGAAATGGAGTACCGGGCAAACCGAAGAAGCCTGGCAGGGCGCGAAAGAACTGTGGTTGACCGGGAAAAGTCAGCCGAACGCCTGTGACAAATTATTTGGCGTATGGCGCGCCTCAGGCACTCAGGATCCGCTGGCGTATCTGGAGCGTATTCGTCTGGCGATGAAAGCCGGGAATACCGGTCTGGTGACGGCGCTGGCCGGACAGATGCCCGCACAATACCAAACCATTGCCTCTGCGATCATCTCGCTGGCCAACGATCCGAATTCGGTGATGACTTTTGCTCGCACCACTGGTGCCACGGATTTCACCCGACAGATGGCGGCGGTCGCCTTTGCCAGCGTGGCGCGTCAGGATGTGGAAAACGCCCGCCTGATGATCCCGTCCCTGGTACAGGCGCAACAGCTTAATGACGAGCAAACCCAGGAGCTACGCGATATTGTTGCCTGGCGTCTGATGGGCAATGACGTCACCGACGAGCAGGCCAAATGGCGTGATGATGCGATTATGCGCTCCAATTCCACCTCGCTTGTGGAGCGTCGCGTGCGCATGGCGCTGGGAACCGGCGATCGTCGTGGCCTGAATACGTGGCTGGCGCGTCTGCCAATGGAAGCAAAAGAAAAAGACGAGTGGCGCTACTGGCAGGCTGATCTGCTGCTGGAGCGCGGACGTGATGCGGAAGCCAAAGAGATCCTACACCAGCTCATGCAGCAGCGTGGTTTCTATCCGATGGTGGCGGCACAGCGGCTGGGCGAAGAGTACGAGCTGAAAGTGGATAAAGCGCCAGCGAACGTTGATTCTGCGCTGACTCAGGGGCCAGAAATGGCACGTGTACGCGAGCTAATGTACTGGAACATGGATAATACCGCGCGCAGTGAATGGGCGAATCTGGTTACCAGCCGTACCAAGTCCGAGCAGGCTCAGTTGGCGCGTTACGCGTTCAACAATCACTGGTGGGATCTGAGCGTTCAGGCGACGATCGCCGGTAAGCTGTGGGATCATCTGGAAGAGCGCTTCCCATTGGCCTATAAAGATCTGTTTACCCGTTACACCAGCGGCAAGGATATTCAGCCAAGTTATGCGATGGCGATAGCGCGTCAGGAAAGCGCCTGGAACCCGAAAGTGAAATCACCGGTCGGCGCCAGCGGGCTGATGCAGATTATGCCGGGCACGGCGACGCATACGGTGAAAATGTTCTCGATTCCAGGTTACAGCAGTCCGAGCCAGCTACTGGATCCTGATACCAACATCAACATTGGTACCAGCTATTTGCAGTACGTATATCAGCAATTCGGCAATAACCGCATCTTTGCGTCGGCAGCCTATAACGCCGGTCCGGGACGCGTTCGCACCTGGCTTGGCAATAGCGCTGGCCGCATTGATGCTGTGGCGTTTGTCGAAAGTATTCCATTCTCAGAGACGCGTGGTTACGTGAAGAATGTGCTGGCTTATGATGCGTACTATCGCTATTTCCTCGGCGATAAACCGGAGTTGATGAGCGACGCAGAATGGCAACGTCGTTACTGATCGTGTCGATTGTGTTATGCTATCGTACTCGTTAAAGAGTACAAAAGGGGGAAGCAAGCACGCTTCCCCCGCAACGATGGCGATATCTTATGACTCAGCAATCACCCTATTCAGCAGAGATGGCAGAACAACGTCACCAGGAGTGGTTACGTTTTGTCGATCTGCTTAAACACGCCTACGAACAAGATTTACACCTGCCGCTGCTCAATTTGATGTTAACGCCGGATGAGCGTGAAGCGTTGGGCACGCGTGTGCGTATCATTGAAGAGCTGCTGCGCGGCGAGATGAGCCAGCGTGAGCTTAAAAACGAGCTCGGGGCGGGGATTGCCACTATTACGCGGGGGTCGAACAGCCTCAAATCCGCACCGGTGGATTTGCGTCAGTGGCTGGAGCAGGTGTTGCTGAAAAGTGTCTGATTTTCTCGTAGGCCGGATAAGGCGAAGCCGCCATCCGGCAATGGTGCGCGCTGCTTGCCTGATGGCGCTACGCTTATCAGGCCTACAAATTACAATGACTCATCGTATATCGCGTTATGAAACGGGCTGAGCGCCAGAATCACCGCCTGGTGATAGACGCTTGAGCGCGTCAGCTTGCCCGCGGTAAAAACGCCGATTGCGCCTTCTTTACGGCCAATTTCATCAATACCCGTATAGTCCGACATCACCGGGCCGAGCGCTTCACCTTTACGGACTCTGTCGAGAATGACAGTCGGCAATGGCAGCGTTGCTGAACGGGCTTCACCGCGCTGAATGCCGTTATCAATCACCACCCAACTGAAGGTGGCATCGTCGTCAATTCCTGCTTCAATGGCGACCCAGAAATCAGCCTGCGGGTGCAGGCGGCGAGCGTTATCAACGCGATTTCGTGCGCCAGTGCGCGTTTCCTGGTTTCCGAAAGGTTGTTCCGGCACGCCACTCTCGACGGCGACGGGTTCAATATGGCAGGATCCTTCCCCGAAAATCTCTTCAAATGCCCGCAGAATTGCCTGAATTTTGGCAGGATTGGTGGTCGCAGAGATAACCTTGTGCATAATTAAGCTCAGTTTGAAAATTCATCGCATCGCAGTATAACGGAAAAAAAGCATGTTACAGGTATACCTTGTTCGCCATGGCGAAACGCAGTGGAACGCCGAGCGACGTATTCAAGGCCAGTCAGACAGCCCACTAACCGCTAAAGGTGAACAACAAGCCATGCAGGTGGGTGAACGCGCCCGCTCGTTTGGTATTACGCATGTCATCAGTAGCGATCTTGGTCGTACACGACGCACCGCAGAAATCATCGCCCAGGCCTGCGGCTGTGATATCACCTATGACTCCCGTCTGCGCGAGCTAAATATGGGAGTGCTGGAAAAACGTCACATCGATACGCTGACGCCAGAGGAAGAGGGCTGGCGTCGCCAGTTGGTGAACGGCACGGTGGATGGTCGTATCCCGGAAGGGGAATCGATGCAGGAATTGAGCGATCGCGTCAACGCGGCGCTGGCATCCTGTCTGGAATTGCCGCCGGGAAGTCGTCCGCTGCTGGTCAGTCACGGTATCGCGCTGGGTTGCCTGGTGAGCACAATTCTGGGATTACCGGCATGGGCTGAACGTCGCTTGCGTCTGCGCAACTGTTCTATTTCTCGAGTTGATTACCAGGAAAGCTTATGGCTGGCGCCGGGATGGGTCGTTGAAACGGCAGGGGACATCTCACATCTGGACGCCCCTGCGTTGGATGAACTGCAGCGCTAGCGGCGAATCGGAATCAGGAATTCGCAGCGCAGGTTGATCGGGCGATCTCCCGCTTTGGCATCTTCTGCCGGGTAGTATCGCTCGATATCCTGTCCTTTACGGCGCGTCAGGTTCAGCATTGGCATGCATGTGCCGTAAACCGTCAGGATAAACTCTTGCACACCGGTTCCCAGCCCTTCGTAGGTAAACATCACGTACTCGCCACCCTGTAACAGGATAGGCTGCGCCGACGGCACATAGCCATTGGCCTGTTCCGGCGTCAGTGCTGTGGTGTAAAACACTTCCTGTTCGTCATCTTTTTCAATGCTCGGACGCGTTTCGTTAAGCCCGTACAGCACTGGCGGGATCGCCGGAGCCTGAGCAAGGAAGTCGCGCCAGAACTGAATACGCATTTCATGACGGAAATCTGAAATCTGTTCCAGCGAGCAGGAATAGCTTTGCGTGGTGCCGAGCAGTTGCGTATCTTCCAGGGTGACAAACTCGTGCGCAGGCATCGTAAATTCCCCCAGTCGCATTGGTGGGCGAATACCGAATGCGCTCCATTCCGGGGAGCGACGATACAGCGCAGGCGTTTGGGAAAATTGTTTCTTGAATGCGCGAGTAAAAGTTTGTTGAGAGTCGAAGCGATATTGCAGCGCAATATCCAGAATTGGACGCGCAGTCAGGCGCAGCGCCACTGCGGATTTCGATAAACGACGGGCGCGGATATAGGCGCCAATAGCATGGCCCGTCACGTCCTTAAACATTCTCTGCAGGTGCCACTTGGAATAGCCCGCTTTTGCCGCCACATTGTCAAGCGACAAAGGCTGATCCAGATGACCTTCCAGCCAGATTAATAGGTCGCGAATAATGCCAGCCTGATCCATAAAATATCCTCATCCTTTCAACAACGAGTACCTGACGTCAGGTATGAGGATAATAGCATTTTTTGCTGTTTTAGCATTCAGTGTTTTTTTTGCTCATAAGTGCTTTTTTCGGACATACGAAAGCGTGATTATTGTAATCCTGTGATCTGTATACATTTTATCTTAAAATGTTTAATAATCACGCAGAACAACTTTTAAGAATGGTAACAATATGAAATATAAGAGCTTAGTCATTTCCTCAATTCTGCTGATGTTGGCGCAGGTCGCCCATGCGGAGCAGATTGGATCTGTCGATACAGTGTTCAAAATGTTTGGGCCGGATCATAAAATTGTGGTCGAAGCGTTTGACGATCCGGATGTTACCAATGTGACCTGTTACGTGAGTCGTGCGAAGACCGGCGGCATCAAAGGTGGACTGGGGCTGGCGGAAGATACTTCCGATGCCGCCATCTCTTGCCAGCAGGTTGGGCCGGTAGAACTGAGCGACAGAATCAAGAACGGTAAAGCTCAGGGCGAAGTGGTATTTAAGAAACGTACCTCGCTGGTGTTTAAATCTTTACAGGTCGTGCGTTTTTACGATGCGAAACGTAATGCGCTGGCCTATCTGGCGTATTCAGATAAAGTTGTCGATGGATCGCCCAAAAATGCCATCAGTGCGGTACCCATCATGCCGTGGCGGCAATAACAAGGAAGCACAATGCAACAGCCGTTGATCTGGTTGGTTGAGGATGAGCAGGGAATCGCTGATACGCTTATCTACATGCTGCAACAGGAAGGGTTTAGCGTAGAGGCGTTTGAGCGCGGATTTCCAGTGCTGGAGAAATCTCGCCAGCAATGCCCTGATGCCATCATTCTGGATGTCGGGCTACCGGATATCAGCGGTTTTGAACTGTGCCGACGTTTACTGGAACGCCACCCGGCGTTGCCGATCCTCTTTCTGACCGCGCGCAGCGATGAAGTGGATCGCCTGTTGGGGCTGGAAATTGGCGCAGATGACTATGTTGCCAAGCCTTTCTCGCCGCGCGAGGTGTGCGCTCGTGTGCGTACGCTGCTGCGGCGGGTGCAAAAATTCTCCACGCCTTCATCGATGACACGCTGTGGGGATTTTGAACTTAATGAGCTGGCCGCGCAGATTACCTGGTTCAGCATACCGTTGAACCTGACGCGTTATGAATTCCTGCTGCTGAAAACATTGCTGATGTCGCCGGGACGTATTTACTCTCGCCAGCAACTGATGGATTTAGTCTGGGCAGACGCACAGGATACCTTTGACAGAACGGTTGATACTCACATCAAAACGCTGCGCGCCAAGCTGCGGGCTATCAATCCGGAGCTTTCCCCCATCAATACACATCGCGGTATGGGATACAGCCTGAGGAATTGCTGATGCGCATTGGCATGCGTTTGCTGCTCGGCTATTTTCTGATTGTCGCGGTCGCCGCCTGGTTTGTTCTGTCGATCTTTGTGCAGGAAATTAAGCCAGGCGTTCGTCGGGCGACCGAAGGTACTCTAATTGATACCGCCACGCTGCTGGCTGCACTGGCGCGTGATGACGTGCTCTCTGACTCACCGGCTAACGGCAAGCTGGCGCAGGCATTTGCGCAGCTGCATAACCGCCCATTTAATGCCAACATCAGCGGCATTAACAAAGTGCGTAATGAATACCATGTCTACATGACGGACGCGCAGGGCAAGGTGTTGTTTGATTCAGCTAACCAGGCCGTCGGTCAGGACTACTCCCGCTGGAACGATGTGTGGTTAACGCTGCGTGGGCAGTATGGCGCCCGCAGCACGCCGCAAAACCCGAACGATCCGGAAAGCTCGGTGATGTACGTTGCCGCGCCGATCGTAGATGGTGGTCGTATTATCGGTGTGCTCAGTGTCGGCAAACCAAATGCGGCGATGGCACCGGTGATTAAGCGCAGTGAACGGCGAATGCTGTGGGCCAGCGCAGTATTGCTGGGTATTGCCCTGGTGATTGGCTTCGGGATGGTATGGTGGATAAACCGATCTATTGCCCGGCTGGCGCGTTATGCCGACTCCGTTACCGAGAATCGCCCCGTCCCACTGCCTGATTTAGGCAGCAGCGAGTTACGCAAACTGGCGCAGGCGCTGGAAAGTATGCGCCTGAAGCTCGAAGGCAAGAACTACATTGAGCAGTATGTCTACGCGTTAACGCATGAGCTGAAAAGTCCGCTGGCGGCCATTCGTGGCGCGGCAGAGATATTGCGCGAAGGCCCGCCGCCAAACGTGGTAGCGCGTTTTACCGATAATATTCTGACGCAAAATGCGCGCATGCAGGCGCTGGTCGAAACTTTGCTGCGCCAGGCGCGACTGGAGAATCGACAGGACATTACGTTGACGGCGGTGGAGGTAGATACGCTTTTTGCTCAGCTCAAAGAGGCGCGTAGCGTGCAGCTGGCGGCAAAAAACATTACGCTGACCATTCTGCCTTCATCGCTTAGCGTCGCTGCCGATCCCGCGTTACTGGAGCAGGCATTGGGGAACTTGCTCGACAACGCTATCGACTTCACGCCACAGGGCGGGACGATTACGTTGAGCGCGCATCAGCAGGAGGAGCTGGTCACATTGCAGGTTACCGACAGCGGTAGCGGGATCCCTGATTTTGCGTTGCCGCGTATTTTTGAGCGCTTCTACTCGCTGCCCCGCGAGAATGGACACAAGAGCAGCGGTTTGGGGCTGGCGTTTGTCAGTGAAGTTGCACGACTGCATGAAGGTACGGTGACATTATCTAACCGACCAGAGGGCGGTGCACAGGCCTCGTTTACGCTTCACCGTCACTTCACATAACTTCAAATTCTCCGCACATAGCTGTTCTACCTTGCTGATATTGCAAAGGAGAACGCTATGTTTAAATCACCCCTGTTTTGGAAAATCGTCACCTTAGGCGGCGCCATATTACTGCTGTTAATTCCACTGACCATGGTCAGGCAGATAATCGTTGAGCGATCGGATTATCGTGATGAAGTCGAAGATGCTATTCGTCAGAGCACCAGCGGGCCGCAAAAGATGGTCGGGCCGCTGATTGCCGTCCCGGTGACGGAACTGTATATCGAGCTGGAAGGCGACAAACAGATCCAGCGTAAGCGCAGCTATATCCATTTCTGGCTGCCGGAGTCGTTGGTGGTTGAGGGGAATCAGAACGTTGAAGCGCGTAAAATAGGTATTTACGAAGGCCAGGTCTGGCACAATGACCTCTCGGTGAAGGCCGAGTTTAACGCTGAACGCTTGCGTGATTTAAACCATCCCAACGTCAGCGTCGGCAAACCGTTTATCGTGGTTGGCGTGGGGGATGCGCGCGGGATCGGCGTGGTGCAAGCGCTGCAGGTCAATGGGGAATCGCTGGCCGTTGAGCCAGGGACGGGGCTGGATGGAGGAGCTCAAGGGATCCACATTCCGCTACCTGACGCGAGCTGGGCAGAGCAAAACCTGAGCATGGTGCTGTCGTTGAATTTGAGCGGAACCGGAGATTTCTCCGTTGTTCCGGTTGGCCGTAACAGTGAAATGACTTTAACCAGCAACTGGCCGCATCCCAATTTTCTGGGGGATTTCCTCCCGGCGAAGCGCGAAATAAGCGAGTCAGGATTTAAGGCCCAGTGGCAAAGCAGCTGGTTCGCGAATAACCTCGGCGAACGCTTTGATGGCGAAAAGATTGGCTGGAAGGGAATGCCTGCATTTAGCGTTGCCGTCGCCACGCCAGCGGATCAGTATCAGTTAACGGACAGGGCTACCAAGTATGCCATCCTGCTGATTGTACTGACCTTTATGTCTTTCTTCGTGCTTGAAAGTATGACCAGCCTGCGTCTGCACCAGATGCAGTATCTGCTGGTGGGGCTATCGCTGGTGATGTTTTATCTGCTGCTGCTGGCATTGTCTGAGCACATTGGGTTTACGGCGGCGTGGATTACGGCAAGCCTGGTAGGCGCGTTAATGAACGGGGTGTATCTGCAGGCGATATTACAGAGTTGGCGGAACAGTATTTTATTCACCGTGGCGCTGCTGGGGTTGGATGGGGTGATGTGGGTGCTGCTACGTTCACAGGACAGCTCTTTACTGCTGGGAACCGGCGTGCTGTTGGTCGCGTTGTGTGGCGTGATGTTCCTGACGCGTCATCTTGACTGGCACTCGCTGGCACAGTCAAAACCAAAGCCGACAGAAATTCCGGAGCCTCTGCCTGCGCAGAGTGACGAGTTTCGCTTATGGAAATAGGGCGGTGGGGAAATGAAAAACGGCGCATAACGCGCCGTTTTTTTACCTGTGAGGATTGAATTAATCCTGCAGGTCGCCGCAGAAACGGTAGCCTTCACCGTGAATGGTGGCGATGATTTCTGGCGTATCCGGCGTAGATTCGAAATGTTTACGAATGCGGCGGATAGTCACGTCAACGGTACGGTCATGCGGCTTCAGTTCACGACCGGTCATTTTTTTCAGCAGTTCTGCGCGAGACTGGATTTTGCCCGGATTCTCACAGAAGTGAAGCATTGCACGGAATTCGCTGCGTGGCAGTTTATACTGCTCGCCGTCAGGACCAATCAGAGAGCGGCTGTTAATGTCCAGCTCCCAGCCGTTGAACTTGTAGCTTTCGACGCTACGGCGTTCTTCGCTGACAGTACCCAGGTTCATGGTACGGGACAGCAGGTTACGAGCACGGATAGTCAGTTCGCGCGGGTTAAACGGCTTGGTGATGTAATCGTCTGCGCCGATTTCGAGGCCGAGAATTTTATCGACTTCGTTATCACGGCCCGTCAGGAACATCAGCGCAACGTTAGCTTGTTCGCGAAGTTCGCGCGCTAACAGGAGGCCATTTTTCCCAGGCAGATTGATATCCATAATCACAAGGTTGATGTCATATTCAGAGAGAATCTGATGCATTTCCGCGCCATCTGTCGCTTCGAATACATCATAGCCTTCTGCTTCGAAAATGCTTTTCAACGTGTTGCGTGTTACTAACTCGTCTTCAACGATAAGAATGTGCGGGGTCTGCATGTTTGCTACCTAAATTGCCAACTAAATCGAAACAGGAAGTACAAAAGTCCCTGACCTGCCTGATGCATGCCGTAAATTAACATGATCGGCGTAACATGACTAAAGTACGTAATTGCGTTCTTGATGCACTTTCCATCAACGTCAACAACATCATTAGCTTGGTCGTGGGTAGTTTCCCTCTGGACCCGACAGTGTCAAAAACGGCTGTCATCCTAACCATTTTAACAGCAACATAACAGGCTAAGACATGCCGGACACCCAATAAAACTACGCTTCGTTGACATATATCAAGTTCAATTGTAGCACGTTAACAGTTTGATGAAATCAACGTATCCAAATGTTTGCTTTCATCACAAAATTGCAATATTACAACTAGTTGCACGAGCTAATTAATAAATGTAATGAATCCAACCAATGCGATCCATTTTAAAATAAATTATCATGGATAAACAGAGGGATACACAACTTTTGTTAACATAAAAAGCAATAGTACAGTTTGGAAATAGTTTAGCATTTTTTACCGGATGCGAAATCCTTTTTCAGTGACTTCTGTTAAAAAAATGTAAATTTGCGCTGCGTAATATGTTGACGTGCGTCACATTATTACTTGCAGACTGACCAAAAAGAGTATCGAAATGCGTTTAACAATTATTCTGGTTGCCCCTGCCAGAGCGGAAAATATTGGTGCGGCTGCCCGTGCGATGAAGACCATGGGATTCACTCAATTACGTATCGTTGACAGCGAGGCGCACCTGGAACCCGCCACGCGATGGGTCGCGCATGGATCTGGCGACATTATTGATAATATTAACGTTTTTCCAACGTTAGCCGATGCGCTTCACGACGTTGATTTTACCGTTGCGACCACCGCGCGTAGCCGGGCGAAGTTCCATTATTACGCCACCCCGGTCGAACTGGTTCCCCTGTTACAGGAGAAATCCACGTGGATGGAACATGCAGCGCTGGTGTTTGGTCGTGAAGATTCGGGGCTGACCAATGAAGAATTAGCGCTGGCAGATGTACTCACTGGTGTACCGATGGTCGCTGACTATCCTTCACTCAATTTGGGGCAGGCGGTGATGGTGTATTGCTATCAATTAGCAGGTTTAATACAACAACCGGCCAAAAACGTTGAGGTGACGGATGAGCTTCAGCTGCAGGCATTGCGCGCACGCGTTTTGCGTTTATTAGCCACGCTGAACGTTTCTGACGACATCAAGCTGACGGACTGGTTGCAACAGCGAATGGGTCTGTTGGGGCAGCGAGACACGGCAATGTTGCACCGTTTTTTACATGATATTGAAAAAAACATCACAAAATAAAATGTTGAACAATTTTTGTTGTGTAGTGTTTTGTTCTTGGTTCAAGTGGGCTCAACATGCTGTATTGGTTGAAAGTAAAAGGGCAAGCAGTCGCTCGTGAACAAGTTTCGGAATGTGATCAATTTAAAAATTTATTGACTTAGGTCAGCAGATACTTTAACCCTAAAAGAATACAGCACAGACAGATAATAATTACAGAGCACACAACATCATGAAACGCATCAGCATCACTATTACCACAACCATCACCATTACCACAGGTAACGGTGCGGGCTGACGCGTACAGGAAACACAAGAAAAAGCCCGCACCTAAACAGTGCGGGCTTTTTTTTCGACCAAAGGCAATGAGGTAAACCATGCGAGTGTTGAAGTTCGGCGGTACATCAGTGGCAAATGCAGAACGCTTTCTGCGGGTTGCCGATATTTTGGAAAGCAATGCCAGACAGGGGCAGGTCGCGACCGTACTCTCTGCCCCCGCAAAAATTACCAACCATCTGGTGGCGATGATTGAAAAGACCATCGGTGGTCAGGATGCTTTAGCCAACATCAGCGACGCCGAACGCATTTTCTCTGAACTGCTGGTGGGTCTGGCCGCCGCACAGCCGGGTTTCCCCCTGGCTCCGCTCAAAGCCTTTGTTGAACAAGAATTTGCCCAGATTAAGCACGTCCTGCACGGCATCAGCCTGCTGGGACAGTGCCCGGACAGTATCAATGCCGCGCTTATCTGCCGTGGTGAAAAAATGTCGATTGCTATCATGGCCGGCCTGCTGGAAGCACGCGGGCATAACGTAACGGTCATCGACCCGGTGGAGAAATTGCTGGCTGTCGGCCATTACCTCGAATCTACCGTTGATATCGCCGAATCTACGCGCCGCATCGCCGCCAGCCGTATTCCTGCGGACCACATGATTCTGATGGCAGGGTTTACCGCTGGAAATGAAAAAGGTGAGTTAGTGGTGTTGGGGCGTAATGGCTCTGACTACTCTGCCGCCGTACTGGCCGCCTGTTTGCGTGCCGATTGTTGTGAAATCTGGACCGATGTCGACGGCGTATATACTTGCGATCCGCGTCAGGTACCCGACGCCCGACTGCTTAAGTCGATGTCTTATCAGGAAGCGATGGAGCTTTCTTACTTCGGCGCTAAAGTGCTGCACCCGCGCACCATTACCCCTATTGCCCAGTTCCAGATCCCGTGCCTGATTAAAAATACCGGCAATCCGCAAGCGCCCGGTACGCTGATCGGTGCCAGCAGTGATGACGATGATTTGCCGGTAAAAGGTATTTCTAACCTCAATAACATGGCGATGTTTAGCGTTTCCGGCCCTGGAATGAAAGGCATGGTGGGCATGGCGGCGCGCGTTTTTGCCGCAATGTCGCGTGCGGGCATCTCGGTAGTGCTGATCACCCAATCCTCTTCTGAATACAGCATCAGCTTCTGCGTCCCGCAGGGCGACTGCGCGCGTGCACAACGCGCTATGCAGGATGAATTCTACCTCGAGCTGAAAGAAGGCCTGCTGGAGCCGCTGGCGGTGACTGAGCGTCTGGCCATCATCTCTGTTGTTGGCGATGGTATGCGCACCCTGCGCGGCATCTCGGCGAAGTTCTTTGCCGCGCTGGCTCGTGCGAACATCAATATTGTAGCGATCGCCCAGGGCTCGTCTGAGCGTTCTATTTCGGTGGTGGTGAATAACGATGACGCGACCACCGGCGTACGCGTTACCCATCAGATGCTGTTCAACACCGACCAGGTGATTGAAGTGTTTGTGATTGGCGTAGGCGGCGTGGGCGGTGCGCTGCTGGAGCAGCTTAAACGTCAGCAAACCTGGCTCAAAAAGAAGCATATCGATCTGCGCGTGTGCGGCGTGGCGAACTCGAAGGCCCTGCTGACCAACGTCCACGGTCTGAATCTGGAAAACTGGCAGTCGGAGCTGGAGAGCGCGAAAGAGCCTTTCAACCTTGGGCGCTTAATTCGTCTGGTGAAAGAATACCATCTGCTCAATCCGGTGATTGTCGACTGTACGTCAAGCCAGGCGGTAGCGGATCAATATGCCGACTTCTTGCGTGAAGGCTTCCACGTGGTTACGCCGAACAAAAAGGCCAACACGTCGTCGATGGATTACTATCATCAGCTGCGTTTTGCCGCCGCGAAGTCTCGTCGTAAATTCCTGTACGACACCAACGTGGGCGCGGGCTTGCCGGTTATTGAAAACCTGCAAAATCTGCTCAGCGCAGGTGATGAACTGCAACGTTTTTCAGGCATCCTTTCTGGCTCACTGTCGTTTATTTTCGGCAAGCTGGATGAAGGCATGAGCTTCTCGCAGGCCACCACCCTGGCGCGTGAGATGGGCTATACCGAACCCGATCCGCGTGACGATCTTTCCGGTACGGACGTGGCGCGTAAGCTGCTGATCCTGGCCCGTGAAACCGGTCGTGAGCTGGAGCTTTCTGACATTGTCATTGAGCCGGTCCTGCCGAAAGAGTTTGATGACTCCGGTGATGTTTCCGCGTTTATGGCGAAATTGTCGCAGCTGGATGACGTCTTTGCCGCGCGCGTGGCGAAAGCCCGTGATGAGGGAAAAGTATTGCGCTATGTTGGCAATATCGAAGAGGACGGTGTTTGTCGCGTGAAAATTGATGCAGTAGACGGCAACGATCCGCTGTTTAAAGTGAAAAACGGTGAAAACGCGCTGGCGTTCTATAGCCACTACTATCAGCCGTTACCGTTAGTTCTGCGCGGATATGGCGCGGGTAACGATGTGACGGCGGCGGGCGTCTTTGCCGACCTGCTACGCACCCTTTCATGGAAGTTAGGAGTCTGACATGGTGAGAGTTTATGCCCCGGCTTCCAGTGCCAATATGAGCGTCGGGTTTGATGTACTCGGTGCGGCGGTAACTCCGGTGGACGGTTCGCTGTTGGGTGATGTGGTGTCCGTTGAGTCGGCTGACCAGTTCAGCCTGAACAACCTTGGGCGCTTTGCCAACAAACTGCCGTCCGAGCCACGTGAAAATATTGTCTACCAGTGTTGGGAGCGATTCTGCCAGGAGCTGGGTAAAACCGTTCCGGTGGCGATGACGCTGGAAAAAAATATGCCGATTGGTTCCGGGTTAGGCTCCAGTGCCTGTTCCGTCGTGGCGGCGCTGGTCGCTATGAACGAACACTGCGGCAAGCCGCTCAACGATACGCGCCTGTTAGCGATAATGGGCGAGCTGGAAGGGCGTATCTCCGGCAGTATTCATTACGATAACGTCGCCCCGTGCTTTTTGGGCGGCATGCAGTTAATGATTGAAGAAAACGGCATTATTAGCCAGCAGGTGCCAGGCTTTGATGAGTGGCTGTGGGTACTGGCGTATCCGGGGATTAAAGTGTCGACGGCAGAAGCGCGGGCGATTCTCCCAGCGCAGTATCGCCGTCAGGACTGTATCGCTCACGGGCGGCATCTGGCGGGATTCATCCATGCCTGCTATTCCCGTCAGCCTCTTCTGGCCGCGAAGCTGATGAAAGATGTCATTGCTGAGCCGTATCGTACCCGCTTGCTGCCAGGCTTTAGCCAGGCGCGTCAGGCGGTCGCAGAAATTGGCGCGCTGGCCAGCGGTATATCCGGGTCAGGGCCGACGCTGTTCGCTTTGTGCGATAAGCCGGATACGGCACAGCGCGTAGCAGATTGGCTGGGTAAAAATTACCTACAAAATCAGGAAGGCTTTGTTCATATTTGCCGGCTGGACACGGCGGGCGCACGGGTACTGGGATAATCAATGAAACTGTATAATCTGAAAGATCACAACGAACAGGTCAGCTTTGCACAGGCTGTTACGCAAGGACTGGGCAAGAATCAGGGATTGTTTTTTCCGCACGATCTACCGGAATTCAATCTGACAGAAGTGGATGAGATGCTGAACCAGGACTTCGTTAGCCGCAGCGCGAAGATCCTGTCCGCATTTATTGGTGATGAGATCCCTCAGGAAATTCTGGAAGAGCGCGTGCGTGCGGCATTTGCCTTTCCGGCTCCGGTTGCCCAGGTTGCCGCGGATGTCGGCTGTCTGGAACTGTTCCACGGCCCTACGCTTGCATTTAAAGACTTTGGCGGGCGCTTTATGGCGCAGATGCTGACGCACATCAGTGGCGACAAACCGGTAACGATTCTGACGGCGACCTCCGGAGACACCGGGGCGGCGGTTGCGCATGCCTTTTATGGCCTGAAAAATGTGCGCGTGGTGATCCTCTACCCGAACGGCAAGATCAGCCCATTACAGGAAAAACTGTTCTGTACGCTGGGCGGTAATATTGAAACTGTGGCGATTGATGGCGATTTTGATGCCTGCCAGGCGCTGGTGAAACAGGCGTTTGATGACGAAGAGCTGAAGGTAGCCCTGGGACTGAACTCGGCTAACTCAATTAACATCAGCCGTCTGTTGGCGCAAATCTGTTACTACTTTGAGGCTGTGGCCCAACTGCCGCAAGAGGCGCGTAATCAACTGGTGATTTCCGTTCCCAGCGGTAACTTTGGCGATCTGACCGCCGGGCTGCTGGCGAAATCACTGGGCTTGCCGGTGAAGCGTTTTATCGCGGCGACTAACGTTAACGATACGGTTCCGCGTTTCCTTGCAGAAGGTGAGTGGGCGCCGAAAGCGACCCAGGCAACGTTGTCGAATGCGATGGATGTCAGCCAGCCGAACAACTGGCCGCGCGTGGAAGAACTGTTCCGCCGTAAAATCTGGCGTCTGAATGAGCTGGATTATGCCGCTGTTGACGATGCGACAACTCAGGACACGATGCGTGAGTTACATGAGATAGGCTACACCTCAGAACCGCATGCGGCGGTGGCTTACCGAGCGCTGCGTGACCAACTGAATCCTGGCGAGTACGGCCTGTTCCTTGGTACTGCGCATCCGGCGAAGTTTAAAGAAAGCGTTGAAGAGATTCTTGACCTGACGCTGGCGTTGCCAAAAGAACTGGCGGAACGCGCGGACCTGCCGCTGCTTTCTCATCACCTGCCAGCTGATTTTGCTGAACTGCGCAAGCTGATGATGACCCGCGGTTAACGGTTGCGCCCGCTGGCGCTTTGCATAGCGGGCCGACAAAACCTGTAGGCCGGATAAGGCGTTAGCCGTCATCCGGCCTTTTTACTATTGCTCGTGGCGTTTAAACACCAGTTCTCCGTTTCCTGATGCTTCTTCATCAAAGAAGTAGCCTTCGCTGTTAAATGCGGTCAGCTGTTCCGGTTGCGTTAAGCGGTTCTCAATAATGTAGCGACTCATCAGGCCGCGCGCTTTTTTGGCATAGAAGCTGATGACTTTAAACTTGCCGTTCTTCTCGTCGAGGAAGACCGGTTTGATAAGCTCAGCGTTGAGTTTTTTCGGCTTCACGGATTTAAAATACTCATCCGAGGCGAGGTTGATCACCACGCTGTCGCCTTGCGCTTCCAGCGCTTCGTTAAGTTTATCGGTGATGGTATCTCCCCAGAACTGGTAGAGATCTTTACCCTTCGCATTGGCCAGACGAATGCCCATCTCCAGACGGTAAGGCTGCATCAAATCCAGCGGACGCAAAACGCCGTACAACCCGGACAGCATCCGTAAATGCTGTTGAGCGAAGTCGAAATCCGCCTCGCTGAAGGTTTCAGCCTGCAACCCTGTATAGACGTCGCCTTTAAACGCCAGAATGGCCTGACGTGCATTGTCCGGTGTGAAGTCAGGCTGCCAGTCATGGAAACGGGTGGCGTTCAGATCCGCCAGCTTGTCGCTAATCCCCATCAGCTTGCCAATCTGCGGTGCAGAGAGTTGGCGTGCCACGTGAATAAGCTGCTGAGAGTGATCCAGCAACTCGGGCAGCGTATGACGTGTCGTTGCCAGCGGGCTTTGGTAGTCGAGCGTTTTTGCAGGTGAAATCAGAATCAGCATATCCAGTCCTTGCAGGAAATTTACTGCGACTTTAGCAAAAAAAACGACTGAATTGATCGATGGTTGCGATTGCCGCGCTATTCGCGCGGCGTTTCATCCCAGCTATCGGGCGCAAGCTGTTGTCTGATATCAGGATAACGGCACGGATCGAATTCCGGGCGCACCCCGAGTTTTCGCTGGCGCAGATAATCGCTGGCGATGGTATGGACAACCGGAGAAAGCAGCAGAATCGCCGTCAGGTTAGTAATGGCCATACAGGCCATGATGATGTCGGCAAGTTGCCAGACCAGCGGAAAACTGATTAACGTACCGCCAATGACGGTGCAAACGGTGGCAATACGTAATAACCAGATAACCCGGATATTGTCCAGTTTCAGGAAAATGAGGTTGTTTTCCGCATAAATGTAGTTGGCGACGATAGAGCTAAAGGCAAACAGAATCACTATTAAGGCAACGAATCCGGCCCCCCATTCACCCGTCAGCGAGACCATGGCTCGTTGCAGCAACTGGATGCCTTCCATTGGCACATAAGTGGTGCCATTACCCGCCAGTAAAATGATCATTGCGCTGGCCGTACAAAGAATTAGCGTATCGCCCAATACACCAATCATTTGCACAATGCCTTGTGCTGCAGGGTGTGGCGGCCAGGATGCTGCCGAGGCGGCTGCGTTCGGGGTAGAGCCCATTCCGGCTTCATTAGAGAACATACCGCGCTGAAAACCGCTGGCAATGGCCTGGCTTAGCGTATACCCGGCTGCACCGGCCGCGGCTTCCTGCCAGCCAAAGGCGCTTTTTATGATGGTCATGATAATGCCGGGGAGCTGTCCGAAATGCCAAAGGCAGATGACGAGGCTACAACCGATCCACAGCAGCGCCATCATCGGAACAAACCATTGCATCAGGCGGGCAACGCCTTTAATGCCGCCGACGATGACCAGTAATGACACTATTGCCAGTGCGATACCGGAGAAGAGGGGAGGGATGTCAAAAGCAAAGGTCAACGCACGAGAGACTGAGTTTGCCTGCACGCTGTTAAAAATCAGGCCATAGGCAATGAGTAAAAAGATGGCAAACAGCACGCCCATCCAGCGCATGCCCAATCCACGGGCCATATACCATGCAGGACCGCCGCGAAACTGTCCCTTGCTGTCGCGCTCTTTATACAGCTGGGCAAGGGAACATTCGGCGAATGAGGTTGCCATACCAATGACCGCCGAGACCCACATCCAGAAAATGGCTCCCGCGCCGCCGGCAGCGATCGCCAACGCCACACCCGCCAGATTTCCGCTACCGACGCGCGCGGCAAGACTGGTGCACAGAGCCTGAAAAGAAGTTAAACCGCCCGGCTGCGGGCTGATGCTGTTTTTAAGACTTTTGCCAAACTGGCGAATATAGCGGAACTGCACGAACCCTGTACGCCAGGTGAACCAACATCCTGCGCCAAGCAGGAGGTAGATCATCACCGATCCCCAGAGTATTTCATTAATAAATGAGAAAAAATCAGGCATTAACATCCCTCTTGTTGATGCCGGTAAGCGCGAATAATCCCGTGTAAGCGCTACCAATTATCGACCAGTATATACCTTATAAGGTGATTGATTGCGGGAGTTTACCATAACAATAGGTATATCCTTAATTGCGCATCACGAGCTGTGAGATGCGTAATCAGGGCTGAGCGGCGGGTCGGACAATCCAGGCGGTTGCGCTGAGAGTGCGTCGTGCTATCATCAGGGAAGATCGGTTACATCCCCCTAACAAGCTGTTTAAAGAGAATCGCTATCATGACGGACAAATTGACCTCCCTTCGTCAGTTCACCACAGTAGTGGCCGACACCGGAGACATCGCGGCAATGAAGCTGTATCAGCCTCAGGATGCCACAACTAACCCTTCTCTCATTCTTAACGCAGCGCAGATCCCAGAATACCGCAAGCTGATTGATGACGCTGTAGCCTGGGCTAAGCAGCAGAGCAACGACCGCGCACAGCAGATCGTCGACGCGACCGACAAACTGGCAGTAAATATCGGTCTGGAGATCCTGAAACTGGTCCCGGGCCGTATCTCTACTGAAGTTGACGCTCGTCTGTCTTACGATACCGACGCGTCCATCGCGAAAGCAAAACGTCTGATCAAAATGTACAACGATGCTGGCATCAGCAACGATCGCATTCTGATCAAACTGGCTTCAACCTGGCAGGGCATCCGTGCCGCTGAGCAGCTGGAAAAAGAAGGTATCAACTGTAACCTGACTCTGCTGTTCTCCTTCGCGCAGGCGCGCGCATGTGCAGAAGCTGGCGTATACCTGATTTCTCCGTTTGTTGGTCGTATTCTGGACTGGTACAAAGCCAACACTGACAAGAAAGAGTATGCGCCGGCAGAAGATCCGGGTGTGGTTTCCGTAACGGAAATCTATGAGTACTACAAACAGCACGGTTACGAAACCGTGGTGATGGGTGCGAGCTTCCGTAACGTCGGCGAAATCATTGAGCTGGCAGGCTGCGATCGTCTGACTATTGCTCCGGCACTGCTGAAAGAACTGGCGGAAAGCGAAGGCACTATCGAACGTAAACTGTCCTTCTCTGGCGAAGTGAAAGCGCGCCCTGCACGCATCACCGAAGCTGAGTTCCTGTGGCAGCACAACCAGGATCCGATGGCTGTAGACAAACTGGCGGACGGTATCCGTAAGTTTGCTGTAGACCAGGGTAAACTGGAAAAAATGATCGGCGATCTGCTGTAATCATTAATGCGTGGCCCTGATATGGGTCACGCTACCTCTTCTGAAACCTGTCTGTCCTTCCCTTCGCAGTGTATCATTCTGTTTAACGAGACTGTTTAAACGGAATAATCATGAATACTTTACGCATTGGCCTGGTTTCCATTTCTGACCGTGCTTCCAGCGGCGTTTACCAGGATAAAGGTATCCCGGCCCTTGAAGAGTGGCTGGCATCTGCCCTTACCACCCCTTTTGAGCTGCAAACGCGACTGATCCCGGATGAACAGGCGATCATCGAACAGACCTTATGTGAGCTGGTGGATGAAATGAGCTGTCATCTGGTGCTGACTACCGGCGGAACGGGTCCGGCCCGCCGCGATGTAACGCCTGATGCCACGCTGGCCGTAGCCGACCGCCAGATGCCGGGCTTTGGCGAGCAGATGCGCCAGATAAGCCTGCACTTTGTGCCAACGGCTATTCTCTCCCGCCAGGTTGGTGTGATTCGCAAACAGGCGTTGATTCTGAATCTGCCAGGGCAGCCGAAATCGATCAAAGAAACGCTGGAAGGCGTGAAAGATGCCGACGGTAAGGTTATCGTGCCGGGTATTTTTGCAAGTGTACCGTATTGTATACAGTTACTGGATGGGCCGTATGTGGAAACCGCACCGGCTGTTGTAGCATCTTTTCGTCCTAAAAGCGCAATCCGCGATACAAACGCCTGAAAGTAGCCCGATCGTGACATAAGTGCCAATGACAGTGGAGTATTGAATTGTTTACGATATAGTAATTTTTGCTTTACATATATCGACAGACAGATTCAATAACTCCACTGACTCATGGTTTGCTATGTCACAACACACTCGACCGCTGAATCGCCAGGATTATAAAACTCTTACGCTTGCTGCCCTCGGCGGTGCGCTTGAGTTTTATGATTTCATTATCTTCGTCTTCTTTGCCGCTGTTGTTGGCGAACTCTTCTTCCCGGCAGACATTCCTGAATGGCTACGTCAGGTGCAAACCTTCGGCATTTTTGCCGCTGGATATCTGGCGCGTCCACTGGGTGGCATCATCATGGCGCACTTTGGCGATCTGGTCGGGCGTAAGAAAATGTTCACCCTGAGCATTTTGCTGATGGCGATACCGACGCTGGCGATTGGTCTTTTGCCTACCTACGCCTCAATGGGGATCCTCGCGCCGCTGCTGTTACTCCTGATGCGCATTTTGCAAGGCGCTGCCATCGGCGGAGAAGTGCCGGGCGCGTGGGTGTTCGTGGCAGAGCACGTACCGGAGCGCCGCATCGGCATTGCCTGTGGCACGCTGACCGCCGGGCTGACGGTGGGGATTCTGCTGGGATCGGTGGTTGCGACGCTGGTGAATACCAGCCTGACGCAACAGGCTGTGCATGACTATGGCTGGCGTATCCCGTTCCTGCTGGGGGGCGTGTTTGGGCTGGTGGCGATGTACCTGCGTCGCTGGTTGCAGGAAACGCCCATCTTCCTCGAAATGCAGCAGCGTAAAGCGCTGGCGCAAGAGCTACCGGTGAAGTCGGTGGTGAGCAAACATAAAAAAGCGGTGGTTATTTCCATGCTGCTGACCTGGCTGTTATCGGCCGGGATTGTGGTGGTGATCCTGATGTCGCCAGTCTGGTTGCAGAAGCAGTATGGTTTTGCACCGGCGTTGACGTTACAAGCCAACAGTGTCGCGACCATTATGCTGTGTGTCGGCTGTCTGCTGGCCGGGTTTATTGTCGATCGGGTCGGCGCCAGCAAAACCTTTATTGTCGGCAGCCTGCTGCTGGCCTGTTCAAGCTGGTTTTTCTATCATCTGACCGGCAGCCATCCTCAGCACTTGTTCTTGTTATACGGGCTGGTAGGGTTGTGCGTTGGCGTGGTGGGGGCTGTGCCTTATGTGATGGTGCGGGCGTTTCCGGCGGAGGTCCGCTTTACCGGAATCTCCTTTTCTTACAACGTGTCGTACGCCATTTTTGGTGGTCTGACGCCAATCGCCGTGACGATGTTAATGAGCGTGTCGCCAATGGCTCCGGCCTGGTATGTGCTGGCGTTATCGCTGGTGGGGCTAGGTCTGGGGATTTGGCTGCGACAGGATATTTATCATCGCGATACAAGCGTGCAGGGAGAGTTACAGCGCTTGTAAGGAATATCCCCCCGTTTGGGGGGATAGCGTCAGATTAGTGCGCTTCACCGATCGGCAGGATGGTACGGCCAAACTGTTCGTTAAGCACTTCACCCATCGCCAGGTAAATGGCGCTTGCGCCACACACTAAGCCAATCCAGCCAGCAACGTGAATGATCGCTTCGTTACCTGCAATGTTGCCGACCGCCAGCAGTGCGAACAGCACTGTCAGGCTCAGGAAGACAAACTGCAACGCGCGGTTAGCTTTCAGCGTGCCGAAGAACATGAACAGTGTAAACACGCCCCACAAACCCAGGTATACGCCCAGGAACTGACCATTGGTTGCATCCGCCAGGCCCATTTTCGGCATGATCAGGATTGCAACCAGCGTCAGCCAGAACGAACCGTAGGAGGTAAAGGCGGTTAAACCGAAGGTGTTGCCTTTTTTATATTCCAGCAGACCGGCAAATATTTGCGCGATACCGCCGTAGAAAATGCCCATCGCCAGAATAATAACGTCAAAGGCGAAGAAACCCGCGTTGTGCAGGTTAAGCAGAATGGTGGTCATGCCAAAGCCCATCAGGCCCAGCGGTGCCGGATTAGCCAACTTAGTGTTGCCCATAATTCCTCAAAATCATCATTGATTGAATGGTGAAATAGTTTACCCAAATAACGATCACTGTCTTCGGGGCGCGGCATGATAATCAGGGGAGAGGGCACTGTCTATGATCTAACGAAGGGAAAATGAATTATTTTCCCTGTGATGGGCATCACGCTTACGCGTGGTTGATCATTTTGCTAAGACAGACGATTTGAAGTACCGCCGGGAGCTGAGGGATTTGGTGGACGATCTGGTGAGAAATACCCATCGCCAGATGGCGCTGCTTCATGGGCGCGGCAGTGGTTATTCCAGATCAAAGGCTTTCACATCAACCGCGTGTCTGCCCCGCATGTTTTCTATGGCTTCTGAATCAAAATGTGCGGAATTAATCGTCGCCAATAACTTTCAGCGTTGCCATGTCAGAGGAGTTTACTGACTGGCCTGAGAAGGTGATTTTAGACACGCAACGTTTATTGTCGTTATCGCTATTAATAGTGATCCAATTAGTCGTTTGTCCCTCTTTAATGGATGACGGGACGTTCAGGCTTTGGCTGGAAGTGCGTACTGCTTTGAAGTAGACGGATGCGCCGTTAAGTTTAATATCGCCGCGATCGGCGGTGAGCTGAATGCGCTTCACCACCCGGCAAACGGGAATTCTCAGCGTGAGGTCGTTGGTTGCATTGCGGGGCATCGCAATCATACCCAGAACTTTATGATCGTTAGCGTGCGCGGCGCTGCTCAGCAGCAGGCCCATAAGCAGGCTGGTGGAAAGGGTTAACACGGATTTCATGGAATTTCTCTTTGACGGCTGTAAAAGTGTGTGACATCAGACCATCTTACCGCCGACGGGAAACCGTTTCATGGTCGTAATCTTTTCTTTTTATTACAATTTTCACATGAATGGCCGTGCTGGTTTTGATTTGTTTTGTGAATTGATTTTGATTGGAAACTATTCGTTTTTTTGCCTTTCTGCCTTTTTACCTTAATTTTATCGCCACTGTGCTAAAAAAAATTTTCATGCCCCCCTTGATGACGTGGGTTACGACCCCATCTTGTAGACAACCGCAGTGGTGAGTCTGAAAAAAAACGATTCAGGGCAGTTGAAACCGCACGTTTCGCCCTTATTACAGATTCACAACCACATGATGACCGAATTTTTAGTGGAGACGTTTAGATGGGTAAAATTATTGGTATCGACCTGGGTACTACCAACTCTTGTGTAGCGATTATGGATGGCACTACTGCACGTGTGCTGGAGAACGCCGAGGGCGATCGCACCACGCCTTCTATCATTGCTTATACCCAGGATGGTGAAACTCTGGTTGGTCAGCCGGCTAAACGTCAGGCAGTGACAAACCCGCAAAACACCCTGTTTGCGATTAAACGCCTGATTGGCCGCCGCTTCCAGGACGAAGAAGTACAGCGTGATGAAGCCATCATGCCGTACAAAATCATCGGTGCTGACAACGGTGATGCATGGATTGACGTAAAAGGTCAGAAAATGGCACCGCCGCAGATTTCTGCTGAAGTGCTGAAAAAAATGAAGAAAACGGCTGAAGATTACCTGGGCGAACCGGTAACTGAAGCGGTTATCACCGTACCTGCATACTTCAACGATGCTCAGCGTCAGGCAACCAAAGATGCTGGCCGTATCGCAGGTCTGGAAGTAAAACGTATCATCAACGAACCGACCGCAGCGGCACTGGCTTACGGTCTGGATAAAGAAGTCGGCAACCGTACTATCGCGGTTTATGACCTCGGTGGTGGTACTTTCGATATCTCTATTATCGAAATCGACGAAGTTGACGGCGAAAAAACCTTCGAAGTTCTGGCAACCAACGGTGATACCCACCTGGGTGGTGAAGACTTCGACAGCCGTATGATCAACTACCTGGTTGACGAATTTAAGAAAGATCAGGGTATCGATCTGCGTAATGACCCGCTGGCGATGCAGCGTCTTAAAGAAGCCGCTGAGAAAGCGAAGATCGAACTGTCTTCCGCTCAGCAGACCGACGTGAACCTGCCGTACATTACTGCAGACGCGACTGGTCCGAAACACATGAACATCAAAGTGACCCGTGCGAAACTGGAAAGCCTGGTTGAAGACCTGGTTAACCGTTCTATCGAGCCGCTGAAAGTTGCTCTGCAGGATGCTGGTCTGTCTGTTTCCGACGTTCAGGACGTTATCCTGGTCGGTGGTCAGACTCGTATGCCGATGGTACAGAAGAAAGTTGCTGAGTTCTTCGGTAAAGAGCCGCGTAAAGACGTTAACCCGGACGAAGCAGTGGCAATCGGTGCTGCCGTTCAGGGTGGTGTATTGACCGGTGATGTGAAAGACGTGCTGCTGCTGGACGTTACCCCGCTGTCTCTGGGTATCGAAACCATGGGTGGCGTGATGACTCCACTGATCGCGAAAAACACCACTATCCCGACCAAGCACAGCCAGGTGTTCTCTACCGCTGAAGACAACCAGTCTGCGGTAACCATCCACGTGCTGCAGGGTGAACGTAAACGCGCCGCTGATAACAAAGATCTGGGTCAATTTAACCTGGATGGTATCAGCCCGGCTCCGCGCGGTATGCCGCAGATCGAAGTTACTTTTGACATCGATGCCGACGGTATCTTGCACGTTTCCGCGAAAGACAAAAACAGCGGTAAAGAGCAGAAGATCACCATCAAGGCTTCTTCTGGTCTGAACGAAGAAGAAATTCAGAAAATGGTTCGCGAAGCAGAAGCGAACGCAGAATCTGACCGTAAGTTTGAAGAGCTGGTTCAGACTCGTAACCAGGGTGACCATCTGTTGCACAGCACTCGTAAGCAGGTTGAAGAAGCAGGCGACAAACTGCCAGCTGACGACAAAACTGCCATCGAGTCTGCACTGACCGCGCTGGAAACTTCTCTGAAAGGCGAAGACAAAGCGGATATCGAAGCGAAAATGCAGGCGCTGGCACAGGTTTCCCAGAAACTGATGGAAATCGCTCAGCAGCAGCACGCACAGCAGCAGGCTGGTGCAGCAGGCGCTGATGCTTCTGCAAACAACGCGAAAGATGACGACGTTGTCGACGCCGAGTTTGAAGAAGTGAAAGACAAAAAATAATCGCCCTTTGAACGGGTAATTACTGGCACGGGCGAAGAGGTTTCCTCTCCGCCCGTGCACGCATGTTAGGGGCAGATAAAAAGAGATGGCTAAGCAAGACTATTACGAGATTTTAGGCGTTTCCAAGTCAGCGGAAGAGCGTGAAATCAAAAAGGCCTACAAGCGCCTGGCCATGAAATTTCACCCGGACCGCAACCAGGGTGATAAAGAGGCCGAAGCCAAGTTTAAAGAGATCAAAGAAGCGTACGAAATCCTGACCGATGCGCAAAAACGTGCGGCTTACGATCAGTACGGTCATGCTGCGTTTGAGCAAGGCGGCATGGGCGGCGGCGGCGGTTTTGGCGGCGGGGCTGACTTCAGCGATATCTTTGGTGACGTGTTTGGCGATATCTTTGGCGGCGGTCGTGGTCGTCAGCGCGCCTCACGTGGTGCTGATTTACGTTACAACATGGATCTCACTCTGGAAGAAGCCGTGCGTGGCGTCACCAAAGAGATCCGTATTCCGACTCTGGAAGAGTGTGACGTCTGCCACGGTAGCGGTGCGAAGGCAGGTACTCAGCCACAGACCTGTCCAACCTGTCACGGTTCTGGTCAGGTACAGATGCGTCAGGGCTTTTTTGCCGTACAGCAGACCTGTCCACACTGTCAGGGCCGCGGTACGCTGATCAAAGATCCGTGCAACAAATGCCACGGTCATGGTCGTGTTGAGAAAAGCAAAACGCTGTCCGTTAAGATCCCGGCAGGGGTTGATACCGGCGACCGTATTCGTTTAGCGGGCGAAGGTGAAGCCGGTGAACATGGTGCGCCAGCAGGTGATTTGTACGTTCAGGTGCAGGTAAAACAGCACCCAATTTTCGAACGTGAAGGCAATAACCTGTACTGCGAAGTACCGATTAACTTTGCGATGGCTGCGCTGGGCGGCGAGATTGAAGTCCCAACGCTGGACGGTCGCGTGAAGCTAAAAATTCCGGGCGAAACGCAAACTGGCAAACTTTTCCGCATGCGTGGAAAGGGCGTCAAGTCTGTACGCGGTGGCGCTCAGGGCGATCTGCTGTGCCGAGTGGTGGTTGAAACCCCTGTGGGCCTGAACGACAAGCAGAAGCAACTGCTCAAAGATCTGCAGGACAGCTTTGGCGGCCCGACCGGCGAACAAAACAGTCCGCGCTCCAAAAGTTTCTTCGACGGTGTGAAGAAGTTCTTTGACGATCTGACTCGCTAATTCGCAGTTTTATCTCGAATAAAAAGCCTGGGACTGAAAAGTCTCAGGCTTTTTTATTTCTGTTTTCCGCTCGGAAAATCTTTATCGACTTACTCTGTATAGATCGTAAAAACCGATTTATCCATCATGAATAATCTAATTTTAACGAGCTTTTTGAGGGTGTAAGATAGTATTTACGAAGTATTCACCCAATAGAGAGAATAAAAGTGAAACATCTGCATCGTTTTTTTAGTAGTGACGCCTCGGGGGGCATCATTCTGATCATCGCAGCCGTGGTCGCTATGCTGATGGCAAATATCGGGGTTACCAGTGGATGGTACCACGCCTTTTTGGAAACGCCCGTTCAACTGCGGGTTGGCGCGCTTGAGATCAACAAAAATATGCTGCTGTGGATCAACGACGCGTTGATGGCGGTGTTCTTCCTGTTGATTGGTCTGGAAGTAAAGCGCGAGTTAATGCAAGGTTCGCTGGCCAGTCTGCGTCAGGCGGCGTTCCCAATCATTGCTGCTATCGGGGGCATGATTGTCCCGGCGCTGCTGTACCTGGCATTCAACTATGCCGATCCCATCACCCGTGAAGGGTGGGCGATCCCGGCGGCAACGGATATCGCTTTTGCGTTAGGTGTGCTGGCGTTGTTGGGCAGTCGTGTACCACTGGCGTTGAAAATCTTCCTGATGGCGCTGGCGATTATTGATGACCTCGGCGCTATCGTAATCATCGCACTGTTCTATACCAGCGATCTCTCGCTGCTGTCGCTGGGCGTTGCCGCGTGCGCAATCCTTGTTTTGGCAGGATTGAATCTGTGCGGAGTGAGGCGCACCGGTATTTATATTCTGGTCGGCGTAGTGCTGTGGACTGCCGTACTGAAGTCTGGCGTGCATGCAACGCTGGCGGGCGTGATCGTGGGCTTCTTCATTCCATTGAAGGAAAAACACGGGCGTTCACCGGCGAAGCGACTGGAGCATGTTCTGCATCCATGGGTGGCATACCTGATCCTGCCACTGTTTGCTTTCGCCAACGCGGGCGTTTCACTGCAGGGCGTCACTATTGATGGACTGACCTCGATATTACCGCTGGGGATCATTGCGGGTTTGTTGATCGGTAAGCCGTTGGGTATCAGTCTGTTTTGCTGGCTGGCGTTACGCCTCAAGGTGGCGCAATTGCCGGAAGGAACGAATTTCCAGCAGATTATGGCGGTCGGTATTCTTTGCGGCATTGGCTTTACGATGTCGATTTTTATTGCCAGCCTGGCGTTTGGCAACGTCGATCCTGAGCTGATTAACTGGGCAAAACTGGGGATCCTGATCGGCTCCTTGTTGTCGGCAGTGATAGGTTACTGCTGGTTACGTGCCCGGTTGAACGCATCAGCCTGACGGGATAACCCTTTCGTGACAATTTTCAGGGAGAGAGTATGTCTCATATAAATTACAACCATCTGTACTACTTTTGGCATGTCTATAAAGAAGGGTCAGTGGTTGGTGCAGCAGAAGCGCTTTATCTGACACCGCAGACCATTACCGGGCAGATTAAAGCGCTTGAGGAACGCTTACAGGGAAAATTGTTTAAGCGGAAGGGACGTGGGCTGGAGCCCAGTGAGTTAGGCGAATTGGTTTTTCGTTACGCGGATAAGATGTTCACCTTAAGCCAGGAAATGCTGGATATCGTGAACTACCGCAAAGAGTCTAATTTGCTGTTCGATGTCGGCGTGGCGGATGCGCTATCGAAGCAGTTGGTCAGCAGCGTACTGGATGCCGCTGTGGTTGAAGATGAACAAATCCATCTGCGTTGTTTTGAGTCAACGCACGAGATGCTGTTGGATCAACTCAGCCAGCATAAGCTGGATATGATTATCTCCGACTGTCCGATTGATTCTACGCAGCAGGAAGGGTTGTTCTCAGTGCGGATAGGCGAGTGCAGCGTGAGTTTTTGGTGCACCAAACCGCTGCCTGAAAAACCATTCCCGGCCTGCCTTGAGGAACGTCGGTTGCTGATCCCTGGACGTCGTTCGATGCTCGGACGTAAGCTGCTGAACTGGATCAACTCACAAGGATTGAATGTCGAAATCCTCGGCGAATTTGATGACGCTGCGCTGATGAAAGCGTTTGGGGCAACGCATAATGCTATTTTTGTTGCACCTACTCTGTATTCGCACAATTTCTATGCTGATGATTCTATTGTTGAAATTGGACGCGTAGAAAATGTGATGGAAGAGTATCACGCCATATTTGCGGAAAGAATGATCCAGCATCCGGCGGTGCAGCGTATTTGCAATGCGGACTACTCGGCATTGTTCAAGCCACAGTAGACATACTTACCGTAATACTTCCGGCTGCGGTACTCACCCGCAGCCGGTTTCATGCTATAGCCTCAATAAGCTACGATACTGCCCACCTTCGCGGATAAATACCGGAATTCTGTTCAATGGTGCGGCATAGTGCAACGTTTGCCCTCCCGAATAACTCTCGCCGGTCGTAAGATCCGTCCATGTTTCCCCTTCCGGTAGCCAGATATCACGTTCGCGCATACCTTCATGCATTACGGGGGCAATCAGCAGGTCAGGACCAAAACAGTACTGGTCGGTGATTGCCCAACTTGTTTCCTGTTCGGGGAAATCAAAAAACAGGGGGCGCATCACTGGCGTATTGTGCTTATGGGTTTCCTCCATCAGCGCTTTGATATAGGGCTTCAGTTTCTCTCGCAACGCCAGGCAACCCGTCAGTACGTCGCACACGTCCTCACCGTAGCTCCAGACTTCGTTCGGTGCACCGGTAGGACACTGGGCGATGCCATCCCGGTACGGTTGTTCCGGTAAAATCTGCGGATCGCGGTTGCCGTGCAGACGCATCACCGGGCTAAATACGCCCCACTGGAACCAGCGGATCAGCAGTTCATGGAAACGCGGGTCGTGAATATTACCGCCATGAAAACCACCGATATCCGTCGTCCACCACGGTATCCCCGCGATTCCCATATTGAGTCCGGCGGCAAACTGGTTGCGTAGCGATCTAAACGAGGAGTGAATATCACCTGACCAGACCAGTGCGCCATACTTTTGACTGCCGGCCCAGGCGCAGCGTAGCAGGTTGATAACCTTGTCTTCACCATCGGCTTTCATGCCATCAAAAAAGGTTTTGGCGTACATTCGCGGGTAGATATTGCCCACTTCCAGTACCGGCCCGGCATGGTAGCGATAGTTGTCATAGTCATAAACGCTGAACTCAGGTTCGGCTTCGTCTAACCAGAATAGCTTCACGCCCTTATCATAATAGTTGCGTTTGGCTTTGCCCCAGACGTAGTCCCGCGCACCCGGATGGGTTGCATCAAAGAAAGTGGTGTTGCCGAGGAAATCCATATTGATCGGCAAGCCACGTTCCGTCTGTACCAGCCAGCCGTTTTCGCGCATCTCCCGATAGCTTTCGGTGCGGTTATCCACCGTCGGCCAGACGGAGACCATCAGCTCAATTCCCAGCGATTTCAGCTCGGCAATCATGGCATCAGGGTCGGGCCAGTCGCGCGCATCGAACATCCAGTCACCCTGATTCGGCCAGTGAAAGAAGTCGATAACGATCACCGAGATAGGCAGATTGCGGCGCTTATATTCGCGGGCAACCTCCAGCAGTTCTGCCTGCGTACGATAGCGGAGTTTGCACTGCCAGAAGCCCATGGCGTAGCCCGGCATCATCGGCGGTGTGCCGGTAGCCAGCGCATATGCCCGGCTAATTTCTGCCGGGGTATCGCCAGCCGTGATCCAGTAGTCCAGCTGTTCGCTGACCTGTGCTTCCCATTCGGTAACGTTGTGGGCAAAGGTTACGCGCCCGACTGCCGGGTTGTTCCATAAAAATCCGTAGCCCAGACTGGAGAGCATAAACGGTACTGAGGCCTGGGAGTTACGTTGCGCCAGCTCAAGAACGCATCCTTTGAGATCCAGGTTAGCCTGTTGATACTGCCCCATACCATAAATTTTTTCCCCTTCGCTGGCTTCGAAGCGGGCTTTAAGTGAATATTTTCCACCCTGAATAGGGCGGAATTCGCGCCCTTCAAGGTTGAGTGCGCTGACGTACTGGCCGTGAGAAGATTCATCCTCGCCAATTTCGCCCCGCAGGCGCCAGAACTCCTGCAACAGAGGTTTGTGTGGATGGCGGTAAAAGGTAACTTGTCCTTTTTGATTGACGATAGCGATAATTTTGCCGTTGGTCAGCGTCGCCTGGTGGTGCTCATAATCAATGTGGCAGTGGCTTTCTGCGACTGGCTCAGTCAATGCCCAGTCTTCATTTCTCATTACCGGCAGATGACGGCCACTGCGTACGCGCAGGCTGTTCTCGCCCCAGGGTTCAATCCATAAATAGCGATCGTTTTGCTGCCAGACCAGGCGACGCGGGTCATGTTGCATAAATGGCATGGTGGTGCCTCCTATATTTCGAGGGTGAAGGTAAAGATCGTTTTTAGTTGATGGTTTCCAGATCGTGGCGAATCTTCTCTTCCATCGCTTCGTATTTACGAAAGAAAAGTAGTGGGATCGCTGCGAGCGCGAAGAGTAGGGCGGGTGCCCAGATAAAGGCCCAGGTAATTCCCTCCAGACCCGCAGCACTCTGGGCATGGTTGGGGACATAGCCAAAACTGTTCATGATCCAGGCAGCGAAAGCGGTACCGAGGCCACTACCCATCTTGATGCAGAAGGTGCTGCCGAAGGCGATAAGAATGCCGGTAGCCTTAATACCCGTCTTCCATGCGCCGAAATCGACGGCGAAGCCCAGCATGGCAAACGGCATTGAGCAGGCGATACCGCTGCCGATATTGCCGAGTACCCAGGCGGCGATGAGAAAAGGAATGTTGTCCGCTGCCAGCCACATCATGATGCCGCCAAGCGTGGCGACCAGCAGACCGCCTACCCATATCCACGTTTTAGCCAGGTATTTGCTAAAGAAGGGGATAGCGATGATAAACAGGATCTGAATTGTCGCCAGGCTGTTAATCAGCGGAACCAGATCTTTGCGGTCGAGGTTGTAGGTCAGATAGTAAACAATCGTTGTGGAGCGTTGTTGTAGGGCAATCCAGAAGATCAGGTTTGCCAGCACCATCAGGATCCATGGCCAGTTGCCTTTCATTGCCGCAAAACTCTTTTTCATCGGCAATTTAGGTTCTTGTTGGATTTTATCCGTATTCATTTCTCGGATATTTTTAAAGGCGAAAAGCGTTAACGAACAGGATATTACGGCAAATATAATCGCCGTATAAATAAAACCCGCATGATCATTTCCGTTACCTAAAAAAGCAACTAACGGCAGTGCGGTCGCATTCATTAATAAAACCCCAATTTGCCCACCGGTCATTCTCCAGGAATTTAAAACTAGTCTTTCCTTAGGAGATAAGGTCATCAGGGGTAATATTGCACTGAGCGGTGTATTAAGTCCGGTAAATAGAATGCTGGCAATCATATAAGATATTGCTGCATAGATAGCTTTTCCGGTCATACTGATATCAGGAGACCAAAATGACAGGGCGCTGAATACAGCAAAAGGTAATGGCAACCATAAAAACCAGGGGCGGCATTTACCGTAACGCGAACGCGTTTTATCGATGATGATCCCCCATATGGGGGATCATCATCGACAATACGCGCCAGCAGCAGGATGACGCCTGCTACGGCGAGGCTAATACCTGCAACGTCTGTGTAGAAATATAAAATGTAAGTTGAACCGAAACAATACAGCAGATTACCCGCCACATCCAAAGAGCCGTAGCTAATACGCTGTAGTAAAGATAATGATGTTGACCCGCATGACTGGGTATCCTCAATAACAGAACTCATAATAATAACTCCGATACTGGAACGATACGCCCAGAAAAACAGCTTCTACTTTCCAAGCAAGTTTTAAATATTATTTTTTATGTCGTTACTGAATTTAACCTCAGATTAAAATGAGTGAGTAAGGTGTACATGAAAAGTAGTTAACCCTACCGAAGCAATCAATTATCAAATCTTACATCAGGATTGCGTTTATTCGTTTTTGAATGAACGATGTTTCTATTTGCTAAGGTGGTCACAGTTTTTTTAATAATGAAATAAAAAAAGGAAAACAGTGAAAGAAAATAACTTTCAAGTATTACGCGACGCGACTGAGGAAGGAATAGCTGAAAAAACAGGCTGGTCAGGAAGAGTGTGAACGAGCGAGAACAACATCAGTGGCTAAAGAGAAAAACGTCAGATAGCAGGCATAAAAAAACCCGCTTGCGCGGGTTTTTTCACAAAGCGACAACAAGCAGGCGATTAAGCCAGTTTGTTGATCTGTGCAGTCAGGTTTGCTTTATGACGTGCAGCTTTGTTTTTGTGGATCAGACCTTTAGCAGCCTGACGGTCCACGATTGGTTGCATTTCGTTAAATGCTTTCAGTGCAGTAGCTTTGTCGCCAGCTTCGATAGCTGCGTATACTTTCTTGATGAAAGTACGCATCATAGAGCGACGGCTAGCGTTGTGCTTGCGGGCCTTTTCAGACTGAACGGCGCGCTTCTTAGCTGATTTGATATTAGCCAAGGTCCAACTCCCAAATGTGTTCTATATGGACAATTCAAAGGCCGAGGAATATGCCCTTTTAGCCTTCTTTTGTCAATGGATTTGTGCAAATAAGCGCCGTTTAAATTGCAGCACTCGTTGCGTAGTGATGGCGCAGGATTCTACCAGCTTGCGTGGCGTGAATACAGCTTTTCCACGAGAAAAATTGCATTGGCGTGCCCATGAAGGTCTGCAATTTGTTTCATAACAATGAAAACAATCCTCTTTCTGTTTCGTAGAAACAATCGCCGGTTAACGTTGACCGCGGTACAGGGTATACTTTCACGATTTTCACTGTTTTGAGCCAGACATGAAGCTGATACGAGGCATACATAATCTCAGTCAGGCCCCGCATGGGTGTGTGCTGACTATTGGTAATTTCGACGGCGTGCACCGTGGCCACCGTGCGTTGCTGCAGGGTTTACGGGAAGAAGGGCGCAAACGCAATTTACCGGTGATGGTGATGATTTTCGAGCCGCAGCCGCTAGAGCTGTTTGCGACCGACAAGTCACCTGCGCGCCTCACTCGCCTGCGCGAAAAACTGCGTTATCTGGCGGAATGCGGCGTGGACTACGTGCTGTGCGTGCGTTTTGACAGGCGCTTTGCGGCATTAACGGCGCAGACCTTCATCAGCGATCTGCTGGTTAAGCGCCTTGGTGTACAATTTCTTGCCGTTGGTGATGATTTCCGCTTTGGCGCTAGCCGTGCGGGCGATTTCTTGTTATTACAGGAAGCGGGCGCTGAGTATGGTTTTGATATCACCAGCACCCAAACCTTCTGCGAAGGCGGTGTGCGCATTAGCAGCACCGCGGTACGTCAGGCGCTGGCAGAAGATAACCTGCAACTGGCCGAAAGCCTGCTTGGGCATCCTTTTACTATCTCAGGACGTGTCGTTCACGGTGATGAATTAGGGCGCACCATCGGTTTTCCGACGGCAAACTTACCGCTGCGTCGCCAGGTTTCTCCGGTGAAAGGGGTTTATGCGGTTGAAGTGATGGGACTGGGCGATAAACCGTTGCCAGGCGTCGCCAATATCGGCACCCGCCCGACGGTAGCAGGCGTACGCCAACAGTTGGAAGTGCATCTATTGGACGTTGTAATGGACCTGTATGGTCGCCATATAGATGTAGTACTGCGTAAAAAAATACGCAGCGAACAGCGATTTGCCTCGCTGGATGAACTAAAAGCGCAGATTGCGCGTGATGAGTTGACTGCCCGTGAATTTTTTGGGCTAACAAAACCGGCTTAATGCCTATACGAGTTTTAAATACGGAACCGAGAATCTGATGAGTGACTATAAATCAACCCTGAATTTGCCGGAAACAGGGTTCCCGATGCGCGGCGATCTCGCCAAGCGCGAACCGGGAATGCTGGCGCGTTGGACTGATGATGACCTGTACGGCATCATTCGTGCGGCCAAAAAAGGCAAAAAAACCTTCATTCTGCATGATGGCCCTCCTTATGCGAATGGCAGCATTCATATTGGTCACTCGGTTAACAAGATTCTGAAAGACATTATCGTGAAGTCCAAAGGACTCACGGGTTATGACTCGCCTTACGTTCCGGGCTGGGACTGCCACGGTCTGCCGATCGAGCTGAAAGTAGAGCAGGAATACGGCAAACCGGGCGAGAAGTTTACCGCCGCTGAGTTCCGTGCCAAGTGCCGCGAATACGCAGCGACCCAGGTTGACGGTCAGCGTAAAGACTTTATCCGTCTTGGCGTACTGGGCGACTGGTCGCATCCGTACCTGACCATGGACTTCAAAACCGAAGCCAACATCATTCGTGCGCTGGGTAAAATCATCGGTAACGGTCACCTGCACAAAGGTGCGAAGCCGGTGCACTGGTGCGTTGACTGCCGTTCCGCGCTGGCGGAAGCGGAAGTTGAGTATTATGACAAAACCTCCCCGTCCATCGACGTGGCGTTCCACGCCGCCGATCAGGATGCGGTGAAAGCGAAATTTGGCGTTTCTGACGTCAACGGCCCGATCTCTCTGGTTATCTGGACCACTACCCCGTGGACGTTACCGGCGAACCGCGCAATCTCTCTGGCACCTGATTTTGACTATGCGCTGGTGCAGATTGACGGCCAGGCTGTGATTCTGGCGAAAGATCTGGTTGAAAGCGTTATGCAGCGTATTGGCGCGGCTGAATACACCATTCTCGGCACCGTTAAAGGCGCTGAGCTGGAACTGCTGCGCTTTACCCATCCGTTTATGGGCTTCGATGTACCGGCTATCCTTGGCGATCACGTTACGCTGGATGCGGGTACCGGTGCGGTTCATACCGCTGGCGGTCACGGTCCGGATGACTACGTCATCAGCCAGAAATACGGTCTGGAAATCGCTAACCCGGTTGGCCCGGACGGCGCATACTTGGCGGGTACCTATCCGGATCTGGACGGCGTGAACGTCTTTAAAGCCAACGACAAAATTGTTGCGCTGCTGAGCGAAAAAGGTGCGCTGCTGCACGTTGAGAAGATGCAGCACAGCTACCCATGCTGCTGGCGTCACAAGTCACCGATCATCTTCCGCGCAACCCCACAGTGGTTCGTCAGCATGGATCAAAAAGGCCTGCGCGCACAGTCGCTGAAAGAGATCAAAGGCGTGCAGTGGATCCCGGACTGGGGCCAGGCGCGTATTGAATCGATGGTTGCTAACCGTCCTGACTGGTGTATCTCCCGTCAGCGTACGTGGGGTGTGCCGATGTCTCTGTTTGTTCACAAAGACACCGAAGAGCTGCATCCGCGCGCTATCGAACTGATGGAAGAAGTGGCTAAACGCGTTGAAGTTGACGGCATCCAGGCGTGGTGGGATCTCGATCCGAAAGATATCCTCGGCGACGAAGCTGACCAGTATGTCAAAGTCCCGGATACGCTGGACGTGTGGTTCGACTCTGGTTCAACCCACTCCTCCGTCGTGGACGTGCGTCCTGAGTTTGCAGGCCATGCGGCCGATATGTATCTGGAAGGCTCTGACCAGCACCGTGGCTGGTTCATGTCATCTCTGATGATCTCCACCGCCATGAAAGGCAAAGCACCTTATCGCCAGGTACTGACTCACGGTTTCACCGTTGATGGTCAGGGCCGTAAGATGTCCAAGTCTATCGGTAACACCGTTTCTCCGCAGGATGTGATGAACAAACTGGGCGCGGATATTCTGCGTCTGTGGGTGGCTTCAACCGACTATACCGGTGAAATGGCCGTTTCTGACGAAATTCTGAAACGTGCTGCCGACAGCTATCGTCGTATCCGTAACACCGCGCGCTTCCTGCTGGCGAACCTGAACGGGTTCGATCCGGTTAAAGACATGGTGAAACCGGAAGAGATGGTGGTGCTGGACAGGTGGGCGGTAGGTTGTGCGCAAGCGGCGCAGGACGAAATCCTGAAAGCCTATGAAGCCTATGACTTCCACGAAGTGGTACAGCGCCTGATGCGCTTCTGCTCCGTCGAAATGGGTTCGTTCTACCTCGACATCATCAAAGACCGTCAGTACACCGCGAAAGCGGACAGCGTGGCGCGTCGTAGCTGCCAGACTGCGCTGTTCCATATCGCTGAAGCGCTGGTTCGTTGGATGGCGCCGATCATGTCCTTCACCGCCGATGAAATCTGGGGCTACCTGCCGGGCGATCGTGAGAAGTATGTCTTTACCGGTGAATGGTACGAAGGTCTGTTTGGCCTAGGCGAAACCGAGGCGATGAACGATGCCTTCTGGGACGAGCTGCTGAAAGTGCGTGGCGAAGTGAACAAAGTCATCGAACAGGCGCGTGCGGATAAGAAAGTCGGTGGTTCTCTGGAGGCTTCAGTCACCCTGTACGCTGAACCTGAGCTGGCGGCGAAACTGACCGCGCTGGGCGAAGAGTTGCGTTTTGTACTGCTGACCTCTGGTGCGACGGTTGCGGATTATGCAGCGGCTCCTGCTGATGCTCAGCAGAGCGAACTGCTCAAAGGTCTGAAAATCGTACTGAGCAAAGCCGAAGGTGAGAAATGCCCGCGCTGCTGGCATTACACTACCGACGTCGGCCAGGTGGCGGAACATGCAGATATCTGCGGACGCTGTGTCAGCAACATCGCCGGTGATGGCGAACAACGTAAGTTTGCCTGATGAGTAAGCCTCTTTGTTCAACAGGACTACGCTGGCTGTGGCTGGTGGTAGTCGTGCTGATTATCGATTTAGGCAGCAAATACCTGATCCTCCAGAACTTTGCTCTGGGGGATACGGTGTCGCTGTTTCCGTCGCTTAATCTGCACTACGCGCGTAACTATGGTGCGGCGTTTAGCTTCTTAGCCGACAGCGGCGGCTGGCAACGTTGGTTCTTTGCCGGCATCGCCATCGGTATTTGCGTCATCCTGATGGTGATGATGTATCGCTCGAAGGCGACGCAGAAGCTGAACAACATCGCGTATGCGTTAATCATTGGCGGTGCACTGGGCAACTTGTTCGACCGCCTGTGGCACGGCTTCGTGGTTGATATGATTGACTTTTACGTCGGCGACTGGCATTTCGCGACCTTCAATCTGGCCGATACTGCTATCTGTATCGGCGCGGCGTTGATTGTGCTCGAAGGCTTCCTGCCGTCGAAAGAGAAAAAAGCCGCATAAAAAAATGCCGGATGGCGCTATGCTAATCCGGCCTACAATATACTGCGATCCTTGTTTGCCCGGTAAGCGTACCGCCACCGGGCAAACAGGCGGCAGCAATTTTAAAGAGCAACCTGCATGTCTAAATCAGTACAGAGTAACAGTGCGGTGCTGGTGCACTTCACCCTTAAGCTCGACGATGGCTCAACCGCAGAGTCAACCCGCAATAACGGCAAGCCAGCGCTGTTTCGCCTGGGCGACGGTTCTCTGTCTGAAGGACTGGAACAACACCTGCTGGGGCTAAAAGAAGGTGATAAAACCACTTTTGCTCTGGAACCGGATGCCGCCTTTGGCGTGTCAAGTCCGGACTTAATTCAGTATTTCTCGCGTCGGGAATTTATGGACGCGGGCGAGCCAGAAATTGGCGCTATCATGCTCTTTACCGCAATGGACGGCAGTGAGATGCCTGGCGTGATCCGCGAAATCAACGGTGACTCGATCACGGTAGATTTCAACCATCCGCTGGCCGGGCATACCGTTCATTTTGATATTGAAGTGCTGGAAGTCGAACCGGCACTGGAGGCGTAAAATGCAGATCCTGTTGGCCAACCCGCGCGGTTTTTGCGCTGGCGTAGACCGCGCTATCAGCATTGTGGAAAACGCGCTGGCTATTTATGGCGCGCCGATTTATGTCCGTCACGAGGTGGTGCATAACCGCTATGTGGTGGATAGCCTGCGCGAGCGCGGCGCTATTTTTATCGAGCAAATCAGCGAAGTGCCGGATGGCGCGATCCTGATTTTCTCCGCTCATGGCGTATCTCAGGCGGTGCGTAACGAAGCCAAAGGCCGTGACCTCACGGTTTTTGATGCGACCTGCCCGCTGGTAACTAAAGTGCATATGGAAGTTGCCCGCGCCAGTCGTCGTGGCGAAGAATCCATTCTGATTGGGCACGCCGGGCACCCGGAAGTCGAAGGCACAATGGGCCAGTACAGCAACCCGCAAGGGGGAATGTATCTGGTTGAATCACCGGATGATGTGCTGAAACTGAATGTGAAAAATGAAGGAAAATTATCCTTCATGACGCAGACAACGCTTTCCGTTGACGACACTTCTGACGTTATTGATGCGCTGCGTCAACGCTTCCCGAAAATTGTCGGGCCGCGCAAAGACGATATCTGTTATGCCACCACCAACCGTCAGGAAGCGGTTCGCGCGCTGGCGGAACAGGCTGATGTTGTGCTGGTGGTCGGCTCGAAGAACTCCTCTAACTCCAACCGTCTGGCTGAACTGGCCCAGCGAATGGGGAAAGCGGCGTATTTGATTGACGATGCGACCGACATTCAGGAAGCGTGGGTGAAAGAAGCGAAGTGTGTGGGCGTGACGGCCGGAGCCTCGGCGCCGGATATCCTGGTGCAAAACGTGATTGCTCGCCTGCAAGAGCTTGGCGGTGGGGAAGCGATCCCACTGGAAGGCCGCGAAGAGAACATCGTTTTCGAAGTGCCGAAAGAGCTGCGTGTGGATGTTCGTGAAGTAGAGTAAGTCTTTCCGGTTACGATTATGAGAAGATGCCAGACTTAACGTCTGGCATTTTTTATGGAGAAACCATGCGCTTACCGATCATTCTTGATACCGATCCCGGCATTGATGATGCCGCGGCCATTGCCGCCGCGCTGTTTGCCCCTGAGCTGGATCTGCAACTGATGACCACGGTAGCAGGCAATGTGTCGGTTGAAAAAACCACTCGTAATGCGTTGCAACTGCTGCACTTCTGGAATGCGGATGTTCCGCTGGCGCAGGGAGCATCAATGCCGCTGGTGCGGCCGCTGCGTGATGCCGCTTCCGTGCACGGCGAGTCCGGTATGGAAGGGTATGAATTTGTCGAACACGACCGCCAGGTGATGGCAAAACCCGCCTTCCAGGCGATTCGCGATGCGCTGATGCATGCCCCGCAGCCCGTGACGTTGGTGGCGATTGGTCCGCTGACCAACATTGCGCTGCTGCTGACCCATTATCCTGAATGCGTATTCAACATTCACCGTCTGGTGATTATGGGCGGCTCTGCCGGACGCGGGAACTTCACACCCAACGCCGAGTTTAATATTGCTATCGATCCCGAGGCCGCCGCGAAAGTCTTCCAGAGCGGGCTGGAGATTGTGATGTGTGGGCTGGATGTCACTAATCAGGCCATGCTCGCCCCGGACTATCTGGCAACGCTCCCCCAGCTTAACCAGACGGGAAAAATGCTGCATGCGCTGTTTAGCCATTACCGTAGCGGCAGTATGAATACGGGGCTGCGAATGCACGATCTGTGTGCCATTGCCTGGCTGGTGCGCCCGGAACTGTTTACCCTGCAGCCGTGTTTCGTGGCGGTTGAAACCCAGGGCGAATATACCTCGGGTACGACGGTAGTGGACATTGAAGGACGCTTGGGGCATCCGGCAAATGCGCAGGTTGCGCTGGGCCTGAACGTTGAAGGTTTCCAGCAGTGGGTGGCAGAGGTATTTGCCCGCGCGCTGTAATCAGGTGTTGTGCAACGGCACCTTCTCGCTGAGATAATCAATCATCGCCCGCATTCTGGCGGGCATATGTTGATTGCGCGTCCATAGCAGCCACAGTTCCCCGCTGTAGTCGCTGATAAATTCCCATTCTGGCAGTACCTGGACAATCTCGCCATTGGCGAGTGCCTCGCTGGCGGTGAACAGTGGCAGGCTGCCGATTCCCAGATCCTTTTTTACCGCGTCCAGACGTACACCGGTGTGGTTGGCGGCGTAGCGGCCATGAGTCTGAATGGTCTCCATGCGCTCACCGCGTCGAAACTTCCAGCGTGAATCCGCAGGTGTCTCGCCAAGACTGATACAGCTATGCTCTCGCAGTGCCTGCGGGTGCTCGGGCGTACCGTGCTTGCGTAAGTATTCGGGGGTTGCGCATATCACATGGCTGACCGGCATCAGCGGTTTCCCGTACAGGCCCGGGGAGGGCGACTGACTGATGCGCAGTGCAAGGTCGACGCCGTCGTCGATTAAATCCATATACCGGTCTTCCAGCCGAAGGCAGACGTCCACTTGCGGGTAGCGCGTAAAGAATTCGGCCATCAGTGGATGAATGACAAATCGCCCCACCGCTTTCGGCACGCTGAGGGTCAGTTGCCCTTGCGCGATGGTTTGTCGACTGCTGCCTGAGTCGACGGCCATTTGCGCCGCATGCAGCATTTCCTGCGCATGTGCATACACAATTTTGCCCGTTTCGCTGAGCGCCAGCTTGCGCGTCGTACGGTGCAGCAGCTTAGTGCCCAACGCCTTCTCGAGGCGTGAAGCGCTGCGGCTAATAGCGGAAGGCGTAGCACCCGAGGCTTTGGCGGCAGCGGAGAAGCTCCCCTGGTCGATAATCAACACAAAGGTGGCAAGGTCGGGAAGAAGGTTAGGATTCATTTGTGCGTACCAGGCAAAGATGCATTGAACCAGCGCAGGATTATCGCCGTCAGTAAAGTGAATATACTCTTCCCATCAAGAGGAGAGCAATCATGACTGAACGTCTTTATTACACCAGCGATAACACTGAAGGCCAGGCTAACTTACTGAGTTGCTCGGCTGAGCTGGATGGACGGTACGCGGTGGTACTGGATAGAACCCTTTTTCACCCGCAGGGAGGCGGGCAGCCTGCGGATGCGGGCTGGATTGATGGTGAGCGGGTTGAAACAGTCCTCGCGCGCGGTGACGATGTGGTGCACATCGTGGCAAAACCGCTCCTCCCCGGCATCGTGAACCTGCGTGTGGATGTCGCGTTGCGTCAACTGCACGCCCGCCTGCACTCGGCAGGACATCTTATCGGCCTGGCGGGTACAGCGTTTGGCTGGCTCCCGGAGAAAGCACATCATTGGCCCAATGAGGGGCGCATTACTTTCGCCGCCGGTGAAAACGGTACGTTACCGGATACGCTATCGTTGCAGGAGAAAATCAACGCCTGGCAGGCAGACAATCTCGCCAGACAAGTGACATTCACCGACGGGTTGCGGCAGGTTGGATTTGGTCATCTCCTCGCTTATCCCTGCGGAGGGACGCATGTTGCCCATCTCTCTGAGATTGGACCGGTGACGATTACTCAGGTGAAGATGAAAAAAGGGCAAATGATCGTCAACTACACGCTCGTGCCATAAAACCACACTCGCGAAAATATCTACGCAGACTGGCTGATTTCTGCTCGTATTTCCGTCGTTTTACCATCATTTTGCGCCATACTGAGTAAGTTTGACTTCTTTCCTGTGCTCCAGCAATGATTCATCCTGCGGGATGAATCATGTCTTTTACTGATATTCCCCTCTGTTTATCATTAAATTCTAATTATGGGTGTTTTCAGCTAGCGGCCTCCGGGCGCGCTGGTTACTCTGAAAACGGTTTACGCAATTTTTATAAAAGAGAATAGCTATGCATGATGCACAAATCCGCGTTGCCATCGCGGGAGCCGGAGGACGCATGGGGCGTCAGTTGATTCAGGCCACTCTCGGCATGGAAGGCGTACAGCTCGGTGCCGCGTTAGAGCGCGAAGGCTCGTCCTTACTGGGAAGCGATGCCGGAGAATTAGCGGGGGCCGGAAAAACGGGCGTTACCGTGCAAAGCAGCCTTGACGCGGTGAAAGATGATTTCGATGTTTTCATCGATTTTACCCGCCCGGAAGGCACGCTGGCGCATCTGGCGTTTTGCCGCCAGCACGGTAAAGGGATGGTGATTGGCACCACCGGCTTTGACGATGCCGGTAAACAGGCTATTCGTGATGCCGCGCAGGAGATTGCGATTGTTTTCGCCGCGAACTTTAGCGTCGGCGTGAACGTTATGCTTAAGCTGCTGGAGAAGGCGGCGAAAGTGATGGGCGATTACACCGATATTGAGATTATTGAAGCCCACCACCGCCATAAAGTGGATGCGCCGTCAGGCACTGCGCTGGCGATGGGCGAGGCGATTGCCGGGGCGCTGGATAAAGATTTAAAAGAATGCGCGGTCTATTCGCGTGAAGGTTACACCGGCGAGCGCGTACCGGGCACGATCGGTTTTGCCACGGTGCGGGCGGGGGATATCGTCGGTGAGCATACCGCGATGTTTGCTGATATTGGCGAGCGTATTGAGATCACGCATAAAGCGTCCAGCCGCATGACTTTTGCCAATGGCGCAGTGCGTTCGGCAATTTGGCTAAAATCAAAGTCAAATGGTCTTTTTGACATGAAAGATGTGCTTGATTTACGCAGTTTATAGCTTTCATTACCCTTCGTGATGTGGTTATTGTAATCATAATTATTTGATTACATAGGGCAATATTTTATTGCCCTTTTATTTTTGGCTTCTGAATGTGTTTTTTCTTTTAATTGGTTATTTGTCTATGTTTTGTTGGGTGATTCTGTTATCTCAATGTAAATTTTGACCAAATGGTCCACTTTTTTCTCTCCCGCATTCTGTTTTTACACTCTTTGTCTGCCGCAAGCGTTTTCCACCCTGAGTTAGCTGATCTTTTTGCCTGTTAAATCGTGTGTTTTATCCCAGTGGCGCAAAATAATAATAAAAAAAGCCCTTTTGGGTAGACTTTTGTGTGAGCTGTCTCTAGAATGCCGCCGTTTGCCAGAAATCCATAGGTAAGCAAATTTGCATTGATTCATGAGGTGTTAATGAATTAATATGCAAATAAAGTGAGTGAATATTCTCTGGAGGGTGTTTTGATTAAGTCAGCGCTATTGGTTCTGGAAGACGGAACCCAGTTTCACGGTCGGGCCATAGGGGCAACAGGTTCGGCGGTTGGGGAAGTCGTTTTCAATACTTCAATGACCGGTTATCAAGAAATCCTCACTGATCCTTCCTATTCCCGCCAAATCGTCACTCTTACTTATCCTCATATCGGTAATGTCGGCACCAATGAAGCCGATGCAGAATCTTCTCAGGTACATGCGCAAGGCTTGGTCATCCGCGACCTGCCGCTGATTGCCAGCAACTTCCGCGATACTGAAGACCTCTCTTCTTACCTCAAGCGCCATAACATTGTGGCGATTGCTGATATCGATACCCGTAAGCTGACGCGTTTGCTGCGTGAAAAGGGCGCACAGAACGGCTGCATCATCGCGGGCGATAACCCGGATGCGGCGCTGGCACTGGAAAAAGCAAAAGCTTTCCCTGGCCTGAACGGTATGGATCTGGCGAAAGAGGTAACCACCGCGGAGCCTTATAGCTGGACGCAGGGGAGCTGGACACTAGCCGGTGACCTGCCGGAAGCGAAATCTGCCGATGAAATGCCGTTCCACGTTGTGGCTTACGATTTCGGCGCCAAACGTAACATTCTGCGTATGTTAGCGGACCGCGGCTGCCGCCTGACGGTTGTACCGGCGAAAACCTCAGCAGAAGACGTTCTGAAGATGAATCCGGACGGTATTTTCCTGTCCAACGGCCCTGGCGACCCGGCGCCGTGCGACTACGCAATTACCGCGATTCAGAAATTCCTCGAAACCGATATTCCGGTATTTGGCATCTGCCTCGGCCATCAGCTGCTGGCGCTGGCGAGCGGTGCGAAGACCATTAAGATGAAGTTTGGCCACCACGGCGGTAACCATCCGGTAAAAGATATTGATAACAATACCGTGATGATCACCGCACAGAACCACGGTTTTGCTGTAGATGAAGCTTCCATGCCTGCCAACCTGCGCGTGACCCACAAGTCACTGTTCGACGGCACCTTGCAGGGGATTCATCGTACCGACAAACCGGCGTTCAGCTTCCAGGGACACCCTGAAGCGAGTCCGGGTCCGCACGACGCTGCACCGTTGTTCGACCACTTTATCGAGTTAATTGAGCAATACCGTCAGTCCGCGAAATAATCAGGAGTAATAGAGCCATGCCAAAACGTACAGACATAAAAAGTATCCTGATTCTGGGCGCGGGTCCGATTGTTATCGGTCAGGCGTGTGAGTTTGACTATTCCGGCGCGCAGGCGTGTAAAGCCCTGCGTGAAGAGGGTTACCGCGTTATTCTGGTGAACTCGAACCCGGCAACCATCATGACCGATCCGGAAATGGCCGATGCCACTTACATCGAGCCGATTCACTGGGAAGTGGTGCGCAAAATTATTGAGAAAGAACGCCCGGATGCGGTGCTGCCAACCATGGGCGGTCAGACAGCGCTGAACTGTGCGCTGGAACTGGAACGCCAGGGCGTACTGGCTGAATTCGGCGTGACCATGATTGGCGCAACGGCGGATGCCATTGATAAAGCGGAAGACCGTCGTCGCTTCGATATCGCGATGAAAAAGATTGGTCTCGACACCGCACGTTCAGGCATCGCTCACACCATGGAAGAAGCGCTGGCGGTTGCCGCTGACGTTGGCTTCCCGTGCATTATCCGCCCTAGCTTCACCATGGGCGGCACCGGTGGCGGTATCGCCTATAACCGCGAAGAGTTCGAAGAAATCTGCGAACGCGGTCTGGATCTTTCCCCAACCAACGAGCTGCTGATTGATGAATCACTGATTGGCTGGAAAGAGTACGAGATGGAAGTGGTGCGTGATAAAAACGACAACTGCATCATCGTCTGCTCCATCGAAAACTTCGACGCGATGGGCATCCATACCGGTGACTCCATCACCGTAGCACCTGCCCAGACGCTGACCGACAAAGAATATCAAATCATGCGTAACGCCTCGATGGCGGTACTGCGTGAAATCGGCGTAGAAACCGGCGGCTCTAACGTCCAGTTTGCGGTAAACCCGAAAAACGGTCGCCTGATTGTCATCGAGATGAACCCGCGCGTGTCCCGCTCCTCGGCGCTGGCGTCCAAAGCTACCGGCTTCCCGATTGCGAAAGTTGCCGCCAAGCTGGCCGTAGGTTACACCCTCGACGAACTGATGAACGACATCACCGGTGGTCGTACTCCGGCCTCGTTTGAACCGTCCATCGACTACGTTGTGACGAAAATACCACGCTTCAACTTCGAGAAATTCGTTGGTGCTAACGACCGCCTGACCACGCAGATGAAATCTGTCGGTGAAGTGATGGCGATTGGTCGTACCCAGCAGGAATCGTTGCAGAAAGCGCTGCGCGGTCTGGAAGTGGGCGCAACCGGCTTCGACCCGAAAGTAAGCCTGGACGACCCGGAAGCACTGACTAAAATCCGTCGCGAACTGAAAGACGCTGGCGCTGAGCGTATCTGGTACATCGCCGATGCCTTCCGTGCTGGCCTGTCCGTCGATGGCGTGTTCAACCTGACCAACATCGACCGCTGGTTCCTGGTGCAGATCGAAGAGCTGGTACGTCTGGAAGAAAAAGTCACCGACCTTGGCATCAACGGCCTCGACGCTGACTTCCTGCGCGTACTGAAGCGCAAAGGCTTCGCCGATGCGCGTCTGGCGAAACTGGCCGGCGTTCGCGAAGCGGAAATCCGCAAACTGCGCGACCAGTACAATCTGCACCCGGTCTACAAACGCGTGGATACCTGTGCAGCAGAATTTGCCACCGACACCGCTTACATGTACTCCACCTATGAAGATGAGTGCGAAGCGAACCCGTCCGTTGACCGCGATAAAATCATGGTGCTGGGCGGTGGTCCAAACCGTATCGGTCAGGGCATTGAGTTTGACTACTGCTGCGTACACGCCTCGCTGGCGCTGCGCGAAGACGGTTACGAGACCATCATGGTCAACTGTAACCCGGAAACCGTTTCAACTGATTACGACACCTCCGACCGCCTGTACTTCGAGCCGGTCACGCTGGAAGACGTACTGGAAATCGTTCGTATCGAGAAGCCGAAAGGCGTCATCGTACAGTACGGCGGACAGACCCCGCTGAAGCTGGCGCGTGCGCTGGAAGCGGCAGGTGTACCGGTTATCGGTACCAGCCCGGATGCCATCGACCGCGCGGAAGACCGCGAGCGTTTCCAGCAGGCGGTTGACCGTCTGAAGCTGAAACAACCGGCGAATGCTACCGTAACGGCTATCGAACAGGCTGTTGAGAAGGCGAAAGAGATTGGCTACCCGCTGGTGGTGCGTCCGTCGTATGTTCTCGGTGGTCGCGCGATGGAAATCGTCTACGACGAAGCCGACCTGCGTCGCTACTTCCAGACCGCAGTCAGCGTTTCTAACGATGCGCCGGTACTGCTGGACCGTTTCCTTGATGACGCGGTTGAAGTGGACGTGGACGCTATCTGCGACGGTGAAATGGTGCTGATTGGCGGCATCATGGAGCATATCGAACAGGCGGGCGTGCACTCCGGTGACTCCGCATGTTCTCTGCCTGCTTACACCCTGAGCCAGGAAATTCAGGATGTGATGCGCCAACAGGTGCAGAAACTGGCTTTCGAACTGCAGGTTCGCGGTCTGATGAACGTCCAGTTTGCAGTGAAGAATAACGAAGTTTACCTGATTGAAGTGAACCCGCGTGCAGCGCGTACCGTTCCGTTCGTCTCCAAGGCAACTGGTGTACCGCTGGCGAAAGTCGCGGCGCGCGTGATGGCCGGGAAAACGCTGGCACAGCAGGGCGTAACCAAAGAAGTTATCCCGCCGTATTACTCGGTAAAAGAAGTGGTGCTGCCGTTCAACAAATTCCCGGGCGTTGACCCGCTGTTAGGGCCAGAAATGCGCTCTACCGGGGAAGTGATGGGCGTGGGCCGTACCTTCGCGGAAGCGTTCGCCAAGGCACAGCTGGGCAGCAGCTCCACCATGAAAAAACAGGGTCGTGCGCTGCTCTCCGTTCGCGAAGGCGATAAAGAGCGCGTGGTTGACCTGGCAGCGAAACTGCTGAAGTTTGGCTTCGAGCTGGATGCGACGCACGGGACCGCGATTGTGCTGGGTGAAGCGGGTATCAATCCACGTCTGGTGAACAAGGTGCATGAAGGTCGTCCGCACATTCAGGACCGTATCAAGAATGGCGAGTACACCTATATCATCAACACCACCGAAGGTCGTCAGGCGATTGAAGACTCCAAGCTTATTCGCCGCAGCGCGCTGCAGTACAAAGTGCATTATGACACTACGCTGAACGGCGGTTTCGCCACAGCGATGGCGTTGAATGCCGATGCCACCGAGAAGGTAACCTCGGTGCAGGAAATGCACGCGCAGATCAAAAAGTAATAAACAAAAGGTCCGGTGAATATTGCTCTAACCGGATGTGTAATATAATTTTGAAAGGGTTTCTGTAAAGAAACCCTTTTTTTGTCTTGCGTAAGGTCATTCCTGGACAAGTCCGTTTCCGTAACCACATTTTCAATGTAATAAGCACGATATTGCTCACACTAATCAACATTCAAGTCGCATACTATCCTTTATATCCACAATTTGAATATGGCTTAGTTTTTATTAATTTGGACAGGCCGTAGCCAGATTTTTAATTTGTGAAAATGGTGTGCTTATGTGTGAAAAATATGTTGAAAGACCGCTTTATTTGTTAATTGCTGACTGGATGATGGCCGAGGATCGTTGGATCACCGCAAAGGAAATTTCCCGCCATTTTGATATCGAGCACTGCAAAGCAATTAATACGCTCTCTTATATTCTGTCGGAAGTGGGAGAAATTGTTTGTGAAGTTAAGATGATCCCTAATCAGATTGCCGGTCGGGGTTGTCAGTGCCAGCGTCTGGTGAAAGTCGTGAGTATTGACTCTCATCTCTACAGCCGACTGAATCACAATTTGCAGGAGAAAAAGGTGAGCATGGCGAAAACGCCACGCCTGTCTGCCGTTCCTCCAACAGAGCTCAACCGTGAGCAGAAATGGCAGATGATGCTCTCCAAGAGTATGCGTCGCTAATAATCAGTTTGCCTGATGGCGGCATAAACGGTGATTGACGCGTAGGCCGGATAAGCGTGAGCGCATCCGGCATCAATTACTGTGCTGATTTGGGTTTTACGTCCGTTGTGCCTTTCAGGCGTGGCCGGTTTTCTTCGACCCGCGTTAAGGGTAGTGTTTCGTGTAGACCTGTGTGGCAGCGAGTTGCAAGATCCTGATACTCTTTGGTGTTTAGCCGTTTCCAGTGCAGTTCCTGGTCCGTGACTTCACGCAATACGCGAGCGGGTGAGCCAACCAGCATCTGCCTTGCCTCTCCCTGAAATCCGGCTTTGACAAAGCTCATGGCGGCGACAATGCTCTCTTCGCCAATCGCTGCGCCGTCCATAATGACGCTGTTCATGCCGATCAGCGCATCTCTGCCCACCACGCAACCGTGCAGGATTGCGCCATGGCCGATGTGTCCGTTCTCATGCACGATGGTGTCGGTGTCGCAGTAGCCGTGCATGATGCAGCCATCCTGCAAATTAGAACCAGCCTCCAGGATCAAGCGACCATAGTCACCGCGCAATGACGCGTGCGGGCCAATATAAACTCCGGCACCCACTATGACATCGCCAATCAGCACGGCGCTGGGATGGACAAAGGCATCCGGATGTACCACCGGAATCAGGCCCTCAAAGGCGTAGTAGCTCATCGTTTTATCTCGGTTTTATTGCCGGATAAGCGAATCGCTATCCGGCATCGGCACATTAACGACCTTTCCACACCGGGTCGCGTTTTTCGGCAAACGCCTGCGGTCCTTCAAGCGCATCTTCCGAATGCAGTACAGATGGATAGTGCTTCAGCACGCCGCTGCGGATGTAGCGGTAGCCTTCTTCCACCGTCATTTCGCTAGTGGTGCGATAGATCTCTTTCAGTGCGGCGATAGCCAGCGGGGCGCTATTGACCAACTGCTGCGCCAGTTCACGCGCGCTATCCATCAGTTCGCCCTGGCTGACAACGCGGTTGACGATGCCCCAACGCAGCGCTTCTTCGGCGCTCATTCGTCTGCCGGTCATCACCATTTCGTTGACGATTGCCGGTGGCAGCAGCTTAGGCAGACGCAGTACGCCGCCGCTGTCAGGCACGATCCCGAGCTTGGCTTCCGGCAGTGCGAAGCTGGCATTTTCCGCGCAGACAATAAAATCCGCCGCCAGCGCCAGCTCAAAACCACCGCCAAACGCATAGCCGTTTACCGCAGCGATGACCGGCTTATCGAGGTCGAAAATTTCGGTTAAACCGGCGAAGCCGCCTGGGCCAAAATCGGCATCTGGCGCTTCACCTTCAGCTGCCGCTTTTAAGTCCCAGCCCGCAGAAAAGAATTTCTCACCGCCGCCGGTGATAATCGCTACGCGTAATTCCGGGTCGTCACGAAAATTAAGAAACGCTTCACCCATGGCAAAGCTGGTTTTGGCGTCAATGGCATTGGCTTTAGGCCGGTCGAGGGTAATTTCCAGGATCGGGCCGTTACGGGTCAGATGTAATGAATCACTCATAGTTCATCTCCAGATAAATAGATTTCCCGGCAGGAGGAGTTCCTGTCGGAAGGGTTATTTCAGATTTTTTTTGATTATTTTTCCTGAACAATTGCGCGGCAGGTCGGTTCTTATCTCCATAAAAGAGGGAACCTTGAATTTCGCCATATTGTTTTCGCAGAAGCTGAAGAACTCGGCTTCGCTTAATGTTTCACCTTCATTAAGGACGATAAACGCTTTAATGGCTTCATCACGGATTGAATCTTTAATACCGACAACCACAATGTCCTGAATTTTGGGATGCGCAGAAATAATATTTTCCAGCTCGACGCAGGAGACATTTTCTCCGCCGCGTTTAATCATGTTGCAGCGCCTGTCGACGAAATAAAAATAGCCATCCTCATCCTGATAGCCCGAATCACCGGTATGTAACCAGCCCTCAGGTTCCAGCGCTTTGGCGGTAGCCTCCGGCTGCGCGTAGTACTCTTTGAAGATTGTTTTGCCCGGCACGCCTTTAATACAGATTTCGCCAATTTCTCCGGCGGGCAGGGGACGGTTGTGATCGTCACGGATTTCGGCTTCATAGCTAAATCCCACGCGGCCAATGGAGGGCCAGCGTCGTTTGTCACCGGGACGGTCGCCGATAATACCGACGATGGTTTCAGTCATACCGTAGGAGGTCAGCAGCCTGACGCCAAAGCGTTCGGTAAAATCGTCTTTTTCCTGCTCGGATAAATTGAGGTAGAACATCACTTCGCGCAGGTGATGCTGTCTGTCGGTTGGTGCAGCGGGCTGCACCATTAGCGTTCTGATCATCATCGGAATGCATTCGGTAACCGTCGCCTTATATCTATGCACCTGATTCCAGAACGCCCTGGCACTGTACTTCTCTAGCAGCACAAAGGTGCTGCCAGCGGAGAATGCGGGCATTGCGGCGGTACACTGACAGTCGATATGAAACGCGGGCATCACCGTCATGTAGACGTCATCATCGCGCAGGGCGATTTGCCAGGCAGAGTAGTAGCCTGCAAAACGCAGGTTGTAGTGGGTAATTACCACCCCTTTAGGCCGCGAGGTGGTGCCTGAGGTAAACAGAATTTCCGCCGTATCGTCAGTGGATAACGCGGGCGTATAGCACAGCGTGGTGGACTGGCGGGATTGCAGTTGGGTAAAGTGACTCACACCGTCGTCAGCCGGAAGCTGTTCGCCAATCAGACAGATATGATTAAGCGGGGTGCTATTTTCCAGTCGTATCTGGCGGTACATAGGATAAAACTGGGCGCTGGTGACCAGCAGACTTACCTGGCTGTTTTGCAGGATCCAGGCACTTTCTTCACCCAGCAAGCGGGCATTAATCGGTACCATGATGGCGCCAATTTTTGCCAGCCCAAACCAGCAAAAAATGAATTCCGGACAGTTATCCAGATGCAATGCGACCTTATCGCCCTTGCGGATCCCTAAGGAATGGAACAGGTTTGCCGTGCGGTTAATCTCTTCATTGAGCGAGGCATAGCTAAACTGCCGAACAACTCCTTCGCAGGATTCGAAAATTAACGCCGTTTTATCTCCGTACACCCCGGCCAGGTCGTCCCACATCTGACGTAAGTTTTGTCCGCCAACGATATCCATATTGCTTTATCCACTGAAATCAGGCGTGAGCGCTAACCATCGAGGGGTCAGCGCGTCGCGTTTATTCCTCAACTCTGGCCAGGCCTTTGCCGACCAGCTCATTTATGTCTGCTTCGCTATAACCAATATTTTTCAGAATGGCGGCAGTATCCATGCCATGTGACGGCATGCCACGCCAGATTTTCCCCGGATTGTTTTTAAATTTCGGCATGATGTTTGGCCCTTTGCAGGTGCGGCCATCCATTGTTTGCCACTGAGTAATAGATTCACGGGCAACGTACTGCGGGTTGCCTTCCAGTTCAGGAATAGTCAGCACCTTCGCGCAGGCGATGTTCAGCTCAGCAAAGCGCGCCTGGACTTCGGCGATGGTGTGCGTTGCCAGCCAGGCGTCCAGTTTCTCTTCCACAAGCGGGCCGTAAGGGCATTCCACACGATGGATAAGCTGGGTGCCTTCCGGGACTTCCGGTGTGCCAAGAATGTGGGCGAGGCCAATATCCTTGAAGCATTCGTTGATTTGCGTGATGCCGACCAGCTCCATAACGATATAGCCATCGGCGCATTTATACAGGCCGCAGCCAGCGTAATACGGGTCTTTGCCTTTGGTCATGCGTGGGCAAATTTCGCCGCCGTTGAAGTAATCCATCATGAAATACTGACCCATGCGCAGCATCACTTCGTACATAGCGATATCGATGCTTTCACCTTTACCCGTTTCGCGCACTTTGTGCAGGGCCGCCAGCGCTGCTGTCGTTGCGGTCATCCCGGAGAAGTAATCGGCGGTGTACGGGAAGGCGGGCATTGGCTGATCAACGTCGCCGTTTTGGATCAGATAGCCGCTGAACGCTTGCGCGATGGTGTTATACGCCGGAAGATTGGTGTACTCCTCGGTACCAAACTGGCCGAAGCCGGAAAGGTGGGCGATAACCAGTTTCGGGTTATGTTCCCACAGCACTTCATCGGTAATACCGCGGCGGGCAAAGGCCGGACCTTTACTGGCTTCAATGAAAATATCGGTGGTTTCCATCAGCTTCAGAAACGCTTCCCGGCCTTCATCTTTGAAAATATTCAGCGACAGAGCGTGCAGGTTACGGCGTGAGAGCTGCGGATAGTTAGGCTGTACGCGGATGGTATCGGCCCATGCGACGTTTTCAATCCAGATAACCTCGGCACCCCATTCGGCGAACATCTGTCCGGCGAACGGACCGGCAATTTCGATCCCTGAAAAGACAACGCGTACCCCGGAAAGCGGGCCGAAGGCTGGCATTGGTAAATGATTCATCATTTTTCTCCTGGCATTTATGGGTGTCCATGTAGGCCGGATAAGGCGCTCGCGCCGCCATCCGGCATTGATTGCCTGATGGTGACGCTAAGGCGTCTTATCAGGCCTACAGGTTGCGTCGTTCTATCGGTATTGCTTGAGTACCGCACGACCCAACGTCAGGATCTGCATTTCGTCAGAACCACCAGAAACACGGTCAACGCGCAGGTCACGCCAGAAACGCGTGATGCGGTGGTTGCCCGCGATACCAACACCTCCCAGTACCTGCATGGCGGTGTCTACCACTTCAAACGCGGCGTTGGCGCAGAAGTATTTACACATTGCCGCGTCACCAGAAGTAATGGTGCCGTTATCCGCTTTCCATGCGGCTTCCAACAGCATGTTTTTCATGGAGTTCAGTTTGATCGCCATGTGTGCGAACTTCTCCTGGATCAGCTGGAAACGGCCGATCGTTTCGCCAAACTGTACGCGTTGGTTGGCGTAGCGCGCGGCGTCTTCAAAAGCGCACATTGCCGTACCGTAGTTGGTCAGCGCGACGAGGAAGCGTTCATGGTCAAACTCTTCTTTCACACGGTTGAAGCCATTACCTTCCCGACCGAACATGTCTTTCTCGTCCAGTTCAACGTCATCAAAGGTGATTTCACAGCAGCTATCCATGCGCAGACCGAGTTTCTCCAGTTTGTTGACCTTGATACCCGCTTTGCTCATGTCAACAAACCACTCGGTATAAACAGGTTTATCCGGTGATGCACCATCTCTCGCCATCACTACGATGTACGGGGTATAGGCGCTACTGGTGATAAAGCACTTACTGCCATTAAGATAAACCTTACCATTTTTGCGTGTATAAGTGGTTTTCAGACTGCCAACATCCGATCCCGCTCCCGGTTCGGTGATAGCAGAGTTCCACATCTGCTTACCGGTGCCCTGGAACGCCATGATTTTATCAATTTGCTCCTGAGTCCCTTCACGCAGGAAAGTGTTAAAACCTCCCGGTAATTGGTACAACACGTAAGTCGGTGAGCCAAGACGTCCGAGTTCCATCCAGACGGCGGCAACGGTGACAAAACCGGCTTCCAGCCCGCCGTGTTCTTCCGGGATCAACAGGCTATCGATGCCCATATCCGCCAGCGCTTTTACAAAACGCTCAGGGTAGACGCTGTCGCGATCGCACTCGGCAAAATAAGCTTCCCAGTTCTCACTGGCCATCAGTTCACGAATACCGGCGACAAACAGTTCCTGCTCGTCATTTAAGTTGAAATCCATCTTTCAGCCTCTTGATCAATTGGGTTAATAAGAATTACTTGTCTTTCCAGTGCACTTTGGCGTCTTTAATAAAGGACAGCGTCACCATGATGTTGACGAAGAACAGCGGACATCCCCCGGCGATAATTGCGGTCTGAATGGGCTTCAGCCCACCCAGCGCCAGCAGAACGATACCGATGACGCCGACCAGAACGGACCAACCGATACGCACCAACAGCGGCGGTTCTTCACCATCACGAACTTCGCGACAGGTGGACATCGCCAGGGTGTAGGAGCAGGCGTTAATCAGCGTGACGGTGGCAATAAAGCAGAGGATAAAGAATCCCCACATGGTGGCGGTGCTGAGCGGTAAAGCAGCCCAGGTTTCGATAATGGCGCGCGCCACGCCGTGTTGTTCAATCAGTTGCGGGATGTTGAGAATGTTTTTATCCATCAGCAGCAGCGTGTTGCTGCCAAGGACGGTCCACAGGATCCAGGTGGAAGCGGTCAGGCCCAGTACCATCCCGAAACACAGTTCACGTACGGTACGACCCCGAGAAATACGTGCCAGGAAGATACTCATCTGGATAGCGTAAATAACCCACCACGCCCAGTAGAAAACAGTCCAGCCCTGCGGGAAGCCGCCTTTGCCGATGGCATCGGTATAGAACAGCATGCGCGGCAGATGCATCAGCAGCATGCCGACCGAGTCGGTGAAGTAGTTCATGATGAAGCTGGCGCCACTGACGATAAACACCCAGCCGAGCATCAGGAAGCTCAGATAACTACGTACGTCGCTGGCGATCTTGACCCCTTTTTGCAGGCCGCAGGCCACGCAAATGGCGTTCAATATGATCCAGCAGGTAATGATGATGGCGTCGAGTTGCAGCGTATGCGGAATACCGAACAGCCATTGCATACACTCGGTTACCAGCGGGGTAGCGAGACCGAGGCTGGTGCCCATCGCGAAGATCAGCGCCACCAGATAGAAGTTATCGACGATGGTGCCGAACAAGCCCTTAGCATGCTTCTCGCCAACTAACGGTACCAGCGTGGAACTGGGGCGGATAACGTCCATTTTGCGTACAAAGAAGAAGTAGGCGAACGCGACTGAAAGGAAGCTGTAGGTCGCCCACGGCAGCGGTCCCCAGTGGAACAAGCTGTACGCCAGGGCTATCTCTTTTGCGCCAACGGAGTTGGGGGCGAGAGCAAACGGCGGGGTAGAGATATAGTAGTAGATCTCGATGGAACCCCAGAACAGCACCGCGGCGGATGTACAGGAAGCGAACATCATAAAAATCCAGCTGGCGGTACTAAACTCAGGTTTTTCGTCGCCTAATTTCTTTTTCGAATACGGGCCAAAGACCAACCAGAACCAGCCGAAGAGCATGACGACCATATACCATTCGAATGCCCAACCCCAGACGTTGGTGACATAACTGAATACCGCATTAATAACGACGTTAGCGGCATCAAGATCTCTTACTGTTAACCAACAAAGTATCCCAACAATTATTAATGGCGGAAAAAAAACCTTCGGTTCAATTCCCGACTTTCTCTTTTCATTTTTCATAAGTGAATTCCAGTGTGAAAACGAAATTTATTTAGCGTGCCCGTATGTGATCGTTTGTTTATTTATTATTAATGATTTGTTGATAACCTTTTAACCTCTGGGCGCCTCAGTGAGTAACTCATAATGGGTATTCATTTCCGGCTATTCTGTTATCTGTATCACACTTTCTTATGCTGGTTATTTTGTCTGAAAATACAAATAATTCTCTTATTAATCATAATGTTGATGTTTCTTTTTTAACTTTTTTAAGTGACTGGCGTTCAATATTGTTGAACCAGCAAACAATATTGAAAATTTTCGTATTTGACATGTTTCTTTCAATATTGGTGAGGTGCATAACACTATTGAAAGTTACGAATATCAATGTGTGACATTTTCAATATTGGTGATTAATGTTTTATTTCCGAATTAAAGAGCGTGATATCTGTATTTAACACCGCCGATATAAATACGTTTCCTTCATGATTTCTGGAGATGCAATGAAGATAATTACTTGCTACAAATGCGTACCTGATGAGCAGGATATTGCGATTAATAATGCTGATGGAACACTCGATTTCAGCAAAGCAGATGGCAAAATCAGCCAATATGATCTGAATGCGATCGAAGCGGCTTGCCAGTTAAAACAGCAGGTGGGAGAGGCTCAGGTTGTGGCCATGAGCGTCGGCGGCAAAGCGCTGACCAATGCAAAAGGGCGCAAAGATGTGCTCTCCCGTGGCCCTGATGAACTGATTGTTGTCATTGACGATCAATTTGAACAGGCGCTGCCACAACAAACCGCCACTGCGCTGGCTGCCGCCGCACAAAAATCAGGTTTTGATCTGCTTATTTGCGGCGACGGTTCTTCCGACCTTTATGCTCAGCAGGTTGGTCTGCTGGTGGGCGAAATGCTGAACGTGCCGGCGATTAACGGCGTGAGTAAAATCCTCTCTCTTACCGACAGCACGCTGACGGTAGAGCGTGAACTGGAAGATGAAGTTGAAACCCTGAGTATCCCGCTTCCGGCGGTGATCGCGGTCTCTACCGACATCAACACCCCTCAAATCCCTTCCATGAAAGCCATCCTTGGCGCGGCGAAAAAACCGGTCCAGGTCTGGTCGTCTGCGGACATTGGGCTGAACGGCGCGCAAGCGTATTCCGAACAACAGGTTGCCGCACCGAAGCAGCGCGAGCGTCAGCGCGTTGTGATTGAAGGTGACGGTGAAGAACAGATTGCCGCGTTTGTCGAGAATCTTCGCAAAATCATTTAATTATCAGGGGATGTTATGAACAAATTTTCCAGTGTCTGGGTATTCAGCGATACCCCTTCTCGTCTGCCGGAACTGATGAATGGTGCGCAGGCTTTAGGTGAAAACGTTAACACGTTTGTGCTCAGCGATGAGGACAGCGCGGCGGCATGCCATTTAGGTGCGGATCATGTCTGGCTGCTCAGCGGCAAACCAGAAGACCGTATGGTTGAAGACTACGCCGATGCGATGGCCGAAACCATTCGTCAGCACAGCGAGGGCGGCGCGGTGCTGCTGCCGAATACGCGTCGGGGCAAGCTGTTAGCGGCAAAGCTGGGCTTTCGCTTGTCGGCTGCGGTCTCAAACGACGCCAGCGCAGTCGCGGTGCAGGACGGAAAAGCGGCGGTCAAACATATGGTCTACGGCGGCCTGGCGATGGGAGCAGAAACAATCGCTTCACCGTTTGCCGTGATCACTCTCAGCAGCGGAACGTTTGACGCGCAGCAACCGGATACCGCCTGCAGCGGCGAGGTGCACACCGTTCAGTGGCAGGCTCCGACTATTGCCGTGACCCGTACGGCAACGCAGGCGCGTCAGAGCAACAGCGTCGATCTCGACAAAGCCCGTCTGGTGGTCAGCGTGGGACGCGGTATTGGTAGCAAAGAAAATATCTCGCTGGCCGAAGCGCTGTGCCAGGCGATTGGCGCTGAGCTGGCCTGTTCCCGTCCAGTGGCGGAAAACGAGAAGTGGATGGAGCACGAACGCTACGTCGGCATTTCCAACCTGATGCTCAAACCAGAACTGTACCTGGCCGTGGGAATCTCCGGGCAGATCCAACATATGGTCGGCGCCAACGGCGCGCAGACGATTTTCGCCATCAACAAAGATAAAAATGCGCCGATCTTCCAGTACGCAGATTTTGGCATCGTTGGCGATGCGCTGAAGATCCTGCCTGCGCTGACGGCTGCTCTGGCGCGTTAAACCATTCGGGCAGGGTGCGAAAGTATCCTGCCACTGACAGGAGTACGTATGTCCGAAGATATCTTTGATGCCATCATCGTGGGTGCAGGTCTGGCCGGTTCGGTTGCGGCGCTGGTGCTGGCTCGGGAAGGTGCACAGGTGCTGGTCATCGAGCGCGGCAATTCTGCTGGCGCGAAGAATGTCACCGGTGGGCGCATGTATGCCCATAGCCTGGAACGCCTCATTCCCGGCTTTGCTGAGCAGGCCCCCATTGAACGCATAATCACCCACGAAAAACTCGCCTTTATGACCGATAAAGCGGCGATGACCATCGACTATTGCAATGGTGAAGAGGCTGCATCGTCGCAGGTTTCTTATTCCGTCTTACGCAGCAAATTTGACGCCTGGCTGATGGAGCAGGCCGAGGAGGCGGGAGCCCAGCTTATCACCGGTATTCGGGTGGATAACGTTGTGCAGCGCGAAGGCAAAGTCGTGGGCGTGGAAGCCGACGGCGATATTCTGGAAGCCAAAGTGGTGATCCTCGCTGACGGGGTGAATTCTTTGTTGGCAGAAAAACTGGGCATGGCAAAGCGCGTTGAGGCATCGCATGTTGCCGTTGGCGTAAAAGAGCTGATCGAATTGCCAAAATCGGTGATTGAAGATCGTTTCCAGTTACAGGGGAACGAAGGTGCAGCTTGCCTGTTTGCCGGTTCTCCAACCGATGGGTTGATGGGCGGGGGCTTCCTCTATACTAATGAAACGACCCTTTCTCTGGGGCTGGTCTGCGGTCTTCATCATCTGAAAGATGCTAAAAAATCGGTCCCACAAATGCTGGAAGATTTCAAACAGCATCCGGCGGTTGCCCCACTGATCGCCGGTGGCAAGCTGGTGGAATATGCCGCGCACGTCGTACCGGAGGCCGGTATGAATATGCAGCCTGAACTGGTGGGTGACGGTGTGCTGATTGCCGGTGATGCTGCCGGAATGTGTATGAACCTCGGCTTTACCATCCGCGGTATGGATCTCGCCATATCTGCAGGCGAAGCGGCGGCGAAAACGGTGCTTTCCGCAATGAAGCGCGACGACTTCAGCAAACAGTCGCTGGGCGAATACCGTCAGCATCTCGATGATGGTCCAATGCGCGATATGCGCATGTATCAGAAGCTTCCCGCTTTCCTTGATAACCCACGCATGTTTACCGCCTATCCCGAAATGGCGGTCAGCATCGCGCGCGACCTGTTCACCGTAGATGGCTCTGCTCCGGTGCCAATGCGCAAAAAAATCCTGCGTCATGCGAAGAAAGTGGGCTTCATCAACCTGATGAAAGATGGCCTGAAAGGAGTGACCGTATTATGACATCTCCCGTCAATGTGGACGTCAAACTGGGCGTCAATAAGTTCAATGTGGATGAAGACAGCCCGCATATCATTCTCAAAACCGATCCTGATAAACAGGCGCTGGAAGTACTGATTAAGGCTTGTCCAGCCGGACTGTATAAAAAGCAGGACGACGGCAGCGTCCGTTTTGATTACGCCGGATGCCTGGAATGCGGAACGTGCCGCATTCTCGGACTTGATACAGCGCTGGAAAAGTGGGAATACCCGCGCGGGACATTTGGCGTGGAGTTTCGCTACGGCTAATAAGTACGAGGTTGTGCACCCGTAGGTCGGATAAGACGTGGTAGCGTTGCCATCCGGCAATCATGTGGCGCCAATGCCGGATGGCGGCGTAAACGCCTTATCCGGCCTACAGATGACGCTTTGCCCGTGTTGAAACAGGAAGTCGCTATGCAGCAGCCCAGGAACTTTGATGACATCAAATTTACCTCTATTCACCGCCGGATAATGCTGTGGGGAAGCGGTGGGCCATTTCTGGATGGTTATGTGCTGGTGATGATTGGCGTGGCGCTGGAACAGCTCACGCCGGCATTGAAACTGGACGCACAGTGGATTGGTCTGCTGGGTGCCGGCACGCTCGCCGGTCTGTTTGTGGGGACGTCGCTGTTTGGCTACATTTCCGATAAGGTCGGGCGGCGCAAAATGTTCATCATCGATATTATCGCCATTGGCGTGATATCGGCGGCAACCATGTTTGTTTCCTCACCCATTGAGCTGTTGGTAATGCGTGTGCTGATCGGCATTGTGATTGGTGCCGATTATCCGATTGCTACCTCGATGATTACTGAGTTCTCCAATACCCGCCAGCGCGCTTTCTCCATCGGTTTTATCGCCGCGATGTGGTATGTCGGCGCCACCTGTGCCGATCTGGTCGGTTACTGGCTGTATGATGTTGAAGGAGGATGGCGCTGGATGCTGGGCAGCGCGGTGATCCCTTGTATTTTGATCCTGATTGGGCGCTTCGATCTTCCTGAGTCGCCGCGCTGGCTGTTGCGTAAAGGTCGGGTGAAAGAGTGTGAAGCGATGATGATCAAACTGTTCGGCGAACCGGTGGTGTTCGACGAAGAGGCGCCGCAGGAGACGCGCTTCCTACAGCTGTTTAACCGCCGTCATTTCCCGTTTGTCCTGTTTGTTGCCGCTATCTGGACCTGTCAGGTGATCCCGATGTTCGCCATTTATACCTTTGGTCCGCAGATTGTTGGACTGTTGGGGCTTGGTGCCGGGAAAAGCGCGGCGTTGGGCAATGTGGTGATAAGCCTGTGCTTTATGCTGGGGTGCATTCCACCCATGTTCTGGCTTAATAGCGCGGGCCGTCGGCCATTGTTAATTGGCAGCTTTATTATGATGACGCTGGCGCTGGCCGTGCTGGGGTTAATTCCTGATATGGGAGCGTGGCTGGTGGTGCTGGCGTTTGCCGTGTACGCCTTTTTCTCGGGGGGACCGGGAAATCTTCAGTGGCTGTACCCAAATGAACTGTTCCCTACCGACATTCGCGCATCTGCCGTCGGGGTGATTATGTCCTTAAGCCGCATCGGCACCATTGTTTCAACCTGGGCGCTGCCGGTGTTCATTACCAAATACGGGATCAGCAATGTCATGCTGATGGGCGCAGGAATTTCGCTGATTGGCCTGCTGGTGTCCATCGCTTTCGCCCCGGAAACGCGAGGTCTGACGCTGGCGCAAACCAGTCAAATGACGATTCGCAGTAAGCCCGTGACCAGAGCGAGTTATTAGGAGTGTTCTGTATTTTCCCTGCAACTCAGTCAGTTAGCCTACAGTTAACTGGGTATATCACAGAAAACAACTGAAAAGCAGGGAGAACACCATGCAAAAACATATCCTGATCACCTCAATTTTTACCGCAGCAGCACTGTTTACCGTGGCCGGTTGTTCCTCAAACCAGGCGGTTAAAACCACCGATGGTAAAACAATCGTCACTGACGGCAAACCGCAAGTCGATGATGATACTGGCCTGGTGTCGTATAAAAATGCGCAAACGGGTAAGACGGAACAGATTAACCGCGATCAGGTTAAAGATATGAGTGAACTGGATAACTAGTTCAGTTTTCTCCATTCAGCCACTCAATAATATTGACTGTTAGCCTGTGGATTAAGTGACTAAACTCACTGTTATTACAATAATGCAGTGAAACAGGCTAATCATGATCCTCATCATTTATGCGCATCCCTATCCGCAGCATTCGCATGCGAATAAGCGGATGCTTGAACAGGCAAGGACGCTGGAGGGCGTGGAGATCCGCTCGCTCTACCAGCTCTACCCCGACTTCAATATCGATATTGCCGCTGAACAGGATGCGCTGGCACGCGCTGATTTGATCATCTGGCAGCATCCGATGCAGTGGTACAGCATACCTCCATTACTCAAGCTGTGGATGGACAAGGTCCTTTCGCACGGCTGGGCGTATGGTCATGGCGGTACTGCGCTGCACGGTAAACATCTGTTGTGGGCGGTGACGACCGGCGGCGGTGAAAACCACTTCGATATTGGCTCCCATCCCGGATTTGATGTGCTTTCTCAACCCTTACAGGCGACGGCACTTTATTGTGGCCTCAAATGGCTACCGCCGTTTGCGATGCACTGTACGTTTATCTGTGATGATGAAACCCTGCAAGCGCAGGCTCGTCACTACAAACAGCGTCTGATGGAATGGCAGGAGGCACACCATGGATAGCCATACGCTGATACAGGCGCTGATTTATCTCGGATCGGCGGCGCTGATTGTCCCCATCGCCGTACGGCTGGGACTCGGGTCGGTACTGGGGTATCTCATCGCCGGGTGCATTATCGGCCCCTGGGGCCTGAGGCTGGTGACGGACGCTGAATCCATCCTGCATTTTGCGGAGATCGGTGTGGTGCTGATGCTGTTTGTCATTGGTCTGGAGCTGGATCCGCAACGTTTGTGGAAACTGCGAGCATCGGTGTTCGGCGGCGGCGCATTGCAAATGGTGGTCTGCGGAGGCCTGATTGGTGTGTTCTGTATGTTCCTCGGCCTGCGCTGGCAGGTAGCGGAGCTGATCGGCATGACGCTGGCGCTTTCCTCTACGGCTATCGCTATGCAGGCGATGAATGAACGCAACCTGATGGTGTCGCAAATGGGCCGCAGCGCGTTTGCCGTGCTGCTGTTCCAGGATATCGCGGCCATTCCACTGGTGGCGATGATCCCATTATTGGCAGCGAGTGGCGCATCAACAACGCTTGGGGCGTTTGCATTGTCTGCCCTTAAGGTAGCGGGCGCACTGGTGCTGGTGGTGCTGTTAGGTCGTTATGTCACACGTCCTGCCTTGCGTTTTGTCGCCCGTTCGGGCCTGCGGGAAGTGTTCAGTGCCGTTGCGCTGTTCCTCGTGTTTGGCTTCGGTCTGCTGTTGGAAGAGGTTGGATTGTCGATGGCGATGGGGGCATTCCTGGCCGGGGTGCTGCTGGCAAGCTCTGAGTATCGTCACGCGTTGGAAAGCGACATTGAACCATTTAAAGGACTGCTGCTGGGGCTGTTTTTCATCGGTGTAGGGATGTCTATCGACTTTGGTACGCTGATTGATAATCCCTTGCGCATTATCATTCTACTGGTCGGTTTCCTGGTTATCAAAACCGTCATGCTGTGGTTGATAGCGAAACCGTTGCAGGTGCCGAACAAGCAGCGTCGCTGGTTTGCCGTATTATTAGGGCAGGGCAGTGAGTTTGCCTTTGTGGTGTTTGGCGCGGCGCAAATGGCAAATGTGCTCGATCCTGACTGGGCGAAATCGCTGACGCTGGCGGTGGCGTTGTCGATGGCGGCTACGCCGATTTTGCTGGTGATTTTGACGCGTCTGGAAAAATCGGCGACTGAGGAAGAGCGCGAAGCCGATGAAATCGATGAGGAACAACCTAGGGTGATCATTGCCGGGTTTGGGCGATTTGGCCAGATAACCGGTCGTTTGCTGTTGTCGAGCGGGGTCAAAATGGTGGTTCTTGATCATGACCCGGACCATATCGAAACGCTGCGTAAATTCGGGATGAAGGTTTTCTATGGCGACGCGACCCGGATGGATCTGCTGGAATCTGCCGGGGCGGCGAAAGCTGAAGTTATTATTAATGCCATTGACGATCCGCAAACCAGCCTGCAGTTAACCGAAATGGTGAAAGAGCATTTCCCGCATCTGCAAATTATTGCTCGTGCGCGCGACGTGGATCATTACATCCGCCTGCGCCAGGCGGGCGTGGATATGCCGGAACGTGAAACCTTTGAAGGTGCACTGAAGACCGGACGTCTGGCGCTGGAAGGTCTCGGGCTAGGGCGCTATGAGGCACGTGAGCGGGCTGACGTATTCCGCCGATTCAATACCATGATGGTAGAGGAGATGGTGAAAGGGGAAAATGACGCGACTTCCCGCGCGGCCGTTTATAAACGCACCAGCGCAATGCTGAGTGAAATTATTGCGGAAGATCGTCAGCACTTATCGTTAATTCAACGCCATGGCTGGCAAGGCACGGATGAAGGTAAGCATACGGGCGACGTCGCCGATGAGCCGGAAGTGAAACCGTCAGCATAGGGTAAAAAATGTGATGTTCTGCAAACTTTACTGCTAATTGGCTGTTTTTGAACTACTGTAATGCTGGCGTACCACCTTAAATAGGTCGGTTCGCCAGCAGAACGGAAAATTTTCCTGTTCATCCTCTTTCCGCCAGTCGACGAAAGATTGCGCTTTCCGTATAGTGGCGACAATTTTTTTGTATCCGGGAAATATTCAATGATCAGTCTGATTGCGGCGTTAGCGGTAGATCGCGTCATCGGTATGGAGAACGCCATGCCGTGGAACCTCCCTGCCGATCTCGCCTGGTTTAAACGTAATACCTTAAACAAGCCGGTTGTCATGGGACGCCACACCTGGGAATCCATCGGGCGACCGTTACCTGGGCGTAAAAATATCGTCATCAGCAGTAAGCCTGGCACCGACGATCGCGTGCAGTGGGTGAAGTCTGTGGATGAAGCAATTGCGGCCTGCGGCGATGAACCTGAAATTATGGTAATTGGCGGTGGGCGTGTGTATGAGCAGTTCCTGCCAAAAGCACAGAAACTGTATCTGACGCACATTGATGCGGAAGTGGAAGGGGATACGCATTTCCCGGACTACGAACCGGATGACTGGGAATCGGTGTTCAGTGAATTCCACGATGCCGACGCGCAAAACTCTCACAGCTACTGCTTCGAGATTCTGGAACGTCGTTAATACTGTAAGTGCCGGATGGCGGCGAAACGCCTTATCATCCAGCTTATGTAGGCCGGATAAGGTGCGAGCACCGCATCCGGCAAACGACTATCAGGCGTTGACCGCTTCGCCAGGATCCAGATTCAGATGGCGATTTGACGGCTGCACGAAGTACTGTTTGTCTTCCCAGCGCAGACAGGTGAGATCCCCTCCCCAGCAACACCCCGTATCCAGCGCGTAAATACCTTCTGGCGTGCCTTTACCCTCCAGCGATGCCCAGTGCCCGAATGCAATGCTGTATGCTTCACTGACAGGTCCAGGAATGGCAAACCACGGCTTCAGCGGAGCAGGTGCGTCTTCTGGTGACTCTTTGCTGTACATATCCAACTGACCGTTAGGGAAGCAGTAACGCATGCGGGTAAAGGCGTTGGTAATAAAACGCAGGCGCGCCAGCCCGGTCAGTTCCGGGGTCCAGTTATTGGGCATGTCGCCGTACATCGCATCAAGGAAGAAGGGATACGAGTCGCTCGACAGCACGGCTTCAACATCGCGAGCACAGTCTTTTGCCGTCTGCAGGTCCCACTGTGGGGTGATACCGGCATGCGCCATCACCAGCTTCTTCTCTTCATCTACCTGCAACAGCGGTTGACGGCGGAGCCAGTTAAGTAATTCGTCGGCATCCGGTGCTTCGAGCAGCGATGTGACCCTGTCTTTAGGTTTATTACGACTGATACCAGCAAATACGGCCAGCAGGTGTAAATCGTGATTACCCAATACTAACCGCACGCTGTCGCCCAGTGATTTCACGTAGCGCAAAACGTCCAGCGAGCCCGGTCCACGAGCGACCAGATCGCCGGTGAGCCATAGGGTGTCTTTTTCGGAATTAAAGTCTACCTGATGCAGCAAGGCTACCAGTTCATCGTAACAACCGTGAACGTCGCCAATAAGGTATGTCGCCATAGTTATTGTTTTAATGAATGAGTGTTGGAACGGCGAGTCGGAATACGGGAATATCGATGGTAAAGGCGATGCCTTGTTCATCGATCATTTCGTAATGACCCTGCATGGTGCCCAGCGGTGTTTCAATCACCGCACCGCTGGTGTACTGGTACTCTTCGCCGGGTTCGATGTGGGGCTGGACGCCAACCACGCCTTCACCCTGAACTTCGGTTTCGCGGCCATGACCATTAGTGATCAACCAATAACGCCCCAACAGCTGCACAGGCGCTCGCCCCAAATTGCGGATAGTTACGGTGTAAGCAAAAACGTAACGTTCATCATCAGGTGAGGATTGCGCCTCAATGTAGACGCTTTGTACCTGAATGCACACTCGGGGCGAATTGATCATGTTTAACTCTCCTTCGATGGCGCGTTTTCTGACAGATAGTTAGCCATCCGGCAGTATTGCGCGACAGAGATATTTTCCGCTCGCATCGCCGGATCAATGCCCAGCTCTGTCAGTACTTCAACGCTAAACAGGTTGCCGAGACTGTTACGTACCGTTTTACGGCGCTGATTAAACGCTTCGGTGGTAATACGGCTCAGCACACGAACATCTTTAACCGGGTACGGCATCGTCGTATGAGGGACCAGACGCACAACGGCTGAATCAACTTTAGGCGCTGGCGTAAATGCGGAAGGCGGTACTTCAAGTACCGGGATCACATTGCAGTAATACTGCGCCATGACGCTTAATCGACCATACGCTTTACTGTTTGGCCCTGCAACCAGACGATTCACCACCTCTTTTTGCAACATGAAATGCATGTCGGCAATGGCATCAGTATAGGAAAAAAGATGGAACATGAGCGGCGTGGAGATGTTGTACGGCAGGTTGCCGAATACGCGCAGCGGCTGTCCCATCGTTTGTGCCAGTTCGCCGAAGTTCATGGTCATGGCATCTTGCTGATAAATCGTCAGCTTAGGCCCTAAAAACGGGTGTGTCTGTAGGCGTGCTGCCAGATCGCGGTCGAGTTCAATGACCGTGAGCTTGTCCAGACGTTCGCCTACTGGTTCGGTCAATGCCGCCAGGCCCGGGCCGATTTCGACCATAGCCTGACCTTTCTGCGGGTTGATAGCAGAGACAATACTTTCGATCACAAACTGATCGTTGAGGAAGTTCTGCCCGAAACGTTTACGGGCTAAATGGCCCTGATGGACTCGATTATTCATTGGTATTAACAATCATTTTGATGGCGAGATTAAGCGCCGTAATAAAACTGCCGACATCTGCTTGTCCACGGCCCGCGAGTTCAAGTGCGGTGCCGTGATCGACGGATGTGCGAATAAAGGGCAGGCCCAGCGTGATATTCACACCGCGACCAAATCCCTGGTATTTTAGCACGGGGAGACCCTGATCGTGGTACATTGCCAGCACGGCATCCGCGTGGTCGAGATATTTGGGCTGAAACAGCGTATCTGCGGGCAGCGGACCGTTTAATTTCATTCCCTGCGCACGCAGTTCATCGAGTACCGGAATGATGGTATCTATCTCTTCCGTTCCCATATGACCGCCTTCACCAGCATGCGGGTTAAGACCGCACACCAGAATATGCGGATCGGCAATGCCGAACTTGGTGCGTAAATCATGATGCAAAATGCCGATCACTTCCTGAAGCAGGGCGGGCGTAATGGCGTCGGCAACGGCTCTGAGCGGCAAATGCGTGGTTGCCAGGGCAACGCGCAGCTCTTCGGTCGCCAGCATCATAACAACTTTCTTTGCCTGTGAGCGCTCTTCAAAAAACTCGGTATGTCCGGTAAACGGGACGCCAGCGTCATTGATAACGCCCTTGTGAACCGGGCCGGTGATCAGCGCCGCAAACTCACCTTGCAGACAGCCATCGCAGGCGCGAGCCAGCGTATCCACCACATATTGCCCGTTTTCTACCGCCAACTGACCCGCGACAACAGGTGCCCGCAGCGCAATCGGTAACAGCGTCAATGTGCCTGCTGATTGCGGTTTGGCTGGGGTATCTGGAGAGTAGGGGAGGAGTGAAAGCGGTAAACCGAGCATCGCTGCCCGGTCATTGAGGAGTGCTGCATCCGCACAGACAACGAGTTCTACAGGCCAATCGCGCTGGGCGAGCTGAACCACCAGGTCCGGGCCAATCCCGGCAGGTTCGCCGGGAGTGATAACAACGCGTTGAGCTCGAGTCATTAGTTGCTCAGAACTTTAACGTAAGCGCTGGCGCGCTGTTCCTGCATCCAGGTTGCTGCTTCTTCCGAGAATTTACGGTTCATCAGCATACGGTAAGCTCTGTCTTTCTGCGCTGCGTCAGTTTTATCAACGTTACGCGTATCCAGCAGTTCGATCAGATGCCAACCGAAAGAGGAGTGCACCGGGGCGCTCATCTGGCCTTTGTTAAGTTTGGTCAGTGCATCGCGGAAAGCAGGGTCGAAAATATCCGCTGCAGCCCAGCCCAGATCGCCGCCCTGGTTGGCAGAGCCTGGATCCTGAGAAAACTCTTTAGCGGCTGCCGCGAAGGTAGTTTTACCGCTCTTAATATCTGCCGCGATTTGTTCCAGCTTCAGACGCGCCTGCTGATCGGTCATGATCGGCGACGGCTTAAGCAGAATGTGGCGAGCATGAACTTCAGTCACGGAGATGCTCTGGCTTTGGCCACGCATATCGTTGACTTTCAGGATGTGGAAGCCGACACCGGAACGAATTGGGCCAATGATATCGCCTTTTTTCGCAGTGCTTAACGCCTGGGCAAAGATACCCGGCAGCTCCTGAATACGTCCCCAACCCATCTGACCGCCTTTCAGCGCCTGCTGGTCAGCGGAATAAGTAATAGCCAGTTTGCCGAAATCACTACCGTTACGCGCTTCATCAACAACAGAGCGCGCCTGGCTTTCAGCCGCGTTAACCTGGTCAGACGTTGGGTTTTCCGGTAATGGGATCAGAATGTGGCTCAGGTTCAGCTCGGTGCTGGCATCGTTTTGGTTGCCTACCTGCTGCGCCAGGGCATCCACTTCCTGAGGCAGGATAGTGACGCGACGGCGAACTTCGTTGTTACGCACTTCGGAGATGGTCATCTCTTTGCGGATCTGGCTACGATAGGTTGAATAGCTTAAGCCATCCTGTGCCAGACGGCTGCGCATCTGATCCAGCGTCATGTTGTTCTGCTTGGCGATGTTGGCAATAGCCTGATCCAACTGCTCGTCAGAGATTTTCACCCCCATCTTTTGACCCATTTGCAGGAGGATTTGATCCATGATCAAACGTTCCAGGATCTGATGACGCAGCGTAGCGTCATCCGGTAATTGCTGACCTGCCTGACCTGCATTCAGTTTTACTGACTGCATTAAGCCATCGACGTCGCTTTCCAGAACGACGCCGTTATTGACGACGGCTGCGACTTTATCGACTACCTGTGGGGCAGCGAAACTGGTATTCGCGATCATGGCGATACCGAGAAGCAGCGTTTTCCAGTTCTTCATACTTTTTCCATTTCAATTAACCGCAATGCGGATTACGTTGTAAATCAATCAGATCATAAAGCGCTTTGATACGGCAAAATGTTCGAACGTAACATTTGAGTCGTGCCGAGACCGTAGTTTGAGCTCAGGCCGCGGAGTTCGATATTAAAGCCGATCGTGTTGTCATAAATCGCGTGCTGCATTTTGTCATCCCAACCGTTCAGCTTACGCTCGTAGCCAAAGCGAATGGCGTAACAGCAGGAGTTGTACTGTAAGCCCAACATTGAATCTGCTTCTTTGTTCACGTTGGTATCGAAGTAGTAAGCACCAACAATCGACCAACGATCGGCGATCGGGAAGCTTGCCACTGCGCCCACCTGCGAAATCCCGTTTTCATACTGGGCGTTAGTTACATCACGTGAAGGTACAGCGGCCTTAATATACTCTGGGCTGGCATAACGGTAGTTCAACTGCAGCATACGGTTTTCGTCGCGTCGGTATTCGATACTGCTATTGCTGGTGGCTATGCTATCCAGACGCGTGTCGTACTGGATCCCACTGCGTAAACCCCAACGCTCGGAGATGCGCCAGTAGGTATCGCCAGCCCATACCAGTGAACCTGTTTTGTCGTCATTCTCCCATTCTGTATGGTCATCGCCAGTGCGAGACTCGGTGAAATAGTAGATTTGACCCACAGAAATATTAAAACGTTCAACTGCCGCGTCATCATAAACGCGAGATGTGACCCCGGTCGTTACCTGGTTGGCAGAAGCGATGCGGTCCAGACCACTATAGGTGCGGTCACGGAACAGGCCGCTGTAGTCAGATTGCAGCAGGGAGGAGTCATAGTTATTGATATGACTTTGGTTGCGATACGGGACGTACAGGTACTGCGCGCGCGGCTCCAGCGTCTGGGTATAACCCGGCGCCAGCATTTGCATGTCACGCTCGAATACCATCTTGCCGTCGACTTTAAACTGCGGCATGACGCGGTTGGCGGAATCATCAAGCTTAGTGGCATTATTGGTGTTATACCAATCCAGGTTGGTCTGCTGGTAGTGCGTTGCCAGCAGCTTCGCTTCGGTATTGACACTGCCCCAGTTATTCGACAACGGCAGATTGATCGTCGGTTCCAGGTGAACACGCGTTGCTTCCGGCATGTAATCCTTGGTATTAACGAAATGCACCGCTTGCCCATAAATCCGGGTATCGAACGGACCGACGTCATTCTGATAGAAATTAACGTCTAGCTGTGGCTGAGCGGAGTAGCTACTGTTGTTCTGATCAGCAAAGACCTGGAACTGCTTGGTCGATACCGTGGCGTCAAAGTTCTGCACCGCGTATCCGACGCTGAATTTTTGCGTGGCGTAGCCATCGGTACTGGAACCGTACTTGTTGTCAAAGTCGTTAAAGTAGCTGGAGTCGCTGACCTTGGTGTAGTCGACGTTGAAACGCCACACCTGGTCCATTACGCCAGCGTGCTGCCAGTAGAACAGCCAGCGACGTGAATTGTCATCCTTCGGATGTTCGTCCTCGTACACTTTATCGGAATTCAGATAGTCAAACTCCATCAAGCCCGCACCCGCCTGGGTGAGGTAGCGGAATTCGTTCTCCCACATGATCCCGCCACGACGGTGCATATAATGTGGCGTGATGGTGGCGTCCATATTGGGCGCAATGTTCCAGTAATACGGGAGGTAGAACTCAAAATAGTTATTGGTGGAATATTTTGCGTTCGGGATCAGGAAACCGGAACGGCGCTTATCGCCGACGGGTAACTGTAAATAAGGACTGTAAAAGACCGGAACCGGACCCAGTTTAAAACGGGCGTTCCAGATCTCCGCGACCTGTTCTTCACGGTCGTGGATAACTTCGCTACCGACGACGCTCCAGGTATCTGAACCTGGCAGACAGGAGGTAAAGCTACCGTTTTCCAGAATGGTATAACGGTTTTCCCCACGCTGTTTCATCAGGTCGGCTTTCCCGCGCCCCTGACGGCCCACCATCTGGTAATCACCTTCCCAGATGTTGGTATCTTTGGTATTCAGATTGGACCAGCCCTTCGGCCCCTTCAGAATAACCTGATTGTCGTCATAATGGACATTGCCCAACGCATCGACGGTACGTACTGGCTCCGGCTGGCCTTCAGCCTGCTTCTGATGAAGCTGTACTTCGTCGGCCTGCAGGCGGCTGTTACCCTGTGCGATATCCACGTTGCCGGTAAACACCGCGTCATCGGGATAATTCCCTTTTGCGTTGTCGGCATTGATGGTGACGGGTAACTCATTAGTCTCGCCCTGTACCAGAGGACGGTCATAGCTCGGCACGCCCAGCATACACTGTGAGGCGAGATCGGCTGCCAGGCCCTGATGGCTATAGAGGGTGCTGGCAATCATGGTGGCCAGAAGAGTGGGAATACGTTTTTTCATACGTTGTATTTATTGTTCCATCATCAGTAGCGTCGCGCGTGACAAACGGTCACAGCCTAACTTATCTCATCTTCACTTCGCTAGTATTAATCCTGCCCATTTTATACCCGCCACCTTTCAAGCTGCATCTTCGTTGTCTTCCTCGTTCACCCCAGTCACTTACATGGGTAAGCTCCAGGGGACTCACTACGTTGCCGCCTTGCTGCAACTCGAAATCCAACGAGTATAGCGTTTGTGGTGTTAGGCACGGCATTGAATGACAGGTATGATAATGCAAATTATAGGCGATGTCCCACAATTGACCGCAGCCGTAAATCGGTAAAAGCACCTTATATTGTGGGACATAGCCTGGCTGAGAGCGGAAAGATTTGGGGAGTCTATGCAGTATTGGGGAAAGATAATTGGTGTAGCCGTGGCCTTAATGATGGGCGGCGGCTTCTGGGGTGTGGTTCTGGGGCTGTTAGTTGGCCACATGTTCGACAAAGCCCGCATGCGCAAAATGGCGTGGTTCGCCAACCAACGTGAACGCCAGGCGCTGTTTTTTGCCACCACTTTTGAGGTGATGGGACATCTGACCAAATCCAAAGGTCGCGTCACGGAAGCCGATATACATATCGCCAGCCAGTTGATGGATCGGATGAATTTGCACGGTGACTCGCGAACGGCTGCACAACATGCCTTCCGGGTAGGAAAATCGGATAATTACCCATTACGTGAAAAGATGCGTCAGTTTCGCAGCGTCTGTTTTGGTCGATTCGATCTGATCCGCATGTTTCTGGAGATTCAGATCCAGGCGGCATTTGCCGATGGGTCGTTGCATCCTAACGAACGTGAAGTGCTGTATGTGATTGCTGAAGAGTTGGGGATCTCACGCACCCAATTTGATCAGTTCCTGCGCATGATGCAGGGCGGCGCACAGTTTGGCGGCGGATATCAGCAGCAGTCTGGCGGCGGTGGCTGGCAGCAGGCGCAACGAGGCCCGACGCTGGAAGACGCCTGTAATGTGCTGGGTGTGAAAACGACCGACGATGCGACCACCATCAAGCGGGCTTACCGTAAGCTGATGAGCGAGCACCATCCGGACAAACTGGTTGCGAAAGGTCTGCCGCCAGAGATGATGGAAATGGCGAAGCAAAAAGCGCAGGAAATCCAAAAAGCTTACGAGCTGATTAAGGATCAAAAAGGATTCAAGTGATTGAATTGCCGGATGCAGCTAGCGCCTTATCCGGCCTACGTTAATGAATGTATGCCGGGTAAGCGAAGCGCCCCCGGCATAAATTGGCTCAGAATTTAAAAATCCGCCGGGACTTTAAACGTCATACTGTTGCCGTATTCGGGATGCGTGATGGTTAACATCTCTGCATGCAGCAACAGGCGCGGCGCTAACGCCAGAGCTTCCGGCGGAGCATAGAAGCGGTCGCCCAGGATAGGATGCCCTAAAGCCAGCATATGCACACGCAGCTGGTGGGAGCGTCCGGTAATGGGCTTGAGCACTACCCGGGCGGTGTTATCCGCCGCGAACTCCACGACTTCATACTCGGTCTGCGCCGATTTCCCGGTCTCATAACATACTTTTTGCTTTGGCCTGTTTGGCCAGTCGCAAATCAGCGGTAAATCAACCAGACCCTCGGCCGGAGCAGGATGCCCCCAGACGCGTGCGACATACTGTTTTTTCGGTTCGCGCTCGCGAAACTGACGTTTTAGCTCGCGCTCTGCCGCTTTGGTTAGCGCGACTACAATCACGCCGCTGGTTGCCATATCCAGACGATGCACGGATTCAGCCTGCGGATAATCGCGCTGAATACGTGTCATCACGCTGTCTTTGTGCTCATCCAGACGACCTGGCACAGACAACAAGCCACTCGGCTTGTTGACCACCATAATGTGTTCATCCTGATACAGGATGACCAGCCAGGGTTCCTGCGGCGGATTGTAGTTTTCCATCCCCATGTATGGCTCCGTTACTGATGCGTCACGACGATCAGGCGCAGGGCATCGAGACGCCAGCCCGCCTGATCCAGGCTTTCCATCACCTGCTGACGGTTGCTTTCAATTGCGCTAAGTTCGTCATCACGGATGTTCGGGTTAACGGCACGCAGCGCTTCGAGACGGGAAAGTTCTGCCGTCAGCTTCTCGTCAGCTTCTTTACGCGCTGCGTCGATCAGCGCGCGGGCTGATTTTTCCACCTGCGCTTCACCGAGTTGCAAAATGGCATGAACATCCTGCTGCACGGCGTTGACCAGTTTGCTGCCGGTGTGGCGGTTAACGGCGCTGAGCTGACGGTTAAAGGTTTCGAATTCAACCTGCGCGGCAAGGTTATTGCCGTTTTTATCCAGCAGCATGCGTACCGGCGTTGGTGGCAGGAAGCGGTTTAGCTGCAGTTGTTTCGGCGCTTGCGCTTCAACAACATAGACCAGCTCAACCAGCAGTGTACCAACAGGTAATGCTTTGTTTTTCAACAACGAAATAGTGCTGCTTCCGGTGTCGCCGGAGAGGATCAGATCCAGACCATTGCGGATCAGCGGATGCTCCCAGGTAATAAATTGTGCATCTTCACGCGACAGGGCGACATCGCGCTCGAACGTAATGGTGCAGCCATCTTCCGGCAGCCCAGGAAAATCCGGCACCAGCATATGATCGGACGGCGTCAGCACGATTAAATTGTCGCCACGGTCATCCTGATTAATACCGACGATATCAAACAGGTTCATGGCGAAGGCGATCAGGCTGGTATCGTCGTCCTGTTCTTCAATACTCTCAGCCAGCGCCAGTGCTTTTTCGCCGCCGTTAGAGTGGATCTCCAGCAGGCGATCGCGACCTTGCTCTAGCTGTGCTTTCAGCGCGTCATGCTGTTCGCGGCAGGTTTTGATCAGATCGTCAAAGCCCTCGGTATTTTCTGGTTCAGCCAGGTAGCCGATCAGATTGTTATAGACCGTGTCATAGATAGTACGGCCGGTCGGACAGGTGTGTTCGAACGCATCCAGACCTTCGTGGTACCAGCGCACCAGCACAGATTGCGCGGTTTTTTCCAGGTACGGAACGTGAATCTGAATATCATGCGCCTGACCAATACGGTCCAGACGGCCAATACGCTGTTCCAGCAGATCCGGGTTGAACGGCAGGTCAAACATCACCAGATTGCTGGCGAACTGGAAGTTACGCCCTTCGGAGCCGATTTCAGAACACAGCATTACCTGGGCGCCGCTATCTTCTTCGCTAAACCATGCTGCGGCGCGGTCACGTTCAATGATCGACATCCCTTCATGGAATACGGCGGCGCGGATGCCTTCGCGCTCGCGCAGTACCTGCTCCAGCTGAAGCGCGGTAGTGGCTTTCGCGCAGATGACCAGCACTTTTTGTGAGCGGTGGCTGGTCAGGTAGCCCATCAGCCATTCCACGCGCGGGTCAAAGTTCCACCAGGTGCCGGTGTCGCCTTCGAATTCCTGATAAATCTGTTCCGGGTAGAGCATGTCGCGCGCCCGGTCTTCTGCACTTTTACGCGCGCCCATAATGCCGGAGACTTTAATCGCCGTCTGGTATTGGGTCGGCAGCGGCAGCTTGATGGTATGCAGCTCGCGTTTCGGGAAGCCTTTCACACCGTTACGGGTGTTACGGAACAGCACACGGCTGGTGCCATGGCGGTCCATCAGCATCGAAACCAGCTCCTGACGTGCGCTCTGGGCGTCTTCGCTGTCGCTGTTTGCCGCCTGCAATAGCGGCTCAATGTCCTGCTCGCCAATCATGTCGCCTAACATGTTCAGCTCATTGTTACTCAGCTTGTTACCTGCCAGCAGCATGGCGACGGCGTCGGCGACCGGACGATAATTTTTTTGCTCTTCAACAAACTGGGCGAAATCATGGAAACGGCTAGGGTCCAGCAGGCGCAGGCGGGCAAAGTGACTTTCCATGCCCAGCTGCTCCGGTGTCGCGGTTAGCAGCAGGATGCCCGGCACACGTTCTGCCAGTTGTTCAATGGCCATATATTCGCGGCTGGGCGCGTCTTCGCTCCACACAAGGTGATGGGCTTCATCGACAATCAGCAGATCCCACTCGGCGTCACACAGGTGCTCCAGACGTTGTTTATTACGACGGGCAAAGTCCAGCGAGCAGATGACCAGTTGTTCGGTTTCAAACGGGTTGTAGGCGTCGTGCTGCGCTTCTGCATAACGCTCATCATCAAACAGCGCAAAACGCAGGTTGAAGCGGCGCAGCATTTCGACCAGCCACTGGTGCTGTAATGTCTCCGGGACGATGATCAGCACGCGCTCTGCGGCGCCGGACAGCAGTTGTTGATGCAGGATCATCCCGGCTTCAATGGTTTTACCTAAACCCACTTCATCTGCCAGTAAAACGCGAGGAGCATGACGACGGCCAACATCATGGGCAATGTTCAGCTGGTGAGGAATCAGGCTGGTACGTTGACCACGCAACCCACTCCACGGCATACGGTATTGTTCGCTCTGAAATTTACGGGCGCGATAGCGCAGAGCAAAGCGATCCATGCGGTCAATCTGGCCGGCAAACAGGCGATCTTGTGGTTTGCTGAATACCAGTTTGCTGTCGAGCAGTACTTCACGCAGCATGACTCCGGTTTCTTCAGTATCCAGGCGGGTTCCGATATAGGCAAGCAGGCCGTTTTCTTCTTTTACTTCATCGACATGCAGTTGCCAGCCTTCATGGCTTGTTATCGTATCGCCAGGATTGAACATCACGCGGGTCACGGGGGAATCACTGCGCGCATACAGACGGTTTTCGCCCGTCGATGAGAAAAGTAAAGTGACGGTTCGCGCATCCATGGCGACAACAGTACCAAGTCCCAATTCGCTTTCTGTATCGCTGATCCAGCGTTGACCAAGTGTAAAAGGCATATATGTTCGGCTCTATATCTTTAATTGCAGGCAATACTCGTCATTTTCCGGGCTAATCCCCGTTATTGAGAGCATACGACCCCGCTACCAGGCTAATAAATCAGTGGTAGTGGTGTTAAATGGGTCCAGGAATGGAAAGGGCGCTATGGTACTGGATGGCGGCGGTTTCGTCACGCGTCAAAATAACCCCAGTTGTCCTGTGAGTAGTGTAGCAAAATTATCGTCAATAAAGGGAAGAATTCCCTCAGCAACGGGTTGGATCTGGCGGGTCAGATAATGCTCGTAATCGAGCGCAGATAGCTGATAATCAACAGGTTCTGGGCCATTGACCGTCCAGACATATTTTATGGTTCCGCGATTCTGATACTGCGGTGGACGCCCCAGCTTTACATTCTGCTCATCGGCGAGTCGCGCGGCACGAACGTGTGGTGGAACATTTCGCTGGTATTCGCTTAACGGGCGGCGCAGGCGCTTGCGGTACACCAGTTGTTCATCCATTTCACCGGCCATCAGACGGGCAATAGTCTCGCGAACAAACTCCTGATAAGGTTCGTTACGAAAAATTCGCAGGTATAGCTCCTGCTGAAATTGTTGGGCCAGCGGCGTCCAGTCGGTTCGTACTGTTTCCAGTCCCTTAAACACCATACGTTGCTCTGCACCGTCCTGAATCATCCCCGCATAGCGTTTTTTACTGCCGGTATCTGCACCGCGAATGGTCGGCATCAGAAAGCGACAAAAATGGGTTTCAAATTCCAGCTCCAGCGCGCTGGTCAGATTTTGTTGCTTCAGCGATTGCGCCCACCAGGTGTTGACATAGCTCACCAGTTCCCGACCAATTCGGGCTGCATCGTCTTCTGAGTGCGCCTTTTTCAGCCAGACAAAGGTGGAATCGGTATCGCCATAAATGACATCGTAACCCTGAGCCTCAATTAACGCTTTGGTCTGGCGCATGATCGCATGGCCGCGCATGGTAATGGACGAGGCCAGTCTCGGGTCGAAAAAGCGACAGGCGGTGGTGCCCAGCACGCCGTAAAATGCATTCATGATGATTTTCAACGCCTGCGAGAGTGGCTTATTGCCGCGGCGTTTTGCTTCTTCGCGCCCGTGCCAGATCTGAGTAACGATTTCCGGCAGGCAGTGCTTTTCGCGTGAAAACCAGGCGTCAAGGAAACCTTCGGTGCTGTGTTCCGGATCCGGCTGCGCCATGCCTTCGATAAGCCCCACCGGATCGATTAAAAAAGTACGAATTATTGAGGGATACAGGCTTTTGTAATCCAGCACCAGTACGGAGTCGTACAATCCCGGGCGCGAGTCCATCACATAGCCGCCGGGACTGGCGTGCGCGGGGACTTCACCCAGATTCGGCGCCACATAACCCGCCCGGTGCATGCGCGGAAGGTAGAGGTGGCCGAAGGCGGCAACCGAACCACCGTGACGGTCGACCGGCAGACCGTTGACCGTCGAGCGCTCCAGCAGAAATGGCATGATCTCGGTTTTGTGAAAAATGCGCGTGACCAGCTCACAGTCTTTGAGATTGTAGGTGGCGAGCGCGGGTTTATCCTGGGCAAACCGACGGTCAATTTCGTCCATTCGGTCCCACGGGTTATCAATCGACTTGCCTTCACCCAGCAATTCTTGCGACACCGTTTCCAGCGAGAATGACGAGAAATTCCAGAACGCTGATTTTAGCGCCTCAATACCGTCGATAATCAGGCGCCCCTTAGCCTGAGCGAAGAATACGCCGTTCTTGAAGCCATGCTCGCGCCACTCAAGCTCGCTGCTATCACGACCAAAACGCAGGGGAATGCGGTAACGTTCGGCGTGCTTTTGCAGGACGCGTAAATCGAATTGCACGACGTTCCAGCCGATTATCACATCAGGATCGTGACGGGCAATCCAGTCATTGAGTTTTTCCAGCAACTGCGGGCGGCTTGCAACGTACTCAAGTTCAAAATCAAGCGTAGAGGCGTCGCCGTTTGCCGGGCCGAGCATATAGACAATACGTTGCCCGCAGCCTTCAAGACCGATGCAATAGAGTTCGCCGTGGCGCGTGGTTTCGATATCCAGCGATACCCATTTTAGCGGTGGTCGATAGTCAGGGTTCGGCTTCAGGCGGGCATTCACCAGCGTGCCATTATGTCTGTCGCCTTCAACCCAAACAGGGGACGTGATAAAGCGCTCCATCAGATACCGCTCAGGTGGGCGTACATCGCCCTCATAGACGGTGACTGCGTTTTCGCGCAGCAGTTTTTCCAACCGCATGAGCTGGCGATGTGAGCGGCAATACAGGCCGGAAACAGGATGGCGGTGGAAGTCTTGCAATTGCAGCGATTTCAGGCGATAGCCGTTTTCAGTGCGTAATAATGACATTACGCGAGGAACCTGACTGGTGGGAATAAACGCGACCGACTCCTGAGGCGCGAGCGTGACCTGCAGCGGCCCATCGTCTGTAGCCAGCCAGAATGAGACCTCAGTTCCCTGCGGGGTGTCCCGCCAGTGCCGGGTTAAAATAAAGCCTGCCTGCGCCACGCTGTGTATCCATTAAAAAACCAGGCATGATTATAGCCTGGTTCTGATAGATTAGCTGTGATTTTATACAGTTGTCATGCTCAAAAGAGGTTACTGTCCGTAATACGCTTTCCTGAGTAAAATAATTATTCCTACCTGACAATGTTATCTTCATATGCAATATATGAATCAAATAGCTTTGATAGGCTACAGATAGATATGTTATAGCTGGTATTTGTACATTAGTTTCCATTAATTACGTTGTTTATGTTTTAATTGTTAATTACAAGTTCGCTTTCATACTTTTTCTATTTTTAGGAATAGTGCTCATTTGATTTTGCTACATATTTCTCGGATTAGTGAAAAAATTATATTTTTATTTGTTTTTATTAGCTGTTAGTGTAAAACTTTCATTCGAAATGTTTGGGTCATCATCTTAAATATAATATATTTAAATGGGATTGTTATTGTTCTAAATAAACAGTTTCAATTCAATTTTGTCGGGAAATTCTCTGTGAATATAATTTCATTTTTTTTCGATGGCTTGTGCATTTTTTTGTCTTTTTGATATTAATTTTGAAAAAATGGAGTTTTTATGAACGTTCTTTCCAAACATCAGCTTGGCATTAAATATCAGAACTATATGTTTGTTAACACAATGATTTCTAATCCAGTGATTAAAACTGTGAGCAAGTATATTTTATATAAAACATGGGACGGTAAGTTGTGGAATGCTGAAATTATTGAAAATGGTAGCGCTTTTTTTCACTGGCAGGGTAATGACAAAAGTAAGGGGCACAAAGATACAGTGATTAATTATCTGCTGAACGGGCAGAAGTGGCAGGCGACGATTACAGATTATGTCTTTTTCCATTGTCTGGAAGGAAATAAGTCTCATGGACACTATGATAATGTAATTAATTATATCTGTTCAAATGATTGTGTATACCAAGGTTCATTCGCCGAATATTATAGCGAATAACTATAAAGGAGCGCGTAGATTATCTGCGCGCTTATTTCTTTTACTGCCCGTAATACGCTTTAGCACCGTGTTTGCGCAGGTAGTGTTTATCTAGCAGGGTTTGCTGCATATCCGGCAGCTGCGGCGCGAGCTGGCGGCAGAAAATCCCCATATAGGCTACTTCTTCCAGCACGATGGCGTTATGCACCGCATCTTCGGCATTTTTTCCCCAGGCGAACGGACCGTGAGAGTGCACCAGTACGCCAGGCATCTGCGCTGCGTCAATGCCTTGTTTCTCGAAGGTTTCAACGATTACATTTCCGGTTTCCCACTCGTATTCACCGTTAATCTCGCTGTCGGTCATTTTCCGCGTACAGGGAATCGTGCCGTAGAAATAGTCCGCGTGGGTGGTGCCTGTCGCTGGAATTGACTGACCCGCCTGCGCCCAGATTGTCGCGTGGCGCGAGTGGGTATGAACAATACCGCCAATGCTCGGGAATGCCTGATATAACAAACGGTGTGTTGGAGTATCGGAGGAGGGCTTTTTCGTGCCTTCAACGACTTCCCCAGTGGCGATACTGACAACAACCATATCGTCTGCGGTCATGACGCTGTAATCGACACCGGAAGGTTTAATCACAAACACGCCGCGTTCGCGATCGACGGCGCTAACGTTTCCCCAGGTCAGCGTCACCAGGTTGTGCTTTGGCAGCGCCAGATTCGCTTCCAGTACCTGACGTTTAAGATCTTCTAACATGATGCTCTCCGATGAATCTTGCCGGATGGCGCTACGCTTATCCGGCCTACAAATCGCACATTCTTGTAGGCCGGATAAGGTGTTTACGCCGTCATCCGGCAGTTGTTAACGTTTGAAGCCGTAATACACTTCGTTCCAGCGCAGCGCGTCCTTAAAGGCCGGCAGGCGGGTATCGTTATCGATCACCGCGATCTCGATATCGTGCATTTCAGCGAACTGACGCATGTCGTTCAGATCCAGCGCGTGGCTGAACACGGTGTGGTGCGCGCCACCGGCCAGGATCCAGGCTTCAGAAGCGGTTGGCAGATCCGGTTGAGCTTTCCACAGTGCGTTAGCGACGGGCAGTTTTGGCAGGGAGTGCGGCGTTTGTACCGTGTCGATGCAGTTAACCAGCAGGCGATAGCGATCGCCGAGATCGATCAGGCTGGCAACCACTGCCGGGCCGGTTTTGGTGTTGAAGATCAGACGGGCAGGATCGTCTTTACCACCAATGCCGAGGTGCTGTACGTCGAGGATCGGTTTCTCTTCCACCGCGATGGACGGGCACACTTCCAGCATGTGCGAGCCGAGCACCAGATCGTTGCCTTTCTCGAAGTGGTAGGTGTAATCCTCCATAAATGAGGTGCCGCCCTGCAGACCGGTTGACATCACCTTCATGATGCGAAGCAGAGCGGCGGTTTTCCAGTCGCCTTCGCCCGCAAAGCCGTAGCCTTGCTGCATCAGACGCTGTACGGCCAGACCCGGGAGCTGTTTCAGGCCGTGTAAATCTTCAAATGTGGTGGTGAAGGCGTGGAATCCGCCCTGTTCCAGGAAGCGCTTCATCCCCAGTTCAATACGGGCCGCTTCCAGGACATTCTGACGTTTTTCACCGTGGACTTGCGTCGCCGCCGTCATGGTGTATGTGCTTTCGTACTCATCGATTAGCGCGTTGATTTCACCGTCGCTAATTGCGTTCACTACCTGCACCAGATCGCCCACGGCCCAGGTGTTTACCGAGAAGCCGAACTTGATCTGCGCAGCGACTTTATCGCCATCGGTGACCGCAACTTCACGCATGTTGTCGCCAAAACGGCAGACTTTCAGGTGGCGGGTATCCTGTTTGGACACGGCCTGGCGCATCCAGGAGCCAATGCGTTCGTGCGCTTGTTTATCCTGCCAGTGACCGGTGACCACGGCATGCTGCTGACGCATACGCGCGCCGATGAAGCCGAACTCACGACCGCCGTGCGCAGTCTGGTTCAGGTTCATAAAGTCCATATCAATGCTGTCCCACGGCAGGGCGGCATTGAACTGGGTGTGGAACTGCATCAGCGGCTTGTTGAGGATAGTCAGGCCGTTAATCCACATTTTGGCCGGGGAGAAGGTATGCAGCCAGACCACCATCCCTGCACAGCGATCGTCGTAGTTCGCGTCACGACAGATAGCGGTAATCTCATCAGGGGAAGTGCCCAGCGGTTTTAATACCAGCTTGCAGGGCAGTTTGGCTTCAGTATTCAGTGCGTTAACGACGTGCTCGGCATGTTGGGTTACCTGACGCAGGGTTTCAGGGCCATACAGATGCTGGCTACCAATCACAAACCACACTTCATAGTTATCAAAAATCGTCATTGTCGTGTCCTTAATGTGTCAGGGTTGCCAGGTCTACCGGGGCTTGTTGCGCCGGAGCGGCAGTCGGAAGGTATTGCTGTTCAGCGCTTACTGCCCACTGCTGATAGCGGCGGTAAAGCTGTTCAAAACGTTGAGCCTGCTCTGGGCGAGGTTGCAGCGTGTTTTCCACGGCGCTTGCCATCTGCTGCTGAGCGGCAGGGATATCGGCGTGTATTTTCGCGGCAACGGCGGCGAAGATAGCCGCACCGAGTGCGCAGCACTGGTCTGAAGCGACAATCTGTAGCGGACGGTTCAGCACGTCACAGCAGGCCTGCATGATGACCGGGTTCTTGCGCGCGATACCGCCAAGCGCCATCACGTTGTTAACCGCAATGCCTTGTTCGGTGAAGCATTCCATAATGGCGCGCGCGCCAAAGGCGGTGGCGGCAATCAGGCCACCGAACAGCGCTGGCGCGTCGGTTGCCAGGTTCAGATCGGTAATCACCCCTTTCAAACGCTGGTTGGCATTGGGCGTACGGCGACCGTTGAACCAGTCGAGCACGACCGGCAGATGCTCCAGTGATGGATTTTTCGCCCATGCTTCGGTGAGTGCAGGCAGCAGCTGTTTTTGACTGGCTTTAATCTGGGTCTGCAGTTCCGGATGCTGTGCGGCAAGCTGTCCCAGCGGCCAGCTCAGCACGCGGCTAAACCAGGCATAGATGTCACCGAATGCAGACTGACCAGCTTCAAGGCCAATAAAATTAGGTACCACGCTGCCATCAACCTGGCCGCAAATGCCTTTCACCGCACGCTCGCCAACGCTTTGCTTGTCGGCAATCAGAATGTCGCAGGTTGACGTGCCGATGACTTTCACCAGCGTGTTAGGCTGTGCACCTGCGCCGACCGCGCCCATATGGCAGTCAAAAGCACCGCCTGCAATCACCACACTCTCCGGTAGCCCCAGACGCTGTGCCCACTCGGCGCACAGGGTGCCAACCGGTAGATCCGCGGTGAAGGTATCGGTAAACATTGGGTATTGCAGATGGCGGTTGAGGATGGGGTCGAGTTCGTCAAAGAAACTGGCTGGCGGCAGACCCCCCCAGCTTTCATGCCACAGGGATTTATGCCCGGCGCTGCAGCGACCGCGACGAATATCCTGCGGGCGTACGGTGTTGGAGAGCAGGGCTGGAACCCAGTCGCATAGCTCAATCCACGAAACCGCAGCTTCGGCAACTGCGTGGTCCTGACGAGTTACATGCAGGATTTTGGCCCAGAACCATTCGCTGGAATAAATGCCACCGATATAGCGGGAGTAATCGATCTTGCCCGATGTATGGCACAGGCGGGTGATTTCTTCGGCTTCTTCTACTGAGGTGTGATCTTTCCACAGGACAAACATCGCATTCGGGTTTTCCGCGAACTCCGGACGCAGCGCCAGTACATTACCGTCTGCATCGATGGGTGCCGGGGTTGAGCCGGTACTGTCAACGCCAATCCCGACCACTTCCGCGCGTTGTTCCGCGCTCAGCTCGGCCAGGACGGTTTTCAGCGCCGCTTCCATGGATTCAATGTAGTCGCGCGGATGATGGCGAAACTGGTTGTTTGGGCCATCGCAATACTGCCCTTCCTGCCAACGTGGGTACCACTCAACGCTGGTGGCGATCTCTTCGCCGGTGGCACATTCCACCGCCAAAGCGCGTACTGAATCACTACCAAAATCGAGGCCAATTGCAATCGCCATCGTCTTACTCCATCCAAAAATACGGGTATGGATAAACAGTAGTGAGTAGCGATAAAAACCGTCAGGCAGGATCCGCTAATCTTATGGACTAAAATGCTGTGACATCACAAAGTGTGACGCTGTGCAAATAATCAATGTGGACATTTCTGCCGTAGTTATAGACACTTTTGTTAGCCGATTTTGACGTTGGCGTAGTACATGTTTTTTACAAAGAGCTTTTCACAAGCGGGGTTGGTGGTCCATTGCCGCAAATACAGCGGCCCGCAGGGGCGACAGCGATGATGTCTGGCGTAATATGGACAAATTGTTTCTTGGCAGGACATAGGGAGTATTGAAATTATGGCTGAAACGCAAAACGATCCCCTGTTGCCAGGTTATTCGTTTAACGCGCATTTGGTGGCCGGATTAACCCCCATTGAGGCGAACGGATACCTGGATTTTTTTATCGACAGGCCGCTGGGTATGAAGGGTTATATCCTCAATCTCACCATCCGTGGCGAAGGGGTTATCAATAATCAGGGCAAGCAGTTTGTCTGCCGGCCTGGCGATATTCTGTTGTTTCCACCTGGAGAAATTCACCACTACGGGCGCCATCCTGATGCTAGCGAGTGGTATCACCAGTGGGTTTACTTTCGACCGCGCGCCTACTGGCAGGAGTGGCTGACCTGGCCGGCCATTTTTGGACAGACCGGTTTTTTCCGCCCGGATGAAGCACATCAGCCGCATTTTAACGAGCTGTTTGGGCAAATAATTAACGCCGGGCAGGGAGAAGGTCGTTATTCCGAACTGCTGGCGATTAATTTACTGGAGCAGTTGTTGCTCCGACGTATGGAAGCCATCAATGAATCGCTACACCCGCCCATGGACAACCGCGTCCGCGATGCCTGCCAGTACATCAGCGATCACCTGGCGGACAGCAATTTTGATATCGCCAGCGTCGCGCAGCACGTCTGCCTGTCGCCTTCCCGTTTGTCGCATCTGTTCCGTCAGCAGTTGGGGATCAGCGTATTAAGCTGGCGCGAGGACCAGCGCATCAGCCAGGCGAAGCTACTGCTGAGTACCACACGTATGCCTATCGCCACCGTAGGTCGCAATGTTGGTTTTGACGACCAGCTCTATTTCTCTCGTGTTTTCAAAAAATGTACCGGTGCCAGTCCGAGCGAGTTTCGCGCTGGATGTGAATAAAAAGTGAATGATGTATCCTGAAAGTTGTCATAACTCGCAATCTATTCAGACAATTGATGGCTTGACGAAGTTGAGAGGGGTTATCAAAATCCCTGCTTCGTAAATTTGACGGACACATTATGCAAGCATTGCTGGAACACTTTATTCTCCAGTCCGCCCTGTACTCTCTGATCGCCGTACTTCTGGTGGCTTTTTTGGAGTCGCTGGCGCTGGTTGGTCTGATTCTGCCCGGGACCGTGATGATGGCGGGGTTGGGCGCGCTGATTGGCAGCGGCGAACTGAACTTCTGGCATGCCTGGCTTGCGGGCATCGTCGGCTGCCTGTTGGGGGACTGGATCTCCTTCTGGTTGGGCTGGCGCTTTAAAAAGCCATTGCACCGTTGGTCGTTCATGAAAAAGAACAAAGCGTTGCTGGATAAAACCGAGCACGCCCTGCATCAGCACAGCATGTTTACTATTCTGGTGGGGCGTTTTGTCGGACCGACGCGCCCGTTGGTGCCGATGGTAGCAGGCATGCTGGATCTGCCTGTCGCTAAATTTATCGTCCCGAATATTATTGGCTGCGTGCTGTGGCCACCGTTCTACTTCCTGCCGGGGATCCTGGCGGGAGCGGCAATTGATATCCCTTCTGATATGCAGAGCGGGGATTTTAAATGGTTGCTGCTGGCGACGGCGGTGTTGCTCTGGGTGGGCGGCTGGTTTTGCTGGCGGCTATGGCGCAGTGGCAAAGCGGCTGTTGATCGCTTAACGGCGTATTTCCCCCGCAGCCGTTTGCTGTATCTGGCGCCGTTAACGCTCGGGATCGGCGTGGTCGCGCTGGTGGCGTTACTGCGCCATCCGCTGATGCCGGTGTATATCGACATTCTGCGTAAGGTTGTAGGTTACTGACGATACCTTTACCGGATGGCGGCTTCGCATTATGCTTTAATGCCCAATAGCGCCGAGGCGCTGGCGTTGCCGCTTAACAGATCGTCCGTTTTGCCCTGCCACGCGATGCGCCCGTCGGCGACCACAATCGAGCGGGACGCAATTCGCGCGGCATCTTCTACGCTGTGAGAAACCATCAGCAACGTCAGCTGCTTCTCGCGACAGACTTCGGCGACCAGCGTTAGCATCTCCTGGCGCAGCGCGGGATCGAGCGCTGAGAACGGTTCATCAAGCAGTAAAATAGGTTGTTCTCGCACCAGACAACGCGCCAGCGCCACGCGCTGCCGCTGCCCGCCGGAAAGCTCACCGGGGAGGCGTTCCAGCAGAGAGTCGAGTCCCATTTGTTGAGCGATGTGGTGCATTTTCTCCCGCTGCGATGTGTTCAGCTTCAATCCCGGATTCAGGCCCAGGCCGATGTTTTGCTGTACGCTCAGATGGCTGAACAGGTTATTTTCCTGAAACAACATGGAAACGGGACGGCGTGAGGGCGGCGTGGTGGTGTGATCTTCACCGTCAATCATCATGGTACCGCTGGCAGGCGTGAGAAAGCCGGCAATCAGATTCAGCAGCGTACTTTTCCCGGCGCCGCTGGGCCCGAGTACAGCTATTTGCTCACCGCGCGTGACCGACAGCGTAAAGCGCATAGGCAAATGGTGATAAAGCCATGTGATATCAATCAGTTTTAACATTTCGACCCGGCAATTTCTCAATAACGGTAAACAGCGTAAAGCACAGGATCAGCAGTAATAACGCCGTAACCGCGCCATCCTGACTGCGATAAGAGCCAATCTGCTGATATAAATAAAACGGCAGGGTACGGAAATCCTCATTACCAAATAACGCCACTACGCCAAAATCGCCAATCGACAGGACGCAGGCAAACGCCATCGCCTGCGCCAGCGGGCGCTTCAGGGCGCGCAGTTCAACCACTTTCAGGCGCGACCATCCCTCAATGCCCAACGACTGGCACAACATACTGTAGCGCGCAGTGACGTCACGCATTGGGTTTTCCAGTACCTTCAGTGCGTAAGGGATCGCCATCAATGCATTGGTAAAAATGACAATGCCGTCGGCAGATTCAGGAAGACCAATGGTGTTATTGAGCAGCAGAAAGAAGCCGGTTGCCAGCACGATGCCCGGCATGGCGAGGATCATCATGCCGCTCAACTCCAGCATCTGACCTGCCAGCAGTTGCTGTCGGGCACGAAGTTCACGACTGCTCCATAACAGCATCATAGTGAGCACGACGCATAACGCTCCTGCTGCTAATGCGATGCGCAGCGAGGTTCCCAGCGCCTGCCACAGCACTGGCTGCATCAGTACATCCAGAACATGGCGGTTTAAGCCATCGACAATCACCGCCAGCAACGGCGGCAGTAACAGCAACAGGGCAAGAATAATCAGGATTGCGTCAGCCAGTCGGCTGTGCAGGCGATCGTCGGGATCGCGCCAGCCTTGTAACAGGGTAGCACCGGGAGCAATCGCCCGGCTCAGACGTTGGCTGAGGAGCACCAGCGCCAAACAACAAACCATCTGGATCAACGCCAGCATGGCTGCGCGGGCAGGATCGTAATCAAAATTCAGCGCCTGATAGATAGCCAGCTCGATGGTGGTGGCCTGTGGCCCGCCGCCCAGCGACAGAACGGTGGCGAAGCTGGCGAAGCACAGCATAAAGATGAGTGCCGCGACGGGCAGGATCTGACGACGCAGCCACGGCCATTCAACAAAACGGAAGAAATGCCAGCCACGCATACCCAACTGAGCGGCTAACTGCCGCTGTTCGCCGGGAATATTCTCCAGCGACTGTAACAGCAGGCGGCTGGCCATCGGCAGATTGAAAAAGACATGCGCCAGCAGAATGCCCTGCAAACCGTATGGCGAAAACGTCCACTCCAGCCCGAATGTATGCCAGAGCGAGGCCAGCCAACCCTGGCGGCCGTAGACGCTAAGAATACCGAATACCGCGACCAGCACTGGCAGGATTAACGTCATTGCGCACAGACGCAGCAGCGCCAGACGTCCTGGAAAACGGCGACGATAGAGCGCTCTGGCAAGGAAAATCGCCGGGACAACCGACAACACTGCGGATAAAAAAGCCTGCCAGAAAGAAAAGCGCACCACGTGCCACAGGTAGTCATCTTGCCACAGCGAGAGCCACTCTCCCTGCGGGGCGTTAAACCACAGTGCCAAAAATGCGGCCAGGGCAACGGCCACCATCAGCGTGGCGGCGGTAAGCCCTGGAACCAGCCAGCCGGGGATTAACGGCTGACGGCGCGTTGCCATTCGCTAATCCATGCCTGACGTTGAGCCGCAACCTGCTGCGGCGTAAATTCCAGCGGGGTGGCCGGTTTATTCAGTTGCTCGAATCCTGGCGGTAGGGCGACTTGCGTCACGGGATACATCCAGTTGCCGGTCGGAATCGCATTCTGGAATGCCGGGGATACCATAAACTTCAGGAATTTCTCGGCCAGTTCCGGCTGCTTGCTGGCTGCGGTACGGGCGGCAACTTCCACCTGTAAATAGTGGCCTTCGCTAAAGTTGGCCGCGGCGTAGTTGTCTTTTTTATCGGCAATGATGTGATAGGCCGGAGAGGTGGTGTAGCTGAGCACCAGATCGCTTTCACCTTTCAGGAACAGGCCGTAGGCTTCGCTCCAGCCCTTGGTGACGGTGACGGTTTTGGCTGCCAGTTTCTGCCACGCCTCTGGCGCTTTATCGCCATAGACTTTCTGCATCCATAGCAGCAGACCCAATCCCGGCGTGCTGGTGCGCGGATCCTGATAAATGACGCGCCATTTTTGGTCGCTCTCTACCAGTTCTTTCAGGCTTTTGGGCGGATTCTTCAGCTTGTTCTTATCATAAACGAAGGCGAAATAGCCGTAATCAAACGGAACGAAGGTATCGTTTTTCCAGCCGCCGGGTACGTTAACGGCGTCGTTTGCAACACCACTTTTGGCAAACAGTTTGGTTTGTGTAGCGGCTTCCAGAAGGTTGTTATCCAGACCCAGTACGACGTCGGCTTTGCTGTTTTTTCCTTCCATGCGCAAGCGGTTAAGCAGCGAAACGCCATCTTCCAGCGCGACCAGTTTTAGCTCGCAGTTGCAGTCAGCTTCAAAGGCTTTTTTGATTGTCGGGCCCGGGCCCCAGTCAGCTGCGAACGAGTCGTAGGTATAGACGGTCAGTACAGGTTTAGCGAAAGCAGGCGCTGCGCACAGCAGTAAAAGCGGAAGACATTTTTTAAACACTTTGCACCTCAAGAGTTGGGTGGCAAAGGACTTGAGATAAGCCTCAAATCCCTTCGCCGGCATTATCCGGATCAGGTTCGACGGGTATCTCTCAGCCCATACACAGATCGAATGATTTTGTGTATGTTTTTATTTAGCACCCCGTTGAGAACGGCGTTAGTGTAGTGATTTTGTTGCCGGGCAGCAATTAAGAGCTGGCTCTTATGGATCCGGCGGCGCAAACCACGCCGATTTAAAATCAAACCAGCCGAGGGTATTCATGCGCAGCCCGCGCATACTGCGCTGTCCCTGAATGATCAGCCAGTGGTGGATTAATGGCACAATGGCCTTTGTGGCGAGCAACTGTTGGCACCATGCTGCCAGGCTCATTTCGCCCGTTCGCCAGCGAGCCGCATCGTTTTCCCAGTCCCGCGAGATACAGTTTTGCAGCAAAGGGACTTCGCACAAATGTGCGAACAGTGAGAAGTCCAGCGGGAGGGTAAAGTTGGCGCTGTTGAGCCAGATATCGCTGACGATTTCACCTGCATGCCATTGATCGTAGTCGATCTCCTGAATATTCAACTGTACCTGATGCTGCGCCAGCAACGTTTTCATGATCTGCGCGATAATCCGGTGTTCGATATGATCGCGATAGTAGGTGATCGTCAGCGTTTCCAGCCCGGCGGGTTTTTCACCATGGCCAGGTTTGGCGTGATGCCAGCGGGGAAGCAAACCGTAGGCGGGAAACCACAACCGCTGGTACTGTTCATCGGCGTGGCAGATTAAATTTGTTGGCGAGAGAACGCGGCTTGCCCACTCGCGAACCTCCTGATTAGCGCCACGGTGGCTACGCGCATCAAACAGCAGGTAGTAGCAGCCTTCTTCGAGGCGGCTTTCGATCGCCTTTTCATCCTCTGTGGGGCCTTTTAGCGTCAACCCGCCGCCAGGCTCTTCTCCGATATCGGGTAATACCCAAACGTTAACTTCGTCGATCAAGGCCCGGTAGCCAAAGTAATCATCAAATGCATGAATTTTCAGTTGGTTATTGGTGTTGCGCATTACCGCATACGGACCGGTACCAATCGGGTGACTGGAGAAGTTGTTTAGCGTTTCCCATTCTCGCGGCAGGATCATGGCGGGGACCTGCCCCAATAGCCAGGGAAGCCAGCGATCTGGCTGGGCCAGATGGATATCCAGCGTCCAGGCCGTGGGAGAGACGATCTGCGTGATGTGTGAGTACAGTGGTAGGGCGTTAATGCGCCTCAGCGAGGCGATAACATCTTCCATTTCCAGCTCGCGGCCATGATGAAAATGGATCCCCGGGCGCAGGAAGAATCGCCAATGCAAAGGTGAAATTTGCTGCCAGTGATGGGCAATGTCCGCTTCCAGTTCCCCATTTTCCTCATTTACCCGAATTAAGGCACTGAAAATTTGGCGGGCGATATGGGTTTCGGAGCGGCGTAATGCCGTACCGGGGAGCAGGTTGTGCATCGGGCGATAATAGAGAACGCGCATGATATGCCGACCCTGGCGAAAGCTGCGGCCCAAGTGGGAGACCAGCATTTGCCGGACGGCCGTTTTGTCACCGACAAGCTGCACTAGTTGATCGATGCGATCCTGTTCCAGTAGGTCTTCCGCGCGCTGCTGCTGGAGCGCCAGCCCAGTATAGAGGAATGTCAGTCGCGAGCGTTTGCCTCGTCCAACTTCAGCTTCCCACGTTAACCAGCCACGATCCTGCATGGTATTAAGCAGCGTACGCATATGGCGGCGCGAGCAGCTCAGCAGATCCGCCAGCTCGTTGAGCGTCGTTTCTTGCGTCTTGCCGTCACAGCATTGCCACAGACGGATGAACTGTTGTTGCAAACGACCAGAAGACATAAAAGGGGAACTCCTGCGGAAAACTCAGCAATTTTATAATCCCTATATTAAGCCAATAATAGATTCCGATGAAGCGATGAGACAACGAAGGGGTCATCTATGCGTCAGTTCTGGTTGAAGTACTTTACCGCGACAGAAAAATCGTCCTGGTTGGCTTGCCTGAGTGCCCCGCAGCGCTTAAAGATGCTCGAAGAGCTGATGCAGTGGGAGATGACATCTGACTCCTGAATTGAGAATTGCAGACATCATGTGTGACTGAGTATTGGTGTTAATCGCCGCGCCAGCAGGTATCATCTGCTGGCTTTTTTCGTTTCAGCTGCGCTTAAAAGGAAAGATATGCTCTGGATTATGACCATGGGACGGCGCCTCAACGGCGTTTACGCGGCATTTATGCTGGTCGCTTTTATGATGGGCGTGGCGGGGGCATTGCAGGCACCCACGCTGAGTCTGTTCCTGAGCCGTGAAGTCGGGGCGCAGCCATTTTGGGTCGGGCTGTTTTACACCGTCAATGCGATTGTCGGGATCGTCGTCAGCCTTGGCCTCGCGAAACGATCCGACAGCCAGGGCGATCGACGTAAGTTGATCATGTTCTGCTGCCTGATGGCAATTGGCAATGCGTTGCTGTTTGCCTTTAATCGTCACTATCTTACGCTGATCACCTGTGGTGTGCTGCTGGCCTCGTTGGCGAACACCGCCATGCCGCAGCTGTTTGCGCTGGCGCGGGAATATGCTGATAACTCCGCGCGTGAAGTGGTGATGTTTAGCTCGGTGATGCGTGCGCAGCTTTCACTGGCCTGGGTAATTGGCCCACCGCTGGCTTTTATGCTGGCGCTGAATTACGGCTTTACGGCGATGTTTTCCATTGCTGCGGGGATTTTTGCCATTAGCCTGGTGCTGATTGCGCTGATACTGCCGTCAGTTGCTCGGGTGGAGCAGCCTGTAGACGTGCCGCTGGAACAGACCGGCGGTTGGCAGGACAAAAATGTGCGTATGTTGTTTATTGCCTCCACGCTGATGTGGACCTGCAACACCATGTACATCATCGATATGCCGCTGTGGATAAGCCTCGAACTGGGCTTGCCGGACAAGCTGGCCGGGATTCTAATGGGGACGGCGGCTGGGCTGGAAATTCCGGCGATGATTCTGGCGGGCTATTACGTGAAGCGCTTTGGCAAACGGCGAATGATGATCGCGGCCGTAGCGGCAGGTGTGCTGTTTTATCTTGGTTTGATCTTCTTTCACAGCCGTACGGCGCTGCTGGTGCTGCAACTGTTTAACGCGGTATTTATCGGTATTATCGCCGGGATAGGCATGCTGTGGTTTCAGGATCTGATGCCCGGACGTGCGGGATCAGCGACCACATTATTTACCAACAGTATTTCAACGGGAGTCATTCTGGCAGGGGTGATTCAGGGGGCTGTTGCGCAAAGCTACGGTCACTATGCCGTCTATTGGGTGATTGCGGTGATTTCGGTGGTGACGCTGTGGATGACCGGGCGGGTGAAGGATGTTTAGTCCGGTGCAGTCCCGGCGTTGCTGTGCTCGACCGGGCGACATTTCGTATTCGCTTTTGTCGTTTTTGTAGGCCGGATAAAGCGTTTACGCCGCCATCCGGCAACCTGTCCTTACGGCCTGATCGCGTTACGCTTATCAGGCCAATCCCTCTTTTTTTCATCTTGCACGTAAATGCAATGTTGATCACATAACGATCATTTTCCTCTTCCTGGATCTTCTTTTTTCTACTGTTACGCGTATACAGTTACGCGTAACAGTTATTAAAAAAGGATTTTTTTATGAAGAACCTATTCGACCTGACCGGTAAACGCGCGCTGATTACCGGTTCCGCTCAGGGCATTGGTAACCTGCTGGCCAACGGTCTGGCGGCGCACGGTGCTGAGATTGTGATTAACGATATTACCCAGCAGCGCGCTCAGGCGGCGGCGGACAAACTGGTGACCGAAGGCTATCGCGCCGTTGGCTATGGATTTGATGTCACCAACGGGGAAGAGGTTGCGCACGCCATCGCGCAAATCGAAAAGGAAGTTGGGGCCATTGATATTTTAATTAACAACGCCGGAATTCAGCGTCGTTTTCCCTTCACCGAATTCCCGGAGGCTGAATGGGACAAAGTGATTGATGTAAACCAGAAATCGGTCTTTCTGGTGTCGCAGCAGGTTTCCCGCTACATGGTGCAACGCCGCCGCGGGAAGATTATTAATATCTGCTCAATGCAAAGCGAATTAGGTCGTAAAACCATTACTCCATACGCGGCGTCAAAAGGTGCGGTCAAAATGTTAACCCGTGGCATGTGCGTGGAACTGGCGGAATACAATATTCAGGTCAATGGCATTGCTCCCGGCTATTTCGCCACCGACATGACCACCGCGCTGGTCAACGATGAAGCATTCTCCGCCTGGCTGTTCCAGCGCACGCCCGCCGCTCGCTGGGGTAACCCGGAGGAGCTGATCGGCGCGGCGGTTTATCTTGCCGCGCCCGCTTCTGACTTTGTGAATGGGCATCTTCTGTTTGTGGACGGCGGCATGCTGGCCGCGGTCTGATCAATAATGGGCCGCAACGCGCGGCCTGAGCGATAAAACAATAATCCAAGGAGTGAGTATGAATATGCTCGCAAAACTGCCAGCGCGTCGCTGGTGGTATTTAATGCCGATTATTTTTATTACCTACAGCTTAGCTTATCTCGACCGCGCCAATTACGGCTTTGCCGCTGCCGCCGGTATTGAACATGACTTAGGGATTACTCAGGAAACAGCATCGTTAATTGGCGCGTTATTCTTCCTGGGCTATTTCTTTTTCCAGGTGCCGGGCGCGATGTACGCCGTAAAGCATAGCGTGCGCAAAATGATTTTTTACAGCCTGATCCTTTGGGGGCTTTGTGCCGCGGCGACCGGCTTTGTCAGCAATATCCCAACGCTGATGGCGATCCGCTTTATTCTCGGCATCGTCGAAGCGGCGGTAATGCCCGCGATGCTGATTTATATCAGCAACTGGTTTACCAAAACTGAACGCTCGCGCGCCAACACCTTTTTAATTCTCGGCAACCCGGTCACAGTGCTGTGGATGTCGATTGTCTCCGGCTACCTGATTGAAGCCTGGGGCTGGCGCGAAATGTTTATTATCGAAGGTATCCCGGCGGTGATCTGGGCGTTCTGCTGGGTGATTCTGGTACGGGACAAACCGGCGGATGCGGGCTGGTTGAGCGAGCAGGAGAAACAGGCATTACAGCAGGCGATGGATCGCGAGCAGCGCGACATCAAACCGATGCGTAACTACGGTGAAGCGATGCGTTCACGCAGCGTCATTATGCTTTGCGCGGTGCATGCGCTGTGGAGCATCGGGGTGTATGGCTTCATGATGTGGATGCCGTCAATCCTCAAAAATGCGGCGCAGATGGACATCGTGGCGGTGGGCTGGCTGGCAGCGGTACCGTATCTGGCGGCGATCTGCCTGATGTTGACCGTCTCCTGGCTGTCCGATAAGTTCCAGAACCGTAAGCTGTTTATCTGGCCGCTGCTGTTGATTGCCGCCATCGCGTTCTTTGCCTCGTGGCTGTTGGGCAACCAGTCCTTCTGGCTCTCCTACGCGCTGCTGGTTGTGGCCGCTGCCTGTATGTATGCGCCTTACGGGCCGTTCTTTGCGCTGATCCCCGAACTGCTGCCGCGCAACGTCTCCGGCGTGTCGATGGGGATGATCAACAGTTTTGGCGCGTTAGGGGCATTCCTCGGCGCGTGGCTGGTGGGTTACCTCAACGGCGTGACCGGCGGGCCGGGCGTTTCCTACACCTTCATGGCGATTGCTCTGCTGGCGTCGGTGGTGCTGATGTACTGCGTTCGTGCGCAAAATGAAACCACGTCGCCGTCGGCTGAGATGGCTACGCGTTAAGGTTGAGCGAGGAGTGCAGTCGCTAACCGGCTGTGATAAGGTTCTCTGCGAGCATAATGGGCTGTTGGTCGTAGAGAACCTCATGAAAAACAATCGGATGACATTACAGGATATCGCTAATCTGGCCGGGCTGAATAAGATGACGGTCAGCCGTTATCTGCGTGACCCGAATCAGGTGTCGCAACGCAGCCGCGAATTGATTTCGAAAGTGATGGAAGAGAACAACTACATCCCCAACCGCGCCCCGGAAATTCTGCTCAACGCACGCAGCAAAACCATTGGTGTGCTGATCCCCTCGTTTCGTAATCAGATCTTTGCCGACGTGCTTGCAGGGATTGAATCCGTCACCTCGGCCTGCCAGTACCAGACGCTGATCGCCAACTACGAATATGATGCCGAGCGTGAAGAACGCGAGGTGCTGAACCTGCTCTCTTACAATATCGACGGCCTGATCCTCACGGGAAAGCTGCATACAGAGCGAATGATCCAGTACGTGCGCGCCAGCGGCGTACCGGTGGCGGAACTGATGGATATTAGCGGCCAGTATCTTGATATTCAGGTTGGGTTTGATAACGAAAAAGCCGCGTTTGAAATGACGCAGGCTTTTATCGACAGCGGCAAACGCAGCATTGCTTTCTTTGGCTCGATGGATGACCCCCGAGACCTTAGCCGTTTTCGCGGCACCGAGAAAGCGCTGGCGGAGCAGGGACTGGAAGCGTACCACCTGGCGCCAAAAACTATTTCGTCGGTGGCGCTTGGACGCAAGATGTTCCAGCAGGCGATGGCGGAAAAGCCGGATATTGACGCTATTTTCTGTACCAACGATGACCTGGCGGTTGGCGCGCTGCTGGAGTGTCAGGCACAGCAGTACGATGTGCCGGGAAAAATGGCGATTGCCGGTTTCCACGGGCTGGAAATTGGCCGTGCGCGGCTGCAAAAAATCGCCAGCGTGATTACGCCACGCTTTGAGATTGGCAAAACGGCGGCGGATATTCTGATTAAGCGTTTGAACGGGAAAGATGCGCCGGGCAGCGTCAATCTTGGCTACCAAATCTATTACGGCGATACGCTTTAGGCGAAGAGAAAGGGCTGGCCACCGTGCGGTGACCAGCGGAAGAGATTACTGCATAAACGCTGGCTGTTTGTCTTCGTACTCGGTGATGGCCGCTTCATGCTGCAGCGTCAGCCCGATGCTGTCCAGACCGTTGAGCATGCAGTGGCGGCGGAAGTCGTCGATTTTAAAGCTGTAGGACTTATCGCCTGCTTTCACCACCTGCGCTTCCAGATCCACTTCAAATTTAATGCCCGGATTGGCTTTCACCAGCGCGAACATTTCATCAACCTGCGCGTCGCTCAGGGTCACCGGCAACAGTTGGTTATTGAAACTGTTGCCGTAGAAGATGTCGGCGAAGCTTGGTGCGATCACCACTTTAAAGCCGTAATCGGTCAGTGCCCACGGCGCATGTTCGCGTGAAGAGCCGCAGCCAAAGTTTTCCCGTGCGAGCAGAATTGATGCCCCTTTATATTCCGGGAAGTTTAAAACGAACTCAGGATTCGGCTGTTGGCCCTTTTCGTCCAGGAAACGCCAGTCGTTAAACAGATGGGCGCCAAAACCGGTGCGCGTAACCTTCTGCAAAAACTGTTTAGGGATAATTGCGTCGGTATCAACGTTGGCGGCATCCAGTGGGACAACCAGGCCGGTATGCTGGGTAAATTTCTCTGCCATGGTAGTTTCCTTATTTGATGCTGCGAATGTCGGCAAAATGACCGGTAACGGCGGCAGCGGCGGCCATGGCCGGGCTGACTAAATGCGTGCGACCACCGCGGCCCTGACGACCTTCAAAATTACGGTTGCTGGTGGATGCGCAGCGTTCGCCTGGGTTCAGGCGGTCATTGTTCATCGCCAGGCACATGGAACAGCCCGGTAAACGCCATTCAAAACCGGCTTCGATAAAGATCTTATCCAGACCTTCTGCTTCCGCCTGCGCTTTCACCGGACCAGAGCCCGGCACCACCAGTGCCTGCACGCCCGGCGCAACTTTGCGCCCTTTGGCGATTTCTGCCGCGGCGCGTAAATCTTCAATACGCGAGTTGGTGCAGGAACCGATGAACACTTTATCGATAGCCACTTCCGTTAACGGAATACCCGGTTTCAGCCCCATATACGCCAGCGCTTTTTCAGCTGATGCACGCTCAACGGGATCGGTAAATGACGCCGGGTCGGGAATATTATCGTTCACCGAGATGACCTGACCTGGGTTTGTTCCCCAGGTGACCTGCGGAGCGATCTCTTCTGCCTGCAGGGTAACGACGGTATCAAACGTCGCGTTGTCGTCGGTTTTCAGGGTTTTCCAGTATGCAACCGCGTGGTCAAAATCCTCGCCCTTCGGTGCGTGTAAACGACCCTGAACATAGTTAAAGGTCGTTTCATCCGGTGCGACCAGACCCGCTTTGGCGCCCATTTCAATGGCCATGTTGCACAGGGTCATCCGGCCTTCCATGCTCAATGCACGGATAGCTTCGCCACAAAACTCAACCACGTGTCCGGTACCGCCTGCGCTACCGGTTTTACCAATAATCGCCAGCACAATATCTTTGGCGGTAATGCCAGGGGCTGCTTTACCGTTGACTTCAATCTTCATGGTTTTGGCGCGCCCCTGTTTCAGGGTCTGCGTCGCCAGAACGTGTTCAACTTCAGAGGTGCCAATGCCAAACGCCAGTGCGCCGAACGCGCCGTGTGTAGCGGTGTGGGAATCGCCGCAGACGATGGTCATACCCGGCAACGTCACGCCTTGTTCTGGCCCCATCACGTGAACGATACCCTGATACGGATGGTTCAGGTCGTACAGCTCGACGCCAAATTCGTTACAGTTCTTGATCAGCTCCTGCATCTGGATGCGCGCCATCTCACCCGACGCGTTGATGTCTTTGGTCTGGGTAGAGACGTTGTGATCCATGGTGGCAAAGGTTTTACCTGGCTGGCGCACCTGACGGCCATGCGCGCGCAGACCATCAAACGCCTGCGGAGAGGTCACTTCATGCACCAGATGCCTGTCGATGTACAACAGTGGGGTTTCGTTTTGTGCCTCAAAGACGACGTGCGCATCAAACAATTTTTCGTACAACGTTTTGGCCATGATTACACCCCTTCTGCGACGTAACGGGCAATGATGTCGCCCATTTCATCGGTACTGACTGCGGCAGCGCCACGGGCTAAGTCACCGGTGCGAATGCCTTCTTCTAATGCGCGGTTGATGGCGCTCTCAATTGCGGTTGCCGCATCATTGGCATCCAGGCTGTAGCGCAGCAGCAGCGCCAGCGACAGGATCTGGGCGATAGGGTTGGCAATATTTTTCCCGGCGATGTCCGGAGCGGAGCCGCCAGCAGGCTCGTACAAACCGAAGCCCTGCTCATTCAGGCTGGCGGACGGTAACATGCCCATTGAACCGGTGATCATGGCGCACTCATCAGACAGAATGTCACCAAACAGGTTAGAGCACAGCAACACGTCGAACTGGGATGGATCTTTAATTAATTGCATAGTCGCGTTGTCGATGTACATATGCGCCAGTTCAACGTCCGGGTATTCATTAGCAATTTCATTGACGATTTCGCGCCACAGAATAGACGTTTGCAGTACGTTAGCTTTATCAATCGACGTAACTTTACGGCGACGTTTGCGAGCGGATTCAAACGCGATACGCGCAATACGTTCGATCTCGAAACGGTGATAAACCTCGGTATCAAAGGCTTTTTCATGTTGTCCGCTGCCTTCGCGGCCTTTTGGTTGACCGAAGTAAATCCCGCCAGTCAGTTCGCGTACGCACAGGATGTCGAAACCGTTCGCGGCAATATCTGCGCGCAGAGGGCAAAACGCTTCCAGCCCCTGGTAGAGCTTAGCCGGGCGCAGGTTGCTGAATAATTTGAAGTGCTTACGCAATGGCAGCAGTGCGCCACGCTCTGGCTGCTGGTTTGGCGGTAAGTTTTCCCATTTCGGGCCGCCAACGGAGCCAAACAGAATGGCGTCAGCTTGTTCACAGCCTTCAACTGTTGCAGGTGGCAGCGGCTGACCGTGGTTATCGATCGCGGCACCACCCACGTCGTAGTGGCTGGTGGTAATGCGCATGTTAAAACGGTTACGGATTGCGTCCAGTACCTTCAGGGCTTGCGCCATCACTTCCGGGCCAATACCGTCACCCGGCAAAACAGCAATATGATAATTCTTCGACATCACACGGTTTCCTTGTTGTTCTCGTTGTTCTGAGCTTTGCGTTGCAATTCTTTTTCGACTTCTTCGGCGCGCCAGATGTTGTTCAGCACATGCACCATCGCTTTAGCAGAAGATTCGACGATATCTGTCGCCAGACCGACGCCGTGGAAACGACGACCGTTATAGTTGGCAACGATATCCACCTGACCCAGCGCATCTTTACCGTGCCCTTTGGCGGTCAGGCTGTATTTCACCAGTTCGATGTTGTACTCAGTTACACGGTTGATGGCCTGATAAATAGCATCGACCGGACCGTTACCGTTCGCCGCTTCGGCTTTGACTTCGTCACCGCAGGCCAGCTTGACGGAGGCGGTGGCGATGTCGTTTGAGCCGGACTGCACGCTGAAGTAATCCAGACGGAAATGCTCTGGTTCTTCCTGCTGTTTATTAATGAAGGCCAGCGCTTCCAGGTCGTAATCAAATACCTGACCTTTTTTATCCGCCAGTTTCAGGAATGCGTCATACAGGTTGTCCAGGCTGTATTCATTTTCTTTATATCCCATCTCATCCATACGGTGTTTCACCGCGGCGCGTCCGGAACGGGAGGTCAGGTTCAGCTGTACCTGGTTCAGACCAATGGATTCAGGCGTCATGATTTCGTAGTTTTCACGGTTTTTCAGTACGCCGTCCTGATGGATGCCGGAGGAGTGGGCAAAGGCGCCGCTACCGACAATGGCTTTGTTTGCCGGAATAGGCATGTTGCAGATTTGGCTAACTAACTGGCTGGTACGCCAGATCTCCTGGTGATTGATGCGGGTCTGTACATTCAGGATATCTTTACGCACCTTGATCGCCATGATCACTTCTTCCAGTGAGCAGTTACCGGCGCGTTCGCCGATACCGTTCATCGCGCCTTCCACCTGACGCGCTCCGGCGTGAACGGCTGCCAGCGCGTTGCCGACGCCCAAACCTAAATCATCATGGGTGTGTACGGAGATGATGGCTTTATCGATATTTGGTACGCGTTCATACAGGCCAGAAATGATTGCCCCAAATTCGAAAGGCATGGTGTAACCGACGGTATCGGGGATGTTAATGGTTTTGGCACCCGCGTTAATAGCAGCTTCAACAACGCGAGCCAGATCGGCGATAGGGGTACGGCCTGCATCTTCGCAGGAGAACTCCACGTCATCGGTATAATTACGCGCACGCTTAACCATGTAGACCGCGCGCTCAATGACCTCATCCAGCGTACTGCGTAATTTCGTCGCGATGTGCATCGGCGAGGTGGCGATAAACGTATGAATACGGAAAGCTTCAGCGACTTTCAGCGATTCTGCTGCGACGTCGATATCTTTTTCTACGCAGCGTGCTAAGGCGCAAACGCGGCTGTTTTTAACCTGACGAGCAATGGTCTGAACTGACTCAAAGTCGCCCGGTGAAGAAACGGGGAAACCCACTTCCATCACGTCCACGCCCATACGCTCAAGGGCCAGCGCAATCTGCAGTTTTTCTTTCACACTCAGGCTTGCCTGTAACGCCTGTTCACCATCGCGTAAGGTGGTATCGAAAATAATGACTTGCTGGCTCATGGTTTAGGTCCTTGGTTTCTTAGGGCGCCTTGCTTCGAGCATAAAAAAACCCGCGCAACGGCGCGGGTTTTTGTCTTAACTGGAGCTGACTTAATGCTGAATGTCGTCCACCAGTCTACCGCGCAATGAAGATGCGTTTAGTAGTAGTAGACCGTTAAAACGAGCAATGTAAGTCATCAATTAAGCTCCAGGCGAATGCGATATGCTTTTAGTGGTACTGGATATGAAGACTGATGTCAACCCTCACCCCTGCAAATGCCTTACTTGAGGGGAGAAGTTTCTGCAAAACTTAAGCGAATTGTGCTGAATTTTTCGGAGTACATAAAATTAATCAGTTGATGGTTGTACATACTTTTCATGGTTTGACATATTTGAGCATAATTATTTGCATTTATTGTAACGGCGAACTGAAGAAAAGGTCGCTCTTGGGATTTCATATCTTTATGATTTGACTGTTTTTATAGTAATCGTGAATGGCTATGTGCGGTATGACTCCACATAATTGATAAATTAATGTTAACTTTTAATGTATTAATAATATAAACATTTAATTAAAACTTAAATACGTATTCACGATACGTATGATTGTATATTCGCCATGCTTATGGTTATATTGTTTTTGAAATTTAAACATATGAATCACCGTGCAGTGACACCTGCCACACTGCGCTCGCATTGGTCTTTTGTTCATTTAGGTTTGTACCTTTATGTTTTCCTAATTTTAATGTTTTTTCTTTTTCTCATCTTATATGTATGGTAAATCATATTAACGGAGATTATTTCTTCACTCCGTCTGGGAAAAGGGAGTTTAGAGTGACAGTGGAGTTAAATATGCCAGAAGTAAAAATAATAGATAAAACAAATATTATAGATATGGGGAAGCCACAGCTTCGCATGGTTGATCTTAATTTATTAACCGTCTTTGATGCGGTGATGCAAGAACAAAATATTACCCGTGCCGCGCATACTTTAGGAATGTCGCAACCTGCTGTCAGTAATGCGGTCGCGCGCCTGAAAGTGATGTTTAATGATGAGCTTTTTGTTCGTTATGGACGCGGTATCCAGCCGACAGCAAGAGCTTTCCAGCTATTTGGTTCTGTTCGCCAGGCATTGCAATTAGTGCAAAATGAACTGCCTGGATCGGGTTTTGAGCCAGCCAGCAGCGAGCGCGTATTCAATCTTTGCGTATGCAGCCCATTGGATAATATTCTGACGTCGTTGATTTATAATCGGGTTGAGCAAGTAGCGCCAAACATTCATGTCGTATTTAAATCTTCACTCAATCAAAATACAGAGCATCAATTACGTTACCAGGAAACAGAATTCGTTATTAGCTATGAAGAATTCCGTCGTCCTGAATTTACCAGTATTCCGTTATTCAATGACGAAATGGTGTTAGTCGCAAGTAAAAAGCATCCGCGCATTAGTGGTCCGTTACTGGAAAGCGATGTCTATAATGAACAGCATGCGGTGGTGTCACTTGATCGCTTCGCATCATTCAGCCAACCGTGGTATGACACACCGGATAAACAATCCTGCGTAGCTTATCAGGGCATGGCATTAATTAGCGTTCTTAATATTGTGTCGCAAACGCATTTGGTCTCTATTGCGCCGCGTTGGTTAGCAGAAGAATTTGCCGATTCTTTAGAACTACAGATCTTACCTTTACCGTTAAAATTGAACAGCCGCACATGCTATCTTTCCTGGCATGAAGCCGCGGGCCGGGATAAAGGACATCAATGGATGGAAGAGCTGTTAGTCTCCGTTTGTAAGCAGTAGCACTCGGCAGAGTAAACCGGACAATACATCCTGTTTATTCTGCTTTTGTCTTTATAACTGAAATTTTATGCTGAACTCTATTTTTTACGTCTGTCCAAAAGTGTCAAAAAATAGAGTAATTGCTGTAAGTTCTCATTTTTAAGCGATTATTTATCATACTGATTGCTTATGCTGGTTTAATTCTCCGTTTATTCGCGTCTTTCCTCCTTTTTATTCTTATTTACTCCAGTGACACCCCTTCGGAGTCAATTGCCATGCGTCATCGTCAGCGGTTAATGTGTTGTTAAACCGTAATTCATTATAAGAGTGAGGCAAGCCATGGAGATGTTGTCTGGAGCCGAGATGGTCGTCCGATCGCTCATCGATCAGGGTGTGAAGCAGGTATTCGGTTATCCCGGGGGGGCCGTCCTCGATATTTATGATGCGCTGCATACGGTCGGAGGTATTGATCATGTGCTGGTCCGCCATGAACAAGCGGCGGTACATATGGCTGATGGCCTGGCGCGTGCCACGGGAGAAGTGGGGGTCGTATTAGTTACCTCCGGACCGGGGGCGACCAACGCGATTACCGGAATCGCAACGGCATACATGGATTCCATTCCGCTGGTGATCCTCTCCGGACAGGTCGCAACGTCGCTGATTGGCTACGATGCCTTCCAGGAGTGCGACATGGTAGGTATATCCCGCCCGGTGGTAAAACACAGCTTCCTGGTCAAACAAACGGAAGATATCCCGCAGGTGCTGAAAAAAGCCTTCTGGCTGGCAGCAAGCGGTCGTCCTGGGCCGGTGGTGGTGGATTTGCCGAAGGATATTCTGAATCCGGCGAAGAAACTGCCTTATAGCTGGCCGGACTCGGTGAGTATGCGCTCGTATAATCCGACGACGACGGGGCACAAAGGACAGATCAAACGGGCGCTACAGACGCTGGTTGCGGCGAAGAAACCGGTTGTCTATGTGGGCGGTGGCGCGGTCAATGCTGCTTGCCATGAGCAGTTAGCTCAGATTGCTGAAGCGCTGAATCTGCCGGTTGTCTCCTCGCTAATGGGGTTGGGCGCGTTTCCGGCCACGCATCGTCAGGCGCTGGGCATGTTAGGGATGCACGGTACCTACGAAGCGAATATGACCATGCATCATTCCGATGTGATCTTTGCTGTCGGCGTTCGCTTTGACGATCGAACGACGAATAACCTGGCAAAATATTGTCCGAATGCGACCGTGCTGCATATCGACATCGATCCGACCTCTATTTCTAAAACCGTTACTGCGGATATTCCGATTGTGGGTGATGCCCGTCTGGTGCTGGATCAAATGCTCGAACTGCTGGAGCAGGAGAAATCACAGCAGCCACTGGATGATAACCGTGACTGGTGGCAACAGATTGAGCACTGGCGCGCCCGTCAGTGTCTGAAATACGACACGCAAAGCGAAAGCATTAAGCCGCAGGCGGTGATTGAAACCATCTGGCGTCTGACGAAAGGGGAAGCGTATGTGACCTCTGACGTTGGCCAGCATCAGATGTTTGCCGCACTTTATTATCCGTTCGATAAACCGCGTCGCTGGATTAACTCAGGCGGCCTCGGCACGATGGGATTCGGTTTACCTGCGGCGTTAGGGGTGAAAATGGCATTGCCGGATGAAACGGTAGTGTGCGTCACTGGGGATGGCAGCATTCAGATGAACATCCAGGAGCTGTCGACGGCGCTGCAGTATGAACTGCCGGTGCTGGTGCTCAACCTTAACAACCGTTATCTCGGCATGGTCAAACAATGGCAGGACATGATCTACTCCGGGCGTCACTCCCAGTCTTACATGCAGTCGCTGCCCGATTTTGTGCGCCTTGCTGAGGCTTATGGGCATATCGGTATCCAGATTAATCATCCAGATGAACTGGAGAGCAAGCTGGGTGAAGCGCTGGAGCATGTGCGTAACCATCGCCTGGTGTTTGTCGACGTCACCGTCGACGGCAGTGAGCATGTCTATCCGATGCAGATTCGTGGGGGCGGGATGGATGAAATGTGGCTAAGCAAAACGGAGAGGACCTGATTATGCGCCGGATATTATCAGTATTGCTGGAAAATGAGTCGGGTGCATTGTCGCGGGTGATTGGCCTCTTCGCCCAGCGTGGATACAACATTGAAAGCCTGACCGTCGCGCCGACCGACGACCCGACCTTATCGCGGATGACGATTCAGACGGTAGGGGATGAGAAAGTCCTTGAGCAGATCGAAAAGCAGCTCCACAAACTGGTGGATGTTCTGCGCGTTAGCGAGCTGGGGCAGGGTGCCCACGTTGAACGAGAAATCATGCTGGTGAAAATCCAGGCCAGCGGTTATGGCCGGGAGGAGGTGAAACGCAACACGGAGATTTTCCGCGGGCAAATCATCGATGTGACGCCGTCTATCTACACCGTACAACTGGCGGGCACCAGCGACAAGCTGGATGCGTTTCTGGCAACCTTGCGTGAAGTCGCCAAAATTGTGGAAGTTGCTCGTTCCGGTGTGGTGGGACTCTCCCGTGGCGATAAAATTATGCGCTAATCGTCAACCGTAGGCCTGGTAAGCAAAGCGCTATCAGGCCTCATCGTGGAGGTCATGCCGGATAGCGGCATAAACGCCTTATCCTGCCTGCAGGTAACGAACCCGCTTTCGCTGATGCTACCTGCTGCGCTTTTTTTTGCGAAATCAGCAGTAACCAGAGACAAAAGCGGTTGCCGCAGTCATTATTCTGCGCTTAGATGTTAAGAAGTTTAACCCATGCCATCTAAAAGGTTATGGTTTGTACATTTTACGCAAGGGGCAATTGTGAAACTGGATGAAATCGCTCGGTTGGCCGGCGTTTCGCGAACGACTGCAAGCTACGTTATTAATGGCAAAGCAAAGCAATATCGCGTAAGCGACAAAACGGTTGAAAAAGTCATGGCGGTGGTGCGTGAGCATAATTACCACCCGAATGCCGTGGCGGCCGGGCTGCGTGCTGGACGCACACGTTCTATCGGGCTGGTGATCCCGGATCTTGAGAACACAAGCTATACCCGGATCGCAAACTATCTGGAACGCCAGGCGCGTCAGCGAGGGTATCAGCTGTTGATTGCCTGCTCTGAAGATCAGCCGGATAACGAAATGCGCTGTATTGAGCATCTTTTACAGCGCCAGGTCGATGCCATTATTGTGTCGACTTCATTGCCGCCTGAGCATCCGTTCTACCAACGCTGGGCAAACAGTTCATTCCCGATTGTGGCGCTGGACCGTGCACTGGACCGCGAACATTTTACCAGCGTTGTGGGTGCGGATCAGGATGATGCCGAAATGCTGGCAGAGGAGTTACGCAAATTCCCTGCTGAAACCGTCCTCTATCTGGGCGCGCTTCCTGAATTATCCGTCAGTTTCCTGCGCGAGCAGGGTTTTCGTACCGCGTGGAAGGACGATCCGCGTGAAGTCCATTTCCTGTACGCCAACAGCTATGAGCGGGAAGCGGCTGCGCAGCTGTTTGATAAATGGCTGGAAACGCACCCAATGCCTCAGGCGTTGTTTACCACGTCGTTTGCCCTGTTGCAGGGCGTGATGGATGTGACCCTGCGTCGTGATGGGCAACTGCCGTCTGATTTAGCGATTGCGACTTTTGGCGATCACGAACTGCTCGACTTCCTGCAGTGCCCGGTACTGGCAGTGGCACAGCGCCATCGTGATGTCGCAGAACGCGTGCTGGAGATTGTACTGGCAAGTCTGGACGAACCGCGTAAACCAAAACCAGGTTTAACGCGTATACGGCGTAATCTGTACCGTCGCGGTATTCTCAGCCGTAACTAAGTTTCCTCAATTGATGACGTCGGCGGGATAAGCCTCTGACGTCTTCAATTTTTCTATTCTCAGAAATAACCGCATTATATTTAAGAATATTCTTTAGAATTATCTGAAATCATTCTTGAAATACCCCGAATTAAAAATGCAACTATCCATTTTTGGGTTATTGATACGTAACGACGCGTTACGCTTGTATTATTTTGTTACATGCTTGTATGGATTTGCCGAATTAACAAACACTTTGCTCTCGTATTGCGGCCATCTGGTGCTTTCCTCGGCTCTGCGCGGCGTACAGACCGATTAACTGGTACTGTTAACTCGCTGCATATTGTCCTAAAATGCCGCTCGCGTCGCAAACTGACACTTTATATTTTCTTTGGATGATATTCAGTTGTTTTAAACAATGATGAGTTGTTGGATTTTTTTCTTACAAATATTCATGACGTTAATTTGCTTCGTTTGCTGTACGGAATTTGTTCAACGCTGATATTAGCCGTAAACAATGGGTTTTTTGCTCCGCTAAGCGCCGCGACTTGCTTGACAAGGTTTTCCTCCGCTCCGTAAACTCCTTTAAGTGGGAATTTGTGGGATAAAGTGGTAATTGGGGGTGAGACTGGCATGTTCCGGGGAGCAACGTTAGTTAATCTCGACAGTAAAGGGCGCTTATCCGTGCCTACCCGTTATCGGGATCAACTGATTGAGAGCGCTACCGGTCAAATGGTTTGCACCATTGACATCCATCACCCGTGCCTGCTGCTGTACCCCCTGCCTGAATGGGAAATAATCGAGCAGAAGCTATCGCGTCTGTCGAGCATGAATCCAGTTGAGCGCCGCGTACAGCGCTTATTGTTGGGTCATGCCAGCGAATGTCAGATGGATAACGCTGGTCGATTACTGATAGCACCCATTCTGCGGCAACACGCAGGGCTAACGAAAGAAGTGATGCTGGTTGGGCAGTTCAATAAGTTTGAGCTGTGGGATGAAACGACCTGGTATCAACAGGTCAAGGAAGATATCGACGCTGAGCAGTCTGTTACTGGCGCGTTGTCGGAACGATTGCAGGATTTGTCTCTATAAAATGACGGAAAATTATAAACATACAACGGTGTTGCTGGATGAAGCCGTAAACGGCCTGAATATTCGTCCAGACGGCATCTACATTGACGGGACATTTGGTCGCGGCGGTCACTCACGTCTGATCCTCTCCCAGCTTGGCGAAGAGGGACGTTTACTGGCAATCGATCGCGATCCGCAGGCTATTGCCGTTGCAAAAACGATTACCGATCCCCGTTTCTCCATCGTACATGGACCTTTCTCTGCGCTGGCTGACTATGTCGCCGAGCGTGGACTGACCGGTAAGATCGACGGGATTCTTCTCGATCTCGGCGTTTCTTCACCGCAGCTCGATGATGCAGAGCGCGGTTTCTCGTTTATGCGTGACGGTCCGTTAGATATGCGTATGGACCCAACACGCGGTCAGTCAGCGGCCGAATGGCTGCAAACCGCCGATGAAGCAGACATTGCCTGGGTGATTAAAACCTTTGGCGAAGAGCGCTTCGGCAAACGCATTGCGCGCGCCATCGTGGAGCGCAACCGCATCGAACCGATGACCCGCACCAAAGAGCTGGCGGAAGTTATTGCAGCGGCAATGCCGGTGAAAGACAAATTCAAACATCCCGCGACCCGTACCTTCCAGGCGGTGCGCATTTGGGTGAACAGTGAACTGGAGGAGATAGAGCAGGCGCTAAAAAGCTCGCTCAGCGTGCTGGCTCCAGGTGGTCGCCTTTCGATCATCAGTTTCCATTCGCTTGAAGACCGCATTGTGAAACGCTTTATGCGTGAACAAAGCCGTGGTCCTCAGGTACCGGCTGGAATACCGATGACCGAAGCGCAGATCAAAAAGCTGGGCGGCCGTGAGTTAAGAGCACTAGGCAAGATGATGCCGGGTGAAGAAGAGGTAGCTGAGAATCCTCGTGCCCGTAGTTCAGTTCTGCGTATTGCAGAGAGGACGAACGCATGATCAGCAGAGTGACAGAAGCCCTCAGCAAAGTTAAAGGATCGATAGGAAGCAACGAGCGCCATGCCTTGCCTGGCGTGATCGGTGACGATCTTTTGCGGTTTGGGAAGCTGCCACTCTGCCTGTTCATTTGCATTATTTTGACGGCGGTTACCGTCGTGACAACAGCACACCATACGCGGTTACTGACTGCGCAGCGTGAGCAGCTGGTTCTGGAGCGAGATGCGCTGGATATCGAATGGCGCAACTTGATCCTTGAGGAGAACGCGCTCGGCGACCATAGCCGTGTTGAACGGATCGCAACGGAAAAGCTGCAAATGCAGCATGTCGATCCCTCACAAGAAAATATCGTAGTACAAAAATAAGGATAAACGCGACGCATGAAAGCAGCGGCAAAAACGCACAAACCAAAACGCCAGGAAGAACAAGCCAACTTTGTCAGTTGGCGTTTTGCGTTACTGTGCGGCTGTATTTTGCTGGCACTGGGTTTTCTGCTGGGGCGCGTTGCCTGGCTGCAAATCATCGCGCCGGACATGCTGGTGCGTCAGGGTGATATGCGCTCTCTACGCGTCCAGGAAGTGTCTACATCGCGCGGGATGATTACCGACCGTTCCGGTCGTCCGCTGGCGGTGAGCGTTCCGGTTAAAGCTATATGGGCCGACCCGAAAGAAGTACATGATGCAGGTGGCGTGAGCGTTGGCGAACGCTGGAGAGCGCTGTCAACCGCGCTGAATCTCCCGCTCGACCAGCTGGCTTCCCGCATTAACGCCAACCCGAAAGGGCGCTTCATCTATCTGGCGCGTCAGGTAAACCCTGACATGGCTGACTACATCAAGAAACTGAAGCTGCCAGGTATCCACCTGCGCGAAGAATCCCGCCGTTACTATCCTTCCGGAGAAGTGACTGCTCACCTCATCGGCTTTACTAACGTCGACAGCCAGGGGATTGAAGGCGTTGAGAAGAGCTTCGACAAGTGGCTCACCGGACAACCGGGCGAACGTATTGTACGTAAAGACCGTTATGGCCGCGTCATTGAAGATATCTCCTCTACCGACAGCCAGGCGGCGCATAACCTCGCGTTGAGTATTGATGAGCGTTTACAGGCGCTGGTCTACCGTGAACTGAATAATGCCGTGGCGTTCAACAAAGCGGAATCCGGCAGCGCCGTGCTGGTGGATGTCAACACCGGTGAAGTGCTGGCGATGGCCAACAGCCCGTCCTACAACCCCAATAATCTCTCCGGTACGCAAAAAGATGTCATGCGTAACCGTACCATTACCGACGTGTTTGAACCGGGTTCTACCGTCAAACCAATGGTGGTAATGACGGCGCTGCAGCGTGGCGTGGTACGCGAAAATACCGTACTTAATACGATTCCTTACCGAATTAATGGCCACGAAATCAAAGACGTGGCGCGTTATAGCGAATTGACCCTTACCGGGGTTTTGCAGAAGTCGAGTAACGTCGGTGTTTCTAAGCTGGCGTTAGCGATGCCGTCCTCAGCGTTAGTAGATACTTACTCACGTTTTGGGCTGGGAAAAGCGACCAATTTGGGGTTGGTCGGAGAACGCAGTGGCTTATATCCTCAAAAACAACGGTGGTCTGACATAGAGAGGGCCACCTTCTCTTTCGGCTACGGGCTAATGGTAACGCCGTTACAGTTAGCGCGAGTCTATGCAACGATCGGCAGTTACGGCGTTTATCGTCCACTGTCGATTACCAAAGTTGACCCTCCTGTTCCGGGTGAGCGTATCTTCCCGGAAGATACCGTGCGTACCGTCGTGCATATGATGGAAAGCGTGGCGCTGCCGGGCGGCGGCGGCGTGAAGGCGGCGATTAAAGGCTATCGCATCGCTATTAAAACCGGTACAGCGAAAAAAGTAGGGCCGGATGGCCGTTACATCAACAAATACATTGCTTATACCGCAGGCGTTGCGCCTGCGAGTCAGCCGCGCTTCGCGCTGGTTGTTGTTATCAACGATCCGCAGGCGGGTAAATACTACGGTGGCGCCGTTTCCGCGCCGGTCTTTGGTGCCATCATGGGCGGCGTACTGCGCACCATGAACATCGAGCCGGATGCGCTGACAACGGGCGATAAAAATGAATTTGTGAATAATCAAGGCGAGGCAACAGGTGGCAGATCGTAATTTGCGCGACCTTCTTGCTCCATGGGTGCCGGGTGCACCGGAGCGAGCACTGCGGGAGATGACGCTTGACAGCCGTGTGGCTGCATCAGGCGATCTCTTTGTCGCAGTATTGGGTCATCAGGCGGACGGGCGTCGGTATATCCCGCAGGCGATAGCGCAAGGTGTGGCTGCCATTATTGCAGAAGCAAAAGATGAAGCTACTGATGGTGAAATCCGTGAAATGCATGGCGTTCCGGTCATCTATCTCAGTCAGCTTAACGAACGTTTATCTGCACTGGCGGGCCGTTTTTACCACGAGCCTTCTGAGAAAATGCGTCTGGTCGGTGTAACCGGGACTAACGGTAAAACCACCACCACCCAATTGCTGGCCCAGTGGAGCCAACTGCTTGGCGAAACCAGCGCGGTAATGGGAACAGTAGGTAATGGCCTGCTGGGCAAAGTGATCCCGACGGAAAATACCACCGGTTCAGCCGTTGATGTCCAGCATGTGCTGGCGGGGCTGGCTGCGCAGGGCGCAACGGTTGGCGCGATGGAAGTCTCTTCACACGGCCTGGTTCAGCATCGCGTGGCGGCGCTGAAGTTTGCCGCATCAGTATTTACTAACTTAAGCCGCGACCATCTCGACTACCACGGCGACATGGGACATTACGAAGCCGCGAAATGGCTGCTGTATTCCACGCACCATTGCGGTCAGGCCATCGTCAATGCGGATGATGAAGTCGGGCGTCGCTGGCTGGCGAAACTCCCGGATGCGGTTGCCGTTTCGATGGAAGACCACATCAACCCGAACTGTCATGGTCGTTGGTTAAAAGCGGTTGACGTGAAGTATCACGACAGTGGGGCAACGATTCGTTTTACCTCCTCATGGGGCGACGGCGAAATTGAAAGCCGCCTGATGGGGGCGTTTAACGTCAGCAATCTTTTGCTGGCGCTGGCAACGCTGTTGGCACTGGGCTATCCGTTAGCTGATTTACTGAAAACGGCGACACAATTGCAGCCGGTTTGCGGACGTATGGAAGTGTTCAGCGCGCCGGGTAAAACCACCGTGGTGGTTGATTACGCTCATACGCCAGATGCGCTGGAAAAAGCGCTGCAGGCTGCACGTCTGCACTGTACTGGCAAACTGTGGTGCGTCTTTGGCTGCGGCGGCGATCGCGATAAAGGCAAACGTCCGTTGATGGGCGCAATCGCCGAGCAGTTTGCAGATGTTGTCGTGGTGACTGATGACAACCCGCGTACCGAAGAGCCGCGCGCCATTATTAACGACATTCTGGCGGGTATGCTGGATGCCGGACAGGCGAAGGTGATGGAAGGGCGCGCAGAAGCCGTGACAAACGCCATTATGCAGGCGAAAGAAAACGACGTGGTGCTGGTGGCCGGGAAAGGTCACGAAGATTACCAGATCGTCGGCTCGCAGCGTCTCGACTATTCTGACCGCGTGACCGCAGCGCGTCTGCTGGGGGTTATCGCATGATTAGCGTAACGCTCAGCCAACTGGCGGAGATCCTCCGTGGCGAACTGAAAGGGGCCGATCTGACCCTTGATGCCGTAACAACCGATACGCGTAAAGTGACGCCGGGCTGCCTGTTTGTGGCGCTGAAAGGCGAACGTTTTGATGCCCATGATTTTGCAGACAAAGCGCAAGAGAGCGGGGCGGGTGCGCTGCTGGTCAGCCGCCCGTTGGACACCAACCTGCCGCAGCTGATTGTTAAAGATACGCGTCTGGCGTTTGGTGAACTGGCGGCGTGGGTTCGCGCTCAGGTTCCGGCGCGCGTTGTCGCGCTGACCGGCTCATCCGGTAAAACGTCCGTCAAAGAGATGACGGCTGCCATTCTGAGCCAGTGTGGTAACACCCTATATACCGCGGGCAATCTGAATAACGACATCGGCGTACCGATGACGCTGCTGCGCTTAACTAACGATTACGACTATGCCGTGATTGAGCTCGGCGCCAACCATCAGGGCGAAATCGCCTGGACCGTCGGCCTGACGCGTCCGGAAGCGGCGCTGGTGAACAATCTGGCCGCCGCGCACCTGGAAGGTTTCGGCTCTCTGGCGGGCGTTGCGAAGGCAAAAGGTGAGATTTTTACCGGCCTGTCTGAGAATGGTATCGCCATTATGAATGCCGACAACAACGACTGGTTGAACTGGCAAAGCATCATCGGCGAACGCAAAGTCTGGCGCTTCTCCCCGAATGCGGCCAACAGCGACTTTTCTGCTACCAACGTTCATGTGACCTCGCATGGCACAGAATTTTCTCTGCAAACGCCGACCGGAAGCATTGATGTCCTGCTGCCGTTGCCGGGTCGCCACAATATCGCTAACGCCCTTGCGGCGGCGGCGCTTTCTATGGCGGTAGGCGCGACGCACGAGGCGATCAAAGCGGGTTTGAAGGATCTGCAAGCGGTACCGGGACGTCTGTTCCCGATTCAACTCGCAGAAAATCAGCTGCTGCTGGACGACTCCTATAACGCGAACGTCGGTTCGATGACCGCAGCGGTGCAGGTGCTGTCTGAAATGCCGGGCTATCGCGTACTGGTCGTTGGCGATATGGCAGAGCTTGGCGCAGAAAGTGAAGCATGCCATGTACAGGTAGGTGTTGCTGCGAAAGCAGCAGGTATCGATCGTGTACTGAGTACAGGAAAACTGAGTCAGGCAATTAGCGACGCCAGCGGCGTTGGCGAACATTTTGCGGATAAAAGCGCGCTGGCCGCGCATCTTAAAGCATTGATTGCAGAACATCAGGTCATGACGATTTTAGTGAAGGGTTCACGTAGTGCCGCCATGGAAGAGGTAGTACGCGCATTACAGGAGAATGGGACATGTTAGTTTGGCTGGCCGAACATTTGGTCAAATATTATTCCGGCTTTAACGTCTTTTCCTATCTGACGTTTCGCGCCATCGTCAGCCTGCTGACCGCGCTGTTCATCTCTTTGTGGATGGGCCCGCGCATGATTGCCCGCTTGCAAAAAATGTCCTTTGGACAGGTTGTACGTAACGACGGTCCTGAATCGCACTTTAGTAAACGTGGTACGCCAACCATGGGCGGGATCATGATCCTCACCGCGATTGTTATCTCCGTTCTGTTGTGGGCATATCCGTCGAACCCGTACGTATGGTGCGTGCTGGTGGTATTGATTGGCTACGGCATTATCGGTTTTGTCGATGACTACCGCAAAGTGGTGCGCAAAGATACCAAGGGGCTGATTGCCCGCTGGAAGTACTTCTGGATGTCGGTGATTGCGCTGGGTGTAGCCTTTGCGCTGTACCTCGCCGGTAAAGATACCCCGGCTACCGAGCTGGTGGTGCCGTTCTTTAAAGATGTCATGCCGCAATTGGGGCTGTTCTACGTGCTGCTGGCGTACTTCGTGATTGTGGGCACTGGCAACGCGGTAAACCTCACCGATGGCCTGGATGGTCTGGCGATTATGCCGACCGTGTTCGTGGCCGCAGGTTTTGCGCTGGTGGCGTGGGCGACCGGTAACATGAACTTTGCCAACTACCTGCACATTCCCTATTTACGCCATGCCGGCGAACTGGTGATCGTCTGTACGGCGATTGTTGGTGCGGGGTTAGGCTTCCTGTGGTTTAACACCTATCCGGCGCAGGTCTTTATGGGAGACGTCGGTTCGCTGGCGCTGGGCGGCGCGCTGGGCATTATTGCCGTGCTGCTGCGTCAGGAGTTCCTGCTGGTAATCATGGGCGGCGTATTTGTTGTGGAAACGCTGTCGGTCATTCTGCAGGTTGGCTCCTTTAAGCTGCGCGGGCAGCGCATCTTCCGTATGGCGCCGATTCACCATCACTATGAACTGAAAGGCTGGCCGGAACCGCGCGTAATTGTGCGCTTCTGGATTATTTCGCTGATGCTGGTGCTGATTGGCCTGGCAACGCTGAAGGTACGTTAATCATGGCTGATTACCAGGGTAAAAAAGTCGTCATTATCGGTCTGGGATTGACCGGGCTGTCCTGCGTGGATTTCTTTCTGGCGCGCGGCGTGACGCCGCGTGTGATGGATACCCGCGCAACGCCACCTGGCCTGGATAAATTGCCGGAAGCGGTTGAGCGTCATGTTGGCAGCCTGAATGATGATTGGCTGCTGGCCGCCGATCTTATCGTCGCCAGCCCTGGTATTGCCCTGGCGCATCCTTCGCTGAGCGCCGCTGCTGATGTAGGGATCGAAATTGTCGGTGACATCGAGCTGTTCTGTCGTGAAGCGCAGGCGCCGATCGTCGCGATCACCGGTTCCAACGGGAAAAGCACCGTCACCACGTTGGTGGGAGAAATGGCGAAAGCGGCTGGTGTGAACGTGGGTGTTGGCGGAAATATCGGCCTGCCCGCGCTGATGTTGCTGGATGACGAACGTGAGCTGTATGTACTGGAGTTGTCGAGCTTCCAGCTGGAGACAACCTCCAGCTTACAGGCCGTAGCCGCCACTATTTTGAACGTCACCGAAGATCATATGGACAGGTATCCGTTTGGCTTGCAGCAGTACCGTGCAGCCAAACTGCGCGTCTATGAGAATGCGAAAGTGTGTGTGGTTAATGCCGATGATGCGTTGACCATGCCGATTCGCGGGGCGGATGAGCGCTGCGTGAGCTTTGGCATCAACATGGGTGACTATCATCTCAATCGTCAGCAGGGTGAAACCTGGCTGCGGGTGAAGGGCGAAAAAGTCCTGAACGTGAAAGAGATGACGCTTACCGGTCAGCATAACTATACCAACGCCCTGGCGGCGCTGGCGCTGGCGGATGCTGCGGGTCTGCCGCGGGCATCCAGCCTGAAAGCGCTGACTACCTTTACCGGTCTGGCGCATCGTTTCCAGTTGGTACTGAATCATAACGGTGTGCGTTGGATCAACGATTCAAAAGCCACCAACGTTGGCAGCACCGAAGCGGCGCTGAATGGTCTGCACGTTGACGGTACGTTGCACCTGCTGCTGGGCGGCGATGGGAAATCCGCCGACTTTATGCCGCTGCAACGCTACCTGACTGGCGACAACATTCGTCTGTACTGCTTTGGTCGCGATGGCGCGCAGCTTGCCGCTCTGCGTCCTGAGGTTGCGGAACACACTGAAACCATGGAGCAGGCAATGCGTCTGCTCGCACCGCGTGTGAAGTCGGGCGATATGGTGCTGCTGTCGCCAGCCTGCGCCAGCCTTGACCAGTTCAAGAACTTTGAGCAACGCGGTGACGTCTTTACCCGTTTAGCGAAGGAGTTGGGTTGATGCGATTCTCTCTCCCTCGTCTGAAAATGCCGCGCGTACCGGGACTGGGTGTCCTGGCGTGGATCTTCGCGGCACTTAAAGGCTGGGTGATGGCTTCGCGTGATAAAGACGCGGACAGCCTGATCATGTATGACCGCATGCTGCTGTGGCTGACTTTTGGTCTGGCAGCGATCGGTTTTGTGATGGTGACATCGGCATCGATGCCCGTAGGGCAACGCCTGGCAGGCGATCCTTTCCTGTTTGCTAAGCGTGACGCGCTGTATATCTTCCTCGCGTTCTGTCTGGCGATGGTGACGCTGCGTCTGCCGATGGAGTTCTGGCAAAAGTACAGCACGACGATGCTGATCGCCTCGATCATCATGTTGTTGATCGTGCTGGTGGTGGGGAGCTCAGTTAACGGGGCATCGCGCTGGATCGCGCTGGGTCCACTGCGTATTCAGCCTGCGGAATTCACCAAGCTGTCGCTGTTCTGTTATCTCGCTAACTACCTGGTGCGTAAAGTCGATGAAGTGCGTAATAACCTGCGCGGCTTCTTAAAACCGATGGGTGTGATTCTGGTGCTGGCAGTCTTACTGCTGGCGCAGCCTGACCTTGGTACGGTGGTGGTGCTGTTTGTCACGACGCTGGCGATGCTGTTTCTCGCTGGCGCGAAACTGTGGCAGTTCATTGCCATTATCGGCATGGGGATTTCGGCGGTGGTGCTGCTGATCCTTGCCGAACCGTATCGTATTCGCCGCGTAACCTCCTTCTGGAACCCATGGGAAGATCCGTTTGGCAGCGGCTATCAGTTAACGCAATCGCTGATGGCTTTTGGTCGCGGTGAGGTTTGGGGTCAGGGGTTAGGTAATTCGGTGCAAAAACTGGAGTATTTACCGGAAGCGCACACCGACTTCATCTTCGCCATCATTGGGGAAGAGCTGGGTTATATCGGTGTGGTATTGGCACTTTTAATGGTATTCTTCGTCGCTTTTCGCGCGATGTCGATTGGCCGCAAAGCGCTGGAAATTGACCACCGTTTTTCAGGCTTTTTAGCCTGCTCCATCGGGATTTGGTTTAGCTTCCAGGCGCTGGTAAACGTCGGCGCGGCAGCAGGCATGCTGCCAACAAAAGGTCTGACGTTACCGCTGATCAGTTATGGTGGTTCCAGTTTGTTGATTATGTCGACGGCCATCATGTTTTTGTTACGTATTGATTATGAAACGCGTCTGGAAAAAGCCCAGGCGTTTACACGAGGTGCACGATGAGTGGTCAACCGAAGCGGTTAATGGTGATGGCAGGCGGTACCGGAGGGCATGTGTTCCCGGGGCTGGCGGTCGCGCATCATTTAATGGCCCAGGGCTGGCAGGTTCGTTGGCTGGGCACCGCCGATCGTATGGAAGCGGACTTAGTGCCGAAGCATGGCATTGAAATTGACTTTATTCGCATCTCCGGTTTGCGTGGCAAAGGTGTCAACGCGCTGCTTGCCGCCCCCGTGCGTATTTTTAATGCCTGGCGTCAGGCGCGCGCCATCATGAAGCAGTTTAAGCCTGATGTGGTGCTGGGGATGGGCGGTTACGTGTCCGGCCCTGGCGGTCTGGCTGCCTGGTCATTAGGCATTCCGGTTGTCCTGCATGAGCAGAACGGCATTGCGGGATTAACTAACAAGTGGCTGGCGAAGATTGCAACGAAGGTGATGCAGGCTTTTCCTGGCGCTTTCCCGAATGCGGAAGTGGTGGGTAACCCAGTACGCACCGACGTTCTGGCGCTGCCGTTGCCCGAAGCGCGTCTGGCGGGGCGTGAAGGCCCGGTTCGCGTGCTGGTCGTCGGGGGATCTCAGGGCGCACGCGTATTGAACCAGACGATGCCGCAGGTTGCCGCAAAGCTTGGTGACGCGGTGACTATCTGGCATCAGAGTGGCAAAGGCGCGCAGCAAACCGTTGAACAGGCGTATGCCGACGCGGGACAACCGCAGCACAAGGTCACTGAGTTTATTGATGATATGGCAGCTGCCTACGCGTGGGCGGATGTTGTAGTTTGTCGCTCCGGCGCGCTGACGGTAAGCGAAATTGCCGCCGCAGGTTTGCCTGCGCTGTTTGTGCCTTTTCAGCATAAAGACCGACAGCAGTACTGGAATGCGCTGCCGCTGGAGAAAGCGGGCGCCGCCAAAATTCTTGAGCAGCCGCAGTTTACTGTGGATGCCGTCGCTAACACCCTTTCCGGGTGGTCGCGAGAAACTTTATTAACCATGGCAGAACGTGCGCGCGCCGCTTCCATTCCGGATGCTACAGAGCGTGTTGCTAATGAAGTGAGCCGGGCTGCCCGGGCGTAATTGTGGTGATGCCTTTTGCATCGCATGAACTAAGAAGTTAATGGCTAAAGAATGAATACACAACAACTGGCAAAACTGCGTTCCATCGTGCCCGAAATGCGTCGCGTTCGGCACATTCACTTTGTCGGCATCGGTGGTGCTGGTATGGGCGGTATTGCCGAAGTTTTGGCCAACGAAGGTTATCAGATCAGCGGTTCTGACTTAGCGCCGAACCCGGTGACGCAGCAGTTGACGAATCTGGGCGCCACGATTTTCTTCAACCATCGCCCGGAAAACGTGCGTGATGCGAGCGTGGTGGTGGTATCCAGCGCCATTTCTGCGGATAACCCGGAAATTGTTGCGGCGCATGAAGCGCGCATTCCGGTGATCCGTCGTGCTGAAATGCTGGCGGAGTTAATGCGTTTTCGTCACGGTATCGCCATTGCCGGGACGCACGGTAAAACCACGACCACAGCGATGGTCTCCAGTATCTACGCGGAAGCGGGGCTGGATCCGACGTTTGTCAACGGCGGTCTGGTGAAGGCCGCAGGCGTCCATGCGCGTCTGGGTCATAGCCGTTATTTAATAGCGGAGGCGGATGAGAGCGATGCGTCGTTCCTGCATTTGCAGCCGATGGTAGCGATTGTTACCAATATCGAAGCCGATCATATGGATACCTACCATGGCGACTTCGAAAATTTAAAGCAGACGTTTATTAATTTCCTGCATAACTTGCCGTTTTATGGTCGTGCGGTGATGTGCGTTGACGACCCAGTGATCCGCGAGTTGTTGCCGCGAGTCGGTCGTCAAACCACAACCTATGGTTTCAGCGATGATGCTGATGTGCGCGTCGAAGATTATCAGCAGATTGGCCCACAAGGGCACTTCACGCTGCTGCGTCAGGGGATGGCCGATTTACGCGTGACGTTGAACGCACCGGGCCGTCACAATGCGCTGAACGCGGCGGCGGCGGTAGCAGTTGCAACAGAAGAAGGCATTGAAGACGACGCAATTCTGCGCGCGCTGGAAAGTTTCCAGGGCACCGGACGACGTTTTGACTTCCTCGGCGAATTCCCACTTGAGCCGGTAAACGGTAAAACCGGGACTGCGATGCTGGTGGATGATTATGGTCATCACCCTACGGAAGTGGATGCCACGATTAAAGCTGCACGCGCGGGCTGGCCGGACAAAAATTTGGTGATGCTGTTCCAGCCGCACCGCTTTACGCGTACTCGCGATCTGTATGACGACTTTGCCAACGTGCTGACTCAGGTCGATGCGCTGTTGATGCTGGATGTGTACGCCGCGGGTGAAGCCGCGATTCCAGGAGCCGACAGCCGCTCGCTGTGCCGTACGATTCGTGGTCGCGGTAAGATCGACCCGATTCTGGTATCCGATCCGGCTCAGGTGGCAGATATGCTGGCGCCGGTATTAACCGGCAACGATCTGATTTTGGTGCAGGGCGCTGGAAATATCGGCAAAATCGCGCGTTCCTTAGCTGAAATCAAACTGAAGCCGCAAAACCCGGAGGAAGAACAACATGGCTGATAAAATCGCGGTCCTGTTAGGGGGAACCTCCGCAGAGCGTGACGTTTCGCTGAATTCCGGCGCGGCCGTACTGGCAGGGTTACGCGAAGGTGGTGTGGATGCTCATCCAATTGACCCAAAAGAGGTCGATGTCACGCTTTTGAAATCGATGGGTTTTCAAAAGGTGTTTATTGCGCTGCACGGTCGTGGTGGTGAAGATGGCACGTTGCAGGGCATGCTGGAGCTGATTGGTCTGCCGTACACCGGTAGTGGCGTCATGGCTTCTGCGATTTCGATGGACAAACTGCGCAGCAAACTACTGTGGCAGGGGGCCGGTTTACCGGTCGCACCTTGGGTCGCATTGACCCGCGCTGAGTTCGAAAAAGGCCTTAGTGATGAGGTGGTTACGGAGATTTCTGCGCTAGGTTTGCCGCTGATTGTGAAGCCAAGCCGTGAAGGCTCAAGCGTAGGGATGTCAAAAGTTGAAGAAGAAAATGCTTTGCATGGTGCATTAGCATTGGCTTTTCAGCATGATGAAGAAGTACTGATCGAAAAATGGCTAAGTGGCCCGGAATTTACAGTTGCGATACTTGGTGAAGAAATTTTACCGTCAATACGTATCCAACCCGCGGGAACCTTCTATGATTATGAGGCGAAGTATCTCTCTGATGAGACACAATATTTCTGCCCTGCCGGTCTGGAAGTCGAACAAGAGGCCCGTTTACAGGAATTAGTTCTGAAAGCGTGGACCACATTGGGCTGTAAAGGTTGGGGTCGCATTGATGTCATGCTGGACAGCGATGGCCAGTTTTATCTGCTGGAAGCGAATACCTCTCCGGGTATGACCAGCCACAGTCTGGTGCCGATGGCGGCGCGTCAGGCGGGCCTGAGCTTCTCGCAGTTGGTGGTAAGAATTCTGGAGTTGGCGGACTGATATGTCGCAGGCTGCGCTGAACACGCGAAACGGTGATGAAGAAGAAGTAAACTCCTCACGCCGCAATAATGGAACGCGTCTTGCAGGAATATTGTTCCTGCTGACAGTGCTGTGCACCGTGTTTGTCAGCGGCTGGGTAGTGTTGGGATGGATGGAAGATGCGCAACGTTTGCCTTTATCGAAACTGGTGTTAACCGGCGAACGACATTACACGCGCAATGACGATATTCGTCAGTCCATTTTGGCGCTGGGCGCTCCGGGAACCTTTATGACTCAGGATGTGAATATCATTCAGAGTCAAATTGAACGCCTCCCCTGGATTAAACAGGCGAGCGTCAGAAAGCAATGGCCCGATGAATTGAAGATTCATCTGGTTGAATATGTGCCCATTGCGCGTTGGAATGACCAACATATGGTGGATGCTGAAGGAAATACATTCAGTGTTCCAACCGGTCGGGCCAATAAGCAGGTATTACCCATGTTGTATGGACCGGAAGGCAGCGCAAGTGAAGTGTTGCAAGGGTTCCGCGATATGGGGCAGGTGCTGGCTAAGGATAGATTCACCCTGAAGGAAGCGGCGATGACCGCTCGTCGTTCCTGGCAGTTGACGCTGAATAACGATATTAAGCTGAATCTGGGCAGGGGCGATACGATAAAACGTTTGGCTCGCTTTGTGGAACTCTACCCGGTTTTACAGCAGCAGGCGCAAACCGATGGCAAACGGATTAGCTACGTTGATTTGCGTTATGACTCAGGAGCGGCAGTAGGCTGGGTTCCCTTGCCTCCTGAGGAATCTAATCAGCAACAGAATCAGGCACAGGCAGAACAACAATGATCAAGGCGACGGACAGAAAACTGGTAGTTGGACTGGAGATTGGCACCGCGAAGGTAGCCGCTTTAGTAGGGGAAGTTCTGCCCGACGGTATGGTCAATATCATTGGCGTGGGCAGTTGCCCATCGCGAGGTATGGATAAAGGCGGGGTGAATGACCTTGAGTCAGTGGTGAAGTGCGTACAGCGCGCCATTGACCAGGCTGAACTGATGGCAGATTGCCAGATTTCCTCGGTGTATCTGGCACTTTCCGGTAAACATATTAGCTGTCAAAATGAAATTGGTATGGTGCCCATTTCCGAAGAGGAAGTGACGCAGGAAGATGTGGAAAACGTGGTACATACGGCAAAATCCGTACGCGTTCGCGATGAACATCGTGTTCTGCACGTTATTCCGCAGGAATACGCCATCGACTACCAGGAAGGCATTAAAAATCCGGTCGGTCTTTCCGGCGTGCGTATGCAGGCAAAAGTCCATCTTATTACCTGCCACAACGACATGGCGAAGAACATTGTCAAAGCCGTTGAACGTTGTGGTCTGAAAGTTGACCAACTGATTTTTGCCGGGTTGGCAGCCAGTTATTCCGTGTTGACGGAAGATGAACGTGAGCTGGGTGTCTGCGTGGTGGATATTGGTGGTGGTACAATGGACATCGCCGTTTATACTGGCGGGGCGTTGCGCCACACTAAAGTTATCCCTTATGCAGGGAATGTAGTGACCAGCGATATCGCGTATGCCTTTGGTACGCCGCCGAGCGATGCTGAAGCCATCAAAGTGCGTCATGGTTGCGCGCTGGGCTCCATCGTGGGTAAAGACGAAAGCGTTGAAGTGCCAAGCGTAGGTGGTCGTCCACCGCGTAGCCTGCAACGTCAGACCCTGGCAGAGGTCATTGAGCCGCGTTATACCGAGCTGCTCAACCTGGTCAACGAAGAAATTTTGCAATTACAAGAACAGCTTCGCCAGCAGGGTGTGAAACATCATCTGGCGGCGGGGATTGTGTTAACCGGTGGCGCTGCGCAAATTGAAGGTCTTGCGGCCTGCGCACAGCGCGTGTTCCATACGCAAGTACGTATTGGCGCACCGCTGAATATCACTGGTCTGACGGATTATGCCCAGGAGCCTTATTATTCAACGGCAGTGGGGCTGCTTCACTACGGGAAAGAATCCCATTTGAGTGGTGAGGCTGAAGTAGAAAAACGCGTTACGGCATCAGTTGGCTCGTGGATCAAACGACTCAATAGCTGGCTGCGAAAAGAGTTTTAATTTTTAAAGAGACCAACGCACATTAACGGTCTCAGGCGACAGGCACAACGGAGAGAGAAACTATGTTTGAACCTATGGAACTTACCAATGACGCGGTGATTAAAGTCATCGGCGTCGGCGGCGGCGGCGGTAATGCCGTTGAACACATGGTGCGCGAGCGCATCGAAGGTGTTGAATTCTTCGCGGTGAATACCGACGCTCAGGCGTTGCGTAAAACGGCGGTTGGACAGACCATTCAGATTGGTAGCGGCATCACCAAAGGTCTGGGCGCGGGTGCAAACCCGGAAGTAGGCCGTAATGCGGCAGACGAAGATCGTGAAGCTCTGCGTGCAGCGCTTGACGGCGCAGACATGGTGTTTATCGCAGCTGGCATGGGCGGCGGTACCGGTACCGGTGCAGCGCCAGTGGTTGCTGAAGTAGCAAAAGATTTAGGTATTCTGACCGTTGCTGTCGTGACTAAGCCTTTCAACTTTGAAGGTAAGAAGCGTATGGCATTCGCGGAGCAGGGTATCACCGAGCTGTCCAAACATGTGGACTCTCTGATCACTATTCCGAATGACAAACTGCTGAAAGTGCTGGGTCGCGGTATCTCCCTGCTGGATGCGTTTGGCGCAGCGAACGATGTGCTGAAAGGCGCAGTCCAGGGTATCGCTGAACTGATTACTCGTCCGGGCCTGATGAACGTCGACTTTGCAGACGTGCGCACCGTGATGTCCGAAATGGGCTACGCGATGATGGGTTCAGGCGTGGCAAGCGGTGAAGACCGTGCAGAAGAAGCGGCTGAAATGGCTATCTCTTCTCCGCTGCTGGAAGACATCGATCTGTCTGGTGCGCGCGGCGTGCTGGTCAACATTACTGCGGGCTTCGACCTGCGTCTGGATGAGTTCGAAACCGTCGGTAACACGATTCGTGCCTTTGCATCGGATAATGCGACCGTGGTAATCGGTACCTCCCTGGACCCGGATATGAACGACGAACTGCGCGTGACCGTTGTTGCAACTGGAATTGGTATGGACAAACGTCCTGAAATCACTCTGGTGACCAACAAGCAGGTACAGCAGCCGGTAATGGATCGTTACCAGCAGCACGGCATGGCGCCGTTGACGCAAGAGCAGAAACCGGTAGCGAAAGTGGTTAACGACAATACGCCGCAAACCACCAAAGAGCCGGATTATCTGGATATCCCAGCATTCCTGCGTAAGCAAGCTGATTAAGAATTAGCTGGAATTTGGGAATTGTGGCTCTTTGTGCTAAACTGGCCCACCGAATGTATAGTACACTTCGGTTGGATAGGTAATTTGGCGAGATTATACGATGATCAAACAAAGGACTCTTAAACGTATCGTTCAGGCGACTGGCGTCGGTTTGCATACCGGCAAAAAAGTCACCCTGACATTACGCCCTGCGCCGGCCAACACCGGGGTCATCTATCGTCGCACCGACTTGAATCCTCCGGTAGATTTCCCGGCCGATGCCAAATCTGTGCGTGATACCATGCTCTGTACGTGTCTGGTCAATGAGCATGATGTACGGATTTCAACCGTAGAGCACCTTAATGCTGCTCTGGCGGGTTTAGGTATCGATAACATCGTTATTGAAGTTAACGCACCGGAAATCCCGATCATGGATGGCAGTGCCGCTCCGTTCGTTTATCTGCTGCTTGATGCAGGTATTGAAGAACTGAGCAGCGCCAAAAAATTTGTTCGCATCAAAGAGACCGTTCGTGTCGAAGATGGCGATAAGTGGGCTGAGTTTAAGCCGTATAATGGTTTTACGTTGGATTTCACCATCGACTTTAACCATCCGGCGATCGACTCCAGCACACAGCGCTACGCGATGAACTTCTCTGCGGATGCGTTCATGCGTCAGATCAGCCGTGCGCGTACTTTCGGCTTCATGCGTGATATCGAATATCTGCAGTCCCGCGGCCTGTGCCTGGGCGGCAGCTTCGATTGTGCCATCGTTGTTGACGATTATCGCGTATTGAACGAAGACGGCCTGCGTTTTGAAGATGAATTCGTTCGTCACAAAATGCTCGACGCGATCGGTGACTTGTTCATGTGTGGTCACAACATTATTGGTGCATTTACCGCGTATAAATCCGGTCATGCATTGAATAACAAACTGTTGCAGGCGGTCCTGGCAAAACAGGAAGCTTGGGAATATGTGACCTTCCAGGACGATGCAGAACTGCCGTTGGCGTTCAAAGCACCATCGACCGTACTGGCATAACGACATACGCTGTCGCATAAATTCGACTGGTTAATCTGGCACTCTCTCCGGCCAGGTGAGCCAGTCGTTTTTTTATCTTCCGAGTGCAAACCACCTTATCTGAAGCGACTTTTTCCCCACAGGTAGATTAAAATACCGTTCGATCGCTGCTTTCTTAAGCATATTTACCCGCGACTTGCTGTCATTACTGCTGTGGTGCGAACGCATTAATGGTAAGATTTGTGCGCAAAAAATGGTTTTGCATTTGTAACCCCAAACGCAGGGTATATCAGGTGGCAATAACGTGAGTGGAATACTGACGCGCTGGCGACAGTTAGGCAGACGGTACTTCTGGCCGCATCTCCTGTTGGGGATGGTCGCGGCTAGTTTTGGCCTGCCCGCGCTCGGTAATGCTGCTGAGCCTAATACCCCCGCGAAGGCGACCGCCAGCAATCACGATCAAGGCGCTAAAGTTAACTTTAGCCAGCTTGCTTTGCTGGAAGCGACTAATCGCCGCCCAAATTTTACCGTCGATTACTGGCATCAACATGCCATTCGTACGGTTATCCGCCATCTTTCTTTTGCCATGGCGCCTCAGGCGTTGCCCGTTGCTGAAGAGCCATTGCCAATCCAGGCGCATCATCTTGCGTTACTGAATACGCTCAGCGCGATGCTGACGCAAGAAGGCACTCCGCCCGCGACAGTAAGTCGCGTGACATACGCACACTTTACCTCTCAGGCCGCGTTTAGCGTTCCGGTCTGGATCAGCCAGCTGCAGGGTATCCGCGCTGGTCCTCAACGCCTCAGCTAAAAAAGAACCTTCCAACTTATAATTTTTGACTCCGCACCGCGGGGCGTTTGAGATTTTATTATGCTAATCAAATTATTAACGAAAGTATTCGGTAGCCGTAACGAGCGTACGCTGCGTCGTATGCGTAAAGTGGTCAATGTCATCAACGCGATGGAACCGGAGATGGAAAAGCTCTCCGATGATGAACTGAAAGCGAAGACCGCTGAATTCCGCGCCCGTCTGGAAAAAGGTGCCAGCGTTGAGAGCCTGATCCCGGAAGCGTTCGCCGTAGTGCGTGAAGCGAGTAAGCGTGTGTTCGGTATGCGTCACTTCGACGTTCAGCTGCTGGGCGGTATGGTGCTTAACGATCGCTGCATCGCGGAAATGCGTACTGGTGAAGGTAAAACCCTTACCGCGACGCTGCCAGCCTACCTGAACGCATTAAGCGGGAAGGGCGTACACGTGGTTACCGTGAACGACTATCTGGCTCAGCGTGATGCCGAAAATAACCGCCCGCTGTTTGAATTCCTCGGCATGACCGTTGGTATCAACATGTCTGGCCTGCCTGCGCCAGCCAAGCGTGAAGCCTACAACGCCGATATTACTTACGGTACCAACAACGAATACGGCTTTGACTACCTGCGTGACAACATGGCGTTTAGTCCGGAAGAGCGTGTTCAACGTAAACTGCACTATGCGCTGGTCGATGAAGTCGACTCCATCCTGATCGATGAAGCGCGTACGCCGCTGATCATTTCCGGCCCGGCTGAAGACAGCTCGGAAATGTACAAAAAAGTGAACAAAATCATCCCGCACCTGATCCGTCAGGAGAAGGAAGATTCCGACACGTTCCAGGGCGAAGGCCACTTCTCTGTTGATGAGAAAGCGCGCCAGGTTAACCTGACCGAGCGTGGTCTGGTACTGATTGAAGAGCTGCTGGTTAACGAAGGCATTATGGACGAGGGCGAGTCACTGTACTCTCCAGGCAACATTATGCTGATGCACCACGTGACTGCCGCACTGCGTGCGCACGTGCTGTTTACCCGCGACGTAGACTACATCGTGAAAGACGGCGAAGTTATCATCGTCGATGAACACACCGGTCGTACCATGCAGGGGCGTCGCTGGTCCGATGGTCTGCACCAGGCTGTTGAAGCTAAAGAAGGCGTAGAGATCCAGAACGAGAACCAGACGCTGGCATCTATTACCTTCCAGAACTACTTCCGTTTGTACGAAAAACTGGCCGGTATGACCGGTACAGCCGACACTGAAGCGTTTGAATTTAGCTCCATCTACAAACTGGATACCGTGGTTGTGCCGACCAACCGTCCGATGATCCGTAAGGATTTACCGGATCTGGTGTACATGACCGAAGCGGAAAAAATTCAGGCGATCATTGAAGATATTAAAGAGCGTACCGCAAATGGCCAGCCGGTACTGGTAGGTACTATCTCCATTGAAAAATCGGAAGTAGTGTCTAACGAGCTGAGCAAAGCGGGTATCAAACACAATGTTCTGAACGCCAAGTTCCACGCCAACGAAGCTGCAATCGTTGCCCAGGCGGGTTACCCGTCAGCCGTGACTATCGCGACGAACATGGCCGGTCGTGGTACCGATATCGTACTGGGCGGTAGCTGGCAGGCGGAAGTTGCCGAGCTGGAAAACCCAACTCCTGAACAAATCGCGCAGATTAAAGCCGATTGGCAGGTTCGCCATGACGCGGTATTAGCTGCCGGTGGCTTGCATATTATCGGTACCGAGCGTCACGAATCTCGCCGTATCGATAACCAGCTGCGTGGTCGTTCGGGTCGTCAGGGTGATGCGGGCTCTTCCCGTTTCTATCTGTCGATGGAAGATGCGCTGATGCGTATTTTTGCCTCTGACCGCGTGTCAGGCATGATGCGTAAACTGGGTATGAAGCCTGGCGAAGCCATTGAACACCCATGGGTGACCAAAGCAATTGCTAACGCGCAGCGTAAAGTGGAAAGCCGCAACTTCGATATTCGTAAGCAGCTGCTGGAATATGATGACGTTGCCAACGATCAGCGTCGTGCTATCTACACCCAGCGTAACGAACTGCTGGACGTAACTGACGTTAGCGAAACCATCAACAGCATCCGTGAAGATGTCTTCAAAGCAACTATTGATGCCTATATTCCGCCGCAGTCTCTGGAAGAAATGTGGGATATCCCGGGTCTGCAGGAACGTCTGAAAAACGACTTCGATCTTGAGATGCCGATTTCTGAGTGGCTGGATAAAGAGCCTGAGCTGCACGAAGAAACGCTGCGTGAACGTATCCTGGCAAACGCCATCGAAGTTTATCAGCGTAAAGAAGAAGTTGTGGGCGCGGAGATGATGCGTCACTTCGAAAAAGGCGTGATGCTGCAAACTCTCGACTCCCTGTGGAAAGAGCACCTTGCTGCGATGGACTATCTGCGCCAGGGTATCCACCTGCGTGGTTATGCGCAAAAAGATCCGAAGCAGGAATACAAGCGTGAATCCTTCTCTATGTTTGCGTCAATGCTGGAATCACTGAAATACGAAGTGATCAGCACCCTGAGCAAAGTTCAGGTGCGTATGCCTGAAGAAGTCGAAGCCATGGAGCAGCAGCGTCGTGAAGAAGCTGAGCGCTTAGCGCAGATGCAGCAGTTGAGTCATAAAGGCGACGATTCTGCCGCAGCAGAAGAGCTGGCAGCACAAACCGGCGATCGTAAAGTGGGTCGTAACGATCCGTGTCCTTGCGGCTCTGGCAAAAAATACAAACAGTGCCACGGCCGTCTGAGCTAAGAAAATAACTTACTGAAAAGGCGCAGAATTCTGCGCCTTTTTTATGGACGATAAAGATGAAAATACTGCAAATCGCCGTCGGGATTATTCGTAATCAGCAACATGAAATTTTTATCACCCAGCGTGCGGCTGATGCCCACATGGCCAATAAGCTGGAGTTTCCCGGCGGGAAAATTGAAGCGGGCGAAACGCCGGAGCAGGCGCTGATTCGCGAGCTACAGGAAGAAGTGGGGATCACACCGACTCAAAGCTCATTGTTCGAAAAGCTGGAGTATCAGTTTCCGGACAGGCATATCACTCTGTGGTTCTGGCTGGTTGAAAGCTGGGAAGGCGAGCCGTGGGGAAAAGAGGGGCAACCGGCGCAGTGGATTGCGCAAGATGCTCTGAATGCGCAGGATTTCCCGCCCGCGAATGCACCGGTCATTGAAAAGCTGATAGCTGACTAATGGTGCTGTAGTCCGGATAAGGCAACGCCGCATCCGGCAAATTATGGCGGGGGCGCTACGCTTGCCCGCCCTACGTTTTAGTTCGTAGGCCTGATAAGCGCAGCGCCATCAGGCAAAACAACATAAAATGTCGGATGCGGCGTGCCTTTTCCGACCCACCGTTTTAGCAGAATTACTTCTGCTCTTCACTCCAGTCGTCGCTTTCTGACAGATCACCAGAGCTTGGGATGCGTTTCTCTTCTGCGGCCCACTCTCCCAGATCGATTAACTGGCAGCGCTTGCTGCAGAATGGGCGAAACGGACTGACCTCAGCCCATACTACAGGCTTGCCGCAGGTTGGGCAGTTGACGATGGTTTGTTCAGACATGTTGACTCCTTAACAGCACGCCAGTTCAAAATCGAGGCGCTCAGGCACCTGACCATTCTCGCTATCCAGCGGCATAAAGCGGATGGCAAAACGGCTCTTATGACCAGAAATTTGCGGATAAAGCAGCGAATCAAGCGGCAACTGCAAGCGTAGCAGATCTGCATCTTCGCCGTTGTCCTGATAAAAACCATTCAGGCTGGTTTGCTTACGAAACGGCGCTGAGTTGCGAATTAAATCCAGTACCAGCGACAGCGCCTGATTGAGCGGATTCAGGCTGGCAAGCCAGGTTTCAACCTGCGCGTCACGATGCGACTGTGCCAGGTGTAACCAGATATGCAGAGTCGGCAGATCGAAACTGCAGCACCCGCCAGGAATACTTAAACGCTGACGTACGAGACCAATCAGACGATCTTCGCGCAGCGTCTGTCCAATACGCGGGGCAGAAATCAGAATGCTGCCTGCACTTTTTAGCTGCTGACGCAAAGAGTCTATTCTGCTTTGATCGACGCCGGGAACTTCGACCCAGGCCTGGAGTTTACGCTGCTGTCGCTCCAGTTCTTTGAGGAGTTCGGTACGGACTTCGCCGCGTTCAAATACATCCAGTAAATCTCCGATATTGCGGAAAAAATGCAGAGCGCCGGCATGGTCAGCAATGGGCAAATTAACGGAGAGCTGTTGGATTAAAAACTCAATGCGCAGCCATGTACGCATCTTCTCATTGAGAGGGTGTTCAAAAAGGACCTGGGTGTGCATTACGGTTTTTCCTGTGAGACAAACTGCGACGCGCATTGCAAATAGAGCGCGTGCAGGCGGGCGACATCCGAGGCGATGGCTTCCGGTGCGCCATTATTATCAATAACATCGTCTGCCACGGCCAGCCGCGCTTCACGCGTTGCCTGGGCAGCAAGAATTTGTTCAACATGCTCACGCGTGACGTCATCACGCTGCATGGTGCGTCTGAGCTGGGTTTCGGGGGTGACATCCACCACGAGTACGCGGTCGGCTTTTTTATACAGCGAATTTTCCACCAGCAAAGGGACAACCCATAGCAGATAAGGAGAGGTTGCTTGCTGAAACTGACGCTGGGTTTCCTGCTGAATAAGCGGATGAAGCAGAGCATTCAGCCAGCTTTTCTCCTCAGGATTGGAAAAAATGCGTTCGCGTAAAATGCGTCGCTGCAACGATCCGTCTGCGGCTATAACGTCGGAACCAAAATGTTCTTCGATCGCCTTAAGAGCAGGTGTGCCGGGTTCAACCACCTGGCGCGCAATAATATCTGCATCAATGACGTTTATTCCGAGGTCAGCGAACGCATTTGCAACGGTGCTTTTACCACTGCCAATGCCGCCGGTTAAGGCTACCGTATACCTCATAGATGCCGATCCTGGAGTTTAAGTTTGATTATCAAACAGTTAAAAGTTATGCGTGCGAAGGCGAGGCTGCTGCAGGATTAACCTACTATTCGCCAGGTAAATTTATGGGATTGTAGCGTAAAAAAAGAGAATTTCGCAGTCTTGCGCGGCATTGATTAGTGCGTATGATAGCGTCACTGGAGTTGTGAGTTTCGATTTTTCGCCATTAACCCCAGGAATCCGCACATGCGTATCGAAGAAGATCTGAAGTTAGGTTTCAAAGACGTTCTTATCCGCCCTAAGCGTTCTACTCTCAAAAGCCGTTCCGATGTTGAACTGGAACGTCAATTTACCTTTAAGCATTCAGGTCAGACCTGGTCCGGCGTACCTATTATTGCCGCGAACATGGACACTGTCGGGACGTTTGCCATGGCAACGGCACTGGCATCCTTCGACATCCTGACCGCCGTGCACAAACACTATTCTGTTGAAGACTGGGCCGCCTTCATCGCAGAGAGCTCTGCCGATGTGCTTAAACACGTAATGGTTTCAACCGGTACGTCTGATGCAGATTTCGAAAAAACTAAACAGATTCTGGCGCTCAACCCCGCGTTGAACTTTATCTGCATTGATGTGGCCAATGGCTACTCAGAGCATTTTGTTCAGTTCGTGTCAAAAGCGCGTGAAGCATGGCCGACAAAAACGATCTGTGCGGGCAATGTGGTCACCGGTGAAATGTGCGAAGAGCTGGTGCTCTCCGGTGCTGATATTGTCAAAGTTGGCATTGGCCCAGGTTCTGTATGTACCACGCGTGTAAAAACCGGCGTTGGCTATCCACAGCTTTCTGCGGTTATTGAATGCGCCGATGCAGCCCACGGTCTGGGGGGCATGATTGTCAGCGACGGCGGCTGCACAATGCCGGGTGACGTGGCAAAAGCGTTCGGTGGCGGCGCAGACTTCGTGATGCTCGGCGGCATGCTGGCTGGTCATGAAGAAAGTGGCGGCAAAATTGTTGAAGAGAACGGTGAGAAATTCATGCTGTTCTACGGTATGAGCTCTGAATCTGCCATGACGCGTCACGTAGGTGGTGTTGCACAGTACCGCGCTGCAGAAGGTAAAACCGTCAAGCTGCCACTGCGCGGCCCGGTTGATAATACCGCTCGCGATATCCTCGGCGGTTTGCGTTCTGCTTGTACCTATGTGGGCGCATCCCGTCTGAAAGAGCTGACCAAACGTACAACGTTTATTCGTGTACAGGAACAAGAAAACCGTGTTTTCAATAGCCTGTAATAACAGCTAGTTCTGTGAAATGCCTGATGGCGTTACGCCGTCATCAGGCATTTGAATCTATCCCACCCCGCTCATCGCATCTCCCAGATGGAAAATCGGTAAATACATCGCGACGACCAGCGTACCGATGATAAGCCCCGTAATGACCAGCAACGCAGGCTCAAGTAATGCAGCCAAATTCTCAGCCTGAGCCAGGGTTTTCTCGCCATGGTGATGAGCAAGATTGCGCAGCATTGCATCCAGCGAGCCGGAAGCTTCACCAGCTCTGACCAGCTGTATACACAATGGGCTGAATTCACCACTATTTTTAAGCGCTAACCAGATCGGTTTTCCAGAGCTGATGTCCTGCTGAACCAGTGCTAAACGTTGAGACCAGAAAGGGTTAGCCAGCGTTTCGGTAACGCTCTCAAGCCCCTGCAAAAAGGGAATGCCTGCATTTTGCGTTAACGCCAGAACAGTGAAGATCTGCGTGAGTTTTTGCCCTCTCACCATCGGCCCTATGACCGGGAGGCTGAGCAGCAATTTCTGGCGCAGAATGAGCCAGTACGGTTTCTGCTTTATCAAATGATGTGTGGCAACTGCTACCAGGCCAAGCGCTACCGCCAGCCATCCCCATTGGCTGCTACAGTGTGCGATGGTAATAATCCACTGAGTGAGCGCCGGTAGCGGGGTGTTGAACGTCTGGTAGATAGCGGCAAACTCAGGGAGTACAAACTGCAGCATCGCAAATACGACCATCACCGCCATTGTTATGATGATGATCGGATAGCGCAGGGATTTTTTAACTTTATCAGCAAGTTGCTGTTGTTTCTTTTGCTGGTAGGCGAGTTCAAAACAGCAGTCGTCCAGCTTACCCGTAAGTTCTCCGGTACGGATCATTGCCTGGTAAAGGGGCGGAAAAACGTGTTGCCATTGTGATAACGAGGCGGAGAGGGTAATGCCCTGTTTCATATCGTCAGCCAGCGTACGCAGTAGCGCCTGCCATTGACTGCTGGGATGCTGTTCAGCAAGCAGAGCTAGACCTGTTGAGAGCGTTAACCCTGCCTTTAGCAATGTCGCCAACTGGTGTATGGTTTCGGCACTTCTTGTACGGCTCCAGTGCGAGATTTTGACACGCATACGTTTAATGCGCAGCGGCGTAATCTGTTGTTCCTCAAGAGCCAGCATCAATGACGGTCGGGTATCGGCCCATACCGTTCCTTCCAGCGATTTACCTTCGTTGTTAATGCCTTGCCATCGCCAAAGCTGTTTAGCGGACATGAGGCATGCCCAGTACACGAATCAGCTCTTCAAATGTCGTTAACCCTTGCTTGACGGCCTGACAGCCATTCTCGAAAAGCGTTCTCATTCCTGATTGCTGAGCATCAGATTCCACTTCGTCTACTGATGTGCCACTGGCAATACTCTGACGTAATGCCGGAGTAACAGGGAGCACTTCAAACAATGCCGTACGGCCATAAAATCCGTGATAACAATGTTTGCAGCCAGGGGCCTGCCAATTCGGTAGTGGTGTAGGCCAGACAGTTTTCGGGAGCGTGATAGGCGTACTCTGACGTTGTCGGCAATGGGGGCACAACTTTCTGACCAACCGCTGTGCAATAACGAGCGTCAGCGCGGAGGCGATCATCCAGCGTGCGACACCCATTTGTTGCAGGCGCACCAGCGTTTCACTGGTGGAATTGGTATGCAGCGTAGAAAGAACCAGATGGCCGGTTTGCGCTGCTTTAAGGGCTATTTCGGCCGTTTCGCCATCGCGGATTTCACCCACCATGATAATGTCGGGATCCTGGCGCAGCAGAGCACGTAAGACTCCCTGAAAAGTCAAACCGGCGCGTGGGTGAATTTGCGTCTGGTTGAGGCCTGCGATCGGGATCTCTACCGGATCCTCCACGCTACAAAGATTCACATCCGGGGTGTTTCGGGTTTGCAGCGCACTGTACAGCGTGACCGTTTTGCCGCTTCCGGTAGGTCCGGTGACCAGAATCAACCCCTGAGGCTGCTGCAAGGCTTGCGAAAATGCGGCCAGCTGCGCGTCTTGCATTCCCAGCGCCGCGATCTCCAGTGACTGATCGACCTGATGAAGTAGCCGTAACACGACTTTTTCGCCGTAGCGACAGGGTAGGGTGGCGATGCGAAACGAGACCGGCTCTCCTGAAATCTCAACGGTAAATTGTCCGTCTTGTGGAAGCCGATGCTCGGCGATATCCAGGCTGCCTAATACTTTTAACCTTGCGGTGATGGCAATGCCCATCTCGGTCGTGACTTCCGGTAAAGCGTGAAGCACGCCATCTACGCGCAATCTGATTCGATAGTGATTTTCCTCGGGTTCAAAATGAATATCAGAAGCCCGTTGCGTCAGAGCGGAATGAAACGTCTGATTCAGCAAGTCTGCTGCGCTGGCGCTGCTTTTCGTGACTACTGCCGGGAGCATTTTCTGCGGTGTATGCGTGTGGCCTTCCATTTGCTGACGTGTCCAGCAGACAATGTCGATGCGTCGGGTGGTGGCAAAATGCAGCGCATCCAGCAGTTCGTGTGATGGGGCGTCTACGACGGCGATATGCACCACTTCATTGTCTGCATCCAGTAATATTGCCTGATAACGTTGGCATAGTGCCGTAAGTTGGGTGGTATTCATCTCTGTTCCTTAGTGGGTATCAAAGCGGAAAACGTCTTCACAGGCCTGCTGCAATGCGCTGTCGTTCTGGATGACGCAGTTTCGGTTCCAGCCGGTAATGCCGTTGGCATTGTCCCAACCTGGCGTCATGGTGATGCTTAGCCCGTTCAGGCTTTCCTGCCCACTAAGGCTGACAACTCCCTTTTCAACGCTCATGGCTGAGACGTAACGGGTAGTTGTTGGAGAGGGAATACCATTCGTTCCGGCATCGCAGGTATCTGTTCCGCCATGCTCCAGTGCACAGAGCTCAACCGCCGTGCGATAGGGGACAAAGGTTTGCAGCATGTCTGTCAGCGCGGCTTTGCGTAGATAGTTTTGATATGCCGGAATGCCGATGGCGCTAAGGATGGCAATAATGCCAATCACCACCATGAGTTCGATAAGCGTAAAGCCTCGTTGCTTGTTCATCGTTCGCTCCTTGAGTTTGCTGGCGCTACTTTGGCAAACCGAGGGGAGGACGGCGAGAGACAAAAAACAAAACGGGAAAGCGGGTTCAGAGGATTTTTACGAAATTACAGAGTCAGACAATGTATTTGCGAAGAGACTCGAAGAAACTGCCGGGTGGTGGTGTAAATGCCGTATTCGGCTTACGGAATAAACCTGTGTAGTAGGCCCGATAAGCGAAGCGTCATCGGGCAATACAATCAGCAATTAGCGAAATCGCATGGAGAGATCGAGTGCGCGAACATGTTTGGTCAGCGCGCCAACGGAGATAAAGTCCACACCGGTTTCGGCAAATTCGCGCAGCGTTTCATGGGTGACGTTGCCCGACACTTCCAGACGCGCCTGGCCGTTGGTGCGTTTTACCGCTTCGCGCATTTGGTCAGTTTCGAAGTTATCGAGCATGATGATATCGGCCCCGGCTTTCAGCGCGTCGTCCAGTTCATCCAGGCTTTCTACTTCGACTTCAACCGGCACATCCGGGTGCAACCAGAAGGCTTTTTCGACGGCCTGACGTACCGAGCCGGAAGCAATAATGTGGTTTTCTTTAATCAGGAAGGCGTCGGACAGCCCCAAACGATGATTCGCGCCGCCGCCGCACAATACGGCGTATTTTAGCGCGGTACGCAGTCCCGGCAGGGTTTTGCGCGTATCCAGCAGTTGGGTCTTGGTTCCCGCTAACAGGTCGACGTATTTACGCACTTCGCTCGCTACACCTGAAAGCGTCTGCACAAAATTCAGCGCAGTACGTTCACCGGTCAGTAAAACGCGGGAAGGGCCGTCCAGTTCAAACAGCGGCTGATTGGCCTTTATGCTGTCGCCATCTTCGACATGCCATGTGATGTTGACATCATCACCAGCCAGCTGAATAAAGACCTCTTCCACCCAACGTTTTCCACAAAAAACGCCATCTTCGCGGGTGATTACGGTGGCATGGGAGCGCATGTCTTCGGGTAAAAGCTGTGCGGTGATATCGTTATTGGCATCAACTTCTCCGCCTAAATCTTCACGCAGCGCCTGAGCTACAGCGGCAGGGATATCCAGATTTATGCGTTCCAACAGCGCGTCACGTCGGTAGTCAGGGTTATAGCGGCGAGGCGGCATGATAAAACTCCAAATTGCTAACGAATCATAAGGTGGAAACATGCTACCCTGAACCTGATATGAGCACCACCAATAAGGAGATTCTGCATGTTGTTAGACGAGGGCTGGCTGGCAGAGGCGCGACGCGTCCCCTCTCCGCATTACGATTGCCGCCCGGATGACGAAAACCCTTCTCTGCTGGTGGTGCATAATATCAGCCTGCCGCCCGGCGAGTTTGGCGGCCCGTGGATAGACGCGCTGTTTACGGGCACGATTGATCCCAACGCCCATCCTTATTTTGCCGGGATCGCCCATCTGCGTGTTTCGGCCCATTGTTTGATTCGCCGTGACGGTGAAATCGTGCAATATGTGCCTTTTGATAAACGCGCCTGGCATGCGGGTGTGTCGAGCTATCAAGGGCGAGAACGCTGTAATGATTTTTCAATTGGTATTGAGTTGGAAGGGACGGATACGCTGGCCTATACCGATGCGCAGTACCAGCAACTGGCTGCCGTGACGAATACTCTGATTACGCGTTATCCGGCCATTGCTAACAACATGACAGGACATTGCAATATTGCGCCCGAGCGTAAGACCGATCCCGGGCCGTCCTTTGACTGGGCAAGGTTCCGCGCCCTGGTCACCCCCTCGTCGCACAAGGAGATGACATGACGCTGTTTACAACATTATTGGTGTTGATTGTTGAACGCCTGTTTAAGCTGGGTGAGCACTGGCAGCTTGATCACCGGATTGAAGCTTTTTTCCGCCGGATTAAGCATTTTTCGATGATGCGTACGGTAGGCATGACTCTTATTGCGATGGGAGTGACATTTCTGCTACTGCGCGCACTTCATGGGCTGTTGTTTAATGTTCCGTTGCTGGTGGCGTGGATCTTAATTGGCTTGCTGTGCATCGGTGCTGGCAAGGCGCGCCTTCACTATCACGCTTACCTGAATGCGGCTGCTCGCGATGATGCTCACGCCCGTGATGCGATGGCCAGCGAGCTGACGCTTATCCATGGGGTTCCGCCGGACTGCGATGAGCGTGAATTCTTGCGCGAACTGCAGAACGCGCTGTTATGGAACAACTTCCGCTTTTATCTGGCGCCGTTATTTTGGCTGATTGTCGGTGGTCCGTGGGGACCTGTGACGCTGGTTGGTTATGCTTTTTTACGCGCCTGGCAGTCCTGGCTGGCGCGCTATCAGACACCGCACCAGCGTCTGCAATCAGGCATTGATGCGATCCTGCATGTTCTGGATTGGATCCCGGTGCGTCTGGCGGGCGTGGTCTATGCGCTGTTGGGACATGGTGAGAAAGCGCTGCCGGCCTGGTTTGCCTCGCTTGCGGATCTGCACACGTCGCAATATCAGGTGCTTACGCGTCTGGCGCAGTTCTCGCTGGCGCGTGAACCGCACACCGATAAAGTCGAAACGCCAAAAGCCGCCGTTTCGCTGGCGAAGAAAACCTCGTTTGTGGTGGTGGTGGTTATTGCGGTGCTCACCATTTATGGGGCATTAGTATAGCGTTGTACCGGATGGCGCTAATGCTTATCCGGCCTACAATGAAAAACGTGTAGGCCCGGTAAGCGTTAGCGCCACCGGGCAGTGCAACGGTTTAGTTCGTATCAGCAGGCGGCACGCCAAAATCTGGCATGCCGTTTTCGTCCCAACGCACGAGCTTCAGACGAGTGTGGCGGTTTGGGTCGTACAGCGGATCGCCCTCGATTTCGGTGTAGTTTCTCGCGTGATACACCAGTACATCTTCACCTTCCGGCGTTTGTGTAAAGCTGTTGTGTCCTGGCCCAAACTGGCGGTTTTCATAACTGGTGGTAAAGACCGGACGCGGTGATTTGTGCCAGTTCTGCGGTTTGAGCGGATCGGCGTTGAGGTCAATCCACAATAATCCCATACAGTAGTTCTCATCGGTGGCGCTGGCGGAATAGCTGATAAACAGCTTATCGCCATGAACCATGACGGCAGGACCTTCATTGACCCAAAAACCCCGGCATTCCCAGTCATACTCAGGATGACTTAGCATGACCGGCTCGCCTTTAATCGTCCATGGATTTTCCAGCTCAGCGAGATAGATATTGGAGTTTCCGGCGATATCGGGCGACTTCTGCGCCCAGAGGTACCACTGTTTTCCCTGATGGTTAAAGGTGGTGGCATCAAGCGCAAAGGTATCAAACTGCGTTTTAATCTGACCTTTCTCCGTCCACTGCCCGGTCAACGGATCGGCGTCGGCACATTCGAGCGCAAACATGCGATGCTGGAACATCCCCAGCTTGTCGAGCGACTGTGTGTGGGTGGCAGCAAAATAGATGTACCACTTGCCTGCCAGATGATGGATTTCGGGTGCCCAGATGAGTTGGCTCATGGGGCCGCTTTCTGGTTTGCGCCAGACGACAACCGGGGCGGCGGTGCGCAACCCCTCCAGCGAGTCGGCCCGGCGTATCTCCAGTCGGTCATATTCGGGTACTGAAGCAATGAAATAATAGTGGCTACCGTCACGTAAGATAAACGGATCGGCACGCTGTTCAATAAAGGGATTTGGCCACTGATTCATTAGGCTTTCCTTACGGTTTCAGTCGTTTTTATATCGTGGTATTCATTCAGTTCACGGTAGTTGGCGCGGCGCTTTTCTAAATCTGTCTGGATTTGCTGCATAAACTCGCGGTCAACTTTAAGCAGACGAACCACGCCTGCGGTAATCAGGTAGCCTACGCCCGGTATGATGGTAAACAGCAGCATAATACCGTTAATGGCAGAGTCGCTTTGCGCTTTCGCCCCAGCGTCGTAACCGTACCAGGAGAGCAGGAAGCCGACCATCGCTCCGGCAATCGCCAGGCCCAGTTTCAGGAAGAACAGGTTACCGGAGAAGCTGATTCCGGTGATGCGTTTACCGGTTTTCCACTCGCCATAGTCATCGACATCCGCCATCAGCGACCAGTGCAGCGGAGAAGGAATTTGGTGCAGGATGTTGAGCAGGAAGTAGAGCACCATAATCATCATGGTGGCTTTCGGATCGAAGAAGTAAAACGCGGCAGAGAAAATCGCCAGGATAATATTGGTCCAGAAGAAGACTTTCAGTTTGCACCAGCGATCGGTTAATACCTTCGCCAACATACTGCCGATCATCATGCCGACCACACCAAGACTGATAAACAGCGTTGCGAACTGCGTGCTTTGCTGCATAACCCATGTCACGTAGTACATGGTGGCAGCCATGCGAATAAAGCCCGGACAGACGTTGCACAGTGTTAACAGCAGAATTTTTACCCACTGATCGTTCTTCCACACGTCTTTCAGATCGGCTTTTAAATCGTCATTGGTCTGGACAGCAGGGCGTACGCGTTCACGGACCGTAGCGAAGCAAAACAGAAACATACACATGCCGATGAAAGCCAGAACCGCCATCGCCATCTGATACCCTTTGGCTTTGTCTTCCCCGCCGAACCAGTCGGCCATTGGCAGCAAGGTGAGGGACAGCAGCAGGGTTGCAATGCCTACCAACACAAAGCGATATGACTGGCAGGCGACGCGTTCCTTCGGATCGTTGGTGATGACGCTGCCGAGCGAGCAGTAGGGAATGTTGATCGCTGTATAAGTAATAGATAGCAGGAAGTAGGTAACGAACGCATAGATAACTTTGCTGTTATAGGTCCACTCTGGAGTGGTAAACATCAGTACGCTGAATAACGCGTACGGAAAAGCCATCCATAAAAGCCATGGACGAAATCGACCATATTTACTACGGGTGCGGTCGGCCATCGCGCCCATTATAGGGTCGGTAACGGCGTCGATAACGCGTACTGAGAGCAGTAATACGCCGACCAGTGCAGGTGCCAGACCAAAAATGTCGGTGTAAAAATAGTTAACAAACAACATGATGGCGCCAAAGATGATGTTGCATCCGGCGTCGCCCATTCCATAGCCGATCTTTTCTTTCACCGTGAGCTTACTGGTTTCCATCAACTGCACTCCATTAATGAGATATGGAGAGAATTATTGTCCGGCACCGGTGTTTTTGCGTTGCAGGATAACGCCGCTGATATGGACTAAACAGTCGTGAGTGGGAAAGTGTGAGACAGGTAACAACCCCCACCTGACGCAGGTGGGGGGAGGGGGGGATTAATGCGCTTTAACCGCGCCGGCCGTTTTCTGTTTACACAGGTAGCCGATGCCAAGAATGGCAATCCATACAGGGATTAAGTACACCGAGATCGCCATGCCCGGCGTCATCAGCATAATCACCAGTACTGCAGCCATGAAAATCAGGCACACCCAGTTACCCAGCGGATAGAGCAGCGCCGGGAAGCGGGTGGTAACACCCTGCTGCTGTTTGGCTTTGCGGAACTTCATGTGTGCCAGGCTAATCATTGCCCAGTTGATCACCAGTGCGGAAACCACCAGCGCCATCAGCAGGCCAAAGGCGGATTCCGGTGCCAGGTAGTTGATCAGCACACACAGAGCCGTCACCAGTGCGGAAACCAGAATGGTGTTCACCGGTACACCGCGTTTGTCGACGTTCATCAGCGCTTTCGGCGCATTGCCCTGCTGTGCCAGACCGAACAGCATACGGCTGTTGCAGTATACGCAGCTGTTATAGACAGAAAGGGCGGCAGTCAGCACTACGATGTTCAGGGCATTAGCAACAAAGGTGTCGCCCAGCTCGTGGAAAATAAGGACAAACGGGCTGGTATCCGCCGTGACACGCGTCCACGGCATCAGGGAAAGCAGAACCGCCAGCGAACCCACATAGAAAATCAGGATACGGTAGATAACCTGGTTAGTCGCTTTGGGAATGCTTTGCTCCGGGTTATCCGCTTCTGCTGCGGTGATCCCGACCAGCTCCAGCCCACCGAAAGAGAACATGATAATAGCCATCATCATCACCAGACCGGTGAAGCCATGCGGCAGGAAGCCTCCCTGGTCCCACAGGTTGCTGACGCTGGCCTGCGGGCCGCCGTTACCGCTAAACAGTAACCAGCCGCCGAACAGGATCATCGCTACGACGGCAATGACTTTAATAATGGCGAACCAGAACTCCATCTCACCAAACACTTTCACGTTGGTCAGGTTGATGGCGTTGATCAGCACAAAGAAGGCAGCCGCAGACACCCATGTTGGGATCTCCGGGTACCAGAACTGGATGTATTTACCCACGGCAGTTAGCTCAGCCATGGCAACCAGCACGTACAGCACCCAATAGTTCCAGCCGGAAGAGAACCCCGCGAAACCGCCCCAGTATTTATAAGCAAAGTGACTAAATGAGCCTGCAACGGGCTCTTCAACCACCATTTCACCTAACTGACGCATAATCAAAAAGGCGATAAAGCCGGCAATAGCGTAACCCAGAATAATACCCGGTCCTGCAGACTGGATAACGGATGCGCTACCGAGGAATAACCCGGTACCAATCGCGCCACCCAGTGCGATTAGCTGTATATGGCGGTTCTTAAGGCCGCGCTTGAGCTGATCGCCATGCTGTTGACTTTCCATCATGAAACCTCGTGTGTGGTTTTACTCTTCATATTTCGAGTGCTTATTTTTTGAACTACGCAGCAATGCGTGTGTAAGTTTGCAATTCCGTTTGTTGTATTAATTTGTTTACAGATGCTTTTGATAAAATGTTGCCTTAATACTTTTGTCTTGATCAGAATAATGATATGCGAGCGCGAATGCACCTGCTTTATGCGGGGAAGATGACGAGTTGAATAAAAAGAAACCATTTGTAAATGCGAGTTTATCTACCACAAAATTTCCATTTTGAATTTCTATTCATTAATAGTGGTTGATATATCGATAAATAAGCAGGTGAATCGGTTCAGATGAGATAATTTTTCGTTTCAATTCCGTTAAAACTACCCCGAGGTGGGTAAATTTAACATTTGTGCATAGTTACATGTTTGAAACGTTATTTCTGTAATGTTGTTAAAATATGCCTCCTTTACTGATTTCAATCAAAACCTGTATGGACAGAAGGTGAATACTTTGTTACTTTAGCGTCAAGAACATGAAATTGGTAAGACCAATTGACTCCGGGCAAATGGCTTAAGACAGGAAATCATGGCCTACAGCAAAATCCGCCAACCAAAACTCTCCGATGTGATTGAGCAGCAGCTGGAGTTTTTAATTCTTGAGGGGACACTTCGCCCCGGAGAAAAACTCCCACCGGAACGCGAGCTGGCAAAACAGTTCGACGTCTCCCGCCCCTCCTTACGCGAGGCGATCCAACGCCTTGAAGCGAAGGGCTTACTGCTTCGTCGTCAGGGCGGTGGCACTTTTGTTCAGAGCAGCCTGTGGCAGAGCTTTAGCGACCCACTGGTAGAGCTGCTCTCCGACCATCCTGAATCCCAGTTTGACCTGCTTGAGACGCGCCATGCGCTGGAAGGTATTGCGGCTTATTACGCTGCACTGCGCAGCACGGATGAAGACAAAACGCGTATCCGTGAACTCCACCATGCGATCGAGCTTGCTCAACAGTCCGGCGATCTTGACGGCGAATCTGATGCGGTACTCCAGTATCAAATTGCTGTCACCGAAGCGGCACACAATGTGGTGCTGCTCCATTTGCTAAGGTGTATGGAGCCGATGCTGGCCCAGAACGTTCGGCAAAACTTCGAATTGCTGTATGCGCGTCGTGAAATGCTGCCACTGGTTAGCAGTCACCGTACCCGTATTTTTGAAGCAATTATTGCCGGGAAGCCGGAAGAGGCGCGTGAAGCGTCCCACCGTCACCTGGCGTTTATCGAAGAGATCCTGCTGGACAGAAGCCGTGAGGAAAGCCGTCGTGAACGCGCCTTACGCCGTCTGGAGCAACGAAAGAATTAGTGATTTTTCTGGTAGAACGTTAACCAGAAGATGTTGTAAATCAAGCGCCATATAAAGTGCGCGGCAACTAAACGCAGAACCTGTCTTATTACGCTCTCTGGCGAGAACGTAATGGGACAGGTTCCAGATAACTCAACGTATTAGATAGATAAGGAATACCCCCATGTCAGAACGTTTCCCAAATGACGTGGATCCGATCGAAACTCGCGACTGGCTACAGGCGATCGAATCGGTCATCCGTGAAGAAGGTGTTGAGCGTGCTCAGTATCTGATCGACCAACTGCTTTCAGAAGCTCGCAAAGGCGGCGTGAAAGTAGCGGCAGGTGCAGGGGCCAGCAATTATGTAAACACTATTGCCGTTGAAGATGAACCGGAATACCCGGGCAATCTGGAGCTGGAACGTCGTATTCGTTCTGCTATCCGCTGGAACGCCATTATGACCGTACTGCGCGCGTCTAAAAAGGACCTCGAGCTGGGTGGCCACATGGCATCCTTCCAGTCCTCCGCAACGGTATATGATGTTTGCTTCAACCACTTCTTCCGCGCACGCAACGAGCAAGATGGCGGCGATCTGGTGTACTTCCAGGGTCACATCTCTCCGGGCATCTACGCACGCGCATTCCTGGAAGGTCGTCTGACTGAAGAGCAGATGAACAACTTCCGTCAGGAAGTACATGGCAAAGGCCTGTCTTCCTACCCGCACCCGAAACTGATGCCAGAATTCTGGCAGTTCCCGACCGTATCTATGGGTCTGGGCCCAATCGGTGCTATCTACCAGGCTAAATTCCTGAAATATCTGGAACACCGTGGCCTGAAAGATACCTCTAAACAGACCGTTTACGCCTTCCTGGGCGACGGCGAGATGGATGAGCCAGAATCTAAAGGTGCGATCACCATCGCAACCCGTGAAAAACTGGACAACCTGGTCTTTGTTATCAACTGTAACCTGCAGCGTCTTGACGGCCCGGTAACTGGTAACGGCAAGATTGTTAACGAACTGGAAGGCATCTTCGCGGGCGCTGGCTGGAACGTTATCAAAGTCATGTGGGGCGGTCGTTGGGATGAGCTGCTGCGTAAAGACACCAGCGGTAAACTGATCCAGCTGATGAACGAAACCGTTGACGGCGACTACCAGACCTTCAAATCCAAAGATGGCGCATACGTACGTGAGCACTTCTTCGGTAAATACCCGGAAACCGCAGCACTGGTTGCTGACTGGACTGACGAGCAGATTTGGGCTCTGAACCGTGGTGGTCACGATCCGAAGAAAGTCTACGCTGCACTGAAAAAAGCGCAGGAAACCAAAGGCAGAGCAACTGTAATCCTAGCCCATACCATCAAAGGTTACGGCATGGGTGACACTGCTGAAGGTAAAAACATCGCTCACCAGGTTAAGAAAATGAACATGGACGGCGTGCGTTATATCCGCGACCGTTTCAACGTTCCTGTGACCGATGAGCAGGTTGAAAACCTGTCTTACATCACCTTCCCGGAAGGTTCTGAAGAGCACACTTATCTGCACGCTCAGCGTCAGAAACTGCATGGCTACCTGCCAGCTCGTCAGCCGAACTTCACCGAGAAGCTGGAACTGCCAGCTCTGGAAGACTTCGGTGCGCTGCTGGAAGAGCAGAACAAAGAAATCTCCACCACTATCGCTTTCGTTCGTGCCCTGAACGTGATGCTGAAGAACAAGTCGATCAAAGATCGTCTGGTTCCGATCATCGCTGACGAAGCGCGTACTTTCGGTATGGAAGGTCTGTTCCGTCAGATTGGTATCTACAGCCCGAACGGTCAGCAGTACACCCCGCAGGACCGTGAGCAGGTTGCTTACTATAAAGAAGATGAGAAAGGTCAGATCCTGCAGGAAGGTATCAACGAACTGGGTGCAGGCGCATCCTGGCTGGCTGCTGCGACTTCTTACAGCACCAACGATCTGCCGATGATCCCGTTCTACATCTACTACTCCATGTTCGGGTTCCAGCGTATTGGTGACCTGTGCTGGCAGGCAGGCGACCAACAGGCTCGTGGCTTCCTGATTGGTGGTACTTCTGGTCGTACGACGCTGAACGGTGAAGGTCTGCAGCACGAAGATGGTCACAGCCATATTCAGTCTCTGACTATCCCGAACTGTATCTCTTACGATCCGTCTTACGCGTACGAAGTTGCGGTCATCATGCACGATGGTCTGGAGCGTATGTACGGTGAGAAACAAGAGAACGTTTACTACTACATCACCACGCTGAACGAAAACTACCACATGCCGGCAATGCCAGCAGGTGCCGAGGAAGGTATCCGTAAAGGTATCTACAAACTCGAAACCCTCGAAGGTAAGAAAGGTAAAGTTCAGCTGCTGGGCTCCGGTTCTATCCTGCGTCACGTGCGTGAAGCAGCACAGATCCTGGCGAACGACTACGGTGTAGGTTCTGACGTTTACAGCGTAACCTCCTTCACTGAACTGGCGCGTGATGGCCAGGATTGTGAGCGCTGGAATATGCTGCACCCGCTGGAAACTCCGCGCGTTCCGTACATCGCTCAGGTGATGAACGACGCTCCGGCAGTGGCATCTACTGACTATATGAAACTGTTTGCCGAACAGGTTCGTACTTATGTACCAGCTGATGATTATCGCGTACTGGGTACTGACGGTTTCGGTCGCTCTGACAGCCGTGAAAACCTGCGTCACCACTTCGAAGTTGATGCTTCCTACGTGGTTGTAGCGGCCCTGGGCGAACTGGCTAAACGTGGCGAAATCGATAAGAAAGTGGTTGCTGACGCAATCATCAAATTCAACATCGATGCAGATAAAGTTAACCCGCGTCTGGCGTAAGAGGTAAAAGAATAATGGCTATCGAAATCAATGTACCGGACATCGGGGCTGATGAAGTTGAAATCACCGAGATCCTGGTCAAAGTAGGCGACAAAGTTGAAGCTGAACAGTCGCTGATCACCGTAGAAGGCGACAAAGCCTCTATGGAAGTTCCGTCCCCTCAGGCGGGTATCGTTAAAGAGATCAAAGTCTCTGTTGGCGACAAAACTGAGACCGGCAAACTGATCATGATTTTCGATTCCGCCGACGGTGCAGCAGCTGCTGCACCTGTTCAGGCAGAAGAGAAGAAAGAAGCAGCTCCGGCAGCAGCACCTGCTGCCTCTGCGGCGAAAGACGTACACGTACCTGACATCGGCGGCGACGAAGTAGAAGTTACCGAGATCATGGTTAAAGTGGGCGACACCGTTGCGGCTGAACAGTCTCTGATCACCGTTGAAGGTGACAAAGCCTCTATGGAAGTTCCGGCGCCGTTCGCAGGTACCGTCAAAGAGATCAAAATCAACACGGGTGACAAAGTGTCTACCGGTTCCCTGATTATGGTCTTCGAAGTGGCGGGCGCAGCGCCTGCTGCTGCACCGGCTCAGGCGGCTGCTCCAGCAGCAGCGGCGGCCCCGGCTGCTTCCGGCTCGAAAGAAGTTAACGTACCGGATATCGGTGGTGACGAAGTTGAAGTCACTGAAGTGATGGTTAAAGTGGGCGATAAAATTGCCGCTGAGCAGTCACTGATCACCGTTGAAGGCGATAAAGCGTCGATGGAAGTTCCGGCACCGTTCGCGGGTACCGTGAAAGAAATCAAAATCAGCACCGGCGACAAAGTTAAAACCGGTTCTCTGATTATGGTCTTCGAAGTCGAAGGCGCAGCACCTGCAGCCGCTCCTGCACAAGCAGCAGCTCCGGCTCCGGCCGCTGCACCAGCGCCTGCGCAAGCCGCAGCTCCGGCCGCAAAAGCGGAAGGCAAATCTGAGTTTGCTGAAAACGACGCTTACGTTCATGCAACGCCGCTGATTCGTCGCCTGGCGCGCGAATTCGGTGTGAACCTGGCGAAAGTGAAAGGTTCTGGCCGTAAAGGTCGTATCCTGCGTGAAGACGTTCAGGCTTACGTGAAAGACGCTATCAAGCGTGCTGAAGCGGCTCCGGCTGCAGCAGCAGGTGGCGGTATCCCGGGCATGCTGCCTTGGCCGAAAGTGGACTTCAGCAAGTTTGGTGAAATCGAAGAAGTGGAACTGGGCCGTATCCAGAAAATCTCTGGTGCTAACCTGAGCCGTAACTGGGTGATGATCCCGCACGTTACTCACTTCGATAAGACCGATATCACCGATCTTGAAGCGTTCCGTAAACAGCAGAACGCCGAAGCTGAAAAACGTAAACTGGACGTGAAATTCACCCCAGTAGTCTTCATCATGAAAGCCGTTGCCGCAGCTCTGGAACAGATGCCGCGCTTCAACAGCTCCCTGTCTGAAGACGGTCAGCGCCTGACCCTGAAGAAATACATCAACATCGGTGTAGCGGTTGATACTCCGAATGGTCTGGTTGTTCCGGTCTTCAAAGACGTGAACAAGAAGAGCATTACCGAGCTGTCTCGTGAACTGACCGTGATCTCCAAGAAAGCGCGTGATGGCAAGCTGACCGCTGGCGAAATGCAGGGCGGTTGCTTCACCATCTCCAGCATCGGTGGCCTGGGTACTACCCACTTCGCGCCGATTGTGAACGCGCCGGAAGTGGCTATCCTCGGTGTCTCCAAGTCCTCTATGGAGCCAGTGTGGAACGGTAAAGAGTTTATGCCGCGTCTGATGATGCCGATTTCGCTCTCCTTCGACCACCGTGTAATTGACGGTGCGGATGGTGCGCGCTTTATCACCATCATCAACAACATGCTGTCTGACATTCGCCGCCTGGTGATGTAAGCGAAAAAGCCGGCCCGACGGCCGGCTTTTTTCTGGTAATCTCATGAAGTCAGTGAGGTTATTGTGCGAAAGACAAATCGGTTGCCGTTTGTTGTTTCAAAATTGTTAACAATTTTGTAAAATACGGGCGGATAGAACGACCCGCTGGACGACGGGTATAAATTAAGAGGTCATGATGAGCACTGAAATCAAAACTCAGGTCGTGGTACTTGGGGCAGGCCCTGCAGGTTACTCTGCTGCCTTCCGTTGCGCAGATTTAGGTCTGGAGACCGTCATCGTAGAACGTTACAGCACCCTTGGCGGTGTTTGTCTGAACGTCGGCTGTATCCCTTCTAAAGCGCTGCTGCACGTAGCAAAAGTTATCGAAGAAGCCAAAGCGCTGGCTGAACACGGTATCGTTTTTGGCGAGCCGAAAACCGATATCGACAAGATTCGTACCTGGAAAGAAAAAGTTATCACTCAGCTGACCGGCGGTCTGGCGGGTATGGCCAAAGGCCGTAAAGTGAAAGTGGTTAACGGTCTGGGTAAATTTACCGGGGCAAACACCCTGGAAGTTGAAGGCGAAAACGGCAAAACCGTGATCAACTTCGACAACGCAATCATCGCGGCGGGTTCCCGTCCGATCGAACTGCCGTTTATTCCGCATGAAGATCCGCGCGTGTGGGATTCCACCGATGCACTGGAACTGAAAACTGTTCCTAAGCGCCTGCTGGTAATGGGCGGCGGTATCATCGGTCTGGAAATGGGTACCGTGTACCATGCGCTGGGTTCAGAGATCGACGTGGTTGAAATGTTCGACCAGGTTATCCCGGCTGCCGACAAAGACGTGGTTAAAGTCTTCACCAAGCGTATCAGCAAGAAATTCAACCTGATGCTGGAAACCAAAGTGACCGCCGTTGAAGCGAAAGAAGACGGTATCTACGTTTCCATGGAAGGCAAAAAAGCCCCTGCCGAAGCTCAGCGTTACGATGCTGTGCTGGTCGCTATCGGTCGTGTACCGAACGGTAAAAACCTCGACGCGGGCAAAGCTGGCGTGGAAGTTGACGACCGTGGCTTCATCCGCGTTGACAAACAGCTGCGCACCAACGTGCCGCACATCTTTGCTATCGGCGATATCGTCGGTCAGCCGATGCTGGCACACAAAGGTGTTCATGAAGGTCACGTTGCCGCTGAAGTTATCGCCGGCAAGAAACACTACTTCGATCCGAAAGTTATCCCATCCATTGCATACACTGAACCAGAAGTTGCATGGGTTGGTCTGACCGAGAAAGAAGCGAAAGAAAAAGGCATTAGCTACGAAACCGCCACCTTCCCGTGGGCTGCTTCTGGCCGTGCTATCGCTTCCGATTGCGCAGACGGTATGACCAAACTGATTTTCGACAAAGAATCTCACCGTGTTATCGGTGGTGCGATTGTCGGTACCAACGGCGGCGAGCTGCTGGGTGAAATCGGTCTGGCGATCGAAATGGGTTGTGACGCAGAAGATATCGCGCTGACCATCCACGCGCACCCGACTCTGCACGAGTCCGTGGGCCTGGCGGCAGAAATCTTTGAAGGTAGCATTACCGACCTGCCAAACCCGAAAGCGAAGAAAAAGTAATTTTTCCGAAATGATAAAAAGCGGCTGAATGGCCGCTTTTTTTTATGTATTTGTTACATAATAGTGTCAAGATCTGGCAACGATTAAGGTAACTAGCCGAATTGCCAGAAAATGTTTTTTACCGTACTGCATCAAACTCCCGAACCGCATGAAATCAGCATTCCAAATCAACATACTGTTTCACAAGAAATAAATCACCTTATCTTGTCATCAGATGAAATTAATAACCCTGTAAACTAATAGCGTGATAATAAATTGGGAGGGGAAATGATGAAACGTTTTTTAAAAGCAGCAGTAATAACTACCGTGTTTATTTCCGGCATGGCGCTGGCGCAGGATGCCGTCATTCCATGGGCTACCAACAGCGGTGGTACCGAAAGCACACATATTGCGGCAATGGGACAAAATTTGAATGCGCAGCATCAGCAGATTAACCAGACACAGGAAGGTGTATGGGCAACAAACTCTGGCAGCATTCGAGCTGACGAAATAGCACTTATCAGCACTAAGCCGGCGTTTAAAGGTTATCCTGAATTAATGCCGCATCAGAATTAACTCTCCGAGCTCACGTCAGACAAATCCACGCTGACGTGAGCGTGTGGGCAATGACGCTGGCTGGTTGTGGTGCGATAACCACCGCTTATAACAGCAACACCTCTGGTGCGACGCTGGGTGGTGGTATCGCGGCGGGGCTGATCGGCATGGCCGCGGATGCGATGGTGGAAGACGTTAACTACACCATGGTTACTGACCTGCAAATCTCTGAACGCAGCAAAGCGAAAGTGACAACGGATAATGTTGCTGCATTGCGTCAAGGGACATCTGGCATCAAGCTGCAAACCAGCAGCGCGCAAGGCGATCGCGCAAAATACCAGACCCGCGTTGTGTCTAATGCTAACAAAGTGAATCTGAAGTTCGAAGAAGCGAAGCCGGTGTTGGAAGCTCAATTGGCGAAATCTGTCGCTAACATCCTGTAATTTGTTGCGGGTTGCCGGGGGGTGGCTATGCCTTACCCGGCCTACTAACCTTCCGACTCGGTATCAGGGCGCTACAGGTTGCCAGTTTTTATCCGGATGGAATGTGGTTAACGCTTGTGCTTTCTGCTGTGATTCAACACCGAGATCGGCCTGGTAGACTTTGTCTTCACCGTTAATGATAAAACTCATCACGCCGGTGTGATCGTAGCTAACGGGCCAGGCTACCATGGCAAAACCGCTGGTTTTATCGGGAAGGATCCGGAAGCGATAGCCGTGATAGCCCATGCCCGGCTCCTGTGGGCTGAAGGCTGGGCCAAGCGGGCTTGGCGCTTCGCCCGGCGAAACAGGCCAGTACAGACCATCCTTTTTCCCTTCAGAACTGACAATCTTTTGCGCGTATTTCTGGTTCATCGCAAAATAGCTCTGCTGAGCATCCACATAGGCGTGCAACGCCTCAATGGCAGCAAGTTCGTTGCGTCCAATCTCACGGGTCAGGATCTCTTCGGCCGCTTCCTTGATATCAAATTGCCAGCCTGAAGCGTTTTTGACGACCGGGATTGGCAGTTGCCAGTCGCTGTCTCCAACCACAAGATGCGCCGTATTGCCGTCGATGACAGTGCTATGGCGTACCTTCCAGTCACGCAGGAAGCGATCAACCGCATCAGGATCGACGCCTTCTGGCGGCAGAAAATCACGCCAGTTTTCCCCGAGCAGGTTGCTCATTGCACTTTCATTTTGCTCACTGATAGCGTTTGCCAGCGCATCTGTTGCCTGGTCTGGTGTGCTGAAGGATTGTTGTGCCATCCCGGTGGCCGAAACCATGAACAACACCATTCCACTGAGTAGTTTATTTTTCATGTCGGTTCCCTTAACGATGACGGAATTCACGGTGTTCAGCACGCCCGCCAGAAGGCTGGCGCGATGGCTGATTACGGGCGACCTGGCGGCTCTGGACACCTCGCTGTTGCTGTGCCTGCCAGTTGGCGGAGCGACTGTCGTTACCGCTCAGCGCATTGGCGCGTGGCTGGCTGGTTCGCTGTTGAAGATTGCGCTGTTGTACATTGCGTTGCTGCGCCGGTTGCGTGACCCGTTTCTCCTGTCGCTGGGCGACTGCCTGGCGATTCTCCCGCTGCTGAGTGCTCGTCCGCTTCGCGGTTTGCGGTTTGGTATCGTAACCGCGGTAGTTATTACGTTGGGAAATTTGCTTCAGTTGTTGATTCGATGCCTGACGCTGGGCGTCTCTCGTGCCCGTACGCGCCGTTTGCGGGAATGTTTTCCCCGTCGATTTTTCCATCTGGCTCAGGGCTGCCTGACGCTGGCTATCACGGTTGACCGGTCTTTGCTGGGTCGAACTTAACCCGGTTGCCGTGTTAGTGGAGTGGAAGCGGTTATTGAGCTGGCTATTTGGGTAAGGTACACCCTCACGGTAGGCCGGGTTATGCTGCCAGGTACGGTTGGCATCTGTCAGGCGCTGACCACTGATTTTATTGAAGTTATCAACGTTAATGTTTATGTTGTTATCACCGTTGCGGTTATAGCCGCCATGGTTATCCCAGTCATCATTATGATGGTGGTCGTCGTCGTCATCCCAGTCGATGTTGCTGAAGATGGCATAGGTTGTGGCGACACCAAGGCTGAAGCCTAAACCATTGACGAAGCTGTTACCAAATTGCTCACCGGGCGTTGGTGGCAGATAGGTTGGCGGATAGGCGGTATTCGGCCAGGTACCGTAAACCGTGTTCGGGTTATAGGTTGGAACGTACACCACCTGCGGATCGGCGGATTCAATCTTGATGACAGTAGGGCTTGTCGTGGTGGTAGTGCTGGTCGTCGACGTGCTGGTGGCGGTTTTCGCCGGTGCCGCTTTGGTCACGGTGGTGACGGTCTGTTGCGGTGTTGATTGCAGCGCGCCGGTTTGTTGCGCCAGCGCGCGCAGACGTTGAACGGAATCCATGACGTCCTTCGGCTGTGCGAGGAAAGCATCGCCCAGGCTTTGTACCCACGGCGGATTTTCACCCATCAGCGACATCAACTGAGGAAAAGCGACCAGCGATTTCACGCTGGGATCCCAGGGCTGGCTGGCAACGGCCTGAATGGCGGCATCGCCCTGCATTTTGGGATTGTCTTTTGACCACTGTGCGGCCTGGATGACGTTAGCCGGATAGGTTGAGGCCATCAAAATTTGCGACAGCAGCGAGTCTGGATAGAGCGCGATAGGTGCAACCCACTGATCGATTTGTGCTGCTGAGTAGGTTGGTGCCACGGCGGGCGCTGTTTGGTCGGCCGGGGCAGGGGTCGCTACGGGAGCTGGGGCCGGTGTTGACGGTTGCTGCGCAACGGGGGCCGGAGCAGCAGGCTCCGTTGTGCGACTTTTAACAAACATCACGCCAGAGGCGGCAAACAGCCCGGCACTGCACAAAAGGACAAGCAGATGTGGCTTAAGGGGCAACTTCATAAAATGACTCCAACGAGACGAGCGCTGTGCCGTGAGGCGTTCCTGTTGCCGCGAGTATTATTCACCCGTGTTAGACAGTTTTGACTTTTATGGTTGATTCACCAGGTAGGTCCGAAAAAAGAGTGTGAGTATTTATTACACAATTATATGTGATGGCGGAAAAATCGCTGGAATATTCAGCCGATCACGCTTAAAAATTAACCGTTTATGGGTGGTTTTAAGCTGACTTAATTTCACCTCGCCTTGTCGCTATACCATTCTTAACGATTCAGCCAATTTTTTATGTTGCTTTTTTGTAAACGGATTAACACTTAATGAAAATCCTGTTATTGTGCCTTATGCGGTACCGGGCATTTACCCTACTAACTACTGTCTCACAGGAGCGTGAAGAGAATCGCCCATCTACAAAAGCGCCGCATTATGACAATGAGAGCGAGGAGATATCGTCGTGCTAGAAGAATACCGTAAGCACGTAGCTGAGCGTGCTGCCCAGGGGATTGTGCCAAAACCTTTAGACGCAACCCAAATGGCTGCACTTGTCGAGCTGCTGAAGACCCCGCCTGTGGGCGAAGAAGAATTCCTGTTAGACCTGTTGATCAACCGTGTTCCTCCTGGCGTAGATGAAGCCGCTTATGTTAAAGCTGGTTTTCTCGCCGCTGTCGCAAAAGGCGACACTACCTCCCCGCTGGTTACCCCAGAAAAAGCCATTGAACTGCTGGGCACCATGCAGGGTGGCTACAACATTCATCCGCTGATCGACGCGCTGGACGATGCAAAACTGGCGCCGATTGCCGCCAAAGCGCTCTCTTCAACGCTGCTGATGTTCGATAACTTCTACGATGTAGAAGAAAAAGCCAAAGCGGGCAACGAATATGCGAAGCAGGTAATGCAATCCTGGGCTGATGCCGAATGGTTCCTGAACCGTCCAGCTCTGGCTGAAAAAATCACCGTTACCGTCTTTAAAGTGACGGGCGAAACCAACACCGATGACCTTTCTCCGGCACCGGATGCATGGTCTCGCCCGGATATCCCTCTGCACGCGCTGGCGATGCTGAAAAACGCCCGTGAAGGTATCGAACCGGATCAGCCGGGCGTGGTTGGCCCGATCAAACAGATCGAAGAATTGCAGAAAAAAGGTTACCCGCTGGCTTATGTGGGTGATGTTGTCGGTACCGGTTCTTCGCGTAAATCCGCAACCAACTCCGTGCTGTGGTTCATGGGTGACGACATTCCTCATGTGCCGAACAAGCGTGGCGGTGGCCTGTGCCTCGGCGGCAAAATTGCACCTATCTTCTTCAACACCATGGAAGATGCGGGCGCACTGCCGATTGAAGTGGACGTGTCGAACATGAACATGGGCGACGTGATTGACGTTTACCCGTTCAAAGGCGAAGTACGCAACCACGAAACCGGCGAACTGCTGGCAAGCTTTGAGCTGAAAACCGAAGTCCTGATCGACGAAGTACGCGCCGGTGGCCGTATCCCGCTGATCATCGGTCGTGGCCTGACCACCAAGGCGCGCGAAGCGCTGGGCCTGCCGCACAGCGACGTATTCCGTCAGGCGAAAGACGTGGCGGAAAGCAGCCGTGGCTTCTCCCTGGCACAGAAAATGGTTGGCCGCGCCTGCGGCGTAAAAGGTATCCGTCCGGGCGCGTACTGCGAACCGAAGATGACCTCCGTCGGTTCTCAGGATACCACTGGCCCTATGACCCGTGACGAACTGAAAGACCTGGCGTGTCTGGGCTTCTCTGCTGATCTGGTGATGCAGTCCTTCTGCCACACCGCGGCCTATCCGAAGCCGGTGGACGTGAACACGCATCACACGCTGCCAGACTTCATCATGAACCGCGGCGGTGTGTCGCTGCGTCCGGGCGACGGCGTTATTCACTCCTGGCTGAACCGCATGCTGCTGCCGGATACCGTAGGTACCGGTGGTGACTCCCATACCCGTTTCCCTATCGGGATCTCCTTCCCAGCAGGTTCTGGTCTGGTGGCGTTTGCTGCGGCGACCGGCGTGATGCCGCTGGATATGCCGGAATCCGTTCTGGTGCGTTTCAAAGGCAAAATGCAACCGGGTATCACCCTGCGCGATCTGGTACACGCCATCCCGCTGTACGCGATCAAACAGGGTCTGCTGACCGTTGAGAAGAAAGGTAAGAAGAACATCTTCTCTGGCCGCATTCTTGAAATCGAAGGTCTGCCGGATCTCAAAGTAGAGCAGGCGTTCGAATTGACCGATGCCTCCGCTGAACGTTCTGCTGCCGGTTGTACCATCAAGCTGAACAAAGAGCCGATCGTTGAGTATCTGAGCTCTAACATCGTTCTGCTGAAGTGGATGATCGCAGAAGGTTACGGCGATCGCCGTACGCTGGAACGTCGTGTGCAGGGCATGGAAAAATGGCTGGCGGATCCGCAGTTGCTGGAAGCCGACGCTGACGCAGAATACGCGGCAGTGATCGACATCGATCTGGCGGATATCAAAGAGCCAATCCTGTGTGCACCGAACGATCCGGACGATGCGCGTCTGCTGTCTGACGTACAGGGCGAGAAGATCGACGAAGTGTTCATCGGCTCCTGCATGACTAACATCGGCCACTTCCGTGCCGCTGGTAAGCTTCTGGATGCGCACAAAGGCCAACTGCCAACGCGTCTGTGGGTGGCTCCACCAACCCGTATGGATGCGGCACAGCTGACCGAAGAAGGTTATTACAGCGTGTTCGGTAAGAGCGGTGCGCGTATCGAAATTCCAGGCTGCTCTCTGTGCATGGGTAACCAGGCGCGTGTAGCCGACGGCGCAACGGTGGTGTCGACCTCTACCCGTAACTTCCCGAACCGTTTAGGTACCGGAGCGAACGTCTACCTGGCTTCTGCGGAGCTGGCGGCGGTTGCGGCGCTGATCGGCAAACTGCCGACGGCGGAAGAGTACCAGACCTATGTGGCGCAGGTAGATAAAACGGCCGTAGATACTTACCGTTATCTGAACTTCGACCAGCTGTCTCAGTACACCGAGAAAGCCGATGGTGTGATTTTCCAGACCGCGGTGTAATGCCCTAAAGCATTTTGTGTAAAAACGCATCAATGCCCGGAGAAGTCTGCTTCTCCGGGCATTTTTATTTCTATTCCTTATACCCACTACCTTTTTTTCTGCCGCGCTGCTGCGATAATTACAGCAAGGCGCAATGCGGTATTGGCGCATTGCCGGGAGTAGAGGAAGACATTATGGATTACGAATTTCTGCGCGATATTACCGGGGTGGTAAAAGTGCGTATGTCCATGGGCCACGAGGTGGTGGGGCACTGGTTTAATGAGGAAGTGAAAGAAAACCTGGCCTTACTTGATGAAGTGGAACAGGCAGCGCGTGCGGTTAAGGGCAGTGAGCGCTCCTGGCAGCGAGCAGGGCATGAATACACGCTCTGGCTGGATGGCGAAGAAGTGATGGTTCGCGCTAATCAGCTGGAGTTCTCTGGCGATGAGATGGAAGAGGGGATGAGCTACTACGACGAAGAAAGTTTTTCGCTCTGTGGTGTAGAGGACTTTCTTCAGGTTGTGGCGGCATACCGCGAATTTGTGCATCAATCCTGAGATATTTCAGATATCAATGAAGCCGGGTGAGACAAACCCGGCTTTTTTTTCATCCGAATGATTATTTGATTTTTATTAATCATTCAAAAACTGTGATCTGCCGCGTTTGTGATCTGATTTTGATTGAATATAATCGTTGTGATTTTATTTAATCACAACATAACAACAGGCGGGAAGACCATGAACATCAAGAAGGCAATAGAACGCGTACCCGGCGGCATGATGGTTGTGCCGTTGGTTATCGGTGCCATTATCAACACTTTTGCCCCGCAGGCGTTGCAGATCGGTGGATTCACCACGGCTTTATTTAAAAATGGCGCGGCTCCCTTGATTGGCGCGTTCCTGCTCTGTATGGGGGCGGGAATTAGCGTAAAGGCGGCGCCGCAAGCTTTGCTACAAGGCGGCACGATTACGCTGACCAAGTTACTGGTCGCGATTGCAATTGGTCTCGGGGTTGAACACCTGTTTGGCGCGGAGGGCATCTTTGGCTTAAGCGGTGTTGCCATTATTGCGGCAATGAGTAACTCCAATGGCGGGCTTTACGCGGCGCTGGTTGGCGAGTTTGGCAATGAACGTGATGTCGGTGCGATCTCCATTTTGTCTCTGAATGACGGGCCTTTCTTTACCATGATCGCGCTGGGCGCGGCGGGTATGGCAAATATTCCTATCATGGCGCTGGTGGCGGTTCTTGTTCCGCTGGTGGTTGGCATGATCCTCGGTAACCTCGACGCCAATATGCGTGACTTCCTGACCAAAGGCGGTCCACTGCTCATTCCTTTCTTTGCGTTTGCACTTGGAGCCGGTATTAACCTGGAAATGCTGCTGCAAGGTGGTCTGGCGGGCATTCTGCTGGGTGTGCTGACCACCTTTGTGGGCGGCTTCTTTAACATTCGTGCCGATCGTCTGGTAGGCGGGAGTGGTATTGCTGGTGCTGCGGCATCCAGTACGGCGGGGAACGCCGTCGCGACGCCACTGGCCATAGCACAGGCCGATCCCTCGCTGGCAGAGGTTGCCGCTGCGGCAGCGCCGCTGATCGCTGCGTCAGTCATTACAACCGCTATTCTGACGCCAATTCTTACGTCGTGGGTCGCGAAAAGGCAGTCTCGTCAGACCGTGCAGGAGAAGAAAGCATGAAAATGATCGTTATCGCCGATGACTTTACGGGCTCTAACGATACCGGCGTACAGTTGGCGAAAAAAGGGGCGCGTACCGAAGTAATGCTGACCCCAGCGCAGAAACCGTCGCGCCGCGCCGATGTTCTGGTCATCAATACGGAAAGCCGGGCGATGCCGGCAACGCAGGCCGCCGCGGCTGTACAACAAGCGTTAGCACCATGGTGTGAGGGCGAAGCAACACCGCTGGTATACAAAAAAATAGACTCGACATTTCGTGGCAATGTGGGGGCTGAAGTCACTGCAGCCATGCGTACAGCCGGTCGGACGCTGGCCGTGATTGCGGCGGCAATTCCTGCTGCCGGGCGCACCACGCAGGATGGCTTGTGCCTGGTCCATGGTGTGCCGCTGCTGGAAACGGAATTCGCCAGCGATCCAAAAACGCCTATTCACTCTTCGCGTATTGCTGAACTGGTCGCGCTGCAAAGCGATGTCCCTGTACATGAGGTGTCGCTGGTGGATGTGCGTCGGGGAAGTTTGAGTGCGCTGCTGAGTGCTTTTGCAAAAGCCGGCGAATGTATGGTGGTGGTGGATGCCGTGGAAGAGCGAGATCTCGCGCTCATTGCGCAGGCGGTTTGTGAGCAAAAACAGATGCCGCTGCTCGTAGGGGCGGCAGGGCTGGCCAATGCGCTACCGGCCGCAACGTTTATGCAAGAAAAGCAGGAATTACCGGTGTTGGTTGTGGCTGGCTCAATGAGTGAGGCAACGCGACGTCAGGTGGAAAAAGCAGTGTGTCAAGGTCGGGCAAAAGTCGTTGATATCGATGCCGCGCGGTTGGTTGCATCGTCATTTGCACCGGAAATGGACTCTGTTATTGAACAGGCTTGCGCGCAACTGAGCCAGCAGCAGCACACGATCTTACGCACCAGTCGATGTGCAGAAGACCGGGACATGATCGACACGCTGTGTTTCAACGTGGGGATGAGTCGCCAGCAGTTGGGAGAACTGCTGAGTCAGCGTCTAGGGGAGATAACGCTGCGCATTATTGAACAAGCACGTATCGGCGGATTGTTCCTGACCGGAGGCGATATTGCCACGGCGGTCGCCAGTGCGTTGGGTGCTGAAGGGTATCGCATCCACAGTGAGGTCGCCCCCTGTATTCCGTGCGGAACGTTTGTGAATAGCGAGATTGACGACTTGCCGGTTATTACCAAAGCGGGTGGATTCGGTTCTGATACGACCCTTTGCGATGCGCTGTATTTTATTGAGGAGATGTACCGTGGTAACTAAAACAATTGCGATTACGATGGGAGATCCGGCGGGGATTGGTCCGGAAATTATTGTTAAAGCGCTACGCGAAGATGAACTTAATGGTGCACCGCTGGTGGTGGTTGGGTGCCTAAAAACGCTGCAGCGGTTACAGGCTCAGGGGCTGGCTGACGGAGTAACATTTCGCGCTATTGAACAGGTCGCCGATGCCAGATTCACGCCAGATACGATTCATGTGATTGATGAACCGCTGGCGAAACCTGACGAACTGGTCCCTGGTACAGTGCAGGCGCAGGCGGGCGATCTGGCCTATCGCTGTGTGAAGCGGGCGACTGAACTGGCGATGAAGGGGGATGTACATGCCATCGCGACCGCGCCGTTGAACAAAGAAGCGCTGCATCTCGGCGGACACAATTATCCTGGGCATACCGAACTGCTGGCAACGCTGACCGAAAGCCGCGACTATGCGATGGTGCTGTACACCGATAAGCTGAAAGTTATCCATGTTTCGACGCATATCGCACTGCGCAAATTCCTTGATACGCTCAATGGGCAACGTGTCGAAACGGTGATTGGTATCGCGGATACCTTCCTGAAGCGCGTAGGCTTTGCACACCCGCGTATTGCCGTTGCGGGGGTGAATCCACATGCCGGAGAGAATGGCCTGTTTGGCGATGAGGAAATTCGTATTGTCGGACCCGCGATTGAGAATATGAAAGCGAAGGGGATGGATGTTTACGGTCCGTGCCCTCCGGATACCGTGTTTTTACAGGCTTATGAAGGTCAGTATGACATGGTGGTGGCGATGTACCACGATCAGGGGCATATCCCGCTGAAATTGCTGGGTTTCTATGATGGTGTAAATATCACAGCAGGTTTACCGTTTATTCGTACCTCTGCCGATCACGGTACGGCATTTGATATCGCCTGGACGGGAAAAGCAAAATCTGAGAGCATGGCCGTATCGATCAAACTGGCAATGCAACTGGCGTAATTTACTGTTATGAAAGGGCAACACCGTCTGGATAAGATTGTGGCGTATTTGAAAAATCATACGCTGGTTACCGTGGAACAGTTGGTTGACGCGGTTGACGCCTCTCCAGCAACGATCAGGCGCGATCTCATCAAGCTGGATGAACAGGGTGTGATCAGCCGCAGCCACGGCGGTGTTGCGTTACGACGCTTTGAAGCGGCGCAGCCAACCACAAACGAAAAGCAACTGCGATCGCCTGCTGAGAAACGGGCGATTGCGCGTTTTGCCGCCTCAATGGTGCGTGCGGGCGATGCCGTGGTGCTTGATGCCGGTACCACAATGCTGGAGCTGGCAAAATGTCTGACGCATTTGCCGCTGCGAGTGATTACCGTTGATCTGCATATTGCCCTGTTTTTGTCAGAATTCCGTCAGATAGAGGTGACGATCGTCGGTGGACGCATCGATGACAGCAGCCAGTCCTGTATTGGTGAGTTTGGCCGGAAAATGTTGCGCAGCGTCTATCCTGATATTGCTTTTATGAGCTGTAACACCTGGAGTATGGAAAAGGGTGTAACCACGCCAACGGAAGACAAAGCGGGATTAAAGCAGGAAATTATTGCGAATGCCCAACGGAAGGTATTGCTGGCGGATAGCAGTAAGTACGGCGCACATTCGTTATTTAACGTCGCGCCGCTTAGTTGCTTTACCGATGTTGTTACCGATGTGAATCTACCGCCAAACGCGCAGGCTGAATTAAAAGCGCAATCCGTTGCCCTGACGCTGGTACAGCCAGAGTAACTGCACTCTCAACCCTGATTGCGCCGGAGATTATTTAACGTAGGCCAGCAGGCTCAGAGAGTCACGCGCCAGCGCTTTGCATTTCTTTGCTGTTGGGATACCGATACCGCTGAGATCGCGGTAGCTGTCTTCACCCAACGCTTTCATATTGAAGGTGTCGTAATTACTCAGGTCCCACTGGTTTTGCTGGGCAAAAAAGACCAGTGCGCGACGAATCTGCCCATTAGGCAAATTCTGGTATCCACAGTCATTTTTCAGAAAAACAAAAACTGCCGTTAAATCGGCCATATCTTCGGCTTCGGACTCGCTGAGCGCGTAGCTATTTGCGCATACGGCCATCAGGGTGCCGAACAAAACTGTTCTGAAAAACGTCTTCATTGCTTCTACCACTGCATCACGGAATTTAAACGTTAGCATACTGCGAGCGAAGCGACGACCTTTATTATTAGCCGTTCACTTGACCTTCCCGTAAGGGGAAGGCTTATGCTTAAAAGATAGCCTGCTTAAGCTGCTGAATATAAGGAAGTGATTATGCAACGTCGTGACTTTTTAAAGTACTCCGTGGCGCTGGGCGTCGCGTCAGCGTTACCTCTGTGGAGCCGGAGCGTATTTGCCGCAGACCGCCCTGCATTGCCCATTCCTGACCTGTTAACCGCGGATGCCTCAAACCGTATGCAATTGGTGGTGCAAGCCGGAAAATCGAGCTTTGCTGGTAAAACAGCGACGACCTGGGGATATAACGGCAATTTACTCGGACCTGCGGTCAAGCTGAACAAAGGGCAGTCGGTGACCGTGGATATCCATAACCAGCTTGCCGAAGAGACGACGTTGCACTGGCACGGTCTGGAAATCCCCGGTGAAGTCGACGGTGGGCCGCAAGGCATTATCCCGGCGGGCGGGAAACGTTCAGTGACCTTCACGCCGGATCAGCGGGCGGCGACCTGCTGGTTCCACCCGCATCAGCATGGAAAGACCGGCCGTCAGGTAGCTATGGGACTGGCCGGACTGGTGCTGATTGAAGATGAAGAGATTCGCAAGCTGATGCTGCCTAAGCAGTGGGGCATTGATGATGTGCCGGTGATTATTCAGGATAAACAGTTCTCTGCTGATGGGCAGGTTGATTATCAACTGGACATCATGACCGCCGCAGTCGGCTGGTTTGGCGATACGCTGCTGACCAACGGGGCGATTTATCCTCAGCATGCCGCACCGCGTGGCTGGTTGCGTCTACGCCTGTTGAATGGTTGTAATGCACGCTCACTGAACATTGCGGCCAGCGACAATCGTCCTTTGTACGTCATTGCCAGCGACGGTGGACTGTTGGCTGAACCGGTAAAAGTGACCGAGCTTCCTATGCTGATGGGCGAGCGCTTTGAAGTGCTGGTGGATGTCAGTGACGGCAAAGCTTTTGATCTGGTCACTCTGCCAGTCAGTCAGATGGGGATGGCGATTGCGCCATTCGATAAGCCGCACCCGGTGATGCGCGTTCAACCGTTGCTGATTACCGCTTCCGGCACGCTGCCAGATTCGCTGACATCCATGCCATCGCTGCCGTCACTGGAAGGGCTGACGGTGCGCAAGCTGCAGCTGTCGATGGATCCGATGCTCGATATGATGGGCATGCAAATGCTGATGAAGAAATACGGCGGTCAGGCCATGGCGGGTATGGATCATGGGAAGATGATGGGCCATATGAATAATGACAATATGGGCCACGGCAATATGAATCATGGCAATATGAACCACGGTGAGATGGGGAATATGCAGCATGGCGACATGGGCAACATGAAGCATGGAACATTCGACTTCCATAATGCCAACCGGATTAATGGCCAGGCATTTGATATGAATAAACCGATGTTTGCCGCGGCGAAAGGTCAGCACGAACGCTGGGTGATTTCCGGCCAGGGCGACATGATGCTGCATCCGTTCCACATTCACGGCACGCAGTTCCGCATTCTGTCTGAGAATGGCAAAGCGCCTGCCGCACACCGCGCGGGATGGAAGGACACTGTGCGGGTAGAAGGCGGCGTGAGCGAGGTGTTAGTGAAGTTTGACCACGACGCGCCAAAAGAGCATGCCTATATGGCGCACTGCCATCTGTTAGAGCATGAAGATACCGGGATGATGCTCGGCTTCACCGTCTAAAAAATTACGCTGTGCTTATCCGGCCTGCAGAAATCTCTCGTAGGCCGGATAAGACACAGTCTCTTTACAGCGTTTCACCGCACGACTCCCTCCTCCTGCAAATTCTGCTATTGCACATAAAGTAATCGCCTTTGAAGCCGATAATCATTGGGTACCCAATGTGAGTTCAATGGATGAAATACTATGATTAAAAATGTGCGTGTTATTACCGGCATTCTTCTGGTTCTCGCCATTTTCTGTTTGCTACAGGTCGTGACAGGAAGCTTTTTTTATTCTGCGGTAAACAATGATCGCCATAATTTTCAGAACTCAGGCACCCTGAATGCCCAACAGGAAAATCTGAGTGATAGCGTCAATACGCTGATTAAAACCCGAGTAACGGTAACCCGCGTAGCAATTCGTTTCTTAAAGAATCAACGCGATCCGGCCTCACTGGCGGCCATTGATACTTTGCTAAAGACGGCGAGTGAGTCGATGAAGAAGGCTGAGGGATACTTCGCGCATTATCAGTCATTGCCGCAGGTGTCGGGGCAGAATCCGCAAATTGCATCTGAAATGGAAAAACAGTATCGGCAGATGCACGACGTGATGGCGTTATCGATAGAGTATCTGCGCGCGAATAACTATCAGGCCTATGGCGATCTTGATGCTCAGAAGGCGCAGGATGAAATGGAAGCCAGCTATGACCAGTGGCGTAACGAAAACAACGCGTTGCTGCAACACGCGGCGGCGGAGAATCAGCACAGCTTTACCCGCATGCAATGGACGTTAGGGGCAATTGTCGTCGCTGTGCTCATCGTTCTGGGCATGATCTGGAGTGGGTTGCAGCATATGCTGCTTAAACCCCTGGCGCAGATCATGGAGCATATCCGCATTATTACCCGTGGTGATCTGACCCATCAACTCGACGTCCAGGGACGTAATGAAATGGGACGTTTGGCCACGGGCTTAGATGAAATGCGACAGTCGCTGATTTCGACAGTCACGTCGGTGCGTAACAGCTCAGAAACGATTCATAGCGGCGCAACGGAAATCTCATCAGGTAACAACGATCTGTCTTCGCGTACTGAGCAGCAGGCTGCTTCACTTGAAGAGACAGCCGCCAGCATGGAACAGCTTACCGCGACCGTGAAGCAAAATACGGACAATGCGAAACAGGCGACTCAACTGGCTAAGAATGCGTCTGATACTGCCGCACGTGGTGGACGGGTTGTTGATACTGTCGTGCACACGATGAGTGAAATTGCCGGTAGTTCACAGCAAATTGCGCAGATCACCAGCGTCATCGACAGTATTGCTTTCCAGACCAATATCCTGGCGCTCAACGCGGCGGTTGAGGCTGCCAGAGCAGGAGAGCAGGGACGCGGATTTGCTGTTGTGGCGGGTGAAGTCCGTACCCTGGCAAGCCGTAGCGCTCAGGCAGCCAAAGAGATCAAAGCGTTGATTGATAACTCAACCCACAGCGTGGGGATGGGATCTCAGCAGGTGTCGGACGCGGGTAAAACGATGAAAGAGATTGTCGCAGCGGTCACCCGCGTGACGGACATCATGGGGGAAATCGCCTCAGCCTCGGAGGAACAGAGTCGGGGGATTGAGCAGGTGAGTCTCGCGGTCTCGCAGATGGACAGTGTCACACAACAAAACGCCGCGCTGGTAGAGGAGTCTGCCGCCGCAGCCGCTTCGTTGGAACAACAAGCTGAACAGTTACGCCTGGCCGTGGCGGCATTTCGCATCACTCGCGATGCCTCCAACAGTGAGCATCGAAAACCACCTAAGGATACTCCACGATCGACCTCTGCGGGGAGTTCGCCACAAGACCCGCACTGGGAAACGTTTTAGCCACAGGCTGCCGTGCGCTCCTGGTTTTGATTAATAAGCGTACAAAAAACGACGCAAACGGGTTCTCCTGTGAACTATCAGAGGAACCCGCTCTCTTTACTGGTATACTTCATCAACTGAATTGTTTGTATGCTGTCGCAAGTTTTGTGGTTAGAGCGGGTCGCCGTCTGTCAGTCGGTGTATCAACGTAAGCGCTTTCTTTCGATCTGCATGATGTGTCAACTGATAAAAATCAGTGAGTTATAGGGTTTATGAAACATACTGTTGAAGTGATGATCCCGGAAGCGGAGATCAAAGCGCGTATTGCTGAACTGGGGCGCCAGATTAACGAACGTTACAAGGACAGCGGCAGCGATATGGTGCTGGTTGGTCTGTTACGTGGCTCATTTATGTTTATGGCGGATCTGTGCCGTGAAGTGCATGTCTCTCACGAAGTCGATTTCATGACGGCATCCAGCTACGGTAGCGGAATGTCTACCACGCGTGATGTTAAAATTCTGAAAGACCTGGATGAAGACATTCGTGGCAAGGACGTGCTGATTGTCGAAGACATCATCGACTCCGGCAATACGCTGTCCAAAGTGCGTGAAATTCTGAGCCTGCGCGAGCCGAAATCCCTGGCTATTTGTACGCTGCTGGACAAACCTTCTCGTCGTGAAGTGAATGTTCCGGTCGAGTTTATCGGCTTCTCAATTCCTGATGAGTTTGTGGTCGGTTACGGCATTGACTATGCCCAGCGTTATCGCCATCTGCCGTATGTTGGCAAAGTGGTGCTGCTGGACGAGTAACTGGCTGGAGCGCCTGATGGCGCAGGTTTGTAGGCCGGGTAAGGCGTCGCCGCCTCCCGGCAATGTCACATTATTTATGGTTACTGTGTTTCTGACTCAGGTTAGACAACCCCTGGCGATAGCGCTGTTCCAGCGTTTCGCGGCTGGTGGCGGTGACGTCGAGATCGCGCAGCAGGCCATCATGAATACCGTAAGCCCAGCCGTGAATGGTCACTTTCTGACCGCGCTTCCAGGCTGAACGCATAATGGTTGAGTGGCCCAGGTTATAGACCTGTTCCATGACATTTAGTTCGCACAGGGTGTCCATACGACGTTCCTGCGGCATTTCGCCCAGCAGTGAGCTGTGTTTGAACCAGATATCGCGGATGTGCAGTAACCAGTTATCAATCAGCCCCTGTTCTTTATTTTCAATCGCCGCCTGGACGCCGCCGCATCCATAGTGGCCGCATATAATAATATGTTCCACTTCCAGCACATCCACCGCATACTGAACCACTGAGAGACAGTTCAGGTCGGTGTGAATAACCAGATTGGCAACATTGCGGTGAACAAATAATTCACCCGGTTCAAGACCGGTTAATCGTTCAGCGGGAACGCGGCTATCGGAACATCCAATCCATAGAAAACGCGGATTCTGGGCATGTGTCAGCGTTTCAAAAAATCCGGGATCTTCTTCTATCAGCATCTTTGACCATAGTGCATTGTTGCTGATGAGTGTATCTATGTCTTTCATGGAGTAGCACGACCCGAAGCCAGATAAATTCGATGGGCTAATATAGGGTAACTCCATCATTATTTAAACTATATATAAAATGTCAGAACGTAAGGTAAGTATAAAAACATGACCATTGCTCTGGAACTTCAACAACTTAAAAAAACTTACCCCGGTGGCGTTCAGGCGTTACGCGGGATAGATTTGCAAGTCGAAGCGGGTGATTTTTATGCGCTTTTGGGACCGAATGGCGCAGGAAAATCCACCACCATTGGAATAATCAGCTCGCTGGTGAATAAAACCTCCGGGCGGGTGAGTGTCTTCGGATACGATCTTGAAAAAGATACGGTTAACGCGAAACGCCAGCTTGGCCTGGTACCGCAGGAGTTTAACTTTAACCCGTTTGAAACCGTGCAGCAGATCGTGGTCAACCAGGCGGGTTACTACGGTGTTGAGCATAAAGAAGCGGTCAAACGCAGCGAACTATATTTAAAGCAGCTCGATTTATGGGAAAAACGTAACGAGCGCGCGCGCATGCTGTCTGGTGGGATGAAACGTCGTCTGATGATTGCCCGTGCGCTGATGCACGAGCCGAAATTACTCATTCTGGATGAACCAACGGCGGGCGTTGACATTGAGCTGCGTCGTTCAATGTGGGGCTTTTTAAAGGATTTAAACGACAAAGGCACCACCATTATTCTGACCACTCACTATCTCGAAGAAGCGGAAATGCTGTGTCGTAATATCGGCATTATTCAGCACGGCGAGCTGGTGGAAAACACCTCGATGAAGAGTCTGCTCTCCAAGCTGAAATCCGAGACCTTTATCCTCGATCTGGCACCAAAAAGTCCGCTGCCGAAACTGGAAGGTTATCAGTACCGACTGGTCGACACTTCCACGCTGGAAGTGGAGGTTCTGCGTGAACAAGGGGTCAACAGCGTCTTCTCTCAGCTGAGCGCACAGGGCATTCAGGTATTGAGTATGCGTAACAAAGCGAACCGACTGGAAGAACTGTTTGTTTCTCTGGTGCATGAAAAACAAGGAGATCGCGCATGATGCAGCTTTACTGGGTTGCGCTGAAAAGCATCTGGGCGAAAGAGATCCACCGCTTTATGCGTATCTGGGTCCAGACTTTGGTGCCTCCCGTCATCACCATGACGCTCTATTTTATTATCTTTGGTAACCTGATCGGCTCGCGTATCGGCGAAATGCATGGCTTTAGCTACATGCAGTTTATTGTACCGGGGCTGATTATGATGGCAGTGATCACCAACTCGTATGCCAACGTGGCCTCGTCGTTCTTTAGCGCCAAGTTTCAACGCAATATCGAAGAGCTGCTGGTCGCCCCGGTGCCGACGCACGTGATTATCGCCGGTTTTGTCGGCGGCGGCGTGGCGCGTGGCCTGTGCGTAGGCATTCTGGTGACGGCTATTTCACTGTTCTTCGTGCCGTTCCAGGTGCATTCCTGGGTCTTTGTGGCGCTCACGCTGGTGTTAACGGCGGTACTGTTCTCGCTGGCCGGTTTGCTGAACGCAGTCTTTGCAAAAACCTTTGACGATATCAGCCTGATCCCCACCTTCGTGCTGACACCGCTGACCTATCTGGGTGGCGTGTTCTATTCGTTAACGCTGCTGCCGCCGTTCTGGCAAGGACTGTCGCATCTGAACCCAATTGTCTACATGATTAGCGGCTTCCGCTACGGCTTCCTGGGTATTCACGATGTTCCGCTGGTCACCACGTTTGGCGTGCTGGTGGTGTTCATTGCGGCGTTTTACTTGCTGTGCTGGTACCTGATTCAGCGCGGACGCGGCCTGCGTAGCTAATTCTTTCTTCCTCTCCTGACTCGGGAGAGGAAGACTTTTGATGCTTATCACCATTACCGATTTATCACCCTGATAAACTACTTGCCTGCTAAGGAGGTAGGCAATGTTAGGTTGGGTAATTACCTGTCATGACGATAAGGCACAGGATATGCTGCATCGTCTGGAGAAAAAGTACGGTCCGTTGGAGCAATGTCAGGCGGTAAGTTTCTGGCGTGGGCTCAGCTCGAATATGTTAAGCCGCATGATGTGCCATGCTCTGCATGCCACAGACTCTGGTGAAGGGGTAGTATTCCTGACGGATATGGCCGGGGCTGCGCCTTACCGTGTGGCTTCGTTAATGAGTCATAAACATCCCCAGTGCGAAGTGATTTCAGGTATCAACTATCCATTGCTTGAGCGAATGATTTCGTCACGGGAATCGCTGAGCAGTTCTGCGTTTCGCGATTGCATCGTCGCGCTTGGCGGCCCCGAAGTCTCCAGCCTCTGGCATCAACAACAAAAAAATCCCCCCTTCGTGTTGAAGCATGATTTGTATGAGTATTAATCATTGGTATTGATGATGCTTTTGCTACAATAACCGAGGTTTCTCGCCTCGGTTAAATCATATGGTTATGCGCGTTCTGTTTGTTCTGTTGCTCCTGTTTTCTGGTGGCGTAGGTGCGGCCTTGCCCGCTCGCTATATGCAAACCACGGAAGATGCGGTGATCTGGGCGCATATTGGCAATAAGACGGAGACTGTCGGTAATTTACGCGCGGGACAGATTATTGCCGTTGAACCGGATGCAAAGGATTACTACACCTTCAACTTCGGCTTTGGCAAAGGCTACATCGACAAAGGGCACCTGGAATCTGTGCAGGGGCGTCAGCGTGTGGAAGACGGCCTGGGTGACTTAAATAAACCGTTGAGTAACCAGAACCTGATTACCTGGAAAGATACTCCGGTCTATAACGCGCCGGACGTAGGCAGTGCGCCGTTTGGTACGCTGGCTGAGAATCTACGCTACCCGGTGCTCAGTCGGCTGAAAGACAGACTGAATCAGACCTGGTATCAGATTCGCATCGGCGAGCGGCTGGCCTATATCAGCGCGCTGGATGCTCAGCAGGATAACGGTATCCCGATTCTGACTTACCATCATATTCTGCGCGATGAAGAGAACACGCGTTTTCGTCATACCTCCACCACCACATCAGTGCGCGCGTTCAGTAACCAGATGACCTGGCTGCGAGATATGGGCTATACCACGCTGACGATGTATCAGTTAGAAGACTACCTCAATAATCGCGCAAACCTTCCGGCGCGTTCGGTCGTTATTACGTTCGATGATGGCCTGAAGTCCGTTAGCCGCTATGCGCATCCCGTCCTCAAGCAGTATGGCTTTAAGGCGACGGCGTTTATCATTAGCTCACGTATCAAGCGCCACCCACAGAAGTGGGATCCGAAATCGCTGCAGTTTATGAGTATTTCCGAGCTGGAAGGGATTAAAGATGTTTTCGACTTCCAGTCGCACACCCATTTCTTGCATCGGGTGGATGGCCAGCGACGACCAATTTTACTCAGCCGTAACTATCACAATATTCTGTTTGATTTTGAACACTCCCGTCGGGCGCTCGGGCAATTTAATCCGCATGTGCTCTATCTTTCCTACCCGTTTGGCGGCTATAACGCGACGGCGGTGAAAGCGGCGCATGATGCCGGTTTTCATTTGGCGGTGACGACGGTGAAAGGGAAGGTGAAGCCTGGCGATAACCCGATGTTGCTAAAGCGGCTGTATATCCTGCGGACGGATTCGCTGGAAACAATGTCGCGGCTGATAGTCAATCAGCCGCAGGGGTAGTTTACTGGTAGGTTATCTGGAAGGTGACAGACGTTCCGAAAATGCCAGGGGTTACGGCTTCCGTCCCTGTTTTGACAAGCTTTGCCTTAAAGTTAGCGTTTACCGAGGTTACAGGCATTCCGATTGTCTCACCCACGGCAATGACTTCAGCTGTGCTGTCGGCATGCATTTGTGAATAGGCTGGAGAGCTTATTTTCACGCCGACGCCGCCAGCCGCGGTGATGCTGGCGTTGCTGGTGATCGAATTGGTGAATAAGCTTTTATCCGCTGTGGTGTACGATGATTTAGCCACGAACGAGACTTCAATCGTCCCGGTACAGGTGCCGCTAATCTGGAAAGGCACCTCGGTGGTTTGGTCTTTCTCCACGTCACTTCGGTACCAGTCGCCTAAATTCACGGTGGTGGGGGCTGTAAGAATGCAGGTCGGTTCGGAGAATGGAATGTAAAATGTGGCATCTGACATCGTAATCAGTGGACGAGGATGGTCGCTGCCATCAGAGCTACTGGGGTTTCCCAGCACAATATGACCGATCGGGCCGCCGACGGCGCTAAGAAAACCGATGCCTTCAGGCACGCCGCTAAAGCCCGGTAGCTGGTAGATATCCATGACCGCATGCCATTTTTTTTCACTGAAGTAGCTTTCATTATCATTAGATATCGCAGATTCGGTATATGAGCTGGTGTTGGTGAGGAACCATGCGGTTAGCGGTCGTCCGTCGGGGTAGAGCCCGATGGTGTACTCAATGCCCGGAATGTTAGTACGAAACAACGCCTTCCCATCGACAGAGCCGATTAATAAGCTGCTGTCCGTCATTGAGAAGACATCTTCGCCATCAATCCCCATCATGCAGTGGCTTTGCATCTGCGGGGTGAGTTCCATAATGATATTGCTCGCCAGCAACGTAGCGCTAGGCACGGAAGGCAGGAAGGTGATCGTCGGTGCAGTACCAGGAGACATGATTTCTCGCGTTGTATCATTGTAAAATTTACATTCCTGGTCAGCATATGCTGCACCGGATGCGCCCAACAGTAACAACGCGGCCAGGTGAGGGGAGAGCTTCATCATAAATCCTTTTATTCGTAGCTGACGTCAACCAAGACGTTGCTAGTGACAACGCCGCTGACAACTGCGCCCGTATTCTGATAGCGCGCGTAAAACTGATAATCCGTTAAATACTGTGAACTGCTTTTCTCGCTGACGTCGTAAACAACATTTGAACTGCCATCGCTGTTTAAGACGTTAGTTTTAGCGTCCGCAGAAAAAATGACGATACCGACGTTTTGCGCGGCATCCACCGTGGCATCATTTTTGAAAACCTGGTTCTGGTTGCTCCAGAAGCCAGATTGCGGCGTAAAACTGAACATCAGTTGCTTGATACTGCTGTTATCTGCGCAGTCTTCGAGCCGCACGTTAAAAGGTGTGCCGCCAGCATCATCGGTTGGTGCATATTTACTGCTGCCGTCACTATGGTAAAACCATGCCCGTGCAACAGTGGGGAGATAAATCTCCCCTCCGTTTTCCAGACTCAGCTGACAAGTGTTGTTGATGATATTGGCCGTTAGGTTGATATCCAAACCAGCACTTGCCTGGCTTACCCCAGACGCCAGCCCACTCGTCAGGCCCGCAAGCAACACAAGACCGGGCTGGCGAAAAAAGAACGGTAATTGTTGCATGTGCATTACCTGCTTTACGGGTAGGTAACGGTGAAGGTGACCGGTGCGAACGCGGAGCCTGTTTTCACATCACTTATCGTTCTGTCTTGCGCGACAACGATACGTGAATTCATGGGAAACTCGCCGACACCTTCGGTAATAGTCACTTCCTGCGCTGCTGGCGGCCTTTTGCAGCTCAGCATAAGGCCGGTGTCCGCCTCGCCGGACCACACTTCAAAACCTGTGCCCAAGCCAGCCGCAAAGGAATCTCCATTGCTATTTGGGCCAGAGCATCCCCCGCCAGAACCCGGCTTGGCGGCTACAGTGGCGATGTCGACCCCGGAGCAGTTAGTGAATTTAATTTTCAGGGGTTCAATACGTGTTTTATTCGCGATATCGGAGATATAAACATCGCCAAAACCGATTTCTGCGGTTTCTGTCCCCGCTCCATTAACCACGCTAGCGTTACAGGTACCGGTGGTTACCGTTGATGTGAAGGTCATTTGCACGCTGTCGGTGCCGCTAATTGCCGCATTAACCATGCCGGAAAATAAAATGGCAGAAACGGATAAAGCGAGTAATGCTGAGTTAAATTTCATAGGAGTTCTCCGTTATTCTGCGCGAATTAATCGTATTCAAATTCGAATACAGCGGTGGCTTCAAATCTACCCACGGTCAGTGAACTGGCCTTGGTTTCTTGCAGAGAAGCGACCAACGGTACGGATTTATTCGAGATCTCCGTTTCCGTCCAGACCAAACGTTCTGCATCAGCGGTTGAGTTAATGACAAAAGGGGTGGTTGATGCGGTTTGTCGCGCGATGGTGACGGCGGAGTAATCTGAAACGCCAGTGCCTTTCGCCAGTGAGTTGGTTATCCCGGTGAGCAGATAGCCTGACGGCGTACCGGTGACCGTTGTTTTTAATGAGCTGAGCGATGCCGGGCATTCGACGATCACAATCTGGAAATTCGCCGTTGCCGCATTATTTCGCACATCATCGAGTCTAACCTCACCGTTAGCATTGCCTATTGTTAAGGTTTGCACAGTGTCGCTACCCTGACCACCGACTAACTTCATGTTACACGTCGTCTCTAAAATAGTGGCCGTGAAATTAACATCAAGGTTAGTGGAATTAGCAGCAAGCGCGTTTCCAGAGGCTGCCATCGCGACAAAGGCCGCGATGGGAAGACTGAGGCGGTTTCTTTTCATATAAACTCTCATTAGTTTTTCCCTAAACAGGTCATTACATGTGGCAAAGTTGGTTACTTAATACGGGCGTTAGCCCCGCTTTTGCCGTGGTTGCGGTTAACTGATAATGCACCGTACAGGTGCTTTCTTTACCACTGCCCCACACCACGCGAAGTTCGCCTTGTGGGTCTACGCCGCGCACGTAGGCTTGCCCGGCCTGGCCTACGGTACCGACAGTTTCATTTTTCTCGTTAAGGACATCTGCGCCTAAAGGAATAAAACCTTTATCGCTGCGCAGTAATTCCAGAATCAGTGAGCGCCCTTCATTGGTTTCAAAATTGACCAGCACGACGGCACCGCTACGCGGTACGGTAACGGTACTGGTACTTTTGATTTCAACATCGTTTTCCAGCGTGCTGATATCCAGCGACACCCGGTTCTCGCGGTAGGCCGACATATACGGCAAAATGCCGTAGCCTGAGCTGCCGATTTCACTGCTGCTGTAACCTAACCCTGCACCTTTCGCGCCGCTGGCTTTTACCAGCGCGACGGCGTCGCTCTCGCCAATGCTGCCCGGCGCGAACGCTATACCGCCAGAATGCAGCACCATGCCACCGCTGTAGCTGGCGGAATATTGCTGGCTATTGTCGTCGCCAAAAGAAGCGGAAAGCCCTAATGGGCCGTAACTGCTGTTGAGGGAACCAAAGCCGCTCACCTGATTCAGATTGCCGTAATTACCGCTACTGGAGGCGGCACTAACGGAGTAGCTGATGTCGTTATCTTTGGTGTTACCGCTGGCGGTGGAGTTGACGTTAGTACCGCCCTTCATGTCAGAGCGCAGGCCCATGTTGATATTGGAGAAGCCGCCAGAGCGTTCTCCGCTGTGGGAAAACATACTCAGTGGAATACTGAAGCTGACATAGATGCTGTCGTCTTTATTGCCGTTCTGGTCATAGGCGCGTTGTACCGACAGGCTATAGCTGCCGTAGGCAAAACTGTTGTTGTAACCCACGCTATAGTTGGCCGTTGATCCCGCATCATTCCAGTAATCTTGCCATGTTCCGCTGACATACACAGAACCCCAGGCAGTTTCTCCCTGGTTTAAGGGCTGGTTGATACTGACCTGCACCTGGTTTTTGGTGCGCTGGTAATCAGCATAAAGCTCATCACCTGATTGGTAACTTTGCTGGGCGTATTGCCGGTGTTTAACACTGTCTTGCAGAGACGCAGCGTCATTCAGGCTGAGGTAATCTTCGGTGGAAAAGCGATAAGCGGCGACGTTAAACGAGGTATTGGTCGCTTCTATCATTTTGCTGTATGTCAGTCGGTAGCTTTGCCCACTGAGCGTGCCTAGATCATCAATGCTGGCGTGAGATTGCGTCACATCAAAGGCGAATGCGCCAATGCCGGTGTTCATTGCCAGGCCTAATAACCCGGCATAGAAATCCATATCGGTATATTGCGCGCCAATATAGCCGGTAAAGGTGTTGTTCAGGCCATAGTAAAACTGCGCGTAACCCACCTGTGGTTTATCATGCAAAGAATCATCGTTCAGTTCACCGACGCCGATATCCCAACGTGTCGCGCCGGGGCGTAACATTTGGGTGACAGAAGAAAAGGGGACAGAAAAGCTGCGTTTGCTGCCGTCGGTTTCTTCTACGGTAACCAGCAGATCGTTACCGTAGCCCGTGGTGCTGAGGTCGTTAATCTCAAACGCGCCCGGCGGTACGGTCGTTTCGTAGATTTTATTGCCACTTTGCATCACCGTGACTTTGGCGTTGCTGTTGGCTACGCCGCGGATGACGGGCGCATAGTTGCTGGAGCCCATCGGCAGCATGCGATCGTCGTTATACATGCGTGTCCCGCGCAGACTGAAGGAGTCAAACGCATCGCCACGGGTATAGGAATCGCCTATCACCATTTGCGCTTTCAGCGCCGTGATATCTCGCTGTAAATAAACGTCCTGATTGTTGTATTCGCTACCGGTCTCTTTGTTCCAGTTAAGGCTACCTCGGGAACGCAAACGCCACGGCCCCATATTTAAACCGTAACGCAGGCCCATGTAGGCGGTATCGGATGTCGTACCATTGCCTTCACTGTGCCACGCGTTCATATCATAAGAGACGATTGCTGCTGGAACACCATCCTCCCACAGAGAAGGGTCAACATACCCGGCGGGGCGCTTCAGGATATAAATTTGCGGGAAGTTAAGATCCATTGCCTGTTTGCCGGAATCATAAGTTGCCGTAGCTCCAGGGTAGTATTTTTTTATATCCAGGCATGAAGTGTTGTCATCGGCCTCGAAATCATCGCTCATCGAGGTGGGATCAACACCTGCCAGGGTGAGTAAAAGTGGCGTCAGGCACGCGCTGGCGCGCGGCGTACCGTTTTCATTAAAGGTAATTTCAGAGGTGGATTTCAACGCATTGTTAAGGTTTACTTTTACACGATAGGTTCCGGCTAGTACCGGGTTGCCATACGTATACCGGCTAATATCGATATTCGCACCGCTGTTAAGTAAAAATTGCTCGTTAAATTCTACGGCTTCATCTGACTCGACAATGGTTTTAGCTGATTCTGAATTTGCAGCAGAAACAGAAAAAGGGAGCGCAGCGCCAATAGCAAGGCATAGTAATGAGCGTTGAAATAGCATTCTTTATCCGAATAATTGATGTGGGCTATTGTTGCCCACAATATTGAAGCGTAATTATTATTAATTAGTCGATTTTGGCTTCTCGCTTATCTGTACCGCCATTATCATTAATGGTGTTATAGATAACTGTACCACTGGTATTACTCGAAAGATTTTTTACGGGCATGCCTATCCCGCTGAAGGGCAAGACAGATTTACTGTCGACGGTATATTCTTTGCCGCCCACTTTAAATTTAACGTTGGAAATGGAAACATTGTACGGGCTATCATTCTGGGCAAACAGTGAAAACGTATTGCCTTCTTTTTTCTGCGACCATTTTAGATTTTCAGCCGCATCGCCAGGCGTGCCTTTCAGACCATCTGGACGAAAAAATAATTTGATACGCGTGCGAAAGGCGAGTTGAAGTTGATTTAAATTTTCGCCTTCTTTCGCTTTTGATTTTGGCGGGATTTCCAGCACGTTAAACCAAAACAGTGATTCCCGATCCTGAGGTAATGCGCTACCCATATACGTAATGCGTAAGGATTGTCCTTTTTGTGGATCGATACGAGATACCGGGGGAGTAATGACAAATGGCAGTTTTAGCTCCTGAGGATCAACACCGTCACGCCCGTCATCCAACCAGGTTTGCACCAGTAGTGGTTTATTCCCCCGGTTATCCAGATTCACAATCACGTCTTTTGATGACTGCGGGTACACAATACGTGTTCCAGAAATGACGATATCCGCGTTGACCTGGAACGCTGTAAATGCCGAGAAGGCCGCAGCAGCGAAGCCGGTGGCTTTAAATCCCTTTGTAATAACCGTATTGACCATTTTACCCTCCCTGTAGCTACACTTTAAAATCCCCCAGCACAGTCGCTGAGGGATTGGCTAATCTTTTTAAATAAAAGGATTAGTTATAAACAACGGTGAAGGCAACCTGCGCCTGTACTGTCCCTGCCGTTACCGGGCTGCTTTCTGCATTCCACTTCTGGCCCTGGGTGTAGGCTACGCGGTAGAACAGGTCACCGGTACCATCAGCGGAAATAGTGGCTTTCTGCGTGTTGTTAGTCTGGTCAACTTTGATCAGATCGGTAGCGCCGTTGCCGTTGTTAGACAGCACCAGGTTAACGTTTTCTGCCGCACCCTGTAGGTTAGCCGGCGGTACTAACAGGCCACCAGACGTAGAACTGGAACCACCCCAGGAATCAAACTGAGCGGAGGCATCTTTTACCGTTGCGTTATCACATTCGCTCAGGTTCAGAGCGAATTGTTTTTCGCCCAGAGTACTGTTCTCACCCAGCGCGTCCGCAAAGTTTTTAACGAAAACGGTATCCAGATTAACGTCAAAATCGTTACCGTCTTGATCGATTTTATTATCGAGAGAGATTTTACAGGTGTTGTTAGAAACCAGGCCGTGGAAAGTAATTGTACCCGTATCTGAATTCGATGCCATTGCAGAGCCTGCGCTCAAAATCATTGCAACAGCGGCTGCCATACCATATTTTCTAAAAGACATTTCTAATATCCATATTTAGTTTTTAAATATAAACATAAGATATAATTTCATATATCTTATTTTTTGAAATATTGAATTTCGGAGCGTATTTTATAGAGGGCGATGACGAAAGGGAATTGGGAGATTATTAGAAATGCTTTAAGTTCTTTTAAGTATAATTAAAGTGTATTACTTAATAAATAAGATAGATAATAAATAATATTATTTATAGGTTTTAAATACAACTCATCAAAAATATGTTTATCTTGATGAGTTGTATTAGTGGTGAGATCTAGGCGACCTGTACCGGAATGGCTTTTGCAGTACGTTTCATTTCGTTGTCGCCTTCGAAATAGGCCACTTTCGGACGCCATGTACGGGCTTCTTCGTCAGACATAGTGACGAAGCTGGCGATAATCACAATGTCGCCAACTTCAGCACAGTGCGCCGCTGCACCGTTCACCGAGATGATTCTGGAGCCGCGTTCAGCCGCAATGGCATAGGTTGAGAAACGTTTACCATTGGTCACGTTCCAGATATCAATAGCTTCGTTTTCCAGAATACCTGAGGCATCGAGGAAATCCTGGTCGATGGCGCAGGAGCCTTCGTAATGCAGGTCCGCCTGCGTGACTTTTACGCGGTGGAGCTTGCCTTGCAGCATGGTGCGAATCATAACTTCTATACCCTGTCGTTTACCTTGGCTAAGCAGGCGCGACTGGCCTGCTTTGAGAAATCTTCAGGCAGTATTGCCCGATTTTTAACCCCTGTCTACTGGGCTAATGTAACGCTTTGATTATCGATCAGACGAGCCTGACCCAGCCATGCTGCGGCCAGAATCACCGCGCGTTTACTGGTTTCAGTCAACTCCAGCAGCGTGTCGGCATCACGAATTTGAATATCGTCGGCGCGGAAGCCTTTTTCATTCAGTTCTTGTTCGGCAATGGTAATAATTTCTTGCAGCTCACGATTACCCGCAATCAGCTTTTCAGCGATACCGTTCATCACGTTGTGCAGGCCTGGCGCAATTTTACGCTGTTCTGCCGTTAGATACCCGTTACGTGAGCTGAGGGCCAGACCGTCTTTGGCGCGAATAATCGGTACGCCCACGATCTCAATGTCATAACCCATGTCCGCTACCATTTTGCGGATCAGCGCCAGCTGTTGGAAATCTTTTTCACCAAAGCAGGCGATATCGGGTTGGATCAGGTTAAACAACTTGCTGACGATAGTGGAAACACCACGGAAGTGGCCTGGGCGGCTGGCGCCTTCCAGCATGGTAGAGAGGCCGGGAACATCAACGAAAGTCTGGCCTTCCAGACCCTGCGGGTAGATCTCTTCAACGGCCGGAGCAAAGACATAATCGACTTTACGCTTGTTCAGCTTTTCGCAATCTTCCTGCAGGGTGCGTGGATAGCGCACCAGATCGTCTGGTCGGTCAAACTGCATCGGGTTAACGAAAATGCTGACGAACACCACATCAGCCCGCGCTTTTGCTTCATCGACCAGTTTCATATGGCCGTCGTGCAGGTTGCCCATGGTGGGAACCAGTGCGACGCGTTTGCCTTCCTGACGCAGACGACGAATATGCTGGCGCAGCAGCGGCAGGGTTTCAATGATTAACACGACAAGACTCCTTGAGTTGCCTGAGGTACCGTGGGCCGGATAAGACGCGTAGCGTCGTCATCCGGCACGGTCAGAAAATTAGTGGAAGCTGTGCTCTTCACCCGGATAAACGCCGGACTCCACTTCAGCCATATACTGCCGCACTGCGGCGCGCATGTCGCCTGCTTCATTGAGGAAATTCTTCGCAAATTTCGGGATATGGCCACCGGTAATGCCAAAGGCATCATGCATGACGAGGATTTGTCCGTCGGTGACGTTACCGGCGCCGATACCAATCACCGGGATCGACAGCGCTTCAGTGACGCGCTTCGCCAGTTCAACCGGCACGCACTCCAGCACCAGCAACTGAGCGCCAGCGGCTTCTAAGGCCAGCGCATCATCCAGCAGTACCTGCCCGGCGTCGCCGCGGCCCTGAATTTTATAGCCGCCGAAGATATTCACCGACTGGGGCGTTAATCCCAGATGGCCGCAAACCGGCACCGCGCGTTCGGTGAGCATTTTCACCGTATCTACCAGCCAGGCGCCGCCTTCGATTTTGACCATATTAGCGCCCGCGCGCATAACTACCGCAGCGTTTTCAAACGCCTGCTCCGGAGTGGCATAAGCCATAAACGGTAGGTCGGAGAGCAGCAGACAATTCGGTGCGCCGCGACGCACTGCTCGGGTGTGGTAAGCAATGTCTTCAACGGTGACGGGCAGGGTGGAGTCGTGCCCCTGTACCGTCATGCCCAGCGAATCACCGACCAGCATCACGTTGATGCCTTCATCGGCAAACAGCTTAGCGAAGCTGTAGTCGTAGGCGGTGATAGTCGCGAAGCGCTTTTTCTCTTGCTTGCATTTCTGCAGCAGTGAAATAGTGGTGGGTTTCATAACATTTCCTGATGATGAAAGTCATATTTATCGGCATTCTAACAGTCACATTCAGGGGGGCAATTGTTTTAAGCAATCGTTTGGCGCTAAAGCAGTAAACGCTAAAGGGGAGAAGATACTTTACCAGTGTGCAGGTTTTGCAGCACCAAGATGGGTGAGGTGCTGATGCAGGCTGATACCATCTGGAAAGATAAGCTCAGGGGCAATTTCGAATAACGGCCACAGCATAAAACCACGGTTTTTCATGTCGTAGTGCGGTACGGTCAGACGTTCGGTGTTAATCACTTCATCGCCAAACAGCATAATGTCGAGGTCCAGCGTTCGTGGTCCCCAGCGTTCGGCTTTGCGCACCCGACCCTGCTGTAACTCAATGCGTTGGGTGTGATTGAGTAATTCTTCCGGCGCGAGGGTGGTTTCCAGTGCGACGGCGGCGTTCAGGTAATCGGGTTGATCCTGTGGGCCTAATGGTGGCGTACGGTAAAATGAGGAGACAGCCACGATTCGGCTGTCAGGGATTTCCCCGATCGCTTTCACGGCAGCATTAACCTGCTCCAGAGGGGAGGCTAAATTACTGCCGAGGGCGATATATACCCGTCGTTTTTCAAGCTGCATCTGTGTCACCACCTTGATGCGACTCGAAATTTGTTGGGTATACGTGATAGGTCATGCGGAGCCTTCACGGCGTGGCGCGCGTTTACGCGGGCGACGATGGCGACGACGTGCGTCTGGCTCTTCATCCAGCTCGTTCAGCATGCCTTTTTGTTCTGGCGGCGCAGAAACCTGGAATTCACCCCACCATTTCGCCAGTCGCTGCAATTCCGCGTTGTGTTCGACTTCAGCACGCAGCGCTAACAGGTCGTAAGCTGCGCGGAACTTTGGATGCTCCATCAGCTTCCAGGCGCGTTTGCCCTGTCGACGGGACATACGTAACTGCAACTGCCAGATATCGCGGGTCAGTGAGGTCAAACGTTTCGGGATCGCCAGCGAGCGGCAGGCTTCGTCCAGCACGTCGTTCATTGCCAGCGCGAAAGCATCGTAATAGGCCAGACCGCTTTCTTGCGCAATTTTCTGTGCGGCTTCCAGTAACGGATACCAGAACATGGCAGCAAACAAGAACGCCGGGTTAACGCGCATATCATTGTGAATGCGGTTATCGGTATTCTTCAGTACCTGGGCAATGATGCGTTCCATTGGGCTGTCACCGTCTTCGGTGAAGTAGCGCGTAATGGTTGGGAACAGCGGTTGGAACAGGCTGTACTCACGCAGTTTTTTATAGGTTTCGTACCCATAGCCCGCCTGTAACAGCTTGAGCGCTTCTTCAAACAGGCGTGCAGGAGGAATATCGTTAAGCAAGGTTGCCAGACGTGGGATCGGCTCTGCGGTTTCCGGGCTGATACGCATGTCGAGCTTGGCGGCAAAGCGTACGGCGCGCAGCATGCGCACAGGATCTTCGCGATAGCGCGTTTCCGGATTACCGATCAGGCGAATGATGCCCTCTTCGAGATCCTGCATTCCCCCAACGTAATCACGTACGGTGAAATCGGCCACGCTGTAATACAGGCTGTTAATCGTGAAATCGCGACGCTGTGCATCTTCTTCGATGGAGCCGAAGATGTTGTCACGCAGCAGCATACCGTTTTGCCCGCGCTGCGATGTTGTGCGATCGGATTCGCTGCCTTCATGATGGCCGCGGAACGTCGCCACTTCGATAATTTCAGGGCCGAACATGACATGGGCCAGACGGAAACGGCGACCGACCAGGCGACAGTTACGAAACAGTTTGCGCACCTGATCCGGCGTTGCGTTAGTGGTGACATCAAAATCTTTCGGCTTTTTGCCCAGCAAAAGATCGCGTACACCACCGCCAACCAGCCATGCCTCGTATCCGGCCTTATTGAGCCTGTACATTACCTTCAGGGCATTTTCACTGATATCTTTGCGGGAGATAGAGTGCTGCTCACGCGGAATTACCGTCATATGTGGACGGGCGACGGCGAGCTCAGCCTCGCGCTCCTCGCGGCTTAGCACCTTGCGGCAAAAATTAGCGACTCGGGTAAAAATAGTGCACCTCGGTAGTGTCAAACTTCAATCAGAACAAGTGTTGCTGTGTAAAAATAGCGGCTAATCATAGCTCAGCATGATGCATTTGAGAATGCCGGATTTAAGATCGCCGATTCAGGCACCGTTGTCAGACGCCAATTCTCAACGGCAAACTCCAGGATCTGATCAACCTGCATATCCTGCCACGGGATATCGGCACGCTGGCCGAGAAAGCGCAGCGCGGCAATAATCACCGGACGCGGATCGCCTTGCGGCAGCGCAGGTGCATGATTTTGTTTTGAAAGTTTAGCGCCTTGTTCGTTGAGCGCCAGCGGAAGATGAATATAGTCAGGCGCTTGCCAGCCAAACTGCTGATACAAAGAGATTTGCCGCACCGTGGGTTCGATAAGATCGGCGCCGCGTACAATCTCCGTTACGCCCTGAAAGTGGTCATCAACCACCACGGCGAGGTTATAGGCAAACAGCCCGTCGCGACGGTGAATGATAAAATCTTCGCCTGCAACCTGTGGATCTGCCTGAATTTCACCGCGCAGTTGGTCAGTAAACTGCATCACCGGGTGACGTTGCTTTATGCGGACTGCCGCCTGCTCTGGTCCGAGGCGTAACTCACGGCAGTGGCCGTCATAAATACCGCCGACGCTTTGAATACGCGCCCGCGTACAGGTGCAGTAATAGCTCAGATCCTGTTGATGTAACCAGGCGAGCGCCTCGCGGTAGGCATCATGACGTTGGGATTGCCATAAAATATCGCCATCCCAGTGCAGTCCGTAATGTTCCAGCTGACGCAGAATCGTATCTGCAGCACCGGGAACTTCACGAGGGGGGTCAATATCTTCAATGCGTACTCGCCAGATTCCACGCCGGGCACGAGCCTGCAGGTAACTCCCGAGGGCGGCAATTAGTGAGCCGAAATGCAGTTCGCCGGAAGGGGAAGGGGCGAAGCGGCCAATATAGTGTGAATCGCTCATTTTGCGGACTAACAAATAATAAGGCGGGAGAAGCTCCCGCCTGTAGTAAACGTGGTAAAAATGACCGGAATTAACCTGCCATTTGTTTTTCGCGGATTTCTGCCAGCGTTTTACAGTCGATGCACAGATCGGCTGTCGGACGCGCTTCCAGACGGCGAATACCAATTTCTACGCCGCATGATTCGCAGTAGCCGAAATCTTCGTCTTCTACTTTCTTCAGCGTCTTCTCGATCTTTTTGATCAGTTTGCGCTCACGGTCACGGTTACGCAGCTCAAGGCTGAATTCTTCTTCCTGTGCGGCGCGGTCCACCGGATCAGGGAAGTTAGCCGCTTCGTCTTGCATATGAGTTACGGTGCGATCGACTTCATCCCTAAGTTGATTGCGCCATGCCTCAAGAATACGCCTGAAGTGCGACAGCTGGGCTTCGTTCATATACTCTTCGCCCGGTTTCTCCTGGTACGGCTCCACCCCAGCGATGGCGAGAATACTCAGGGACGATGTTTTACGGTTTTGCCCTTCTTGCATGTTGCTTCTCCTTAACACGCACTATCGATCCCCATGTTCGGGGGAAAAATCAGGTCGCTATAAATAGCAGATGCTTTTCCGGATAGCAATTATCTAAACGTAACACTTGACAACCCTGTGAGGAAAAGCGTATTTGCCCACGCGCCCAGAATACTAATTGACCAGATATTTACACCATTACAAGGTAATGGGCAACGGCTCTTTAAGAGTCATACCGTGGGCAGAAAGTTCCGCTTTATAAACCAGAATTTCAACCCCCTTAAGCTGTGCTTCAACTAATAATTGCGCATATTTTGCATCGATATGGCGCGCGGGTGAAAACCGTGTAATGGCTGAATGTAGCACGGCGAAAAATATCACTGCCCGCTTGCCTTCAGCCGCTACGCTCATCAATTCCCGAAGATGCTTCTGACCTCGTTCAGTGATGGCATCGGGAAAATAACCCTGCTCTTTTTCCGCCAACGTGACTGATTTCACTTCAATATAGCAGTCAGGTCGGGAATCTGCCTGTAACAAAAAGTCGATGCGGCTCCCTTCGGCGCCGTATTTTACTTCACTTTTCAAAGTACTGTAGCCTGAAACTTCCGAAATTAACGCCTGCTGAATCGCCTCTTTCGTTAATCTGTTGGCCCACAGCGTGTTAACACAAATAAATTCACCGGATTGGGTTTGCGTTAATTCCCAGGTATGTGGATATTTGCGTTTAGTATTTTCTGATGTCGAATACCAAACGGTGTCACCTGGCATTGCGCATCCGGTCATCGCACCGGTATTTGGGCAGTGTAGCGTTAACTCAGTGCCATCGGGTGTGATCACATCCGCTAAAAAGCGCTTATAGCGCTGAATGAGCGTTGCAGGTTGTAAAGGTGGAGAAAATTGCATAAGCAGTCCCTTTAATTATTCAGTCAGCGTCCAGCGTTGCAGCGGCGTATAACGCGTGCGTCCTCGTGAAAATGAGGAGGAGTAAAGTGCGAACTCCGTTACCGGAAATGACCAGCCAAAGCCCGGTGGAGGGATTGGAATCGCGTGACCGGCATCGCGCAGCAGCGTGATATGTGGGTGAAACGGCTGCGGGCTTTGATAGCACCCGCTACGCGCTGCCTGCGCCCGTAGCATATTCGCCAGTTGCAGCAACCCGCGCGGCGGCTGACGCATACCCAGCCACACGACCCTGGAGCGCAGCCATTGCCCGGCATCATCGAATTTGAGCGTGAAACCTGGCTGGCGAATACGCCCCGCGAGCTGCGACAGCGCCTGTTGCTTCTCAGCGCTGACGTCGCCTAAAAAGGCCAGCGTCAGATGCAGATTATCAGCCGCGACGGGGCGACCCGCTTCAGGGGGGAACTGCGCGGCCCGCCAGTGGATTAGCTGCTCCCGAACCCCGGCTGGCAATTCAATCGCAAAGAACAGCCTTTTTGGCTCAGACATGATGGATACTCGGTTATGAATTAACGCGATGCTACAATGCAGCGCGAAGAATGTTAACCCTCTGGAGCCATTTGTGACGTTGTTGCCCGTTGCTGCCGTAGTGCCTGAACTGCTTACCGCCCTTGATGCCTCGCCGCAGGTTCTGCTGACGGCGCCGACCGGTGCCGGGAAATCGACCTGGCTGCCGTTGCGACTTCTTGAGCATTGCGGTATCACGGGGCGGATTATTTTGCTGGAGCCGCGCCGCCTGGCAGCGCGCAATGTGGCGCAACGATTAGCGGAATTGCTGAACGAAAAGCCAGGTGAAACTGTGGGCTATCGCATGCGCGCACAAAGTTGCGTAGGGCCGCAGACCCGGCTGGAAGTGGTAACAGAGGGCGTCCTGACGCTGATGATCCAACGCGATCCTGAACTGACAGGCGTCGGGCTGGTGATCCTCGACGAATTTCACGAACGGAGTTTACAGGCTGATCTGGCGCTGGCGCTATTGCTGGATGTGCAGCAAGGGCTGCGGGACGATCTGAAACTGTTGATTATGTCCGCCACTCTGGATAACGGGCGTTTGCAGCAGATGTTGCCCGATGCGCCGACGATCGTTTCTGAAGGCCGCGCATTTCCCGTTGAGCGGCGGTATCTGCCGTTGGCGGCGCATTTGCGTTTTGATGAAGCGGTGGCGATAGCGACGGCGGAGCTATTGCGCCATGAAAGCGGGTCACTGCTGCTATTTTTACCGGGTGTGGGCGAAATCCTGCGTGTACAGGAGCAGCTGGCTACGCGTGTAGGCAGCGATGTTGTGCTGTGTCCACTGTACGGCGCGTTAACGCTTTCCGAGCAGCGTCAGGCGATTGTGCCCGCGCCGCAAGGCAAACGCAAAGTGGTGCTGGCCACCAATATTGCTGAAACCAGCTTGACGATCGAAGGCATCCGACTGGTGGTGGACTGCGCCCAGGAACGCGTGGCGCGCTATGACGTGCGTACCGGTCTGACGCGACTGATTACCCAGCGCATCAGCCAGGCTTCGATGACTCAGCGCGCGGGACGTGCGGGTCGTCTGGAGCCCGGTATTTGCCTGCATCTGCTTGCCAAAGAGCAGGCAGAAAGAGCGGCAGCGCAGGGGGAAGCGGAGATATTGCAGAGCGATCTGTCCGGGCTACTGATGGAGTTGCTGCAATGGGGATGTACCGAACCTGAACAACTGAACTGGCTGGATACGCCGCCCGCCATCAACCTGCAGGCGGCAAAACGGCTGTTGCAGATGCTGGGCGCGCTTGAGGGCGACAGGCTCAGTGCCCGCGGGCAGAAAATGGCGGCATTGGGTAACGATCCTCGTTTAGCGGCGATGCTGGTCGGTGCCAAAAATAATACCGAAGCGGCTACGGCGGCAAAACTGGCCGCGATTCTGGAAGAGCCGCCGCGCGGCGGAAGTACCGATCTGACCGTGGCGTTTTCACGAAATCAGCCCGCCTGGCAGCAGCGCAGTCAACAGTTGCTGAAACGGCTTAACGTTAGCAGCGGGCAGCCCGACAGCACGCTGCTCCCCTCATTGCTGGCGCGGGCGTTTGCAGATCGGATCGCGCGTCGACGCGGGCAGGAAGGGCGCTATCAACTGGCGAATGGCATGGGCGCCATGCTGGATGCCGATGATGCCTCAGGACGCCATGAATGGCTGATAGCGCCACTTTTGTTGCAGGGCAGCGCTTCGCCAGACGCGCGTATCTTGCTGGCTCTGCCGCTGGATATCGAGTCGCTGATGCAGGCATGTCCTGAGCTGCTACAACAGTCCGACACCATCGAATGGGATGAAACCCAGGGAACGTTAAAGGCATTGCGTCGGTCGCGCATTGGTCAGCTCACGGTAAAAGTACAGCCATTGGCCAAACCCTCGGAAGAGGAGTTGCATCAGGCGATGTTGAATGGCATTCGCGATAAAGGGCTAAGTGTGCTCAACTGGACGCCGGAAGCCGAGCAGTTTCGACTGCGTCTGCAATGTGCGGCAAACTGGTTGCCAGAATACGACTGGCCCGCGGTAGATGAGGATTCTCTGCTGGCGTCGCTGGAGACCTGGCTGCTGCCGCACATGAGCGGTGTGCACTCGTTACGCGCATTAAAAGCACTCAATGTGGGACAGGCGTTGCGCGGTTTACTGGACTGGTCAATGTTGCAACGTCTGGATAGTGAGCTGCCTGCGCATTACACTGTGCCGACGGGAAGCCGGATTGCCATTCGCTATCATGAGGATAATCCTCCAGTATTGGCGGTTCGGATGCAGGAAATGTTTGGTGAAGCAAAGACTCCAACCATTGCCCAGGGGCGCGCGCCGCTGGTGCTGGAGCTGCTGTCTCCAGCCCAAAGACCGCTACAGGTGACGAGCGATCTGAGCGCGTTCTGGCAGGGATCGTACCGCGAGGTGCAAAAAGAGATGAAAGGGCGTTATCCCAAACATGTCTGGCCGGACGATCCGGCGAATACCGCGCCAACGCGGCGCACCAAAAAGTATTCGTAATGTAACTTTAGGCCGGATAAGGCGTTATGCCGCATCCGGCGAAAGAGCGGTAATAATTGAGAGATTTCTTCTTCTGTCGCAGGACGGAAGAACAGAGAATCGGGCCCTTGCGCCTGAATGTTGCGGAGAAAAAGCATGGCGGGGAATGACCGCGAGCCAATTGGACGTAAAGGAAAACCCTCGCGTCCGGTGAAACAAAAGGTGAGCCGTCGTCAACTCAGAGATGATGAGTATGACGACGATTATGATGATGATGACTATGAGGATGAAGAACCGATGCCGCGTAAGGGTAAAGGCAAAGGGCGTAAGCCTCGTGGTAAGCGCGGCTGGTTCTGGCTGCTGGTAAAACTGTCGATTGTCTTTTTGGTGCTGATTGCCATTTACGGCGTTTATCTGGACCAAAAAATCCGTAGCCGTATTGATGGCAAAGTCTGGCAGCTTCCTGCGGCAGTTTATGGCCGTATGGTTAACCTTGAGCCAGAAATGCCTATCGGCAAAAACGAGATGGTGAAGCTGCTGGAGGCCACGCAGTATCGTCAGGTGACGAAGATGACGCGTCCGGGCGAATTTACCGTGCAGGCGAAGAGCATCGAGATGATTCGCCGTCCGTTTGATTTCCCGGACAGCAAAGAAGGGCAGGTGCGTGCGCGTCTGACCTTTGACGGCGATCATCTGGACACCATCGAGAATATGGATAACAACCGCCAGTTCGGTTTCTTCCGTCTCGATCCGCGTCTGATCACCATGCTCTCTTCACCTAACGGTGAGCAGCGCCTGTTTGTTCCGCGTAGCGGCTTCCCGGATCTGCTGGTGGACACGCTGCTGGCGACCGAAGATCGTCATTTCTATGAGCATGACGGTATCAGTCTCTATTCCATTGGCCGTGCGGTGCTGGCGAACCTGACAGCTGGTCGTACGGTACAGGGGGCCAGTACGCTGACTCAGCAGCTGGTGAAAAACCTGTTTCTGTCCAGCGAACGTTCCTACTGGCGTAAGGCCAACGAAGCCTATATGGCGCTGATCATGGATGCGCGTTACAGCAAAGACCGCATTCTTGAGCTGTACATGAACGAAGTCTATCTCGGCCAAAGCGGTGATAACGAGATTCGCGGCTTCCCGCTGGCGAGCCTCTATTATTTCGGTCGTCCGGTAGAAGAGCTGAGCCTCGACCAGCAGGCGCTGCTGGTGGGGATGGTTAAAGGGGCGTCGATCTACAACCCGTGGCGTAACCCGAAACTGGCGCTGGAGCGTCGTAACCTGGTTCTGCGTTTGCTGCAACAGCAGCAGATTATCGACCAGGATCTGTATGACATGCTGAGTGCGCGTCCGTTAGGCGTACAGCCGCGTGGTGGGGTGATCTCCCCGCAGCCTGCCTTTATGCAGATGGTGCGTCAGGAGCTCCAGGCGAAGCTGGGCGATAAAGTTAAAGATCTCTCCGGCGTGAAGATTTTCACCACCTTTGATTCCGTGGCGCAGGACGCCGCAGAAAAAGCGGCGGTGGAAGGCATTCCGGTACTGAAGAAACAGCGTAAGCTGAGCGATCTGGAAACCGCGATTGTGGTTGTTGACCGCTTTAGCGGCGAAGTTCGCGCCATGGTCGGCGGAGCAGAACCGCAGTTTGCGGGCTATAACCGTGCGATGCAGGCGCGTCGTTCGATTGGTTCTCTGGCCAAGCCTGCGACCTATCTGACCGCGCTCAGCCAGCCGAAGTTGTACCGCTTGAATACCTGGATTGCCGATGCGCCGATTGCGCTGCGTCAGCCGAACGGCCAGGTGTGGTCACCGCAGAACGATGACCGTCGCTATAGCGAAAGCGGTAAAGTGATGCTGGTGGATGCGTTAACGCGTTCAATGAACGTGCCAACGGTAAATCTGGGGATGGCGCTGGGCCTGCCTGCTGTAACCGATACCTGGTTGAAGCTGGGGGCGCCGAAAGATCAGCTTAACCCGGTTCCGGCCATGCTGCTGGGGGCGTTGAACCTGACGCCAATCGAAGTGGCGCAGGCATTCCAGACTATCGCCAGCGGCGGGAACCGCGCGCCGCTGTCGGCGCTGCGTTCGGTGATTGCCGAAGATGGAACCGTACTGTACCAGAGTTTCCCACAGGCCGAGCGTGCCGTTCCGGCGCAAGCAGCGTATATGACGCTGTGGACTATGCAGCAGGTGGTTCAGCGTGGTACAGGTCGCCAGCTTGGCGCGAAGTATCCGGGTCTGCATCTGGCAGGGAAAACCGGGACCACCAACAACAACGTGGATACCTGGTTTGCTGGGATCGACGGCAGCCAGGTGACCATCACTTGGGTGGGCCGCGATAATAACCAGCCAACCAAGCTGTACGGTGCCAGCGGCGCGATGTCGATTTATCAGCGTTATCTGGCCAACCAGACGCCAACACCGCTGGTGTTGACGCCGCCGGAGGATGTGGTGGATATGGGCGTAGACTACGACGGTAACTTCGTTTGTAGCGGCGGGATGCGCACGCTTCCTGTATGGACCACCGATCCGGATTCACTGTGTCAGCAAGGTGAGATGCTGCAGCAGTCGGGTAATCCGTTCGATCAATCTTCTCAGCAGCCGCAGCAACAGCAGCCTCAACAGCAGCAACCGCCGCAGCAAGAGAAGAAGGACGGCGATGGCGTAGCCGGTTGGATTAAAGAGATGTTTGGTAGTAATTAATTCAGTAGTAAATTAGACCTAAACACCCGCTATTAGCGGGTGTTTTTATTTCTGGGTAAAATGAGTTTTATTTTTCCATGATGTAATTGTATTGATTTAATTTTAATTAAGAACAGATTAAGTAAAATAAATGTTTGCAAAAAACATTGGAAATTAAATAGTTAACTTCTTTTATGATGTGTGAAAAATTGCAGGCTATAGACAGTCTCTCCGGTGGTTTGATTTAATCCGCGAGTGAACACTATACACGATTCATTGTATTGATTTGATGAAGGGATTTCAGAAGATCATGTTTTTTGCATATCTTTATTCTTTTCTCTCCGTGCTCACCCTCAATATTTCTCACCAGTAATTTATTATTGGCAATGGGACTTTGTCATTCAATCGTTCTGATTAAGGGATTCTAATGAATAAAAAGCTTCTTACTGTGCTGATGGCCGGAAGCCTGATTGCCGCTGTAAATACTTCTGCATTTGCAGAAGATACGGGTAAGGTAGAGTTTTCTGGCCGTATTGTTGCCGACACTTGCGTTATTGATGTCGATGGCGCAGGAGCAAATACCGTGGTTACTTTTGCGGATGCTTATCCGGATAATTTTGATGGTGATGGGACCCCTGGCCCGACAAAAGATTTCCAGATTTCTCTGGCTAAATGTGACCCTGCCATAGCAAGTTTAAACCTGAGGTTCAGTGGTGACACTACTGACGGCGAGAATTTACGCCTGAAGAACGACCTTAGTGATGCGAGTGCTGCAACAAATGTAGGTATTACCGTAACCAATAATAATGGTGGTAATACTGACGTTGTGTTTGATGACTCCGTTCCGGTATCAACCACGGATGTGGTGAATACTGGCGATGAAGCAACACCTTCTATTTTCAACTATACCGCGAAAGTGCTTCAGATTGGTGATGAAAAACCGACTGCAGGTAAATATCACGCCTCCGCGAATTTTACCGTGTTCTATCGTTAAGTATGACAGGCAGCCCTTCAGGGCTGCCTGACCAGGGAGTATTGCGGGTGAAATTATATGCGCGAATTTGTTTTGCCATCATTGGGCTTATTGCCATAAATGCACAGGCCAGCATTGTCCTGGGAGGAACTAGAATCATTTACCCGGAGAATAAAAAAGAAGTACAGATATCTATTAAGAATAAAGAAGATGCCAATAAATATCTGATACAAAGCTGGGTAACAAAGACAGATAACACAAAAGCGCCTTTTATTATCACTCCGCCGATTTATAAAATGGATGCTAATGGCCAGGCTCTGCTGCATATCGTCTTTATTGGCGATAAAGGATCTCTACCACAAGACCGTGAATCGATGTTTGTTGCCAACTTTAAATCTGTTTCGGCTATGCCTGATGAATTAAAAGATAAAAATACGTTGCAGTTTGCGATGAAAACACAGCTGAAACTTTTTTGGCGGCCAGTGGGTCTTAAAGAATCGGCCGCTGTCGGTGCGTGGGAAAAATTACGGTTTAGCCGTCAGGGTTCTCAATTAACCGCAAAAAATCCAACGCCATTTCATATTTCGTTATTAGAACTCTCTGTTGGCGGAAAGCAGGTAAAACCTCTCGCAGACAGTTCTGTACCTGAGTCATTGTCAATGACGGTTCCTCCCTTTGGGGAACAGATATTTTCAATACCTGCAGCTGCAGTAGGTGATGTGTCATGGGCTGCAGTGAATGACTATGGTGCTGCAACGGTGAAAAAGCGCCAACAACTATAAACGCAATGACGCGTATGGGTAAAAATTAAAGGGACTTTATTATATGCAGCCTTATCCTTTGCGATCTTGCCGACTCTTTTTGCTCAACAGCATTACGCTGGCATTATGCTCATTTTTGCACCCAGCGAGTGCTGAAGATGAATTCAATTTGCATATTCTGGAACTCGGTACACCGTTAGAGAATACGTCAATACTGGAAACCTTTTTGCAAAATAATGGGTTACAACCAGGGACTTATTTGACTGAAGTGATGTGGGATTATGATCGCATTGATAAGCGAAATATTACTTACGTACTATCACAGGATAAGACGCAATTACTCCCGCAGTTCAGCAAAGGGGATCTCAGAGAGCTGGGGGTGAAGGTCGATAGCCTTCCCGGCTTGAAATCATTGGCTGATACGGCTCCAGTTGGCGACATCGCCCAGTACATATCGGGAGCAAAGTTTGATTTTCAACTCGATAGCCAAACTCTTTTCGTGCGGATCCCGCAAATTTATCGCGACCAGCAAGTCGCTGGCGCTATCCCTATTAAAGACTGGGACGATGGCATTCCTGCGGCATGGAGCAGCTATTACATTAGCGGCAACCGCCAGCAAGTAAATGGCGAGAACGATAACTCGAACTGGGCAAGCCTTAATTCCGGTCTAAATCTTGGCGCCTGGCGGCTTCGTAATTCAAGTACCTACAGCAATTCGGATGGCTGGGATGCGATCAGCACCACGCTGGAGCGGGATATTAAATTTCTGCAAAGCCAGCTTGAAATTGGCCAGACATATACCAACGGCGAACTGTTTGACAGCGTACAGATGACAGGGGTGAAGCTGGAAACCGATACAAGCATGTTACCCAATAGCTTACAAGGGTTTGCGCCTGTTGTGCGCGGAATTGCCAATAGCGATGCAAAAGTAACGATTAAGCAAAATGGCTACACGATTTATCAGACTTATGTCTCCAGCGGCCCCTTTGAAATCAGAGATCTCAGTCAGGTAACAGCAGGGTCAGATCTACAAGTTACCGTTAAAGAGGCTGATGGAAGCGAGCATTCGTTTATTCAGGCAAGCGCTTCGGTACCCATCTTACAGCGTGAAGGTGCGCTGAAATATAGCCTTGCTGGTGGAAAATACCGCGATAGCGATAACGGCGAGGAACCTGGGTTTGGTCAGGCGACGGTAATCTACGGCATGCCTCATGGCATTACGCTGTATGGCGGAGCGCTCGAAGCATCAATTTATCGTGCCGGTCTGGTCGGGGCGGGGGCCGATCTCGGTGAGCTTGGTTCTGTGTCTGTAGATGTTACTGCGGCCAGAACTCAGTTTGACGATGGGCGTGGTAATGCCAATGGTTTATCCTGGCGTGCACAATATTCCAAAGACTTTTCTGCAACAGATACCACGGTGACGCTGGCCAGTTACCGTTATTCCACTTCTGGTTTTTATACCTTCCAGGAAGCACTCGATCAGCGCGATAGAGGTGAAGATGATGGAATCTACAATTACCGTAAAACAAACAACCGTCGTAGCCGATTACAGTTGAGTATGTCGCAATCATTGGGCTCTGTAGGGTCTGTGTATATCAATGGTTATCAACAAGATTACTGGGATATGAGTGGGCATGAGCGCAGTGCCAGTATGGGATTCAGCTCCAGTTGGCAGGACATCACCTGGTCTGTGAACTATAGCCTGACAAAAACACCAAACAGCGATAATGACCAGCAGGTTGCATTTTCCGTCAATATTCCCTTGTCACGTTGGCTGTCAAACAGTTGGGCGACCTATAACCTAAACAGCGCTAAAAATGGCAATACCGTGCATCAGGTTGGGATTGGCGGGACTGCGCTGGAAGATAACAACTTAAGTTATAACCTGCAGCAAAGCTATACCGATCACGATACTGGATATGGTGCGAGCATGACGGGGCGTTATCGTGGCTCATACGGTGAAATTGGGGCGAACTATAGCTATGCCAAAGATAGCAAACAGTGGAACTACAGCGCGCAAGGATCCGTCGTCGCACATCCTTATGGTATTACGCTGGGGCAATCTGTCCAGGATGCTTTTGCTATTGTCCATATTGACGAGGGAGCAGATGTTAAGGTCCAGAATATGCAAGGTATTTACACTGACTACTGGGGAAATGCGGTCGTACCATATCTAACTAATTATCGTCGTAATACCGTCACGGTGAACAGCGGGGAACGCGACGATCTGGATATCGAAAAACCGGCCAAAGATGTCGTACCTACGAAAGGGGCAGTTGTCGCAGCTAATTTCTCTGCCCGCCAGGGTATTCGCGCCTTATTAACACTTCACCATGGATCGAGTTTTGTGCCTTTCGGCGCGGTACTGTCAATTGAGGGGGGCTCCTCAATAGTCGGAGATGGTGGCGAAGTTTATCTGACCGGTTTGAAAGGTAATGTACCGTTTAAAGTACAGTGGGGTAGTGCTCCAGAACAGCGCTGTGAAGGAAATGCGCAGATCCCAGACGATATCGAGTCCTCTATTTACCAGGCTGCGGTTGAGTGTCGATAGTGTAAAGGGAAAACATAAAATGGACTGTGGGAATATGAATAATTATATGATTTTTAGATTGATTCTATGTTGCGGTCTATTGTTCGCACAGCAATCAGTTCAGGCATCCTGCAAAATTGAGAATGATGCGTCGCCGTCAACCTCTACGTTCAATATGCCGTCGTTTACGGTAAATGCGGACGCTGCTCCAGGTACGATCATTGCAACCCAGGAAGTGACTGGCGATCTTATTAAAGTCGTGGACTGTACAGATAATGGCGATATCTATACAGGCTATACCGTATTCACGAGTAGCGATGCCCGCACGGATAATCCCCTTAGCCGCGTTTATCAAACAAATGTTCCGGGAATAGGTTTTCGGGTCGCCTGGGTTAAAGATAACGCTTCCGCCCTAACAGAAGGTTCGGTGGTTACCCCTATGCATCTAGGGACGGCAAAAACAACCCACTTAAGTGACTATAGTATTCAATCACGTGCGAGAGCTGAATTTGTCGTCACTGGTGTTGTGCAGTCAGGAGTTATTGACGTCAACATGCTCAATGCGGACTGGATTTATGATTCGCAGGTTATTGCTCAAATTCGCTTTGCGCCAATAGCGATTAACGTTACTGCTAACACCTGCAATTTGGTTGAAAAAAATATCACTGTGCCACTTAAGAGAATCATGACTAGCGATATTGTGGACGGTTATTCCGATGTTGTGTCTGATGATAGTTTCAAGATTCAGCTGGAACAGTGTGTCGCGGGCATCAAACTTGATTATAAATTCACCACTGCCGGTTCAACTGGCGTGAGTGGCAATAGCGACATCCTGGAGATCGCCAGTGGTAATGACGCAGCCGAAGGGGTCGGATTACAAATTCTCGACAGCAACAATAATGTGCTGAAATTTGATCAAGATTACAACGCGGTAGCGCAAACAACCGATAGGCAGTCTGTCACTATCCCTTTGAAAGCAAGATATGTACAAACAGGAACTGTAAAAGCGGGAAAGGTTGACTCTGTTGCGACATTTAACGTTTTTTACCGCTAGCCAAAAATAGCCTGTGTATTTGCAGGCTTTTCTTTTCAACATTCCAGCCTAATTTATTAACCCTTTCTTTTCATCTGGTTATTTCTTAACCCCTCAGTTTTAGTAGGGACGTGTATTGCTTGCTATCTCGCCAGAGTTTCGAATATTATGCTGCCGTTATAATAATAATTCTCGTTTACGTTATCATTCACTTTCATCAGAGAAATACCAATGGCGCGTCTTAAAACTGCTCAGCCAAGTTCATCACTGCGTAAAATCGCAGTAGTGGTAGCCACAGCGGTTAGCGGCATGTCTGTCTATGCACAGGCGGCGGTTGACCCGAAAGAAGAAACCATCACCGTAACTGCTGCACCTGCTCCGCAGGAAAGCGCATGGGGGCCTGCGGCAACCATCGCTGCACGACAGTCTGCTACGGCGACCAAAACCGACACTCCGATTCAAAAAGTTCCTCAGTCTATTTCAGTGGTCACCGCCGAAGAGATGGCGTTGCATCAACCAAAATCGGTCAAAGAGGCGCTCAGCTACACCCCGGGCGTTGCCGTGGGTACGCGTGGCGCGTCCAATACCTATGACTACCTGATTATTCGCGGATTTGCCGCAGACGGCCAAAGTCAGAATAACTATCTGAATGGCCTGAAGATGCAGGGCAACTTCTACAATGATGCGGTCATCGACCCTTATATGCTGGAGCGCGCCGAAGTGATGCGCGGTCCGGTTTCCGTTCTGTACGGAAAGAGCAACCCGGGTGGGTTGTTGAACATGGTCAGCAAGCGCCCGACAACGGAGCCGCTGAAAGAAGTTCAGTTCAAAATGGGCACTGACAGCCTGTTCCAGACCGGTTTTGACTTCAGCGATGCGCTGGATGACGATGGTGTGTACTCATACCGCCTGACCGGCCTGGCGCGTTCCGCGAATGCGCAGCAGCAGGGCGCAGAAGAACAGCGTTATGCTATCGCGCCATCTTTCACATGGCGTCCGGATGATAAGACGAATTTCACCTTCCTCTCCTACTTCCAGAACGAGCCGGAAACCGGTTATTACGGCTGGTTGCCGAAAGAGGGGACCGTGTCTAAGCTGCCAAATGGTTCACGTCTGCCGACCGATTTCAACGAAGGTGCGGACAACAATACCTACTCTCGTAACGAGAAGATGGTGGGCTACAGCTTCGACCACGAATTTAACGACACCTTTACCGTACGTCAGAACCTGCGTTATGCGCAAAACAAAGTGTCGCAGAAAAGCGTGTACGGCTACGGCATGTGCTCCGATCCGCTGTATACCAAAGATCCGGCTAACAGTCCTTGCGCCAGCATCCCTCAGTCAGATTGGGATCACACGCTGACTCGTCAGTACGTTGACGACAATGAAAAATTGCAGAATTTCTCTGTTGATACCCAGTTGCAGAGCACATTCGCCACCGGTTCCCTGGATCACACATTGCTGACCGGCGTTGACTATATGCGTATGCGTAACGATATCAACTCCTGGTTCGGTTGGGCTGGTTCGGTAGCGCCGTCTGATATCTATAATCTTGACCGTAGCGATTTTGACTTTGGCTCGCACCCTGGACCTGGCGCAGCTTATCGCGTTCTGAATAAACAGGAACAAACGGGCCTGTACGCTCAGGATCAGATGCAGTGGGATAAGGTGCTGGTCACTCTGGGCGGTCGTTACGACTGGGCTAAGCAGGACTCTCTGAACCGCGTTTCTGGTGTGCTGGACTCCCGTGATGACCGACAGTTCACCTGGCGTGGCGGTGTTAACTACCTGTTCGATAACGGTGTAACCCCGTATTTCAGCTACAGCGAATCGTTTGAACCAAATTCTCAGGTTGGGGAAAGCGGCAATATCTTTGCGCCATCTAAAGGTAAGCAGTACGAAGCGGGCGTGAAGTACGTACCGAGCGATCGTCCGATCGTGTTGACTGGTGCCGTTTACCAGTTGACCAAAACCAACAACCTGATGGCCGATCCGAATGGATCGATCTGGTCAGTTGAAGGCGGTGAAATTCGTTCACGCGGTGTGGAAATCGAAGCGAAAGCGGCACTGTCTGCCAGCGTTAACGTGGTGGGTTCTTATACCTACACCGATGCGGAATACACCACCGACACCAACTACAAAGGCAATACGCCTGCTCAGGTGCCAAAACATATGGCATCACTGTGGGGGGATTACACCCTCTATGATGGCGCGCTTTCCGGGCTGACGTTGGGTACGGGTGTTCGTTATACTAGTTCCAGCTATGGCGATCCGGCAAACTCCTTCAAAGTGGGAAGCTACACGCTGGTAGATGCGTTAGTACGTTACGATCTGGCGCGTGTTGGTATGGCTGGCTCCAACGTGGCGCTGCATGTGAACAACCTGTTTGACCGTGAATACGTCGCCAGCTGCTTCAATACTTATGGCTGCTTCTGGGGCGCAGAACGTCAGGTCGTTGCAACTGCAACCTTCCGTTTCTAATTTCTCTTTGGGCACGCTTTGCGTGCCCGTTTTACAAGTTGGCTGCTATGCAGGAAAACAGATCCCATCCCGACACCACTTTTGCGTTGCGTAATGTCTCCTTTCGTGTGCCTGGCCGCACGCTTTTGCATCCTCTCTCATTAACTTTTCCTGTAGGGAAAGTGACGGGTCTTATCGGCCACAACGGTTCCGGTAAATCGACATTATTGAAAATGCTGGGACGTCATCAGCCGGCGTCAGAAGGTGAAATCCTGCTCGACGAACAGCCGCTGGAGAGCTGGAGTAGCAAAGCGTTTGCCCGCAAGGTCGCCTATCTGCCGCAACAGCTGCCGCAGGCAGAAGGGATGACGGTACGCGAACTGGTGGCGATTGGTCGTTATCCGTGGCACGGGGCGCTGGGGCGTTTTGGCGTTGCCGACAGAGAGAAGGTAGAAGAAGCAATTTCGCTGGTAGGTTTAAAGCCGCTGGCGCACCGTCTGGTCGATAGCCTGTCCGGTGGGGAACGCCAACGCGCGTGGATTGCCATGCTGGTGGCACAGGACAGCCGCTGTCTGCTGCTTGATGAACCGACTTCCGCGCTGGATATCGCCCATCAGGTTGACGTGCTGGCGCTGGTGCACCGCTTAAGCCAGCAGCGCGGGCTGACGGTGGTTGCGGTGCTGCATGATATCAATATGGCGGCCCGTTACTGCGATTACCTCGTTGCGCTGCGCGGCGGTGAGATGATTTCTCAAGGAACGCCTGCTGAACTGATGCGCAGTGAAACTCTGGAACAAATTTACGGTATCCCGATGGGCATTTTGCCGCATCCGGCCGGTGCCGCACCCGTGAGTTTTGTCTATTAATGATCGGATTACATCATATTACCCGTCGGCGGCTGCTTACGGCGATGGCGCTGTCGCCTCTGCTGTGGCGGATGAATACGGCGCACGCCGCGGCGGTTGATCCACAGCGCATTGTAGCGCTGGAATGGCTGCCGGTAGAGCTGCTGCTGGCGCTGGGTATTACGCCGTATGGCATCGCAGACATCCCTAACTACAAGCTGTGGGTCAGTGAGCCTCCTCTACCGGACTCGGTAATTGATGTCGGGCTACGTACGGAACCCAATCTCGAACTGCTGACCGAAATGAAGCCCTCATTTCTGCTCTGGTCGGCAGGTTACGGTCCTTCTCCTGAAAAGCTGGCGCGGATTGCACCAGGCCGGGGATTTAACTTCAGCGATGGCAAAAAGCCGCTGGCCGTTGCGCGACAGTCGCTGCAGGAAATGGCGCAATTGTTCAATCTGCAAGCTTCTGCTGAACGCCATTTGACTGAGTACGATCATTTTATCGCCAGCCTGAAACCGCGCTTTATGCAACGCGGCGCGCGTCCCGTGCTCCTGACATCCCTGCTTGATTCGCGGCATATGCTGGTGTTTGGTTCAAACAGCCTGTTCCAGGACGTACTGGACGAATATGGGATCCCTAACGCCTGGCAGGGAGAAACAAACTTCTGGGGCAGCACTGCCGTGAGTATTGACCGTCTGGCTGCTTATAAGGATGTCGATGTGCTGTGCTTTGATCACGGCAACGATAAAGAGATGGCTGCGCTGATGTCTACGCCATTATGGCAGGCGATGCCGTTTGTCCGTGGCGGACGTTTTCAACGTGTGCCTGCCGTTTGGTTCTATGGCGCAACGCTATCGGCCATGCATTTTGCCCGTATTCTGGATAATGCGTTGGGAGGCAAAGCGTGAGCAGGAAACTTGAAATGCCGGATGGCGGCGCGAAAAACGCCTTATCCGACCTACGGTTTGGGCGCTTTGTAGGCCGGATAAGGCGAAGCCGCCATCCGGCGTTGCTGTTGTTGGTGCTGTTTGTTGCTGCCTGCTGGCTGACATGGGTTAACTTCTCCGTTGCGCTACCGCGCAGTCAGTGGCAACAGGCTATCTGGTCACCGGATATCGACATCATTGAGCAGATGGTTTTTCACTATAGCCTGCTGCCGAGGCTGGCGATATCGCTACTGGTCGGCGCCGGGCTGGGCCTGGTCGGCGTGTTGTTTCAGCAGGTGTTGCGTAACCCGCTGGCGGAGCCAACCACGCTGGGCGTTGCGACTGGTGCGCAGTTGGGCATTACGGTTACCACGCTGTGGGCTATTCCTGGTGCGCTGACCACGCAATTTGCGGCGCTGGCGGGAGCATGTGTCGTTGGGGCGCTGGTGTTTGGCGTTGCCTGGGGCAAACGTCTTTCTCCGGTGACGTTAATCCTTGCCGGGCTGGTGGTCAGCCTGTACTGCGGGGCGATTAACCAGTTGATGGTTATCTTCCATCACGATCAGCTGCAAAGCATGTTTTTATGGAGCAGCGGTACGTTAACGCAAACCGACTGGAGCGGCGTACAGCGTCTGTGGCCGCAGCTGTTGGGCGGTGTGATGCTGACTCTGTTGTTATTACGCCCAATGACGCTGATGGGACTGGATGACGGCGTGGCGCGTAACCTCGGTCTGGCGCTGTCGCTGGCACGTCTGGCGGCGTTATCGCTGGCCATTGTCATCAGCGCTTTACTGGTTAACGCGGTTGGGATTATCGGCTTTATTGGCCTGTTTGCACCGCTGCTGGCGAAAATGCTCGGTGCGCGTCGTTTGCTGGCACGTCTGGTGCTTGCCCCGCTGATTGGTGCGTTGATCCTCTGGCTCTCCGACCAAATCATTCTGTGGCTGACCCGCGTATGGATGGAAGTCTCCACCGGTTCAGTGACCGCGTTGATTGGCGCACCGTTGCTACTGTGGTTGTTGCCGCGCTTGAGGAGTATGAGCGCCCCGGATATGAACGCCAGTAATCGCATCGCCGCTGAGCGTCAGAATGTGCTGATGTTTGCGCTGGCAGGTGGCGTAATCTTGCTGCTAACCCTCGTGGTGGCGCTGTCGTTTGGCCGCGACGCACATGGCTGGACATGGGCCAGCGGCGCGATGCTGGATGAGCTGATGCCCTGGCGCTGGCCTCGCATTCTGGCGGCCCTGATTGCCGGGGTGATGCTGGCGGTAGCGGGCTGTATTATTCAACGTCTGACGGGCAACCCGATGGCCAGCCCGGAAGTGCTGGGCATTAGCTCCGGTGCGGCATTTGGCGTGGTGCTCATGCTGTTTTTGGTCCCCGGAAATGCTTTTGGCTGGCTGCTGCCTGCCGGAAGCCTCGGGGCCGCGGCTACTCTGCTTATCATTATGATAGCTGCCGGGCGCGGTGGTTTTTCACCGCACCGTATGCTGTTGGCCGGTATGGCGCTCAGTACGGCCTTTACTATGCTGCTGATGATGCTGCAGGCCAGCGGCGATCCGCGCATGGCGGGCGTGTTGACCTGGATTTCCGGTTCAACCTATAACGCGAGCGGAGAGCAAGTACTGCGTACCGGGATTGTGATGGTGATTCTGCTGGCGATGACGCCTCTGTGCCGCCGTTGGCTGACAATTTTACCGCTCGGCGGCGATACGGCACGGGCTGTAGGTATGGCTATCACGCCATCACGCGTGGGGTTACTGCTGCTGGCGGCAGGGCTGACGGCGACAGCCACCATGACTATTGGACCGTTGAGTTTTGTCGGGCTGATGGCTCCGCATATTGCCCGTATGATGGGTTTTCGTCGGGCGATGCCGCATATGCTGATTTCGGCGCTGGCGGGTGGCGTGTTGCTGGTCTTTGCTGACTGGTGCGGCAGGATGGTGCTGTTTCCGTATCAGATCCCGGCGGGATTATTGTCGACGTTTATTGGTGCGCCGTACTTTATCTATCTGCTGAGAAAGCAGAGCCGCTGAGGCTGACTCCTTTTATGTAGGCCGGATAAGACGCTTTGCGTCGACATCCGGCAATAAAAAAGCCGGGTGGCGGCTTCGCCTTACCCGGCCTACATTTCTGCACGTTCTCTTTTTTACAATTTCGCAAACACCCGGCGCGCGGCGTCGATGGTGTTATTGATATCGTCTTCACTGTGCGCCACGGACATAAAGCCCGCTTCGAAAGCAGACGGCGCCAGATAAATTCCTTCATCCAGCATCATGTGGAAGAAGCGCTTGAAGCGTTCGACGTCGCATGCCATCACATCCTGATAGCAGGTTACGGTTTCTGCATCGGTGAAGAAAATCCCGAACATCCCGCCCACATGGTTAACCACCAGCGGAATATTCGCTTCTTCGGCAGCTTCCAACAGACCTTCCGCCAGACGCGTCGTCAGTTCGTTCAGCGTTTCATGAATACCCGGTTGGGCGACTTCGGTCAGACAGGCATAACCTGCCGCCATCGCGATCGGGTTACCGGAAAGCGTCCCCGCCTGGTAAACCGGACCGGTCGGCGCCAGTGCGTCCATCACATCGCGGCGACCGCCGAATGCGCCAACGGGCATTCCGCCACCGATGATTTTACCCAGGCAGGTCAGATCCGGCACGACGCCGTAATAATCCTGTGCTCCGGCCAGCGCTACGCGGAAACCGGTCATCACTTCATCGATGATCAACAGTGCGCCAAACTCATCGCACAGCGCACGCAGGCCCGGCAGGAATTCCGGCAGCGGCGGGATGCAGTTCATGTTGCCGGCGACCGGCTCAACGATGATGCACGCGATCTCCTGCGGGTACTGTTCAAATGCCGTACGTACTGAAGCGAGATCGTTGTAGGTGCAGGTCAGGGTGTGTTTCGCGAAATCTGCCGGAACGCCTGGGGAGTTCGGCTGGCCCAGCGTTAATGCGCCGGAACCGGCCTTAACCAGCAGGCAGTCGGCATGGCCGTGATAGCAGCCTTCAAATTTGATGATTTTATCGCGACCGGTGAAACCGCGCGCCAGACGGATTGCGCTCATTGTCGCTTCCGTACCGGAGTTCACCATGCGCACCATGTCCATGGTCGGCACTAATTCGGTGACCAGCTCCGCCATTTTCACTTCCATCTCGGTCGGTGCACCGAAGCTTAAACCGCGCTCCGCAGCTTCAATCACCGCATTACGGATTGCCGGGTGGTTGTGACCCAGTACCATCGGTCCCCAGGAACCGACGTAATCGACATAGGCTTTACCATCGACATCGTACAGATACGCGCCGTCCGCTTTTTCGATAAACAGCGGAGTACCACCCACGCCAGTAAAGGCGCGAACGGGGGAGTTAACGCCGCCTGGGATAAGTTCGCGTGCTGCGCTGTAGAGATTTTCAGACTTACTCATGGATGGGGTCCTGGTTCGTAGAAAAAGTAAATGCCCGCTATTCTAGTTATTCAGAGAAGGTTATGAAAGTTTTACGCATTTGAAACAATGCGATTTGCAGGGGATTTTCGCGAAATGTGCGAGTAGAATGCCGATTCCGTATTTGTATTACCAATTAATGATCATCTGATGAAGACAGACACTCCCTCTTTTGAAGCACAGCAAATTGTGCGTTTACGCCGCAGGGATCAAATTCGTCGTCTCCTGGAACGAGACAAAACGCCGTTGGCGATCCTGTTGATGGCTGCAGTAGTGGGTACTGTGACAGGGCTTGTTGGCGTGGCATTTGAGAAAGCGGTGACCTGGGTGCAGAATCAGCGCATTGGCACGCTGGCTCAGGTTGCGGACCATGACATTCTGCTGTGGCCGCTGGCGTTTATTCTCTCGGCGTTGCTGGCGATGGTCGGCTATTTCCTGGTGCGTAAATTTGCGCCGGAAGCCGGTGGTTCGGGGATCCCAGAGATTGAAGGTGCGCTGGAAGAGCTGCGACCTGTGCGTTGGTGGCGTGTCCTGCCGGTGAAATTTATCGGCGGCATGGGCACGCTGGGTGCTGGCATGGTGCTTGGGCGTGAAGGTCCGACCGTGCAGATTGGCGGTAACCTCGGGCGCATGGTGCTGGATATTTTCCGCATGCGTAGCGCCGAAGCGCGACATACCTTATTGGCTACCGGTGCGGCTGCGGGCCTTTCGGCGGCGTTTAACGCTCCGCTGGCGGGGATCCTGTTCATCATTGAAGAGATGCGCCCGCAGTTTCGCTATAACCTTGTGTCGATCAAAGCCGTGTTTACCGGCGTTATTATGTCTAGCATTGTGTTTCGTGTTTTCAACGGTGAAGCCCCGATAATTGAAGTCGGGAAACTGTCTAATGCGCCGGTGAATACGCTGTGGCTGTATCTCGTGCTCGGGCTTATTTTTGGCTGTGTCGGGCCATTGTTCAACACCATGGTGTTGCGCACCCAGGATATGTTCCAGCGCTTTCACGGCGGTGAAATTAAAAAATGGGTGCTGATGGGCGGCGCGATCGGCGGTCTGTGCGGTATCCTGGGATTAATTCAACCTGAAGCGGCAGGCGGTGGCTTTAACCTGATCCCGATTGCCGCAGCAGGCAATTTTAGCGTCGGTCTACTGCTGTTTATATTTATCACCCGGGTCGTCACCACGCTGCTGTGCTTCTCATCCGGCGCGCCCGGTGGGATCTTTGCCCCGATGCTGGCGTTGGGGACGTTGCTTGGTACGGCGTTCGGTATGGCTGCGGCGGCCTCTTTTCCGCAGTATCATCTGGAGGCCGGAACCTTTGCCATTGCCGGAATGGGGGCTTTGTTGGCTGCTTCGGTGCGTGCGCCGCTAACAGGTATTGTACTGGTGCTGGAGATGACCGATAACTATCAGCTCATTTTGCCAATGATTATTACCTGTCTTGGCGCAACACTATTAGCCCAATTTATGGGCGGAAAGCCGCTATACTCGACTATCCTCGCTCGTACGCTGGCAAAACAGGAAGCGGAGCAGGCGGCAAAAAGCCAGGGTACTGCCGCTGGCGAGAATACTTGAACGAAATACCAGGGTATTAGATAATGGCCCAAAATATTGGGTTGAAATTTACCCAATTGCCGATGTCGTTTGGAGCAAAATATGAGTGATGACGTAGCGCTGCCACTGCAATTTACTGAAGCAGCAGCCAATAAAGTTAAAAGCCTGATCGCTGACGAAGATAACCCGAATCTGAAATTACGCGTGTATATCACTGGCGGTGGTTGCAGCGGTTTCCAGTACGGTTTCACCTTTGATGATCAGATCAATGAAGGTGATATGACCATTGAGAAACAAGGTGTTGGTCTGGTCGTTGATCCGATGAGTCTGCAATATCTGGTGGGCGGCGCGGTTGACTATACCGAAGGTCTGGAAGGTTCCCGCTTCGTTGTGACTAACCCGAATGCGAAAAGCACCTGCGGGTGTGGTTCTTCTTTCAGCATCTGATTGCTGTCTGTAATACTGATGGTCTGATGTTGTAGGCCCGGTAAGCGTAGCGCCACCGGGCAATGTGCCGGATAGCGGCGTAAACGCCTTATCCGGCCTACATGTTCTGTATCGTCATATCAACGCCCGTTATCATCCAGCGCAAACGTCGGCAATTTCAGATGCCAGCGAATGGCGGCAAGCCGAATCAGCAGCGTGACAATCATCCCCATCATACTGGCGTTTTCCAGTGAAACATCAAAGGTATAAAACGCTGTCGCATGCACGATCCCGCCGATAATACAGGCTGTGGCGTAGATCTCGGTGCGCAAAATCATCGGGACTTCACGAGCTAACACATCACGAATGATCCCACCACCAACGCCGGTAATCACCCCCATACAAATCGCCACCAGAGGCCCTGTTCCTGCGAGAAATGCCTTGTTGACCCCAATACCCACGAACACAGCCAGACCAACGGCATCCAGCACCGGAAGGATCCATTTCGGTATGCGTCTTGGTTGACGTACCAACAGGATCGTCAGCATGCTGGTGATCATCGCCACCACCAGATCGGTCGGATCCTTAACCCAAAAAACCGGTCCATTATCCAGCGCCATATCGCGGATCGTTCCACCACCAACGGCGGTAACCACGCCGAGTACCAGGACGCCAAACGGATCCATACGTAATTTTCCGGCCAGTAATACGCCAGAGATTGCAAATACCGCGGTGCCGACAATATCAAGCCAATAGACGAGCATTTTTAAATCCTCACAACAGACCTGGTGGGGGCAGGCGCTAATTTATCTGTGAAAGCGCATTACAGAGTTGTTTTGCGGCGAGGATAATACGCGGGCTCGCGCGTTCGAACCAGTCACTATTAAGTGTAATAATGGGTATTTTTAGCTGGTTTCCCCAGTATTGCTCAATTTTCAGAGTTTCACCCGGACCGCCTGTGGCAACAATAGCCTGGGGGGCTCGTGCCAGGACCTGCTCACGGCTAACCTGCGGCCAGGGAACCCGACTACCGGCAAAGATGTTTTCTCCGCCGCATACCTCAAGAACTTCGTGCTGAATAGAACCTTTTCCACTGGTAAACAGAGGATTGGCACCAAACTGGAGAAACACGCGTTTTTTCGGTTTGTTGGCATACTGAGATTTAAGTAAAGCATAGTCATCAAGCATGGTTTGCGCCGCCTGTTTAGCTTGTTCAGGCTTGGGGCTCCATGCTGCTAATTGGCGTAGCGCATCGGCAACCTGCTCAATGGTAACGGCATCCACCCAGATGACCTTAATTCCCAGAGAGGTCAGTTGATTCACCTGCCGCTCAGCATTTCCCCCGCGCCAGGCGACGACCAAATCAGGTTTCAGCGCCACAATACGTTCAAGATTCATCCCTTGCCAGGTTGAGACTTCCTCAATATTTTTGGCTTCTGGCGGGTAGTTTGAATAGCTGCTGACGCCAACGGGGGTAATGCCAGCGGCAAAAGCGAGTTCAGTATTGGCAGGAGAAAGCGTCACAACACGCGGCGCGGCGTAAAGGAACGCCGGGAGAGTGAAAAGCAGGGCGACCAGCGCCCTGGAGAGTAATTTAGCCATGCGCCAGTTTCTGTACCAGCGTTTCAACCATCAGGCTTGACTGCTTCGCGGCAACCACCAGGAATTCGTCAAAGCTGAGATGGGACTGCTGATCGGCAACGTCAGAGATAGCGCGAACCACGACAAATGGCACGTTAAAGTTGTGGCAAACGTGCGCAATTGCGGTCGCTTCCATCTCAACGGCAATCGCCTGTGGGAAGTTATGCTTAATTTTAGCCAGCCCCACGGAACCGTTAATGAATGCGTCGCCGCTGACGATAAGTCCGCGAACGGCGTTCAGATTGAGTTCGGCGATGCAAGACTCTGCGGCAGCAATCAACGCAGGATCGGCTTTAAAACCAGCCGGGCAGCCCGGTAGCTGACCAAATTCATAGCCAAAGGCAGTGACGTCGGCGTCGTGATAGCGCGCTTCGTCAGAAACTACGATATCCCCGACTTTCAGCGTAGAGGCCAGGCCACCCGCAGAACCGGTATTAATGATGGCGTCCGGCTTGCAGCGTTCAAGCAGCAGCGTAGCGCCCAGTGCCGCAGCCACTTTACCGATACCCGATTTCAGCAGCGCAACCTCTGTACCGTTCAGTTGGCCGGTGTAAATTTCACAACCGCCGAGCGCGATGGTCTGACGGTTTTCGATTTTGTCACGCAGCAGCGTAACTTCTTCTTCCATTGCACCAATGATGCCGATTTTCATAGATTTACTCGCGATAAGCCAGATTTGAGGGCATAGTCTATCATGCGCTTAAGGGGTAGCGCATTTCTCAGGCGGGAGAGGACATGGCACAGATCGATTTCCGAAAAAAAATAAACTGGCATCGTCGTTACCGTTCGCCGCAGGGCGTGAAGACTGAGCATGAGATCCTGCGTATTTTCGAAAGCGATCGCGGACGTATTATCAATTCACCGGCCATTCGCCGACTGCAACAAAAAACGCAGGTCTTTCCGCTGGAGCGTAATGCGGCAGTACGCACGCGCTTGACGCACTCGATGGAGGTTCAGCAGGTTGGGCGCTATATCGCGAAAGAGATCCTCAGCCGACTGAAAGAACTAAAGCTGCTGGAGCAGTATGGCCTGGATGAACTGACAGGGCCATTTGAGAGTATTGTCGAAATGTCCTGCCTGATGCATGACATTGGTAATCCGCCGTTTGGCCATTTTGGGGAGGCGGCAATTAATGACTGGTTTCGCCAGCGGCTGTATCCCGCAGACGCAGAAAGTCAGCCCCTAAGTGATGACCGTTGCCAGGTGACGGCATTACGGTTGCGTGAAGGCGAAGAGTCGCTGAATGATATTCGCCGTAAGGTACGCCAGGACCTGTGCCATTTTGAAGGCAATGCGCAGGGTATTCGCCTTGTGCATACGTTGATGCGTATGAACCTTACCTGGGCGCAGGTTGGCGGTATTTTAAAATATACCCGTCCGGCGTGGTGGCGCGGCAGTGCACCCGAGACACACAACTATTTAATGAAGAAGCCGGGTTATTACCTTTCTGAAGAACCGTATATTGAGCGGTTGCGTAAAGAATTATCATTAGAGCCTTACAGTCGCTTTCCATTAACCTGGATTATGGAAGCTGCCGATGATATCTCTTATTGCGTGGCGGATCTGGAAGATGCCGTTGAGAAAAGAATCTTTAGCGTCGAGCAACTTTATCACCACCTGTATGAGGCGTGGGGGCAGCCTGAAAAAGGTTCCCTGTTTAGCCAGGTTGTTGAGAACGCCTGGGAGAAGTCACGTTCAAATACATTAAGCCGGAGTACCGAAGATCAGTTCTTTATGTATTTACGCGTCAATACGCTGAATAAACTGGTGCCATATGCGGCCCAGCGGTTTATTGATAATTTGCCGCAGATTTATGAAGGCAGCTTTAATCATGCGCTGCTAGAAGATGCAAGTAGCTTCAGCCAGTTACTGGGTGTTTATAAAAATGTGGCGGTAAAACATGTGTTTAGCCATCCGGATGTTGAACAACTGGAACTACAGGGCTATCGGGTGATCAGCGGGTTGCTGGAGATCTATCAGCCGTTATTAAAAATGTCTCAGTCAGATTTTTCTGAACTGGTCGACAATGAAAGAGTAAAACGTTTTCCTATCGAGTCCCGTTTATTTCAGAAGTTGTCTACCCGCCATCGTCTTGCGTATGTTGAGGCGGTTAGTAAAATATCGACGGGGTGCGCCGAGTATTCGGTTCTGGAATATTATTATCGCTGCCGGCTGATTCAGGATTATATCAGCGGAATGACAGATTTGTATGCCTGGGATGAATATCGTCGCTTGATGGCCGTAGAACAATAAATACTCATTTGTAAAGACGGACAATAAAATTTTACTTTTTCCTTAAACTTAATTCTGGAACTTAGCGCTATAAAACGACTCTGACGTATACAGCAATTTTGCGTTACCTGTTAATCGAGAACGAAACACATGAAAAAAACCACATTAGCAATGAGTGCACTGGCTCTGAGTTTAGGTTTGGCGTTGTCCCCCCTGTCTGCTACAGCGGCTGAGACGTCGTCTTCAGCAATGACCGCCCAACAGATGCCAAGCCTGGCCCCGATGCTCGAAAAAGTGATGCCATCGGTGGTAAGTATTAACGTCGAGGGGAGCACGACGGTAAATACGCCGCGCATGCCGCGTAATTTCCAGCAGTTCTTCGGTGATAATTCACCGTTCTGCCAGGACGGTTCTCCGTTCCAGAGTTCTCCGTTCTGCCAGGGCGGCGCACCGGGCGCTGACAATGGCGGCGGCCAGCAGCAGAAATTTATGGCACTCGGTTCCGGCGTAATTATTGATGCCGCGAAAGGGTATGTCGTGACCAATAACCACGTGGTAGATAACGCCACGGTGATTAAAGTTCAGTTGAGCGATGGTCGTAAATTTGACGCGAAGATCGTGGGTAAAGATCCGCGCTCCGATATCGCGCTGATCCAAATTCAGGATCCGAAAAACCTGACGGCGATTAAGCTGGCAGATTCCGATGCGCTGCGCGTGGGTGATTACACCGTGGCAATTGGTAACCCGTTTGGCCTTGGTGAAACGGTGACTTCTGGTATTGTTTCTGCGCTGGGACGTAGTGGCCTGAACGCGGAGAACTACGAAAACTTTATTCAGACGGATGCTGCGATCAACCGGGGTAACTCCGGTGGTGCGCTGGTCAACCTGAACGGTGAGCTGATCGGTATTAACACCGCGATCCTCGCACCGGACGGCGGTAACATCGGTATCGGTTTTGCGATCCCAAGCAACATGGTGAAAAACCTGACCTCGCAGATGGTTGAGTTTGGCCAGGTTAAACGCGGTGAGCTGGGCATTATGGGTACCGAGCTGAGCTCTGAGCTGGCGAAAGCGATGAAAGTTGACGCCCAGCGTGGCGCATTCGTCAGCCAGGTGATGCCGAACTCTTCCGCAGCGAAAGCGGGGATTAAAGCCGGGGATGTGATTACCTCCCTGAACGGCAAACCTATCAGCAGCTTCGCCGCCCTGCGTGCGCAGGTCGGTACGATGCCGGTTGGCAGCAAAATCACCCTGGGTCTGCTGCGTGACGGTAAGCCGGTCACCGTGAACCTGGAATTGCAGCAGAGCAGCCAGACTCAGGTTGACTCCAGCTCTATCTTTAAAGGCATCGAAGGTGCCGATATGAGCAACAAAGGCCAGGACAAAGGTGTCGTGGTAAGCGACGTGAAACCGAATTCTCCGGCTGCACAGATTGGCCTGAAGAAAGGGGATGTGATTATCGGCGCGAACCAGCAGCCGGTGAAAAACATCGCTGAACTGCGCAAAATCCTCGACAGCAAACCGGCTGTACTGGCGCTGAACATTCAGCGCGGTGACAGCTCCATCTATCTGTTGATGCAGTAATCTCCCTCAACCCCTTCCTGCACAGGAAGGGGTTTCTTTTTGTGATACTTCCCACAACTCCATACTTCTCCCTTTCGCTTTGTGCAATTGCACAATGTCGCCGCTTATTATCTTCCCTATGCTTGAGCTCTGCTCACAGGAGGGGTTTATGGCTGGTTGGCATCTTGATACCAAAATGGCGCAGGATATCGTGGCGCGTACCATGCGCATCATTGATACCAATATCAACGTAATGGATGCCCGTGGGCGGATAATCGGCAGCGGCGATCGCGAACGTATTGGTGAATTGCACGAAGGGGCGCTGCTGGTGCTTTCGCAGGGTCGGGTGGTCGATATCGACGATGCGGTGGCACGTCACTTGCACGGTGTACGACAGGGGATAAACCTGCCTCTGCGTCTTGAAGGCGAAATCGTTGGCGTTATCGGCCTTACCGGCGAGCCGGAGCATCTGCGCAAATACGGCGAGTTAGTGTGTATGACCGCCGAAATGATGCTGGAACAGTCGCGCTTGATGCATCTGTTAGCGCAGGATAGCCGTCTGCGTGAAGAGCTGGTGATGAACCTGATTCAGGCGGAAGAGAATACACCGGCGCTGATGGAATGGGCCCAGCGGCTGGGCATTGATCTGAACCAGCCACGCGTGGTGGCGGTGTTGGAGGTCGATAGTGGCCAGCTTGGCGTTGACAGTGCGATGGCGGAGTTACAGCAATTGCAGAATGCGTTGACCACACCCGAACGTAATAATCTGATTGCGATTGTCTCTCTGACCGAGATGGTGGTGCTGAAACCGGCGCTCAATCAGTTTGGCCGCTGGGACGCTGAAGATCATCGTAAGCGCGTTGAGCAGCTTATTGCCCGTATGAAAGAGAACGGACAGCTGCGTTTTCGCGTGTCGCTGGGCAACTATTTTACCGGGCCCGGTAGCATTGCCCGTTCGTATCGTACGGCGCGCACCACCATGATGGTCGGCAAGCAGCGGATGCCGGAAAGCCGTAGCTATTTCTATCAGGATTTGATGCTGCCAGTACTGCTGGACAGCCTGCGCGGTGGCTGGCAGGCTAATGAGCTGGCGCGTCCGTTGGTGAGACTGAAAGCGATGGATAACAATGGGTTGCTGCGTCGGACATTGGCGGCATGGTTTCGTCATAACGTCCAGCCGCTGGCCACCTCAAAGGCACTGTTTATTCACCGCAATACGCTGGAATATCGCCTGAATCGTATTTCAGAACTGACCGGGCTGGATCTGGGGAATTTTGACGACCGACTGCTGCTGTATGTGGCGTTACAACTGGATGAACAGCATTGATTAATTGCCTGATGGCGCTACGCTTATCAGGCCTACGAGGATATACCTGTAGGCCGGATAAGGCGTAAGACGCCGCCATCCGGCAACAAACGGCTTATTTACGCGTCAGTTTTTCCAGATCGGCTTCAATTTCGCTGATCTTGTTGGTCACGACGCTTTCGAGATGGCGTAAATCATCAAGGATCTTGCGTTTAAGATCGACTTCGCTGCGATCGCGCTGGCAGATCTGATCCAGTTCATCGATCACATAGCGCAGGTTGGGGCTGATCTCCTGCACTTCTTTGTAACCCTGGCCGATGCCGTCAGCTACCACCGTTTTGCGCTGACGGGGATATTTGAACTTCACGCTCTTGGCAAAAAACTCGCCTTTATCCTTTTGGAAATAGATTTTCAGGATATCGTTGTTGGCTTCTTGCCGCAGGCTGTAACGATCGATCTCTTCAGGATTAGTAATGCCCAGACTTTTCAGATTGTCATACATAGCGGTACCCTTAAGCTCACTATAACCATTGAATAATTAACGAAAAGCCTTGTTTATGCCACTCGCAGATGTAAAAAAAGCGGGCTAAGCCCGCTTTTTCAAATCGCTGTTAGTCGATAGTGCGCAACAGTTCGTTGATTCCCACTTTGCCACGCGTTTTGGCATCGACTTTCTTCACAATCACCGCGCAGTACAGGCTGTATTTACCATCTTTCGACGGCAGGTTGCCGGAGACGACCACGGAGCCTGCCGGAACGCGACCATAATGCACTTCGCCAGTTTCGCGATCGTAAATACGGGTGCTCTGACCGATGTACACGCCCATGGAGATAACAGAACCTTCTTCGACGATCACGCCTTCAACCACTTCAGAGCGCGCGCCGATGAAGCAGTTGTCTTCGATGATGGTCGGGTTAGCCTGCAACGGCTCCAGTACGCCGCCGATGCCAACGCCGCCGGACAGGTGTACGTTTTTACCGATTTGCGCACAGGAACCGACTGTTGCCCAGGTATCAACCATCGTACCTTCATCAACATAAGCGCCGATGTTTACGTAAGATGGCATCAGCACGGTGTTACGGGCGATAAACGCACCCTGACGCACGGCCGCAGGCGGAACTACGCGGAATCCTTCCTTCTGGAAGCGCGCTTCGTCGTAGTTGGCGAATTTCATCGGTACTTTATCGAAGTAACGGCTTTCCGCACCTTCGATGACCTGATTATCGTTAATACGGAAAGAGAGCAGGACCGCCTTTTTCAGCCACTGATGCGTGACCCACTGACCCTCAATCTTCTCTGCGACGCGCAGTGCACCGGAATCCAGTAAAGAAATAACCTGATTCACCGCTTCGCGGGTTACGGTATCTACATTTGCCGGAGTAATGTCGGCACGGCGCTCGAAAGCGGACTCAATAACGTTCTGTAACTGCTGCATTGTTAAACTCTTTCCATAATAAATAAAAACATCACCCTTTATCGTTTGGATTGAGGGCCTCTGTCAACCGTTGATGCACTTCCTGCTGCAGCTCATTATTAAGGGCGCGCCGGTCGGCGGTGGCGATTATGAATAAATCTTCTACTCGCTCGCCAATGGTTGTAATTCGGGCGCCATGCAGCGAAATTCCCAGATCGGCAAAAATCTGCCCGACCCGCGCCAGCAGGCCGGGCTGGTCGAGAGCGATAAGCTCCAGGAATGATTTTCGGTCGGTATGGGTCGGCAAAAAGGTAACTTCAGTATCGACGGTAAAGTGGCGTAATTTTGCCGGTTGGCGACGCGGTTGCGGTGGCTGCCAACTGCGCTGCGTGATGGCCTGTTCCAGTCCAAAACGGATCGCTTCATGTCGGTCTGAAGACAGCGGGCTGCCGTCCGGTTCCAGCACGATGAACGTATCCATCGCCATCCCATCGCGGGTAGTGAAAATCTGCGCATCGTGGACGCTAAGATTACGCCTGTCCAGTTCAGCACAGACGGCGGCAAACAGGTAAGGGCGGTCAGGGCTCCAGATGAAAATCTCCGTCCCGCCGCGCGTGGCCTGTGGGCTGAGCAGGATCAGCGGCTTGCTGAGATCGTGTTGCAACAGATGGCGCGCATGCCAGGCCAGCTGATTTGGGCTGTGACGCACGAAGTAGTTGGCGCGACAGCGTGACCAGATGTGGTGCAACGCTTCTTCATCAATGTTGTCCATTCGCAGTAGCGCCAGCGCCTGAAGCTGATGATGGCGTACACGCTCACGCATATCCGGCGTATTTTGCATGCCACGACGGAGTTGTTTTTCCGTTGCGAAGTACAGCTCGCGTAGCAGGCTTTGCTTCCAGCTATTCCACAGCGTTTCGTTGGTGGCGCAAATATCCGCGACGGTCAGACACACCAAAAAGCGCAGACGGTGTTCCGTTTGTACCTCTTCGGCGAATTGCTTAATTACTTCGGGATCCTGAATATCGCGGCGCTGAGCGGTCACCGACATCAGCAAATGCTGGCGCACCAGCCACACGATCAGCTGCGTTTCGCGGGAATTCAGGCCGTGCAGTTCGGCGAATTTGAGCACGTCCTGAGCGCCGAGCACCGAGTGATCGCCGCCGCGACCTTTGGCGATATCGTGGAACAGCGCGGCAATCAGAATCAACTCCGGCTGTCGCAGACGCGGCCATAGATCCACGCATAGCGGATGGCGCTGACGGGTCTCTTCGTTAGCAAAACTTTCCAGCTTGAGCATTACGCGGATGGTGTGTTCATCCACCGTATAGGCATGAAACAGGTCAAACTGCATTTGGCCGACAATATGCGACCATTGCGGCATATAGGCCCACAACACGCTGTGGCGATGCATCGGCAGCAGACCGCGGCTCACCGCGCCCGGATGGCGTAACATACTGAGAAACAGCGATCGCGCTTCCGGGATGTAGCACAGCGGCTGCGTTAAATGACGGCGGGCATGACGCAAATGGCGCAGCGTGGTGGAGTAAATCCCGCTGATCGCGCTGTTACGCACCATGATGTAAAACATCCGCAGTATCGCTTCGGGTTTGCGGATAAACAGATCGTCGTTGCGCAGATCGATCAACGTGCCGCGCAGTTGGAAGTCGTCATCAATCGGGCGCGGTTTTTCATCGGCGGGCATGGCGAGGATCGCCTCGTCGAACAGTTGCAACAGCATGTGATTCAGTTCGCTGACCCGTCGGGTGACGCGGAAATAGTCTTTCATCATCCGCTCGATAGGCTCGTTGCCTTCGCCGCCGTAGTTTAGCCGTTGCGCCACGCTGAGCTGGCGGTCAAACAGCAGGCGGTTGTCGTAACGACTAACGACCAGATGCAGGGCGAAGCGAATCCGCCACAGGATATGCAAACATTCATTTAGCTCGGCGCGTTCTGCCAGTGTCAAAAAGCCGAAGCCGACCATTTCGTCCAGTGAGGTGGCACCAAAATGGCGGCGGGCCACCCATTGCAGGGTATGGATATCGCGCAGGCCGCCGGGACTGCTTTTGATGTCCGGCTCCAGGTTGTAGCTGGTGCCGTGATAGCGCTGGTGGCGCTGATTCTGCTCTTCCACTTTGGCAGCGTAAAACTTGTCGGAAGGCCAGAAACCTTCGCTAAAAATATGCTTTTGCAGCTCCAGAAACAGCGCCACATCGCCGATCAGCAGGCGAGTTTCAATCAGGTTGGTGGCGACGGTTAAATCTGACAATCCTTCCAGCAGACACTCTTCCAGCGTACGCACGCTATGCCCAACCTCCAGCCTCACGTCCCATAGCAGCGTTAACAGCTCACCGACTTTCTCGGCCTGCGCATCAGGCAGCTTTTTACGACTCAGGATCAGCAGGTCAATATCGGAAAGCGGGTGCAATTCGCCTCGCCCGTAGCCGCCAACGGCAACCAGCGCTAGATCGGCTATTTGCCCGAACCCTGCTTCTATCCACAAACGCTGTAGCAGTTGGTCAATAAATTCGGTGCGGGCCTCAATGAGCTGTTCTGCGGAAATTCCACTGTCAAACGCTTCGCCTAACCAGTTCTGGAAGGTGTCGATATGCGCTTTAATGCCGGAGCAGTTGAGATCTTGCTGTGGCCATGTCCCTGGGTTTTGCGGTTGGCCAGGCAGGGTGGGGAGGGCAGTATTTGCGTGCTGTTCAGGAAGAGTATTCATTATGCGCCACCCATTAAAAAGCCGGATGATGGCGTGAACGCCTTATCCGGCCTACTAAGTAGTACAATTTGTAGGCCTGATAAGATGCGAATGCATCGCCATCAGGCAAAACATTATTCGCCGTGTTTGATGATCGCCGGGATGGTGTCATCCTTGCGTAACGTCAGAATTTCACAGCCGTTTTCCGTCACTACAATAGTATGCTCGTACTGTGCAGACAAGCTCCGGTCTTTGGTTTTCACCGTCCAGCCGTCTTTCATGGTGCGGATGCGGTAATCACCGGCATTCAACATCGGTTCTATGGTGAACGTCATGCCCGGCTGCAGTACCACACCACCGTCGTCTGCATCGTAGTGCAGAACCTGTGGCTCTTCATGGAAGCCGCGACCGATACCGTGACCGCAGTATTCACGAACAACAGAGAAACCTTCGCCTTCCGCATATTTCTGAATTGCAGCGCCCAGCGTGCGCAGGCGAATTCCCGGTTTTACCATTCGCAGCGCCAGATACAGGCTTTCCTGTGTGACGCGGCACAGACGCTCGCCCAGAATAGTAGGTTTGCCGACGATAAACATCTTGGAGGTATCGCCGTGGTACTCGTCTTTAATCACGGTTACGTCGATGTTGACGATGTCGCCGTCTTTCAGAAGTTTGGCGTCGTCCGGGATCCCGTGGCACACGACTTCATTAATAGAGATACATACGGATTTCGGATAGCCGTGATAGCCCAGGCAGGCGGAAATAGCCTGTTGCTCATTCACGATATAGTCATTACAGATGCGATCCAGCTCGCCGGTGCTGACGCCCGGTTTAACAAACGGTTCGATCATTTCCAGTACATCAGCGGCCAGGCGGCCAGCGACGCGCATTTTTTCGATTTCTTCAGGGGTCTTGATTGAGATAGCCATGAATTCTGTCCATCAGTGTCGATTATTTCGACAATAATTGTGTAAGTGCTGTCAATGGTATCAGTCCCGCATACATGCTGCCAAATTGAGAATCATTCTGAACTTCGCCTTTCGTGCCACAGATGCGTTGGCTACATTTTTTCACCCCAGTCACTTACTGGTTGTAAGCTCCCGGGGATTCAAAAATTTGCCGCCTTCCTGTAACACGAAATTCATCGTTCATTCAGCACAGACCGCCAACAATTATTGGTGTCGGTGGCGTATTTGTGGTATAAAGCGCGCCGGACTTCCGATCCATTCGAAGACTACACACGATGGACGGGAGCGACAAATCTCACTTTGTGTAACAACACACACGTATCGGCACATATTCCGGGGTGCCCTTTGGGGTCGGTAATATGGGATGCGTGGAGGCTTAACCCCAACTTTTATATATAGAGGTTTTAATCATGGCAACTGTTTCCATGCGCGACATGCTCAAGGCTGGTGTTCACTTCGGTCACCAGACCCGTTACTGGAACCCGAAAATGAAGCCGTTCATCTTCGGTGCGCGTAACAAAGTTCACATCATCAACCTTGAGAAAACTGTACCGATGTTCAACGAAGCTCTGGCTGAACTGAACAAGATCTCTGCTCGTAAAGGTAAAATCCTTTTCGTTGGTACTAAACGCGCTGCAAGCGAAGCGGTGAAAGAAGCTGCTAACAGCTGCGACCAGTTCTTCGTGAACCATCGCTGGCTGGGCGGTATGCTGACTAACTGGAAAACCGTTCGTCAGTCCATCAAACGTCTGAAAGATCTGGAAACTCAGTCTCAGGACGGTACTTTCGAAAAGCTGACCAAGAAAGAAGCGCTGATGCGTACTCGTGAGCTTGAGAAACTGGAAAACAGCCTGGGCGGTATCAAAGATATGGGCGGTCTGCCGGACGCTCTGTTCGTAATCGATGCTGACCACGAGCACATTGCTATCAAAGAAGCAAACAACCTGGGTATCCCAGTATTTGCTATCGTTGATACCAACTCTGATCCGGACGGTGTTGACTTCGTTATCCCGGGTAACGACGACGCAATCCGTGCTGTGACCCTGTACCTGGGCGCTGTAGCTACTACCGTTCGTGAAGGCCGTTCTCAGGATCTGGCTTCCCAGGCGGAAGAAAGCTTCGTAGAAGCTGAATAATAAGGCACGCTCGTTAGAGCGACCCCTTATATATCCAAGATAATTCGAGTTGCAGGAAGGCGTTGACGCAACGAATCCCCCGGAGCTTACATAAGTAAGTGACTGGGGTGAGTAAGGAAAACAACGCACCTGCAGCTGGAAGAATGACGGATATAGGCCAGGTAGTATCACGTTTGGTTAGGGGGCCTGTATATGGCCCCCTTTTTCACTTTTAAATCTGTGCGGTTTCATGCCGGGCAGATCAAATCTTCCGAGGATTTTAGAATGGCTGAAATTACCGCATCCCTGGTAAAAGAGCTGCGTGAGCGTACTGGCGCAGGCATGATGGATTGCAAAAAAGCACTGACTGAAGCTAATGGCGACATCGAGCTGGCAATCGAAAACATGCGTAAGTCCGGTGCAATCAAAGCGGCGAAAAAAGCAGGCAACGTTGCTGCTGACGGCGTAATCAAAACCAAAATCGACGGCAACATCGCTTTCATTCTGGAAGTTAACTGCCAGACTGACTTCGTTGCTAAAGATGCTGGTTTCCAGGCATTTGCTGACAAAGTACTGGACGCTGCCGTTGCTGGCAAAATCACTGACGTTGAAGTTCTGAAAGCACAGTTCGAAGAAGAACGTGTTGCTCTGGTTGCTAAAATCGGTGAGAACATCAACATCCGTCGCGTTGCTTCCCTGGAAGGCGAAGTTCTGGGTAACTACCAGCACGGTGCTCGTATCGGTGTTCTGGTTGCTGCAACTGGCGCTGACGAAGAACTGGTTAAACAGCTGGCAATGCACGTTGCTGCAAGCAAACCAGAATTCGTTAAACCGGAAGACGTTTCCGCTGAAGTGGTAGAAAAAGAATACCAGGTTCAGCTGGACATCGCTATGCAGTCTGGCAAGCCGAAAGAAATCGCAGAGAAAATGGTTGAAGGCCGCATGAAGAAATTCACCGGCGAAGTTTCTCTGACCGGTCAGCCTTTCGTCATGGAACCGAGCAAATCTGTTGGTCAGCTGCTGAAAGAGCATAACGCTGACGTAACTGGTTTCATCCGCTTTGAAGTGGGTGAAGGCATCGAGAAAGTTGAGACTGACTTTGCAGCAGAAGTTGCTGCGATGTCCAAGCAGTCTTAATTTTTAAAGGAGCCGCCTGAGGGCGGCTTCTTTTTGTGTCTGGCTTGTAAATTCAGCGAACCGCTATAGTGGTCATGCTGAAAAGCGACATACAATGTCGCCGGAATTAACTCATCTCATTCGTTGACAGTCTCAGGAAAGAAACATGGCTACCAATGCAAAACCCGTCTACAAACGTATTCTGCTTAAGTTAAGTGGCGAAGCTCTGCAAGGTTCAGAAGGCTTCGGTATTGATGCAAGCATCCTCGACCGCATGGCTCAGGAAATCAAAGAGCTGGTTGAGCTGGGTATTCAGGTTGGCGTAGTGATTGGTGGTGGTAACCTGTTCCGTGGCGCTGGTCTGGCGAAAGCGGGGATGAACCGCGTTGTGGGCGACCACATGGGCATGTTAGCCACCGTAATGAACGGTCTGGCGATGCGCGATGCGCTTCACCGCGCCTATGTGAACGCTCGCTTGATGTCCGCAATTCCTCTGAATGGCGTGTGTGATAACTACAGCTGGGCCGAAGCTATCAGCCTGCTGCGTAACAACCGCGTTGTTATTTTGTCTGCGGGTACCGGCAATCCGTTCTTCACCACCGATTCTGCAGCCTGCCTGCGCGGTATTGAAATTGAAGCGGATGTGGTTCTGAAAGCCACCAAAGTCGATGGCGTATTTACTGCCGACCCGGCTAAAGATCCAACGGCGACTATGTACGAACAGTTGACCTACACTGAAGTACTGGATAAAGAGCTGAAAGTAATGGATCTTGCCGCGTTCACGCTGGCTCGTGACCACAAATTACCGATTCGTGTCTTTAACATGAACAAACCAGGTGCACTGCGCCGTGTTGTTATGGGTGAAAAAGAAGGCACGTTAATCACGGAATAATTCCCGTTGCGGCTAAATGCAGGTAATATTCCGCTTTAATGTCGCGGGATACGTCCCTCAAAATTAATCAAGACTATACTTGTCACATCTTGCGTGGCGGGTATGGTCTGACTGAAACAAGCTTTCAAGGATTCGTAACGTGATCAACGATATCAGAAAAGATGCTGAAGTACGCATGGACAAATGCGTCGAAGCGTTCAAAAACCAAATCAGCAAAATTCGCACGGGTCGTGCTTCTCCTAGCCTGCTGGATGGTATTGTCGTGGAATATTACGGCACGCCGACTCCGCTGCGCCAGCTGGCAAGCGTAACGGTTGAAGATTCCCGTACCCTGAAAATCAACGTATTTGACCGTTCTATGGGTCCAGCCGTTGAAAAAGCAATCATGGCTTCCGACCTCGGTCTGAATCCAAGCTCTGCGGGCTCTGACATCCGCGTTCCGCTGCCGCCGCTGACCGAAGAACGTCGTAAAGATCTGACCAAGATCGTACGTGGTGAAGCTGAAGGCGCGCGTGTTGCGGTACGTAACGTACGCCGCGATGCAAACGACAAAGTGAAAGCGTTGTTGAAAGAAAAAGAGATCAGCGAAGATGACGATCGCCGTTCTCAGGACGACGTACAGAAACTGACTGACGCAGCAATCAAGAAAGTTGATGCGGCGCTGGCAGAGAAAGAAGCAGAACTGATGCAGTTCTGATTCGCCTGTACGCTAAAAACGCCGCTTAGAAGGCCTGAGAAGGCTGGATGGCGGCGTTTTGCTTTTTTCTGTCTACATACTCTAAATAATTCAAGTTGCAGGAAGGCGGTGACGCCAAAGGCCGAGTAAAGCCAACGTACATGCAACTTGAAGTATGACGAGTAAAATTCTTCTGGATGTCCGATGAAGCAATTAACCATCCTGGGATCAACCGGTTCCATTGGTTGCAGTACGCTGGATGTAGTACGCCATAACCCGGAAAAATTTCGTGTTGCTGCGTTGGTGGCGGGTAAAAATGTTGCCCGTATGGTAGAGCAATGCCTGGAGTTTGCGCCTCGCTATGCGGTAATGGATGATGAAAAAAGCGCGGCACAGGTAAAAGCTACTCTTTTGGCACAGGGTAGCCGTACCGAGGTGATGAGCGGGCAGCAGGCTGCCTGTGATATGGCTGCGCTGGATGATGTTGATCAGGTCATGGCGGCGATTGTTGGCGCAGCGGGTTTGCTGCCGACGCTGGCGGCAATTCGTGCGAGCAAAAGCATTTTACTGGCGAATAAAGAATCGCTGGTGACCTGCGGTCGTCTGTTTATGGACGACGTGAAACGCCACAAAGCGCAGCTTTTGCCGGTAGATAGCGAGCATAACGCGATTTTTCAGAGTTTACCGCAACCTATCCAACACAATCTGGGATACGCTGACCTTGAGCAAAACGGCGTCATGTCAGTTCTGCTTACCGGGTCTGGTGGCCCATTCCGTGAAACGCCATTGCGCGATCTGGTCTCTATGACCCCCGATCAGGCATGCCGTCATCCGAATTGGTCGATGGGACGAAAAATCTCTGTCGATTCCGCCACCATGATGAACAAAGGTCTGGAATACATTGAAGCGCGTTGGTTATTTAATGCCAGTGCAAGCCAGATGGAAGTGCTGATTCATCCGCAGTCGGTTATTCATTCGATGGTCCGTTATCAGGATGGTAGTGTTCTGGCGCAGTTGGGTGAACCTGATATGCGTACACCTATTGCCCATACGATGGCATGGCCAGAACGTGTGACGTCCGGTGTTAAGCCTGTCGACTTTTGCAAACTCAGTGCGTTGACGTTTTCCGCACCTGATTACCAGCGTTATCCGTGCCTGAAACTGGCGATGGATGCGTTTGAGCAAGGTCAGGCGGCGACGACCGCACTCAATGCCGCGAATGAAATTACCGTTGCCGCATTCCTGGCGCAGCAGATCCGATTTACCGATATTGCCGATCTCAATTTATCTGTACTGGATAAGATGGATTTGCAGGAACCGCAGAGCGTTGACGACGTGTTGAAGGTCGATGCCATCGCGCGGGAAGTCGCCAGAAAAGAAGTGATGCGACTCTCAAGCTGATGATAATCCCTCTACGGAGAATCGTGCTATTTGTTAGCGTTGGGCTTCAGTGATATAGTCTGCGCCACCCGATCGCGGGTATTTGCTTTTTTTCGGTCGGGTAAGCCGTGGTTTGACACGGCTTTTTTGTGGATAGGCTTCAGTATTCCTGAGTACCGTAAATCCTTTCAGGGACTAATAACGCGTTATGTTGTCTGCAACTAAACCATTAAGCGAAAATTTGCCAGCACATGGTTGTCGCCATGTCGCAATTATCATGGATGGCAATGGCCGCTGGGCGAAAAAGCAAGGGAAGATTCGCGCCTTTGGGCATAAGGCTGGAGCTAAATCCGTCCGCCGGGCTGTCTCTTTTGCTGCAAATAACGGTATTGATGCGTTAACGCTGTATGCCTTTAGCAGTGAGAACTGGAACCGACCTGCGCAGGAAGTGAGCGCGTTAATGGAACTGTTTGTGTGGGCACTTGATAGCGAAGTGAAAAACCTGCATCGCCATAACGTACGCCTGCGTATTATCGGGGATATCAGTCGATTTAACTCACGTTTGCAAGAACGGATTCGCAAATCAGAAGCGATTACCGCCCAGAATACCGGGTTGACGCTGAATATTGCAGCGAATTACGGTGGACGGTGGGATATTGTCCAGGGAGTCAGGCAACTGGCACAACAGGTGCAGGACGGTGTGCTGCATCCTGAGCAAATCGATGAAGAGATGCTTGGGCAGCAAATTTGTATGCATGAGCTGGCTCCTGTGGATTTAGTGATAAGGACTGGGGGAGAGCACCGAATTAGTAATTTTCTGTTGTGGCAAATTGCCTATGCCGAACTTTACTTTACCGATGTTCTCTGGCCCGATTTCGATGAACAAGACTTTGAAGGTGCGCTGCATGCCTTTGCTAATCGTGAGCGTCGTTTCGGCGGCACCGAACCCGGTGATGAAAAAGCCTGATGGGGGTCGCTTTTGCTGAAGTATCGCCTGATTTCTGCTTTTGTTTTAATACCCGTTGTCATCGCGGCGCTGTTTTTGCTGCCGCCGGTGGGGTTCGCCATTGTTACGTTGGTCGTCTGTATGTTGGCCGCCTGGGAATGGGGACAGTTAAGCGGTTTTACCACGCGTACGCAGCGAGTCTGGCTGGCGGTTTTGTGCGGGCTATTGCTGGCACTGATGCTATTTTTGCTGCCAGAATACCATCGCGATATCCATCAACCGCTGGTTGAAGTATCGCTGTGGGCGTCGCTGGGCTGGTGGGTCGTAGCGCTGTTACTGGTATTGTTTTACCCAGGGTCTGCGTCGGTCTGGCGTAATTCCAAAACATTACGCATAATTTTCGGCGTGTTAACCATTGTCCCGTTCTTTTGGGGAATGCTGGCGCTACGTGCATGGCACTATGATGAGAATCATTATAGTGGCGCGCTATGGCTGCTGTATGTCATGATCCTCGTTTGGGGAGCGGACTCTGGTGCGTATATGTTTGGTAAGCTGTTTGGCAAACATAAGCTGGCACCGAAGGTTTCTCCTGGAAAAACCTGGCAGGGTTTTTTTGGCGGACTCGCCACTGCGGCCGTAATCTCATGGGGTTATGGCATGTGGGCGAATCTTGAAGTTGCGCCTGTCACCTTGCTCATTTGCTCCATCGTTGCAGCCCTGGCCTCCGTGCTGGGTGACCTGACCGAGAGTATGTTTAAGCGTGAAGCAGGTATTAAGGACAGTGGTCACTTAATTCCAGGACACGGCGGTATTCTGGATCGTATTGATAGCCTGACGGCTGCGGTACCGGTCTTTGCCTGCCTGTTGTTACTGGTGTTCAGGACGCTCTAACGGATGGTCTTATGCTGAGTATTCTCTGGAATTTGGCTGCATTCATCATCGCACTTGGTGTGCTTATCACCGTGCATGAATTTGGTCATTTCTGGGTTGCGCGGCGCTGCGGAGTCCGCGTCGAACGCTTTTCCATTGGCTTTGGAAAAGCGCTTTGGCGGCGTACCGATAAATCAGGTACGGAATACGTCATCGCCATGATTCCCCTCGGCGGTTACGTCAAAATGCTGGATGAGCGCGCTGAACCGGTCGCACCGGAATTGCGCCATTACGCCTTCAACAATAAAACGGTTGGACAACGTGCTGCCATTATCGCCGCGGGTCCGATTGCAAACTTCCTTTTTGCTATTTTTGCTTATTGGCTGGTGTTTATCATTGGTGTCCCTGGCGTTCGTCCGGTTGTTGGTGAAATAACACCCAACTCGATTGCTGCACAGGCGCAAATTCAGCCGGGTACGGAACTAAAAGCGGTTGATGGCATCGAAACCCCTGATTGGGATGCCGTGCGATTGCAACTGGTATCCAAAATTGGCGATGAGCATACGACCCTCAGCGTGGCGCAGTTTGGCAGTAACCAGCGACAGGACAAAACGCTGGATTTACGCCATTGGGCATTTGAGCCAGACAAAGAGGATCCTGTCTCTAGTTTGGGCATGCGTCCGCGTGGTCCGCAGATTGAACCGGTACTGTCAGAAGTGCAGGTTAACTCCGCTGCAAGTAAGGCAGGTTTGCAAGCTGGCGACAGGATCGTTAAAGTCAATGGTCAGTCGCTGACGCAATGGATGACGTTCGTGACGCTGGTGCGCGATAATCCGGATACGCCGTTAGCGCTAGATATTGAAAGACAAGGAAGTTCCTTGTCTTTAACGTTAACCCCAGATTCAAAACAGGTTAACGGTAAGGCAGAAGGGTTTGCGGGCGTGGTGCCTAAAGTTATTCCTCTGCCTGATGAGTATAAGACTGTACGCCAGTATGGGCCATTCAGCGCCATCCTCGAAGCCTCGGATAAAACGTGGCAGTTGATGAAGCTGACGGTCAGTATGCTGGGAAAATTGATTACCGGTGATGTAAAACTGAACAACCTCAGTGGGCCGATTTCTATCGCCCAGGGGGCTGGGATGTCAGCGGAGTTCGGGATTATTTATTACCTGATGTTCCTTGCGCTTATCAGCGTGAACTTAGGGATAATCAACCTGTTTCCGTTGCCCGTTCTTGACGGGGGGCATCTGCTGTTCCTGGCGATTGAAAAGCTGAAGGGCGGTCCGGTATCCGAGCGGGTTCAAGACTTTAGTTATCGCATTGGCTCTATCTTGCTGGTGTTGTTAATGGGGCTTGCACTTTTCAATGATTTCTCTCGGTTGTAAGAGAGTGTTAGGAAGAACGCATAATAACGATGGCGATGAAAAAGTTGCTCATAGCGTCGCTGCTGTTTAGCAGCGCCACCGTATACGGTGCTGAAGGGTTCGTAGTGAAGGACATTCATTTCGAAGGCCTACAGCGAGTCGCCGTTGGTGCGGCTCTCCTCAGTATGCCGGTGCGCACAGGCGACACGGTTAATGATGAAGACATCAGTAATACCATTCGTGCTCTGTTCGCCACCGGAAACTTTGAGGATGTCCGCGTCCTGCGCGATGGTGATACCCTTCTGGTTCAGGTAAAAGAACGTCCGACGATTGCCAGCATCACTTTCTCCGGTAACAAATCGGTGAAAGATGACATGCTGAAGCAAAACCTCGAGGCGTCTGGCGTGCGTGTTGGCGAGTCTCTGGATCGCACAACGCTTGCCGATATCGAAAAGGGCCTGGAAGATTTCTACTATAGCGTCGGTAAGTACAGCGCCAGTGTGAAAGCGGTGGTGACGCCGTTGCCGCGTAACCGCGTTGACCTCAAGCTGGTCTTCCAGGAAGGTGTTTCGGCGAAGATCCAACAGATCAATATCGTCGGCAACCATGCCTTCTCGACTGACGAACTTATCTCTCACTTCCAGTTGCGTGACGAAGTGCCGTGGTGGAACGTGGTGGGCGATCGTAAATACCAGAAACAGAAGCTGGCGGGCGACCTTGAAACCCTGCGTAGCTACTATCTGGATCGCGGTTATGCTCGCTTCAATATTGATTCCACTCAGGTCAGCCTGACGCCGGATAAAAAAGGCATCTACATCACCGTTAATATCACTGAAGGCGAGCAGTACAAGCTTTCTGGGGTTCAGGTGAGCGGTAACCTGGCCGGGCACTCCGCCGAAATTGAGACCCTGACGAAGATCGAGCCAGGTGAACTCTATAACGGCACCAAAGTGACCAAAATGGAAGATGACATCAAGAAGCTTCTGGGTCGCTATGGCTATGCCTATCCGCGCGTTCAGTCGCAGCCTGAAATCAACGACGCCGACAAAACCGTTAAATTACGTGTAAACGTGGATGCGGGTAACCGTTTCTATGTGCGTAAGATCCGTTTTGAAGGTAACGACACTTCTAAAGACTCCGTTCTGCGTCGCGAAATGCGTCAGATGGAAGGCGCATGGTTGGGCAGCGATCTGGTCGACCAGGGTAAAGAGCGTCTGAACCGTCTGGGTTACTTTGAAACCGTTGATACCGATACTCAGCGTGTTCCGGGCCGTCCAGATCAGGTTGATGTGGTCTACAAGGTTAAAGAGCGTAACACCGGTAGCTTTAACTTCGGCGTCGGTTACGGTACCGAGAGCGGCGTGAGCTTCCAGGCTGGCGTTCAGCAGGATAACTGGTTAGGTACCGGTTATTCTGTTGGGATTAACGGCACCAAAAACGACTACCAAACCTATACTGAGTTGTCTGTCACTAACCCGTACTTCACTGTTGATGGTGTGAGCCTTGGTGGCCGCGTCTTCTATAACGACTTTGAAGCGGATGATGCAGACCTGTCCGACTATACCAACAAAAGTTATGGTACAGACGTGACGCTGGGCTTCCCGGTCAACGAATACAACACGTTGCGTGCGGGCCTGGGTTATGTACATAACAAACTGTCCAATATGCAGCCGCAGGTTGCGATGGATCGTTATCTTGAGTCGATGGGACAATCCGCTGATACCAGCAGTTTTGCCGCTGATGATTTCACCTTTAACTACGGTTGGACATACAACAAGTTAGACCGTGGTTATTTCCCGACAGACGGCTCGCGTGTCAACCTGAACGGTAAAGTCACCATTCCGGGTTCAGACAACGAATACTACAAACTGTCGATGGATACCGCGACCTATGTGCCGATCGATGACGATCACAAGTGGGTTGTTCTGGGGCGTACCAAGGTAGGTTATGGGGATGGCATTGGCAGCAAAGAGATGCCGTTCTACGAGAACTTCTACGCCGGTGGTTCCAGTACCGTGCGTGGCTTCCAGTCCAACACCATTGGTCCGAAAGCGGTCTATAAAAAGGGTGCTAGCACAGACTGGAATGACGGCGATAACGAAGAATGTACTCAGGATTCAGGCTGTAAATCAGATGATGCGGTAGGTGGTAACGCCATGGCTGTCGCCAGCCTGGAATTTATTACCCCGACGCCGTTCATCAGCGATAAGTATGCTAACTCGGTCCGTACCTCCTTCTTCTGGGATATGGGTACCGTTTGGGATACGAACTGGGATCCGTCATCTGCGCCGTCGGATGTGCCGGACTATAGTGATCCGAGCAATATCCGTATGTCAGCGGGTATCGCGTTACAATGGATGTCCCCATTGGGGCCGTTGGTTTTCTCCTACGCCCAGCCGTTCAAGAAGTACGATGGAGACAAAGCGGAACAGTTCCAGTTTAACATTGGTAAAACCTGGTAACTGTTCTTCGCAAAGGAATGTAGTGGTAGTGTAGCGATGACTTTAGGCGATCTTGCATGGGATCGCCTGGCCACGCAAAGAACTGCACCTTCGGGTGCAAATGGGATGGTAAGGAGTTAATTGTGAAAAAGTGGTTATTAGCTGCAGGTCTCGGTTTAGCGATGGCAACGTCCGCACAGGCTGCTGACAAAATTGCAATCGTCAATATGGGTAGCCTGTTCCAACAGGTTGCACAGAAGACGGGTGTTTCTGCTACTCTGGAAAACGAGTTCAAAGGCCGTGCCAGCGAACTGCAGCGTATGGAATCCGATCTGCAATCTAAAATGCAGCGTCTGCAATCAATGAAAGCGGGTAGCGATCGTACCAAGCTGGAAAAAGACGTTATGGCTCAGCGCCAGACTTTCTCTCAGAAAGCTCAGGCTTTCGAGCAGGATCGTGCACGTCGTTCCAACGAAGAACGTGGCAAACTGGTTACTCGTATCCAGACAGCGGTGAAATCTGTTGCTAACAGCCAGAGCATTGATCTGGTCGTTGACGCAAACACCGTTGCATACAACAGCAGCGATGTAAAAGACATCACCGCTGACGTACTGAAACAGGTTAAATAAGTAATGCCTTCAATTCGACTGGCTGATTTAGCAGAGCAGTTGGATGCAGAATTACACGGTGATGGCGATATCGTCATCACCGGCGTAGCGTCCATGCAATCTGCGCAAACTGGCAATATCACGTTCATGGTGAATCCTAAATACCGTGAACATTTAGGCGTATGCCAGGCGTCTGCCGTTGTGATGACGCAGGACGATCTTCCTTTTGCTAAGAGTGCGGCGCTGGTAGTGAAGAATCCCTACCTGACCTATGCACGTATGGCGCAAATTTTAGATACCACGCCTCAGCCTGCACAGAACATTGCACCCAGTGCAGTGATCGATGCAACGGCGAAGCTGGGTAATAATGTCTCTGTGGGCGCAAATGCGGTCATTGAGTCTGGCGTAGAACTGGGCGATAACGTGGTTATCGGTGCAGGCTGCTTCGTCGGAAAAAATACCAAAATCGGTGCAGGTTCACGCTTGTGGGCGAATGTGACGATTTACCACGACATCCAGATCGGTGAAAATTGCCTGATCCAGTCCAGCACTGTCGTTGGATCTGATGGATTTGGTTACGCGAACGATCGTGGTAACTGGGTGAAGATCCCCCAGCTTGGTCGCGTGATTATCGGCGATCGCGTCGAGATCGGCGCTTGTACCACCATTGACCGTGGTGCTCTGGACGATACTGTGATCGGTAATGGTGTTATCATTGATAACCAGTGCCAGATTGCGCATAACGTTGTGATTGGCGACAATACGGCGGTAGCCGGTGGCGTCATTATGGCGGGTAGCCTGAAGATTGGCCGTTATTGCATGATTGGCGGTGCCAGTGTGATCAATGGGCATATGGAAATATGCGACAAAGTTACGGTAACTGGCATGGGTATGGTGATGCGTCCTATCACTGAACCTGGCGTCTACTCCTCAGGCATTCCGCTACAACCCAACAAGGTATGGCGTAAAACAGCTGCACTGGTGATGAATATTGATGATATGAGCAAGCGCCTCAAAGCGATTGAGCGCAAGGTTAATCAACAAGACTAAAGCACCGTTTTTGCATGTCTGACTTTTCGGCCTGTCCCATTCATACGATTGCGACAGGCCGTGTTATTATTGCCTTTTAGTATATTTTGACAGGAAGAGTATTTTGACTACTAACACTCATACTCTGCATATTGAAGAGATTTTAGAACTTCTGCCGCACCGTTTTCCGTTTCTGCTGGTTGACCGCGTGCTGGATTTTGAAGAAGGTCGTTTTCTGCGCGCAGTGAAAAATGTATCCGTTAACGAGCCTTTCTTTCAGGGCCACTTCCCGGGTAAACCTATTTTCCCTGGCGTATTGATTCTGGAAGCGATGGCACAGGCTACCGGTATCCTCGCGTTTAAAAGCGTAGGAAAACTGGAACCAGGCGAACTGTATTATTTCGCGGGTATTGATGAAGCACGCTTTAAGCGTCCTGTTGTGCCTGGCGATCAGATGATCATGGAAGTGACTTTCGAGAAAACGCGCCGTGGCCTGACCCGTTTTAAAGGGGTTGCGCTGGTCGACGGTAAAGTTGTGTGCGAAGCAACGATGATGTGTGCCCGTAGCCGGGAGGCCTGATACGTGATTGATAAATCCGCCTTTATTCACCCGACCGCCATTGTAGAAGAGGGCGCCAGCATTGGTGCCAATGCTCACATTGGCCCATTTTGTATTGTTGGACCCCATGTTGAAATTGGTGAGGGTACCGTACTGAAGTCTCACGTTGTCGTGAATGGCCATACAAAAATTGGTCGCGATAACGAGATCTATCAGTTTGCCTCCATCGGTGAAGTTAACCAGGATCTTAAATATGCTGGTGAACCGACCCGTGTGGAAATTGGCGATCGCAACCGCATCCGCGAAAGCGTCACCATTCATCGTGGCACAGTGCAGGGCGGTGGAGTGACGAAGGTGGGCAGCGATAACTTACTGATGATTAATGCGCACGTCGCGCATGATTGTACGGTAGGCAACCGCTGTATTCTTGCGAATAACGCCACGCTTGCCGGACATGTTTCGCTTGATGATTTTGTTATCATCGGCGGCATGACTGCGGTGCATCAGTTCTGCATCATCGGTGCTCATGTGATGGTTGGCGGCTGTTCTGGTGTAGCCCAGGACGTGCCTCCGTACGTTATCGCCCAGGGCAACCACGCGACGCCGTTTGGCGTCAATATCGAAGGTCTGAAGCGTCGTGGATTCACCCGCGAAGCGATTACCGCGATTCGTAACGCCTACAAAGCGTTGTACCGTAGCGGTAAAACGCTGGAAGAAGTGAAACCAGAAATCGCGGAACTGGCGAAACAGTACCCCGAAGTTCAGGCTTTCAGCGACTTCTTTGAACGCTCAACGCGTGGCCTGATTCGTTAATGACTGAACAGCGTCCTTTAACGATTGCCCTCGTCGCCGGAGAAACCTCCGGCGATATTCTTGGTGCAGGGTTAATCCGTGCACTCAAGGCTCGCGTTCCCAATGCGCGCTTTGTTGGCGTGGCGGGTCCGCTGATGCAGGCTGAAGGCTGTGAAGCCTGGTACGAAATGGAAGAGCTGGCGGTCATGGGCATTGTTGAAGTGCTCGGACGCCTGCGCCGTTTACTGCATATTCGTGCCGACCTCACTCGCCGATTCACCGACTTAAAGCCGGATGTTTTCGTCGGCATTGATGCGCCTGATTTCAATATTACCCTCGAAGGGAACTTGAAAAAACAGGGCATTAAAACCATTCATTATGTCAGTCCGTCCGTCTGGGCGTGGCGACAGAAACGCGTTTTCAAAATAGGCAGATCCACCAACATGGTGCTGGCCTTTCTGCCTTTCGAAAAGGCGTTTTATGACAAATTTAACGTCCCGTGCCGCTTTATCGGTCATACCATGGCAGATGCCATGCCGTTGGACCCGGATAAAAATGCGGCCCGTGATGTTCTGGGTATTCCTCATGACGCTCACTGCCTGGCGCTACTGCCAGGAAGCCGTGGTGCAGAAGTGGAGATGCTCAGCGCCGATTTTCTGAAAACGGCGCAGCTATTACGCCAGCATTATCCGGATCTCGAAGTGGTGGTGCCGTTGGTGAATGCCAAACGTCGCGAGCAGTTTGAACGCATTAAAGCGGAAGTTGCACCGGAGCTTTCTGTACATCTGCTCAATGGGATGGGACGTGAAGCAATGGTGGCCAGCGATGCCGCACTGCTGGCTTCAGGTACCGCCGCGCTGGAATGTATGCTGGCAAAATGCCCGATGGTGGTTGGCTACCGTATGAAACCCTTCACCTTTTGGCTGGCGAAGCGCCTGGTGAAAACGGATTACGTTTCGCTACCTAACCTGCTGGCGGGAAGAGAACTGGTTAAAGAGCTGTTGCAGGAAGAGTGTGAACCGCAGGCGCTGTCGCAAGCGCTGTTGCCGTTGCTGGCAAATGGTAAAACCAGCCATGCGATGCACGACACATTCCGTGAACTGCACCAGCAGATCCGTTGCAATGCTGATGAGCAGGCGGCGGATGCGGTCCTGGAGTTAGCGCAATGATTGAATTTGTGTATCCGCATACGCATTTAGTCGCGGGTGTGGATGAAGTCGGGCGCGGCCCTTTGGTTGGCGCAGTCGTCACTGCTGCCGTCATTCTGGATCCGGCTCGCCCTATTATCGGTCTTAACGACTCAAAAAAACTGTCAGAAAAACGTCGCCTGGCGCTGTTTGATGAAATTAAAGAAAAAGCGTTAAGCTGGAGCCTGGGTCGGGCGGAACCGCATGAAATCGACGAGCTGAACATTTTGCATGCCACCATGCTGGCCATGCAGCGTGCGGTTGCGGGTCTGCATATTGCGCCTGAATACGTGCTGATTGACGGCAATCGTTGCCCGGCATTACCGGTACCGTCGATGGCGGTGGTCAAAGGTGATAGCCGCGTGGCGGAGATTAGCGCCGCATCGATTCTGGCAAAAGTGACCCGTGACGCTGAAATGGCGGCGCTGGATACGGTTTTTCCACAGTATGGTTTTGCACAGCACAAAGGTTATCCAACCGCATTTCATCTGGAAAAATTGGCACTGCATGGTGCGACTGAGCACCATCGCCGCAGCTTTGGCCCCGTCAAACGCGCACTGGGACTCTCGTCCTGATTCTTGTGTCGAAGGAATCTGAAGATGTCTGAACCACGTTTCGTCCACCTACGGGTGCACAGCGACTACTCCATGATCGATGGGCTGGCGAAAACCGGGCCGCTGGTGAAAAAGGCGGCCGCGTTAGGCATGCCTGCGCTGGCGATCACCGATTTTACCAACCTGTGTGGTCTGGTGAAGTTTTACGGAGCGGGCCACGGCGCGGGTATCAAGCCGATAGTTGGCGCAGATTTTCATGTCCGCAGTGAGCTGTTGGGTGATGAACTCACGCAGCTCACCGTGCTGGCCGCAAATAATACCGGCTATCAGAACCTGACGTTGTTGATTTCGAAAGCCTATCAGCGCGGCTATGGCGCAGAAGGACCGGTTATCGACCGGGACTGGTTGGTTGAGCTAAAAGAAGGTTTGATTTTGCTCTCCGGCGGTCGCATGGGCGATGTCGGACGCAGCCTGCTGCGCGGCAATAGCGCACTGGTTGACGAGTGCGTGGCGTTTTACGAAGAACATTTTCCCAATTGCTATTTCCTCGAACTGATTCGCACCGGCAGGCAAGATGAAGAAAATTATCTGCACGCAGCTGTAGCGCTAGCCGAAACGCGTGGTCTACCGGTGGTGGCGACTAACGATGTCCGCTTCCTGGAAACCGGAGATTTCGATGCGCATGAAATCCGCGTAGCGATCCACGACGGGTTCACCCTTGATGACCCGAAACGCCCGCGTAACTATTCGCCGCAGCAGTACATGCGCAGCGAAGATGAGATGTGCGAGCTGTTCTCCGATATTCCGGAAGCACTGCAAAACACCGTCGAGATAGCCAAACGCTGCAACGTGACGGTGCGTCTGGGCGAATACTTCCTGCCGCAGTTCCCGACCGGCGATATGACCACCGAGGATTTCCTCGTGGCGAAATCACGCGAAGGGCTGGAAGAACGTCTCGAATTTTTGTTCCCTGACCCTGAAGTTCGTGCGCAGAAGCGCCCGCCTTACGATGAACGTCTGGAAGTTGAACTTAAAGTTATCAACCAGATGGGATTCCCTGGCTACTTCCTGATCGTTATGGAATTTATCCAGTGGTCGAAAGATAACGGCGTACCGGTAGGCCCGGGACGTGGTTCCGGCGCTGGCTCACTTGTCGCCTATGCGCTGAAAATTACCGATCTCGACCCGCTGGAGTTTGACCTGCTGTTCGAACGTTTCCTTAACCCGGAACGTGTCTCAATGCCCGACTTCGACGTTGACTTCTGTATGGAGAAACGCGACCAGGTTATCGAGCACGTGGCGGAAATGTACGGTCGTGATGCGGTTTCGCAGATTATTACCTTTGGTACGATGGCTGCAAAAGCGGTTATCCGCGACGTGGGCCGCGTGCTGGGGCATCCGTACGGTTTCGTTGACCGTATTTCGAAACTGGTGCCGCCCGACCCGGGCATGACGCTGGCAAAAGCCTTTGAAGCCGAACCCCAACTGCCAGAAATCTATGAGGCAGATGAAGAGGTTAAAGCGCTGATCGATATGGCGCGTAAGCTGGAAGGCGTCACGCGTAACGCTGGTAAGCACGCCGGTGGTGTGGTTATCGCACCGACAAAAATTACTGATTTTGCGCCTCTGTACTGCGATGAGCAGGGGCTGCACCCGGTTACTCAGTTTGATAAGAACGACGTGGAATATGCCGGTCTTGTGAAGTTCGACTTCCTCGGCCTGCGTACGCTCACCATCATCAACTGGGCGCTGGAAATGATCAACGCGCGCCGTGAAAAGAACGGTGAGCCACCGCTGGATATTGCGGCTATCCCGCTGGATGACAAGAAAAGCTTCGATATGCTGCAACGCTCGGAGACCACGGCGGTCTTCCAGCTTGAATCCCGCGGTATGAAAGACCTGATCAAACGTCTGCAGCCTGACTGCTTCGAAGACATGATCGCACTGGTGGCTCTGTTCCGCCCAGGTCCGCTACAGTCGGGGATGGTAGATAACTTTATCGACCGTAAGCATGGTCGCGAAGAGATTTCCTACCCGGACGTACAATGGCAGCATGAGTGTCTGAAACCGGTACTGGAGCCGACCTACGGCATTATCCTGTATCAGGAACAGGTTATGCAGATTGCCCAGGAGTTGTCCGGGTACACCCTTGGCGGCGCGGATATGCTGCGTCGTGCGATGGGTAAGAAAAAGCCGGAAGAGATGGCTAAGCAGCGCGGCACCTTTGAAGAAGGGGCGAAAAAGCGCGGCGTAGACGGCGAACTGGCGATGAAAATCTTTGACCTGGTGGAGAAATTCGCCGGTTACGGATTTAACAAATCGCACTCCGCAGCCTATGCGCTTGTCTCTTACCAGACGCTGTGGCTGAAGGCGCATTATCCTGCTGAGTTTATGGCGGCGGTAATGACCGCCGATATGGATAACACTGAAAAAGTGGTCGGGCTGGTAGATGAATGCTGGCGTATGGGACTCAAAATCCTGCCGCCGGATATCAACTCCGGGCTTTACCATTTTCACGTGAATGATGATGGCGAGATTGTTTATGGCATCGGCGCGATAAAAGGCGTGGGTGAAGGACCAATTGAAGCTATTATTGAGGCGCGTAACGAAGGCGGTTACTTCCGTGAGCTGTTTGATCTCTGCGCGCGCACGGATATCAAAAAACTTAACCGCCGGGTGTTGGAAAAGCTAATTATGTCCGGGGCGTTTGATCGCCTTGGCCCGCATCGGGCGGCGTTGATGAATTCGCTCAACGATGCGCTAAAAGCCGCCGATCAGCATGCAAAAGCCGAAGCTATCGGTCAGGCCGATATGTTTGGCGTGCTGGCGGAAGAACCGGAGCAAATTGAACAATCCTATGCCAGTTGCCAACCGTGGCCGGAGCAGGTGGTATTAGATGGTGAGCGTGAAACGTTGGGGCTTTACCTGACGGGGCACCCCATCAACCAGTATTTAAAAGAAATTGAGCGCTATGTCGGAGGCTACAGGCTGAAAGACATGCATCCGACAGAACGTGGTAAAGTCACCACGGCTGCGGGGCTCGTCATTGCTGCGCGGGTAATGGTCACCAAGCGCGGCAATCGTATCGGCATCTGTACACTGGATGACCGTTCCGGACGTCTGGAAGTTATGTTGTTTACCGATGCTCTGGATAAATACCAGCAATTGCTGGAAAAAGACCGCATACTTATCGTCAGCGGACAGGTCAGCTTTGATGACTTCAGCGGCGGGCTTAAAATGATGGCCCGTGAAGTCATGGATATTGACGAAGCCCGGGAAAAATATGCTCGCGGGCTTGCTATCTCGCTGACGGACAGGCAAATTGATGACCAGCTTTTAAACCGACTCCGTCAGTCTCTGGAACCCCACCGCTCGGGGACAATTCCAGTACATCTCTACTATCAGAGGGCGGATGCACGTGCGCGGTTGCGTTTTGGCGCGACGTGGCGTGTCTCTCCGAGCGATCGTTTGCTAAACGATCTCCGTGGCCTTATTGGTTCGGAGCAGGTGGAACTGGAGTTTGACTAATACAGGAATACTATGAGTCTGAATTTCCTTGATTTTGAACAGCCGATTGCAGAGCTGGAAGCAAAAATCGATTCTTTGACTGCGGTTAGCCGTCAGGATGAGAAACTGGATATTAACATCGATGAAGAAGTGCATCGTCTGCGTGAAAAAAGCGTAGAACTGACGCGTAAAATCTTCGCCGATCTTGGCGCATGGCAGGTAGCCCAACTGGCGCGCCATCCACAGCGTCCGTACACCCTGGATTATGTCCGCCTGGCGTTTGATGAATTTGATGAGCTGGCGGGCGATCGTGCCTATGCGGATGATAAAGCTATTGTCGGCGGTATCGCGCGTCTGGATGGCCGTCCGGTGATGATCATTGGTCATCAGAAAGGCCGTGAGACCAAAGAAAAGATTCGCCGTAATTTCGGCATGCCAGCGCCGGAAGGCTATCGCAAAGCGCTGCGTCTGATGGAAATGGCCGAGCGTTTCAACATGCCGATCATTACCTTCATCGACACCCCAGGGGCTTACCCGGGCGTGGGCGCGGAAGAGCGTGGTCAGTCAGAAGCGATCGCGCGCAACCTGCGTGAAATGTCGCGTCTGAGCGTACCGGTAATCTGCACCGTTATCGGTGAAGGTGGTTCCGGTGGCGCGCTGGCGATCGGTGTAGGCGATAAAGTGAATATGCTGCAATACAGCACCTATTCCGTTATCTCCCCGGAAGGTTGTGCTTCCATTCTGTGGAAAAGCGCCGACAAAGCACCGCTGGCCGCAGAAGCGATGGGAATTGTTGCCCCGCGTCTGAAAGAGCTGAAGCTTATCGACTCTATCATTCCGGAACCGTTAGGCGGTGCACACCGCAATCCGGAAGTGATGGCTGCGTCCCTGAAAGCACAGCTGCTGGCCGATCTCGCCGATCTCGACGTGTTAAGCAAAGACGATCTGAAAAACCGTCGTTACCAGCGTCTGATGAGCTACGGTTACGCGTAAACTGCATTTATTCTGAAAAGGGCCACTACGTTGTGGCCCTTTTTTTTACCTGCGGTTTGACCAGGCTATGATTAACTAAGGTTTTTCCAGGAGGAACGCATGAATATCATTGCCATCATGGGACCGCATGGCGTCTTTTATAAAGATGAGCCCATCAAGGAACTTGAGCGTGCGCTGCAACAGCAGGGATTTCAGATTATCTGGCCGCAGAATAGTGTCGACCTGCTGAAGTTTATCGAACACAACCCGCGAATTTGCGGCGTCATTTTTGACTGGGATGAATATAGCCTGGAGCTGTGCAGTGACATCAACCAGCTCAACGAGTATCTCCCGCTCTACGCCTTTATTAATACCCATTCGACGATGGATGTCAGTGCGCACGACCTGCGCATGGCGCTGTGGTTTTTTGAGTATGCGCTGGGTCAGTCTGAAGACATTGCCACCCGCATTCGCCAGTACACCAGCGAATACCTCGATAACATCACGCCTCCGTTCACCAAGGCGCTGTTTACCTATGTGAAGGAAGGAAAGTATACCTTCTGTACGCCCGGGCACATGGCGGGGACGGCGTACCAGAAAAGCCCGGTCGGCTGCCTGTTCTATGATTTCTTTGGCGGCAATACGCTGAAAGCCGACGTGTCCATTTCCGTAACCGAACTGGGCTCATTGCTTGATCATACCGGACCACATCTCGACGCGGAGGAGTACATCGCTCGCACCTTTGGTGCCGAACAGAGCTATATGGTGACTAACGGCACCTCGACATCGAACAAGATTGTCGGTATGTATGCTGCGCCTGCAGGAAGTACGCTACTGATTGACCGCAACTGCCATAAGTCGCTGGCGCATTTGCTGATGATGAGCGATGTGGTGCCAATCTGGTTGAAGCCTACGCGTAACGCGTTGGGGATCCTCGGCGGTATACCCCGTCGGGAATTTACCCATGCAAGTATTGAACGCAAGGTAGAAGAGACGACTCAGGCGCAATGGCCGGTACACGCGGTGATCACCAACTCCACCTATGACGGGCTGCTTTATAACACCAACTGGATCAAGCAAACCCTGGATGTGCCCTCCATCCATTTTGATTCAGCCTGGGTGCCGTATACCCATTTTCATCCGATCTATCAGGGGAAAAGCGGGATGAGCGGCGAACGGGTACCGGGAAAGGTGATATTTGAAACCCAGTCCACCCACAAGATGCTGGCGGCGTTGTCACAGGCTTCGCTGATCCACATTAAGGGTGACTATGATGAAGACACGTTCAACGAAGCCTTTATGATGCACACCTCCACGTCTCCGAGCTATCCGATTGTGGCGTCGATAGAAACGGCGGCGGCAATGCTGCGTGGCAATTCCGGCAAGCGGTTAATCAATCGTTCGGTGGAACGGGCGCTGCATTTCCGTAAAGAAGTGCAGCGTCTGCGCGAAGAGTCGGATGGCTGGTTCTTTGATATCTGGCAGCCGGAAAAGGTCGATGAAGCAGAATGTTGGCCGGTAGCGCCAGGTGAAGACTGGCACGGATTTGTTGATGCTGATGCCGACCACATGTTCCTCGACCCGGTGAAGGTCACGATTCTGACGCCGGGAATGGATGAACAGGGAAATATGAGCGAAGAGGGGATCCCCGCGGCGCTGGTGGCGAAATTCCTTGATGAACGCGGCGTCGTCGTCGAAAAAACGGGACCGTATAACCTGTTGTTCCTGTTCAGTATTGGCATAGATAAGACCCGGGCGATGGGGCTGCTACGTGGCCTGACGGAATTTAAGCGCTCGTACGATCTGAATTTACGCGTGAAAAATATGCTGCCGGATCTGTATGCTGAAGATCCCGATTTCTATCGCAATATGCGTATTCAGGATCTGGCACAGGGGATCCATAAGCTGATCCGCCAGCACGATCTCTCCGGACTGATGCTGCGGGCATTTGATACCTTGCCGGAAATGAAAATGACACCGCACCAGGCCTGGCAGCGGCAGATCAAAGGTGAGGTGGAAACCGTGGCGCTTGATCAACTGGTAGGACGCGTGTCCGCCAATATGATCCTGCCTTATCCTCCAGGCGTGCCGCTCTTGATGCCCGGGGAAATGATCACTGCCAAAAGCCGGGCTGTCCTCGATTTTCTTCTGATGCTGTGTTCAGTGGGGCAGCGCTACCCGGGATTTGAAACCGATATCCATGGCGCTAAACTGGGCGAGGATGGTGTGTATCGCGTGAGAGTCTTAAAAATGGCATAACGACTTGCCTGACCCTAAGGCGTACGAGTAACGTGCTGACAGAAAAATGAAAGAGGCGATGACGCTATGCTGGGATTAAAACAGGTTCACCATATTGCCATTATTGCGACGGACTACGCGGCAAGTAAGGCATTTTACTGCGATGTGCTTGGCTTTACACTGATGAGCGAAGCCTATCGGGAAGAGAGAGATTCGTGGAAAGGCGATCTGGCATTGAACGGCCAGTATGTGATTGAGCTTTTTTCTTTCCCGTTTCCACCTTGCCGTCCGAGCCGACCGGAAGCCTGCGGTTTGCGTCATCTGGCGTTCAGCGTGGAGGATGTGGAAAAGTCGATCGCGCATCTGGAAGCACACCACGTGAAGTGTGAATCCATACGTATCGATCCATTTACCGGTAAACGCTTTACGTTTTTCAACGATCCGGACGGATTGCCCCTCGAACTGTACGAGCTGTAAGGCTTGTCATTGTGGCGTTAGCCCGGTAACGTGCCGGGCAATGCCATTGTAAGTAACCATCATGACGACACTCACGCTGAACACTTCACTGCTGAATTCTCAATCGATTTTGGTCGCCTTTAGCGGCGGGCTGGACTCAACCGTACTCCTGCATCAACTGGTGCAGTGGCGAGTGCAGCATCCTGAGGTCGCTTTACGCGCAATCCATATTCATCACGGATTAAGCTCACATGCAGACAGTTGGGTGCAGCACTGTGAGTCAGTATGTATGCAGTGGCAGGTGCCGCTGGTGGTTGAGCGGGTACACCTTGAGGATGATGGTCTGGGCATCGAAGCTCAGGCACGACGCGCGCGCTATCAGGCATTTGCGCAGACCTTACTACCGGGCGAGGTGCTAATGACTGCCCAGCATCTCGATGACCAGTGTGAAACCTTTCTGCTGGCGCTTAAGCGCGGCAGCGGCCCTGCCGGACTTTCCGCCATGGGGGAATGTTCACCGTTCGCCGGAACTCAGCTGATTCGACCGCTGCTGGCGCAAACGCGTGAGGCGCTTGAAGCATGGGCGCGGCAGCATGAATTATGCTGGATTGAAGATGAAAGCAATCAGGATGATACCTACGATCGCAATTTCCTCAGATTGCGCGTTACCCCATTGCTGCAACAGCGCTGGCCGCACTTCGCGCAAGCCGTAGCCCGCAGCGCCGCGCTGTGTGCTGAGCAGGAGAGTTTACTGGATGAACTGCTGGCCAGCGATTTAGCCGATTGCATCACAGCCCACGGCACACTGCTACTGGTACCGTTAATGATGATGAGCGACGTGCGTCGTGCCGCGCTGCTTCGTCGCTGGCTTGCGGGGTTAAATGCGCCGATGCCTTCTCGTGATGGACTGGAACGAATCTGGCAGGAAGTGGCGCTGGCGCGGGAAGATGCCTCACCCTGTTTTCGCCTCGGGGAGTACGAGGTCCGTCGTTATCAGTCACAGCTGTGGTGGGTGAAGTCAGTCGATGGGCAAAGCGAAACCGTTATCCCATGGTTAGAGTGGAAAACACCGTTGGCGCTGCCTGCCGGATTGGGTTCGGTTCAGTTAATTTCTGCGGGTGAATTGCGCATGCCGCAAGCGGATGAAGCCGTCAGCATTCGTTTCAAAGCACCAGGGTTATTGCATATTGTCGGGCGTAACGGTGGACGGAAATTAAAGAAAATCTGGCAGGAGCAGGGGATCCCGCCCTGGCGACGAGATACCACACCGCTGCTGTTTTACGGCGAAACGTTGATTGCGGCTGCTGGTGTTTTCGTGACGCGTGAGGGAGCGGCGGAAGATGAAGAAGGCGTGAGTCTGGTTTGGCGTGGAAAGTAGGCCGGATAAGGTGCTTTGCACCGTCATCCGGCACCAAAATAATCAGGATTCGCTGACCACCACGGTACCGATCTGCGGGTGGCTGAAGCTGGCAATTTTGTCGAGGCGAAGCTCCCGGGTTTCACCTGCGACATCTGCGACCAGATACTCCACGTTTTTGCGTGAAACCAGGTCGTTCGCTTTCGCCTGCAAAACTTCGCCATCTTTTAACGCCAGCGTCAGTAACAAATGGTGCTGGCAGGCGAGTTCAAGATTGTCGTAATCATCGCAATTGATGGGTTGATACGTTTCATTCATTGACATAATCGCTCACCAGTAAGTTCGCGGCAGCATAGGCCGCTTTTTCCCTGACCGACTCTGGAAGGGCGCTGTCTGCCGCCACTTCATTAAGCACCTTCAATACGCAACCCAGCGCATCCGGGATATACCCTAAGTCTCCGCTGGCGATTTCCGCGTACCGCTTGCGTATTAACTCACAATATTTTTCCACATGCCCTCCTGTCAGCACTCTGACTTAACCGTGGATGCAAGTCTAAGCCTACGAAGATAAACTCTGTTTAGCAAGGTGACTATACCATACTCATTCAAGCAATATCAGCGCCTTGATAGATGAGCAGTTAGCAGCCTTTTGCCGCAGTTTTCGCTACAATGTGCGCCTGATTCGAAAGGAGTTCTCCCATGGCGCTTAAAGCGACAATTTATAAAGCCGTCGTCAACGTAGCGGATCTTGACCGCAACCAGTTTCTTGACGCGGCCTTGACGCTGGCGCGTCACCCCTCTGAAACCCAGGAGCGCATGATGCTGCGCCTGCTGGCCTGGATTAAATATGCCGATGAACGGCTGCAGTTCACGCGTGGCCTGAGTGCGGAAGACGAGCCTGAAGCATGGCTGCGTAACGACCATCTGGGCATCGATCTTTGGATTGAGCTGGGTCTGCCGGATGAGCGCCGTATCAAGAAAGCCTGTACCCAGTCTGGTGAGGTTGCTCTGTTTGCCTACAACAGCCGTGCGGCTCAGATCTGGTGGCAGCAAAACCAGAACAAATGTGCGCAGTTTAAAAATCTCACCGTGTGGTATCTGGATGATGAACAGCTGGCGCAACTGAGTGATTTTGCTGGTCGTACAATGGCGCTGCAGGCGACTATTCAGGACGGCGCTATTTGGCTGTCCGACTCTCAGAACAATCTGGAAATTCATCTGACAGCGTGGCAGCCGCGTTCATGATTGTTCTCTCCCGAAACGTCTCTATCCCTGATAATGAGCTGGAAATCACGGCGATTCGGGCACAAGGCGCGGGTGGTCAGCACGTTAACAAGACCTCGACGGCTATCCATTTGCGCTTTGACATTCGGGCCTCGAGCCTGCCAGAGTATTACAAGGAACGCCTGCTGGCCGCCAGCCATCATCTGATTAGCGGCGATGGCATTATTATCATTAAGGCGCAGGAATACCGTAGCCAGGAGCTCAATCGGGAAGCGGCAATCTCCCGACTGGTGGCGGTGATAAAAGAATTAACCGCAGTGCAAAAAAGCCGACAGGCAACTCGCCCTACGCGCGCCTCGAAAGAGCGCAGGTTGTCATCGAAGGCGCAAAAATCCACAGTGAAAGCACTGCGCGGGAGAGTTCGTCGAACGCAAGACTGACGAGCGGGAATAAAAATTAATAAGGAATTGATAGTGAAAACAGCAATATTGTCCGTGGTCGCTGCATGCACGCTTTTTTCCTTGATCGGCTGTAATAACCGTACTGAAGTTGAAGTACTACAGCCGACGCGGGCGGCAGAATTAAAACCGATGCAGCAAAGCTGGCGTGGCATCTTACCTTGCGCGGACTGCGAAGGGATTGAAACCTCTCTGTTTCTGGAAAAAGACGGTACATGGGTGATGAACGAACGCTATCAGGGCGTGCGGGATGAACCGTCTTCATTTGCCTCTTATGGCACATGGGCGCGTACAGCCGACAAACTGGTGCTGACCGACAGCAAAGGTGAAAAATCGTACTACCGGGCTAAAGGCGAGGCGCTGGAAATGCTCGATCGTGAAGGTAACCCGATTGAGTCACAGTTTAACTACACGCTCCAGCCGGTTTCCGCCAGCTTACCGGTGACGCCAATGCCGATGCGAGGCATGTATTTCTATATGGCTGACGCGGCAATCTTTACCGACTGCGCAACGGGTAAACGGATGCCGGTGGCGAATAACGCTCAGCTTGAACGCGACTATTTAGCCGCTCGTGCGGAAAACGGACAGTCCGTACTGTTGATGCTTGAGGCGCATTTCACGCTGGAGTCAAACCCGGATACGGGTGAGAAAGTGAAAACGTTGATGGCGGATAAAGACGCGAAATTTATCCCTGGTAAAGCGTGTAATTAATCGATAGAAAAAAGGCCCTGATAATCAGGGCCTTTTTGTTGTGCACAGAAAACCCCCAGCTAGGCTGGGGGTTCCGGAAAGCTTTCAGCTTTGGGCCAGTTATTAAAACCCCTTTTGATTTGTTAAAACACCTTGCGGTCTGGCAACTGCAAGGGTTAAACAAGAAATCAAAAGGGGGTCCCAATGGGGGACGAAAAGAGCTTAGCGCACACCCGATGGAACTGTAAATATCACATAGTTTTTGCGCCCAAATACCGAAGACAAGCATTCTACGGGGAGAAACGTAGGGCGATAGGCAGCATCTTAAGAAAGCTGTGTGAGTGGAAAAACGTGCGGATCCTGGAAGCGGAATGCTGTGCAGATCATATCCATATGCTTGTGGAAATCCCGCCCAAAATGAGCGTATCCGGTTTTATGGGTTATCTGAAAGGTAAAAGCAGTCTGATGTTGTATGAGCAGTTTGGTGATATGAAGTTTAAATACAGGAACAGGGAGTTCTGGTGTCGTGGGTATTACGTAGATACGGTGGGTAAGAACACAGCAAGGATACAGGAATACATAAAGCACCAGCTTGCAGAGGATAAAATGGGCGAGCAGTTATCGATCCCTTATCCGGGTAGCCCGTTTACGGGCCGTAAGTAACGAAGTCTGATGCAAATGTCAGATCGTATGCGCCTGTTAGGGCGCGGCTGGTAACAGAGCCTTATAGGCGCATCAGAAAAACCTCCGGCTATGCCGGAGGATATTTATT
>NZ_JAOWHC010000020.1:0-446138 GCF_030332805.1 Citrobacter sp. Cpo065
TTCTCAGCGGCGCGGGGTGTGCATATTACGCCATCCCGCTACGAAGTCAAGCATTTAATTTCGCTTTCTTCGCCGGAGTTATCAGTGGAACCCCGCTGACCCGGCGACTTGTAATCCGTTGTTCCGTGTCAGTGGAGGCGCATTATAGGGAGTTATTTCAGGCTGACAAGGGGAAATTTAAAATAACTTTCCGAGTGCGTGTTTTTTCACCAAAACAACCATTAACATGCCATAAAATAAGCAAATTGCCGTTTTTGCAGCCGCAATCACACTTCCTGGTGGCATACTAATGAATAAGAAAAAGAGTAAGGAAGAACATTCATGCCGTTAAATGCCCAACAGCTAGCCGCACAGAAAAACTTGTCCTACGTTCTGGCCGAAAAGCTGGCTCAGCGAATATTAAAAGGTGAATACGCGCCGGGTGCGATATTGCCTGGCGAAATAGAGCTGGGCGATCAGTTTGGCGTGAGTCGCACCGCGGTAAGAGAGGCGGTAAAAACATTAACGGCAAAAGGTATGGTATTACCGCGCCCACGTATTGGCACACGCGTCATGCCGCAAGCAAACTGGAACTTCCTTGACCAGGAGCTACTCACCTGGTGGATGACGGAAGATAATTTCCCGCAGGTCATTAAACATTTTCTGGTGATGCGTATCAGCCTGGAGCCTCAGGCGTGCTTACTGGCAGCGACTATAGGTACGGCTGAACAGAAAGCGCACCTCAACACGCTGATGGAAGAGATGGTCGAGCTGAAAAGAAACTTCAGACGCGAACGCTGGATTGAGGTTGATATCGCCTGGCATGAGCACATCTATGAAATGAGTGCGAATCCGTTCCTTATTTCCTTTGCATCTCTGTTCCATTCGGTTTACCAGACCTACTTTACCTCTATTACCTATAACGATGTGGTGAAACTGGATTTGCACCAGGCCATTGTCGACGCAATAGATGATAACGATGGCGATCGCGCCTTTGCTGCCTGTCAGGCATTGCTGATAGCACCGAACGTGCTACCGGATAAATAATATGTCAGAAAAGAAATCACGCAGTATGGCCGGGCTACCGTGGATAGCAGCCATGGCCTTTTTTATGCAGGCACTAGACGCCACGATCCTCAATACCGCCCTACCCGCAATAGCACATAGTCTTAACCGCTCTCCACTCGCCATGCAGTCGGCCATTATCAGCTATACCCTGACTGTCGCGATGCTGATCCCGGTAAGTGGTTGGCTGGCAGACCGATTTGGTACCCGACGCGTCTTTATGATTGCCGTTAGCCTGTTTACGTTGGGATCGCTGGCCTGCGCGCTGTCCAGTTCCTTAAGCGAGCTGGTGATTTTCCGTGTCATTCAGGGGATCGGTGGCGCCATGATGATGCCCGTTGCCCGTCTGGCGTTATTGCGTGCTTACCCCCGCAGCGAACTGCTTCCCGTGCTTAACTTCGTCACCATGCCAGGACTTGTGGGGCCGATTTTAGGTCCGGTATTGGGCGGTGTACTGGTTACATGGGCCAGTTGGCACTGGATCTTCCTGATTAATATTCCAATTGGCATTGCCGGTATCTTCTATGCCCGCAAATATATGCCGAACTTCACCACGCCACGCCGCGGTTTTGATATGACCGGTTTCTTTCTGTTTGGTTTGAGCCTGGTGTTGTTTTCCAGCGGCGTTGAATTGTTCGGTGAGAAGCTTGTCGAGACCTGGGTCGCACTCGGTATTATTCTTGCCAGTGTGTTGTTACTACTCGCCTATATTCGCCATGCGCGTCGCCACCCAACGCCGCTGATATCGCTTCCGATATTTAAGACTCGGACCTTTTCTGTTGGGATCGCCGGAAACCTCGCCACTCGCCTGGGCACAGGCTGCGTGCCCTTCTTAATGCCGCTGATGTTGCAGGTAGGATTTGGATATCCGGCTCTGATAGCCGGCTGCATGATGGCGCCAACAGCGTTGGGTTCAATTCTGGCAAAATCCATGGTGACGCAGGTTCTGCGCAAACTCGGCTACAGGACCACATTGGTGGGTGTTACGGTATTTATCGGCCTGATGATTGCGCAGTTCGCTTTGCAATCTCCTGCCATGCCGATCTGGATGCTAATCCTGCCGTTGTTCATTTTAGGTATGGCGATGTCCACCCAGTTTACTTCAATGAATACCATCACTCTGGCGGATCTGACCGATGAAAACGCCAGCAGCGGCAACAGCGTATTGGCCGTTACTCAGCAGTTATCAATCAGTTTAGGGGTTGCCATCAGCGCCGCCGTTCTGCGTATCTATGAAGGTATGGAAGGAACCAATACGGTCGAGCAGTTCCACTACACCTTTATGACGATGGGCGCTATCACGGTAATATCCGCGCTGATGTTCATGCTGCTAAAAGCCAAAGATGGACGTAACCTGATCAAAGATCGGCACAAACCTAAACCGACCCCCGCTCCATCAGAACAGGAGTAAGCTGCAAACGCTGTTGCTGTAATGCGGGCTGCGCCATCCGGTGAATTAATACATCGATGGCCAGTTCGCCCAATTCATCTTTTGGTTGGTGGATGGTCGTCAGGGGCGGCGTCATATAGCGCGCCAGCTCGATATCATCGTAACCCACCACAGCCATATCCTGCGGAATGCGCAATCCTGACTGGTACAGAGCCTGATACGCGCCAACTGCCATTGCATCATTGCCGGTAAAAACGGCCTGCGGTCGCTGTTTATGCGACAGCAACGTTTGCATAGCTTCAAAGCCGCCGCCGAACTCAAAGTCACCGGTAATCTCGTAGCCTTCCGGGACAGGCAACCCCGCCCGCTTCATTGCTGCCCGATATCCTTCCAGACGCAAACGCGCCGGGGTTTTATCCAGCGGCCCGGTGATGCAGGCAATGCGCGTAAAACCTTTTTCGATAAGATGTTGCGTGGCTAAATCCCCGCCCAGCAAGGAGTTATCCTGAATCAGATCGCTTTCACCATCAAAAGGCGACCAGTCCATCATCACGGTCGGTATAGAAGGATAACGCTGCATTATTTCTCTGGAAGGCTGATGTGTTTCGGTGCAGAGCAGCAACAAGCCGTCCACACGTTTTTGCATCAGAGTTTCCAGGTTACGGTTCATGCGCTGTTCATCGCCTTCGGTATTGCACAGCACCAGGCTGTAGCCGCGCTCAAAACAGCTACGTTCAACGCCGCGCACTAGTTCAGAATAGAAGGGATTGGTACTGGCTGTGATTAACATGCCAATCGTGCGGGTCTGGTTTAACTTGAGGCTACGCGCCAGCGCGGAGGGCGCGTAGTTAAGCGCTTTAATTGCAGCTTCTACTTTGTCAGTGACGGACTCACTGACAAAGCGATCTTTATTAATGACGTGAGAAACCGTCGACGTGGAAACACCCGCCAGGCGGGCGACGTCCTTCATTGTAGCCAAGCGTTACCTCTGTTGACTTAAAAACGCTTCTATTTCTTCGCGCCACGGAACGGAAGGCTGTGCGCCTTTACGGGTAACCGCAATCGCCGCAGCGGCATGCGCAAAACGGATCGCTTCAGGCAGCGGAGTCTCTTCCAGCAACGCTGTAATTAACGCGCCATTAAAGGTGTCTCCAGCGGCAATAGTATCAACGGCTTCCACTTTAAAACCGGGCACACGCTGACCTTCACCATTAACGCTTGCCCACACACCGCGACTACCTAAGGTAATCAGTACAGTATGGATACCTTTAGCGTGCAATGCCTGCGCCGCTTTGGCCGCGTCTTCATCATTTTCGACCCGGATCCCCGTCAGCTTTTCAGCCTCGGTTTCATTCGGGGTAATAATATCCACCAGCGCCAGCAGTTCATCAGAAAGTTCACGAGCCGGTGCCGGGTTCAGGGCGACCATGATCTTATTTTGATGTGCAATCTTTGCTGCAGTCAGTACGCTTTCGATCGGCGATTCTAACTGCATAAGTAAGGCGGACGCCTGAGCAATACGCTCATGCTGCGCTTCCACCAGCGCTGGCGAAAGAGCTGCGTTCGCTCCGGCATGAATGCCGATAACGTTCTCACCTTCACCATTCACAAAAATCAACGCCACTCCGGTCGATTCCCCCGAAATTACGCTAATCGGCGCAATATCGATGTTGTCTTTGGCTAACTGTTTACGCACACTTTCGCCAATATCATCATCGCCCGTACAGGCAATGAATGCGATATTCGCGCCACTACGACCCGCAGCAACAGCCTGATTCGCGCCTTTACCGCCAAATGCGACCTGATAATGGCTACCAGTTACGGTTTCACCAGGTGTCGGGAAAGAGTTAAGGTTAAGGATGTGATCGGCATTGATACTGCCAAGAACAACGAGGTTGCCTGCGGTTTTCATATTTGGTGTTCCAAGTCAAAGTGCGCCACCGGGTTAGGGTGGCGCGTGCCCTGCTTTTCTTTTTACGCTTTCATCCCCAAAATCAGATACGGGGATGGCGTATTTATGTCTCCATCAGGCCGCGAGCGACCTGAATCGGTATTACTGCTTGATGACCAGCTTCAGGTCAACCGGATATTTAGCCTGAACCTTCTCGCCTTTCAGGACTTTATCCGCAGTCTCAACGCCTTTCGCGCCGATCTGATCCGGCAACTGAGCAATGGTCGCAGCCAGTTTGCCATCATTTACTGCTTTTTCGCCATCTGGAGTGCCGTCAAATCCAACCACCATCACATCAGATTTACCCGCGGTTTGCAGTGCGCGCAGCGCACCCAGCGCCATTTCATCGTTCTGGGCAAATACGGCCTGCACATCAGGATGCGCGGTCAGCAGGTTCTGCATGACGTTCAGACCTTTGGTGCGGTCGAAGTCTGCCGGCTGGCTGGCCAGTACGTTAAATTTGTGTGCCGCAACGGCCTGCTGGAAACCTTCGCCACGCTCACGCGCCGCTGAAGTTCCGGCAATCCCCTGCAGTTCGATAACTTTCGCGCCTTCACCTGCTTTCTTCGCGATGTAATCACCCGCAATTTTGCCACCCAACACGTTATCAGACGCGATGTGGCTTACCACTTCGCCTTTGGAGGCAACGCGGTCAAGGGTAATAACCGGAATTTTTGCCTGGTTAGCCATCTTCACAGCATTACCAACGGCATCAGAGTCAGTCGGGTTGATCAGCAGAATTTTAGTTCCACGAACCGTTAAGTCCTGAACGTTAGCCAGCTCTTTCGCCGGGTTGTTCTGCGAGTCCAGAATCACCAAGTTGTAACCCAGCTTATCCGCCTCTTTTTGCGCCCCATCCTTCAGAGAAACAAAGAACGGGTTGTTGAGGGTGGAGACCACCAGCGCAATGGTATCTTTCGCCATCGCATTCGCGCTCACGGTGGCGCTCAGCGCAACAGCAGAAACCAGGGTAGCCATTTTTTTCATGTTCATATTTAAGATGTCCTGTAATCGTTGTTACTGCTTTTTGTTGTCTACCAGTACCGCCAGCAAAATCACCACCGCTTTGACGATCATCTGGTAATAGGAGGATACACCTAACAAATTCAAACCATTATTGAGGAAACCAAGAATCAATGCGCCGATCAGCGTCCCAACAATACGCCCTTTACCACCCGCCAGGCTGGTACCGCCTAACACCACCGCTGCGATAGCATCCAGCTCATAGCCAGTACCTGCCGTCGGTTGTGCGGAGGAGAGTCGCGCGACTTCAATGATGCCCGCCAGCGATGCCAGCAGACCGCACAGTGAGTAAACGATAATTTTGATTTTACTGACGCTGATACCGGACAAACGCGTTGCCGCTTCGTTACCGCCCAGCGCATAGATATAACGGCCCAGACGAGTGTGGTGCAGCATGTACCACGCCGCGAGGAAGACAATCCCCATGATCCACACTGGCGTAGGGATGCCTAACGGACGACCAATACCAAACCAGCCAAACACATCGGCATTGTCAGTAAACCCGGTATTAACCGGACTGCCGTTGGTGTACACCATGGTCACGCCGCGCAGCAGCAGCATCATCACCAGCGTTGCAATAAACGCCTGCACCCGGCCTTTCGCAACAATCACCCCGGTGACTGCGCCAATGGCAGCGCCGAGCGCCAGGGCTGCAGCAACAGCCACCAGCGCATTGACCTCAATCCCTACAATTGAAGCCGCAACCGCGCCAGTAAGCGCCAGCAAGGAACCGACGGACAGATCGATACCCGACGTCAGGATAACCAGCGTCATGCCAACGGCCATGATGGCGTTCACCGACGTTTGCTGGAGAATGTTGAACAGGTTATTAACGGTAAAAAAGTTAGGGCTCATGGTAGAAACAATCGCGATCAGCACTAGCAGAGCGATGAGCGACTTTTGCTCCAGAAGCCATGCTTTAGTGAAATAACGGCGACCAGAAACAGCCTGGGTAGTCATCTTTTTTACTCCTGATTCACGCGATTAAGCTTGCCCACAGCGGCAGCCATTAATACTTCCTGAGTGGCCTGCTCGCGAGTGAACTCACCGCCGAGATGCCCTTCATGCATAACGATAATTCGATCGCTCATGCCCAATACTTCTGGCATCTCAGAGGAGACCAGAATGATACTCAGCCCGTCAGCCTTAAACTGGTTGATAAGCTGATAGATTTCTTTCTTGGCTCCAACGTCAACGCCGCGCGTTGGTTCATCAAGGATCAGCACTTTTGGCCGGGTCATCAGACCGCGCGCAATCGCCACTTTCTGCTGGTTACCACCGGAAAGCAGGCCGATAGCCTGTTCCATTGATGGTGTTTTAACATTGAACAGACGAATAAAATCACCCACCGCCTGCTGCTCATCTTTATGTTTAAGGCTTCCACCGGCGCGGCTGAAATAACGCAGCGCGGTCAGTGACATGTTCTCTTTCACCGACATACCCAGCACTAAGCCATCGCGTTTACGGTCTTCAGAAATATAGACGATGCCGTTAGCCAACCCATCCTGCGGCGAACGGGTAACCACTTCATGGCCATCAAGCGTGACGTAACCGCTGGTGCGCGGCAATGCGCCGTACAATACTTTCATCAGTTCGGTACGTCCGGCCCCCATCAGCCCGGATACGCCAAGGATCTCGCCTTTACGCAGCGTGAACGAAACATCGTTTACGCCAGGACCGCACAGGTTATCGACCTTCAGGCGAATATCACCCGGCGCTTTTTCCAGGCGCGGGTACTGATCTTCCAGCTTACGTCCCACCATCATTTCAATCAGCGAGTCTTCAGTCAGCGAGGCAACTTCACGTTCGGCAATAAACTGCCCGTCGCGGAAGACGGTTACGTCGTCGCAAATCTCGAAGATCTCTTTCATACGGTGAGAAATATAGACAATGCCGCGTCCCTGGGATTTCAGTTCGCGGATGACGCGGAACAGGGATTCGGTTTCAGTGTCGGTGAGGGCATCCGTCGGTTCATCCATAATGATGACCTTCGATTCAAAGCTCAGCACTTTGGCAATTTCGACCATCTGCTGATCGCCAATCGACAGCTCACCAACCAGTCTGTCGCTTTTAAAGCGCAGATTCAGTTTGGCGAGCAGCAGATCGGCTTCGGCGTACATCTTCTTCCAGTCAATTTTGCCAAAGCGATTCACAAACTCACGGCCAAGAAAAATGTTCTCGGCGATAGTGAGTTGCGGGATCAGGTTCAGCTCCTGGTGGATGATACCGATTCCGGCTTCCTGGGAGGATTTCGGGCCGTTAAAGGTGGTCTCTTTCCCCAGCCACAATAAAGAACCGGCATCACGGGTATAGATCCCGGTCAGCACTTTCATCATGGTGGATTTGCCCGCGCCGTTTTCGCCCACCAGCGCCATTACGCGGCCAGGGTAGACATTCAGCGCGGCGCCGGATAGCGCTTTTACGCCCGGGAACGCTTTATCGATCCCTTTGAGTTGCAGTAATGCGTTCATGATGGCCTCAGAACGTGACGCCAGCACAGAGAATGATATTCGCATACGGAGAACATTCTCCGCTGCGAATTACCGCCTGACTGTCTGCGGTTTGTTTTTTGAATTGTTCATGCGTGGTGTAACGAATTTCTATGGTGTTTCCCTGGTGTTGTTGCAGTTGCTCAATGTGGCTGAGCAACGTTTCGTGGAGTTGCGGATTATGTTGTTTAATTTCCGACGCGAGAATGGCTGCCTCGACCTGCATTTCACGTGTGACCACATCCAGCACCTGCATAAAAGAAGGTACGCCCTGGGTTAATGCCATATCAATACGCGTTGTGCTGTTCGGGATGGGTAAACCTGCATCACACACCACCAGCGTATCGGTATGCCCCAGACGGGAGATCACCGTTGAAATTTCAGAGTTGAGTACCGTGCCTTTCTTCATTTTCTTTCCCCACTAGCGAAACGTTTCGCTGAAGATAAGTGTAGTGCGAAGAGTGGACAGAAAACCACCGCGACGTTACGAAAATGTGATCGCCATCGAAACGTTTCGCAAGGATTATCATTTGATGAAATGAAAACTGAGAGGGGCAAAACAAAACGCCCCCTTTCGCGATGAAAGAGGGCGTCGATGAGATTAAATCTCTACCTGAGTACCAAGTTCAATAACCCGGTTCGGTGGGATTTCAAACTGGTCCGGCGCGCGCAGCGCGTTGCGCTGTAGCAGCAGATACAGCTTGCCGCGCAGACGCAGGTACCATGGCCGCTTACCTACAATCAACGACTCATGCGACATGAAGAAGGACGTTTCCATCATCCGACAGCTTAAGCCTTCCAGACCGCAGCGATGGAACACTTCCTCCACGTTCGGCGTTTCGCGCCAACCGTAGCTGGCCACCACGCGCCAGAAGGTGGGCGATAACTGCTCAATCTGCACTCTACGCACGTTGTGAACATAGGGCGCATCTTCCGTGCGCAGCGTCAGCAGAATAACGCGCTCATGCAGCACCTTGTTATGCTTGAGGTTATGCAGAAGCGCAAACGGGATGACGTTCAGTGCGCGGGACATATACACCGCCGTTCCCGGCACGCGTACCGGTGGCGATTTCTCCAGAGAAGCAATCATCGCCTCCAGAGAGTTACCGTGCTCATGCATGCGACGCAGCAGACGGAAGCGTTCGCTTTTCCAGGTGGTCATGATGGTGAACATCACCAGACCCAGCGTCAGAGGCAGCCAACCGCCAGAAATAAGCTTATCGAGGTTCGCGGAGAACAGCGGAACATCGACGCACAAGAACGCCACCAGGATCAGGAAGACGAAGTATTTATTCCAGTGCCAGTTTTTGCGCGCCACGGTGGTAGACAGAATAGATGTCAGTACCATTGTCCCCGTTACCGCAATCCCGTACGCCGCGGCCAGATTACTGGAGTGTTCAAAGCTCACAATCACGATAACTACCGCAAAATAGAGCATCCAGTTAACGAAAGGAATGTAAATCTGGCCCGATTCCATTTCCGAGGTATGGATGATACGCATCGGCGATAAATACCCCAGACGTACGGCCTGACGCGTCAGCGAGAAGACACCGGAGATAACCGCCTGAGAAGCGATAACCGTTGCCAGCGCGGCGAGGATCAACAATGGAATTAATGCCCAGTCCGGCGCCAGCAGGAAAAATGGGTTTTTGATCGCTTCAGGATGCTTTAACAGCAACGCGCCCTGCCCAAAATAGTTCAGCACCAGTGAAGGCAATACCACGGAGAACCATGCCAGACGAATCGGCAATTTACCGAAGTGGCCCATATCCGCATACAGCGCTTCAACACCGGTAATCGACAGCACCACCGCACCCAGCGCGATAAAGGACAGCGTTTTGAATTCGAGGAAGAAATGCACCGCCCAATACGGATTGAGCGCCTGCAGCACTTCCGGATTGCCAATAATACTGCGCACACCTAATACCGCGAGCGTCAGGAACCATAGCAGCATAATCGGCGCAAACAGCTTACCGACCATGCCGGTACCGTGTTTTTGAATCAAAAACAGCAGGGTCAGCACAATTATTGAGAGCGGAACAATCCAGGTATCCAGTTGCGGGGCAACTATCTCCAGACCTTCAATTGCAGACATCACCGAAATGGCTGGCGTAATCACCACTTCACCATAGAAGAAGCTGCCGCCTATCAATCCCATAATGACCAGCATGGAGGTTGTTCGCGCCGAGGTATTGCGCCCGGCCAATGACATCAGCGTCAGGATCCCGCCTTCTCCGGCGTTATCTGCGCGCATGACAAACGTCAGGTATTTAATGGAGACAACAAAGATCAGCAGCCAGAAAATCAGCGAGAGAAAACCAAATACGGCATCACGTTCAACGCCAAAACCAAACTGGCCGGACAAACATTCACGAAGCGTATAAAGTGGGCTGGTACCAATATCACCGTAGACAACCCCAATGGCCGCAAGGGTAATCGCAGACAATGATTGTTTATTATCAGTGCTCATAGACTCGTCTTTCGTTTATACACATCATCTTTCAAGCCACTCCGTATGGGCTGCATTCGTTATTCCCCCCATCCCAGAAGAAAACTCCATTGCCGCCTTGGTGCAGCTTGATTGATTTGGTGTATATATAAGAAATGTGTGCGTCGTCCCTTGGCCCACAAAAAGGCGCACAGTATGCACGATTAATCACAAAATCGTACCCCTAAATGAGACCAGATTAATCTGGCTCAAAGAAAAATAAGCGCACCTTCAGTCTATTACTGCAATGGTGTGAAGCATCTATACTCGCAGTTTATGCAGTACATTTGGCGAAAGGACGCCACTTCATTATGGCTCACCCACATTTATTAGCGGAAAGAATTTCCCGTCTGAGCAATGCGCTGGAAAAGGGACTTTATGAACGTAGCCACGCCATTCGTCTGTGTCTGCTGGCAGCACTCAGCGGCGAGAGCGTTTTCTTATTAGGCCCCCCGGGGATCGCAAAAAGCTTAATTGCCCGCCGACTGAAGTTTGCCTTCCAAAACGCACGCGCCTTTGAATACCTGATGACGCGCTTCTCTACGCCCGAAGAGGTGTTTGGTCCGCTGTCCATTCAGGCATTAAAAGATGAAGGTCGCTATGAACGCTTAACGGCGGGCTATCTTCCTGAAGCTGAAATCGTTTTTCTCGATGAAATCTGGAAAGCAGGCCCGGCAATCCTTAACACCCTGCTGACCGCCATTAACGAACGTCACTTCCGTAACGGCGCGTATGAAGAAAAAATTCCAATGCGTCTGCTGGTGGCGGCTTCCAACGAACTGCCTGAAGCCGACAGCAGCCTGGAAGCGCTGTACGACCGTATGCTGATTCGTCTGTGGCTGGATAAAGTTCAGGACAAGGCCAATTTCCGCTCCATGCTGTTAAGTCAGCAGGATGAAAGCGACAATCCGGTCCCGGCATCATTGCAGGTGACGGATGAAGAGTATCACCAGTGGCAAAAAGACATTGGTGCGATCAAGCTTCCCGATCGCGTGTTTGAGCTCATTTTCACGCTGCGCCAACAGTTGGACGTGTTACCGAATGCTCCTTATGTGTCCGATCGTCGCTGGAAAAAAGCGATCCGCTTACTCCAGGCCAGCGCTTTCTTTAGCGGACGCGATGCGGTAGTACCTATCGACCTGATCCTGCTGAAAGATTGCCTGTGGTACGACGCACAAAGCCTGAATCTGATGCAACAACAGCTTGAAATATTGATGACCGGACACGCCTGGCAACAGCAAGCCATGCTGACGCGCCTGGGCAGCATTGTGCAGCGTCGCATTCAGCTCCAGCAGCAGCAAAGCGACAAAACGGCGTTCACGGTGATCCGCCAGGGCGGAATGTTCAGCCGTCGTCCTCATTATGATTTACCGCCAGAAGCCTCGTCTTCTGTCGTGACATTACTGCTGCAAAAGCCTTTAAAACTGCATGATATGGAGGTTATCCATATAGCTTTCGAACGTGGCGCGCTGGAACTGTGGCTAACAAAAGGCGGGGAGATCCGCGGAAAACTAAACGGGATCGGCTTTGCCCAAACGCTGAATATGGAAGTCGATAGCGCACAGCATCTGGTTGTACGCGATGTCAGTTTACAAGGTTCTCGCCTGGCGCTGCCGGGTGCTTCGCAAGAGAGTATGCCCGCAGAGATAAAACAGGAGCTTGAAGCGCTCGATAATGAGTGGCATCAGCAGCACAGCGCATTCAGCGAACAGCAAAAATGCCTGTTTATTCATAGCGACTGGTTAGGCCGCATTGAGGCCAGCCTGCAGGATGTCGGGGCGCAAATCCGCCAGGCGCAACAATGCTGACCCTTGATACGCTCAACATCATGCTGGCAGTCAGCGAAGAGGCAATGATCGAAGAGATGATCGTCGCCCTGCTGGCTTCCCCAAAGATGGTGGTATTTTTTAAAAAATTTCCTCGCCTTAAAAAAGCGATCACTGACGACATTCCCCGCTGGCGTGAATCATTGCGTAGCCGCCTCAAAGATACCCATGTACCGCCGGAGCTGATGGAGGAGGTTATGTGCTATCAACAAAGCCAGCTCCTCTCTCATGCGCAGTTTATCGTTCAGCTACCGCAAATATTATCGCTATTGCACCGCCTCCATTCGCCGTGGGCCGGGCAAGCGCAGCAACTGGTCAATGACAACAGCACCTTTACGCCCGCACTACATACGCTTTTTCTCCAGCGCTGGCGCCTGAGCCTGGTGGTGCAAACCACAACGCTGAATCAGCAACTGCTGGAAGAAGAGCGCGAGCATTTGCTCAGTGAAGTACAAGAACGGATGACCCTCAGCGGGCAACTGGAACCTGTACTGGCAGAAAATGACAACGCAGCAGGCCGGTTGTGGGATATGAGCGCGGGCCAAATCAAGCGCGGTGATTATCAGTTGATGGTGAAATACGGCGAATTTCTGACGCAACAACCCGAACTCCAGCGCCTGGCCGAGCAGTTAGGTCGTTCCAGAGAGGCGAAATCCGTGCCGCGTAAAGATGCGCCAATGGAAACCTTCCGTACCCTGGTGCGCGAACCTGCAACCGTCCCGGAGCAGGTGGATGGCATCCAGCAAAGTGACGATATCCTGCGCCTGCTACCGCCAGAGCTGGCCACGCTGGGCATTACCGAACTGGAATACGAGTTCTACCGACGGCTGGTGGAAAAACAACTGCTCACCTACCGCCTGCACGGCGAAGCATGGCGTGAGAAAGTAACGGAACGTCCGGTGGTGCATCAGGATTTTGACGAGCAGCCGCGCGGGCCTTTTATCGTCTGCGTTGATACCTCGGGATCGATGGGCGGGTTTAATGAGCAGTGTGCGAAAGCCTTTTGCCTAGCGCTAATGCGCGTTGCCCTTGCCGATAACCGGCGCTGTTTCATTATGCTGTTTTCAACAGAAGTGGTGCGCTATGAGCTTTCCGGTCCGGAGGGCATCGAACAGGCGATCCGCTTTTTAAGTCAGCGCTTTCGTGGTGGCACTGATATTGCCAGCTGTTTTCGCGCCATAATTGAGCGCATGCAGGGTCGGGAATGGTTTGATGCCGATGCGGTGGTGATCTCAGATTTTATCGCTCAGCGATTGCCCGATGAGGTCGTCAATAAAGTGGGTGAATTACAGCGGGTGCACCAGCACCGTTTTCACGCGGTGGCGATGTCAGCACATGGCAAACCCGGCATCATGCGCATTTTCGATCATATCTGGCGCTTTGATACCGGGATGCGAAGCCGCCTGCTCAGACGCTGGCGGCGTTAATTGTTACAGCAGAGAAGCGACGCTTTCACGTACCTGGGCCGGCCATACGCCACACTGAACCTGACCAATGTGCGGTAATTGCAGCAACAGCATGGTCAGACGCGACTGCCCAATGCCGCCACCAATTGTCTGCGGCATTTCACCGCGCAGCAGCGCCTGGTGCCACTCCAGACTCAGGCGATCTTCATCACCGGTCAGAGACAGCTGGTGTTTCAGGGCGTCAGCATCCACACGGATCCCCATAGAAGACAGCTCAAACGCATCTTCCAGAACCGGGTTCCAGACCAGAATATCACCGTTCAGACCGGCATGACCCAGCTCGGACGCTGAACTCCAGTCATCATAATCGGGCGCACGTACGTCATGACGGTGACCGTCACTGAGCTTACCGCCGATCCCCACCAGGAATACCGCACCCAGCTCTTTAGCGATCGCACGTTCACGACCTTTTGCATCAAGATCCGGATAACGAGATAACAGCTCCTGGCTATGAACAAAGTGGATCTGCTCCGGCAGGAACGGTGCCAGACCAAACTCTTTGCTAACCGCAGCTTCGGTGGCCTTAATTCCCGCCCAGATAGCCTCTACCGTGCTTTTCAGAGTGGAGAATTGACGCTCACCGTCGCCCATCACGCGCTCCCAGTCCCACTGATCAACATACACTGAGTGCAGTGGGGAGAGGCGATCTTCATCGGGACGCAGGGCTTTCATGTGCGTGTACAGCCCCTCGCCTGCGCTAAAGTCGTGTTGTCCTAACGTTTGACGCTTCCACTTCGCCAGTGAATGAACCACTTCGAATTGAGCGTCTGGCAATGCTTTAACCTTCACCTGCACCGCTTTTTCGCAGCCCGACAAGTTATCCTGCGTGCCATCTCCAACGCGACTGAGGATCGGCGCCTGAACTTCGATCAGGCCTAAACGCTCTTCCAGCTGGCGAGAAAAATGAGATTTTACGAAGCTAATTTGACGTTGTTTGGCAATGTAAGCGGTTTTCATTATGTGTACTCCTGTGTCCTGTTGCCTATGATTAAGCAACAGAATGGAGGTAATATTCAATAATCAACAAACAAAAAGCCGACTTCGATTTTGATTCGTTAAAAATTACGTCTAAAATAGAGGGAATCATTAATCTACATAAGAAAAACCTATGGAAAATTATCAGATCGACAATCTGGACCGCGGCATTCTTGACGCCTTAATGGAAAATGCTCGTACCGCCTACGCAGAATTAGCCAAACAGTTCGGCGTCAGCCCAGGAACAATTCACGTTCGCGTAGAAAAGATGAAGCAGGCGGGGATTATTACCGGCGCGCGGATTGATGTTAGTCCCAAACAATTGGGTTATGACGTCGGCTGCTTTATCGGCATAATCCTGAAAAGTGCGAAAGACTATCCGTCAGCGCTTGCCAGACTGGAAAGCCTCGATGAAGTGACCGAAGCATATTACACCACCGGGCACTACAGCATCTTTATTAAGGTGATGTGCAAGTCGATCGACGCATTGCAGCAGGTACTTATCAACAAGATCCAAACAATTGACGAAATTCAGTCCACGGAAACGCTGATCGTCCTGCAAAACCCGATCATGCGTACCATCAAGCCGTGATCGCTTTTTTTAATACCCTGGTTTTCCACAGGTAGATCCCAGCTCGCTCACAGCGTACAATACGCCCTCTTTATAAAGGTGGGCGATCATGGCAGACATCACTCTTATCAGCGGTAGTACGCTTGGCAGTGCGGAATATGTAGCAGAGCATCTGGCTGAAAAGCTGGACGACGCCGGTTTTTCCAGCGAAATACTGCATGGGCCAATGCTTGAAGAGGTTCCGACTGACGGGATCTGGCTGATTATCAGCTCCACGCACGGTGCGGGAGATATTCCTGACAACCTGCAGCCTTTATATGATGCGTTACGCGAGCAAAAGCCGGACCTGTCACAAGTACGCTTTGGTGCAATCGGGATCGGCAGTCGTGAATATGACACCTTTTGCGGCGCAATCGACAAGCTGGAAGCCGAATTGAAGGCCTGTGGGGCAAAACAGATCGGCGAAACACTCAGGATCAACGTGCTGGAACATGAAATTCCGGAAGATCCGGCTGAAATTTGGCTGGGATCGTGGCATCCGTTGCTCAGAGATTTGTAAAGATCGTACTTTTTTATGTGGATAACTCTGGTTAAAAGCTTGGATCAACCGGTAGTTATCCCAAGAACAACCGTTGTTCAGTTTTTGAGTTGTGTATAACCCTTCATTCTGATCCCAGCTTATACGGACCAGGATCACCGATCATTCACAGCTAATGATCCTCAGCAACCTGTTGATCTTACTTAAAGGATCGTCCTTATCCACAGAAAGGTGCGATCTTAATAAGAGATCACAATAAAACAGATCTCTAAATAAAAAGATCTTCTTTTTAATACCCAGGATCCCAGGTCTTTCTCCATCGACTAAAGTTGAGTAGAATCCACGGCCCGGGCTTCAATCCATTTTCACACCGCGTTATGCGAGGCAATTACCATGTTTTATCAGGATCCTTTTGACGTCATCATCATTGGCGGGGGTCATGCAGGCACCGAGGCCGCAATGGCCGCGGCGCGAATGGGTCAACAGACTCTGCTTTTGACACACAATATCGACACTCTGGGGCAGATGAGCTGCAACCCGGCGATCGGCGGTATTGGGAAGGGACACCTGGTAAAAGAAGTGGATGCGCTTGGTGGGTTGATGGCAAAAGCGATCGACCACGCGGGTATCCAGTTTAGGATACTAAACGCAAGCAAAGGGCCAGCTGTTCGCGCTACCCGAGCTCAGGCCGATCGTGTGCTCTATCGCCAGGCGGTACGCACTGCGCTGGAGAATCAACCTAACCTGATGATCTTCCAGCAGGCGGTTGAAGATCTGATTGTCGAAAACGATCGCGTTGTGGGTGCAGTAACCCAAATGGGACTGAAGTTCCGTGCCAAAGCGGTCGTATTAACTGTGGGGACTTTCCTCGACGGCAAAATTCATATTGGTCTGGATAACTACAGCGGTGGCCGCGCTGGCGATCCGCCATCCATCCCGCTGTCACGCCGTCTGCGTGAACTGCCGCTGCGCGTCAGCCGCCTGAAAACCGGTACACCGCCGCGTATCGATGCGCGCACGATTGATTTCAGCGTGCTCGGCCAGCAAAACAGCGATAACCCGATGCCGGTCTTCTCATTCCTGGGCGATGCTTCTCAACATCCGCGCCAGATGCCGTGTTACATCACGCATACCAATGAGAAAACCCATGACGTGATCCGCAATAACCTCGATCGTAGCCCAATGTACGCTGGCGTGATCGAAGGTATTGGCCCACGCTACTGCCCGTCGATCGAGGACAAAGTAATGCGCTTTGCCGATCGTAACCAGCATCAGATCTTCCTCGAACCGGAAGGACTGACCTCTAACGAAATTTACCCGAATGGCATCTCCACCAGCCTGCCGTTCGATGTGCAGATGCAAATTGTCCGCTCCATGCAGGGGATGGAAAATGCCAGAATCGTCCGCCCAGGCTACGCGATTGAGTATGATTTCTTCGATCCGCGTGACCTGAAACCTACTCTGGAAAGCAAATTCATCCAGGGTCTGTTCTTTGCGGGCCAGATTAACGGTACAACCGGTTATGAAGAAGCCGCCGCACAAGGCATGCTGGCAGGTCTGAACGCCGCACGCTTGTCAGCCGAAAAAGAGGGTTGGGCACCGCGTCGCGATCAGGCTTATCTTGGCGTGCTGGTGGACGACCTGTGTACGCTGGGTACCAAAGAACCGTACCGTATGTTCACATCTCGCGCTGAATACCGTTTGATGCTGCGTGAAGATAACGCCGACCTGCGTCTGACTGAAATTGGTCGTGAACTGGGTCTGGTGGACGATGAGCGCTGGGCTCGCTTCAACGAGAAACTGGAGCGCATCGAACAGGAACGCCAACGTCTTAAATCAACCTGGGTGAATCCGTTAGCGGAGTCCGCAGCAGAAGTGAATGCTCACCTGGCTACACCTCTGTCACGTGAAGCGAGCGGTGAAGATCTGCTGCGTCGCCCGGATATGACCTATGCTCAGTTGACCTCTTTATCTGCGTTCGCACCCGCGCTTGATGATGCTCAGGCCGCGGAACAGGTTGAGATTCAGGTGAAATATGAAGGGTATATTGCCCGTCAGCTGGAAGAAATTGAAAGACAACAGCGCAATGAAAACACCCTGTTGCCTGCAACGCTGGATTATCGTCAGGTCTCAGGCTTGTCGAATGAAGTTATCGCTAAGCTGAACGATCACAAACCCGTTTCGATCGGTCAGGCATCGCGTATTTCCGGCATAACGCCTGCCGCCATCTCCATTCTGCTGGTATGGCTGAAAAAACAAGGTATGCTGCGCCGCAGCGCTTGATAACACTATTTTGGCGGGGGCGCTTCGCTTGCCCGCCGTACAAATTTGTAGGCCCGATAAGCGAAAGCGCATCGGGCATTTGATTATTAACAGGTAACGACCGTGCTCAACAAACTCTCTCGTCTGCTGGCTGATGCCGGTATTTCTCTTACCGATCACCAGAAAAATCAGCTGATTGCGTATGTCGATATGCTGCACAAATGGAACAAAGCCTACAACCTGACGTCGGTGCGGGATCCAAACGAAATGCTGGTACGCCATATTCTGGACAGCATTGTCGTTGCACCGTATCTGAAGGGTGAGCGTTTTATCGATGTAGGTACGGGACCGGGCCTGCCGGGAATTCCGCTTTCTATAGTGCGTCCAGAAGCGCATTTCACACTGCTCGATAGCCTGGGAAAACGCGTTCGTTTCTTGCGTCAGGTGCAGCATGAGCTTGCGCTTACTAACATCACTCCTGTGCAAAGTCGGGTTGAAGAATTTCCTTCAGAACCGCCGTTTGATGGGGTGATTAGCCGTGCTTTCGCTTCACTCAATGATATGGTGAGCTGGTGTCACCATTTGCCGGGCCAGAATGGGCGTTTTTATGCGCTAAAAGGGCAGTTGCCTGCAGATGAAATTGATTCGCTGCCAGCAGAATTCAGCGTTGAGTCCGTCGAAAAATTACGCGTTCCGCAGTTGGATGGTGAACGTCATTTGGTGGTTATTAAGCCAAACAAAATTTAATTTTTATCAAAAAAAATAGAGAAAAAACGACTTTTCAGGTGTTAAAAGTCATAGGTAATAGTGTGGTTAAATGTCGTTACATTTCACTAGTGCCTTACGGTTTTGCATCATAACTATAACGTACCGTTTTTTGTTAAAAGCGAAACAAGTCAGCTGTGAAAATATCAGTCTGCTAAAAATAGAACGTAAGAATCACCGTTCGTGTTAATTTTTTATTATAAATGTCAATGAGCGGTTTTTTTGTTGTTAGGCGTTGTTTTTGAAATAGTGGCTATTTTTACGCTTAAATATCAAAAAGATGAAAAGGCATCAATTGCCACGTAAATAAATTATGCGAAGGTGAATATGTTCAATATGTGATCTGGTGCACGCTTTGACGCCAGTGTTTTCGCGGCATTTGCAGTTTTGCATGATCGTTCACAGTTTGCCTAAAAGTAATAAATGTGGGGCAGCGAAAAATATTTAAACATTTATTCACTTTTTAGCTACTTATTGTTTGAAATCACGAAGGCGCACCGTATAATTTGTCCGCTTTTTGATGCTTGACTCTAAGCCATAAAGAACGTTTTATACGACACGCGGCATACCTCGAAGGGAGCAGGAGTAAAAACGTGATGTCTATGTCGCTCTTGAGTCGAAACGTTGCTCGTAAGCTTTTGCTCACACAGCTTCTGGTTGTAATAGCAAGTGGATTGCTGTTTAGCCTCAAAGACCCTTTCTGGGGCATCTCCGCGTTGTGTGGAGGATTGGCAGTGTTACTGCCTAATGTGTTGTTTATGATATTTGCCTGGCGTCACCAGGTACATACACCAGCGAAAGGCCGAGTAGCCTGGTCGTTCGCTTTCGGCGAAGCCTTCAAGGTATTAGCGATGCTGGTGTTGTTGGTGGTGGCGTTGGCTGTTTTGAAAGCGGTATTCATGCCGCTGATCGTTACGTGGGTTTTGGTGCTGGTGGTTCAGATACTGGCGCCGGCTGTAATTAACAACAAAGGGTAAAGGCATCATGGCTTCAGAAAATATGACGCCGCAGGATTACATAGGACACCATCTGAATAACCTTCAGTTGGACCTACGTACATTCTCGCTGGTGGATCCGCACAACCCCCCAGCCACCTTCTGGACGCTCAATATTGACTCCATTTTCTTCTCGGTGGTTCTGGGTCTGTTGTTCCTGCTTATGTTCCGTAGCGTAGCCAAAAAGGCGACCAGCGGCGTACCAGGTAAATTTCAGACCGCGATTGAGCTGGTAATCGGCTTTGTGCATGGTAGCGTGAAAGACATGTACCATGGCAAAAGCAAGCTGATTGCTCCGCTGGCCCTGACGATTTTCGTCTGGGTATTCCTGATGAACTTGATGGATTTGCTGCCTATCGACCTGCTGCCGTACATCGGTGAGCATATCTTTGGCCTACCGGCTCTGCGTGTGGTTCCGTCTGCTGACGTGAACATCACCCTGTCGATGGCGCTGGGCGTATTTATCCTCATTCTGTTCTACAGCATCAAAATGAAAGGCATCGGTGGCTTCGCGAAAGAGTTGACGCTGCAGCCGTTCAATCACTGGGCGTTCATCCCTGTCAACTTAATCCTTGAAGGGGTAAGCCTGCTGTCCAAACCAATCTCTCTTGGTCTGCGACTGTTCGGCAACATGTATGCCGGTGAGCTGATTTTCATTCTGATTGCTGGTCTGTTGCCGTGGTGGTCACAGTGGATCCTGAATGTGCCTTGGGCCATTTTCCACATACTGATTATCACGCTGCAAGCCTTCATATTTATGGTTCTGACGATTGTCTATCTGTCGATGGCATCTGAAGAGCATTAATTTACCAACACTACTACGTTTTAACTGAAACAAACTGGAGACTGTCATGGAAAACCTGAATATGGATCTGCTGTACATTGCTGCCGCTGTGATGATGGGTCTGGCGGCAATCGGTGCTGCGATCGGTATCGGCATCCTCGGGGGTAAATTCCTAGAAGGCGCAGCGCGTCAACCGGATCTGATTCCTCTGCTGCGTACTCAGTTCTTTATCGTTATGGGTCTGGTGGATGCAATCCCAATGATCGCTGTAGGTCTGGGTCTGTACGTGATGTTTGCTGTCGCGTAGTAAGCGTTGCTTGAATTAAGAGCAATATCAGAACGTTAACTAGATAGAGGCATTGTGCTGTGAATCTTAACGCAACAATCCTCGGCCAGGCCATCGCGTTTGTCCTGTTCGTTCTGTTCTGCATGAAGTACGTATGGCCGCCATTAATGGCTGCCATCGAAAAACGTCAAAAAGAAATTGCTGACGGCCTTGCTTCTGCAGAACGAGCACATAAGGATCTTGACCTTGCAAAGGCCAGCGCGACCGACCAGCTGAAAAAAGCGAAGGCGGAAGCTCAGGTAATCATCGAGCAGGCGAACAAACGCCGTGCTCAGATCCTGGACGAAGCTAAAACTGAAGCAGAGCAGGAACGTACTAAAATCGTGGCACAGGCGCAGGCGGAAATTGACGCCGAGCGTAAACGTGCTCGCGAAGAGCTGCGTAAGCAAGTTGCTATCCTGGCTGTTGCTGGCGCCGAGAAGATCATCGAACGTTCCGTGGATGAAGCTGCTAATAGCGACATCGTGGACAAACTTGTCGCTGAACTGTAAGGAGGGAGGGGCTGATGTCTGAATTTATTACGGTAGCTCGCCCCTACGCCAAAGCAGCTTTTGACTTTGCCGTTGAGCACCAAAGCATTGACCGTTGGCAGGATATGTTGACGTTCGCCGCTGAGGTGACAAAAAACGAACAAATGGCAGAGCTTCTCTCTGGCGCGCTGGCGCCGGAAACGCTCGCTGAGTCGTTTATCGCCGTGTGCGGTGAGCAGCTGGACGAAAGCGGCCAAAACCTGATTAGGGTTATGGCTGAAAATAACCGTCTGAATGCGCTCCCGGATGTTCTTGAGCAGTTTATTCACCTGCGTGCAGCCAGTGAGGCTATCTCTGAGGTAGAAGTCACTTCTGCCAATGCACTGAGTGATGAACAGCTTACGAAGATTAGTGCTGCGATGGAAAAACGTCTGTCACGCAAAGTTAAGCTGAATTGCAAAATCGATAAGTCTGTAATGGCAGGCGTAATCATCCGAGCGGGTGATATGGTCATTGATGGCAGCGTACGCGGCCGTCTTGAGCGCCTTGCAGACGTCTTGCAGTCTTAAGGGGACTGGAGCATGCAACTGAATTCCACCGAAATCAGCGAACTGATCAAGCAGCGCATTGCTCAGTTCAGTGTTGTGAGCGAAGCTCATAACGAAGGTACTATTGTTTCTGTAAGTGACGGTGTTATCCGCATTCACGGCCTGGCCGATTGTATGCAGGGTGAGATGATTTCCCTGCCGGGTAACCGTTACGCTATCGCACTGAACCTGGAGCGCGACTCCGTAGGTGCAGTTGTGATGGGTCCATACGCTGACCTCGCCGAAGGCATGAAGGTTAAGTGTACGGGTCGTATTCTGGAAGTTCCGGTTGGCCGTGGCCTGCTGGGTCGTGTGGTGAACACTCTGGGTTCCCCGATTGACGGTAAAGGTCCGGTTGATAACGATGGCTTCTCGCCAATCGAAGTTATCGCACCAGGCGTAATCGAACGTCAGTCCGTCGACCAGCCAGTACAGACCGGTTATAAATCTGTTGATGCCATGATCCCAATCGGTCGTGGCCAGCGTGAGCTGATCATCGGTGACCGTCAGACAGGTAAAACTGCGATGGCAATCGATGCCATCATCAACCAGCGTGATTCCGGCATCAAATGTGTGTACGTGGCTATCGGCCAGAAAGCGTCCACCATTTCCAACGTGGTTCGTAAACTGGAAGAACACGGCGCACTGTCCAACACCATCGTTGTTGTGGCGACCGCGTCTGAATCTGCTGCACTGCAATACCTGGCACCATATGCCGGTTGCGCAATGGGCGAATACTTCCGTGACCGCGGTGAAGATGCACTGATCGTTTACGATGACCTGTCTAAACAGGCCGTTGCTTACCGTCAGGTTTCCCTGCTGCTGCGTCGTCCGCCAGGACGTGAAGCATTCCCGGGCGACGTATTTTACCTCCACTCCCGTCTGCTGGAACGCGCATCCCGCGTAAACGCGGAATACGTTGAGAAGTTCACCAATGGTGAAGTTAAAGGTAAAACCGGCTCCCTGACCGCTCTGCCGATTATCGAAACCCAGGCGGGTGACGTTTCTGCGTTCGTTCCGACCAACGTAATTTCCATTACCGATGGTCAGATCTTCCTGGAAACTAACCTGTTTAACTCCGGTATTCGTCCGGCAGTTAACCCGGGTATCTCTGTATCTCGTGTTGGTGGTGCAGCGCAGACCAAGATCATCAAGAAACTGTCCGGTGGTATTCGTACCGCTCTGGCACAGTATCGTGAACTGGCAGCGTTTTCTCAGTTCGCTTCCGACCTGGATGAAGCTACTCGTAAGCAGCTGAGCCATGGTCAGAAAGTAACTGAACTGCTGAAGCAGAAACAGTATGCGCCAATGTCTGTTGCACAGCAGGGTGTGGTGCTGTTTGCGGCTGAACGCGGTTACCTCGAAGATGTGGAACTGGCGAAAATCGGTAGCTTCGAAGCCGCTCTGCTGGCATACGTTGACCGTGACCACGCTCCGCTGATGCAAGAGATCAACCAGTCCGGTGGCTATAACGATGAAATCGAAGGCAAGCTGAAAGCTATCCTCGATTCCTTCAAGGCAACCCAGTCCTGGTAACGTCTGGCGGTCTGCTTTAGGGCGGACCGCAAGGCATTGAGGAGAAGCTCATGGCCGGCGCAAAAGAGATACGTAGTAAGATCGCAAGCGTCCAGAACACGCAGAAGATCACTAAAGCGATGGAGATGGTCGCCGCTTCCAAAATGCGTAAATCGCAGGATCGCATGGCGGCCAGCCGTCCTTATGCAGAGACCATGCGCAAAGTGATTGGTCACCTTGCGAATGGTAATCTGGAATATAAGCACCCTTACCTGGAAGAACGCGACGTTAAACGCGTGGGCTACCTGGTGGTGTCGACCGACCGTGGTCTGTGCGGTGGCTTGAACATTAACCTGTTCAAAAAGCTGCTGGCGGATATGAAAACATGGTCCGATAAAGGCGTTCAGTGCGATATCGCAATGATCGGCTCTAAGGGCGTGTCTTTCTTTAACTCCGTTGGCGGAAACGTGATCGCTCAGGTAACCGGCATGGGGGATAACCCTTCCCTGTCCGAACTGATCGGTCCGGTTAAAGTGATGCTGCAGGCCTACGACGAAGGTCGTCTGGACAAACTGTACGTTGTCAGCAACAAATTTATTAACACCATGTCTCAGACGCCAACCATCACTCAATTGCTGCCTCTGCCGGCATCAGATGATGATGAATTGAAGCGTAAATCCTGGGATTACCTGTATGAGCCAGACCCGAAAGCGCTGCTGGATACCTTGCTGCGTCGTTATGTCGAGTCTCAGGTTTATCAGGGCGTGGTAGAAAACCTGGCCAGCGAGCAGGCCGCACGTATGGTGGCGATGAAAGCCGCGACCGACAATGGCGGCAGCCTGATTAAAGAGCTGCAGTTGGTATACAACAAAGCTCGTCAGGCCAGCATTACTCAGGAACTCACCGAAATCGTCGGTGGTGCATCCGCGGTATAACCAGGTTAATTCGTAGAGGATTCAAGATGGCTACTGGAAAAATTGTCCAGGTAATCGGCGCCGTGGTTGACGTCGAATTCCCTCAGGATGCCGTACCGCGCGTGTACGATGCTCTTGAGGTTATGAATGGTAAAGAGAGCCTGGTGCTGGAAGTTCAGCAGCAGCTCGGCGGCGGTATCGTACGTACCATCGCCATGGGTTCTTCCGACGGTCTGCGTCGTGGTCTGGAAGTTAAAGACCTCGAACACCCGATCGAAGTCCCGGTAGGTAAAGCAACCCTGGGTCGTATCATGAACGTCCTGGGTCACCCGATCGACATGAAAGGCGATATCGGTGAAGAAGAGCGTTGGGCTATCCACCGCGCAGCACCTTCCTACGAAGAGCTGTCCAGCTCTCAGGAACTGCTGGAAACCGGCATCAAAGTTATCGACCTGATGTGTCCGTTCGCTAAGGGCGGTAAAGTCGGTCTGTTCGGTGGTGCGGGTGTAGGTAAAACCGTAAACATGATGGAGCTGATCCGTAACATCGCGATCGAACACTCCGGTTACTCCGTGTTTGCGGGCGTAGGTGAACGTACTCGTGAGGGTAACGACTTCTACCACGAAATGACCGACTCCAACGTACTGGACAAAGTGTCCCTGGTATATGGCCAGATGAACGAGCCGCCGGGAAACCGTCTGCGCGTTGCACTGACCGGTCTGACCATGGCTGAGAAGTTCCGTGACGAAGGTCGTGACGTTCTGCTGTTCGTTGATAACATCTACCGTTACACCCTGGCCGGTACAGAAGTATCTGCACTGCTGGGTCGTATGCCATCAGCGGTAGGCTACCAGCCGACCCTGGCGGAAGAGATGGGTGTTCTTCAGGAACGTATCACCTCTACCAAAACCGGTTCTATCACCTCCGTTCAGGCGGTATACGTACCTGCGGATGACTTGACTGACCCGTCCCCAGCAACCACCTTTGCTCACTTAGATGCAACCGTGGTACTAAGCCGTCAGATCGCTTCTCTGGGTATCTACCCGGCAGTTGACCCGCTGGACTCCACCAGCCGTCAGTTGGATCCGCTGGTTGTTGGTCAGGAACACTACGACACCGCGCGTGGCGTACAGTCCCTGCTGCAGCGTTATCAGGAACTGAAAGACATCATCGCCATCCTGGGTATGGATGAACTGTCTGAAGAAGATAAACTGGTGGTAGCACGTGCGCGTAAGATCCAGCGCTTCCTGTCCCAGCCGTTCTTCGTTGCGGAAGTATTCACCGGTTCTCCGGGTAAATACGTTTCCCTGAAAGACACCATCCGTGGCTTTAAAGGCATCATGGAAGGCGAATACGACCACCTGCCAGAGCAGGCGTTCTACATGGTTGGTTCTATCGACGAAGCCGTGGAAAAAGCCAAAAAACTTTAACGCCTTAATCGGAGGGTGATATGGCAATGACTTACCACCTGGACGTCGTCAGCGCAGAGCAACAAATGTTCTCTGGTCTGGTCGAGAAAATCCAGGTAACGGGTAGTGAAGGTGAACTGGGTATTTTCCCGGGTCACGCACCGCTGCTCACCGCCATTAAGCCTGGTATGATCCGCATCGTTAAACAGTTCGGTCATGAAGAGTTTATCTATCTGTCCGGCGGCATTCTCGAAGTGCAGCCTGGCAGCGTGACCGTACTGGCTGATACCGCGATTCGCGGACAGGATCTCGATGAAGCGAGAGCCCTGGAAGCGAAGCGTAAGGCTGAAGAGCATATCAAGAGCTCTCATGGTGACGTGGATTACGCTCAGGCATCTGCGGAACTGGCCAAAGCGATCGCGAAACTGCGCGTTATCGAGTTGACCAAAAAAGCGATGTAACACCGGCTTGAAAAGCACAAAGGCCAGTCTGGTTTCCAGGCTGGCTTTTTTTATGGCTTGGTTACAGGAAATATGTAAATAAAAAGCAGTTTTATTATTTCGTGATTTAGATCATAAAAATATTGATTGGTTAAAAAATGAGGCGTAGACTCTTTTTTATGTGATGTATGTCACATAATGAATTCAGATAAAAAAAGAGATACCAACATGAAATTGATCAACAAAATCATCGCCCTGTTCAGCAATATGAGTTTTTAGTCTTTCCCCGCCAGCTCTGTGGCGCGAAGCTTAATGCGGTTTATCAGCTAGCGTCATCGTCATTAAATCCCCCCTCCTTCGCTGTATCATTTGTTCTCTATCATTCCTCCCCTCAATTTTCCCAACCCGTTTTTCTGCTTCTCACTGAATCACATAAATAAAATCGTACTATGCTGATGTAATGCTTTATTCATGCGGTAAAAAAATAGCAAAAACATTAACCTAAGGCTTTAATAAGAGCAGACTCCTGGTTTTTGGGAGACAAAAGACGCAGATATAGACGAAAATAGTGAGTTATCAGATGGGGAATCCCCCCTGTTGAACGTTTTATCTTCGGTCCATTTCACGCTGAAAAAAATGTAGTATTTTCAATGTGAAACGGTATAAATTCGTTCTCAAATTACAGTCAGGACGTGTATGTTGAATAATGCTATGAGCGTTGTGATCCTTGCCGCAGGCAAAGGCACGCGTATGTATTCCGATCTTCCTAAAGTGCTGCACACCCTCGCAGGAAAGCCGATGGTTCAGCATGTCATTGATGCAGCTAATGAATTAGGTGCGACTCATGTGCACCTTGTCTACGGACACGGTGGCGATCTGCTTAAGCAAACGCTGAAAGATGGCAATCTGAATTGGGTTCTGCAGGCTGAGCAGTTGGGTACCGGCCATGCAATGCAGCAGGCGGCGCCATTCTTTAGTGATGACGAAGACATTTTAATGCTCTATGGCGATGTGCCGCTGATCTCTACCGATACCTTACGTCGCCTGCGTGAAGCCAAACCGCAGGGCGGTATCGGTTTGTTAACGGTAAAACTGGACGACCCATCCGGCTATGGGCGTATTACCCGTGATAACGGCAAAGTTACTGGCATTGTTGAGCATAAAGATGCAACCGACGAGCAGCGTCAAATCCAGGAAATCAATACTGGCATTCTGATTGCCAACGGCGCTGACATGAAGCGTTGGCTGTCTAAACTGACCAACAACAACGTGCAGGGTGAATACTACATCACCGATATCATCGCGATGGCGTATCAGGAAGGACGTGAAATTGCTGCGGTACATCCGGCACGAATCAGTGAAACGGAAGGGGTAAATAACCGCCTTCAGTTATCCCGTCTGGAACGTGTGTATCAGTCCGAGCAGGCAGAAAAACTGCTGCTGGCGGGCGTGATGCTGCGCGATCCTGCACGTTTTGATCTTCGCGGTACGCTGATTCACGGGCGCGATGTTGAAATTGATACTAACGTTATCATTGAAGGTAACGTAACCGTTGGAGATCGCGTCAAGATTGGTGCTGGCTGCATCATCAAAAACAGCGTGATTGGTGAGGGTTGTGAGCTTAGCCCGTACAGTGTGGTGGAAGATGCCCATCTGGAAGCCGCTTGCACCATCGGTCCATTCGCGCGTCTGCGCCCGGGTGCTGAGCTGCAGGAAGGCGCACACGTGGGTAACTTCGTCGAAATGAAAAAAGCGCGTCTGGGTAAAGGCTCTAAAGCTGGTCATTTGACCTATCTGGGCGATGCGGAAATTGGCGATAACGTGAATATCGGCGCGGGTACGATCACCTGCAACTACGATGGTGCCAATAAGTTTAAAACCATCATTGGTGATGATGTGTTTGTGGGTTCTGATACTCAGCTGGTGGCACCTGTCACCGTGGGTAAAGGTGCGACGATTGCCGCAGGAACCACCGTAACGCGTAATGTCGCCGATAACGAATTGGTATTAAGCCGTGTACCTCAGGTCCATAAACAGGGCTGGCAGCGTCCGGTGAAGAAGAAGTAATTTATTTTTGCCGGATGGCGGCTTTGCCTTATCCGGCCTACGTGCGGTGACGTTCTGTAGGCCTGATAAGCGTGAGCGCCATCAGGCAGACAAGAGATGAGGGGATAATATAATCCTCCGCTCAACAAGCAGTATCTATAAAAATAACCCCACTCTCTACAAGGCTCGGGGCGCCCGTAAATACGGGTTTTATCCAAAGATTTCGCGTTGTGGTAAGGCGGCAAGCGCGTGAGACCATGGGAGCTTACAATCAGTAAGTGACCATGGCGAAAGCGTGCAGCCAACACAGCCACAGCGTGAAAGATGAAGGATAAATACAGGTTGACCGACAACGACAGGCACAATGCCTAAATTCGGAATCAAAAAATATGTGTGGAATTGTTGGCGCTATCGCGCAGCGTGATGTAGCTGAAATCCTTCTCGAAGGTTTACGTCGTCTGGAATATCGTGGTTATGACTCTGCTGGTCTGGCCGTTGTCGATGCTGAAGGCAACATGACCCGTCTGCGTCGTCTGGGTAAAGTGCAGATGCTGACTGCTGCTGCGGAAGAACATCCGCTGCATGGTGGTACTGGTATTGCTCACACCCGCTGGGCGACACACGGTGAACCTTCAGAAGCGAACGCGCATCCCCATGTTTCTGAACACATTGTTGTGGTGCATAACGGCATCATTGAAAACCATGAACCACTGCGTGAGCTGTTGAAAACGCGTGGCTACACCTTTGTTTCTGAAACCGACACCGAAGTGATTGCTCACCTGGTGCACTGGGAGCTGGAACAGGGTGGTACGTTACGTGAAGCCGTGCTGCGTACTATTCCGCAGCTGCGCGGTGCCTACGGCACGGTGATCATGGATACCCGTAACCCGGAAACCCTGCTGGCGGCCCGTTCTGGCAGTCCGCTGGTGATTGGGCTGGGTATGGGTGAGAACTTTATCGCTTCCGATCAGCTGGCACTGCTGCCGGTAACCCGTCGCTTCATCTTCCTGGAAGAGGGTGACATCGCGGAAGTGACCCGTCGTTCGGTCTCTATTTTCGACAAGTCTGGCGCGGAAGTGAAACGTCAGGATATCGAATCTAATCTGCAATACGATGCGGGCGAAAAAGGTATTTATCGCCACTACATGCAGAAAGAGATCTACGAACAGCCGAACGCAATTAAAAACACGCTGACCGGCCGTATCAGCCACGGTGAAGTGGATTTAAGCGAGCTGGGTTCGCATGCCAACGAGCTGCTGTCTCAGGTTGAGCATATCCAGATTATCGCCTGCGGTACGTCGTACAACTCCGGTATGGTGTCCCGCTACTGGTTTGAATCGCTGGCTGGCATTCCTTGTGATGTCGAAATTGCTTCCGAATTCCGCTATCGCAAATCCGCCGTGCGTCGTAACAGCCTGATGATCACCCTTTCCCAGTCTGGTGAAACGGCAGATACCCTGGCGGGTCTGCGCTTATCCAAAGAGTTGGGCTATCTGGGTTCGCTGGCTATTTGTAACGTACCGGGCTCTTCTCTGGTGCGCGAATCCGACCTGGCGATGATGACCAATGCCGGTACCGAAATCGGCGTGGCCTCCACGAAAGCATTTACCACTCAGCTGACCGTTCTGCTGATGCTGGTGGCGAAACTGTCTCGTCTGAAAGGCCTGGATGTGGCTATTGAGCAGGAAATCGTTCACGGTCTGCAGGCGCTGCCGAGCCGTATTGAGCAGATGCTGTCTCAGGACAAACGCATTGCCGCTCTGGCTGAAGGTTTCTCTGATAAACACCATGCGCTGTTCCTGGGCCGTGGCGATCAGTACCCGATTGCGCTGGAAGGCGCGCTGAAGCTGAAAGAGATCTCTTATATTCACGCTGAAGCTTATGCCGCAGGCGAACTGAAACACGGTCCGCTGGCGCTGATTGATGCCGATATGCCAGTTATCGTGGTTGCGCCGAACAACGAACTGCTGGAAAAACTGAAGTCCAACATTGAAGAAGTTCGCGCCCGTGGTGGTCAGCTGTACGTCTTTGCTGACCAGGATGCTGGCTTTACCAGCAGCGAAAACATGCACATCATTGAGATGCCGCATGTGGAAGAGGTGATTGCACCGATCTTCTATACCGTTCCGCTGCAGTTGCTGGCGTATCATGTGGCGCTGATTAAAGGCACCGACGTGGATCAGCCGCGTAACCTGGCGAAGTCGGTTACCGTAGAGTAATCCGTACCTAACTGAACTGAAAATGCCCTGCTATGAGCGGGGCATTTTTTTAAACTTGTTCTGTTTTTAATCAATTATCCCGCCTGTTTTATGTGACAAACCGTCATCTTCAGCTACTGTTTGCAGTGTCATAAAAAGAAAATTTTAGCGAAATGTTATTGTCATGGTAATGGTTAACGTTTTGTTTTAAATGTATTTTTAGATAAATAACTTATCGTATTTTTCATTGTCATAAAACTGTCATATTTCGTACATTTAACTGTCACCTGTTTGTCCTATTTTGCTCACAGTAGCAACTCAAACAACGATTTACGAAAACCGTGCAGGAGACATTATGAAAGTTATGCGTACCACTGTCGCAACTGTTGTCGCCGCGACCTTATCCATGAGCGCGTTCTCTGCGTTTGCAGCAGCGAGCCTGACAGGTGCAGGTGCAACCTTCCCTGCGCCAGTGTATGCCAAATGGGCAGATACCTATCAGAAAGAGACCGGTAGCAAAGTAAACTACCAGGGTATCGGCTCCTCCGGTGGTGTAAAACAAATTACGGCCAATACCGTTGATTTCGGCGCTTCTGATGCCCCGCTGTCTGACGAGAAACTGGCACAAGAAGGCCTGTTCCAGTTCCCGACCGTTATCGGCGGTGTGGTGCTGGCGGTGAATATCCCTGGACTGAAATCCGGCGAGCTGGTGCTTGACGGTAAAACGCTGGGCGACATCTACCTCGGTAAAATTAAGAAGTGGGATGACGAAGCCATCACCAAACTGAACCCAGGTCTGAAGCTGCCTTCGCAAAATATCGCCGTTGTGCGTCGCGCTGATGGTTCTGGTACTTCCTTCGTCTTCACTAGCTACCTGGCGAAAGTGAACGAAGAGTGGAAATCTAAAATTGGTTCCGGTTCTACCGTTAACTGGCCGACCGGTCTGGGCGGTAAAGGTAACGACGGTATCGCCGCGTTCGTACAGCGTCTGCCGGGTTCTATCGGTTACGTTGAGTACGCTTACGCTAAGCAGAACAACCTGGCGTACACCAAGCTGGTCTCTGCTGATGGTAAACCGGTAAGCCCGACCGAAGAAAACTTTGCCAACGCCGCTAAAGGCGCTGACTGGAGCAAAACCTTCGCTCAGGATCTGACTAACCAGAAAGGTAACGATGCGTGGCCAATCACTTCCACCACCTTCATCCTGGTCCATAAAGAGCAGAAGAAGCCTGAGCAGGGCGTTGAAGTGCTGAAATTCTTCGACTGGGCATACAAAAATGGTGGCAAACAGGCTAATGACCTGGATTACGCCAGTCTGCCGGACAGCGTGGTTGAGCAGATTCGTGCTGCATGGAAGACCAACGTGAAAGACAGCAGCGGTAAAGCGCTGTACTAATAGAATATCTTTAACGAGTTGGCGGATGGCGCTACGCTTATCCGCCCTACAGTTCCGACTGTAGGCCCAATTTGTAGGCTGGATAAGCGTAGCGCCATCCGGCAGGGCAATTTCGTAAACGCGTTTAACTTAAAGAGTGATTTATGGCTGCAACCAAGCCTGCTTTTAACCCACCGGGTAAAAAGGGTGACATGATATTCAGCGCGCTGGTAAAACTGGCTGCGCTAATTGTGCTATTGATGTTGGGTGGCATTATTGTCTCTCTGGTTATCTCCTCCTGGCCAAGCATTCAGAAATTTGGTTTCTCCTTTTTGTGGACCAAAGACTGGGATGCGCCGAACGATATCTACGGCGCGCTGGTACCTATTTACGGTACGCTGGTCACCTCATTTATTGCATTGCTGATTGCCGTTCCGGTGAGTTTCGGCATTGCGCTGTTCCTGACTGAACTTGCACCTGGCTGGCTGCGTCGCCCGTTGGGTATCGCTATTGAACTGCTGGCAGCAATTCCGAGTATCGTATACGGCATGTGGGGCCTGTTTATCTTTGCCCCGCTGTTTGCGACGTACTTCCAGGAGCCGGTCGGAAACATCCTTTCCAACATTCCGTTTGTTGGTGCACTGTTCGCTGGCCCGGCGTTTGGTATCGGTATTCTGGCGGCTGGTGTGATCCTCGCTATCATGATCATTCCGTACATTGCTGCGGTTATGCGTGATGTGTTCGAACAAACGCCGGTGCTTATGAAAGAGTCAGCCTACGGCATCGGCTGTACCACCTGGGAAGTTATCTGGCGTATCGTCCTGCCGTTCACCAAAAATGGTGTGATCGGCGGTGTGATGCTGGGTCTGGGCCGCGCGCTGGGTGAAACCATGGCGGTCACCTTTATCATTGGTAACACCTACCAGCTCGATAGTGCCTCGCTGTACATGCCGGGCAACAGTATTACCTCTGCGCTGGCGAATGAATTTGCCGAAGCGGAATCTGGCCTGCACGTTGCTGCGTTGATGGAACTGGGTCTGATTCTGTTTGTGATCACCTTCATCGTACTGGCGGCGTCTAAGTTCATGATCATGCGCCTTGCGAAGAACGAGGGGGCACGCTAATGGCTACGCTTGAAATGCAAAACACCACTGCGCTGGCGGAGTCCCGCCGTAAAATGCAGGCACGTCGCCGTCTGAAGAACCGCATCGCGCTGACGCTCTCTATGGCGACCATGGCGTTCGGTCTGTTCTGGCTCATTTGGATCCTGATGTCCACGATCACCCGTGGTATTGACGGTATGTCGCTGGCGCTGTTCACCGAAATGACGCCTCCGCCGAATACAGCGGGTGGTGGTCTGGCGAACGCCCTGGCCGGTAGCGGACTGTTAATTCTGTGGGCGACCGTGTTTGGTACTCCGCTTGGCATTATGGCGGGTATCTACCTGGCAGAGTACGGACGTAAGTCCTGGCTGGCTGAGGTTATCCGCTTTATCAATGACATTCTGCTGTCTGCGCCATCAATCGTGGTCGGTCTGTTCGTTTACACCATCGTGGTAGCAAAAATGGAGCACTTCTCTGGCTGGGCGGGCGTTATCGCGCTGGCGCTGCTGCAGGTGCCCATTGTTATCCGTACCACGGAGAACATGCTCAAGCTGGTGCCGGATAGCCTGCGTGAAGCTGCCTATGCACTGGGTACGCCGAAATGGAAGATGATTTCTGCGATCACCCTGAAGGCGTCTGTCTCGGGGATCATTACAGGCGTTCTGTTAGCGATTGCTCGTATCGCAGGTGAAACGGCTCCGCTGCTGTTTACGTCGCTCTCCAACCAGTTCTGGAGCACCGACATGATGCAGCCTATCGCCAACCTGCCGGTCACTATCTTTAAGTTTGCGATGAGCCCGTTTGCTGAGTGGCAGCAACTGGCCTGGGCCGGGGTACTGATTATTACCCTGTGCGTACTGCTGCTGAACATTCTGGCGCGCGTCATTTTCGCGAAGAAGAAACACGGTTAATTTTTACGGCGTGGCTGATGCGGCGCCGGATGAGGAAGAGATTGAAATGAGTATGGTTGATACTGCCCCAGGTAAGATTCAGGTTCGTGATTTGAACTTCTACTATGGCAAATTCCATGCCCTGAAGAACATCAACCTGGATATTGCTAAAAACCAGGTAACGGCGTTTATCGGGCCGTCAGGCTGTGGTAAATCAACGCTGCTGCGTACGTTCAACAAAATGTTTGAACTGTACCCGGAGCAGCGTGCGGAAGGTGAAATCCTGCTGGATGGCGACAATATTCTCACCAATACCCAGGATATCGCTCTGCTGCGTGCCAAAGTGGGCATGGTATTCCAGAAGCCGACGCCGTTCCCGATGTCCATCTACGACAACATTGCTTTTGGCGTACGTCTGTTTGAGAAACTCTCGCGTGCGGATATGGACGAGCGTGTGCAGTGGGCATTGACCAAGGCCGCATTGTGGAACGAAACCAAAGATAAATTACACCAGAGCGGGTACTCTCTCTCGGGTGGTCAGCAGCAGCGTCTGTGTATTGCGCGTGGTATCGCCATTCGCCCGGAAGTGCTTCTGCTTGATGAGCCATGTTCAGCGCTCGACCCTATTTCTACCGGGCGTATCGAAGAGCTGATCACTGAGCTGAAAGAGGATTACACCGTCGTTATCGTTACCCACAACATGCAGCAGGCTGCGCGTTGTTCCGATCACACGGCATTTATGTACCTGGGCGAGTTGATTGAGTTCAGCAACACGGACGATCTGTTCACCAAGCCCGCGAAGAAACAAACTGAAGATTACATCACCGGTCGTTACGGCTGATTCAGGAGCTTGTTGTGGATAACCTTAACCTTAATAAACATATTTCCGGCCAGTTCAATGCAGAGCTGGAAAGCATCCGTACCCAGGTGATGACCATGGGCGGCATGGTCGAGCAGCAGCTTTCTGATGCAATCACGGCGATGCACAATCAGGACAGCGAGCTGGCGAAGCGCGTCATTGAAGGCGATAAGAACGTTAACATGATGGAAGTGGCGATCGACGAAGCCTGCGTGCGTATCATCGCCAAGCGTCAACCGACAGCGAGCGACCTGCGTCTGGTGATGGCTATTATCAAAACCATCGCTGAGCTGGAACGTATTGGCGACGTGGCGGACAAAATTTGCCGTACCGCGCTGGAGAAGTTCTCGCAACAGCACCAGCCGCTGCTGGTAAGCCTGGAATCACTGGGCCGCCACACCGTACAAATGCTGCATGACGTGCTGGATGCGTTTGCGCGTATGGATCTGGACGAAGCAGTGCGTATTTATCGCGAAGATAAGAAAGTTGACCAGGAATATGAAGGCATCGTGCGTCAGCTGATGACTTATATGATGGAAGACCCTCGTACCATTCCAAGCGTGCTGACCGCGCTGTTCTGCGCACGTTCCATCGAACGTATCGGTGACCGCTGCCAGAATATCTGCGAATACATCTTCTACTTCGTGAAGGGACAAGACTTCCGTCACGTGGGCGGGGATGAGCTGGATAAGCTGCTGGCGGGCAAAGATCCGAAGGAATAAGCGGCTTGTTGCGTGCGCCGGGATCCCCCGGCGTCGCTATTGTAGGCCGGATAAGGTGTTACGCCGCATCCGGCATTCTGCGCCATTCGCCTGATGGCGCTTTGCTTATCGGGCCTACTGTTTATTCGACGATATTCCAACCCCGCGCTTTCCACAATTCCGGCAACTGTGCCAGATCGGTAAACGTCGTGACTTTTGGATGATCGATCGGTTTGTTATGCGGATCGGCGCAGAAGTAGAACACTTCCATCCCGGCGGCAATCCCCGCCTGCGCACCTGCGCTGGAATCATCAACCAGAATGCAGTTCTCAAGGTTAACGTCCATCGCTTTCGCCGCATGGAACATCAGGGCCGGATCGGGCTTCCAACGCTGAATATCGTAGCCGCTGAACAGTAAATCAGGGAAATGGTGCAACATGCCCAGCTTACCCAGCGAATGCTGCATTTTACTGACCGGACCGTTAGAGACCACACACATTGGTACGGCCATGCTGTCCAGTAGCGCATTGGCACCGGCAATCACCTCCAGTTCCGTATCGAACAGACGTGCGACCTCAGCGCGATAAACCGGTTCTAAATCGGCTTTTGCCAGTTCGACACCGTGCTCCTCGTTGATAATGTCGATGATCTCGTACAGCTTTACCCCCTTGAAGCGTTTGAAAATTTCTTCAAGATCGAGCGTAATGCCAAACGCCTGGAACATGCTGACATACGCGCGAGAACAAATCACTTCACTGTCGACAAGGGTACCGTCACAGTCAAAAAATACGGCTTCTATCTGGGACATGTCATTTCCGTTTTAACAAGTTTAACGTTTTCGTAATGCATTATTGGGCGACGCAATCGTTGCCGTATAAGCAAAATCAATGAAAAAAGTTGCTCATAACCCAACCCTATTGTCGCATTTTGGTATAGGATAGCGACGAATTTTCCCTCCTTGTTCGGAAATTGATAATGAGTCAACAACACACAACCCAGGCTTCTGGCCAGGGGATGCTGGAACGCGTGTTCAAACTGCGCGAACATGGCACGACGGCACGGACCGAAGTGATCGCCGGTTTAACGACCTTCCTGACGATGGTGTATATCGTTTTTGTTAACCCGCAAATTCTTGGCGTGGCTGGCATGGATACCAGCGCTGTCTTTGTTACCACCTGCCTTATTGCTGCATTTGGTAGCATCCTGATGGGCCTGTTTGCCAACCTGCCGGTCGCACTTGCGCCTGCTATGGGCCTGAACGCATTCTTCGCTTTCGTGGTCGTTGGCGCGATGGGGCTGTCATGGCAGATTGGAATGGGCGCTATCTTCTGGGGCGCTGTTGGTCTGCTGCTGCTGACGATTTTCCGCGTTCGTTACTGGATGATTGCCAATATCCCGGTTAGCCTGCGTGTGGGGATCACCAGCGGTATTGGTCTGTTCATCGGCATGATGGGGCTGAAAAACGCCGGTGTTATCGTCGCCAACAAAGACACGCTGGTGTCTATCGGTAACCTGACGTCCCACAGCGTACTGCTCGGTATCCTGGGCTTCTTTATCATCGCGATTCTGGCGTCCCGTAACATTCACGCGGCGGTGCTGATTTCTATCATCGTAACCACGCTGCTGGGCTGGATGCTGGGCGATGTTCATTACAACGGTATCGTTTCTGCGCCACCGAGCGTGATGTCCGTTATCGGACATGTCGACCTGGCCGGTTCGTTTAACATTGGCCTGGCGGGTGTGATTTTCTCGTTCATGCTGGTTAACCTGTTCGACTCCTCCGGTACGCTGATTGGCGTTACGGATAAAGCCGGTCTGGCGGATGCGAAGGGCAAGTTCCCGCGCATGAAGCAAGCGCTGTATGTGGATAGCGTGTCGTCGGTTACCGGGGCGTTTATCGGGACTTCTTCCGTTACTGCGTATATCGAATCTTCTTCCGGGGTTTCGGTCGGTGGACGTACCGGTCTGACCGCCGTGGTCGTTGGTCTGCTGTTCCTGTTGGTTATCTTCCTGTCGCCGCTGGCGGGGATGGTACCGGGTTATGCAGCAGCAGGTGCGCTGATTTACGTTGGCGTCCTGATGACATCAAGCCTGTCGCGCGTGAAGTGGGATGACCTTACAGAAGCGGTTCCGGCGTTTATTACTGCCGTGATGATGCCCTTTAGCTTCTCAATTACCGAAGGTATTGCGCTGGGCTTTATTTCTTACTGCGTGATGAAGATTGGTACCGGACGTTTCCGCGATCTCAGCCCGTGCGTCATCATTGTCGCGCTGCTGTTTGTGCTGAAGATTGTGTTTATCGACGCGCACTAATCGTTGTTTATTTGCCCATATATCAACAAGCCCGGCATATCGCCGGGCTTTTTCTTTTACGCTTTCACGCGCTGAATGTAGTCGCCAAATGCGGTCAATTGACCGGTCAGATGGTCCAGCGTGCTTTGGTCGATCACTTCACCTGTCTGCGGGTCTACTTTGTTCTGAATGACGCCGCCCATAAATTCCGGCTTGTTCATTACCATGGCGTCGAGGAATACCAGGATCTGACGCAGATGATACTGGCAGCGCGCGCCGCCAATAGCGCCCATAGAACTGGTCTGGATCAGTACCGGCTTACCCGATAATGGCTGATCGGGCAGGCGGGACAGCCAGTCGATGGCGTTCTTCAGTCCGCCCGGAACAGAATAGTTATATTCAGGTGTGACGATGACGACACCGTCAGCCTTTCTGATTTGCTCAGCCAGTGCTTCTACGCTGGCCGGAAAACCCTCTTCCTGTTGGAGGTCGGCATCGTACAGAGGGATATCACCAATCGACGGCAGCGCGTTCACTTCCATTCCCGCTGGAGCAATCTTGGGCAGCGTACGGGCAACCATTCCATTAAACGAACCTTTGCGCAGACTTCCCAGTAACGTAACAACATTCAATGTTTCAGACATGGTGGCTCCTGTTTCATCATGAAGGTTAAATCAAAGCGTATGGCTCTTCGCTGCACATAATTGAGAGAACCGGATCAGACGACCCGTTGGCTCATTGGCGCGAGTCTGGATATCAGGCAAAATTTTCCAGTCCTGTTTACCATCAAACTCCCAAACTTTGAGTTTTTCAATGGTTGGCGTAACCGCAACTGACCACACCAGTACATCTTCCGCATCGCAAATGGCTTCAACCTGCGCCACATGGGCACATTTCAGGCGCCCTGCGCCGGGTAAAAGCTGGAGCTCGCGCGGATCGTCATTGCACACATCGCCAGTGAGTTTGAGTACGCTCTGGCGCAATGTAATGAGCTGCGCGCGTGCTTCGTTGGGGTCGTTTTGGTTATTGATCCACAGGTTTTCGTTACTGGAGAAGCGCCACGTTTCCGCTGAATTTGGATTGTGAAACCCGCGGGTGGCCCGCTGAAGTTCCATATCCAGGCCGCACGTTCCTTCAGTTGTTAGCACAACGCCGACGATATTCCCGGCATAGGAAATCGAAAAACCCGGCAGGTTCTTATCGCGAAAAACGGGCTTACCTTTGGCCTGAGTAACAATTTCGGGCAGCGTGCTGGTGCCGTAAAGCATAAACATCAGTTCAGCGAGAAGACTTCGGGAAGCCAGGAAACGTGTCCGGCGATGAGCGGGTAGATCTCTTGCTTCGATATGACATGGAGAAGGGAGGCGAGCTGAAACCAGGTGTCCCTCCGTAAGAATCCCTCTGGCAAAATGTGTCGCCATTTGTCGCTCCGTGATTAATGGTCCGTGATTATTACCAGAGTAACATTTACACGGCTTCCGGGCAGGCTTTGCTGCCCAAAAACTAAGCGAAAATGGGAGACATTACGCGATATTTACATTTCTGTTGCCAGAATGGTCGATTTAGCAACACCAAAATGAAGGATCGTCAGGAGATATCGCGATAAAGCGCCTTGATCGTGTCTTTTAGCCAGACGATCTTAGGATTGTGGCTGTTGCGTTTATGCCAAAGAAGAGTGAACGGTACGCGCATTTTTTCCAGTTGCGCCGTATCAAATGGCATTGGCCGTGCAACGAGTGGAAGCTGGTGGAGTTGGTTATAACGCTGGCAATAGACCGGTGCGGTGGCTATCAGCGCGTGATCCGGCTGCGCGGCCATAAACAGCGATTGCTCAAAACCGGGCAGACATAACGCGATATTGCGTGCGCGTCCCATTTCTTGCAGGACTTCATCCAGCGCCCATGTATCGCTTTGCTCCCAGCTAATGCTGATGTGCGGATAGCGCAGAAAGGTGTCCAGATTCCACTCTTCCTGCAGTGCGGGATGATCTTCACGTAGCCAGACGCAGGGCAGATCGGAAAACAGCACTTCATGGTCGATCGACAATGGCAACAAACTCAGCAGTTCGCGCGAACGCGGATGACTTTCGCGCCCGGTAAAGCCAATATCCACTTCACCGCGAATAATGGCATCCAGCGAGTCATAGTCCCAGTTGCGTATTTTGATTGTTGCCTGGGGATAGCGCTGATAAATCTGCTGGGAGAGCGCATTGAACATGATCATCACTAACGGCGTTTCGGCCGCCAGATCAAACTTCAGCCCGCGTGGAGACTCATGGTGCGGCTTATCGAGCAACTGATTGCCCATCTGCATCCATTCAGCAAGGCTCTGCTCCATGCTGACCATCAGCGGCGTCGGTGATAGCCCCAGCGGGGTGTTCACAAACAAGGGATCGTCAAACCAGGTCCGCAGCTTCGACAGCGACTTACTGACCGCCGACGGCGTGACGTTCATCCGTTTGGCGGTTTTAGTGACGCTGCGTTCCTGCATTAACAGCTGCAGGCAGAGCAATAAATTAAGATCGAGACTGCTGAGGGATTTCTTCATGAGTTGGCGCGGACCGGTTAGGTGCAACAGTGATAATCAGCATGATACTCACTATGCTACAGCCAATCAGAATCCCGATCAGCATATTCAGCGCATCAAGGCCAAGAACCGCCGCCAGCCAAATCCACAGCGAGGAACCGCAAACCTGCGCAATACCTAATGCTGAGCTGGCGACGCCCGCGCGCAGCGAGAACGGCCCAAGCGCCTGGCTCATCGCAACACCGAAGCCGACCGAGAATCCGGCGCAGATTAACGTCAGCCCGAAAAGCGTTACTGCGTGTGAAGTGGCAAGGGTTAACACCACGCCGGCACACAGAAACAGCACCTGTGAGGTCAGCATCAGAACGCGAGGCTTAAATACGCTCAGAGCAAATGGCGTAGAGAAAGAGACCGCCATACTGATGCCTGCGGTCATGGCCATCGTGGTGGCGTACTCACCACGGTCGAAGCCCATCACTTCCATCAGCAGCACCGGAGACGTGTTCACGAAGGTCAGGATCACCGATACGCTGAGGGTGGTAATGGCCAGACGGCTTAAGAAAAAGCGGTTTACCAGTGATTCGGTTGTGTGGTTCTTTTCCGTCGTCGCCATAAGCGTTGCTGGGCGCGATTCTCGCAGGACAAACACCGACAGCAGGCAAACAGCCACACCCATTCCCATCATCGTGTAGAACAGGCTCTGCCACGGGTATTTGAGCATGATCAGATGCCCCATCACTGGAGCCAACACCGGCACAATACAGGTAATTCCGTTCAACAGCGACAGTACCTTCGCCCGGCGGCGATCGTCGAGCGTATCGCGCAGGATAGCGAAAGCCACCACGTAGCAACAGCCCGCACCTACGCCCTGAATAAAACGACCTATGAGGAATGGCGTACCGCTTTCGGCGAAAGAACATAGCGCAGAGGCGAAAATAAAGATGAGTGCGCCGACTATGGCGACCGGTTTGCGACCTGACTGGTCGGCAATTTTACCGGCGAACAGCATCGCCGTCGCCATTCCTGCCAGATAAACCGAAAACGCGATATGCAGTTGCGCCTCGCTGGCCTGTAAATCGGCAGCAATACGGGGCAGCCCCACCAGATACATATCAATACCGGCAGGATAAAGAAGAACCAGGGCGAAACTGCAGATTAGAAAGCGTGTCATAGCGACCTCATAAGAAATGTGGCGCTAAGCATACGGTCAGAGAGTCAACTGCACGAGTTGCCATTTGGACAACAGTGATTTCCACATGGGAAATAGTTGTTGCCGGATGGCGGCGTAAATGCCTTATCCGGCCTACGGGGCCTGTAGGCCCGGTTAGAATCTAGCTACCGGGCAACACAACGCTACTTACCAATACAGAAGCTGGAGAAAATCCGTCCCAGCAGATCGTCGGAAGTAAATTCTCCGGTGATCTCACTGAGGTTCTGCTGCGCCAGGCGTAGCTCCTCAGCCAGCAATTCTCCGGCCCATGCTCCGAGCAGTTGGGCTTTACCCTGCTCGAGATGCTCTGCAGCTTCTGCCAGCGCCTGCAGGTGACGACGACGCGCCAGGAAGCCGCCTTCCATATTGGTTTCAAAGCCCATGCTCTGTTTGAGATGATTACGCAGTACGTCAACGCCTTCACCGGTACGCGCGGAGAGGCGAACCAGTGAGTGGCTATTTACTTCGCTAAGGCCCAGCGTCTCACCGGTAATATCCGCTTTGTTACGCACCACGGTGATCGGCAGTTTGGCTGGCAGACGGGCAATAAAGTCTGGCCAGATATCTGCCGGGTCCACGGCGTCGGTGGTGGTGCCATCAACCATAAACAGTACACGGTCGGCCTGTTCAATTTCCTGCCAGGCACGTTCGATACCGATGCGTTCAACTTCGTCGCTGGCATCGCGCAAACCGGCGGTGTCGATGATGTGTAGCGGCATGCCGTCGATGTGAATATGCTCACGCAGCACGTCGCGAGTAGTCCCGGCGATATCGGTGACAATGGCCGCCTCACGGCCAGCCAGCGCGTTCAGCAGGCTTGATTTCCCGGCGTTTGGCCGACCGGCAATCACCACCTTCATCCCTTCGCGCAGCAGGCTGCCCTGACGCGCTTCCGCACGCACGGCATCAAGATCGCTGATAACGCTGTTGAGTTGCGCTTCAATCTTGCCGTCAGACAGGAAGTCGATTTCTTCATCCGGGAAGTCGATCGCTGCTTCAACATAGATGCGCAGGTGAGTGAGCGCTTCCACAAGATGATTTACCCGTGCGGAAAATGCGCCCTGCAACGAGTTCAGCGCCGAGCGAGCGGCTTGCTCTGAGCTGGCATCGATCAGGTCGGCAATCGCCTCGGCCTGGGCTAAATCGAGCTTATCATTGAGAAACGCTCGCTCGGAGAATTCACCTGGTCTGGCAATGCGCAGCCCGGGAATGGTCAGAATACGTTTGAGCAGCAGGTCAAGAATCACTGGACCGCCGTGGCCCTGAAGCTCTAAAACGTCTTCGCCGGTAAAGGAGTTTGGGCCGGGGAACCACAAGGCAATCCCCTGATCCAGCGCGCTGCCATCCGCGTCTTTAAACGGCAGATAATCGGCATAACGCGGTTTGGGCAGTTTCCCCAGTACGGTTTCTGCCACCTCACGCGCCTTCAGGCCGGAGATACGCAGGATACCCACGCCACCACGTCCCGGTGGGGTGGCCTGAGCGACGATGGTGTCGTTATGGCTCATGGTTTGTCTCTTCTTAATGCAATAAAAAAGGCGGTCTAATGACCGCCCTTTACTTTATGTTCCGTTTGCCGGATGGCGGCTTCGCCTAATCCGGCCTACACCGAATCAGGAGTTTTTCTTCTCGCGGCTATGCAGGCCACGTTTCTCCAGACCACGGTAAATCAGCTGCTGCTGAATAATGGTTACCAGGTTGCTGACGATATAGTACAGCACCAGACCTGACGGGAACCACAGGAAGAACACGGTGAAGATGACCGGCATGAAGGTCATGATCTTCTGCTGCATCGGGTCGGTTACAGTGGTCGGAGACATCTTCTGAATGAAGAACATCGTCACGCCCATCAGAATCGGCAGGATGTAGTACGGGTCCTGTGCAGACAGGTCATGGATCCACAGGGCGAACGGCGCATGACGCAGTTCAATGGAGCCCATCAGCATGTAGTACAACGCCAGGAAGATTGGCATCTGGATGATCAGCGGGAAGCAGCCGCCCAGCGGGTTTACCTTCTCAGCTTTGTACAGGGCCATCATTTCCTGGCTCTGACGCTGTTTGTCATCGCCCAGACGTTCACGCATAGCCTGAATCTTTGGCTGCAGCATACGCATCTTCGCCATGGAGGTGTACTGCGCTTTGGTCAGCGGGTACATGATGCCACGAACGATAAAGGTGATAACGATGATGGAGAAGCCCCAGTTACCCAGGAAGCTATGGATCCACTTCAGCAGTTTAAACAGCGGCTGAGAAATGAACCACAACCAGCCGTAATCCACGGTCAGATCCAGGTGCGGTGCAACGGCCGCCATTTTATCCTGAATTTCCGGGCCGACCCACAGGGTGCTGGTCATCGCGCCAGTCTGGCCAGGCTGTACCAGTACCGGCTGTGATTTATAGCCGATAGCGGCAATGCCGTTACCCAGGTTAGCGGTATAGAAGTTGTTGGTGCCGTCGTTACGCGGAACCCATGCCGTTGCGAAATACTGTTGCAGCATTGCGACCCAGCCGTCTTTAGCATTGACGTTCAGGTTTTCGTTTTCAGCAATGGTGTCGAATTTGTATTTCTCATACTTCTCATCCGGCGTGGAGTACGCCGCGCCACGGAAGGTGTGCAGCGCAAAGTTGCTGCTACCGGTGTCGCGATGAGATGGCAGATTGATGGATTGCTTCAACTGACCAAAGGTGGAGATTTCCAGCGGTTTTTCGCCGGCGTTCTGCACGCTGTAGTTAACGTTGACAGCATATTCACCACGCTTAAGAACAAACGTTTTAGTGAATGTGTTACCCGCTGCGTCAGTATAGGTCATCGGGATCTGCAGTTCGTTCTGACCGTCAGCCAGTACAAACGCGTCTTTATCGACGTTGTACAGCGGACGTGGGCCGTTAGCCGGGTTATCCGGGCCGTCACGACCTGTCAGGCCACTCTGTGCCTGGTAGATGAACTGTGGCGTGGTTTCCAGTAACTGGAACGGTTCGGTAGAACCGAGTTCTTTCGGGTAAGCTGGCAGTGAAGCCTGTTCCACATCACCACCACGGGTGTTGATGGTCAGATCAAGCACGTCAGTTTTAACCGTAATCAGTTTCCCCTGGCCACTGGCCGGTACGCCCTGGTCTGCGGCGCTACCCGCTGCGGTGGTCGTTGTCTGCGTGGTCTGTTGGGCCTGAGGTTGCGGGTTTTTATCCTGCTCCCAGGCTTGCCAGATCATGAAAGACACGAACAGCAAAGCGATGACTAAAAGATTGCGTTGCGAATCCATCGTTAGTGTTCTCTGGTATCAAATGGTCCGGGCGGGACGGGATCGTCACCACCAGGGTGTAAAGGGTGGCATTTTAATACGCGTTTCACCGTCAACCAACTGCCTTTTATCACTCCAAACCTGCGCAATGCCTCAATTCCGTAGCTCGAACAGGTTGGAGTGAAACGGCAATGCGGCCCAAGCAGCGGACTGATCAGGCGTTGATAGACCCGAATGAGGGCTATCAGGACCCGCGAGCCAGGCGACAATGGCGACGCCATAATTTTTCCAACGCTTCCGAGAGAGCACGGTTATCGAGGTCAGCAACCCCTTTTTTCGCCACCACCACGAAATCCATTGCTGGAAGCTCGTGCTGACGTAAACGGAAGCTTTCACGCGTCAGACGTTTAATCCGATTGCGTTCATGCGCACGCTTAACATTTTTCTTGGCGACTGTAAGACCGATACGGGGATGCCCCAGCGAATTCAGGCGGCCGAGGATGGTGATTTGCGGCGTGCCAGCCCGTTGTGGCTGCTGGAAGACGAATGTGAAATGAGTGGGAGTTAACAAACGTAACTCCCTGGGAAATGCGAGCTTAACCACTCAGGGGCTAGCTTTTATTACTTAGAAACGGTCAGACGAGAACGGCCTTTAGCACGACGACGTGCCAGAACCTGACGACCATTTTTATTAGCCATACGAGCACGGAAGCCGTGAGAACGGTTGCGCTTCAGTACAGACGGTTGAAAAGTGCGTTTCATGGCGATTTCTACCTAAACTTGAATAAATTCACTGACTTTTGCGTATACCCGAACGAATTTCGAACGACTTACGCCACAGTGTGGGTGATTAAAGAGGCCGGATTGTAATAATTGTACACTCCGGAGTCAATTCTCTTTCCTTATTTCCCGCTTTTTTCCGCATGGTTTCGCGTAAAAAACAGGCAGCGTTGACGCCGTAAGGCGACCGTTACTCGCTGGGGGTAAGAATTATACGGGCTGGTGGATAAAGCGCAAGGATCGCACGGGATCTTTATTAGATCGTTTAAGCAGTAAAGCATCTTTACTCATTAATTTTTTCAATATGCGCGCTAAAACCTGCAGCACTTCTCCAGGATCGTTTACACTTAGCCGATTCTGGATCATCCTGTGGATAAATCGGGAAGAATCTGTGAGAAACAGAAGATCTCTTTCTCAGTTTACGCTATGATCCGCGGTCCTGATCGTTTCAATGGATCCTGATCGGGTAAAAATTGCAGATAGCAATTCGCACGTCACCCTTTGCATAGGGTCTTGTCGATGTGCGTCAACAATCATGAATGTTTCAGCCTTTGTCATTTATCGACTTTTGTTCGAGTGGAGTCCGCCGTGTCACTTTCGCTTTGGCAGCAGTGTCTTGCCCGATTGCAGGATGAGTTACCAGCCACAGAGTTCAGTATGTGGATACGCCCGTTGCAGGCGGAACTGAGCGATAACACGCTGGCTTTGTATGCGCCAAACCGTTTCGTGCTCGATTGGGTAAGGGATAAATACCTTAATAATATTAATGGATTACTCAATAATTTCTGTGGAGCGGATGCCCCACAGCTGCGCTTTGAGGTCGGTACTAAACCCGTCACGCAAACGCTGAAAACGCCGGTCAACAACGTTGTTGCGTCCGCCCACGTGGCTCAGCAAGTGCAACCACAACGTGCTGTTCCGGCGGCGCGTCCAGGCTGGGATAACGTCCCGGCTCCGGCAGAACCTACCTATCGTTCTAACGTCAACGTCAAACACACGTTTGATAACTTCGTTGAAGGTAAATCTAACCAACTGGCGCGCGCGGCGGCACGTCAGGTGGCGGACAATCCTGGCGGCGCCTACAATCCGTTATTCCTTTATGGCGGTACGGGTCTGGGTAAAACCCACCTGTTGCACGCTGTCGGTAACGGCATTATGGCGCGTAAGCCAAACGCCAAAGTGGTATATATGCACTCCGAGCGTTTTGTGCAGGACATGGTCAAAGCCCTGCAAAACAACGCGATCGAAGAGTTTAAACGCTACTACCGTTCCGTTGACGCGCTGCTGATTGACGATATCCAATTCTTCGCGAATAAAGAGCGATCGCAGGAAGAGTTTTTCCACACCTTTAACGCCCTGCTGGAAGGCAATCAGCAGATCATCCTGACCTCGGATCGCTACCCGAAGGAGATCAACGGCGTTGAAGATCGTCTGAAATCCCGTTTTGGCTGGGGACTGACTGTCGCGATCGAACCGCCTGAACTGGAAACGCGTGTTGCGATCCTGATGAAAAAAGCCGACGAAAACGACATTCGTCTGCCGGGTGAAGTAGCGTTCTTTATTGCCAAGCGTCTACGCTCTAACGTACGTGAGCTGGAAGGCGCACTGAACCGCGTGATCGCCAACGCCAATTTTACCGGCCGGGCGATTACTATCGATTTCGTGCGCGAAGCGCTGCGCGATCTGCTGGCTTTGCAGGAAAAGCTGGTCACCATCGACAATATCCAGAAGACGGTGGCGGAGTATTACAAAATCAAAATTGCGGATCTGCTTTCTAAGCGTCGATCTCGCTCGGTAGCTCGCCCGCGCCAGATGGCGATGGCGCTGGCAAAAGAGCTCACTAACCACAGTCTGCCGGAAATTGGCGACGCGTTTGGTGGGCGTGACCATACTACCGTGCTTCATGCCTGCCGCAAGATTGAGCAGTTGCGTGAAGAAAGCCATGATATTAAAGAAGATTTCTCCAATTTAATCAGAACATTATCTTCGTGACGCTATGAAATTTACCGTTGAACGTGAACATTTATTAAAACCGCTTCAGCAGGTCAGCGGCCCGCTGGGTGGACGTCCTACACTGCCTATTCTCGGAAACCTGCTGCTGCAGGTTGCTGACGGCACGCTTTCGCTGACCGGTACCGATCTCGAAATGGAGATGGTGGCGCGCGTGGCGCTGATCCAGCCTCATGAACCTGGCGCGACCACCGTTCCGGCGCGTAAATTCTTCGATATTTGCCGTGGATTGCCGGAAGGCGCGGAAATTGCCGTTCAACTGGAAGGCGACCGTATGCTGGTGCGTTCTGGTCGCAGCCGTTTCTCGCTGTCTACGCTGCCTGCTGCCGACTTCCCGAATCTGGACGACTGGCAGAGCGAAGTCGAATTCACCCTGCCGCAGGCGACGATGAAGCGCCTGATTGAAGCCACGCAGTTTTCGATGGCGCATCAGGACGTACGTTACTACTTAAACGGCATGCTGTTTGAAACCGAAGGGGAAGAGCTGCGTACCGTGGCGACCGACGGTCACCGCCTGGCGGTCTGTTCAATGCCTGTTGGTCAGCCGTTGCCAAGCCATTCGGTGATCGTACCGCGTAAAGGCGTGATTGAACTGATGCGTATGCTCGACGGCGGCGATAACCCGCTGCGCGTGCAGATTGGCAGCAACAACATTCGTGCGCACGTTGGTGACTTCATCTTCACCTCTAAGCTGGTTGATGGCCGTTTCCCGGATTATCGCCGCGTATTGCCGAAGAATCCGGACAAACATCTGGAAGCCGGTTGCGATATCCTCAAACAGGCGTTTGCGCGTGCGGCGATCCTCTCGAACGAGAAATTCCGCGGCGTGCGTCTGTATGTCAGCGAAAACCAGCTCAAAATCACCGCCAACAACCCGGAGCAGGAAGAAGCGGAAGAAATTCTGGATGTCTCCTATCCTGGTACAGAACTGGAAATCGGCTTTAACGTGAGCTACGTACTGGACGTTCTGAACGCGCTGAAGTGCGAGAACGTGCGTATTCTGCTGACCGATTCCGTATCGAGCGTACAGATTGAAGATGCCGCATCACAGTCGGCTGCCTATGTTGTTATGCCAATGAGACTGTAATGTCGCTCACCCGCCTGTTGATCCGCGATTTTCGCAATATCGAAAGCGCGGATCTCGCTTTATCCCCTGGCTTTAACTTCCTGGTTGGCGCGAACGGCAGCGGCAAAACCAGCGTACTGGAAGCTATCTATACGCTCGGCCACGGTCGGGCGTTTCGCAGTTTGCAGATTGGCCGCGTGATTCGCCACGAGCAGGAGTCGTTTGTTTTACACGGGCGTTTGCAGGGTGAAGAACGTGAAACGTCGATTGGCCTGACGAAAGACAAACTGGGCGACAGTAAAGTGCGCATTGATGGCACTGACGGGCACAAGGTCGCTGAACTGGCACACCTGATGCCGATGCAGCTGATCACGCCTGAGGGGTTTACTTTACTCAACGGCGGCCCCAAATACAGAAGAGCATTTCTTGACTGGGGATGCTTTCACAATGAAGCCGGATTTTTCACCGCCTGGAGCAACCTGAAGCGACTGCTCAAGCAGCGCAATGCAGCGCTGCGCCAGGTGAGTCGTTATGAGCAACTGCGCCCGTGGGATAAAGAACTGATCCCACTGGCGGAACAAATCAGCACCTGGCGCGCGGAGTACAGCGCCGGTATCGCGCAGGATATGGCGGATACCTGCCAGCAGTTTCTTCCCGAGTTTTCGCTCTCCTTCTCATTCCAGCGCGGCTGGGAGAAAGAGACTGATTATGCCGAAGTGCTGGAACGCAGTTTTGAACGCGATCGCATGTTGACCTACACTGCGCACGGCCCGCATAAGGCGGATTTCCGCATTCGCGCCGACGGTGCGCCGGTGGAAGATACGTTGTCGCGTGGGCAGCTAAAGCTGCTGATGTGCGCCTTACGTCTGGCGCAAGGGGAGTTCCTGACCCGTGAAAGCGGGCGGCGCTGCCTGTACCTGATAGATGATTTTGCCTCTGAACTGGATGACGCGCGTCGCGGACTGCTGGCCAGCCGCTTAAAAGCCACGCAATCTCAGGTCTTTGTCAGCGCAATAAGCGCTGAACACGTTATAGACATGTCCGATGAAAATTCGAAGATGTTTACCGTGGAAAAGGGTAAAATAACGGATTAACCCAAGATAAAATGAGCGAGAAACGTTGATGTCGAATTCTTATGACTCCTCCAGTATCAAAGTCCTGAAAGGACTGGATGCGGTGCGTAAGCGCCCGGGTATGTATATCGGCGACACGGATGACGGCACCGGTCTGCACCACATGGTATTCGAGGTGGTAGATAACGCTATCGACGAAGCGCTCGCGGGTCACTGTAAAGATATCGTGGTAACGATTCACGCTGACAACTCCGTGTCCGTTACCGATGATGGCCGTGGTATCCCAACCGGTATTCACCCGGAAGAGGGCGTTTCGGCAGCGGAAGTTATCATGACCGTTTTGCACGCAGGCGGTAAATTCGATGATAACTCCTATAAAGTTTCCGGCGGTCTGCACGGCGTGGGTGTTTCCGTCGTTAACGCCCTGTCACAGAAGCTGGAACTGGTGATTCGTCGTGAAGGCAAAGTGCATCAGCAAACTTACGTGCACGGTGTGCCGCAGGCGCCGCTGGCAGTAACCGGCGAAACAGAATTGACCGGGACTCAGGTCCGTTTCTGGCCAAGCCACGAAACCTTTACCAATGTTGTTGAATTTGAATACGACATTCTGGCGAAACGTCTGCGTGAGCTGTCATTCCTGAACTCCGGCGTCTCTATTCGTCTGCGCGACAAGCGTGACGGCAAAGAAGACCATTTCCACTACGAAGGTGGCATCAAGGCGTTTGTTGAATACCTCAACAAAAACAAAACGCCGATCCACCCGAATATCTTCTACTTCTCCACCGAAAAAGACGGTATCGGCGTTGAAGTTGCGCTGCAGTGGAACGATGGTTTCCAGGAAAACATCTACTGCTTCACCAACAACATTCCACAGCGTGACGGCGGTACTCACCTTGCAGGCTTCCGTGCGGCGATGACCCGTACCCTGAACGCCTACATGGACAAAGAAGGCTACAGCAAAAAAGCGAAAGTCAGCGCTACTGGTGACGATGCCCGTGAAGGCCTGATTGCCGTTGTTTCCGTGAAAGTACCGGATCCGAAGTTCTCCTCACAGACCAAAGACAAGCTGGTCTCCTCTGAGGTGAAATCGGCGGTAGAACAGCAGATGAACGAACTGCTGAGCGAATATCTGCTGGAAAACCCGTCTGACGCGAAAATCGTTGTTGGCAAAATTATTGATGCTGCACGTGCTCGTGAAGCTGCACGTCGTGCGCGTGAAATGACCCGTCGTAAAGGCGCGCTCGACTTAGCCGGTCTGCCGGGCAAGCTGGCGGATTGTCAGGAACGTGACCCGGCGCTGTCCGAACTGTACCTTGTGGAAGGGGACTCCGCGGGCGGTTCTGCGAAGCAGGGCCGTAACCGTAAAAACCAGGCGATTCTGCCGCTGAAGGGTAAAATCCTCAACGTCGAGAAAGCGCGCTTTGACAAGATGCTCTCCTCTCAGGAAGTCGCGACGCTGATCACCGCGCTCGGCTGTGGCATCGGTCGTGACGAGTACAACCCGGACAAACTGCGTTATCACAGCATCATCATCATGACCGATGCCGACGTCGATGGCTCGCACATTCGTACGCTGCTGTTGACCTTCTTCTATCGTCAAATGCCGGAAATCGTTGAACGCGGCCACGTTTACATTGCACAGCCACCGCTGTACAAAGTGAAAAAAGGCAAGCAGGAACAGTACATTAAAGATGACGAAGCGATGGATCAGTATCAGATCTCTATCGCTCTGGATGGCGCAACGCTGCACACCAACGCCAGCGCACCAGCCCTTTCCGGTGAGTCGTTAGAGAAACTGGTTTCTGAATACAACGCGACGCAGAAAATGATTGGCCGTATGGAACGTCGTTTCCCGAAAGCGCTGCTGAAAGAGCTGGTTTATCAACCGACGCTGCCAGAAGCCGATCTGGCTGATGAAGCGAAAGTTACGGCCTGGGTTTCCCAGTTGGTTAACGTGCTTAATGAAAACGAAATGCACGGCAGCACCTGGAATAGCTTCGTGCGTAAAGACGCTGAACTGAACCTGTTCGAACCGGTGATCCGGGTGCGTACCCACGGTGTCGATACTGACTATCCATTGGAACATGAATTTGTGACCGGTGGCGAGTACCATCGTATTTGTACGCTTGGCGAGAAGCTGCGTGGGCTGATCGAAGACGATGCGTTTATCGAACGTGGCGAGCGTCGCCAGCCGGTTGCCAGCTTTGAGCAGGCGCTGGAATGGCTGCAAAAAGAGTCTCGTCGTGGCCTCGCTATCCAGCGTTATAAAGGTCTTGGCGAGATGAACCCGGAACAGCTGTGGGAAACCACCATGGATCCGGAAAGCCGTCGTATGCTGCGCGTTACCGTGAAGGATGCGATTGCTGCCGACCAACTGTTCACCACGCTGATGGGCGATGCCGTTGAACCGCGTCGCGCATTTATCGAAGAAAACGCCCTGAAAGCGGCGAACATCGATATTTAAGCCAATCTGTAGGCCGGATAAGGCGGTTTACGCCGCCATCCGGCAAGACGTTGTATTGTGCCTGATGGCGCGTTGCTTATCAGACCTACAAACGACAACCAATCTACAAAAAGGGGAATCTCGATTCCCCTTTCTATCCCCCTTTTCGTAGCTGTTTTTTGAGCGGAATCGCGTTAGCATGAGGACGGACTCATTTAATCCGGGGAACTCATGGCTATCAAACTTATTGCTATCGACATGGATGGCACACTTCTGCTGCCCGATCACACCATTTCACCAGCGGTCAAAACGGCGATTGCCGCGGCACGCGCGCGTGGCGTGAATGTGGTGCTGACCACGGGACGCCCGTATGCCGGCGTTCACAGCTATCTGAAAGAATTACATATGGAACAACCCGGTGACTACTGCATTACCTACAACGGTGCGCTGGTGCAGAAAGCAGGGGATGGCAGTACCGTGGCGCAAACCGCGCTGAGCTATGATGATTATCGTTACCTGGAGCAGCTCTCCCGGGAAGTTGGCTCGCATTTCCACGCCCTCGATCGCAATACGCTGTATACCGCGAACCGTGATATCAGCTACTACACGGTGCACGAATCGTTTGTCGCGACCATTCCGCTGGTGTTTTGTGAAGCCGAGAAAATGGATCCTGCAACCCAGTTCCTGAAAGTGATGATGATTGACGAGCCGGAGATCCTCGATAAAGCTATCTCTCGTCTACCTGCGGAAGTAAAAGAGAAGTACACCGTGCTGAAAAGTGCGCCGTATTTCCTCGAAATCCTCGATAAACGCGTCAATAAAGGGACGGGCGTAAAATCGCTGGCTGATGCGTTAGGCATTAAAGCCGAAGAGGTGATGGCGATTGGCGATCAGGAAAACGACATCGCGATGATTGAATACGCAGGGGTGGGCGTTGCTATGGATAACGCTATTCCATCAGTCAAAGAAATCGCCAACTTCGTAACGAAATCTAACCTTGAAGATGGCGTCGCCTGGGCGATAGAGAAATACGTCCTTTCCTGATGCGTATTATGCCTGGCCTCGGCTGGGCAATAACATTAAGATGTTATAAAACATATATTTATATTATCAGATGTGAAACCGCACATTAATACCCCCACATAGTACGTAACTTCTATACTCTCCCTTCTTCTTTTATATCTGGGCAATTCCTGCCTGCTACTAAACTTTCTTATGACAAACACAAGCATCCGCGTGGTGTTGATAACGTCTTCCTGTCTGGTTTTTCATGCCAGTGCCGCGACGGATTCCAGCTCAACTATTACACCTCTCTTTGGCTATCAGGATGACGGTCTGTCTGCGCCTGTACCGGAAAAAACGACTGTTAAACCTGCCGAAAACCACACCATTTTGCCCTTTTTAGGCGATGAAGCGCGTAAGCGCGGATATGAACTACCGGCACCGTTTGGCGTGAATATTAACTACATGAATATCCGACAAAATATTAATGTGGATAGTATTAACTTCAACGGTCTTTCCCTCGGTGGCCGCTCACTGGATAACGCGTTTAAAATTAGCGTCGGCAATACGCGTGAACGCAGTAAAACCGAAACGCTGAAGCTGGATGCCTGGCTGCTGCCGTTTATGAATGTCTATGGCTTGATTGGCTATACCGATGGCCACTCCGTTTCGCAAATAGGCGTCGGGATAAAAGGCCCCCTTAAAGACCGCACACCAAGCAGTTTGCAGAATCTGGCGTTTCAGCTCGATTTTAAAGGCACCACCTACGGCGTAGGGACGACGTTGGTCGGCGGTGTAGGCAACTGGTTTACTGCTTTTGATGCCAACTACACCCAGACGCGGTTCGATATTCTGGATGGGAGTATTGACGCCTTAACTCTTTCTCCGCGCATCGGATATCGCTTTACCACCCCCAGTGTGGATGCGCTGCACCTGCCATCCGGAAAGTTGAATCTATGGGTTGGCAGTATGTACCAGGACGTGCAGCAAGAATTTAGCGGTAGCCTTAACGACCTCACCATGCCGTCTGAAACGCTGCAAAGACTCGTTGATATTGCCAACAAAGACGGTAATGGTCGCTTTGACGTTAAACAGCATCTGCAATCCCCCTGGAACGTGCTGGTGGGCGCACAGTATGAAATTACCCGGAACTTCAACGTCACGACCGAAATCGGCTTTGCTGAACGTAACAGTTTCTTCATGGCGGGAGAGTATCGCTTTTGAGCCGTCTTACCCTCTTCCTGCTGTTCAACATGCTCTCCTGTACAGTGCGGGCAGCGTTGCCGAGCCGAGGCGAAGTTGACGGTTGGCTAAATAAGTTGGGTGCCAGTGATAGCTTTGACGCCAGCAAAGGCATTGACTGGGGCGTAATGCCGGGACCGTTTTATACCCCGGAGCTGGGGTTAGGGATCGGTACAGCGGTGGTGGGGATGTATCGCCCTGACCCGAATGATACGGTAAGCCAAAACTCGACGCTGACGCTCAGCGGCTATTTTAGCTCAACTGGCGCATTCGGTATCACGATGCAAAATTACGCATTTTTTGCCGACGATCGGTGGCGATTTTTTCTCAATGGCGCATTAACGGATACTCCAACCTACTACTGGGGGCAAGGTTTTAGCGCTGGGGATAAAGATAACCAAAAACAGCAATACACCGCTCAGGTTCTGGAGTTGCGTCCAACGTTGTATCGCCAGTTGGCACCCAATGTTTATCTGGGGCTTGGCTGGTCGCTGAACGCCCAGCACTCTACCCAAATGGACGATAACGATCCGCCCAACATTGAGCATACCGGGCAGGGGGCGTCGGTTCTCAGCTCCGGAAGTAGTGTCGAACTCAGCTGGGACGATCGTGATTTCGTTCCCAACCCGCGTAAAGGACAGTATGCCGATGTGCGCTATACCCGATTCACACCAGAGGTGGGAAGCGATACGCGATTTGATGAATATCAACTGCACTACAGCCGCTATCACTCGCTGGACGAGAACAATGTGCTTGCCTGGGAGATGGACGGCGCGTTTACCCATGGCGATGTGCCGTGGAGCATGATGCCGCTGCTTGGCAGCAATCAGCGTATGCGCGGTTATTACGAAGGGCGCTACCGGGATAAAAACGCCGTCAGCGGGCAACTGGAGTATCGGCGGAAACTTGACTGGCGGCATGGTGTGGTTGGTTGGCTCGGTGCGGGCACGATGGGACCCTCTTTTCATGCGCTGGACGATGGACGCTGGTTACCGTCCGCCGGTGTGGGCTACCGCTTTGAATTTAAGCCCCGGGTGAATGTGCGTCTTGATTATGGGATTGGCAAAGGGAGCAGCGGTTTTTATTTTCAGGTTGGAGAGGCATTTTGATCAATAAGGTGGTGTTAATAGCGCTCTTATGGCTGGCAACGGCGATAGCCCGTGCGGCAATACCTGTAACTTTGCAGCTCGTTTCTACAGAGGATAAGGCCCAGGGTACTGCCTGGTCGGTAGTTTCGCCCCTCCCTGCACCTCAGGGATTACGTCCGTGCTGCGCGTTTGGCTACGACCTGCACGCACAGGTACTGCATATGCCGGTGCCATTTTATGAACTTGATAATGTTGTCACGATCGATAGCATCGGCGAGCACCGCTATAACGATAGCCTACTGTTAGGGCTAGCGAATCTGGCAGGGATCGGGCATGAGAATAACGGCATAGTGTATACCGCTCGCGGTGGCTTCATTGATACCGCACATGTCCGTGATACCGCAGACATGACGGTCTGGCTCTTTAGCCAGCTTCTTCCACGACTTGGTCAATCATTTACGCTGCGTCTGGATGATGAGCTTGCGCAACGGCATGTCGTATTTAACGCTTTCACACCTCCCACAGAGCCTGCTGATCGTTACGCGCTGGCGGCATGGATGGCCGCGCATCTGGCGTTTCAGCTCGCTGCCTGGCATGAAATTGCGCAATGGTATGGTTTTGAGTCTGTTCCAGGATTTTCGGAGGAGGTTTCTGCATTTTCCCCGGAAGATCTCTACTCAAATTTGTTGGGTGCCAGAATTGCGGTATCGCTGATCCTCAATGGGCAACTGGCAACAACGGAAATGTACGATGCGGCGATGAACAACTCGCTGCGCCAGGCGTTGATGCAATTGGGGGCAAAACCGGAAAAAATCACCCGCTTTCAGTTTGATATGCTGGATGGCAAATGGTGGAACAGCCAGCGTCGGGTACCAGAGAAATATTTGGTTCTGCACAGAAACTATGATGTGAGTGACTCGCGTTTACCGACGCCGGTACCGGGTGAACAAGCCTCGCCATTGAGACTGATGTTGCCACATCACTGGCGAGAATATTCCCTTGATGCGTTGGCACAACTCGAACTTTGGCCTGGCCGTACAATGGAGCGACTGCCTACGCCTGGTTCCTGGTACACCGCCGCCAACTTTCCCGCGCTGGCTACAGTGGCACAAGGCCGTGACAGCGAGGTGAACTCAGTCCCTTAAGAAAACGCGCCACAATGTCATTGCCTTACTACGTTTTCTCTCACGTTTTTCTTTCACTGGCGGGCGGTTTTCTGATTTTGCCAAGGGAATATGCGCAACGCCGCTGCGCATAATCCATTTACGGGAAAATGCCGACGTCAGGGCCCGGCTTTTCAGGATTTTGCCATACAGTTTGAGACGTAACTTGTGGGTGGCTTTACGGTAAGCGTGATTCATATCTGGTGTATCCCGCAGCAGTACCGATTTGAGGATCTCCGCGCTGTCCAGCGCATAGCTAATCCCTTCCAGCGAGCTGGCGCTGATAAAACCGGCCGCTTCACCAATCAAAAATGCGTTGTCCTCGCCGCAGACGAAGTCTTTCCAGCGTGAGGGGAATAGCACCGTACATTTTTCACTTTTCACCGGTTTGCTGAACTGGAAATGGAACGCTTCCAGCTTCTCTTTCAGCGCGTCAAAGCGTGCCTGTCCGTCCTTCATGGGGTAGGCACCACCAAAGATAAAATAGCCATCTTTGCTGATACTCCAGGAATAACAGTCAGTTGCATCGTTATCAAAAATACAGGAATAGAACGGTACGGGATGCTTTTCCGCAAACCATTGTTGAATAGCGACATATTTACGGATTTGGTGCTGTGGATAGAGATGACGGCGCACCAGTGAATTCGCGCCGTCTGCCCCCACCAGATAACGTGCAGTTATCTGCTGCTCCCAACCGTCGGCGCGGAAGATAACATGCCATTTATCGCCCTCGCGCCAGATTTTCCGGCACAGGCTGTCGTGATACACCTGCACATCATCAGGGATGAGAGATTTAAGCCATAAATCAAAAGCATGGCGGTTGATATTAATGTAGCTGCGTTGGTAGTTACGCGTCAAAGAAGCGGCAACATCAACCGTTTTAACGCTAAAAATCTGCGGGTTGGCGATAACATCAACGGGTAAGGTTATCCCGTCGCGGATAAACGAACGCTGGGCGTCCGGGGCCAGCAGACCGCCGCAGGGTTTAGTGAAACCTTCGTTGCTGCACTGGCGTTTTTTATCCAACGCAATCACGCGCATTTTTCCGCTCAACTGTCGCGCCAGCGCTGCGCCTGCCGGACCTAAACCGATAATCGCTACGTCAAAATGTTCCATCTTTCTGTCCGCAAAAATGAAGATGGCGATACGCTAAAGCCTGAAAGTGAAGTGCTTGTGAAGTATGATTGTTTTAATCGTCTTGTATCAGGGCATCTCATGAAGCAAATCACCTTTACGCCGCGTAATCATCAGCTTACCAATATCAACACCTGGACATCGGACAGCCAGTGGCTGGTCTTTGATGTGCGCCCTTCCGGCGCTTCCTTTACCGGTGAAGCAATTGAGCGCGTCAATATCCATACTGGCGAGCTGGAAGTGATTTACCGGGCTACTCAGGGATCGCACGTTGGCGTGGTGACCGTTCATCCAAAGTTGGAAAAATATGTCTTCATTCACGGGCCTGAAAATCCTGATGAAACATGGCATTACGACTTCCATCATCGTCGTGGGGTGATTGTTACGCAGGCTGGGGTGGAGAATCTGGATGCAATGGATATTACCGCGCCCTATACGCCAGGTGCGCTGCGCGGCGGGAGTCATGTGCATGTCTTTAGCCCGAACGGTGAGTTTGTCAGTTTCACCTATAACGACCATGTTTTGCATGAGCGCTCTCCGGCGCTCGATTTACGCAACGTCGGTGTGGCCGCACCGTATGGCCCGGTGAAGGTCTCCGCGCAGCATCCGCGTGAATACAGTGGCAGCCATTGGTGCGTGCTGGTGAGCCAGACGACACCAACGCCAAAACCGGGTAGCGATGAGATTAACCGCGCCTATGAAGAGGGCTGGGTTGGAGAAAACAGGCTGGCGTTTATCGGTGATACGCTATCAGCCACTGGCGAGAAAGTACCGGAGCTGTTTATTGTTGATTTGCCACAGAATGAAAGCGGCTGGAAACAGCCGGGGGACGCGCCTCTGGAGGGGACTGACATGACCATGCCTGCGCCACCATCCGGTATTCGCCAACGCCGTCTGACGTTTACCCATGAGCGCGCCTTCCCGGGGCTGGTGAATCAGCCTCGCCACTGGGTACGCAGTAATCCAAAGGCAGCTGAGATTGCGTTTTTAATGCGTGATGACAACGGTATTGTACAGCTGTGGCTGATTTCCCCACAGGGTGGATCGCTGCGTCAGCTTACCCAGTGCGCTACGAATATTCAGTCAGCCTTTAACTGGCACCCATCGGGGAAATGGCTGGGATTTGTACTGGAGAACAGAATTGCCTGTTGTGATGTTCAAACGGGCGAGATTGATTTTTTAACGGAACGTCATGATAACCCTCCGTCGGCCGATGCGATCGTCTTCTCCCCTGATGGTCGACAGGTTGCGTGGATGGAAGACGTCGAGGGTTTCCGCCAGCTGTGGGTGACTGAAACCGGGCGTTAATTTATGGAGCAGACATTTCTGCCGGGGGAATAACGGCGTTCGTGGCCTGAGTTCTCTCCTCGCTTTTTTCTACGCGGGATCTCACCGAGTTATCTTTGCGAAAGAGATCCCAAGGTAGCAATACCGTATCGAGCACCGCGGTAAAAGGCATATCCAGAATCGCCAGCGACTTGGTTCCCCAGTTTGTATCACTTTCGCTAATCATTGTGGCACTGGCTCGCGTGCCAGGATACGTCCCTTCTTTGCCACCTGTATGCGACATGATGCTGGAACAACCGCTTACAAACGCCATCCCACTACACATCGTCAGTGTTACCAACATTTTTTTAATCATCATTTATTCATCTGTATTTATCGTGTTTGCATGGTGAGTTAAAGCGATCCGTTGCGAAAATAACATCACCATTTCGTCGCACTGTGGCGGCCATCGCGATTTAACGAGAACAACTGCTCCCCCCAGTGTATGCAATAGACAACAAACTGCAAAAAAAGTCAGATGAATACGCTTGAAAAGTTTGTATTAAGACCCATTTTTAGAGTGTAGACAAATGAAGGGCATGCCTGATGGGTGTCCTGGCTACCTGACCTGTCCATGATGGAAGGTCAATTATTCTCGCTGATTTCAGGAGCTATTGATTATGCGTAACTTTGATTTATCCCCGCTGTACCGTTCTGCTATTGGTTTTGACCGTCTGTTTAACCTGCTGGAAAACAATCAGGGCCAGAGCAATGGCGGCTACCCTCCGTACAACGTTGAGCTGGTAGACGAAAACCATTACCGCATTGCAATTGCCGTTGCCGGTTTTGCTGAAAGCGAACTGGAAATTACTGCCCAGGACAATCTGCTGGTGGTAAAAGGCGCCCATGCGGACGATCAAAAAGAACGTACTTACCTGTATCAGGGTATTGCCGAGCGCAACTTTGAACGCAAGTTCCAGTTAGCGGAGAACATTCATGTTCGCGGCGCAAACCTGGTAAATGGTCTGCTGTATATCGATCTTGAGCGCGTGATTCCTGAAGCGAACAAACCGCGCCGCATCGAAATTAACTAATTCTGTAGGCCGCTTCAGGCGGCCTTGCTAAGTCATCGGCTTGCCGTCAGGGAGCCGAAAGGTACCTACTCGCTTCTTAGAAGGAGATTATTATGCGTAACTACGATTTATCCCCACTGCTGCGTCAATGGATCGGTTTTGACAAACTGGCCAATGCCTTGCAAAACACCGGTGAAAGCCAGAGCTTCCCGCCTTATAACATCGAAAAGAGCGATGATAACCACTACCGCATTACCCTTGCGTTAGCCGGTTTCCGCCAGGAAGATCTGGATATTCAACTGGAAGGCACGCGCCTGACCGTGAAAGGCACGCCGCAGCAGCCGGAAAAAGAGACCAAATGGTTGCATCAGGGGCTGGTCACTCAGCCGTTCAGCCTGAGCTTTACGCTGGCTGAAAATATGGAGGTCTCCGGCGCAAGCTTCACTAACGGCTTGCTGCATATTGATTTGACCCGGAATGAACCTGAAACCATTGCTCCACAACGTATCGCCATCAGCGAACGTCCTGCATTAGATAGTTAAATAGCTCCATGCCTTTGCCCCGCCAGAAATGACGGGGCTTTTTTGTGCTTTACCACCCATACATTGCGACTGTACTCTGCGAGAATCCATTTACTTAATGATGTTATTCACAGGGAACAGGATATGAGTGATATAGCATTGACGGTCAGCGTTCTGGCATTAGTGGCAGTTGTCGGGTTATGGATCGGCAACATAAAAATACGTGGCGTGGGTTTTGGCATTGGAGGCGTGCTGTTCGGCGGTATTATCGTCGGGCATTTTGTCGATCAGGCAGGGATGACCCTGAGCGGCGACATGCTGCATTTTATTCAGGAATTTGGCCTGATTCTTTTCGTCTACACCATTGGTATTCAGGTGGGGCCGGGCTTTTTTGCTTCTCTGCGCGTTTCGGGCCTGCGGCTGAATCTGTTTGCTGTGCTGATTGTCATCATGGGTGGCCTGGTCACCGCGATCCTGCATAAGATTTTTGCCATTCCTCTCCCTGTGGTGCTGGGAATATTCTCTGGAGCGGTCACCAATACCCCGGCGTTAGGTGCGGGGCAGCAAATTCTGCGCGATTTAGGTACGCCTGGCGATGTGGTTGACCAGATGGGGATGAGCTATGCCATGGCTTATCCTTTCGGCATCTGCGGAATTTTACTGACCATGTGGCTGATGCGCCTTATTTTCCGCGTTAACGTCGATGCTGAAGCCCAGCAGCATGAATCCACGCTGACCAACGGGCACGCACTGATTCAGACGATGAACATCCGCGTGGAAAACCCAAACATCAACAATATGGCGATTCAGGATGTCCCGATTCTGAACAGCGACAAAATCATCTGCTCGCGTCTGAAACGTGACGAGACATTGATGGTGCCGTCGCCAGGGACTGTTATCCAGATGGGCGACCTGCTACACCTGGTCGGACAGCCTGCTGACCTGCATAACGCGCAGGTGGTGATTGGGCAGGAGGTAGACACATCGCTGTCTACGCGAGGTACCGATTTACGCGTCGAACGCGTGGTGGTGACCAACGAACAGGTGCTGGGTAAACGTATCCGCGACCTGCACTTTAAAGAACGTTACGACGTGGTGATTTCCCGCCTGAACCGTGCGGGTGTTGAGCTGGTAGCCAGCAGTGACGCCAGCCTGCAATTCGGGGATATCCTCAATCTGGTGGGGCGTCCCGCGTCCATTGATGCCGTTGCCAATGTTGTGGGTAACGCGCAGCAAAAACTGCAGCAGGTGCAGATGCTGCCGGTATTTATCGGTATCGGGCTGGGTGTTCTACTGGGTTCAATCCCGCTGTTCATCCCGGGGTTCCCGGTGGCGTTGAAACTGGGGTTGGCCGGCGGGCCGCTGATTATGGCCCTGATCCTGGGGCGTATTGGTAGCATCGGTAAGCTGTACTGGTTTATGCCTCCCAGCGCTAACCTGGCGTTGCGAGAGTTGGGTATCGTGCTGTTTCTTGCGGTGGTGGGTCTGAAGTCAGGCGGTGATTTTGTCGATACCCTAACACAGGGAGATGGTCTGAGCTGGGTGGGTTACGGTATTTTCATTACCGCGATTCCGCTCATTACCGTGGGCTTGCTGGCGCGAATCTTTGCCAAAATGAACTATCTGACGCTGTGCGGTATGTTGGCTGGCTCAATGACCGATCCCCCGGCTCTGGCGTTTGCTAATAACCTGCATGCCACCAGCGGGGCAGCAGCGCTCTCCTACGCTACCGTTTATCCGCTGGTCATGTTCTTGAGGATTATCACCCCGCAACTGTTGGCGGTGCTCTTCTGGGGATTAGGTTAAAACTGACTTATCCGGCCTGCATCTCCTGTAGGCCGGATAAAACGCAACTCTCCATCCGGCATTACAAACACCCTCTCTCTTTCCCATTGTCTCATCACCCGACTCGCCCTCTCGTTTGAGAATCAGGTTCATACTCCTTAACTGTTCCGGTATAACGACCAGACAACAATATTTAAGGAGCTGTCATGAAGATTTCTCGCCTTGGAGAAGCACCGGATTATCGCTTCTCGCTGGCAAATGAACGTACCTTTCTGGCGTGGATCCGCACCGCGCTCGGGTTTCTGGCGGCGGGGGTTGGCCTTGATCAACTGGCCCCGGATTTTGCCACGCCGGTCATCCGTGAGGCGCTTGCCTTGTTGCTGTGTCTGTTTGCCGGCGGTCTGGCGATCTACGGCTATCTGCGCTGGCTACGTAACGAAAAGGCGATGCGACTGAAAGAAGACTTGCCCTACACCCACAGCCTGCTGATTATCAGCGTCATGCTGACTATTGTGGCGGTGATTGTCATGACGCTGGTGCTGTATGCCGGATAGCCGCAAATCGCGACGCATCGCTGACCCGGGGTTACAACCGGAGCGGACTTCACTGGCCTGGTTTCGCACGTTGTTGGGCTATGGCGCGTTAATGGCGCTGGCGATTAAGCACAACTGGCACCAGGCGGGAGTGCTGTTCTGGATATCGATAGTTGTGCTGGCGATAGTGGCGATTATCCTCTGGCGCTACACCCGTAGCCGTAATCTGATGGATGTGAGTCATAGCGATTTTTCTGAATCTCGCGCGGTGCGTGACAAATTTATGATCTCCCTCGCGGTGTTATCCCTCGCAATGCTGTTTGCTGTAACGCATGTTCGCCAACTTATCGTATTTATCGGGAATTTTGCATGACAGGATGTGAGAACATGGATGTTAGTGATGATGTTTTAAACGTGGTGATTGACCATCAGAAGTGTTTACAACCGGTTGAAGTGTACCGTGGTTTGCAACAAGGAAATGTTCGCCTGGTACAGTTTATTCCGCTGGTTAAGCACGATGGTTCAGGTCATCTGACAGACGAATCGGTTACGTCTGAGGCGTGGGGCCGATTTTTAATTACGATATTTGATATCTGGGTACGTGAAGATATTAATCAGATATCTATCCAGCTTTTCGATAAAACGCTTCGCCAGTGGTGTGGTCTGACGGCACAGATTGAACGACAGACCATGTCATCAATGAATACGCGTTGCCAGACATGCTCATTGTTTCAATATTACCACGGTGATTGTCCTGCGTACTGCGAGGAAAATGGAAAGGGCGTGCTGTGTGCAGGCTATCAGGCTTTCTTCAACCATACCGCGCCGCATATGCGCGTGATGCGTGACCTGCTTAAGCAACATCGCTCACCGATGGAACTGATGGCGATGCTGCGTTAAGCTCAGCTGTATTTAACGTCCTTTGGCCAGATACTGCGCCATTTCATCTTCCGGGACCATTCCACCGCCGGTCGCCCACACCAGATGAGTGGCGTTATTGAGCTGATCCGCGCTGAAGCCGTGCATGTGCTGATAGTCAGCAGAGGCGCAAACGTGTTGCGGACCGGCCATCCCTGCCAGCGCTGACGGTTCGAGGCGAATACCTTCTTCCTGCGCCAGCCAGCCCAGCATGTCGTACATCGTCTGATCGTCCAGGGTGTACAGACCGTCGAGCAGACGTTCCATTGCCCGGCCAACAAAGCCAGACGCACGGCCGACAGCCAGCCCATCAGCCGCCGTCAGGTTGTCGATGCCAATATCCTGCACGGAAATCGTATCGTGCAGTCCGGTATAAATCCCCAGCAGCATGCACGGTGAATGGGTTGGTTCTGCGAAGAAGCAGTGCACGTTATCGCCAAACGCCAGCTTCAGGCCAAACGCCACGCCGCCAGGGCCACCGCCGACGCCGCATGGCAGGTAAACAAACAGTGGATGGTCTGCATCCACCACGCGTCCCTGCTGGGCAAACTGCGCCTTTAAGCGCTGTCCGGCCACCGCATAGCCTAAAAACAGCGTGCGGGAATTTTCATCATCGATAAAGAAGCAGTTTGGATCGGACTCCGCCGCCTTACGGCCTTGTTCAACCGCCACGCCGTAATCTTCTTCATACTCCACGACCGTTACACCGTGGCTGCGCAGTTTGGCTTTTTTCCATGCGCGGGCGTCGGCCGACATATGCACCGTCACCTTAAAGCCGATACGGGCGCTCATTATACCAATCGACATGCCGAGATTACCGGTGGAGCCTACCGCGATGCTGTACTGGCTAAAGAACTGTTTGAATTCGGGCGAAAGCAGAACGCTGTAATCGTCTTGTGTGGTCAGCAGACCGGCTTCCAGCGCCAGTTTTTCCGCGTGGGTCAGTACTTCATAAATGCCACCACGGGCTTTAATCGAGCCAGAAATTGGCAGGTGACTGTCTTTCTTCAGCAGAATTTCGCCATTGATGCGCTGCCCGTACTCTTTCTCCAGCCGCTTTTGCATGGCCGGAATCGCGGCCAGCTCAGATTCAATAATGCCGCCGGTGGCCGCGGTTTCCGGGAATGCCTTTGCCAGGTACGGCGCAAAGCGCGTCAGACGGGCGTGAGCATCCTGAACATCGTGTTCAGTCAGGCCAGCATACGGTAAACCTTCCGCAAGAGAGGTGGTGCCAGGGTTAAACCAGGTTGTCTCCTTGAGAGCAACCAGATCTTCCACTAAAGGATACTGGGCGATAAGTGTTTGAATGTTTTCCATAGTCAGTCTCTTTGCGCTTAGATAATAAAGGAAAGCAGGAATGTGCAAGCCAGTGCAATCACGGACGCGATAAATGTCGCGGTCGTATAGTATTTAAACGTTTCATTCAGGGTGGCACCGCAGTATTGCTTCACCAGCCAGAAGAGGGAATCGGTAACGATCGTGCAGCCAATAGCGCCGGAACCGATAGCAATGGCGATGATCTCCGGGCTGACGTTGGGATAGAGCGGCAGCATCGGTGCAACGATTGCCGTGGCGCCCATCATTGCCACCGTGGCGGAACCCACCGCGGCATGCAGGATTAACGCCACCAGCCACGCCAGCAGAATCGGGTGCATATGCATGTTCGAGAGGATCAGCGCAAGAGTATCCGCCAGCCCACTGCTCTTGAGGATAGCGTTGAACGCGCCGCCTGCGCCGATAATCAGCAGAATGTTAGCGATGGAGCCAAAACCGTTTTCAGTGTGGGTCAGCAACGTACCCATACCGATGTGCTGACGCAGGCCGAGAATGTAATAGGCAACGAAAACGGCAATAAACATCGCGGTGATCGGGTTACCAATAAACTCCAGCAGCGTATATACCGTGCTGCCTTTCGCCATGTTCAGCTCAGCGACGGTTTTTACCAGCATCAGGCCAATCGGCAGCAGAACGGTAAACAGCGTAGCACCCAGCGACGGTAGCGTACTTTCGTCACGCACTTTAAGGTCAGAAAACTCAGCCGGAACCGGTTTAAACGGCAGACGGTTACCCAGGAATTTCAGGTACAGAGGACCGCCTATCAGCGAGGCCATCAAGCCGACCAGTAAGCCGTAGACAATCACGGTGCCAATGTCTGCGCCCAGCTTGTTCGCCACGAACAGGGCAGCCGGATGCGGTGGTACCACGCAGTGCACCGCCATCAGCGCCGTACACAGCGGAATCGCCAGCTTCAGTAATGAAGTATTGGTTTTCTTGGCAATTGAAAAGGCCAGTGGAATCAACAGCACCACGCCGACTTCAACAAACAGCGTGATCCCGCAAATCAGTCCAACCAGAACCATAATGACGTCGGCGGATAGCCAGCGGCAGCGCTGCAGCGTCAGGCCAATGCGTTCGGCTGCGCCGGACACTTCCATCATTTTGCCCAGAATGGTCCCAAGGCCGATAACCGCGGCGAGGAAGCCCAGCGTACCGCCGATGCCACTCTCAATGGCATTGACCATATCCAACGGCCCCATGCCCATCATCGTACCCACGAAGAAGCTGGCTAACAGTAGCGCCAGAAACGGGTGGAATTTGAACTTCACGATGGTCAAAACGATTAACACGATGCTTATCAGCAGCGTGCTCACAACCCAGATTTGAGAGTGCATAACTCACCTTGCCCTGTGATTAATATAGGGTTATTGGACAAAAATAAGGCATGGTCTGACAAACGATATAAATCCCCATTCACATGAGCCAGATTGCATCAAATGAGTGATTTATGTCTAATTGTGCTTTGTTTATGCGATATGGTTCACTCTGGTTCACCTTTGAGCTGATTTTTGCAGCGAACTTTTTTACACTCCAGCGCATGAATCAGAAGGAAAGGAGGTGAGAATGGATCCCCTACGCGAAGTCAGAAACCGGCTGCTCAACGGCTGGCAGCTGTCAAAGCTGTATACTTTTGAAGTGGCGGCCCGGCATCAGTCGTTTGCGCTGGCGGCAGACGAGCTGTCATTGAGCCCCAGCGCCGTCAGCCATCGCATAAATCAGCTTGAAGATGAGCTTGGCATCCAATTATTTGTTCGTTCTCATCGCAAAGTGGAACTCACTCATGAGGGCAAACGGGTATTTTGGGCGCTGAAGTCGTCACTGGACACGCTCAACCAGGAGATTCTTGATATTAAGAATCAGGAGCTCTCGGGGACGCTCACCGTCTACTCACGGCCTTCTATCGCCCAGTGCTGGCTGGTTCCGGCGCTCGGCGACTTTACCCGTCGCTACCCGTCAATTTCGCTAACCATGTTGACCGGGAACGACAACGTCAATCTACAGCGTGCGGGTATCGATCTCGCCATCTATTTTGACGATGCACCCTCCGCGCAACTCACGCATCACTTCCTGATGGATGAAGAGATCCTGCCGGTGTGCAGCCCGGACTACGCCCGCCGCCATGACCTTACCGGTTCGCTGGTGAATTTGCCGCACTGTACGTTGCTGCACGACAGACAGGCGTGGAGTAACGATTCCGGGACCGATGAGTGGCACAGTTGGGCGCAGAATTTTGCGGCGAATTTGCCGACATCGTCGGGGATTGGTTTTGATCGTTCTGATTTAGCAGTGATTGCGGCAATGAACCATATCGGCGTAGCGATGGGCCGAAAACGGCTGGTGCAAAAACGCCTCGACAGCGGAGAATTGATTGCGCCTTTTGGCGATATGGCGCTGAAATGTCATCAGCATTACTACATCACCACGCTGCCCGGCAGGCAGTGGCCGAAAATCGAGGCGTTTATTGGCTGGCTACAGGAGCAGGTTAAATAAGCGGGTCGCGAATATTTTTTACGCTTTCGCTCTACACGGAAAGTGAAAAAGCGTGCTAAATACGTGATATCACTCCTGATGATTTGCGTAAGGACGACCGTGTTAAAGCCGATTGTTTCCCTTTTACTGTTGGCCAGCGCCACCGTGTGTGCCGCGCAACCTGTGTTGACGGCGGCGCAGTATGTGCAGCAGCTTGGGGTTGGGATGAACGTAGATTGGGCGCGTACCGATCGGGGCATCCGTGAATTCGAGCCGCTGGTGGTGCGGGATTATAAGGCGAAAGGGTTGACCCACGTGCGCATTCGCGTGGCGGGTGAGCCTACGGAGGCGCGGCTCATTCATCTGCGCAAGCTGGTGGAAGCCTGCGAGCAGTATGGCGTGATCCCGATAATCGCCTATCAGGCTGACGAGTATAAAAAAGACCCCAGTGCCAGTAACGAAAAAGAGGTGGTTAACTGGTGGGTGGCGGTGGCGCATTACTTTGGCCAAAGCTCGCCGTTGCTGGGTTTCGACCTGATTTATGAACCTGCCGATAAGCTCAACCATAATCAGGCGTCGCTCAATAGGGTGTATGACAAAACCATCCGTACCATCCATGCCATCGATCCACAGCGAATGATATTTATCGCGCCGAAACTGCATGCCGCTCCTGAAGATTTGCCCAACCTAAAGTTGCCGCCGCAAAGTCAGAATACCGTGCTGGCCCAATGGCATATTTTCCCGTGGGGGCCGCTGAAAAATAACGGTAAATACCCGTGGACCTCAGGGACAGCGGCAGAAAAGGCCGCCATTCGCGCCCGTATCAATACCGCCATTCACTGGCAGCAGAAAACCGGTCATGTTAGTTGGGTAGGAGGCTGGTCGCCGGGAGAAACCATCAGGAATGCGCCTTCTGCCTCGCAAATGGCGTTTGCCCGCTTTATGGCTTGCGAGCTGAAGAAAGCGAAAATTCCCTATGCTATCAATGCGGATACGCAGTTCTATGATGGTGAGGAAGGGGCATGGAGACCGGCGCTGGAGCCGTTGTTGAATACCATGATTGCCCCTGAGTGTGAAAAGCCCGGCGAGAAGCCGGGCCATCATACGCTTAAACCGCCTGTCCCTGATGCGACACGCGTGACGCCAGCGGAAGCCAGCAAACAAAAATCAACAGCCCCATAAGGGTCATCAGCAGGCCCAGACTGGCTTGCCCGGTCTGCGGCAGCATGGCAGAGAACCACGCCAGCACGCCGGAACCAATGTTCTGTAATCCACCAACCAGCGCACCAGCAGTACCGGCCAGGAACGGGAAAGGCTCCATTGCGCCGCTGGTTGCCAGCGGAAACAGCATCCCGGCGCCGAAGAAAAACAGTGCGGCGGGAACCAGCAGTGTCCAGACGTTCATCACGTCGAACAGACCAGGGATCCACATCATCAAACCGGCGACCAGACAGCAGATAACCGACTGCCACATTAGCGTCGAGAAACGCTTATTCGGGCGACCGGCGAACCAGGCACCAAAAAACGCCGCCGGAATGGGCAGAATAAACAGGATACTGACCACCATGCTGCTTAAGCCGAGACGCGCGCCTAACAACACCCCGGAACAGGCTTCGAAGACCGCAACGCCCGCCAGGCCGCCGATCAGCATCAGCACGTAACAGGTGAAAGAGCTGTTGCCAAACAGCGTTTTGTAGCTGGCGATAAGCTGTGGACGCGGCGCACCTGCGGGGCGCGTTTCTGGCATCCAGCGCGCCATGCTAAACGTGACGCCTGCGCACAGCACCAGCAGAAAGATGTAACAGGCACGCCAGTTCCACAGGGTATCCAGCATACCGCCAATCAATGGCGCCAGCAGTGGGCTGACCAGAATCCCCATGTTTAACAGGCTATTAGCGTGGCGTAACTGCGTGCCTTCATACAAATCGCGCGGTAACGTTCGCGCCATCACACCACCGACGCCCGTTCCCATCCCCTGTATTGCGCTGGCGATAATCAATACCGTCAGGCTGTGAGTGGTTATGGCGACCAGCGTAGCCAGCATAAAAATGGACATCCCGGCGAGGATCACCGGGCGGCGGCCAACGCGATCGGAAAGTGGGCCGTAAATCAGTTGTGACAGGCCATAGGTCAACAGATAGGCGGCCATCACGCTTTGCACCGCCCCTTCGCGAACGTTCAGTTCACGCGCCATATCAGCAATCGCGGGGATATAAATGGTTTGCGCCATCTGACCTACCGCCACCAGTAATACCAACATCAACAACAAATTGACGCTTCTATGCCTTTTCATTTCGCTGATTACTTTTAAAAAAGTGAAAAAATAAGAATAAGGTGCTGCACTTTCCCGTAAATGCGCGTGGAATCTACCACAACAGAAAAAGAAGACCAGATAGTGGGCTGGAATGTTTAAACGATGGACGGCAGGAAATGTAAACAAAAAGCGGCAACAAATGTTGCCGGATTGCATCGGGTTTACAGAGGTCATGATAAGCGTAGCAAAACTGCGCCTATGGCAATGCCTCCAGCCGCAACGAGACGTATTCCGGCAACCTTCTCTTTCAGTAGCAGCCACGCGAGCAGCGCGCCAAACAGGATGGAAGTTTCACGCAGCGCAGCGACTACCGCCAACGGAGCCTGAGTCATGGCCCACAGCGCCAGACCGTAAGAACCCATTGTGCCAATCCCGCCAAGAATACCTTTTTTCCACTGTTGTACCAGATAACGTGACGCTTCCCGGCGTCGGGCAATCATCGCCCAGCCCAGCAGGCAGGAGCCGTTCAGAAAGAAGGTCCACAGCGTATAACCCAGCGCGGTTTCAGATAAACGTACGCCGGTGCCATCAACCAGCGTATATCCGGCGATAAAGCAGGCGTTAATGAGCGCCAGCACGATCCCGCGTTGCGAGCTGCTGCGTCCGTTAAACGCCATGCCGAGGATCGCCAGACAGATCGTGGCAATCCCCACCCAGGCTAGAACAGAGAGGCTATCGCCAAGAAACAGGACGCTGATAATTGCGACCAGTAGTGGCGCTGTGCCGCGCATTAACGGATAGGTCTGGCTCATATCCGAAACCTGATAGGTTTTGGCGACCAGGACGGTATATACAATTTGCAACGCAGTTGAGACGGCTAAAAACGGCAGGCTGGCGGCGGAAGGTTGCGGCGCAAAGGGTAAGCAAATCAATGCCATAATTGCAGCAGAACCGCTGACACCGATCGCTGAGTACAGTTTATCGTTTCCAGCTTTAACAATGGCATTCCAGCTGGCATGCAGCAGCGCGGCGAACAGCAAAATGCAGAAAACAGAAAGCGTCATGGTGGAATTCTTCCCTGAGAATGTCATAAAAACGTAACATATTGGCGCGACACAAGCACCAGGGAGAAGGTGAAAGGGGAGCGGAGTGTTACCCGCCCCCCTTAGGTGCGACTTGAATCCGAATTACTTAACGTATTTCAGAACAGCATCAAGTAGTTGCAGTGCTGCAACAATGAGTTTGAGGATAAGAATAGCGATATCCACGAGGCTCATACGCTCTCCTTTTGGTACAAGGAGCACGGTGCTGACGTACCTCGCCGCTGCCTGTTGCCAGCACCTTTGTTGACATAACACAGTGTGCTCACACGGGGGTTAAGGCGCTGACGGCACCACCCGTTTCAGCCAGGACTTTGATGCGCCGGTTTACGATGCGGCCCCCGCATAACACATTGCGTACCGAGACATTATAGATAAATACTGTATAAATTAACAGTATTTTATGGACGTTACGCTATTCATGTTCCATACTCAAAACCATCAAAATTCGTGCCGAAATTGCGTGTTCTTCGCAGAACGCGTATACTTTTTTCGTTGACATAACACAGTGTGTTCGGCGGCTACCAACCGCACAGCATTGAAAAAAACCTCGCTCCGGCGGGGTTTTTTGTTTTTCAGCAATGCACAACGAAATGTGATCGTTGACGCATTTTTATGCAGATGAAAATTTTTCCATTGTCACGCTGAAAAACCTGTGTTTGTATAAATCCAGTTAATCAACAAACAGACAGGTCCCTAATGAACCCTTCCATGCTGACTGCGACCCTACTAAAAACTGCGCCATCTCGCGCAGCGGTCGTCGTGCGTGTGGTGGTGGTCGTCGGCAATGCGCCGTAGGGTCCGAATCAACACACGATTCCAAAACCCCGCCGGCGCAAACCGGGCGGGGTTTTTCGTTTCAGAGACCTGCCCGGAGCAAAGGCCCAGAATAAAAGGACTGGAGCATGGCAAGTTCGGGCATAACATCCAAGCGTACGCGTTTTACGGGCGCAGAATTCATCGTTCATTTCCTGGAACGCCAGGGAATTCAGGTTGTTACCGGTATTCCCGGCGGATCGATTCTTCCCGTCTATGACGCCTTAAGTCAAAGCACGCAAATCCGTCATATCCTGGCGCGCCACGAGCAAGGAGCAGGGTTTATCGCTCAGGGAATGGCGAGAACCGATGGCAAACCCGCCGTCTGTATGGCCTGCAGCGGACCGGGCGCAACCAATCTGGTGACCGCCATTGCCGATGCGCGTCTGGATTCCATCCCGCTGGTGTGTATCACCGGGCAGGTTCCGGCCTCAATGATTGGCACCGACGCCTTCCAGGAAGTCGACACCTACGGCATCTCTATCCCCATCACTAAGCACAACTATCTGGTCCGCCATATCAGTGAATTACCGCAGGTCATGAGCGATGCGTTCCGCATTGCACAGTCCGGACGTCCAGGCCCGGTGTGGATAGACATTCCTAAGGATATTCAAACCGCCGTTTTTGACATTGAAGAGATGCCGGAGCCTGCGCAGAAAATGGCGGCACCAGCGTTCAGCCAGGACAGCATTCGCGATGCCGCAGCCATGATTAACGCCGCACAGCGTCCGGTGCTGTACCTCGGCGGCGGCGTGATTAACGCACCTGAGCGCGTGCGTGAACTGGCGGAAAAAGCGATGCTGCCCACCACTATGACCTTAATGGCGCTCGGTATGTTGCCGAAAGCCCATCCGCTGTCGTTAGGCATGCTGGGCATGCACGGCGCGCGTAGCACTAACTTTATTCTGCAAGAAGCGGATTTATTGATTGTTCTGGGCGCACGTTTTGATGACCGGGCGATTGGTAAAACGGAGCAGTTCTGCCCGAACGCCAAAATCATTCACGTAGATATCGACCGCGCGGAGCTGGGTAAAATCAAACAACCGCACGTGGCGATTCAGGCGGATGTCGATGAGGTTCTGGCGCAATTGATCCCATTAATTGACGCGCAGCCGCGAGAGTCGTGGCATCAGACGGTGGCCGATTTACAACGTGAATTCCCTTGCACTATTCCGCAGGAAAGCGACCCGCTCAGCCACTATGGATTGATCAACGCCGTGGCTGCCTGCGTAGACGATAGCGCTATTATCACCACCGACGTAGGCCAGCATCAGATGTGGGCGGCACAGGCTTATCCGCTGAACCGTCCGCGTCAGTGGCTGACCTCCGGCGGTCTGGGAACTATGGGCTTTGGCCTGCCAGCGGCAATCGGTGCAGCGCTGGCCAATCCAGACAAGAAAGTGCTGTGCTTCTCCGGCGACGGCAGCCTGATGATGAATATTCAGGAAATGGCGACAGCCAGCGAAAATCAGCTGGATATTAAAATCATCCTGATGAATAACGAAGCGTTGGGTCTTGTATATCAGCAGCAGAGTCTGTTCTATAAGCAGGGTGTTTTTGCCGCGACCTATCCGGGGATGATTAACTTTATGCAGATAGCCGCCGGGTTTGGTCTCGAAACCTGCGATCTGAATAACGAAGCGGACCCACAGGCAGCGTTGCAGGAGATTATTAATCGCCCTGGGCCTGCGCTGATCCACGTGCGCATCGATGCCGAACAAAAAGTGTACCCGATGGTGCCGCCGGGTGCGGCAAACACAGAAATGGTGGGGGAATAAGCCATGCAACAGCAGACACATGACAACGTAATCCTGGAACTCACCGTACGCAACCATCCGGGCGTAATGACTCACGTTTGCGGGCTGTTCGCCCGCCGCGCGTTCAACGTAGAAGGCATTCTCTGTCTACCGATTCAGGACAGCGATAAGAGCCGCATCTGGCTACTGGTCAACGACGATCAACGTCTTGAGCAGATGATAAGCCAGATCGACAAGCTGGAAGATGTGGTGAAAGTGGCCCGCAACCAGTCCGATCCGTCGATGTTTAACAAAATTACCGTGTTCTTTGAGTGAGTTAGTCGCCGTCTGAATCCGGGGTGATCACTTTGACAGAGCCGTTCCGGCAGTGGGTTGCGTAATCTGCCGGTAACGGACGGTCGCTTATCAGTACGTCAAAGGTGGAGAGTGGACCAATGCTGGCGGGGGCGACCTCATCGAACAGGGCGTGGCGCGTCAGCAGAATTTTGCGTAATCCGCGTTCCATCGCTTTGCGTTTTGTGGCCAGATCGTCCGGATTGAACCAGCTAACGCCGAAATGCTCATGGACTCCGCTGGCGGAGATAAAGACTTTCCGTGGGTTGAGTGCATCCAGCGGGGAGGGATTGCTGGTGTCGTAAAAGGCGTCACTTTTCGCCCGGTAGGTCCCCCCGCAAAGAATCGCTGTGGCGTTGGGCTTTTCATTTAGCGCTACGAACACCCGGTGCGAGTAGCAAATCCCGGTAAAGGAAATATCGTCCGGGATCATGCTGACCACCAACGGCATTTCCGCACCATTATCAAAAAAGACCAGATCATTTTCACTCACCAGTCCCGCAGCCAGAATGGCAACCGGTAAATCGTCGCGGTGATACTGTTTTTGCGCGGGGAGTGGCGCGTTAACGATGGCAGCAGGTTTGTTCACCATCACAATGTAACCACCGAGCAGCGTGAGTGGTAACGGTTCGTCATCCTGACTGAGATCCCGACGAATAGTCATCACGGAAACTTCCAGCATTCGTGCCGCCTCTTTCAGATGGATTCGGTCGGTCTTCTTCAACAATTCCATCAGACGTCGAATACGTTCTTTTTGCTTAGTTTCCATGTGCTTCTCCACGAATCATGTTCCCATGTTCCTTCAGTAACATTTTTGTGTTTCTGAGAACATGACATTGCCGCATTACTATACGTCTGACTATCCGGAAATAAAAGCGTGTTTTTTCACGTTTTATTGATTATAACCAGTTAATTTTCAGTCAATTGTAAGCAACTTCATCATTTGTATTGTGATGTGGGTGTAACATTTAGTGCAATAAATAAACAATAAAATGATCTTCCAATCGCGATCCTAGTCACAAATGATACGAAAGTAACATGATAATGTTATTTTAATATCATTGTTGTGTGATTGTTTCTGAGAGGTAGTAAAATGGATATCGCGGTTATTGGCTCCAACATGGTGGATCTCATCACCTACATCAACCAGATGCCCAAAGAAGGGGAAACGCTGGAAGCACCGGCGTTCAAAATTGGCTGCGGGGGCAAAGGCGCAAATCAGGCCGTTGCGGCCGCTAAGCTCAATTCCAAAGTGCTGATGCTGACAAAAGTCGGTGATGATATTTTTGCGGATAACACTATTCGCAATCTCGAATCCTGGGGAATTAATACCACCTATGTCGAAAAGGTACCCTGCACCAGCAGCGGTGTCGCACCGATCTTTGTTAATGCGAACTCCAGCAACAGTATTCTGATTATTAAAGGAGCGAACAAATTTCTCTCCCCGGAAGATATCGATCGTGCGGCGGAAGATCTGAAAAAATGTCAGCTTATTGTCCTGCAACTGGAGGTGCAGCTGGAAACCGTTTATCACGCGATTGAATTTGGCAAAAAACACGGTATTGAAGTGTTACTAAATCCCGCCCCTGCATTACGGGAATTAGATATGTCTTATGCCTGTAAATGTGATTTTTTTGTGCCGAATGAAACCGAGCTGGAAATATTAACCGGTATGCCAGTAGATACTTATGACCATATTCGCGCAGCGGCACGTTCTCTGGTTGATAAAGGTCTGAACAATATTATCGTCACCATGGGTGAGAAAGGTGCGCTGTGGATGACGCGTGACCAGGAAGTCCATGTTCCAGCGTTTAAAGTGAACGCTGTCGATACCAGTGGCGCAGGCGATGCTTTCATCGGTTGTTTTGCTCACTATTACGTTCAAAGCGGTGATGTGGAAGCCGCCATGAAAAAAGCCGCTCTCTTCGCTGCTTTCAGCGTTACCGGGAAAGGCACTCAATCATCTTATCCAAGCATCGAACAATTTAATGAGTTTCTTACCTTAAACGAATAATACTCCTGCACTGTAAAAGGTAGCACTATGAACGATAAAAACATCATTCAGATGCCTGACGGCTATTTGAATAAGACCCCTCTGTTCCAGTTTATTTTGTTATCCTGTTTATTCCCATTATGGGGATGCGCAGCCGCATTAAATGATATTCTGATTACGCAATTCAAAAGCGTATTTTCACTCAGCAACTTTGCCTCGGCATTAGTTCAGAGTGCCTTTTATGGCGGTTATTTTTTAATTGCGATTCCAGCATCTCTGGTGATTAAAAAGACCAGTTATAAAGTCGCCATCTTAATGGGGCTGACCCTTTATATCGTTGGGTGTACGCTCTTTTTCCCGGCATCGCACATGGCCACCTACACCATGTTCCTTGCGGCGATTTTCGCGATTGCGATTGGTCTGAGCTTCCTGGAAACAGCAGCCAACACCTACAGCTCAATGATCGGCCCAAAAGCGTATGCCACTTTACGCCTGAACATCAGTCAGACTTTTTATCCTATTGGTGCGGCTGCTGGCATTCTGCTAGGTAAATATCTGGTCTTCTCTGAAGGTGAAAGCCTGGAAAAACAGATGGCCGGGATGAACGCTGAGCAGATCCATAACTTTAAAGTGTTGATGCTGGAAAATACCCTTGAGCCATACAAGTACATGATTATGGTACTGGTTGTGGTGATGGTGTTATTCCTGCTGACTCGCTTCCCGACCTGTAAAGTCGCGCAAACCACGAGTCATAAACGCCCGTCAGCGATGGATACACTGCGTTATCTGGCCAGCAATGCCCGTTTCCGTCGTGGAATTGTGGCGCAATTTCTTTATGTGGGGATGCAGGTCGCGGTGTGGTCATTCACCATCCGTCTGGCACTGGAATTAGGTGATATCAACGAGCGCGACGCCTCAACCTTCATGGTCTATAGCTTCGCCTGCTTCTTTATCGGCAAGTTTATCGCCAACATTTTGATGACGCGCTTCAATCCGGAAAAAGTGCTGATTATCTATTCCATTATTGGTGCGCTGTTCCTCGTCTATGTTGCACTGGCGCCAAGCTTCAGCGCTGTGTATGTCGCAGTGCTGGTGAGTGTCCTGTTTGGACCCTGCTGGGCGACAATCTATGCGGGTACGCTTGATACCGTGGATAACGAGCATACCGAAATGGCGGGTGCCGTCATTGTCATGGCGATTGTCGGCGCGGCGGTGGTTCCGGCGATTCAGGGCTATGTGGCCGATATGTTCCATTCATTGCAACTTTCGTTCCTGGTTTCCATGCTGTGCTTCGTGTACGTCGGTATCTACTTCTGGCGTGAAAGCAAAGTGCGCAACAACCTGGCTGAAGCGACAGTTTCCTGAGGAGAGCGATCATGACAACACGTATAACGCTGTGGCGAGAACTCTTTGCAGAGCATCCGCGAATCTTACTGAAGAATAACGACTTCACGGTTACCGCATTTCGTTACGCCAGCGGAGTGGAAGGGCTGAAGGTAGAAAACAGTCGTGGACATCTGGTTATTCTGCCCTGGATGGGGCAGATGATCTGGGATGCTCAGTTTGATGGCCATGACCTGACCATGCGTAACATGTTCAGTCAGCCGAAACCGGCGGCGGAAGTGGTGGCGACCTACGGCTGTTTTGCCTTCCACTCAGGTCTGTTGGCAAATGGCTGCCCATCACCAGAGGATTCACATCCTTTGCACGGTGAAATGGCTTGTGCCGCGATGGATGAAGCCTGGCTGGAGCTGGAGGGTGAGAATTTGCGCGTGGCTGGACGCTATGAGTATGTGATGGGGTTCGGTCATCATTATCAGGCGCATCCTGCGGTGGTAATGCACAAAGCGAGCGCGCTGTTTGATATTCAGATGGCGGTTACCAACCTCGCCTCAGTGGCAATGCCGTTGCAGTACATGTGCCATATGAACTATGCCTACGTACCGGAAGCCACCTTCAGCCAGAATATTCCGGATGAGGCCATGAAGCTGCGTGAGTCGATACCCGCGCATGTTAAGCCGACTGAGCAGTGGCTGGCGTTTAATCAGCGGATTGTTCAGGGCGAGGCTTCTCTGGCGCGGCTCAATGAACCGCATTTTTACGATCCGGAAATTGTCTTCTTTGCTGACCAACTGGACAGATACACCGATAAGCCGGAATTTAGCATGATCGCGCCTGATGGCACCACGTTCGTTACGCGTTTCTCCAGCACGGAGCTGAATTATGTGACGCGTTGGATCCTCTATAACGGCGATCAGCAGGTTGCGGCATTCGCCTTGCCTGCAACCTGTCGACCTGAAGGATTCCTGGCAGCACAACGCAATGGCACCTTGATTGAAATAGAACCGCAGCACACCCGGACATTTACAGTCACAACTGGCATAGCCTGATCGCTCAAGGCTTGAACACCAAAGCACTTATCGTTAAGGTAAGCGCTTTTGCTGGGTGGCGGCATTAATGCCTTATCCGGCCTACAACGGCACCCGCCCGTAGGCCTGATAAGCGTAGCGCCATCAGGCATGCCTTAGCGCCAGGATGAACCCATGATTACCGTTGCCCTTATTGACGACCACCTCATCGTCCGCTCCGGCTTTGCCCAACTGCTGGGGCTGGAACCTGATTTGCAGGTGGTCGCTGAGTTTGGCTCAGGCAGTGAGGCGCTGGCGGGATTACCGGGACGCGGCGTGCAGGTGTGTATCTGCGACATCTCTATGCCTGATATCTCCGGTCTTGAACTGTTAAGCCAGTTGCCAAAAGGAATGGCGATTATCATGCTCTCTGTCCACGACAGCCCGGCGCTGGTGGAGCAGGCGCTCAACGCGGGCGCGCGTGGTTTCCTTTCTAAACGTTGTAGCCCGGATGAGCTGATCGCGGCGGTGCATACCGTGGCGACTGGCGGCTGTTACCTGACGCCGGACATCGCCGTCAAACTGGCGGCCGGTCGTCAGGATCCTCTCACCAAACGTGAACGTCAGGTGGCGGAAAAACTGGCGCAAGGTATGGCGGTCAAAGAGATTGCCGCTGAACTGGGTCTGTCGCCGAAAACGGTGCACGTGCATCGCGCTAACTTGATGGAAAAGCTGGGGGTCAGCAACGACGTCGAACTGGCCCGCCGGATGTTTGACGGCTGGCAATGAACACGCTCTGTTCCCGGTTAATCACCGTTGTTGCCTGCTTTTTTATCTTCTCCGCCGCGTGGTTTTGCTTGTGGAGCATCAGCCTGCATCTGGTTGAGCGCCCGGAGCTGGCGGTACTGCTGTTTCCGTTTGGCCTGCGTCTGGGGTTGATGCTGCAATGTCCGCGCGGCTACTGGCCGGTGCTGCTGGGCGCGGAATGGCTGCTTCTTTTCTGGCTGGCGCAGGAAGTGGCGCTGGCCCATTTACCACTTTTGATGATCGGCAGCTTCCTCACGTTACTCCCGGTGATGTTGATTTCGCGATACCGCCATCAGCGCGACTGGCGCACGCTGTTGTTGCAGGGCGCGGCGCTCACGGCGGCGGCGTTGCTGCAATCGCTGCCCTGGCTTGGGCAAGGTGAAGAGGCGTGGAACGCGCTGCTGCTGACGCTCACCGGCGGATTAACGCTGGCGCCGATCTGCCTGGTGTTCTGGCACTATCTGACCAGCACGACCTGGCTGCCGCTGGGCCCGGCGGTGGTGTCGCAGCCGGTGAACTGGCGCGGGCGACATCTGGTCTGGTACCTGCTGCTGTTTAGCGTCAGCCTGTGGCTACAGCTCGGTTTACCCGCCGAACTTTCGCGCTTCACGCCGTTTTGCCTCGCGTTGCCGATCATTGCGCTGGCCTGGCACTACGGCTGGCAGGGGGCGCTGATTGCGACGCTGATGAACGCCATCGCGCTGATTGCCAGCCAGACCTGGCACGATCATCCCGTTGACCTGTTGCTCTCGCTGCTGGTGCAAAGCCTGACCGGGCTGCTGCTCGGTGCGGGTATTCAGCGTCTGCGCGAACTTAACCAGTCGCTGCAAAATGAATTAGCGCGCAACCATCGTCTGGCGGAACGTCTGCTGGAAACCGAAGAGAGCGTGCGCCGTGATGTGGCGCGCGAACTGCATGATGATATCGGCCAGACCATCACCGCCATTCGCACCCAGGCGGGTATTGTCCAGCGCCTGGCGCCGGAAAACGCAGGGGTGAAGCGCAGCGGGGCGCACATTGAACAACTTTCTCTCGGCGTGTACGATTCGGTGCGTCGCCTGTTAGGCCGTCTGCGACCACGTCAATTGGACGATCTCACGCTGGAGCAGGCCATCCGCTCACTGATGCGCGAAATGGAGCTGGAAAGTCGCGGTATCGTCAGCCATCTCGACTGGCGAATTGATGAATCTGCACTCAGCGAAAGCCAGCGGGTGACGCTGTTTCGCGTCTGTCAGGAAGGGCTGAACAACATCGTTAAGCACGCCAACGCCAGCGCGGTGACGCTTCAGGGCTGGCAACAGGATGAACGGCTAATGCTGGTGATTGAGGATGACGGCAGCGGCCTGCCGCCTGGGTCGAATCAACAGGGATTTGGCCTCACTGGGATGCGTGAACGGATTAGCGCCCTCGGCGGATCGCTCTCGATTTCCTGTACGCATGGCACGCGGGTCAGCGTGTCGTTACCCCAGCGATATGTGTAAGGCGCGGTCATGTTTTCGTTTTTAAAAGCTCCGGCCAGTGCGCCGCTCATTACTGATAAGCGTGAAGTGGATGCCCTCTACCGCTACTGGCGGCGGCATATCCTGACCACCATCTGGCTCGGCTACGCGCTGTTCTATTTCACACGCAAAAGCTTCAATGCCGCCGTACCGGATATCCTCACCAGCGGCGTGCTGACTCGCAGCGACATTGGGCTGCTGGCGACGCTGTTTTACATCACCTACGGCCTGTCGAAGTTTGTTTCCGGTATCGTCAGTGACCGATCCAACGCTCGCTATTTTATGGGCATCGGACTGATTGCCACCGGCGTGGTAAACATTCTGTTTGGATTCTCCACCTCGCTATGGGCCTTTGCGGTGCTGTGGGCGCTGAACGCCTTTTTCCAGGGCTGGGGATCGCCGGTCTGCGCGCGTTTATTGACCGCGTGGTATTCGCGTACTGAACGCGGCGGCTGGTGGGCGCTGTGGAACACCGCGCACAACGTCGGCGGGGCGCTGATCCCTATCGTGATGGCGGCGACAGCGCTGCACTACGGCTGGCGCGCCGGGATGATGATCGCCGGTCTGCTGGCGATTGTGGTGGGGATTTTTCTCTGCTGGCGGCTGCGCGACAGGCCGCAGGCGATTGGTCTGCCGCCAATTGGCGACTGGCGGCATGATGAACTGGAAATTGCCCAACAGCAGGAAGGCGCTGGGCTAAGCCGCAAAGAGATCCTCACCCGTTATGTGCTACTGAATCCTTATATCTGGCTGCTGTCACTGTGTTATGTGCTGGTGTACGTGGTCCGTGCCGCGATTAACGACTGGGGCAATCTGTATATGTCGGAGACACTTGGCGTTGATCTGGTGACTGCCAATACCGCCGTGACCATGTTCGAACTGGGCGGCTTCATCGGCGCGTTGGTCGCGGGCTGGGGCTCGGACAAGCTGTTTAACGGCAACCGCGGTCCAATGAACCTGATTTTCGCCGCCGGAATTTTGCTCTCCGTTGGCTCGCTGTGGCTAATGCCGTTCGCCAGCTATGTGATGCAGGCCGCGTGCTTCTTCACCACCGGATTCTTCGTCTTCGGCCCGCAGATGCTGATCGGCATGGCGGCGGCGGAGTGTTCGCACAAAGAGGCGGCGGGCGCGGCAACCGGATTTGTCGGGCTGTTTGCTTATCTGGGGGCATCGCTCTCCGGCTGGCCGCTGGCGAAGGTGATGGAGGTCTGGCACTGGACCGGATTCTTTGTGGTGATCGCCATTGCGGCGGGAATTTCCGCGCTGCTGCTGCTGCCGTTTTTAAACGCCCAGGCTCCGCGCGAACTCAACGAAGCGTGATGTACCTCACCTTTTTGCCCCGAGTGGAGCAAAACTAAGAAATTTTCCCGGTTTCACCTGGACGCTGTCTCAGGCGCGTCTTCCGGCTGATTTTTACAATGCCTGCCATTCGCAGGTATAAAAATTAGCTCGGGAGTGTCAAATGCTGGCCTTTCTAAACCAGGTGCGCAAGCCGACCCTGGATCTGCCGCTCGATGTGCGGCGCAAAATGTGGTTCAAACCATTCATGCAGTCCTATCTGGTGGTCTTTATCGGCTACCTGACCATGTACCTGATCCGCAAAAACTTCAACATCGCGCAGAACGACATGATCTCCACCTACGGGCTGAGCATGACGCAGCTGGGGATGATTGGCCTGGGCTTCTCCATCACCTACGGCGTGGGTAAAACGCTGGTTTCCTACTACGCGGACGGCAAAAACACCAAGCAGTTCCTGCCGTTTATGCTGATCCTCTCCGCCATCTGTATGCTTGGCTTCAGCGCTAGCATGGGCGCGGGTTCAACCAGCCTGTTTTTGATGATCGCTTTCTACGCGCTGAGCGGTTTCTTCCAGAGTACTGGCGGCTCATGTAGCTATTCCACCATTACTAAATGGACGCCGCGTCGCAAACGGGGTTCTTACCTCGGCATGTGGAATATCTCCCACAACCTCGGCGGTGCGGGTGCGGCGGGCGTGGCGCTGTTTGGCGCTAACTATCTGTTCGACGGTCACGTCATCGGTATGTTTATCTTCCCGTCGATTATTGCTCTGATTGTCGGCTTTATCGGCCTGCGCTACGGCAGCGACTCCCCGGAATCTTATGGCCTCGGTAAAGCCGAAGAGCTGTTCGGTGAGGAGATCAGCGAAGAAGACAAAGAGACCGAAGAAAACGAGATGACCAAATGGCAGATCTTTGTTGAGTACGTGCTGAAAAACAAAGTGATCTGGCTGTTATGTTTCTCGAACATCTTCCTGTACGTAGTGCGTATCGGTATCGACCAGTGGTCCACAGTCTACGCCTTCCAGGAGCTGAAGCTTTCCAAAGAAGTGGCGATTCAGGGCTTTACCCTGTTCGAAGTGGGCGCGTTGGTCGGTACGCTGCTGTGGGGCTGGCTCTCTGACCTGGCGAACGGTCGTCGTGCGCTGGTGGCCTGTGTAGCGCTGGCGTTGATTATCGCCACCCTGGGCGTTTATCAGCACGCCAGCAACCAGTACGTTTATCTGGCTTCGCTGTTTGCGCTGGGCTTCCTGGTGTTTGGCCCGCAGCTGTTAATCGGCGTTGCGGCAGTCGGATTTGTGCCGAAAAAAGCGATCGGCGCAGCCGATGGGATTAAAGGCACTTTCGCTTATCTGATTGGTGACAGCTTCGCCAAGCTCGGTCTGGGGATGATTGCCGACGGCACGCCGATTTTCGGGCTGACCGGCTGGGCAGGCACCTTTGCTGCGCTGGATACCGCCGCCATTGGCTGTATCTGCCTGATGGCCATCGTGGCCGTGTTTGAAGAACGTAAAATTCGCCGCGAGAAAAAGATTCAACAATTGAAAGTTGCTTGAGTTAAGTGTGCATTGGTAACTTTTGCCCGCCTTAATGGCGGGCTTTTTTATGCTCTAAACTGGCTGGTTTCATGTACCAGATTGCGCAGCCACTGATGAGCGGCATCGCGATGCGTGCGTTCATGCCAGGCCATGCTTTTTGTAAAACCGGTTATGGGCAGCGGGGGCGGTAAAACGTGCATACGGGTGTCGTCATACGCCAGACGGGCAGGAACAACGGCAATCATATCACTGATGGCGAGGATGTCCGGCAATACCAGGAAGCTGCTAACCGACAAACCAATCTGCCGTTGGCGTCCGACGCTTGCCAGTGCCTCATCGGTGACGCCCCAGAAACTTTCACCCTCATAAGAAACCAGCACATGCTCCAGCGCGCAGAAGCGATCGAGCGTCAGCGGTTGCCCCGCATCAGGATGCGCATGACGCATGAGACAAACGTACTCTTCATCATATAACGCCCGGCTATGCAGGTTGTCGGGCGTGGAATCCGGCGTCAGCAACGCCAGGTCGATTTTCCCCTGCTCAAACTGTGTGGTGAGCAGCACTGGCTCAACCGGGATCACTCGTACACGAATGCCCGGTGCGCGCACGCGAAGCGCGGCAATAAATGGCACGATAACCGCTTTGAGCGCGTAATCCGTAGCGGCGACGGTAAAGGTGAGCGCTGCGGTGAGCGGGTCAAACTGTGTCGGTTTAAGCAGTATATCGATATCGCTGAGGATCTGTTTGACCGGGGCGGCCAACTGTTGGGCACGCAGCGTCGGAACAATGCCATGCGGTGTGCGACTAAACAGCGGATCGTCAAAATAGTCGCGCAGGCGGTTGAGCATACCGCTTACCGCAGGCTGAGTGAGCGACAGCCGCTGCGCCGCCCGGGTTACGCTGCGTTCATCCAGCAGGGCATCCAGCGTTTTTAACAGATTGAGATCGAGCGTTCTGATATCAGATTTCATGATGTCTGCCTGCGAGTTCGATAAGTCACATTATGACACGTTCAGTCGTCGACAGAGGTGAATTTGCCGCTATGATGGGCGTCCTGTCTGGTAATGGATGTGCGCATGATTTGGATAATGCTGGCCACGCTGGTGGTTGTTTTTGTGGTGGGATTTCGGGTGCTAACGTCCGGGTCGCGGCGGGCAATTCGCCGTCTGAGCGAGCGGCTGAACATTGATGTCGTGCCGGTAGAATCGATGATCGATCAGATGGGAAAAGTACAGGGTGAGGCTTTTTTACAGTACCTCCACCGTCCTGATGAATCGCATCTACAAAATGCTGCCCAGGTGCTGTTGATCTGGCAAATCGTTATTGTCGACGGCAGTGAGCAGAACCTGTTGCAATGGCACCGTTGGCTGCAAAAAGCCCGGCTGGCTGCACCGATTACCGACGCGCAGGTGCGTCTGGCGCTCGGTTTTCTGCGCGAGATGGAGCCGGATATACAGGAGCTTAATGCGTTCCAGATGCGCTATAACGCCTTTTTCCAGCCCGAGGATGGCGTGCACTGGCTGCACTGATATCAAAATTTATGATGACGACTATTTTGAATCGTCATTATCTTTATATCTTACGCGAAAGCATGATGTACCTCGTTAACTCACACGACGAGGTACATCATGAATCAAGCGACTCAACAACGTGCAATTATCTGGCCTGCAGCTTATCTGCCGGGGACGACTGATAACTTTGCCTCAAATGAAATTATCGTTGCCGGACTGAGCGTCCGTGCCGTCTGGGCGCAGCTTAATGACACAACGCGCTGGCCGACGTATTACAGCAACGTGGCGGATATCCGTTTTCACGGCGGTTCCGGTCCATTGTTAAGCATGGATGCCCGTTTTCGTTTTACGACTTTTGGTTTCCCCATCGAAGCGCAAATCACCGAGTATGTGCCGCCGGTTGACGGCCAGGCCGCGCGTGTTGCCTGGCATGGCTGGGCGGAAGGCGACGCCACTACACGTCTGGATGTGATCCACGCCTGGCTCTTTGAGGATTTACCCGGCGGGCGCGTACGTATTCTGACCCAGGAATCACAAATTGGCGTTCCGGCACAAGAACTGGCACGTACGCTGCCCAATCCGATGATAAACGGTCATCAGGAGTGGATAACCGGCCTGGCCCGGGCTGCGCGTGACGCTTAATTGAGCCAGAAAGGGCACTCTGTCCTGGGCCGGATAAGGCGCAGCCGATCTCTGGTGAATAGTTGTCAAAACGTTAAATACGTCACAAATTTAATGTTACACTGCGTAACTTTTCTACAATAACCCCACGCAGGTAACAAAATGAGTGAAGCTGTTGAACAAAAATCCCGCGCTGAGGCAAATTCCCGACCTAACTGGTCGGCGGTATTTGCCGTGGCGTTCTGCGTTGCCTGCCTGATAACCGTTGAATTTCTCCCCGTTAGCCTGTTAACGCCGATGGCGCAGGATTTGGGGATTTCTGAAGGCGTGGCCGGACAATCGGTGACCGTGACGGCATTTGTCGCCATGTTCGCCAGCCTGTTTGTGACGCAAATTATTCAGGCGACCGATCGTCGCTACGTGGTGATTCTGTTTTCGGTGCTACTGACGCTTTCCTGTCTGCTGGTTTCCTTTGCCAATTCTTTTTCGCTGCTGCTCGTTGGCCGCGCCTGCCTCGGTCTGGCGCTTGGCGGCTTCTGGGCGATGTCGGCGTCGCTGACCATGCGTCTGGTTCCTGCACGTACGGTGCCGAAAGCGCTGTCGGTTATTTTTGGCGCGGTCTCCATCGCGCTGGTAATTGCCGCGCCGCTGGGGAGCTTTTTGGGCGGCATTATCGGCTGGCGTAACGTGTTTAATGCGGCGGCGGTAATGGGCGTGCTGTGCACGATTTGGGTGGTGAGAGCGTTGCCTTCGCTGCCTGGTGAACCTTCGCATCAGAAACAAAACATGTTCAGCTTGTTGCAGCGTCCAGGGGTGATGGCCGGGATGATTGCCATCTTCATGTCCTTTGCTGGTCAGTTCGCCTTCTTTACCTATATTCGCCCGATCTATATGAATCTGGCGGGCTTTGACGTTGATGGCCTGACGCTGGTGCTGCTGAGCTTCGGTATTGCCAGTTTCGTTGGTACGTCGTTTTCGTCGATGATTTTGAAGCGTTCGGTCAAACTGGCGTTAGCCGGTGCGCCACTGGTGCTGGCGCTCAGTGCGCTGGTCCTGATCCTGTGGGGTAGCGACAAAGTGGTCGCGGCGGGTATTGCGATTATTTGGGGGCTGTTGTTTGCGCTGGTACCGGTCGGCTGGTCGACGTGGATCACCCGTTCGCTTGCCGATCAGGCAGAAAAAGCCGGATCCGTCCAGGTCGCCGTGATCCAGCTTGCCAATACCTGCGGGGCAGCGGTGGGAGGCTATGCGCTTGATACCCTCGGACTGCTGTCGCCCCTGATGCTTTCCGGCAGCCTGATGCTGCTGACGGCGCTTTTGGTGGCAGCGAAAGTTCGCATAAAAGGTATGCAATAATCTCGGTGTTGTTCGCCGGATAAGGCGTTCTCGCCGTATCCGGCACTTCACGACTCACTAATCAGAACCATGCTTCCCACATGGCACCAAGGTTAAAGTCGTCCAGCGTTTCATCCTGCGTGCCGTTGACCCGCGCGGTGCGATCGTTATCCACCTTGCCGCCGGTGACGTAGAAGCGCAGCATCGGGCGGAACTCCGGTCCCATGGCGATTGACATGTTCTGCGACAGCGTCAGTTTCCAGCCGTGGTTATCCCCGCCGTTGTCGTAATCTACGCGCTGATAGCCCGCTTCCAGCCAGGTGGAGTGAACGTCGTTCCAGAAGTACATTGGACGCACAATCGCGCCGTAGTTCTTACGGTTATCGCTCTTATCGGTGCTGTTGTCGTAATCATGGAACGCTAACAGGTATTCCACCTGCGCCTGGCGGGTAAACTTATGACTTCCCTCGAAGCTGGCGTAAACCGTAGTCAGGTCGTCGGTTTTGTTATAGACGCTGTTGTCGGAGTTATCAGAATAACGGGCAATCACTTTATTCACGCCGCTGTCGTTGGTGTGGCTCAGCACGAATGCGCCCTGCCAGGCTTTCAGGCGGTCATCGCTCTCGACGGCTTTGGAGTCAAAACCGTAGTTGGCGTAGATCTCCAGATCCAGCGGGCCCACTTTCATATTGTGAATTTTTGACGTCACAGCGTAGTTGCCTTTATCGCCGGTACCGGAACCGCCGGTACAGGTAATACGCGATGGGTTGGCTTCGTCTTCCATCACTTCCGGGCTGCACGATTCAACTGCGGCAACGGTGGCGACATCAAACTGTACGCCGCCGATGTCGAAGTTCTTCACCCCGGCGCCCTGGCCGTCGTGGTTCATCCAGAAGTAGTCGTTGATACCCTGTTGCGGACGCTGGTGGAAGTCGCGGCCTGCCCAGATATAGGCGTTGGGATTGGATTCCAGTACGTTGGTGACGCCCGCGTAGGCTTTTTTCAGGTTAACTTCGTCGCCCCAGTGGTCGATCATCACGTTGATGTCCCAGATGGCGCCGTTATCGCTTTTGAACGCTTTTGAGAGCTGGAACTCGCCGCCGTTGCCTTCGTTACCCAGGCGACCGATAGCGGAAGCACCGTTGTAGGAGCCATCAACGCCAACGTATTTCTGATCGCCGCTCTGGAAATGCGCGCCGTAACGCGCATAGCCGCTGAATTTCACACCGAACGGAATAGCCATATCCGGCGATTGCGCCGCACTTTGCGGCTCGTTAATGACATCGGTTTTTTTCGCCACGGCGGCGTCCATTTTTGCCTGACGCTCAGCCAGCGCTTTATCGACGGCTTTGGCAACGATGGCATCGATTTGTTCTTGTGTGAATTCCTGTGCGAGGACAGAAATTGGGCACAGCGCGGCGACGACCGCCAGCGTGACTGGAAGTTTTTTTATCATGTTCATGGTTATCTCATCGACACTTTACCCTTCAGTTTGCGTAGAGCATTCTGAATAAGCGTGTGCATTAATTTATTTTAAGATAATAACCATCCCGTCTCGGTTTAATTTGCTATCACCAAAACAAGTTGATTTGTCTATTTAATAACGGGTACAGGGCTGCTTTATTTAATCGTAATGCTTTCTCCGTTGTTGAATGTGTAATTAACGATTAACGCTGATACAGATGAATAATTTCTTCTGACAGTTCGCGGGCTAATAACGACGTCATTAAGTGGTCCTGCGCATGCACCATAATTAATGTCATTGGTTGCCGGGCTTCCCCGGCGTCCTGTTCGATCAATTTGGTTTGCATGTGATGAGCCTGACGGGCGTAACCGTCAGCCTCACGAAGCAGGCTTTTTGCCTCGTCAATATTGCCGGCGCGCGCGGCATGCAGCGCTTCAAAGCACAGACTGCGGGATTGCCCGGCATTGACGATGATTTCCATTACTGCTTCTTCTAATGCAATCATGTTGTTCTCTTCCTAATCGAATCCGTTATTTTCGGCGGTCTGGGCAAACCATTCGCCGCTTTTTTTCACCGTACGTTTTTGCGTTGCTAAATCTAACTGAACAAAACCGTAGCGGTTTTTATAGCCGTTAAGCCATGACCAGTTATCAATAAAGGTCCACATATGGTAGCCAAGACAATTACAGCCTTCGCTAATTCCTTTATGTAGCCATTTAAGATGGTCAGAGACAAATTCAATACGGTAGCTGTCGTTGATTTGCTCTTGCTGAATAAAACGCTGCTCATTCTCGACACCCATACCGTTTTCAGAAATAAAACAGCGCGGGTTGCCATAATTATCACGCAGATTGGTAATAATATCGTAAATACCCGGCTCATAAATTTCCCAGCCACGGTAGGGGTTCATTTTCCGCCCTGGCATTTCGTAATAATCAAACAGCCACTCCGGCATAAACGGTGCATCCGGGTTGATGGCGCTATCACGACATTTAACGCGACGCGGCTGATAGTAGTTGATGCCGAGCAGGTCGATTTTGCCCTCGGCGATTAACTGGCTGTCGCCTGGCTGGCATGTTGGTAACTGATCGTACTCCTTCAGCAGCTCAACCAGATCCGCCGGATATTCACCCTTCAGCACCGGGTCGAGGAAGCTGCGGTTAAACAGCAGATCCGCATAGTGTGCGGCTTTTACATCCGCCGGATTTTGTGAGCGCGGGTAGGAAGGCGTTAAATTCAGCACCACGCCGATTTCACCGTCATGGTTTGCGGCACGATATGCCCGAACCGCCGTCGAATGCGCCAGTACGGTGTGATACGCCACGGTGGCTGCACGTTTGAAATCCACCACATTAGGGTAATGGAAGTCATACAGATAGCCGCCTTCAACCGGGACAATTGGCTCGTTAAAGGTAAACCAGTGCTTAACCCGGTTGCCGAACAATGTAAAACACGTTTGTGCATAGCGGCCAAACGCCTCGACCACTTCACGGTTTTCCCAGCCACCTTTCTCCTGCATCACCATCGGCATGTCGAAATGGAACAGGGTGATAAATGGCGTAATGCCTTGTGCCAGCAGCTCGTCGATGACGTTGTTATAGAACTCGACGGCTTCAGGATTAACCTCGCCGGTACCGTCCGGAATCAGGCGCGACCAGCTCAGAGACGTACGGAAGCTGTTGTGCTTCAGCTGTTTGAGCAGTGCGATGTCCTGTTTCCAGTGCTGATAAAAGGTCGAGGTAGTTGCCGGGCCAACTCCCTGATGGAAACGACCTGGCTGACGGTCGAACCACACGTCCCACGTGGTCTGGCTTTTGCCGCCGTTCAGGCTATCCCCTTCGGTTTGCAGCGCTGAGCAGGCACTGCCCCACCAGAAGTTTTCAGGAAAACGGTATCTCATTGTTCTGACTCCTTGATTCATTATGAGTTGCTACGGGCAGCGTTCGCCACGGAGACGGCATCCTGTGCTTTTTGCTCTTCGGTTTTCAGCAAAGAACGTTCGTAAGCACGCAGGAATGGAAGGTACATCAGCGCTGACATCGCCATACAGATAAAGCACATCACCACCGGACTTAATGCCCAGTTTGCGGCCCAGGAAGCACCGATTGGCGCAGGCGTAGTCCACGGCGTCAGTGAAACAACCTGTGCCAGCCAGCCGAGTTTGGTGGCGCTATAGGCCAGCACGGCGTTAACCAGCGGGACGCAGACAAACGGGATGAACAACATCGGGTTCATGATGATTGGCGCACCAAACAGAATAGGCTCATTGATATTAAAGAAACTAGGCACAATTCCCATTTTGCCGATAGTACGCAGATGGGCGACGCGACTGCGCAGCAGCAGGAATGCCAGCGGTAAAGTTGAACCGACGCCGCCAATCAGCAGGTAGTGATCCCAGAAACCTTGCAGATAGACATGGGGCAGCGCAGCGCCCGCTGCCAGAGCGGCCTGGTTAGCGGACAGGTTCGCCATCCAGAATGGGTTCATGATGCCGGTTACGATCAATGAGCCGTGAATGCCGGCAAACCAGAAAATCTGGCACAACAGCACAGAAAGCAGAATAGCGGGCAGTGAGTCAGAAGCGGAAACCAGCGGCTCCAGCAGGTGCATAATCGCCTGCGGGATGATCATCCCGGTTTGTGCTTCGATAAACAGGTTCAGCGGATGCAGGGTCGCAATCACCACCAGTACCGGAATGAGGATCTCGAATGAACGCGCGACGCCGGTCGGGACTTCCTTCGGCAGGCGGATTGTCACGTTATTCTGCTTCAGCCATGCATATATACGGGTGGAGTAAATGGCGGTGATGAGGGCGGTAAAGATACCCTGACCGGAAAGATACTGCGTCGAGATTTTACCGTCGGCATAGGGCGCAGCAACCAGTAAAAACGCCATAAAGGCCAGCAGGCCAGACATCACCGGATCGAGGTTAAACTGACGGCCCAGGCTGGCACCAATGCCCACGGAGATAAAGAACGTCATAACACCCATGCTGAGGTTAAACGGCAGCATCAGCTGTTCACGATAAGTTGCCGAGAAATCGAGCCAGCCCCGGGCAAAGCTGTTGGTGGTATCGGCAGAGAACGGCGGAAAAATAAACACCAGCATGAAGGAGCCGATGATCATAAACGGCAGCGCCGCCGTAAAACCGTCACGAATTGCAATCACATACTTCTGCTGCCCTAACTTGCCAGCGAGCGGGGTGATGGATTGTTCAATGACGGCAACCATTGACTGATATAACGAACTCATAATGACACCTTTCTAGTGTGTCGCTTCAATCAGCGACAGAGCATAATCCAGCACTTTGTCACCGCGTTGCATACCGTAATCCATCATATCTATGGCTTTTACGGGTATACCCTGGGTGGCAGCCTTTTCGGAGAGCGTATTAAGCATGTACTTTACCTGGGGGCCGAGTAGCACCACCTGGTAATTTGGAAACTGAATGTCAAATTCGGAAACGCCGTAGGCCTCAATCTTCACAGGCAATCCGCGAGACTCTGCCTCTTCAACCATTTTGCGAACCAGCAAGCTGGTGGACATCCCTGCCGAACAACACAACATAATCCTGAACATAGTGAACCATCCTTTAAATGTAAAAACTTATTGCGAGTCTGATTTGATATCATACGGAAACCGGTTTCCATTCATGGAAAACAGAACTGTGACGGCCATCAAGATCTTATTCTTATAAGGCTAATTATTTGGATTTAGCTCACGAAATTAGCTGTGAAGATCTCTTTTTGAGTCCAAATGGAAAATCGGTTTCCATGAAAAACGGAAACAGCTATACTGCGGATGGTGATTATTTGAGCCAATGTTAAATTCAGGATGGAAAGGGCCAGGCGGGTCCTGTCAGGGGAGAATGATGTCTACTATCAACGATGTATCGCGTTTGGCTGGCGTGTCAAAAGCCACTGTGTCACGCGTGTTGAGCGGATCGCGTGGCGTAAAAGAGGCCAGCCGCCTCGCCGTGTTGAAAGCGGTGGATGAACTCAATTATCGTCCGAACGTGATTGCGCAGTCGCTACTCAGCCAGTCTACGGGCTGTATCGGCGTGATATGCGCGCAGGACAACATTAATCAGACCACGGGTTATCTCTACGCGCTGGAAAAGCATCTTAGCCAGCATCAAAAGCACCTGCTGCTGCGTTTTGCCAATACCAAAGCGGAAGTCATGAGCGCTCTTGATGAATTAAGCTGCGGCTTGTGCGATGACGTCCTGATTATTGGCGCGCGTTTTCCGCTGAACATCAATCAGGAGAATGTCATTCTGGTGGATTGTCTGGATTCCGGCGATGACGTCAACAGCATCCAGTTCGATCATGAGTTCGCTACCGAAACCGCCTGTAACTACCTGATAAGTCAGAACCGACGCCAGATTGCTTTAATTCATCCGGACGGGATGGGTTTCTCCGATCAGGTGCTGTTGGGCTATAAACACGCGCTGGAAAAAAACTTCCTGCCGTTTAACCGTAACCTGGTATTTATGGCTGCAACGTCATCGTCAGTGGCCTTGCAGGAGCTGCTGAACAACGCGTCAACGCTGAATTTTAACGCGCTGCTGGTGGCGGATGAACAGCAGGCACAGCGGGTGATCCCGCAGTTGCAGGCGTTTAATAAATCAGTACCGCAAGACATTATGGTCTTTAGCCTGGCCGGTTCGCTGCATCTGCCGGGAATCCCTACGATCCCGGCGATTGAATATTCCATGGACGCCATGGCGGCGCGGATCGTCAGTTGGCTCAACGAGAAAACCCAGAGCGTGCTGGGGTCGTACGTGCTGCGCGGCGACTTAATTATTCCTCAGCGTTAACGCTTTCCCTCTGGCGTGGGGCTATTTCGCTTCACGCCTATAAATCCGGGCATTCAACTTTGCCAAGCGCTTCCCAGTAGTTGTTTTGATTGTTTCTTTGAATTGCCAGAATGGCTTCGCGGATGTGCTGCTGATTACGCGTATCAGCCATAATCGTTTTTTCCCACACATCATCAGATGGCGACCCTTGCGGGGTGCAAATCTTACGTAAATCCTTCATAACAGTATTCTTTTCGTGTACAGCCTGCAGACTGCCATAAGCCGAGTCGGCATGTGCCAGACCGGGTAGCGTGAAAAGGACGGCAATAATCGGAAAAATGACTCGTTTCATGATAATAATCCTTGTTGTCTATGCGCATCATCTCAAGAGTAAGTGTAGACGGCATACGACTCACTCATCACCCTGTGTTAATGTCTAAAAATAAATCAGCCAGAAGTTGTAGTTATTTCAGGAGGATAGGATGCAAATACAGATTACAGATACGATTACCGAAGACGATCAAAATGCCCTGCTTGCCGGATTGCGCGCTTACAACCGGCAGTTTCTGAGAACCACCAATTTTGGCGACCTGGCGGTGTACTGGCGCGATGAGCGCAATGACATTCTGGGTGGGCTGATCGGCAAAATCAAAGGCGAATGGCTGTGCATTGATTTTCTGTGGATGCATGACTCGCTGCGTAAAGGCGGTTACGGCACAAAATTGATGCAGGCCGCAGAACAGACGGCGCGTGAGAGAGGATGCCTGCATGCGCTGGTGGATACCATGAGTTTCCAGGCGCTGCCGTTTTATCAGAAAAACGGCTATCAGCTGCAAATGACCCTCGATAACTTCCCGGAAACCGGTTCCGCGCGCCATTATTTGTCGAAAACGTTTTGATGACCGGAAGGTCTGGATGCCGCCTCACTTTCTTGCGCAGCATAATAGTGTATGTTCTGAACAATCATTTATTTCTTAAGCGGTAAAGAGATGAGACGGATTGAGATAATACTGGGAGAGCTGGAACGGCTGACGCGAGGACTGAATCTTGCCCATCTGGCGCAGGAAACGGCGTTCACGGCGGAGGCCATCGGCTTCAACCTCGGGCTGGCGCGCAACTCGGTCAGTAAAGATCTCAATCAGCTCTGGAACGACGGCCTGGCGATTAAAAGCCGTGGGCGCCCGGTATTCTTTCTGCATCGTCAGGCGATTGAAACGCTGCTGGGGCGCAAACTGGATGAGTCCGAGCGAGAAGTGCAAACCGTTGCCGACCTGTTGCCTGTTCAGGAAAACCAGGCGACAGACGATCCCTTTTCCAGCCTGATTGGTTACGATCGCAGCCTGCGCGATGCGGTGGAAAAAGGCCGCGCGGCGGTGCTGTATCCCCACGGGCTACATGTTCTGCTGACCGGTCCCTCCGGCGTGGGTAAAACCTTTTTTGCCGAACTGATGCACCGTTTCGCCTGCGAACGTGCACCGGGAACACCTCCACCGCTGGTCTATTTCAACTGCGCGGAATACGCGCATAACCCGGAGCTGCTCTCATCGCACCTGTTTGGTCATCGACAGGGAGCGTTTACCGGTGCAAACGAGAATAAACCCGGTCTGGTCGAACAGGCTGATGGCGGCTATCTCCTGCTCGATGAAGTGCATCGTCTGCCGTATGAAGGTCAGGAAAAGCTGTTCTCTATTCTCGACAAAGGTGAATACCGGCCGCTGGGTTCCAGCGCCGTGGCGCGTTCAATCTCGGTTCGCCTGATATGTGCGACCACCGAACCGGTAAGTTCGGCGTTGCTGCGCACTTTCCAGCGACGTATTCAGGTATGTATCGATCTCCCCGGCATTCGCCAGCGTTCGGTGGAAGAGCAGGTTGAGCTGATCGTTGGTTTCTTACAGCGTGAGAGCCGCAAAATCGAGCGTACGATAAGCATCGACCGTACCCTGCTGCTCTGGCTGCTGAACAAGCCGCTGGAAGGCAATATTGGTCAGCTCAAGAGCGATATTCAGTTTCTCTGCGCCCAGGCCTGGGCCTCGGGAATGACGGAGCACAGCGATACTCTACAGCTGGATAAACGTCTGACCGAGATCCCCTTTAATGCCACACCGGAACAACGTCTGTTGGTTGGAGCGCTGTTCGAAGGCAAAGAGCACCTGAGCATCGATGCCCGCACGTTGCCGGCACTGAAAAATTCGCTGGCCACCGGAGCTGAAATTGAAGAGAGCGATCTCTTTTACAGCTTCCTGACCCGGGAATATATCAACCTGCGTAACAGCAACGTACCACCTGCTGAAACGCTGGCAATCCTCAAAAACAAACTCAGCTCGATTTTTGAATATGGTCTCTACAGCCGCGATAGTGTGGCGCATCCCCCGCGCTATGGCGATCAGATTGAAGAGCGAGTTACGCTGCTGATCGGCTGCGTTGAGCAGGTGCTTGGTTTTACGCTGCCGGAAAATCTGGTTAACCCGCTGCGCAAACACTTTCTGGCGCTGATTGGCTACGTGCAGCGCGGCCTTATTCCGCAACTTTATTCTTCCAGCCTGATCCTCGATCGCTGCAAAGATGAATACGAAAACGCCACGCTGTTATGCCGAAAAATCAATGAACTGCTGCATATTCAGTGTCCGGCGACGGAGGTGGTCTGGCTGTGCCTGTTCCTCAAAGAGTGTCGCCATTACCGCCAACGGATTGACGCCAGTCCTGACTGCGGGGTGATTTTGATTGCCCACGGCGCGACGACCGCCACAAGCCAGGCGCAGTACGTGAATCGCGTGCTGGAGCGCGAGGTGTTCAGCGCTATCGATATGCCTTTCGAGCAGTCGGTGCATGACACGCTGGAAGCCCTGACACAGATGATCCAGACCCGACAATATCGCCGATTGATCCTGATGGTAGATATTGGCTCGCTGGTCCATTTTGGCAGTACGATCAGCAAATTATTCCAGATAGACGTTCTGCTGATGCCCAACATCACGCTCACCAGTCTGCTGGAAATAGGGTTGGATTTAAGCTACGAAACCAGCGACTTGCCGCAACTGGCGGCGTTGATGCAGAGCAAAAATATTCCCTGTCAGCTCTGTACGCCACAGCAGGAAAACAGCGGTAAAGTGCTGGTCATTTCGTGCATCACCGGGATGGGAACAGCAGAAAAAATCAAAAAGGTGCTGGAAGAGAGCTTCGGTGAGTTGATGTCGCAGGATACACGGATGGTGATCCTCGATTACAACGAAGTTCGCAGCCTGGAGCGTGTTCAGCAGGCGATTAACGCCAGTGAACGTCTGGCGGGCATAGTGGGTACTTTCCAGCCAGGACTGCCGGATATTCCGTTTATCTCGCTCGAGGAGTTGTTCTCTGAGCAAGGCCCTGAGCTGGTGCTCAGCCTGCTGACGCCAGATCTCTCCAGCAGCGAACGCCGACTGGAGATGGAGCGTAGCGCGATGCGCTTTATCAGCGCGTTGACTATGGAGAGCATCATTAACCATATTTCGGTGCTCAACCCACAGCGTATTCTGAAAGAGATGGAAGGCGTGCTGAATCATCTGACCGCTGCGCTGTCGCTCAAACCGAGCCGTCAGGTGACACTGCGCTTCCTGATCCATTGCTGCTGTATGGTCGAGCGTATCGTGATTAACCGCAAACCGTTACAGATGGCGCTGGAGAACAAGCCGGATCTGGATGTTCGTGCGTTTAGTGTCATTAAATCTGCTTTCCTGCCGATCGAAGAGGCCTATGCCATTCGGTTATCGGACGCGGAATATTTTTATATCTACGAACTGTTGTATAGCTAATCCCTTGTCTGGTGGGGCTTTGCGCCCCGCCAACACCCACAATTCCCCCGCGTGACACAAATTCTGGCACAGCCTTTGCTCTTACTTTGATGAGTTTGCCGGATGGCGGCATAAAACGCCTTATCCAGCCTACAAAAGCACTTCCCGTAGGCCTGATAAGCGGAAGCGCCATCAGGCATTGCAAGTTTCATGTAATCGAGCCAGGAGGCCATTTTGACTACCACTGAATCCTTGCCCCAGATCCTGCTGCTGACCCATGGCGGCTGGGGGCAACAGCTTTGCAACAGCCTGCGCATGGTGATGGGTGAAATCAAAGGCGTGACGGAAATTCCGCTAATGCCCGTTGATACGCTCGGCGAATTTTATCAGCGCGTCGAAGCCGTAGTGAAAACTATGCCGGAAGGCTCACTGATCCTGACCGATTTTATTGGCGGCACCACGTCTAACGTGGCGGCACGGCTGAGCGCCGATTACCCAGTGGCAGTGATTTCAGGGCTCAACGCCTCTTTGTTACTGGAGGCGCTCGACAAACGCGAGCATGGCCAACTGACCACCTGCGTGGCCGATCTGGTCGAGGCCGGGCGTAGTAGCTGCCTGGACGTTGTTGCCCACGTACGTCAATTACAACAATCACAATAAGGAATAAACATCATGGCAAACATCGTTTTATGTCGTATCGATAGCCGTCTGATTCATGGACAAGTGGTGACCAAATGGGTTGGGCAATCTCAGGCAAACCGGATTGCAGTGGTCAGCGATGAGCTGGATGCCGATCCGTTTATGAAAAACATCTACCTGATGGCCGCGCCGCCGAACATCAAAGTGGATTGTTTCGGTAACCAAAGTTTTGCGGCTGCCTGGAAAGAAAACCAGCTTGGTGACGGCAAAGTGCTGGTGCTTTTCCCCTCTCTGGCGGCGGTTCAGGAAGCGGTCCAGTTGGGTTTTGATGTCACCACCATTCAGGTCGGTGGGCTGGGCGGTGGGCCAAACCGCAAAGCGGTATTCCAGAACATTACGCTGGATGAAAAAGACGTCGGCATTCTGAGCGACCTGAAAAATCGTGGGATTCAGGTGTTCTTCCAGACTATCCCGGAAGATAAGCCGCAGTCGCTGGACGATATCCTGAAAAAATTCTAATTATTTGATAACAGGGTACTTAATTATGGATACTTTAGTCTTCGCAAGCCTGATGGGGTTGTATTACTGGTTTGCCCGATTACGCCTTGGCTACACCTTCTCCGCCATGCTGCTACAGCCAGTGGTGATTGCCGTATTCGTTGGTCTGCTGTTAGGCAACATGGAAACGGCGATGATCATCGGTGCAGGTATGCAGCTGGTTTATCTCGGCGTGACCTCCACGCCAGGCGGCAACGTCCCGTCGGATCCGGCGCTGGCTGCCTGCATTTCAATTCCTATCGCCGTGAAGGCCGGAATGGACCCGAACCTGGCTATCGCACTGGCGATCCCGTTTGGCGTTATCGGCGTGTTCCTCGACCAGTTGCGCCGCACGCTAAACGCGGCGTGGGTACATATGGCCGACAAGCATGCGGAAACGGCAAACATGGCGGGCATTATGCGCTGTGCGTTCCTCTACCCGGCGTTGCTCGGACTGGTACTGCGTTTCCCGGTGGTCTTCGCCGCCAACTATTTTGGTCAGGACGTTGTGGAAAGCTTCCTTAAGCTGATGCCGCATTGGCTGACGCACTCCTTTGAAATTATGGGCGGCATTCTGCCGGCGCTGGGCTTCGCCATCACCATTATGGTGATCGGTAAAAAGAGCCTGCTGCCATGGTTTATCGGCGGTTTCTTTGCGGTGCTGTACCTGAAGGTAGACATCATGGCGATGGCAATCTTTGGTACCTGTGTGGCCTTCCTCATTAAAGGTCTGGCGAAAAATGAAGGAGCAGCATGATGAGCAGCGATGTAATGCAGCATGAACTGGTGGAGCGCGCGCGTGAAAGCGGCACGTTGACCAAAGCAGACATCACCAAAGCCTGGTTTATCTACTGGCTAGGCGCGGAAGTTTCCAGCTCCTATGAACGTTTGCAAAGCCTTATTTTCTGCGCCTCAATGACGCCGATCATCAAAAAACTCTACCCGCAAAAAGAGGAGCAGGTTGAAGCGCTGAAACGCCATTTGAACTTCTTCAACTCGGAGCAGACGTTCGGGGCGGTGATTCAGGGGATCTCCATTGCGATGGAGGAACAGAAAACCCGCGGCGAGCCGATCAGCGACGCCTCAATTACCGGGATTAAAACCGGGCTGATGGGACCACTGGCCGGGATGGGGGACTCCATCATCTGGGCCGCCGTGATGCCGCTGTTAATTGCTATATTCATCCCGTTTGCGGCGAATGGCAGCGCGATGGGCGGAATTGTACCGTTAATTCTCTATCCTGCTATTACGCTGGCAATCAGCTATGGCATGGTTCACAAAGGCTATACGCTGGGGCGTGACTCGATAATTGGGCTGCTGCAGGGAGGGCGAATAAAGGAACTTATCTACGGCGCTAACGTGCTGGGTTTGATCATGATGGGCGCGCTTTCTGCAAGCTACGTCAAGATCACCACGCCGTTAAAACTTAGCGCCCTGAAAGGCTCTGAAGTGGTGGTCCAGCAAATCCTCGACTCTATTGCCCCCGGCCTGTTGCCGCTGGCGGCGGTGTTCGCCATCTATTTCTATCTGGTGAAGAAAGGGCCGCGTTACACCACGATTTTACTGTCGATTGTCGCGCTCAGCGTGGTCTGTTCGCTGCTGGGAGTGCTGTAAGCCATGACACAGAATATCTACCAACAATTGGGGCTAAAACAGGTCATTAACGCCTGCGGCAAGATGACGATTCTGGGGGTTTCCAGCGTAGCGCCGGAAGTAATGCAGGCCACCGCGCGGGCTGCTTCAGCCTTTGTTGAAATTGATCGGCTGGTGGACAGAACTGGAGAACTGGTTTCCCGCTACACCGGGGCTGAAGACAGCTATGTCACCTCCTGTGCATCGGCGGGCATTGCTATCGCTGTTGCCGCCGCCATTACCCGTGGTGACCAGGCGCGAGTCTCGCTGATGCCGGACAGCGCAGGTATGGCCAATGAAGTGGTCATGCTGCGCGGGCATAACGTTGACTACGGTGCGCCCATCACCAGCGCCATCCGTTTGGGCGGCGGGCGGGTGGTGGAGGTTGGCTCAAGTAATCTGGCGGCCCGCTGGCAGCTGGAGAGCGCGATTACCGATAGCACCGCCGCGCTGCTGTACGTGAAATCGCACCACTGCGTGCAGAAGGGGATGTTGAGCATTGCGGATTTTGTGCAGATCGCGCAGGTTCACAACCTGCCGCTGATTGTCGATGCTGCCGCCGAGGAGGATTTACACGCATGGGTGGCGAGCGGGGCGGATATGGTGCTCTACAGCGGGGCAAAAGCTTTTAACGCGCCGACCTCCGGATTTATCACCGGGAAGAAACAGTGGATTGCCGCGTGTAAAGCGCAGCACCACGGGATTGCCCGGGCGATGAAAATTGGCAAAGAGAATATGGTTGGGTTGGTGTATGCCCTGGAAAACTACCATCAGGGACAAACCGTAGTCACTGCCGAAGAGCTCCGCCCCGTGGCGCAGGCGATTTCAGAGATTCGCGGACTGGATGCGGATATAGAGCAGGATGAGGCCGGACGCGCCATCTGGCGGATTCGTATTCGGGTGAATGCGCAGGTGCTGGGAATGGATGCTTACGCTGTAGAAGCGCACCTGCGTGAGGGCGATATCGCGATCTACGCTCGCCGTTACAACCTTCATCAGGGCGTCTTTAGTCTTGACCCGCGTACGGTCGCAGAAGGGGAAATGGCGCTGATCGTGGCCCGATTAAAGGAGATTGCAGAACATGCAGCACATTAATTTTTATCGTAATAAAGTGGCTATTAACGTGCTGGCGAAGGATATCGCCAATGCGCGGGAAATCTATGATGCTGCCGAAGGCCACGCGGTGATTGGCATTCTTTCGGCGCAGTTTTCCTCGGTTGAGGAAGGGGTTCTGGAAGTAAAACGTTGGATGAACGACGTGCCGTCGATTTCTGTGGGGTTGGGGGCCGGTGACCCGGCGCAGTATTACAAAGCGGCGATGATTGCCTCACAGGTACATCCAGCACACGTCAACCAGACCTTTACCGGTTGCGGGTTTGCGGCAGGCGCCTTGGCGGCAACGGGCGGTGAACAGACCCATATCAACGCGTTAGTCAGTCCCACTGGCACGCCGGGGGACGTGTTGATCTCGACCGGCGTCAGAAGCAGCCAAGGCACGCCAGCCCGCGTTTCCTGCGAGGCAGCGGTCCGTATGATGTTGGATTCAGGAGCCCATGCGGCGAAGTTCTTCCCAATGGGCGGTGAACAGTCGCTGCCTGAGCTATACGCACTGGCGACGACTGCAGCACGAAACGGCATGACGCTGATTGAACCGACCGGCGGTATCGATCTCGATAACTTCGGCGTTATCCTGCAATCCTGTCTGGAGGCGGGAGTACCGCGCGTCATGCCGCATGTTTACAGCTCGATTATCGACCCACAGACCGGTAATACCCGGCCTGCAGATGTCATCAGGCTGATGGAGATAGTCAAAGCCCTGGTGTGATGTTGCTATCGCCGGATGGCACTTCGCTTATCCGGCCTACAGATAACCTCATGTCACCAGCCCGGTCAGCGTAAGCGCTATCGGGCATTTTTGTCCATATGTCTGCTTTATGCTTTTTTCTTCTTGCTGATGCTTTTTCGTTTTTTAAACCGCAGCGGCCTTCCCGCTATAGTCATTTCATTACTCATCAGGCGGTTATTGCAAAAGGATAAAACGTGAAGCTGAAGATACCTTATTTCGGGGCAGGGGCGGCGGTATTACTGGCGGGATTATTGCTGGCAGGATGCGATCAACAGAGCAGTGATGCAAAGCATATCAAAGTGGGTGTAATTAACGGTGCTGAGCAGGATGTAGCGGAGGTCGCGAAGAAAGTCGCTAAAGAAAAATATGGTCTGGAGGTAGAACTGGTGGGTTTTAGCGGTTCTCTGTTGCCCAACGATGCCACCAATCATGGTGAGCTGGATGCCAACGTCTTCCAGCATCGCCCGTTCCTTGAACAAGATAATAAAGCACACGGCTATAAGCTGGTTGCGGTGGGCAATACCTTTGTGTTCCCGATGGCTGGTTATTCGAAGAAAATCAAAACTGTCGCTGAACTAAAAGACGGTGCAACGATTGCGATACCTAACGATCCAACCAATCTGGGCCGGGCGCTGTTGCTGCTGCAAAAAGAGAAGTTAATTACGCTGAAAGCGGATACCGGCCTGCTGCCAACAGCGTTGGATATCACTGATAATCCTCGGCATCTGAAAATTATGGAACTGGAAGGTGCGCAGTTGCCGCGTGTGCTGGACGATCAGAAAGTGGATGTGGCGATTATCAGTACCACCTACATCCAGCAAACCGGGCTTTCCCCGGTACATGACAGCGTATTTATTGAAGACAAAAACTCACCGTATGTGAACATTCTGGTGGCGCGAGAAGACAACAAAGATGCCGAGAATGTGAAAGAGTTCCTGCAATCTTATCAGTCACCTGAAGTGGCGAAGGCGGCAGAAACTATCTTTAACGGTGGCGCGGTTCCGGGCTGGTAATCATGACCTTTTGCCGCGCCGGTTGGTGTTAAACCGCTCTGGCGCGGCGACGTGAGTCCATTGAGATAAGTATTACCGAAGAGAGGATCAAAAGCGTGCCCAGCCAGTCTGGCAGGGTAAAGGTAATACCTAACAGCAGCAGGGACAGCAACGCGCTGCTCAACGGTTCCGCGCAGCTTAAAATGCTCGCTTTCGGTCCGCCAATCATCTGCGCGCCTTTCAGGTACAGGCTAAACGTCAGCGACGTGCCGATGACCACCAGATAGAAAAACGCCAGAATCAAACTGCCATTCACCACGAAATTAGTGCCCTGTCCGGCATAAAACGGCAGCAGGATCATGCCGCCGATTAACATACTCCAGCCGACGACCGGCAGCGTGCCGTAGCGCGCGATAAGCGTTGAGGGGTAGGTGGTGTAGAACGCGGCGGCAAACGCCGAGGCAATTCCCCAGAACAGCGCGGCAGGTGAGATAGACAGCGACGTCGGGTTACCGTGGGTGACCAGCAAGAAGGTGCCGATAAGCGAGGTGAAGATCGCAGTCAGCACTAAAATCCCCGGTCGTGCTTTGCGCACCACGGAAAACCACGCCACGATTATGGTCGGTGACAAAAATTGCAGCACCGTCGCGGTGGCGGCGTTGGATTTTTCAATAGTCAGCAGAAAGGTTAGCTGTACGGTGAGCGCCCCAACCACGGAAAAAATCAGCAGGCTGATGGCGTCTTTGCGGTTTTTGATAATGGAGAACACTTTGTCGCCGTGAACGAAAGAGAGCATCAGCAGAATGAGCCCGGCAAAAATCAGGCGCGTCATGGTCAAAAACTGCGACGACATCTGGCTTTGCTCCATGATGTATTGCGCGCAAACGCCTGAACTTCCCCACAATACGGCGGCAATCAGGACGTTCATCATCCCTCTTCTGGTGGAACTCATCTTTCCCTCGGCATGTTGTTTTGTTTTATTTGTGTGCAGGCATCATAGCAGAGATGGTTGTGATTTCTGCCAGCACATCCGCAATCAGCCAGTCATTAAAGACTTTTACCTCCGGGCGCATTACCGCGTGCTGTGGCGTAACAATGTAGTAAGACCATGCCAGAGGCCAGCGGGTGTTGGGATGAAGCTGAACCAGTTGTCCGTCTGTCAGTAGCTGCTGCACCAATGCCCTACGCACAATGGCGACACCTTGACCGCTGAGCGCCGCCAGAATCACTGCAGAGGTAGAGTTGATGTGCAATCCACTGTCGCGAACGGCAGGTGCCCGGGTGGCGGTCAGGACATCATTCCAGCCCGGGAAATTGGCGCCGGGGTGGGGAGTGTCATCATGGATAAGCTTCTGTGCGGCCAACCATTCTCCACAGGATATTTTATCTACTGGCACAATACGTGGGCTACAAACCAGAACCGCTTCTTCATCCATCAGCCAGGTTTTATTTACCCCAGGCCAGTCGCCTTTACCGCAACGTACGCCCAGATCCGCTTCGCCATGAGCAACATCCATCAGCTTTTCCGTCACGTTCAAGCGTAATTCTATGTTTTCATGCGCTTGTGAGAAACGATTGAGGCGGCTCATCAGCCAGTTCATCACCAGTACCTGAGAGGCCGTGATGATCACCACCGAGCGCGCCCGTCGGCCGCGTAACTTGTTCAGCCCAGATTCCAGACTATCCAGTCCCTGGGTTATCTCGCGCAACGCGTCCTGTGCTTCGCTGACCAGCGTGAGACGCTCTTTGCCTGAACGGGTTCGATGCAGCAGCGGGTGGCCAACCCAGTCTTCCAGCGCACGAACCAGTTGCCCAACGGCAGCCGGAGTGACCCCCAGTTCCTGCGCCGCACCAGTAAAACTGCCGTGGCGGGCTGTGGCCTCAAAAGCGTGTAACCATTTAAGTCGATTAAGCGAGCGCATCAGGTCATTTCCCGTTTTGTGAATATCTTCAGTATATGCCATCGAGATAGATTTTCTTTCTCGGTTCGCTATTTCTTCTCATTCGTCAGCGCCTCAGGGGAGTGGCATTGTTAGCGCATTAACGAATACTTGAAACGAGGCTAGCGATGAACACATTATTTGTCGGCAAAAAACTGTTAGTGGTGGGCGGTACCAGTGGTATCGGATTTGAAACCGCAAAACTGATCCTCCGGGGTGGTGGTCGAGTGGTGCTGGTTGGCAATCGTGCCGAGAAAGCGGAACGGGCCCGTCAGGCGTTGGTGGAGCTGGGTGACGTCTCTGTCATTGTGGCGGATCTGATGTCAGAAGCGGGCGTTAAGCAGGTGATGGCAACGGTGAATGCTGAGCACAAAGACATCAACCTGTTAGTAAATGCAGCTGGGGTTTTCTTCCCAAAACCTTTCACTGATCATGAAGTTGAAGATTATGAACTGTACATGAGTCTCAACCGCGCGACGTTTTTTATCACCCGCGATGTCGTGCGTAATATGGTGGCGGCTAACATCCAGGGTGCCATCGTGAATATTGGTTCGATGTGGGCGCAACAGGCAATTGGCGCAACACCTTCTTCAGCGTACTCAATGGCAAAAGCGGGCCTGCATGCATTAACTAAAAATCTGGCCATCGAGCTGGGGGCGAATGGGATCCGCGTCAATGCCGTTTCGCCAGCAGTCGTGCATACACCTATCTACGAAGGATTTATCCCGAAAGAAGACGTACAAGGTGTGATGAGCAGCTTTGACAGCTTCCATCCGATTGGTCGGGTTGGTACGCCGCGTGATGTGGCTGAATCCGTCGCGTTCCTGTTGTCAGACAAAGCGCAATGGGTAACTGGCGCTATCTGGGATGTGGATGGCGGTGTTATGGCCGGACGTAATGGCTGATGTAAATCCCCCGCATAGCTGCGGGGGAGCGTCGAGACATTAAGGCTCAATCGGCGTCAGATAATCCAGCCGTAGCGGTTCGGCTAGCAGATCGTTCATTTGTAGAATGAACGCCTGGAAATGTGGCAGAGCGATGTGCTCATCCAGACCGGCCTGACCGCGCCAGGATTCGCGCACGTAGAACACATCCGGCGTGTCGCGTAACTGGAACAGGGCATATTCAATATTGCCCGGCTCCCGGCGCGTGGGCAGCAGCAGAGCTTGTAGCGCCTGTTTCAGTGCGTCGATTTTCCCCGGTTTGGCTTTCAGTACCGCAATAATTGAAATCACGTCAGAATCAGACATGTTAAAACCCCTCCAGCACAATCTTGCCGACCGAGCGACCGGTTTCAATTTGCGTGTGGGCTTTTTGCAGATTTGCCGCGGTAATCGCGCCAAAATGTTTGCCCAGCGTGGTACGGAGGGTGCTGTCGTCGATCAGCTGCGCCACGCGGGTCAGTAACTGATGCTGCGCAATGATGTCGTGGGTGGTAAACATCGAACGGGTAAACATAAACTCCCAGTGCAGCGAAATGCTTTTGGCCTTCAGCGGGCGCGCATCGAGAGATTGAGGATCGTCAATCAGCGCCAGTTTGCCCTGCGGCGCCAGTGCGGCAATAATTTGCGAATAGTGCTGCTCGGTATTGTTCAGGCTGGCAACGTGCGTCACCTCTTTAATGCCTATCCGTGCCAGCTCTTCCGTCAACGGCTTGCTGTGGTCAATCACATGATGAGCGCCCGCTTCACGTACCCATTTCTGGCTCTGCGGACGCGATGCGGTACCGATGACGGTCATTTTGGTCAGCTTACTGGCCAGTTGCGTCAGAATAGAACCGACGCCGCCAGCCGCGCCAACAATCAATAAAACATCATCTTCATTGCCATTTTCCTCAACGCCCAGACGGTCGAACAGCATTTCCCAGGCGGTGATAGCGGTCAGTGGCAGCGCCGCAGCAGAAGCATTATCCAGTGTTTTTGGCTTCAGCGCGGTAATACGTTCATCAACCAGCTGAAATTCACTGTTACTGCCAGCGCGGCCGAGCGCTCCGGCGTACCAGACTTCATCACCGGGTGCGAACAGGGTGACGGCTTCGCCCACGGACTTCACCACGCCAACGGCGTCCCAGCCCAGCACACGCGGCACATCAGCGTTAAAACCTTCGCGGACCTTGGTATCAACGGGGTTGACGGAAATGGCTTTCACTTCAACCAGCAGATCGTGCCCGGTAGCAACTGGCATGGGCAGGTCAATCTCTTGTAAAAATTCAATGTTATTGCCGTCGGTCGCGGCGCGGGTAATGGCGATGGCTTTCATATTATCTCCGGTCACAGGAATCAGTTTATACCCGTCATACTTCAAGCCGCATGTGCGTTGGCTACGTTCGCTCACCCCAGTCACATAGTTTGCTATGCTCCTGGAGATTCACTCTCTTGCTGCCTTCATGCAACTCGAATTATTTAGGGTATATCTGTTGATATAATTTGATGGTAAACCGGTAACAGAACGGGAAAAATAGCCCTATGGCGACAGGACTTATACTCGGGGAGTGAAAATGTTCCGGCTTGAAGATCTCACGTTGTTTGTCCGCGCCGCGGCGCTGAATAGTTTTAGTGATGCTGCGCGCGAAGTCGGCGTTCAGCCTGCTCAGGTCAGTTCAGCTATCAAGCGCCTGGAGTCTACGTTGGCTATCCGCTTGTTCGCCCGCTCCACGCGCAGCCTGCGCCTGACGCCAGAAGGTGAAGTCTGGTTACCCTATGCCCGCCAGATGCTGGACGTAATGCATGCCGGGCTGCAAAAAATTCAGACCCCGGAAGATGAAGTGTCAGGCACGCTGCAAATCGCCGTGCCTTCCGATCTCGGTCGTAACCTGCTGCTGCCGGTCTTTCAGTCGTTTCGACGCCGCTATCCCGCGCTGCGCCTGCGGATTTTTTTCTCCGACCAGGTAACGGATGTCTTTAAAGACCCCGTCGATGTTGCGTTTCGCTATGGCAACACCGAAGACGCGTCCTACATTGCGCTGCCCGTTGCAGCGGGTAACCGACGCGTGCTGGTGGCATCACCGGAATGGGTTGAGCAAAACGGCGCGCCGCAAAAACTGGATGATTTAACACAGCTCAACGCCATGACTTTCGTATTACGCGGCCGCCTGCACGATCGCTGGACGTTTACGCGCAACGGCGAGGTCAGCAGTGTGCAGGTTAACGGCACCATTATGAGTGACGATGCGGAAGTGATCCGGCGCCTGGCGATTGCCGGAGAAGGTGTGGCGTACAAGTCGTGGCTGGATGTCAGCGAGGATGTGCGTGACGGTCGATTACAACTGCTGATGCCGGATTATCAGGGAGAGAAAGTCCCGCTGAATATGATTTGCCCGCATAGGAAGCAGCTTTCAACCGCGGTACGCCTTCTGCACGAGGCGGTGAAGGCACGGTGTGAAATGCTGGCGCAAAGCTAATAAGCGCTTTACGCCAGAATACTATCGCGTCGTTACTCAGTCTTTTTTCGTTGCATTCGCAAAGAAAATATCAGACTGAATGTCTTTAGTGCGGATGGTAAAGAGCTGATTAGTCAGATCTTCCGTCAGCTTCTCGGCGTCGGCCATGATGCGCAGGTTGAAGTCATTCAGCATCTTATCCGCGGCGGGTTTATCGGTTTTCGCCATCTTCAGATACTCTGCTTCGACCTCTTTTTGCTCCTTCGCCACTTTGTCTTCCCACGCTTTGTAGGCTTTTTTGACGATTGGTGCGAGCTTCGGATAATCGGTCATCGTCAGCGTTTGTAATTTACGATATTTCCAGTAGATAGACTGATCGTCCGCTTTATCGGTACCCATCGTGTAGTTAGCCGGATACGCTTTCAGACCGCTGTAGTACGGAACGAAGGCGGTGAGGTCAGCCATGCCCAGGCCAATGTAGGTCGTTTCACCAATCTCTTTTGGCAACCACGGACGGACCTGCATAACGTGCGCTTCATAGGTACGGAAAACGCTGACCGGACGCCATGGCTCTTTGCCGTTCAGACCGTTGGTGTACGGGTCATGGCTGGTCCCTTCATAGTGACTACGCAACACGGCCTTCACATCGTCCAGCGTCATTTTCTTCTCTGGCGTCATGAAGACCGGGAATTCGCGCCCTTTGGCTATATCCTGATTTACGGAAGGATTGAATTCTTTCTGGATGGTCCATACACGAGGGTCGTTATACGTGCGGTCACGCTCGTCATCACGGGTATAGGCTTTGGAGAAGTTGAATTTACCGTCTTTCGCCGGATCGTACAGCCCTTTTTCAGTCGCAAATTGAATCAGGTTTTTTGACGCCATCATGTCCGGACTTTTAGGATCGTAATCCTGTAAGCGGCCCTGATTACCGGTGGCAAAATACTGGTTATTCGGCAGACGCTGCGCCATCCACTGGTGGCCGCTACCGGTTTCCAGGTACCAGATCTCGTTATCGTCGACGACGGCAACGCCAAAACCTTCGCCTGCGCCGACGGTCTCAACGATATGGCCCAACAGCGCCACAGCTTCACGTGCGGTTTTACTTTGTGACAGCAGAATATCCGGGATATCGTCTTCGGTGATCCCTTTATCCTCAACGTACGGGTCGGCGGCCAGTGCTTTCGGTGAGGCAAAAATGGATTCTGTACCGCTCACGCCGACACCCAGCTCGTTAAATCCGGTCGCGCCGTGCAGTTGGGTTTTCCAGTTTGGGACAGTGGTATAACGCAGAGAGTTTTTCGGCAGTGGCCAGGTAAAATCATTCGCACCATTATGTGCTTTGGTGCTGTATACCCCGGTCTGATTTTGCTTTGCCGGATGAATGACAAAATGCTGTGCTTTCAGGGCATCGCTGTCTGCGCTACGGGCGACCAGCATGGAGCCGTCCGCTGATGCTTCGTTGCCGACCAGCAGGGTCGTACAAGCAAAACCTGATGAAACAATGGCCAAATTTATAGAAAGTGCAATCAGGCACTTTTTAAAAGTAAACATTACGTATCCCTCATATGTACGCCAAAAATACACCGGAAACACACCGTTTCCTGAAATGCGATAACGCCTGAACGCTCAGACATTGCTCGCGAGAGAGATAAACGCCCCTGCCCACGTCTTCTCCAAATATCCATCCGTAGGTTGAAGTCTTCTGGGCAAAATATAACGCCCATTTCGCTTAATTATTACGCAACGGATATTATGATATTCAGGATGTTTCCTGATTCGCGATGAAGAATAGCAATGGGTTATGTGTGGATTCAGTGACCCATGTCGCGTAAGTCAATGATGACAAATGTGAATTTCATTGAGGGGCCGTACTTTTTGTTTCCGGATATGACGCTACCTTTTGCGGCAATACAGCGAGGGCACATTGGAGCTGGCAAAAATCCATGCACCTTTATACTCCTCCATGACCAGGCTCAGGCTTCGTCCGCTTTGGCGGTAAAATCCAGGTAATGTGTCGTTAATATCCGCTTCATCAGCGGTGTCAGCGAAGGTTTTGACGACCTGCATCGCCTGTAGCACTCGGGCATCGCGCTTTTGGGTGTAGTTAAAATAGATGTTCCTGCTAATGTCTGAGGTATTACGCCCGTACAGTTTGCCGGTAATAGTGGCCAGGCCTTCACTGTTGTACATCCGAAACGATAACGTACCCGTAAAGCGGTTGCTGCCAATATTCCATTCCATGTTACCGATGCAATTCAGCGGTTTGTCGGCATAGCGTGAATGCCATAACCATCCGCCTGAACCGAGCACAGTAACCAGCCCGGCCACGAGCACTATAAGGTGGCGTGTTTTTTTCATTGCCCGCGCATCCAGTAATAATGAGTAGTACAAAATGCGTTAGCATCCACCCGTGCATCTTTATCACAGACAAATGCCACGATCCTTTCCGCTTTGCTGTAACCGGTAAGAAACACGTGCTTGTTGTTTTCACAGAGATAGGGATGTAACTGCATCAGATTGAAATAGCCTTGCTGGTCGTGTTCATTTGGTGAGTAATAGATTTTGCAATTTTGCCGCGATGGCGTCTGCATGGAAGCCTGGACAAATTTACTAAACGGCATAACAGGGCGCGTTTGATACCACACCAGCCAGATGATCAACGTGGCAATCACGACACTGGCGCTAAATAAAACCTCAAACCAGGGTATCTGCGTCGTTTGTTGTGGTGTCGAAGGAATTATCTTTGCGGGGGGGATTTCTTCAATAACCGGCGGCGGGGAAACTTCACTCTGTTGAAGCGTTATTGTCTCTACTTGCGTATTCTCATTTAATCTGAGCCCGCGTCGGGAAATAGTTTTCACCGTATCACGAGGTAACCCCACGTCCGCCAGCGCGTTTCGTAGCGTCAGAATAGCCTGGTAAAATGTGTTGGTGGTGGTCACATTATTTCTTTCACCCCAACCAATTGTCATCAACGTGTTCTGGGAAACAATGTCACTTGCGTGAGTAATTAAATAGAGAAAACAGAGCGAGGCAGGGAGCTGGAGCTGAATTGCTCGCCCGGTCTGACGATTGACCAGACTTTTGCTATCAGGATTAAATTCGACCAACTGATTGATAAGGTACAATTGCCCAGCCCTCAGTAACCAAAACGAATCACAGCGTGTGCTAACGCATCCTTTAAATTTTACATCCAAATCGAAAATGCGCCTCACTCTTTGTTCATGAACGAAGATAAGAATTTCACCAGTTCATTAAAACATCTTTAAATACAACATGTTAGCAATCTTATTTCTTAGGTGAGAATTAACTAAGGTTAAATAATGAGAATTCATTACAGTTTTATCTGAATTATCTTTATATTTGTCCACAACATGACAAGGGTGATTGAGTTATCAGAATTACGTAATTAGTAAGTAACTTTTACGCAGGTTATTTTTTAGCAAATAGTGCTTTTTTACTGCTTATCCTGGAATCTGAATTTATGCATAAAATTCCTAATGCATAGGTTGTTATTCTGAGATAAAGCGTAAATAAGCTTAGCGCAATCGTATTACTCACAGACCATACATATTAGTGCATCAGGAGTTTATTACATTTTATTAGCGCCACTGTTATTAACTGACAAGGAACGTACTACGTGTTGGATTGACACATTTATTTACCAATGAAATATTTATGGAAAAATAACAGGAGTCATTTTTGATGAAGAGATCACCGTCACAGACTGTTCGTTGCATAAGCTGTGAATTATCCTGTCAATTATTTCCGGATACTGCGGTTCGTGCCAGTTACTGTCACCGTGCCGCATTTGCGATCTGGCCTGAGGGGAATGGCTTTCTGCAAAAAGGAATTATTGAAAAACTTCTGCTTAATAATCAAAACCATTTGTCGCGTGGGTTTATTTTTGTGGACTTTTCTTTCCCGAATCTGCGCCTGTTTGCCGACCCGCAATGGGTTGACCGGCTTGCCTACAGCGGTATGCATATTGTGTTGATAGCAGACAGGAACCTGGCGCCGTTAGCCAACTACTGGCTGTCCAAAAGCAATAAAATACAAGGGATTATATATTCTGATGATGATGACGAAGTTCAACATCAGAAAATTAGGCGACTCTTTACTGGTCATCTCGCTAACAGCAAACGTGGACGCTCACTTAACTATACTGAAATGATATTACTGAAGCGTTTTGTGTCAGGGAAAAGTATTCAGCAAATTACCAAAATAGATAATATCGATATTAAGAAAATATATGTCTACAAGCTCAGGCTTGAAGATAAGTTAGGCCATAGTATTCATCAAATATTGTCGAATATTTTATAGCGTATTTTTGAGTTTTATTATTTTCACATCCTTGTGATGTGGTGGACGCTCTACGCCTGAAAGCAGGAGGCTAATATGCCAAATCCCAAATCTTATTCTCGTATTGCCGTAGCGGTTTCAGCCGCATTAACCTCTATGGTATTTTCAGCTCAAGCGGCATGGGTTGACGTTGATAGTCTACCCTCCACCGGACTGGTTAGCAGTCTGCCCCCGGAATTGCAGGCAATAATTCCAGCGCAGGCAAATGCCAGTTTCGCTAAAACCAGCGCCATGCCGAATTATGTTTATCAATGGAGTGCGGGCACGATTCCCGTTTATGGCAATGGATTAACGATTAATGGACCCGGCGCTGAAGCTTTTGAGCACTCTGTTACCGTTATTCAGAACAGTACAACGGGTAGTCCGGGCGTTATTTTTGGGGATGACCTGACGATTCGCACGCAGTCGAAGAATGCCGCCAATAATGGTAAAGATGTTGACGGTATCCGCACGCACGGGGCCAATACGCCGGATAACCCGGTCTTTATCATCACCGGGGATCGCACCAGTATTTATGTGGACGGTCAGGATGGTGACGGTATTAACGCAGGTTACAACTCCTATAGCCAGGGTTGGAAGGGCTCGGCCAGCATTTACGTCGGCGACGATCTGTATATTCAAACCACCGGTTCCCAGGGACGTGGTATCACGGCAAACGCGATGAAAGACGCCACGCAGGCCAAAAATACAATTGTGGTCGGCGACCGGGCACACATTGTGACGACAGGTGACAGTTCAGAGGGTCTTCGCACCGGGCAGAGCGGTTCCTCGATACTGCTTGGCAATGACGCCACCATTGAGACTTCGGGTGCTTCTTCAACGGGGATTTATGCCGCCTCATCGTCCAAAACGGAACTGGGCAACAACGCGACGATTACGGTCAACGGCGTCAGCGCTCATGCGGTTTATTCCACCAACGCGACCGTGAATCTCGGTGAAAACGCAACGATCAACGTGAACAGTTCGGCGAAAGCGGCGTCATACAGCAAAGCGCCACGCGGCCTGTATGCGACTTCACGCGGGGCGATAAACCTGGCAGGCGGTGCCGCCATTACCATGGCGGGCGATCACAGCAACGAAAGTTATGCCATCAGTACTGAAACGGGCGGCATCGTAGACGGTTCTACTGGCGGGCGTTTTCTTATCGACGGCGATCTTCATGCCGCTGGCGCGACTGCTGCAACCAGCAGCCTGCCGCAGCAAAACAGTACCATTAAGCTCAACATGACCGACAACTCGTTGTGGAGCGGTGCGTCATACATCACCAGCGCCACTGCCGGGACGGGCGTTATCTCGCTGCAAATGAGCGACGCGACCTGGAACATGACTAACAGTTCAACGCTCACCGACCTGACGCTGAACGGCGGGTCAGTGGTGAACTTTGGGCATGCTGACGGCGAACCGTGGCAGACGCTTACCATCAATGAAGATTTTACCGGGAACGGCGGCAAACTGGTTTTCAATACTGTCCTGAATGACGATACCTCCGAAACCGACAAGCTGAAAGTGCTCGGCAACACCGCGGGTAATGCGTTTGTGGCGGTGAATAACATTGGCGGAACCGGGGCGCAGACCATTGAAGGTATTGAGATCATCGAAGTGGCCGGTAATTCTGATGGTACTTTTGAGAAAGCGGGCCGTATTGTTGCCGGAGCGTACGACTATAACGTGGTGCAGAAAGGCAGTAACTGGTATCTGACCAGCTTTATTCCTGCTCCGCCGGATCCGGAAGACCCGGACCCCGTCGATCCGCATGACCCGGACCCTGTTGATCCGGACCCGGTTGACCCTATTGATCCAGACCCGGTCGATCCTGTAGACCCGATTATCCCTGAGCCGGAAGAACCTGTTGCGCCTCCTGTCACTGAGCAGCAATACCGTCCGGAAGCAGGCAGTTATCTGGCGAACAACTATGCGGCTAACACGCTGTTTATGACCCGACTGCACGATCGTCTGGGTGAAACGCAGTACGTCGATATGCTGACAGGCGAGAAGAAAGTTACCAGCCTGTGGATGCGTAACGTTGGGGCGCATACCCGCTTCAAAGACGGTAGCGGGCAGTTGAAAACCCAAAGCAACAGCTATGTGATGCAGCTAGGCGGCGACCTGGCGCAGTGGAGTAGCGACGGTCTTGACCGCTGGCACCTCGGCGCGATGGCCGGTTATGCCAACAGCCAGAACCGCACGCAGTCCAGCCTGACCGGCTACCATTCACGTGGCCAGGTCACCGGTTACAGCGTGGGGCTGTATGGCACATGGTATGCCAATGACGCCGACAAGACCGGCACCTACGTGGATACCTGGGCGCTGTACAACTGGTTTGATAACAAAGTGATGGGCCAGGAGCAGGCAGCAGAGAAATACAAATCCAGCGGGATAACCGCTTCGGTTGAAGCCGGTTACAGCTTCAAACTGGGCGAAAGCGAGCGCAACAGCTACTGGCTGCAACCGAAAGCGCAAGTGGTATGGATGGACGTGCAAGCCGACAGTCACCGCGAAGCGAACGGTACCCGCGTGAAGGACAACACCGATGGCAACCTGATGACCCGTCTGGGTGTGAAAGCCTTTATCAACGGGCACAACGCCATCGACGACGGTAAATCTCGCGAGTTCCAGCCGTTTGTTGAAGCCAACTGGATCCACAATACGCAGACAACCAGCGTGAAGATGGACGATGTGAGCAACGACATGCGCGGCACCAAAAACATCGGCGAGCTGAAAGTCGGCGTTGAAGGTCAAATCACTCCGCGCCTCAACGTGTGGAGCAACGTGGCCCAACAGGTCGGTGATAAAGGCTACAGCGATACCCGCGGTATGCTCGGCGTGAAATATAACTTCTAATGTAATGCAGTAATGTAAAAGCCGCTGATTAACCGATCGGCGGCTTTATTTTTTCTGGGAATCGTAGGCCGGATAAGCGTTAGCGCCATCCGGCAACACAAGCAAAGTGCAGCGCTAGCTATTACTATTTTTGCTACAAGCAAGTTCTTTGCCTAAAGCGATCATGGCCAACTCAGAAGGACTGTATTTTGTCCGTTCTTTTGGATGGGTCTGGAGGTAATTACCAACAATATCAGCTTCCTGTCCAATGGTTATGCTCTCATTACAGATGATTTTTTCTTTTGACAGTGTCCCCGCTACACCGGCAACAAAAGACATATACATCACTGCTGTCTGTTCATCCCGAACGTTCAAATAATCAAAACCTTTCTCATACAACTGATAGCCGTGATATAGCGAGTTGCCGTCGATATTCAATGTCGATTTTGCCAGCACAGGTGTTGAAAAACAGAGCAATAACAAGACAGGAATGGCAATTTTACTGATCATATGAGCACCAGCCGCCCTTATGGTGTGAGCCAGTACCGCCGTGCGGGTGTTCTCCTTTCGGGCATGCGAAAACAGTGGATGATGCGGTGATAGTGACGAGAGCGATAATCATCGCCATAAATACGTTTTTCATTAGTCGTCCATTGTTGCAATTATTTATAAATAAAAATACACATATCATTTAAGCTGAGATGGTATTGTGCCTGTCAATTTAATTGACATTATAATGCGTGTTTCACTGTGATGTCATTTATACCTTGTGGCATAGGCTATCAGGAGAGTGTTTTGAATATGATGTTCAGTGTATGGTATGAGACAATTAAAATGAGTGTATATGAATAGTCTAACAACAGGAAAACATGCACGTGTACACGCGCTACGCCTGGGATATGAGGAATTTCCAGATGAGAATGCTTATGGCGGTGCATATTATATTAAAGATGGTCTGAAATGGATATTTACTATTGTAGGGCTAAAGAAACATTTAGGTATCTATAATGATGATGATTTACGCAATGAGAAATATGATGTAGATACCTATTATCGTCTAGAGTCAGAGTCAGAGCCAGAGCCAGAAGATAATGAAATGCAATCGCTATACGATGATTTGAAGATAAGTGACGGTGAGCCTGTTTATCTGGAAGGGGGGATGTACCTTTATCCCGATGGCTCTATTCGGTGATTCATTTGATAGCGTAGGCCGGATAAACGTTATCGCCATCCGGCACCAGGTGAACCTGTAAGTACCGCTTGCAGGTTCAGCCGTACTTCACTGAAGAGTCGCCAGCGTGCTCTCAATTCTTTTTAACTTCTGATTGGCCTCTTTCAGCTTATCCTGCAACCGTTGCTCCTGCTCGCCATAGACCATCAGGACGATACAGCCATTCATCACTTTTACGGTAATCTGTTGCCCGGTATCAAACCCCGCTTCGCGTAGCCACTTGCCGGAAAGAATAATTTTGGGTGTAGATTTGTCGAAAACATTAGGGCGGTATCCCACAATTACCGAACGCTCGGTTCCGGATTGGTCGGTGTCTGGGGTAGAATGCGAATCAGCCATAATCAACTCCTTGATAGTTGATGAGGTTAGCTCTCGTCGGGTACTGCGAATACCAGGCGAGGGCGTTATAAATCAGGTCGTCAGATATAAAAGGTACGTACCTGGTTGGTGGTATACTGCTCTTATAGGTACGTACATGTCAACAGCTAAACGCGATCCAAATCAGTCTAAATCCGGAAAAGCACCAACTTTCCAGATTCGCATCACACCCGAGTTAAAGGCGCAGTTCGAGGCTGCGGCAAAGGCCGAAGGGATGAGTTTGGGGAATTGGCTCAAAACTTTAGGGAGAAAGGAGTTGGAACGGTTAGGTATTGAGCCACAGGATAAATAGTGAATAGATTAATTGCCCTGTCTTGCGGGAATATTTATAATTTCCATTTTTAGGGCATTTTCTCCTGAGAATATTGCAGCCAACCCCTGTCTAATTTTTAATTTATCGTTTTCTATTTCCCCGTGGGCCATAGATGAATATATGGCTGTTTGTAATTGAACTCGCTCAAAATCATAGCCAATATCTGTCGCTATCTCTGATAGCAAGTCTAGAAAAAGATTGTTGCTTGTTTGGTTCCATATGGTGCCAGATGCATTATCATTATCAGGGTAAGATGTATTTAAATGTGCAAAGTAAAGTTTCCACGAAGATAATACTTTACTTTCAGAATCGCTTCTCTTGGTTCTTCCTCTTTTTATTTTTCCGTAAAATGCTAAGTCGATCATATTTAATGCGCGAACATGTTCATTAGACAGTCGAGAGTTCTGAGATCGAGTAGCCATAAGTTGCTTGAATATATCAATTTTTAATGATTTTTTCTGAGAATACCTTTCTATAAATTTCTGTGTCTGAATGGCTAATAATGGGCTAATTACAGTAGCAGCAATGGCCATGATCGTAAGGGCAGTGCTCATATGGGATTCTCGTTAATCATAAATGAAAATAGATATTGTGGGCGAGAATTATAAAAGCATGCATATGCTGAGAATATATGGCAAACGGCTGGGATGATATGAGAATTTTGGCGGAAGATCACAGGAGTCGAACCTGCCCGGGACCGCTGGCGGCCCCAACTGGATTTGAAGTCCAGCCACCTCACCGGAGATGACGATCTTCCGCGCCTCGATTGCTACATGGAGGCGGGGCGCATTATAGCTACTTCCAAACGTTTCCACACCCCCTCACTCACTTTTTTAACTTCCGTTTCTCCATACCATGACCAGTTTCAAATAAATCCCCGCAAAATCCATTACTTACACTTAGACACATTTTTTGACGCTACTCTGATCACAGAAAACAAGAATCGTAATTTGATAACGAGATATCGGAATACCCGCGCTCACAGGGATGGTTTACAAGAACTGTAACCGGTATCAGTGCGTGTGAAAGTGCTAACAAGGATGCGTAATGAAAAGTGAGATTTTGTCCGTTAAAGAGAAGATTGGCTACGGCATGGGCGATGCCGCCAGCCACATCATCTTTGATAACGTTATGTTATATATGATGTTCTTCTATACCGATATTTTTGGTATCCCGGCCGGTTTTGTCGGCACGATGTTCTTACTGGCTCGCGCGCTGGATGCTATCTCAGACCCTTGCATGGGACTGCTCGCCGACCGCACCCGTTCACGCTGGGGGAAATTCCGCCCGTGGGTGCTGTTTGGCGCTCTGCCATTTGGTCTGGTCTGTGTGCTCGCCTACAGCACGCCGGATCTCAGCCTGCACGGCAAAATGATTTATGCCGCAATCACCTACACGCTGCTGACCCTGCTTTATACCGTGGTGAATATTCCCTACTGCGCGCTGGGCGGTGTGATAACCAATGACCCAACGCAGCGTATCTCCCTGCAGTCATGGCGCTTTGTGCTGGCGACGGCGGGCGGCATGCTCTCCACCGTGCTGATGATGCCGCTGGTGAATCTGATTGGCGGTGAAAATAAAGCGCTGGGCTTCCAGGGCGGGATTGCCGTGCTTTCGGTTGTGGCGTTCCTGATGCTGGCGTTTTGCTTCTTTACTACCAAAGAACGTGTGGAAGCGCCGCCGAGCAGCAACTCAATGCGTGAAGACCTGCGCGACATCTGGCAGAACGACCAATGGCGTATCGTCGGCCTGCTGACCATCCTCAACATCCTTGCCGTCTGCGTTCGCGGCGGGGCGATGATGTATTACGTCACCTGGATTCTGGGTACCCCGGAAGTGTTTGTCGCCTTCCTCACCACCTATTGCGTCGGCAATCTTATCGGCTCTGCGCTGGCAAAACCGCTGACTGACTGGAAATGCAAAGTCAGCGTCTTCTGGTGGACGAACGCCCTGCTGGCGGTCGTCAGTCTGGCAATGTTCTTTGTGCCGATGCACGCAAATCTCACCATGTTCGCCTTCATCTTCGTGATTGGCGTACTGCATCAGCTCGTGACGCCAATCCAGTGGGTGATGATGTCCGACACCGTTGATTACGGCGAGTGGTGTAACGGAAAACGTCTGACGGGGATCAGCTTCGCGGGCACGCTGTTCGTGCTCAAGCTGGGTCTGGCGCTCGGCGGGGCGATGATCGGCTGGATGCTGGCGGGCGGCGGTTACGATGCCGCAGCGAAAACCCAGAATAGCGCCACCATTAGCATCATTATCGCATTGTTCACGATTGTCCCGGCTATTTGTTACCTGTTGAGTGCCGTGATTGCCAAACGCTTCTATACCCTGAAAACGCCGTATCTGACGGAAATCATGAGTCAGCTGGCTCAGGGTGCGCACCGCAATCAGCAGGATTTTTCGACGAAAGAATTACAGAACTAAGGAACCAATGATGAAAATTAGCGACGGAAACTGGCTGACGCAGCCTGGCCTGAATTTAACTCACCCGATTCAGGTATTCGAGGTCGAACAGCAGGGTAACGAGATGATTGTCTACGTTGCGCCGCGCGATGTGCGTGAACGTACCTGGCAACTGGATACTCCACTCTTCACCCTGCGCTTTTTCTCGCCACAGGAAGGCGTGGTTGGGGTGCGTATGGAACACTTCCAGGGTGCGTTGGATAACGGTCCGCACTATCCGCTGAACGTGCTGCAGGACGTCAACGTAGAGATACAAAACACCGTTGAATTTGCCGAACTGAAAAGCGGAAATTTGAGCGTGCGGGTCACTAAAGGCGAGTTCTGGTCGCTGGATTTCCTGCGTAACGGCGAACGTATTACCGGCAGCCAGCTGAAAAATAACGGCTACGTGCAGGACACCAACAGCGGGAAAAACTATATGTTTGAACGCCTGGATCTGGGCGTTGGCGAAACGGTGTACGGTCTGGGCGAGCGCTTTACTGCGCTGGTACGTAACGGCCAGACGGTGGAAACATGGAACCGCGATGGCGGCACCAGTACCGAGCAGTCTTACAAGAACATCCCGTTTTATCTCACCAACCGTGGTTACGGCGTGCTGGTAAACCATCCGCAGTGCGTGTCGTTTGAAATTGGCTCTGAGAAAGTGTCAAAAGTGCAGTTCAGCGTTGAAAGCGAGTATCTGGAATATTTCGTCATCGACGGCCCTACGCCGAAAGCGGTGCTGGATCGCTATACCCGCTTTACCGGTCGTCCGGCGCTGCCGCCAGCCTGGTCATTCGGTTTGTGGCTGACTACATCGTTCACCACTAATTACGATGAAGCGACGGTGAACAGTTTTATCGACGGGATGGCCGAGCGCAATCTGCCGCTGCACGTCTTCCATTTCGACTGCTTCTGGATGAAAGCCTTCCAGTGGTGCGACTTTGAGTGGGATCCGGTGACCTTCCCTGACCCGGAAGGTATGATCCGCCGCCTGAAAGAGAAAGGGCTGAAGGTCTGCGTATGGATAAATCCTTATATCGGCCAGAAATCCCCACTGTTCAATGAACTGAAAGAGAAAGGTTATCTGCTCAAGCGCCCGGACGGCTCCCTGTGGCAATGGGATAAATGGCAGCCGGGCCTGGCGATTTATGACTTTACCAATCCTGAAGCCTGCGAGTGGTATGCCAACAAGTTGAAAGGTCTGGTGGATATCGGCGTTGATTGCTTCAAAACTGACTTTGGTGAACGCATTCCTACTGACGTTCAGTGGTTTGACGGTGCCGATCCGCAGAAAATGCACAACCATTATGCGTACATCTACAACGAACTGGTATGGAACGTGCTGAAAGAGACCGTCGGTGAAGAAGAGGCAGTGCTGTTCGCCCGTTCGGCCTCAGTGGGTGCGCAACAGTTCCCGGTGCACTGGGGCGGCGACTGCTACGCCAACTATGAATCGATGGCCGAAAGCCTGCGTGGCGGGTTGTCCATTGGTCTGTCCGGCTTTGGTTTCTGGAGTCACGATATTGGCGGCTTTGAGAATACCGCCCCGGCGCACGTCTACAAGCGCTGGTGTGCGTTCGGGCTGCTCTCCAGCCACAGCCGCCTGCACGGTAGTAAATCCTACCGTGTGCCATGGGCGTACGATGATGAATCCTGCGACGTGGTACGCTACTTCACTGAGCAGAAATGCCGCATGATGCCATACCTGTATCGCGAAGCGGCGCGCGCCAATGAACTCGGAACACCGATGATGCGCGCAATGATGCTGGAGTTCCCGGACGATCCGGCATGTGATTATCTCGACCGCCAGTACATGCTGGGCGATAGCGTGATGGTTGCGCCGGTGTTTAGCGAGGCGGGTGATGTGCAGTTCTATCTGCCGGAAGGACGCTGGACGCATCTGTGGCGTAACGACGAGGTGGTGGGCAGCCGTTGGCATAAGCAGCAGCATGACTTCCTGAGTCTGCCGGTTTATGTGCGCGACAATACACTGCTGGCGCTGGGCTGCAACAACCAGAAGCCGGACTACGCCTGGCACGAAGGGACGGCGTTCCAGCTGTTCCATCTGCAGGAGGGTCGGGAGGCGATTTGTGAAGTCCCGGCGGCTGACGGCTCGGTTATCTTCACGCTGAAAGCGACGCGCACGGATAATACCATCACCGTGCAAGGAAGTGGCGAAGCGCGTAACTGGACGCTGTGTCTGCGTAATATTACGCAGGTTAGCGGCGTGAAGGGCGGCTCGTCTGTGGGCAGTGAGTGGGGAACGGTTGTCACGCCGGATGCGGATGTGCTGACGATTACCCTGTAAGTAAATCTCAACGTGGGCTGGATGGCGACGCAATGCGTTTTATCCGGCCCACGCTGCGAGCAGCATTCCAGATCTGAAAATCCAAAACATCCTGAATTAAATTTTTATCTCCCCATATTTGCGAGCGATATCACTCTGAATCCCACGAAAAATGTGATCTGCGCCGTAAATATTTCACTATTTCCCGTTTTTGTCTTATTTCTGTCCGGAATACAGGACACGATTTAGTATTGTTGGCGCATCGTAGTCCTCTTATATTTATCATCACGGATTACACGTGGAGCATCAATGCTTCTTTATAACCTAAATAATTCGAGTTGCAGGAAGGCGGCGACGCAGCGAATCCCCTGAACGTACATAAGTACGTGACTGGGGTGAGCGAGGAAAGCCAACGCACATGCAGCTTGAAGTATGACGGGTATAGATATTTAATCTGGTATGTAATAAGGGTAAATAATGCAAATGATTACCTCGCGACAAAACAGATTATTAAAATTTCTTCTGTCTAAGAAGGAATATGTCACGCTGCTGAAAATTGCCGAATATTTATCTGTTTCAGAGAAAACTGTGCAGCGCGATCTGCGCTTACTGGAACCATGGTTATCAGAATGGAAAATAGCCATCGATAAACGTGCTGGTGCTGGGGTGATATTAAGTGCTGATAATATTACAGACCTTTTATATATGGACCAGTTATTAGGAACGGAGGGTGATGATGCTGACGGCATGATGAATAATTCACGGCGAGTCAAGATAGCTTCACAGTTATTAAGCGAAACGCCGCATGAAACGTCGATCAGTAAATTATCCGAACGTTATTTCATTAGTAGCGCATCGATTGTGAACGATCTGAAAGTAATTGAATCCTGGATTACCCCGTTGGGCCTGTCGTTGATTCGTAGTCAGAGCGGCACGCACATTGAAGGTAGCGAGAGCGGTGTGCGCCAGGCGATGGCATCGTTGATTAACGGCGTGATTAACCATAATGAACCCGGCAGCGTGATTTATTCACGCCTGGATCCGGGCAGTTATAAAGCGTTAGTGCATTACTTTGGCGAAGAAGACGTTTTATTTGTCCAGACGTTATTGCAGGAAATGGAGAACGACCTGTGTTGGTCTCTGGGCGAGCCTTATTACGTCAATATCTTTACCCATATTCTGATCATGATGTACCGCATCACGCGGGGCAATGCGCTTCCGAGAAAAGAAGAGAGCATCACTACCTGTGATGAGAACATATTTTCCATTGCCAGTCGCATGATTCAGCATATCGAAAAGCGCATTGCCCACCCGCTGCCGGAAGACGAAGTCTGGTTTATATATCAATACATTATCTCCTCGGGTGTGGTGATTGAAGAGCATAATGACGTGAGTGTGATTGGCCATATGCACTCCAGCGACGAAGCGCGCTTGATTACCCATCGGTTGATTGCCACCTTCGCCGAGATGGTCGACAGCGATCTTAGCCAGGACACGGCGCTGTATGACGGATTGCTGATCCACATTAAGCCGCTGATTAACCGACTGAACTACCAGATCCGCATTCGTAATCCGCTGCTGGAGGATATCAAAGGCGAGTTGCAGGACGTGTGGCGTCTGACCCAGTGTGCGGTGAATCGGGTGTTTAGCGGTTGGGGCGAGCGGGCCGTGTCGGAAGATGAAGTGGGATATTTAACCGTGCATTTTCAGGCCGCAATGGAGCGTCAGATAGCGCGTAAACGCGTACTACTGGTCTGTTCAACGGGTATCGGTACTTCTCACTTACTCAAAAGCCGTATTCTGCGCGCCTTTCCGGACTGGACTATCGTCGGCGTGGTGTCGGCAGGCAGCCTGCCCTCTGTACTGACGGACGATATTGAACTGGTGGTATCGACGATTAATTTACCCGCGGTTGCCATGCCGGTCGTGTATGTCACTGCCTTCTTCAATGATGCGGATATTAAGCGGGTAACAGAAACGGTTATTACGGAAAAATTACATCGGGCGACGTCGCTGGTCGTTGAAAATTAATGTCTGAACTCCATGAGGTATGATTGATGGACATCACGAAAATACTCAATACAAATCGCGTTATTTTGGACATGAAGGCTACAAGCAAAACGGAGGCTATTGAGGAACTGACGGATATTCTGCAAAAAGATGGAGCAATTAGCTGTCGCGAAACGTTTATTCAGGATGTCTGGCAACGTGAGTCAGAAGGCTCGACCGGCTTCGAAAACCATATTGCGATCCCGCACGGGAAATCCTCGGCGGTGGTCAATACCACGCTGGCGATTGGGCGTACCCGCCAGGATATTCCCTGGGAAACCTTGGACGGCAGCAACGTGCGCTGCATTATTCTGTTTGCCGTACGTCTTGAAGATCAAAACACCACCCATATTCGTCTGCTTTCGCAGGTTGCTGGCGCGTTGGCAGATGACGACATTATTGAACAACTATTAGTTGAAAGTAGTCCACAAAAAATTATTGAGCTTTTTAGCCAATATGCTGAATCCAATGTCTGCTAAATAAAATGTGGAGCATGTTATGAATATTGTTTGTGTTGCCGCCTGTACGGCGGGTATTGCGCACACCTATATTGCCCGTGAGAAGTTAATTAAAGGTGCCAAAGCACTTGGTCATAATATAAGAGTTGAAACCCAGGGCACCATTGGCACAGAAAATGAACTGCTAACAGAAGATATTTCTGCGGCTGATGTCGTGATTCTTGCCGTCGATGTAAAAATAAAAGGGGAGGAGCGATTTTCAAACAAACGCATTGTGCGAGTAAAAACTGAAATCGTCATAAAATCGCCCATTCAGTTTCTTGAAAAGGTCGAAAAATCATTAGTTAATAATAACCAGTAGCGATCCTCATTCTGGAGGGGTTTCACATGAGTGAAAATAAAATTCCGCTATCTCAGGAAATAAAAAAACATTTATTAACGGGAATTTCGTGGATGATCCCGTTAATTGTCGCCGCCGGGATCTGTATTGCTCTCGGGCAAATACTTGGCGGCACTAACGTCGGTGAAAAAACAGGAACTATTCCCTGGATGCTCAACCAGATTGGCGGCTGGGGGATGGGGTTAATCGTACCGCTGATTAGTGCGGCGATTGCGTACTCCATTGCTGACCGTCCGGGATTCGCGCCGGGTCTGATTGTCGGCTTCGTCTGCGGAGAAATTCATACCGGTTTTATCGGTGGGATGCTGGGCGGATTTCTGGTCGGTTATACCGTCCTGCTGCTCAAGCGCTATATCCGTTTGCCGCAGTCGATGCAGGGGTTGATGCCCATTATGGTGCTGCCGGTACTGAGTACCGTCATTGGCGGTCTGTTGATGATGACGCTGATTGGCAAGCCGATTGCCTGGCTGCAGGACGCGTTGATTCATCTGCTGGAGTCCATGCAGGGCGGATCCCGCTTTCTGATGGGCGCTATCCTCGGTGCGATGGCGACATTCGACTTCGGTGGGCCGGTGAATAAAACCATGTCGCTGTTTGCTGACGGCATGCTGGTCAGCGGCGTGTACGGTCCGGAAGCGGTGAAGTTTGTTGGTTCGATGATCCCTCCATTTGGCATTACGCTCTCTTTCCTGCTGACGCGTCACAAGTACACCCGTGCGGAACGTGAGGCGCTGAAGGCTGCATTCCCGATGGGGATCTGCATGATTACCGAAGGGGTTATTCCGATTGCGGCGCGCGACCTGCTGCGCGTGGTGGGCTCCTGCGTGGTGGCCTCGGCGATTGCGGGTGGCCTGATTATGGTGTGGGGTGTTGAAAGCCCGGTACCGCACGGCGGCATGTTTGTGGTTCCGCTCTTTACGCATCCGCTGCTGTTTTGCCTGGCGCTGGGGATCGGTACGGTGATTTGTGGCGTCATGCTGTCGCTGTGGAAGAAACCGGTAACCGAGCGTGATGAAGAGTTTGACGAACTCAGCGATCAAAAGCTGAAAGACGAAGAAATCACCTTCACCCTGGAATAACCGGAGGCCGTATGTTTGCCGATATGAAAAGCATGGTGACCAAAGCCTGGCGCGAGCAGTACGCGCTGCTGGCCATCAACTGTATGAACCTGGAAAGCGCCCGCGCAGCAGTGCGAGTGGCGGAGAAACACCGTGCGCCCATCATTCTGAATTTGTATCAGGGGCATCTGGAGCATTTTCCGGCCCCGATAGCGGCAGCGGTGGTCAAAACGCTGGCAGAGGAAGCCTCGGTTCCGGTCGCGCTGGCGCTGGATCATGGAAAGGATCCTGTACGCATTCGCCAGGCTTTTCGCGCCGGATTCAGCGGCTTAATGATCGACGCCTCCGCCTTTGCGCTGGAGGAGAACATTCGCCAGACCCGGGCGGTGGTTGAGCTTGCCGCCAGCGTTTCTCTGTGCGTGGAAGGCGAGCTGGGCCATCTGGCCGATGCTCCGTGCTATGACCACGCCGCTAACGCTGATTTGATGACCCAGGCCGCCGACGTGGAACCCTTTATCCAACAGACCGGGATCGATTTGCTGGCGGTGTCGGTGGGTACGGCACACGGCATGTACGCGCCGGGTATCACTCCTGCTATTGATTTCCAGCGGCTGGAGGAAATAGCCCGGTTATCAACGGTGCCGCTGGCGCTGCATGGCGGCAGCGGGACGCCGTTTGACCAGCTACAGCGCTGTCCGACGTTTGGTGTCGCCAAGATAAACGTTGGTGCGGCGGTTTTCGAAGCCGGAAAGGCTGCGCTACTGCATACCCTGTGTCGCGACACATCCGGTGAACTCGTTGATGCCCTGGCCCTGATGGAGCAGGCCTGCGAGGAAGCCATTATTCCGTACCTGCAGGCCAGCGGCGCTATCGGCAAAGCCTGATTCATTTTCTGTAACGCCTTCTATGCCTCTGCGATGACGCACTGGCAGGGCTTTCTACACCCTGAAACTGGAGAATTAACATGTTAGTTTCGATGAAAGAATTACTGCAACCTACCCGTCAGCACGGTTTTGCCATCGGCGCATTCAACGTGGCGGACAGCTGCTTTGTACGCGCAGTAGTGGAAGAAGCGGAAGCGACCAATACCCCGGCGATTATCTCCATTCACCCCAGCGAACATGATTTTGTCGGCGATGCGTTTTTTAGCTATGTCCGTGATATCACCCTGCGCAGCCCGGTTCCCTTTACTCTGCATCTGGACCACGGCGCTTCGGTTGAGCATGTCCTGCGGGCGATTCAGTGTGGGTTTACCTCGGTGATGATTGATGGCTCGCTGCTACCATATGAAGAGAACGTGGCGCTGACCCGCGAAGTGGTCAAACTGGCGCATGCGGTAGGTGTTTCGGTGGAAGGGGAGTTGGGAACGATTGGCCAGACCGGGACGTCAGTGGAAGGCGGCGTGTCGAAGGTTACTTATACCGATCCTGCTCAGGCAGAGGATTTTATCGCCCGAACGGGTGCAGACACGCTGGCGGTGGCGATTGGAACCGCGCACGGGATCTACCCGAAAGGGATGCAGCCAGAGCTGCAAATGAACATCCTGCGCGATATCGCTGGACGTGTGGATATTCCGCTGGTGCTGCACGGTGGTTCCGCGAACCCGGATGCGGAAATTGCCGAATCCGTGACGCTGGGCGTTGGCAAAATCAACATTTCCAGCGATATGAAATACGCCTACTTCCAGAAAGTCCGCGAAATCCTGGCGAAAGAAACCTGGTGGGACCCGAACGTAATCTACCCGGAAGCCATTAGCGCCGCGCGGGACGTGATCCGCCACAAAATGAAACTGTTCGGTTCAACCGGCAAAGCATCACTTTACTAACGGCATGCAGGCGGGGCGACCCGCCTCTTTCGCAACAAGGAAAAGTGGAATGAAGCGTTCACACATTAATTATGCCGTCGATAAAGCGCATGCCATCGCTGAGACTTTTCGGGTCTGTCTGCCTGATTTTGCGTATTTTACGGTCGATGCCTGGCGGCAACAGGATCAAACTCTGTGGCGTGAAGTGCGCGATCTCCAGTTGGGCTGGGATATTACCGACTTCGGGCACGGAGATTTTGCGCAAACAGGGCTGACGTTACTAACGTTGCGCAATGGTCTGATGGGGTCAGCGGATTACCCCAAACCGTATGCCGAAAAGATGCTGCAAATTCAGCAGGATCAGCAAACGCCATGGCATTTTCATCGCCATAAAATGGAAGATATCGTTAATCGCGGCGGCGGTGATTTATGTATGCAGCTGGCGTGGGCCACGCCTGATGATGAGTATGACGCCCGACGCGTTGTTGAGGTTAGCGTGGATGGTCAGCGGCGTACAATTAACGCTGGCGAGACGCTGGTATTGAAACCGGGACAAGGAGTGTGTCTGCCGCCGCGCTTGTATCATCGCTTTTGGGCGGAGAAGGCGTTTGTGCTGGGCTGGGAAATCTCGATGGTCAATGACGACCAGCATGACAACCACTTTCTGGAACCTGGCGATCGCTTCCCGGTGATTGAAGAAGACGAGCCGGTGAAATGGCTGTTGTGCAGTGAATATATTCGCTTATGAGCGTGAGTAGGCCCGGTAAGCGAAGCGCCACCGGGCAATAAATCATTGTGCAGGTGGTGGTGCAGTGACTTCACTCCCCGAAACCACGCCAGCCTGCATGGTTTGCGTTACCTGCTGTTTCTCCACGTTCACCGCATGCAGCTGACCGTTGACCGTTGGCTTGAGAGGCGCATCGGCCTGAATATTGCCGCTGGCGGTAAGCTGGATGTTGCCATCGCCGGAAAGCGGCAGTGCGGGCCAGCCCCACTGCTGCAGGATCGTCATTGGCACGCCGCGCCCGTTCAGGCTGACCTGCGTCTGGCGCTGAGGTAGCTGCGAAATGCTGGCAGTGCCCTCCAGCAGTCCTTTTTCCGTATAGGCGCTCAGTTCGCTGATATTGATGGTGCTGCTGTTTGCCGTTAGCGCCAGCGAAGGACGACGCACATCCGTACGGTTAAAGGTGGCTGCGGCAGCGTTGAGGGTGGCGCTCCCGCTCCAGATCCCCCACTGATTGTTCTGTAACAGCCCGAGGTTAGCGCCGTAGCCGTCCAGCGCGGTGAGCTGCCACGGGAAATTGGGGTCGATATCTATCACCAGATTGCGGCTGGCACTGAATTTCTTCAGCGTCAGGCTGTTTAGCCACGCTGGCAGGGGTTTCATCCACAGCTGCTTCCAGTTTTCCGGCAGCGTGTATTCCAGACCAGCAATAGCGGCATCGTCAAGGACCAGCGCTTTGTTGCTGCGCATCCAGTTTCCGGATGTTCTGACCATACCGCCTTCCCAGCGGGTGGTGAACTGGCGCAGCGCAATGCCCTGCGGTGAGAACTCGGCGTTCAGAATCGGATCGAAGAAGTGCAGAGAGCCGTAAATAAACTCGCTGGCATTCATCGACAGTTTGCCTTCCTGAGTTTGCCAGTCGTCCTTGCTGAAGGTCATGTTGCGCAAGCTCAGATCGAGATCCGTCACCGCCCAGTCGGGGCCTTGCAGACGGGCATCCGTCACTTCCAGACGACCAATTTGCAGGGAAGGAATAGTGCTTAACGGGGCAAAAAAGTCGGCCAGCGATTTGTCGCTTTGCAGCCGGATATCGTTCAGGCGCAGATTCTCCACAACCCAACTTCCGTCTGCATTGCGTTGCGCTACGCCGGTTAATGCCCCACGCGCCACGTCAGCGCCAATATTGCTTAGCGTCACCCGGTCATGGTCGATGCTGCCTTCAATCAAGACGTTGGTAGTTGGAACATCGTTGAGCGTCAACGAACTGGCGCTGAGCTGAATTTGCGCTTTGCTCCCGAGAATTTTACCTGCCTCAGGGCTCCAGGGAATGACGCCGCCGTTAACGCGCTGGGCGCTGAGGTTCCACTCGCTGCCGGGGCTGTTAAGCGCCATATCCTGCAATTGCAGGCGATCGGCCTGGAACGGTAGCGGCGCGGTTTGCTGGGAAAGATTCAGCGTGCCGTTTTGCAACAAAATGGTGTCTACGTGCAGCGGATCGGTGATTTGGCGGCTGCTCAGCCCAATATCGACCGTTTTAGCGACCAGCGTTGCGGGCTGACCATCCCGGCCAAAGGTGACGTTTTCCAGCAGAATATGGGAAGGGGAGGAAAACCGGTGATCGATGGCATCAAACGCCAGATGGTAGCTGCTGTTCTCCGAAACCCAGGCGCTGACGTGCTCTGCCCCCCAGCGGGTTTGCAGTAGAAAATAAAGGCCGAGAATCGCCACTGCAAGGGCGATCAGCACGTAAAGAAGCAGCTTTCCAATAAATTTCATGGTCTTCCATCCCGCGAAGTGCACATAGTCAAGTTATGCACGATTTAGGCGCAATGCTCAAGGCGGGAATGGTGAAAGAGCGTTACAGCGGCGTTGATTCAGAACCAACGCCGCATTTTGCTTATTGCTTTTCTGGCGGGAATACCAGATTCAGAACGATTGCGGTAATACCGCCAGCGGCGATACCAGAAGAGAGCAGGTTTTTCACCCAATCCGGGGCGAACTGGAGAATCAGCGGCTGCTGGGAAACACCCAGACCAACGGCCAGCGACAGCGCGATAATCAGAATCGCGCGGCGGTTCAACGGCTCGCGGGACACGATACGCACACCGGATGCTGCGATAGTACCGAACATCACCAGCGTTGCGCCGCCCAGTACCGGCTCAGGAATATGCTGTACAAAACCGCTGACTGCCGGGAACAGGCCCAGCGCGATCAACATCAGCGCCACCACAAAACCAACGTAGCGGCTGGCGACGCCCGTTAACTGAATCACCCCGTTGTTCTGGCCAAAACAGGAGTTCGGGAAGGTGTTGAACACGGCGGAAACAAACGAGTTCAGACCGTTCGCCAGTACGCCGCCTTTCAGGCGCTTCATATACAGCGGACCCGAAACCGGCTGCTCGGAGACATCAGAGGTGGCCGTAATATCGCCGATGGTTTCCAGTGAGGTAATCATAAAGACCAGCATCAGCGGCAGCAGTAAACTCCAGTCGATGCCCAGGCCATAATACAGCGGCGTTGGCACCATCAGCAGGTCCTGGCTTACCGGTGCGGTATTTTGCGGCAGCATGTCCATAAACCAGGCCAGCAGATAGCCTGCCGCCATCGCAATCACCAATGACGCAACGCGCAGGTACGGGTTGCGTTGACGGTTAAGCAGGATGATTAGCGCCAGCACCACGCCTGCCAACAGTAAATTCTTCGGCGCACCAAAGGTGTTGTCGCTCATTGCGGCATAGCCACCGCCAATCGATGTCAGACCTACCTGAATCAGCGACAGGCCGATAATCATCACCACCACCCCTGAGACCAGCGGAGTAATAATACGACGCGCCAGGTGCAGGACACGCGAGATAACCATCTCGGTGCAGCTTGCCAGCATCAGCGTACCGAACAGCGCCGCCATCATGGTTGGGACATCTGCGCCACCGGTTTTTAGCGCCGTACCGCCCATAATCAGTGGCGCAACAAAGTTAAAGCTGGTGCCCTGAATGGATAGCAGCCCTGAGCCGACCGGCCCCCAGGCTTTGATCTGAATGATAGAAGCCACGCCGGAGGCGAACAGCGACATACTGATAATGTGTTGAGTATCCTGAGCCGGTAAACCAAGCGCCTGGCAAATTAACAGAGCAGGGGTGATCACCGCGACGAACATGGCCAGCAGATGCTGGCAGGCGGCAAACAGGGTCTGGGCTAACGGGGGGCGATCTTCAAGACGGTAAATCAGTTCACTGTTGTGAGTCTGCGCAACCGGTTGCGCATTTGTTGACTCTACGGCGTTAACGGACATCAGAGGCAATCCCATGGTGGAAAAGCGGTGATTTTATCTGACCAGGGCAGAAAAGCAAACGTTTGCTAGCAGGTATTCTTAATATTTAAAACGGATAAACAAACATTTTTATATAACTTTTCATCATTTTCTGCTTAAAATCCACTCCGAAAACTCAATAAGAGCTAAAAATCGGTCTGGAATGCATCGTGCGTGATTGTGCTAAACGCACTAATGGAGCTGTAAATGTTTTATCTCGATACGTTATCAACGCTGGTTGCGGCAACCCTTGTGTTGCTGCTGGGACGTAAGCTCGTCCAGTCTGTTTCCTTCCTGAAAAAATACACCATTCCCGAACCTGTTGCAGGCGGATTGCTGGTGGCGATTGCGCTGCTGGTGCTGAAAAAAAGCATGGGTTGGGAAGTGAACTTCGATATGACCCTGCGCGATCCGCTGATGCTGGCCTTTTTCGCCACTATCGGTCTGAACGCCAATATCGCCAGTCTGCGTGCTGGTGGCCGCGTGGTGGGTATTTTTCTGATTGTGGTTGTTGGCTTGTTGCTGATGCAAAACGCCATCGGTATTGGTATGGCGACCCTGCTGGGTCTGGACCCGCTGATGGGTCTGATCGCTGGCTCGATCACCCTCTCTGGTGGACACGGAACCGGGGCCGCGTGGAGCAAGCTGTTTATTGAACGTTATGGTTTCACCAATGCGACTGAAGTGGCGATGGCTTGCGCAACGTTTGGTCTGGTGTTGGGTGGGCTGATTGGCGGCCCGGTGGCACGCTATCTGGTCAAACACTCCACCACGCCAGACGGTATGCCGGACGATCAGGCCGTGCCGACCGCATTTGAAAAGCCGGACGTTGGGCGCATGATCACCTCGCTGGTGCTGATTGAAACCATTGCTCTGATCGCTATCTGTCTGACGGTGGGTAAAATCGTTGCGCAAATGCTGGTTGGAACAGTGCTGGAATTGCCGACCTTCGTCTGCGTCCTGTTTGTTGGGGTGATCCTCAGTAACGGTCTGGCGCTACTGGGCTTTTATCGGGTGTTCGAACGTGCGGTTTCTGTACTGGGTAACGTTAGTCTGTCGCTGTTTCTGGCGATGGCGCTGATGAGCCTGAAGTTGTGGGAACTGGCTTCACTGGCCTTGCCGATGCTGGCAATCCTGGTTGTGCAGACTATTTTCATGGCGCTGTACGCGATATTCGTCACCTGGCGCATGATGGGTAAGAACTACGATGCCGCCGTGCTGGCTGCCGGACACTGCGGTTTTGGCCTCGGCGCGACGCCGACGGCGATTGCCAACATGCAGGCGATTACCGAACGTTTTGGACCATCCCATATGGCGTTTCTGGTGGTGCCGATGGTGGGGGCGTTCTTTATCGATATCGTCAACGCGCTGGTAATTAAGCTGTATCTGCTGTTACCGATTTTCGCGCAATAACGGCTGTGCGGCGGGGTAACATCCGCCGCCGCTATGAATTAACTACGCGTTGGAGTAGCGTTCGGTTTCCGGCATCCAGCGCTCTATCAGTGCCGCGGCCTGTTGCGGATAACGTTCGTGAATATGGCGGGCAATGCGCTGAACTTCCGGGATAATCGCCTGATCGCGCAGTAAATCTGCGACCTTGAATTCTGCCGTTCCGGTCTGGCGAGTACCTAACAGCTCGCCGGGTCCGCGAATCTCTAAATCTTTTTGCGCAATTACGAACCCGTCGTTGCTGTCTCGCAGAACCTGCAGGCGTTTCTGCGCGGTTTTAGACAGCGGTGATTTGTAGAGCAGAACGCAGTGGGAAGCCACCGCGCCACGGCCTACGCGACCACGCAACTGGTGCAACTGGGCCAGACCTAAGCGTTCCGGGTTTTCAATAATCATCAGGCTGGCGTTTGGCACGTCCACGCCCACTTCAATCACCGTGGTGGCAACCAGCAGATGCAGTTCACCCTGCTTAAAGGCCGCCATTACTGACTGCTTCTCGGCGGGCTTCATGCGCCCATGTACCAGGCCAATATTGAGTTCTGGCAGCGCCAGTTTAAGCTCTTCCCACGTCGCTTCTGCCGCCTGAGCTTCCAACAAGTCAGACTCTTCAATCAGCGTACAGACCCAGTATGCTTGACGTCCTTCGTGGGTACAGGCGTTGTGCACGCGATCAATGATATCGCTGCGGCGGGTATCCGGAATGGCGACCGTAGTGACCGGCGTACGCCCCGGAGGGAGTTCGTCAATGACCGACGTGTCGAGGTCAGCATAGGCCGTCATCGCCAGGGTACGTGGAATCGGCGTGGCGGTCATGATTAGCTGGTGTGGATGGAAACCCTGCTGCTGACCTTTTTCCCACAGCGCCAGGCGCTGATGAACGCCGAAGCGGTGCTGTTCGTCGATGATAACCAGCGCCAGCCCGCTGAACTGCACCTGTTCCTGGAAAATCGCGTGCGTGCCGACAATCATCTGCACCTGACCGCTGGCGATAGCTTCCTGTTGCGCCAGACGCGCTTTACCTTTCCGCTTGCCCGCCAGCCAGCCCACTTCAACGCCCAGTGGCGCGAACCAGTTGCGGAAGTTATTTGCATGTTGTTCAGCCAATAGTTCGGTAGGAGCCATTAGCGCAACCTGCTTACCATGTGCGATAGCCCGCAGCGCGGCCAGCGCGGCAACCAGCGTTTTACCGGAGCCGACATCACCCTGTACCAGGCGCATCATCGGCACATCCAGTGCCATATCGCGTTCAATCTCAGCGGTAACACGGGCCTGTGCGCCAGTAGGTTTGAACGGCAATGCTGCCAGCAGCTTATCTTTTAGCGCGTTGTTAGCACTTAACGGCTGGGCGTGAAAACGCTGTGCCCCGGCGCGTAGTGCCAGCATGCTGAGATTATGCGCCAGCAGTTCTTCGAGAATCAGACGTCGCTGCGCCGGATGTTGTCCGGTTTCCAGATCGCTGAGTTGCAGCGACGGTGGGGGGCGGTGCAATGTGCGCAGTGCTTCGGGTAGGCTCATCATGCCCTGTAACAGCTCTGGCGGCAGCAGTTCGGCAATGGCGCAGGTATCGAGCAGATCCAGTGCCTGATCGGTCAGCTTGCGCAGCGTGGCCTGCTTCACACCTTCGGTGGTTGGATACACTGGTGTGAGTGTTTCCTGCAATTCTGGCGTGCTGAGATCGCCTTGTACGCGGTATTCCGGGTGAATCATCTCTGCGCCGTATTTCCCGCGTTTGGCTTCGCCGTAGGCCAGTACCCTACGCCCGGTAGCGAGGCTGTTTTTCATCGCTGCGCTGAAGTTGAAAAAGCGCATGGTGAGAATCCCCGAGCCATCGCTGATTTGACAGGTCATCATCCGGCGGCCGCCGAAGGTAATATTGCAGTTCAGCACTTCGCCTTCAACGGTGGCATAGACACCCGGCAGCAGTTCGCCAATTGGGTACAGATGGGTACGGTCTTCGTAACGCAGAGGGAGGTGGAGCAGGAGGTCCTGCACGGTGTGCAGGCCAATTTTCGCCAGTTTACTGCTTTGCGCTGCGCCAACGCCGGTCAGAGAGTTGAGTGGGATGGCATCCAGTAAACGGCCTTTCATCGCGTTTATCTCGCAGATTGCATAGTGGCCCACCACGTTGCATCGGCTTCAATTTCGCCCTGCGTGTTTACGTGAGGGTAGGGAAGACCTTTGCGCTTAGCGACATTCGCCAGCACCGGATAACCGCCTTCAAACAGTAAGCGCTGCTGCTCTTCTTGTGGCAGCATGCTGTTTTCTCGTCGGTACATCCCCGCGTTTTGCCGCTGGCGCTGTGCTTCGTACAGAATCAGCGCGGAGGCGACAGAAACGTTCAGTGACTGCACCATGCCAGTCATGGGAATGATGATGTCCTGATCAGCCAGATCCAACGCTTCCTGAGTGATGCCGGTTTTCTCCTGGCCCATCAGGATGCAGGTGGGGCGCGTGTAATCAATCTCGCGAAAATCCACGGCTTTATCTGACAGATGGGTTGCCAGGACCTGCATGCCCCGGCTTTTTAAATGTGTGACCGCATCGCCAATGGTAAGGTGAGTTTTCACCTGCACCCAACTGTTGCTGCCTGCGGCAGAAGAGGCCATGGTGCGCATACGGCTACCCGGCCAGACGGCGTGGACTTCATGCACGCCGACCGCATCTGCAGTACGAATAATCGCAGAAACGTTATGAGGTTTGTGAACCTGCTCCATGCAGACGGTCAGATCGGGCTGACGACGTGCGAGCATCTCGCGGATACGTGCATAGCGCTGTTCATTCATAAGACTAGTTTCGGTTACGGGTGACTTTTATCACGTCCGGCATGACGCGGATTTTGCGCATGATATTCGCCAGGTGCACGCGATCACGAGCGGTCAGGCGAATAAAGGCGCTATAAACGCGGCCATCTTTCTCTTCCGTATTCAAACTTTGAATATTGGAGGTGGTCGTGTTGATTGCCGCCGTCAGGTTCGCCAGAGCACCCTGGTGGTTAAACATATCCACCTTAATCTCGGTGATGAATTCCTGCTCCGTCTCTTTATCCCATTCCACCGCCATAAACTTCTCTGGCTCTTTCTGGTAGCCACGAATATTACGGCAGGACTCATGGTGGATCACCAGACCTTTACCCGGACTGACGTGGGCAATGATTGGATCGCCTGGAATTGGACGACAGCATTTCGCGAAGGTGATCAGCACGCCGTCAGCGCCTTTGATCGGCAGATGACCATGGCCAGATTGTGCTGGTACGTTCGCTGTTGCTTCGCCCTGCTGGAGGTTTTTCGCTACCACCACGCTCATGGCGTTACCCAGACCGATTTCTGCGAGCAGATCGTCAAGCGTGGCGAGCTTCATACGCTCAAGCTCACGCTGGATGCTCTCTGGCGGGATCTCAGCCAGTTTACGGCTACCGCCCAGGGCATGGTTGAGCAGTCGACGACCCAGACTGACGGAATCATCGCGCTTGAGGTTTTTCAACAGTTGGCGAATCTTGGCGCGCGCTTTCGAACTGACGACGAAGTTTAGCCACGCTGCGTTCGGACGTGCGCCCGGCGCGGTGATAATCTCAACGGTCTGGCCGCTAAAGAGCGGTTGTGAAAGCGGGTAAGGCTGTCTGTCGACCCGCGCGCCGACGCAGGCGTGACCGATATCGGTATGCACAGCGTAGGCGAAGTCGACAGGCGTTGCACCGGCGGGCAGTTCGACAATGCGCCCTTCCGGTGTGAAAACATAAATCTCATCTGGGAAGAGATCAGATTTGACGCTTTCAATAAATTCAAACGAGCTACCGGCGCTCTGCTGCAGTTCCAGCAAGCTTTGCATCCAGCGCTGAGCGCGGATTTGCGCAGTGGTGCTGCTTTCGCCGCCGTGCTCTTTGTAAGCCCAGTGCGCTGCGACACCCATCTCTGCCATCTGGTCCATGTCTTCAGTACGAATCTGTACTTCAACCGGGACGCCATGAGGGCCGATCATTGAGGTGTGCAAAGACTGATATCCGTTCGCTTTCGGAATGGCGATATAGTCTTTCACGCGACCAGGGCGTGGTTTGTACAGGCTGTGCATCTGGCCGAGTACGCGATAGCAGGTATCGGAATCATGAACGATGACGCGAAATGCGTAGATATCCATGATGGAGTGAAAACGCTGCTCTTTGAGCACCATTTTGCAGTAAATAGAGTACAGGTGCTTCTCACGCCCGCTTACGCGACACGGAATACCTGCCTCCTGCAAACGTCCTTCGATTTCCGAGAGGATTTTTTGGATCATCTCTTTGCGGTTGCCGCGAGCGGCTTTAACCACTTCTTTAATCACGCGATAGCGGTTTGGGTACAGCGCTTCAAAACCCAGCTCTTCCAGCTCGGTTTTAATGTGATGAATACCTAAACGGTGTGCCAGCGGACTATAGATTTCGAGGGTTTCACGGGCGATGCGGCGACGTTTGTCCGGGCGTAATGAGCCCAGCGTGCGCATGTTGTGGGTGCGGTCGGCAAGTTTGATGAGAATGACGCGGATATCCTGCACCATCGCCATAATCATCTTGCGAAAGTTTTCAGCTTGCGCCTCTTTCTTATCGCGAAACTTAAGCTTATCAAGTTTCGATACCCCTTCTACCAGCTCTGCAACGCTTTTACCAAAAAGCTGTTCCATGTCCTGATAGGTGGCTGGGGTATCTTCAATCACGTCATGCAGCAGCGCAGCCATCAGCGTTTCGTAGTCGAGTTTCATCTCGGCCAGAATGCAGGCTACCGCTACCGGGTGCGTGATATAGGGTTCACCGCTTGAACGTGTCTGGCCCTCGTGAGCGTCACGTGCAACGAGATACGCCTGCCGAAGACGCTTAATCTGGTCTTCCGGCAGGTAGTTTTGAATCAGTTGATTCAGGCTTTCAAACAGATACAAGGGCGACCCGCTTTGTGATTAACGACGACCTTCAGCAATAGCGGTAACGGCTTGTAATTCAGCGGCTTCCTGCTCTTGCTGTTCCTGGCGCTCACGCACGTCGAGGATCTGGTTGTTGATCAGACCTTCTTCGATTTCGCGCAGCGCGATAACGGTAGTTTTATCGTTTTCTTCCGGTACGAGCGGATCCTTTCCGCCTACCTGCATCTGACGAGCGCGACGCGCGGCGACCAGTACCAGGTCAAAACGGTTACCAATTTTCTCTACAGCGTCCTGAACAGTTACGCGTGCCATACTTAAAATGCTCCACAGGTGAAGAAATGACTGGGCATGATACTGAATGTGGGTTCAGTCTGCCAACAGTTTGCTGATTAAAGCGTCATGACGCTGCTTTTGGCGGCTCATGCGCAGACGTTCGGCGCGAATGATGGTTTTCAAATCGCCCAGGGCGGTGTCGAAATCATCATTCACAATAAGATAATCATATTCGGCGTAATGGCTCATTTCTGCAACAGCTTGCGCCATACGTTTCGCGATCACGTCTTCGCTATCCTGACCGCGGCCACGCAGGCGGCGGTCCAGCTCAATCTTAGACGGTGGCAAAATAAAAATACTGCGCGCATGCGGCATTTTTTCACGAATTTGCTGCGCACCTTGCCAGTCGATATCTAAAAAGACGTCTACGCCGGATGCTAATACTTGCTCAATGGTTTCACGCGAGGTGCCGTAGTAATTACCGAAAACCTCCGCGTGTTCCAGGAACGCGTCTCTGCCAATCATGGTTCTGAATTCATCATGGTTCACAAAGAAATAGTGTTCACCGTGCACTTCCCCCGGGCGCGGTGCGCGCGTGGTGTGCGAAACAGAAACCTGGGTGTCATACAACGGTTGGGTCTTTAATAAAGCCTGAATCAGGCTGGATTTACCCGCGCCACTGGGGGCAGAAACAATATAAAGCGTGCCTTGAGCCATGAGTATCTTAATGTATGTGATTGTCGAAAGAGAGCCTACATACGGGCTTATTATACACGTAGCCGCTATGTGACGTAGCCCTTGTCACACTTTTTGCGCATGTTTATTGCGTTTTGCGTACCAGTTTCCTGTTTTATCGGTGATTTGCAGCAATACATGCAAATGTCCGGAAAGCTGTTCGCAGGATGAATTTTTGCCGCTCTGTTTCTATTTCACTTCGCGCTATACCTGCCGGGAAACGTATCGTTCAGCGGAGATAGCATGGGATTATGGAAATGCATAGGGCTGGTTTTACTGGTGTGGCATTTACCTGCGTGGGCGGTATGCCCCGTCTGGTCGCCTGCCAGGGCAAACGAGGAAATTTCACGACTACAGCAGCAGATTACACAGTGGAATGACAGTTACTGGAAGCAAGGGGAAAGTGCCGTAGACGACGGCGTTTATGACCAGCTCAATGCGCAACTAATTCAATGGCAGCGCTGTTTTGGCGATGAAGTCCCACCAGATCTGTCTGTGCCCCCAATAAGTGGCACCGTCTCGCATCCAGTTCCCCACACGGGCGTTCGAAAACTTGCTGATAAGCAAGCGCTACAGCAATGGATGCTCGCTCGCAGCGATCTCTGGGTGCAACCGAAGGTGGATGGTGTGGCGGTGACGTTAGTCTATCGCAATGGCAATCTGGTACGGGCGATTAGCCGTGGTAATGGCCTGAAAGGCGAAGACTGGACGCAAAAGGTTCTGCAGATCCCTTCCGTACCACATTCCACCAAGGGGAAACTCGCTAACAGTACGTTGCAGGGTGAGATATTTTTGCAGCAAGAGGGGCATATTCAGAAGCAGAGAGGGGGAATGAACGCCCGCTCGAAGGTTGCTGGATTAATGATGCGCCAGGGCAATCCGGAAATGTTACGCTCGCTGGCAATTTTTATCTGGGCCTGGCCTGATGGTCCGGCGGTCATGCCTGAAAGACTGGAGCAGCTCACGGCTGCCGGGTTCAGTTACACGCAACGTTATACTCACGCCGTGAAGAATGCGGATGAAGTCGAAAAGTTGCGCGCCAGGTGGTGGAGTTCAGCATTACCTTTTGTGACAGATGGTGTCGTGGTGCGAACGGCAAAAGAGCCACGGGCAAAGTATTGGCTACCCGGGCAGGGTGAGTGGCTGGCGGCGTGGAAATATCCTCCCGTGACGAGGGTATCTGAGGTTACTGGTATTCAGTTCTCCGTTGGTAAAAGCGGGAAAATTGCGGTGGTTGCATTGCTGACTCCCGTCATGCTGGATGATAAACGCGTACAGCGCGTCAATATTGGCTCCGTCCGACGCTGGAATGAATGGGATATCGCGCCTGGCGATCAGATTCTGGTGCGCCTGGCTGGACAAGGGATACCCCGTATAGACGAGGTGGTCTGGCGCAGCACTCAGCGTACTAAGCCAATACCCCCCGAGGGGCGCTTCAATTCATTAACCTGTTTTTATGCTACAGCGGAGTGCCAGGAACAGTTTGTTGCCAGACTGGTCTGGCTGGGCGGCAAAGAGGTGCTGGGGCTGGAGGGGATCGGCGAGGCGGGATGGCGAGAGCTCAACCAGGTGTATCGCTTTGAACATATCTTTTCCTGGCTTGGGTTAACTCAGGAACAGTTAGAGTCTGCACTTGGTGTAATCAAAGGGGAGAAGCTGTGGCATCAGTTCAACCTGTCGCGCGATCTCCCGTTCACACGTTGGGTTATTGCCATGGGAATACCGTTAACACAGGCAACCCTGAATGCCAGTCGGGATGCTTCGTGGCAACAATTGCAGGACCGTGATGAGCAAAGCTGGCGGCAGCTCCCTTTCATGGGGGAACGGCGGGCACGACAGATCATTCAGTGGCTGGAGACCAGGGAGGTCATAGCGCTGAGCAACTGGCTGGCTGCCCAGCGTATTACGGGCTTTATGCCTTAATGACCTTCATGGCGATAATAAAATACTGGCAGGCCCAACTTCAGGCGTAGCGCCAGTAAGCGGGCGGTAAAACCGAAGAGTAGGGTAGAGATAACCACCACATCGTGGCTGGAGACGTAATGTTGCAGCACGATGTAAAGCACGGCAGCGGCAAAAGAAACCCCAGCATACAGCTCTTTCTGGAACACTAACGGAATGCGTTTGCAGAACATGTCGCGTAACACGCCACCGAAGACGCCGGTCGTGACCGCAGCGACCACGGCGATAATCGGCCCGTGACCCATATCCAACGCCACCTGTGCGCCAATAATAGAAAAGACCACCAGGCCCAGCGCATCCAGTACAAGGAATATTTTACGCAGGTAGGGCATAACAGGAGCAATAATGGTGGTGAGTACCGCAGCGGCTGCCACGATAATGACGTATTCGGGATGCTTGACCCAGCCAAGCGGATAGTGGCCGAGAAGAATGTCGCGTACCGATCCGCCGCCAATGGCCGTCGCGGTGGCAATGATAATGACGCCAAATGTATCCATACGACGACGCCCAGCAGCAAGCGCACCGGTCATGGCTTCGGCAGTAATACCAATTAAATATAAAACGTGTAACAGCATGTATTCCCCCTGATTTGCTGGGGGCTAAGGTTAACGATTTGTGCGCCTTGTCACGATTGAGATTTTCTAAGGTGAAGTGATTTTAATAACTACAGCTAATGCGAGTTTGCTGAAAATGCGTGGTGATATGCGCTTTGTATTATGACCTTCAATAAAGAATGATGAGAAAATATAATTCGAATTGAACAAGGGAGTATCAAAGCGTCGGGAAAAATACGTAGCCTCGCCATTTATTGGCGGGCTACGTAGAATGGTCGCTTACTCGATGTTCTGAATTTGCTCGCGCATTTGCTCGATCAGTACCTTCAGTTCAATCGCGGAATTCGTCACTTCGGCATTGATAGACTTCGATGCCAGAGTGTTCGACTCACGGTTGAATTCCTGCATCATAAAGTCCAGACGACGGCCAACCGCCTCTTTTTTCTTCAGAATGTTGTAGGTTTCTTTGACGTGGGCTTCCAGACGATCTAATTCTTCCGCCACATCGATACGTTGCGCCATCAGCACCAGCTCTTGCTCAAGGCGGTTATTTTCCAACTGCACCTGGGCGTCTTCCAGTTTGGCTACCAGACGCTCGCGCTGCCATTGCAGGATTTCTGGCATATGAGCACGCACTTTTGTGACTTCAGCACTGACGCCTTCCAGACGCTGCTCGATCAGCGCTTTCAGCGCCTGACCTTCGGTTTCACGCGCAACGATGAAGTCATCCAGCGTACCGTCAAGCGCGGCGAGGATTTCGGCGGCAATGGCGTCCAGATCCTGCTCCTGGGCAGCCATTACGCCTGGCCAGCGCAGGATATCAACCGGGTTGATTTCACCTTCATCGCTCTGCATTTTGACCCAGTTAGCAGCGCTAACGAGCTGTTTAGCGAGTTTTTCATTCAGAATCAGCTCGCCTTGCGCGCTGGCATCAGGCTCAAAACGCAGGGTACATTCGACTTTACCGCGCGTCAGACGCGTGCGAATACGTTCGCGAACAACGGGTTCGAGACTACGGAACTGCTCCGGCAGGCGAAAATAGGTTTCCAGATAACGCTGGTTTACCGAGCGCATTTCCCAGGTGGCGCTACCCCATTCACCCTTGATTTCACGCCGGGCGTAGGCGGTCATGCTGCGGATCATAGACGTTCCTGTTTTTAAAGATGAGATGGGAGGATTATAGCCATCCGCGTCTTGTCAGGATAGGAATAACAGTCGGAAGTCCGTATAATGCGCAGCCACATTCGTTTCAAGCCGGAGATTTTATCATGCGTCCAGCAGGTCGTAGTGCCAATCAGGTGCGTCCCGTCACCCTGACCCGTAATTATACAAAACACGCTGAAGGCTCCGTGCTGGTCGAATTTGGTGATACCAAAGTGCTGTGTACCGCCTCTATTGATGAAGGCGTACCGCGTTTTCTGAAAGGTCAGGGCCAGGGCTGGATCACCGCAGAATATGGCATGCTGCCACGCGCCACGCACACCCGTAACGCCCGTGAAGCGGCGAAAGGTAAGCAGGGCGGCCGTACCATGGAAATCCAGCGCCTGATCGCTCGTGCGCTGCGCGCCGCCGTTGACCTGAAGACGCTCGGTGAATTCACTATTACGCTGGACTGTGATGTTATTCAGGCAGATGGCGGTACGCGTACTGCATCGATTACTGGCGCATGCGTTGCGTTGGCGGATGCGCTGAACAAGCTGGTGGCGAGCGGTAAGCTGAAAACTAACCCGATGAAAGGGATGGTTGCCGCGGTTTCCGTGGGCATTGTGAACGGTGAAGCACTCTGTGACCTTGAGTACGTTGAGGACTCTGCTGCTGAAACCGACATGAACGTAGTGATGACTGAGGACGGTCGCATTATAGAGGTTCAGGGTACGGCGGAAGGCGAACCGTTCAGCCATGAAGAACTTCTCACCCTACTGGCATTGGCCCGAGGGGGAATCGAATCCATTGTAGCGACGCAGAAGGCGGCGTTAGAAAATTGATTTTAAAGGCGACTGATGAGTCGCCTTTTTTTTGTCTGTAATAAAGTGAGATGAGGAGCGAATCCATGAAACCGTATCAGCGCCAGTTTATTGAGTTTGCGCTTAGCAAGCAGGTACTAAAGTTTGGCGAATTTACGCTGAAATCCGGGCGCAAAAGCCCCTATTTCTTCAACGCCGGGCTGTTTAATACCGGGCGCGACCTGGCACTGTTAGGCCGTTTTTATGCCGAAGCGCTGGTGGATTCCGGTATTGAGTTCGATTTGCTGTTTGGCCCTGCCTACAAAGGTATTCCGATTGCGACTACTACGGCTGTAGCACTTGCGGAACATCACGATAAAGATATGCCGTACTGCTTTAACCGCAAAGAGGCGAAGACCCATGGCGAAGGCGGTAATCTGGTAGGTAGCGCACTTGAGGGGCGTGTCATGCTGGTAGATGATGTTATCACCGCAGGTACGGCGATTCGTGAGTCGATGGAGATTATTCAGGCGAATGGCGCCACTCTGGCGGGGGTACTGATTTCTCTCGATCGTCAGGAACGCGGTCGCGGCGAGATTTCCGCGATTCAGGAAGTGGAACGCGATTATGGCTGCAAGGTGATTTCTATCATTACCCTGAAAGATCTGATTGCGTATCTGGAAGAGAAACCAGAGATGGCGGAGCATCTGGTGGCAGTACGGGCCTATCGCGAAGCGTACGGCGTTTAAGAACTGCCGGATGGCGCTGCGCCTATCCGGCCTACGTAACCCCGTAGGCCGGACAAGACGAAATCGCTACTGCAATTGAGCGGCAACCAACGGCCAGCGGGTGTCAAAATCATCCGTTGGGCGGTATTTAAATTCGCTACGTACAAACCGGGACAGCATACCTTCGCAGAAAGCCAGTAACTGGCTGGCCAGCAGCGTTTCATCCACGGTGTAGCCTTCACCTTCACGCATTCTTTTTTCTCGCAGAACCTGGCGCAACTGCGCTTCAATGCGCTCAAAAAGTTGGTTAATGCGACCTTGCAGACGGTCTTGCTCGAACATCAACGCGTGTCCGGTCAGAATTCGTGTCAGGCCTGGATTACGCTCACCAAACCCTAAAATCAGCAGAACGATCAGACGCAGACGCGCGTTGGTGTCTTTTTCATCTTTCAAAATCAGATTGATACGCGTAATCAGACTATCTTCGATAAACTCAATCAGGCTATCGAACATACGGGTCTTGCTGGGGAAATGGCGATACAATGCCGCTTCGGATACGCCAACTGAGGCTGCCAGCTTTGCTGTGGTGATGCGTTGGCTACCATCGCTGGACTCAAGCATCAGTGCCAGAGACTGAAGTATTTCTTCGCGACGATTCCTTTTCGCAGTTTGCTTTTCTACCATGTTACAAAATACCCCTGAAAATAAGCTCTTGCCAGGCAGGCATCCACACAGCGACCGCAAACTGTTGTTTGCGGTGTGTTATTGCGTTATTACGCTATGGGATGCTTTTCTGCGGGTTACTTGCGCCCGGAATGGCCGAAGCCACCTTCGCCACGATCGGTGGCTTCAAACTCTTCCACCAGATTAAATTCAGCCTGCACGACCGGTACAAATACCATCTGCGCGATACGTTCGCCCGGCTCAATAGTGAAGCTGTCCTGACCACGGTTCCAGACGGACACCATCAGTTGGCCCTGGTAGTCGGAATCAATCAAACCAACCAGATTGCCCAACACGATACCGTGCTTATGGCCCAGCCCGGAGCGCGGGAGCATTACCGCTGCCAGAGAAGGATCGGCAATGTGGATAGCTAACCCGGTTGGCACCAGCGTTGTTGCGCCCGGCGCCAGCTCTACGGCGTCATCAAGACAAGCACGCAGGTCAAGTCCGGCAGAACCAGAAGTGGCGTACGTCGGGAGCGGAAATTGTTGCCCTACGCGCGGGTCCAGAATCTTAACGTCGATTTTTTTCATCATAACGGGTCACGATCTCGTCGAGTAATAATTGGCCCAGGAGTTCTTTACGCTCAAGCGGTAAGACTTTGTCTCCATCCTGCCAAAAAAGGTGTAATGCGTTGCTATCGCTGTTAAACCCTTGAGTTGACAGCGAAACGTCGTTCGCACAGATCACATCAAGGTTTTTGCGGATGCGTTTTTGCCGGGCATATTCTTCCACATTATTTGTTTCGGCGGCAAACCCAACGACAAAAGGACGGTTAACATCCAGTGCGGCAACACCGGCGATAATGTCCGGATTTTTGACCATTTTTACTGTTAATTCATCGCCCTGCGTCGCTTGTTTTTTTATTTTTTCGTGGGCGACAGTTTCAGCGCGATAATCAGCGACTGCAGCGCAGCCGATAAAAATATGCTGTTGTTGCACCGTAGACTGCACAGCGGCTTCCATTTCCAGCGCGGTCATCACATTAACCCGTTGAACAAATGGTGGTGTGGATAACGAAACCGGACCCGATACCAGTGTGACGTTTGCCCCGCGCTTTGCGGCAGCGGCCGCGATCGCAAACCCCATCTTCCCGGAACTGTGGTTGGAAATATAACGCACGGGATCAAGCGGTTCACGCGTCGGACCCGCCGTAATCATGATGTTGAGATGTTGCAGATCGTTGACAGGTGAAAAATGTTCTGCCGCCATATCCACAATCGTTAACGGATCCAGCATGCGCCCAGGGCCGATATCACCACATGCCTGACTACCGCTGTCAGGACCCCAAATGAGTAAACCGCGTGAGGCAAGAATACCCAGGTTGTGCTGGGTCGCGGCAGAGCGATACATCTGCTGGTTCATGGCTGGCAGTACAGCAACAGGAGCAGGCGTTGCCAGACAAATCGTTGACACCAGGTCGTTGGCCATACCTGCGGCGACACGAGCAATCAGGTCTGCTGTAGCGGGCGCCAGGATGACCAAATCGGCCCATTTCCCCAGCTCAATGTGGCCCATCGCGGCTTCGGCTGCGGGGTCAAGCAGGCTGTCGGAAACGGGATAACCTGAAACCGCCTGTAAACTCAGGGGAGTAATAAATGCTTTTGCCGCTTCGGTCATCGCCACGCGGACGTCAGCGCCGCGTTCCCGTAAACGACGCACCAACTCAGGGGTCTTGTACGCAGCAATACCGCCACTGACGCCAAGTACGATTTTTTTACCGGCCAGGCTCATCATGATCTTTCCTGTTGGGTTTCACCAGAAGGCGGATATTTTATCACAATCCGCAATTTGTCGTGCTTTTGACCGTGCTCCACTTTGCGAGGCGCTACGAAGAAGTGAAAACAACGCGTCGAATCACCGTCGGTGTTATGCCACTATGCGGACGCGAGAGGAGGGAGAAGTATGGAAAATACAGGAAGTATGATGCCCCGGGAAAAGCTATTGGCGCAGGGGGCCAGTTCTCTGACCGATGTTGAGCTTTTGGCTCTTTTTTTACGTACCGGCATGCAGGGTAAAGATGTGCTTACGCTGGCGAAAGAGATGCTTCAGCATTTTGAGTCGCTGTATGGCCTGTTGTCTGCTGATTACATGGATTTTAGCTATGTTCAGGGAATCGGTATCGCGAAGTACGCGCAGTTGAAGGGGATTGCTGAGCTGGCAAGACGCTACTACAACGTGCGAGTGATAGAGGAGCGTGCTCTACTTAGTCCGGAAATGGCGCGTGAATTTCTGCAAAGCCAGCTTTCGCAAGAGGAACGTGAGATCTTTCTGGTGATCTTTATGGATTCTCAACATCGCGTGATTAAACACAGCAAACTTTTTTCCGGTACGCTTAGCCATGTCGAGGTGCATCCGAGAGAAATTGTCCGTGAAGCGATAAAAATGAATGCTTCTGCGGTGATCCTTGCGCATAATCACCCTTCGGGGTGTGCAGAGCCGAGTAAAGCAGATAAACTCATCACCGAGCGTGTTGTGAAATGCTGTCAGTTCATGGATATCCGGGTGCTTGATCATCTGGTCATTGGGCGCGGAGAGTACGTTTCTTTTGCGGAACGCGGTTGGATTTAACGCACTTTACGCGATCCATCGGGATCTTTGTCTGTTCGGGACTTGAGCACATCGCTGACTCAGCGTATACTACGCCACCTTTGAGAATCTCGGGTTTGGCATTTGGGCCTGGCAATCGAGAGTTCGCAAATACGCAAAATCATTCTTGTTGCGTCCAATGACGAGGCAACATTGAAAGATTAAGTGTATTGAACTGCGATAACCGGGCTGAGAAGCCTGACGAGGCGCCAATACCCCATACGAAGCTCGAGCTAATTTGATTTTTGGAGAATAGACATGTCCCGAGTCTGCCAAGTTACTGGCAAGCGTCCGGTGACCGGTAACAACCGTTCCCACGCACTGAACGCGACTAAACGCCGTTTCCTGCCTAACCTGCACTCTCACCGTTTTTGGGTTGAGAGCGAGAAGCGTTTTGTCACCCTGCGTGTATCTGCTAAAGGTATGCGTGTTATTGATAAGAAAGGCATCGAAACAGTTCTGTCTGAACTGCGTGCCCGTGGCGAAAAGTACTAAGTACTAAGAGGAAATAAATCATGGCTAAAGGTATTCGTGAGAAAATCAAGCTGGTTTCTTCTGCTGGTACTGGTCACTTCTATACCACTACGAAGAACAAACGTACTAAGCCGGAAAAACTGGAACTGAAAAAGTTCGATCCAGTTGTTCGTCAGCACGTTTTATACAAAGAAGCGAAAATCAAATAATTTTCGTTTTGATGTAAAGAAAAACCCTGCCTCGGCGGGGTTTTTTGTTTTCTGGCCGTCCCCATATTAATGAGACCTCACATACCGCCGGAGATACTATGCCTGAATTACCTGAAGTCGAAACCAGCCGCCGTGGTATTGAGCCGCATCTGGTGGGGGCAACGATTATGCACGCGACGGTGCGTAACGGTCGTTTGCGTTGGCCAGTATCTGAGGAAATCTATCGTCTGAGTGATCAACCTGTCCTCAGCGTACAGCGGCGCGCGAAATACCTGCTGCTAGAACTGGCGGATGGCTGGATAATCATTCATCTGGGGATGTCGGGTAGCTTGCGTATCCTTCCTGAAGAGCTTCCGGCAGACAAGCACGACCACGTTGACTTAGTGATGGGCAACGGCAAAGTTCTGCGTTATACCGATCCCCGTCGCTTTGGCGCCTGGCTGTGGGCTAAAGAACTGGATGGACATAATGTACTCGCTCATCTTGGCCCTGAGCCGCTGAGCGACGATTTCAACGCCAATTATCTACAGCAGAAATGTGCGAAGAAGAAAACGGCGATTAAACCCTGGCTGATGGATAACAAGCTGGTGGTGGGTGTGGGTAATATCTACGCCAGCGAGTCGCTATTTGCGGCTGGGATTCATCCTGACCGTCTTGCGTCATCATTGTCGAAAGATGAGTGTGAATTGCTGGTACGCGTAATCAAGGCGGTGTTGCTGCGCTCTATCGAGCAGGGCGGGACGACGCTGAAGGACTTTCTGCAAAGTGACGGTAAGCCTGGCTATTTTGCCCAGGAGCTGCAGGTCTATGGGAGAGAAGGTGAACCTTGCCACGCATGTGGCGCACCGATTGTTGCGACAAAACACGCCCAGCGTACAACGTTCTATTGTCGTCGCTGTCAGAAATAGTTTCATTGCTGGCCGGATGCTGCATCCGGCCTGGTGCATTACTTCAGTTTACTCATTAACGCCTGATGGACGTTTTCCGGCAAAAAGTGCGTCACGTCACCCTGGTGGCGGGCAACTTCTTTCACCAGTGACGATGAGATAAAAGACCACTCTTTAGATGGCATCAGAAAAACGCTTTCCAGCTGTGGCATGAGGTGGCGGTTCATATGGGCCAGCTGCATTTCATACTCAAAATCGGCTACCGCGCGCAGGCCACGGATCAGAATATTCGCCTGATTATCACGGGCAAAGTTTGCCATCAGATCGCTGAATCCCAGCACTTCCACATTGCCAAGATGCGCCGTTGCCTGTTGTGCCAGCTCAACGCGCTCTTCCAGAGTAAACATCGGCTTTTTACTGGGGCTTGCGGCAATCGCCAGAATCACGTGATCAAACATGCTTGTCGCACGCGTCACGATATCGAGGTGGCCGTTAGTAATAGGATCAAAGGTTCCTGGATAAATCGCCCGTTTTTGCATGACTTGCCTCAATGCGTTTTGGGTGGCAGGTAAGGTTCCAGCAGTTGCAGCAGACGCTGTAGCGCGCCCTGATTTTGATACAGAACTTCAACTGCGTGACGGCCATAAAAATTACGATAATCTGCATCGGTCAGTAAAGAAGAGACCTCTTTCACCAGCGTAGTTGCGTCGGTGACGGTGATCAATCCGCTTGCCTGTTCGAGACGGGCGCAAATATCTTTAAAATTAAACGTATGTGGTCCCATCAACACCGGAATAGCATGTGCTGCCGCTTCCAGCGGGTTGTGTCCACCACGTTCAACCAGTGAACCGCCGACAAAAGCAAGGTCGGCAATGCCATACAGCAACATCAGCTCACCCATGGTATCGCCGATCACAACCTGAGTACCTGATGATGGAACTTCACCCGAAGAACGAGTGGTATAGCTTAGTCCAGCCTGGCGTACGAGGTTAATGGCATCCGGGAACCGTTCTGGATGTCTGGGGACCAGAATCAGTAAAAGATTCGGGAACTGATTTAATAACGCCTGATGAGCGGCAATGACGATGCTTTCTTCACCGTCGTGGGTGCTGGTTGCAATCCATACCGGGCGGTGAGGCGCCCATTGACGACGTAATGTCACCGCTTTTGCGGCCAGTTGCGGTGTGACGGATATATCAAACTTCAGGCTGCCAGTAACGGTGACTTGATTGCTTCTGGCGCCAAGCGTAATAAAACGTGCGCCATCTTCTTCGTTTTGTGCGGCAATCAACGTAATTCGACGCAGTAGTCTGCCAACAAATTTACCTAATTTCGCATAACCAGCGGCTGAACGAGCAGAAAGACGTGCGTTGGCAATGACCAGAGGAATGTGGCGCTTATGGAGTGCCGCGATCAGATTTGGCCACAGCTCGGTTTCCATAATTAACACCAGTTTGGGGTCAACTTTATTCAGAAAACGGTTCAGGGCATCCGGTAAATCGTATGGTAAATAAATGTGCTGAACGTCAGTACCAAAAGCAGATTGTACGCGCTCGGAACCGGTTGGCGTCATGGTGGTTACCGTGATCGGCAAGTCGGGATAACGATGTCGCAGAGCGCGAACTAATGGGATTGCAGCCAGCGTTTCGCCCACAGAAACCGAATGAAGCATGATGCCGCCAGGTTTTAGCGGGCGGCGATAAAAGCCGTAGCGTTCGCCCCAGCGTTTACGGTAGGCCGGAGCCTTACGTCCGCGCACCCAAAGCCGTATCCAGATCAGAGGCTGAATAAGATAGAGCAATGTGGTGTAAAGCAACTCAAGCATGGGCGTTAGCTGGCTAATGGATGTGCTGTGGATTCTATGTATTTACCCGGTGCTTTGCTATTACTTTTGCCATTCAGGGACCAATTAGACGCTAAAGTGGTCAATCTGACGTGTGATAGACCATTAAGTTACATTCTGGTGTAACTCTTTGAAATTAAAGTCAGGGGCTAGAGAAGATAACAAAATTGGTTTTAAAGTTGGCATCAATCTGCGCTAATGAATTGATTGGAAAGACGAAAAGAAAAATGTGCTTAACTTTTATTCGTATCGGATTGCCACTAAAGAAGTGGTACACTAGCGCGCAAAATTTTAGTGCGATATCAGTAATCAGGCAACTGTTGAGCTTGGGGCGGTAGCGTGCTTTTTTTTGCTTAACGGTATCGGACACTCTCAACAAAAGAGCCGCTTGTGGAAAAGTTATTCAGAAATATCCTAGTCATTAAAATGCGTTTTCATGGCGATATGCTGCTGACAACCCCCGTCATAAGTACATTAAAACGTAACTATCCTGATGCCAAAATCGATGTGCTCCTTTACGAAGACACAAAGCCGATTTTATCTGAAAATCCGGAAATTAATGCGCTATATGGAATCAGTAAGAAAAACGCCACGACAAAAAAGAAAATCGCTAATTTCATTTCATTAATAAAAAAGTTACGCCAAAACCAATATGATTTAGTAATCAACTTGACCGATCAGTGGCTGGTTGCACTATTGGTCCGCTTTTTGTCCGCGGATACAAAACTTTCCCCTGATTTCCCGCACCGTCAGAAGCCTTTCTGGCAGAAGAGCTTTACGCATCTTGTGCCGATTACTGGCGACCATATCGTCGAGCGTAACCTGTCGATTCTGAATCCACTTGGGCTTAAAACACTCAATCACGAACTGTCCATGCACTACGCTCCTTCCCATTGGAAAAATATCCATGAACAGCTAAAACAGCTCAACGTGGGTGAGCGCTATGTGGTTATTCAGCCAACCGCACGTCAGATCTTTAAATGTTGGGATAACGAGAAATTTTGCGAGGTTATTGATGCCTTACAGGAACAAGGTTATCCGGTTGTGCTGACTTCTGGACCAGGGAAGGAAGACCAGGAATGTATCCATGATATTGCTGAGGGATGCAAATTATCTCCCGTCACCGCGCTTGCGGGTAAAACGACGTTTCCTGAATTGGCTGCTCTCATTGATCATGCTGCGTTGTTTATCGGTGTTGACTCCGCGCCTATGCATATTTCCGCAGCGGTGAAGACCCCTATCATTTGTTTGTTTGGCGCGACGGATCATATTGCGTGGCGGCCATGGGCGGAAAATGTCACGCTGCTATGGGCTGGAAACTATCAGCCAGTACCGCCAAGAGAGCAGCTGGACCGCAGTTATAAATATCCGTCAGTGATCCCTGCGGAAGATGTTATTAACGCCGCCTGGCAAGTGCTCAATGGCGACGCGCCAGAAATTGAGGTGAATGCACAATGATTGTTGCCCTCTGTCTGTACAAATATTTTCCCTATGGTGGGCTACAGCGTGACTTTATGCGTATCGCTAAAACGATCGCGGCGCGCGGGCATCATGTCCGAGTCTATACACGATCCTGGCAAGGGGAGCGCCCGGCGGAATTTGAGTGCGTTGATGTCCCGGTTACCGCACATTCCAACCATGGACGAGATAAACAGTATCAGACGTGGGTTCAGCAGCATTTATCTCAGTACCCGGCAGACCGTGTCCTGGGTTTTAATAAAATGCCGGGGCTGGATTATTACTACGCAGCGGATGTGTGTTATGCGGCGAAGGTAGCGAAAGAAAAGGGGGTCTTGTATCGCTTAACGGCGCGATACCGTCACTACTCAGCCTTTGAGCAAGCTGTGTTTAAACCAGGGATGAAGACAAAGTTGCTGATGCTGACTACAAAACAAATCCTTGATTTTAAAATGTATTACCATACGGAAGACGAGCGCTTTCAGCTTCTTCCGCCCGGCATCTATCCCGATAGAAAATACAGTAGCCAGGCCCCCGGTAGCCGTGAACGCTACCGTGAAGCCAACGGCATCACTCCGGATCACTTCTTATTGTTGCAGGTTGGTTCTGATTTTTCACGAAAAGGAGTCGGCCGCTCAATTGCCGCTGTCGCCGCACTGCCTGAGGCTCTCCGTCGTCAAACCCAGCTCTTTGTTGTTGGTCAGGATAAACCTCGCGCATTCGCTGCGCAGGCAGAAAGAATGGGTGTGAAAGAGAACGTCCATTTCTTTGCTGGGCGTGATGATGTTGCACATCTGATGGCGGCTGCGGACGTGTTATTACATCCGGCGAAGCAGGAAGCTGCGGGAATTGTACTGGTTGAAGCTATCGCGGCGGGTTTGCCTGTGCTCGTGACGGAGGTCTGCGGGTACGCACCTCACGTAGCGGCGGCAGGATGCGGTGTTGTATTGAGTGAACCTTTTGAGCAACATGCGCTTGATGACGATTTGCATAAGGTCCTGGCGGATAGTTCTCTTCGTGAAAAGTGGGCGAAAAATGCGCGGCATTATGCGGATACGCAGGATCTTTATAGTTTGCCAGAACATGTAGCGGATATTATTACAGGTGAATTGCATGGTTGAGTTAAATGAACCCTTTGCCACATTGTGGAAGGGAAAAGACCCATTCATCGAGGTTAGAAAGCTTCAGGGTGAGGTCTTTCGGGAACTAGAAACCCGTCGCACACTTCGTTTTAGCGTTGCTAATAAGAGCTATTTTTTGAAGTGGCACCGAGGTACCACTTATAAAGAAGTCATTAAAAATCTACTGTCACTTCGTATGCCGGTACTGGGTGCCGACCGTGAGTGGAATGCCATACACCGTTTAGCCTCCTTAGGCGTTGATACGATGCATGGCGTTGCATTTGGCGAAACGGGTTGGAATCCGGTAAAGAAAACCTCTTTTATCATTACCGAAGATTTAACGCCAACTATTAGCCTGGAAGATTATTGTGCGAATTGGTGTGTTGAACCCCCGCATCCGCACGTAAAAAGAATGCTGATTCAACGTGTAGCCGATATGGTTCGCGCGATGCATCTTGGCGGTGTTAACCATCGTGATTGTTATATTTGCCATTTCTTACTTCATCTTCCATTTGATGATAAAAATGAAGATAGTCTAAAAATTTCGGTGATCGATCTGCATCGGGCACAAATTAGAAATAAAGTGCCTTTACGTTGGCGTAATAAGGATCTTATCGGGCTTTATTTTTCGTCCGACAATATTGGATTGACGGCCCGAGATTATTATAGATTTTTAAAAATATACTTCAATCGTAGCCTGAAAGATATTATTAAGAATGAGGGTGTGTTCATTGAACAGGTTGAAGGAAAAGCCAGATCTATTCGCGAAAGAACAATTCGCAAATCATTATAATATTAACTGAAAAAATATGTTGTAAATGGAATTTGTATTTCATGGAATGAACTCATACTATGTCTCTTCTTGCATTTTTTATTTATAAATATGTGTCAGGTTTTGTTTCAATAGGGTTTATATGAATTCAAATACACAAACGCAAGCCTCATGTAAAGGTATTGCAGTTTATTTGTTGTTAATTTCATTTTGTGTTCTATGTTTTGTTTGGCCTATACAGAATTCTATCTTGCCAGCCAATAGGAATTTCTTCATATATTTAAGTGCAGCTCTAACTTTATACTTTTGCGTTTGTAGAAAATATGTATCTATTGAGCTTAGTCAACTGGCGAAATATGCTGTCGCTTTAATTCTTATTTTTCTCGTGTTTACACTGATCAATGGATTATTTGTTGCAGTTGATGTGGGGAAAATGCTGCGCAGCTGGCAGGGACAGTACCTGCGTGCGGGGCTATTATTCTTTGTTGGACTCTTTTTGTATCCAATCTGTAAGTATCATTTTAAATATATAACAGCCAATAAGGTATTGTCTTTAGTTGTTCTGTGTTCGCTAGGGGTGATATTTATTCACCTGCTGCAGAATATCTATTTTTATATCAAGACGGGAACGATACTCTGGGGTGAGACGTGGATTGTACCAACTCGCACCGAGATGAGCTTTCAGATAAACATGGTTTCGGGAATTTTACTGGCAGAACTTGCCTGTCGACTGTTCCTGGGCCGTAAGTATCTAATTTTCAGCAACAAATTGATGGCTGCCTTTATTTTGCTGTGCTTCATCTGTTCAGCATTAGCGAAGACCCGCTGGGGAACTATTGGTCTGATTGGTAGTACGATTTCTATCTGCGTATTTATTGCCTTAAAAGCGATTAGCCGAAAGAACTTGCCGAAGCTCTGTCTGGCTGCACTGGTCGTTGCGATGGTAGTAGGCATTATAGGCTACACTTCCTGGCATCAGGACTCCCGTTGGAAAAGCCTAAGCATGGATATGGTTGCTGGCTGGGATCTGGGTATGCACAGTCGTTGTTATAACGGTTTTGATGGCCCGTTGATGCAGGACAGCACTGGCCGCATAATGGATGACTCGAATAGTTGCCGGGCATCGTTCTTCCGTCAGGGGAGCGAACTGATCGCTGAATATCCGTTTGGTGCGGGTCCGCGAAAAGATGCATTCTTAGTGCTTCTGCAGGAAAAATATCACGACCCTATTATTCAGCAATCTAACAGCCATTACGGGTTGATTGATGTCGCGCTTCAGAACGGTATCCTTGGGCTTATCAACTGGGTGGCATTCGTCATGTTGATGATCCTTATTGGCTGGCGCGCATTCTCTCGTGATTTAATAATTCCGGGTCTGTACTTGTCTCTTTTCACGGTGAGCTTCTTGTTCCGTAGTGGTGTAGATAACATGATGCGCGATCACTATCTTGAGCAAAACCTTGCGTTATCAGGTTTAATGCTGGGACTGATCTTTACGAGTAATAAAATATCACGGGCTAAAAAATGAAAGTTTTAATTATTCGTAGAGATAATATTGGTGACTTGATACTGACAACGCCGCTGATCTCGACTATTGCAAAAGACATGAATTGTAAAGTTGATTTGTTGGTTAACACCTACAATCAATCGATTATCGAAAATAATCCTCATGTAGGTAAAGTTTTCTTATACAGCAAGCTGCACCACCGTTCTAAAGGTACATCTAGCCTTAAGGTATTGTTTCAGCGCCTGAAGACGATTATCGATCTGCGTCGTGCTAAATATGATGTCGCGATTATTGCCAAAGAGCATTGGGATAAACGACCTTTACAGTGGGCAAAATTAGCGGGTGCTAAAAGAATTATCGCTATTGGTAATGACTGCCCGGACATTGTCACCGATGCCATTCCTGAAACTCAGGAGCAGCTTCATCTGGTCAATTTATTGAATAGATTAACGGGACCGCTAGGCTGTACTTCTAAACCAGGTCCGCTGGAGCTGTATGTCACACCCCAAGAACTGGCTGATATAAAAGCAAAGATAGAATTTCCACAGGATAATTTACCTGTTTATGGGTTGCAGATAAGTTCCCGAAGAGAAGAACAACAATGGCAAAAAGAAAAGTTTGTTGAGCTTGCGCATAAACTTGCAGCCATACAGGCGTGCCATATTATGTTATTCTGGTCTCCAGGAAAATCAGATAATAAATTACATCCCGGTGATGATGATAAGGCTGATTTTATCAGCGCGCAATGTGCCGATCTGCCGATTATTCCAGTAAGAACGAATAGCGTTCGTGAGCTGATGGCCGGTATGTCACTATGCGATCAGATTGTGACCAGTGACGGCGGTGCCTTGCATATTGCTGCTGGGGTGCGCAAACCAGTGGTGGCGCTGTTCGGCAACAAGGCTGCATGGCTATGGACGCCATGGGGTGTGCCGTACGAAATGCTGCAAGGAAAAGATTATGATGCTCGCAATATTAGCGTCGATGATGTATTTACGCGGTTTGTAAGTCTGCAGGAGCAAGTGCGTAAAAATACCGCAATGGATGAAGCATAAGTTTACTTATTGCTATAGATAAGTTGATATATTGATGCCTGTCTGGCGATAGATTAAATGGGTTTTATTTAATGATTAGAGCATTGAGAAAAAAAATTCAGCTATTACTGGTTAATCTTTTTTTAATGATATACACCCGTAAGAAAGATTTTTCTTTTAGTCAGCAAGAATTTGAAAATCAGGATAAAAATCAGCTGAAGAATATCCTGATTTATTCTTCAACGGCGCTGGGTGATTTCATGATGAACTCTCCAGCAATTCATGCGCTCCGCCAGACATATCCTTCTGCGACAATCACCCTGATTTGCCACAAAAAGATGTATGACTTCCTCAAAGGGGGGAGTGACTGGGACGATCTTATCTCATGGGATAATAAACTCACCACCCTCCCGGCATTGGTTAAAGAGATCAAGAAACGTGGAACGCCAGACCTGACGGTAATTCTTCACTCACATACACCTTACGATTTCCTTAGCGCCATTATTGCTGGCACAAAGTATGTCTTTGTGGATAACGATAAGCAGGACATCCCACTCGTAAGTAAATGGGCAACCAACAGAATCAGTAAATTCGTTGGGCATACTATTCAGCGAAAGCTGGAGCTTATCATGCCGTTGCTGAATGAAAAGCCAGACAACAGTATGCACCTGCCGTTTCCTGTCGAACGTACGGTGAGCGAGGAAGATTCAAAGCTGCGCTGGATTGGTTTTCAAATGGGAGCATCATCCTTTAAGAAATGCTGGCCTGTTGAGCGATTTGTCACTTTCGCAAACCAACTTTTTGCCCATGATGATGTGCGTGTCGTCCTGATTGGCGCGCCGAATGAAGTGCCTCTGCAGGACGAATTTTTGCAAAAGCTGGATAGCCGCTTTCATGACCGCGTAAAGCCACTTATCGGTAAAACGACGCTTAAAGGGTTGATTCAGGAAGTGAAGAATATGGACCTGCTGGTAACATCTGATACAGGCCCTATGCACCTTGCCGTGGCAATGCGGGTACCGACGGTGAGTATGTATGTGATCACCTCACCCTATCTTTATGGCCCCTATCAGGACCCTCAATTGCACAAGGTGGTTTACAAAGCCTATACGACGCTGGATGAAATTAAGTATCGTTCAGCGCTAGAGAAGGTGAGTTGCGAAGAGATCATGGCGCATGTAAAACCATTCCTGCAGTAAGCTTACCGATGCTCTGCATGTTCTGATAAGCGTGCAGAGCACCCGTCCCGAGTCGGGGGATTATACGTCGGACGGTAGGTGTGTTAGTACTTGCTGAGCGGTGAGTAACGACAGTTTTCCTTCCGGAGCAATGCACGTTAACTGATTCTTACCGTAGCCACCAATGAGCCCTGGGTCGGTGGGACCATACAGCGTAACGTTTGGGCGATTGAGCGCGGCGGTCAGATGACTAAGGCCTGTATCAACCGAAACTACAAATTTAGCACCGGCGAGGATACGCGCAATTTCCTCAAGACTCATCCTTGGCAATACATCGACATTATCAAATCCTTCCGCAATTCTTCTTGCTCTTTCCTCTTCATGCGCTGCTCCCCAGGGAAGTTTAATGCGAATCCCTGTCTTCGGTATCAGCGTAATAAGGTCCCGCCAGTGCGCTTCTGTCCAATGCTTATCATCTCGCGTGGTCGCATGTAAAAATACAGCGTAGGGCTGCGAATTAGACGTTTGCTGTTTTACAAAATGCTGCGCAATCGCGTAATCACCCTGCAACTGCGGTTTAGCATACCCCAGGCTTTTGGCGAACAATTCACGGGTACGTTCCACCGCGTGCTGCTGTTTGGCTATGTGATGTTTGCGATTATAAAACAGACTTGCCAGCGGTTCGCGGGCTGTGCTCCAGTCCATACCATGCTTGATGCCACGTGCCAGACGTGTCACCAACGCGGCGCTTTTAACTAAACCCTGAGCATCGATTATTGCGTCATAATGCTGTAAACGCACCGCATCGTGAAACGCTTTACGCTCGGCTTTAATCGGCGCTGAAAACCAGGCTTTACGCCAGCGACGGATCGCTACTGGAATAACCCGGTCAACAGCTGAATGCCAGGCGGGGATTTGAGCGAACCCTTCTTCCACCACCCAATCAAATTGAATACCCGGAATAGCCTGCTGCGCATCAGTTAATGCGGGCAACGTATGCAGTACATCGCCCATAGACGACGTTTTAACGATCAGAACCCGCATCCGTCAGGCTTCCTCTTGTAACAACAGGTCGTTGAGTTCTTCCAGTACGCGCTGGGGTGTGATGTCCATCAGACTCTGGTGATAGCCTTCTGCCGCATCGCCCTTACGCACTTTGTGATACCCCGTAATCAGGCGAATGACACGTGCCTTGTGGGAAAGCGGGGGCGTAAAATCCGGGCTGCTTGGACCATACAATGCGACCAGTGGACGGTTCAGTGCTGCGGCCACGTGCATTAATCCAGAATCGTTGGTGACGACCGCTTTGCAGGCGGCGAGCAGAATGACGGCCTGTTCCAGCTGTGTTTCGCCCGCCAGATTACGGCACCAGGCTTGCTGTTCAGTGCTCAGCGTTGCCAGGATCTCATTGCCAGCTTCATGGTCTTTTGCTGAGCCAAACAGCACAATCTGATGGCCTTCATCGATCAACTGCTTCGCCAACTCTGCGTAGTGGTAATGTGGCCAGCGTTTTGCTGGACCAAATTCCGCACCTGGGCAAAAACCGATGATGGGGCGTTCGGCTGAAAGGGAGAACTGGCTACAGGTTAGCGATTTTTCACCCTCACTGACCTGCAACTGTGGCCATAGCAGAGGCTGCGGCAAATCTTTGGCCGTCAGCATCACGCCTTTATCATAAGCCAGAGCCACATAGCGCTCGACCATCAGTGGCCATGCGTCTTTATCCAGTACGCGCGCATCGTTCAGCAGACCGTAGCGCATCTCGCCACGCCAACCGGTACGATGGGGAATACCCGCAAAGAACGGCACCAGAGCGGATTTAAACGAGTTAGGCAGCACATAAGCGCGGTCATAGCGCTTCTCACGCAGACTGTGGCCGAGTTTACGGCGCTCGCCGATCTCCAGCGCGCCGTGCCCCAACGGCATGGCGATAGCTTCGTTGACTTCTGGCATGCGCGACAATAACGGACGGCACCAGGCAGGTGCCATCACGTCGATTATCGCCTGGGGATAGCGCGCCTTGAGCGTGCGATAGAGACTTTGCGACATCATCATGTCGCCCACCCAAGACGGGCCAACCACCAAAATTTTCATACTTACGCGTCGCGGTTCAGCCAGGCCATATATTCCGTGACGCCTTCGGCGACGGTTTTAAACGGCTTGTCATAGCCCGCTGCGCGCAGGTTCGTCAGATCTGCCTGGGTAAATGCCTGGTAGCGGCCTTTCAGTTTTTCCGGGAATGGAATGTACTCAATGCTGCCTTTTTTGTGGTACGCCAGCGTAGCATCGGCAACGGCCTGGAAAGATTCCGCACGACCTGTACCGAGGTTAAAGATGCCGGAAACCCCATTTTCCAGGAACCACAGGTTTACCGCAGCCACGTCGCCTACATAAACGAAATCACGTTTGAAGTTTTCACTGCCTTCAAACAGTTTTGGCGTTTCGCCATTGTTAAGCTGGGTGTTGAGGTGGAAAGCAACGCTTGCCATGCTGCCTTTGTGGCCTTCACGCGGTCCGTAAACGTTGAAATAGCGGAAGCCAACAATCTGAGAATTGGCTTCTGGCAGGATCTGACGCACGTACTCGTCGAACAGGAATTTTGAGTAGCCGTAGACGTTCAGCGGTTTCTCATATTCACGGGATTCGATGAAATCAGAAGTGCGACCGCCGTAGGTGGCGGCAGAGGACGCGTACAGGAACGGGATTTCACGCTCCAGGCAGTAGTGCAGTAGCTCTTTGGAGTATTGATAGTTGTTGTCCATCATATACTTGCCGTCCCACTCGGTGGTGGAAGAGCATGCGCCTTCGTGGAAAATCGCTTCGATATCACCGAAATCTTCCCCGGCCATAATCTGGATCAGGAAGTCTTCCTTGTCCATGTAGTCAGCAATATTCAGATCCACCAGGTTAACAAACTTGGTACCGTCTTTCAGGTTGTCCACCACCAGGATGTCGGTGATACCTTTATCATTCAGGGCTTTAACGATGTTGCTGCCGATAAAGCCCGCGCCGCCGGTAACGATGATCATAAATGTAACCTTTGAATTATGGAGTCAGAGACAATCTCAGACACGAATACTTCTATCATATCACTACATGGCTTAGGCTTCAGCCATTCACCGATAAGCCGTGCGGGTACACGTGATTTATGCTTCATTTTGAAGAAGTGATGATGCGTCATCTCGTATCAACGTATAGCTTTGGGTAATATGTGCTGAAATTTGCCCAGTCTGGAGAATTGAAATGCGTGGGGATTTTTACAAACAGTTAACGAACGATCTCGAAACCGCACGTGCGGAAGGATTGTTTAAAGAAGAACGCATTATTACATCTGCCCAGCAGGCGGATATCACCGTGGCGGATGGAAGCCACGTTATTAACTTTTGTGCGAACAACTATCTGGGACTGGCTAACCATCCGGAACTGATTGCAGCGGCAAAAGCGGGTATGGATTCTCACGGATTTGGTATGGCTTCGGTTCGCTTTATTTGCGGTACCCAGGACAGCCATAAACAACTGGAGCAAAAACTGGCGGCATTCCTCGGTATGGAAGATGCCATCCTTTACTCTTCTTGCTTCGACGCCAACGGTGGCCTGTTTGAAACGCTGTTGGGCGCAGAAGACGCAATTATTTCCGATGCCCTGAACCACGCTTCTATCATTGATGGTGTGCGTCTGTGTAAAGCAAAACGTTTCCGTTACGCCAACAACGATATGGTGGAACTGGAAGCTCGCCTGAAAGAAGCGCGTGAAGCGGGCGCTCGTCATATCCTGATCGCCACTGATGGCGTGTTCTCTATGGATGGGGTAATCGCTAACCTGAAAGGCGTTTGCGATCTAGCGGATAAATACGACGCGCTGGTCATGGTTGATGATTCCCATGCCGTCGGTTTTGTCGGCGAAAATGGTCGTGGCTCCCATGAATACTGTGACGTGATGGGTCGCGTGGACATCATCACCGGTACGCTGGGTAAAGCACTCGGCGGCGCATCCGGTGGTTACACCGCAGCGCGCAAAGAAGTTGTTGAGTGGCTGCGTCAGCGTTCCCGCCCTTATTTGTTCTCCAACTCACTGGCACCGGCGATTGTTGCGGCTTCCATTAAAGTGCTGGAAATGGTTGAAGCTGGCAGCGATCTGCGCGATCGCCTGTGGGCGAATGCACGTCAGTTCCGCGAGCAAATGTCTGCCGCAGGCTTTACGTTAGCCGGTGCGGATCACGCGATCATCCCGGTTATGCTGGGTGATGCAGTAGTGGCGCAGGCATTCGCCCGCGAACTGCAAAAAGAGGGGATTTACGTTACCGGATTCTTTTATCCGGTGGTTCCAAAAGGCCAGGCGCGTATCCGTACCCAGATGTCTGCGGCGCATACCCCTGAGCAGATTACGCGTGCTGTTGAGGCGTTCACACGCATTGGTAAACAACTGGGCGTTATTGCCTGAGGATGTGAAATGAAAGCGTTATCCAAACTGAAAGCGGAAGAGGGCATTTGGATGACCGACGTTCCTGAACCGGAAGTCGGTCATAACGATTTGCTGATTAAAATCCGTAAAACAGCCATCTGCGGGACTGACGTTCACATTTATAACTGGGATGAATGGTCGCAAAAAACCATCCCGGTACCGATGGTCGTTGGGCATGAATATGTCGGCGAAGTTGTTGGCATCGGTCAGGAAGTTAAAGGCTTTAAAATCGGCGATCGCGTTTCAGGCGAAGGTCATATCACCTGCGGGCATTGCCGTAACTGCCGCGGTGGACGTACTCACCTGTGCCGCAATACGACCGGTGTCGGTGTAAACCGCCCTGGCTGCTTTGCGGAGTACCTGGTGATCCCGGCATTTAACGCATTTAAAATCCCGGACAATATCTCCGACGACCTGGCGTCTATCTTCGATCCGTTTGGTAATGCAGTGCACACGGCGCTGTCGTTCGATCTGGTTGGGGAAGATGTGCTGGTTTCCGGTGCGGGTCCAATCGGTATTATGGCGGCGGCGGTCGCGAAGCACGTTGGCGCACGCCACGTGGTGATCACCGACGTTAATGAGTATCGCCTTGAGCTGGCGCGCAAAATGGGTATCACCCGCGCGGTCAACGTGTCGAAAGAGAATCTGACCGACGTGATGGCTGAACTGGGTATGACCGAAGGGTTTGATGTGGGCCTGGAGATGTCCGGGGCGCCGCCAGCGTTTCGCGCCATGCTGGACACCATGAACCACGGTGGCCGTATTGCTATGCTGGGTATTCCGCCATCTGATATGTCAATCGATTGGACCAAAGTTATCTTTAAGGGGCTGTTTATTAAAGGTATCTACGGTCGTGAGATGTTTGAAACCTGGTACAAAATGGCTGCACTGATCCAGTCTGGTCTGGATTTGTCGCCGATCATCACCCATCGATTCTCCATCGATGAATTCCAGCAGGGCTTTGACGCGATGCGTTCAGGCCAGTCAGGGAAAGTGATCCTGAGCTGGGGTTAGTATTAAGCCGGTAAGAATGAATAGCCAGATATGATTAATATCTGGCTATTTTTTACTTGCCGCGAATTTTTCGTGAAAGTCGGCGAAGCTTTTCTTTCAATAAAATCAGGTTATAAACGAAGCCATGACCCTGAATATCGATATTGTATTTATTCCGGAGCGTGAGGATATCGTTCGCCTGGCATATTTTCATAATGCCTTTGCATGAAAGATCGATAATTTTAAGTTCACCTGATGACGTTCTAATAAAATTCCCAGGGTGAATATCATTCGATGCAAGACCTGCATTGTGAAGCTTAATAATACAGTCTTTCACCTCTTCGGCATTACTTTCATTGATATCGGCAAGGGGTTTACCATCAATGTATTCATGCACGGTTGACACTTCAACACATTGACGAAAGTGACATTTTTCGGCAACGTAGTACAGGTCTGCAGTACAGGCGCGTTGCTCTGGAGTTAAGCGTGCCAGTCGTTTAATCATATGTGAATAAAAGGGCCCGGAAATAAAGTTTAGCGCTTTTTTTTCAAAGCGATTGTCTATTTCACGGTCGTTCTTGACAATAAACTTTTTATTTTCATATTCGACAAGATGGACGCTGCGAAAGCCATTTTCAGCATTCAGTTGTTTCCCTTTTATTTCATTATTTGATACTTTTTCCATCAACAAAGGGAAATTAATTTTTTCTTTCTTGAAATAAACATTAAAGTCATTTAATTCAGCCTTACTAATGTTCATTAAATTCGCCTTCGTATATTAATCTGTTGTGGATAGTTATGCTCTGTATTATACAAAATTGTATCGACGGTGGTTAGTTAATACATGCTTTTATGTAAAAGGCACACAAAAAACAGTGTTATGTTCTATCTAATTGAAAGTAATTGATTAATTGCTTTACGTTATGAAAATTTCATGACTTAAAGCATCAATGTAGTAAGAGTGCTTTGGTCATCATTACATTTGCACTGTTCATTTTGTGATAGAGATCAAGTTAGTATAACAAAATCCTTTGTCATACACAGGTAACAACTAAGTTAGCTATTTGTGCTGTTTTTTGTTTCTCGGACGTGTAAGTAAATAGGTTATCAATCTAGCTAATATAAATTTATAGGAATGCTGGCCTATTTCTCTGGAAATTGTACCTCTTGCTAAGCCTTAATAATATCTTAATAATCGGGTGATAGAGTAACGACAATCCCATAGATTAGATGATTACCCTACGATGAAAAGTAAATATAAATTAAGCGTTATTATCCCGTTATATAATGCCGGTAGTTACTTTCGTGACTGTATGGAGTCATTAATTGCGCAGACCTGGAAAGATCTTGAAATCATTATTGTAAATGATGGTTCTACGGACTGTTCAGTCGATATTGCGCAATACTATGCGGAAAAATATCCCCATGTTCGGCTGCTGCATCAGGCCAACCAGGGTGTCTCTGTCGCGCGAAACCTTGGCCTGGATGTCGCTGTGGGGGATTACATCGCATTCGTTGATGCCGATGATGAAGTCTATCCGGAGATGTATGAGACATTGATGGGAATGGCCTTGCATGACAACCTTGACGTTGTACAAAGCAACGCAGACTGGAGTTCGCGGGAAACATCCCGAGTCTGGGTATCCATTCCAACAGATCGTCTGCGCTCTACCGGTATTCTCTCCGGCCCAGACTGGTTGCGTATGGGGCTTGCTTCGCGCCGCTGGACGCATGTTCTCTGGATGGGGGTATATAGAAATGACCTCATTAAAGAACACAATATAAGATTTATCCCTGGGTTACATCATCAGGATGTCATGTGGAGTACGGTGTTTATGTTTAATGCCACTCGTGTGAAATATACGGAAAAACCATTATATAAATACTACCAACACGATGGCTCAATTAGCCACATGAAGCGGCAGGGTGAAGCGAATTTAAACTATCAACGGCACTATATAAAGATCACTCGCCTGCTGGACGAACTTAATCATAGCTATGCTAACCGCATCACTATCCATCCTGAGTTTAAGCAACAAGTGATTTATGAGGGACTGCGAGTATGTCATTGTATTCGTAAAGAACCCGATCCACAGATCCGCCAGCGCATGATTGCTGAAGTATTTGTATCGGGTATGTTCAAGCGTATGGTGAGTAATATCTGCAGCGTTAAGCTGGGTTATCAGGTGCTGTTGTGGGCTATCCGTTTTAGCCAGTGGCGCGATAAATCATTGACGCCGCGCCGCCTGGCCCATTTAACGCTGGATAGTAAAGACTGATTATTGCCAGCCCTGCCACTGCAGGCGCATATACTGCACCAGCGTGCTTTGGGTGATGCTTTCGCCGAGCACGCTGAAGAAGCGGCTGGCGTACACCGGCTCTAACGGCTGTTTCGGTTTGCATAATTTCACCCCGCGGAAAGGATTACGCGGCGCATCAGGCGTACCGTTCTTCGGTGGTGTGAGGTTTGGTCTGGAGGTATCCACCTGTGGTTCATTGAGCAAACTGCTTGGGCGAACCAGCGTGATGTCGGCTGGCAGGCTATACAGCATCTGCTGCAGGACGCGAACCGTAGACGGGTGAGGGTGGCCAATGGCGATTGCGGAACCGTTGCGGCGCGCAAGCTCGACGGCACGATTAAACTGACGGCGAATATCGGCTTCGTTTTGCGTGTCATCCAGGAAGACTTTGCGTTTGATGACCTTCACACCGGTTCCTGACGCTGCGCGCATTGCCTGGCTGTTACCGATGGTCATGCTGTCCAGGAAGTAGAGGTCGTAGCGTTCCAGCGCCTGCATCACCTTCTGCATGCCGAACAGGCTGGAGGTCATCGCGCTGCCCATATGGTTGTTCAGACCGACCGCATTCGGTACTTTGCTTACCGCGTCGCGAATAATCCGCTCAATCTCTTCGCTGCTCATTTCAGGGCGTAACGTGTCTTTCTCTAACGGCTGCTTGCTCAGCGGCGCCATTGGCAGATGGATTAAGACTTCATGCCCGCTGTTATGCGCTTTGATTGCCATTTCACGCGCATGTGGGGCGTTAGGCAGAACGGCAACGGAGATGGTAGAAGGCATCGCCAGTACCTGGTTTTCAGTGTGTGGGCGATAGCCGAAATCATCAATGACGATGGCGAGTTTGCCAGCAAATACAGGTGTTGCGAAGGCCAGCAGACTGGCGAGAGAGAGTAGTAGACGACGAAATTGTTGTGGCAAAACTTATCTTCCCAACCACGGCTGTGGATTGACCGCCTGACCCTGGCGACGAATTTCGAAATAGAGTGCCGGCCTGCCCTGACCGCCGCTGCTACCCACAAGTGCTATAGGCTGCCCGGCGCGAACCTGCGTACCGACGCTGACCAGTGCGCTCTGGTTATAACCGTACAGGCTCATATCGCCTTTACCGTGTTCAACGACGACCACCAGGCCATAGCCCTGCAGCCAGTCCGCCAGAATGACGCGACCATCGGCAATGGCTTTAACTTCGGTGCCCTCGGATGCACCAATAACCATACCCTTCCAACGTAGCTCACCCTGCAGCTGTTCGCCATAACGATGTAGAGTTGGACCACGAACGGGCCAGAATGCCTGACCGCGTGGCGAACCTAAACCGCCGGTACGCGACATCAGTGATTTTTCACTTTCGGTCGGTTTATAGGTTGAGCCTTTTCGTGACGCATCCTTCTGCTTATCACGTACGGCCTGCGCCTCGCGCGCTTCACGTTCCGCGCGCGCTTTGGCCGCGGCTTCGGCGCGAGCAATGCTGTTGCGCAGACGGGATTCGTTGGCGCGCATTTCGCCCAGTTGCTGTTGACCCTGTTGAATCGATGATTCCAGACTCGAAAGTGTTTTCTGGCGTTCGTTACGTGCCTGTTCCAGCTTAGCCTGCTGAGCGCGCTGTTCGTACAGTAGCGTCTGCTGTTCGCTCTGCTTATCTTCCAGCTCGGCTTTTTGCGAGTCGACCTCTTCGCGGGTTTGTTTCAGCTGCGCGATGGTTTCCTGTCGCGCCTGGTTCAGATAGCCGAAATAGGCCTGCAGGCGTTGCCCACGCTGGCTTTCTTCACCGCTAAGAATGAGCTGAATGCCTGTGTGTTCGCCCTGGCGAAAAGCTGCGTCGAGTTGGGCTGCTAGGCTGCGTTCTTGCGCGGCCCGCTGTTTTTCCAGCTTCGCGAGTGCTGCATTCATCTCTGCGATTTGCGCATTCAGCTGTGCCAGTGAGTTTTGCGTTTCGCGCAACTGCCTTGCGGCAACGGCGATGGCTTGTTCCTGAGCTTTAAGCTGAGCGAGGAGGGTGGCGCGTTGTTGTTGCTGTTGGCGTACCGCGCGTTCTTTTGCCGCGATATCAGCCTGAATAGATTTGAGCTGGTCGCGTTCGTCCGCGTGGGCGGAAAAGGCGCACAGCAATACGCCAGCGCTAAGCGCGCTGGCGTAGAACAAGGGCCTGACTGAAAACTTACGCGGTTTCACGGCCCGAGTGATGGTATTAATCGCCTTTCCCCTCATGGGGAGGGATTATTCCACGATGAACAGCGGCTTACCAGTCATCTCTTGCGGGATTTCCATACCCATCAGCGTCAGCATCGTCGGGGCGATATCAGAAAGTTTACCGCCTTCGACTGCTTTAACGTTCTTACCACCGACATAAATCAGCGGAACGGGCAGGTTGGTGTGCGCAGTGTGCGCCTGACCGGTGGACGGATCGCGCATCTGCTCTGCGTTACCGTGGTCCGCGGTGATCAGCAACTGGCCGCCAACGGATTCAACCGCTTTCGCGACCTGTTCAACGCAGTGATCCAGCGCTTCAACCGCTTTAACCGCTGCTTCCATCACTCCGGTATGACCAACCATGTCGCCGTTCGGGTAGTTACAAATGATGGTGTCGTATTTTCCGCTCTCAATCGCCGCAACCAGTTTTTCGGTCAGCTCAGCAGAGCTCATCTCCGGCTGCAGATCGTAGGTCGCAACTTTCGGTGAGTTGATCAGGATGCGGTCTTCGCCTTTGAACGGCTCTTCTACGCCGCCGTTGAAGAAGAAGGTCACGTGCGCATATTTTTCGGTTTCGGAAATACGCAACTGCGTTTTGTCGTGCTTCGCCATCCACTCGCCAAGGGTGTTAGCCAGAGATGCTGGTGGGTAAGCAACCGCAGTTTTGATGTCGGCCGCGTATTCGGTCAGCATCACAAAGTTGAGGTTAACGACTTTCTTACGGGCGAAGCCGTCGAAGTCAGCGTTAACAAACGCACGAGTGATTTCACGCGCACGGTCAGCACGGAAGTTCATGAAAATCAGCGTATCGCCGTCTTCCATGGCGGCTTCAGCCTGGCCTTCAGCACGGATCACGGTCGCTTTCACGAATTCGTCGTTTTCGTCGCGGGCATAAGCAGCCTGCAGGCCTTCAACCGCCGTAGCGAACTGGAACTCGCCTTTGGCCAACGTCATCAGGTCATAAGCCTGTTCAACGCGATCCCAACGGTTGTCGCGGTCCATCGCGTAGTAACGACCGATGATGGACGCTACGCGGCCTTTGCCCAGCGCGGCAAATTTCTCTTCGAATTTCTGCAGTGAATGTTCAGCGCTGCGCGGCGGGGTATCGCGGCCATCAAGGAAAGCGTGCAGATAGATTTTTTCCGCGCCGCGTTCAGCAGCCATTTCTACCATCGCCATGATGTGATCTTCGTGGCTGTGAACACCGCCCGCAGAGAGCAGACCCATGATGTGAACCGCTTTGCCGCTATTTTTTGCCTGGTCGACCGCATTGGTCAGCACCGGGTTAGCGAAGAAAGTACGCTCTTTAATTTCTACATCCAGACGGGTCAGGTCCTGATACACGATGCGGCCCGCGCCCAGGTTGACGTGACCGACTTCGGAGTTGCCCATCTGGCGATCGGGCAGGCCAACTTCCAGGCCAGACGCATCAATCAGGGTATGCGGACGTTTTGCCCACAGGGCATCCATTACCGGGGTTTTAGCACTAAAAATGGCGTTATCCTGGCTGTCTTCGCGATAGCCGTAGCCATCCAGAATCACCAGTACCATAGGTTTTTTAGAAACCGACATTGCGACAACCTCACACTTAATAGATAAAAAATAATTGCGTAATTTTACTACAGCTGAATCGATAAAGTAGCCCCGGAAGATCAAATAATCGACCAGAGCGCGCCGCAGAGGGCGTGGTTTTAGGTTTTTTTTTCCGTAGCGCCCCGCAAAAATGCAATCCAATGCACGCTCTGGCTGTATTTGCGCCAACGCGCAGGTATACTCCTTTCCTGGTTTTTTTAATCACTGAGTCGGGAGTTGTTACCCCCCATGCAAGAAATTATGCAATTTGTTAGTCGCCACCCTGTATTGAGTATCGCCTGGATTGCGTTACTGGCGGCTGTATTATTTACCACGTTTAAGAGCCTGACTTCCAAAGTGAAGGTGATTACGCGCGGAGAAGCCACACGTCTCATCAATAAAGAAGACGCCGTTGTCGTGGATTTACGTCAGCGCGACGACTTCCGCAAAGGCCATATCGCAGGCTCCACTAACCTGCTGCCGAGCGAAATCAAAGCCAATAATTTTGGCGAACTGGAAAAACACAAAAACAAACCTGTGATTGTGGTTGATGGTTCAGGCATGCAGTGCCAGGATTCAGCAACTGCGCTGATCAAAGCCGGTTTTGAGCAGGTGTCTGTACTGAAAGATGGCGTAGCGGGCTGGAGTGGTGAGAATCTGCCACTGGTTCGCGGCAAATAATTTACCCGTCTTCTTTCATGCCGCAGGGTAAAAAGAACACTGGAGATAAGTCATGGCCAATATTGAGATCTATACCAAAGCAACCTGCCCGTTTTGCCATCGCGCAAAGGCGCTCCTGAACAGCAAGGGTGTGAGTTTCCAGGAGCTTCCGATTGACGGCGATGCCGTGAAGCGTGAAGAAATGATCAAGCGCAGTGGCCGTACTACGGTTCCGCAGATTTTTATTGATGCACAGCACATTGGTGGTTGTGACGACTTGTATGCGTTGGATGCGCGTGGTGGACTGGATCCACTGCTGCGTTAAGGCGTACCGAAGTATTTAAAGGACAACACTAAAGGGTTTTCTCAACATGTCAGAACAAAATAACACTGAAATGGCTTTCCAGATCCAACGTATTTATACCAAGGATGTGTCTTTCGAAGCGCCAAATGCACCGCATGTTTTCCAGAAAGATTGGCAGCCAGAGGTTAAACTGGATCTTGATACCGCATCTACCCAACTGGCAGATGACGTGTATGAAGTAGTGCTGCGTGTCACCGTAACGGCTTCCCTGGGTGAAGAAACTGCGTTCCTGTGCGAAGTTCAGCAGGGCGGTATTTTCTCCATCAGTGGTATCGAAGGGACTCAGATGGCGCATTGCCTGGGCGCATACTGCCCGAACATTCTGTTCCCGTATGCCCGCGAATGCATCACCAGCCTGGTTTCACGCGGTACGTTCCCGCAACTGAACCTTGCGCCGGTCAACTTTGATGCGCTGTTCATGAACTATTTACAGCAGCAGGCTGGCGAAGGTACTGAAGAACATCAGGATGCCTGATGAACCAAAGTAATGCTTCAATGACTGTGATTGGTGCCGGCTCGTACGGCACCGCTCTTGCCATCACCCTGGCAAGAAATGGCCATCAGGTTGTCCTGTGGGGCCATGATCCTAAACATATCGCGACTCTCGAGCACGATCGCTGCAACGTCGCGTTCCTTCCTGATGTGCCTTTTCCCGACACGCTGCGCCTGGAAAGTGATTTAGCCACTGCACTGGCCGCCAGTCGTAATATTCTGGTGGTGGTACCGAGCCACGTCTTTGGCGAAGTGCTGCGTAACATCAAACCATTGATGCGTCCTGACGCACGACTGGTCTGGGCGACAAAAGGTCTGGAAGCGGAAACAGGGCGTCTGCTGCAGGACGTCGCGCGTGAAGCGCTGGGGGACTCAATTCCACTGGCGGTTATTTCCGGCCCGACGTTCGCCAAAGAGCTGGCTGCGGGCATGCCGACGGCGATTTCTCTGGCCTCGACGGACGACACTTTTGCTGACGATCTCCAGCAGTTGCTGCACTGCGGCAAAAGCTTCCGCGTTTATAGCAACCCGGATTTCATTGGCGTGCAGCTTGGCGGCGCGGTGAAAAACGTCATTGCCATTGGTGCGGGGATGTCTGACGGCATCGGTTTTGGCGCGAATGCACGAACCGCATTGATCACCCGTGGGCTGACCGAAATGTCTCGTCTTGGTGCGGCGCTGGGGGCCGATCCTGCCACCTTTATGGGGATGGCGGGTTTAGGCGATCTGGTGCTGACCTGTACCGACAACCAGTCGCGCAACCGTCGTTTTGGCATGATGCTCGGCCAGGGGATGGACGTGCAGGGTGCGCAGGACAAGATTGGCCAAGTGGTTGAAGGCTATCGCAATACGAAAGAAGTTCGTGAATTGGCGCACCGTTTTGGTGTTGAGATGCCAATAACCGAGGAAATTTATCAAGTATTGTATTGCGGAAAAAACGCGCGCGAGGCAGCATTGACGTTATTAGGCCGTGCACGCAAGGACGAGCTGAGTCGCCACTAGCTGTAAGGAACTGTTGAATATAACGACCCGATCCGCGAAGAACGGATCGGTCGTTTTGCTACCTTCTGGAGTACGCAATGCCGTGTGAAGAACTGGATATCGTCTGGAAAAACATTAAAGCGGAAGCCCGGGCACTGGCGGAATGTGAGCCAATGCTGGCCAGTTTTTACCACGCAACGCTGCTCAAGCATGAAAATCTCGGCAGTGCGCTAAGCTATATGCTGGCGAATAAACTCGCTTCTCCAATTATGCCCGCCATTGCGATTCGCGAAGTCGTAGAAGAGGCCTACGCGGCCGATCCTGAAATGATTGCCTCAGCGGCCTGCGATATTCAGGCAGTACGCACGCGTGACCCGGCTGTCGATAAATATTCCACTCCACTGCTGTATCTGAAGGGCTTTCATGCGCTTCAGGCCTACCGTATCGGTCACTGGCTGTGGCATCAGGGGCGTCAGGCGCTGGCGATCTTCCTGCAAAATCAGGTGTCCGTTACCTTCCAGGTAGACATTCATCCGGCGGCAAAAATTGGCCGTGGGATTATGCTCGATCACGCCACCGGCATTGTGGTTGGTGAAACCGCGGTGATTGAAAACGACGTCTCTATTCTGCAATCCGTCACGCTGGGCGGGACCGGTAAAGCCGGCGGTGACCGCCACCCGAAAATTCGTGAAGGCGTGATGATCGGCGCGGGAGCAAAAATTCTCGGCAACATTGAAGTCGGACGCGGCGCGAAGATTGGCGCAGGTTCGGTCGTGCTACAGCCCGTACCGCCGCATACCACCGCCGCAGGCGTACCGGCGCGCATCGTCGGTAAGCCAGACAGCGATAAGCCGTCTATGGATATGGATCAGCATTTCAACGGGATTCATCATACTTTCGAATACGGCGATGGAATCTGATTTCGAGCTATCTTACTTGTCATCTTGAACCCGGGCTGTGCTCGCCATCCTCACGTACTACGTGTACGCGCAGGTCGGCAAGCGCAGTCCGTGTCCAACCTGACTACGCCGATAACGCTCGAAAAATAACGGTAAATTCTTTCGTAGGTCGGATAAGGCGTCAGCCGCCATCCGACAAAAATCAACTACGCAATATCGCGCCGGGATAACCTAACTGGCGCCAGGCCTCATACACCACCACCGACACCGCATTCGACAGGTTCATGCTGCGACTGTCCGGCATCATCGGAATACGAATTTTTTGTTCGGCAGGCAGCGCGTCGAGGATGCTGGCTGGCAGACCGCGAGTTTCCGGGCCAAACATCAGATAATCCCCATCCTGATAGCTTACCGCGCTATGCGCTGGCGTACCTTTGGTGGTCAGGGCAAACAGACGTTGCGGATTTTCTGCGGCGACGAAGGCGGCGTAATCAGGGTGGCGTAGCACAGCGGTAAATTCATGGTAATCCAGCCCCGCGCGACGCAGGCGCTTGTCGTCCCAGGTAAAGCCCATTGGCTCAATAATATGCAGACGAAAGCCGGTGTTGGCGCAAAGACGGATAATATTGCCGGTATTTGGCGGGATTTCTGGTTCGAATAAAACGATGTTTAGCATGCTGCCCCCTTAAGTACGGGGCAGCATAGCAAATTAACGTTTACGCCGCATTTCCACGTTTGGGCTGCATCGGGTAGTCAGCCACCTGTTTGCCCAGTTCCTGTACCAGCGAATCACGGCTGATTTCGCTAATCGATTTCGCCCCGGTAAGGGTCATTGCCACCTTCATCTCTTTCTCGATCAGATTCAGCAGATTCGCCACCCCGGCCTGACCGTGGGTGGCCAGCGCGTACAGATAAGCACGTCCCAGCAGAACACTATCCGCGCCCAGCGCAATCATACGTACGACGTCCAGACCGTTGCGGATCCCACTGTCTGCCAGAATGGTGATATCGCCTTTTACCGCATCGGCAATAGCGGGTAACGCGCGAGCTGAAGACAGCACGCCGTCTAACTGGCGACCACCGTGGTTAGAGACAACGATGCCGTCCGCACCAAAGCGTACGGCGTCTCGGGCATCTTCGGGATCGAGGATCCCTTTGATCACCATCGGACCATCCCAAAATTCGCGGATCCACTCGAGGTCTTTCCAGGAAATCGACGGATCGAAGTTATTCGCCAGCCAGCCGATGTAATCCTCAAGACCGGTAGGTTTACCAAGATAAGTCGAGATATTACCTAAATCATGTGGGCGACCGTTCAGGCCAACGTCCCATGCCCACTGTGGATGGGTGACTGCCTGCCAGTAGCGGCGTAGTGCGGCATTTGGGCCGCTCATCCCGGAATGGGCGTCACGGTAGCGTGCACCCGGTGTTGGCATATCGACGGTAAAGACCAGCGTGGAGCAACCCGCCGCTTTGGCGCGCTCCAGCGCGTTGCGCATAAAGCCACGATCGCGCAGAACATATAGCTGAAACCACATTGGACGTTTGATGGTTGGGGCGACTTCTTCAATCGGACATACGGATACCGTGGAAAGCGTAAATGGAATGCCTTTGGCATCAGCGGCGGCGGCGGCCTGAACTTCGCCCCGGCGCGCGTACATGCCGCACAGACCGACAGGTGCAAGGGCCACCGGCATGGAGAGCGTTTCGTTGAACAGCTTTGTCTCCAGGCTCAGGTCGGACATATTCTTCAGCACGCGCTGGCGAAGTGCCACTTCAGACAGGTCTGCCACGTTACGGCGCAGAGTGTGCTCTGCATACGCCCCACCGTCTATATAGTGGAACAAGAAGGGGGGTAGGATGCGCTGGGCTGCGGCGCGATAGTCGCTGGCTGCTGAAATAATCATGTGTTGTTCTCCCTGCTATTCTCACCAGGGTCACCGGGCAGGCGGGTGATACGCGCCTGGCGGGCCTGATCTTCATCAAATCGTTTAATCGTGGTGTGGACAAAACTGAGGTGCGCCATCATTGCTTTACGCGCTCCGTCGGCATCTCCGGCAACAATCGCATCCAGGACGGCCTGATGCTGCGCCGTCAGTTGCGAAAATACGGGCGGCACAAGGTACATACGCTGACGGCTCTGTTTCACCGAAGACTGCAATACGTCGAAGAAACCGCGCATGGTCTGTAACAGCACCACGTTGTGCGAGGCTTCCGCAATGGCGAGATGAAAGCGAACGTCTGCCTGCGAGGCGAGATCTGGATCTTCGCTTTGTGTGGCCTCGAAACAGAGTCTGATCTTCTCTTTGTCGGCAGCAGTGGCACGCATAGCTGCATGCCAGGCGGTGCTGGCTTCGATGGCGTGGCGGGCTTCCAGAATATCGAAACTGTAATCAGGGTCGTCTGCCAGTAGAGTTTTCAGCGGCTGAACGATGTTTTGTTCAGACCAGGCCTCATGCTGCCAGCGGATAAACGTCCCGCCGCCACGACGGCTAATCAACACGCCTTCGCTCACCAGCTTGGCTAACGCCTCGCGCAGCGAGTTGCGCGATACGCCGAGCTGTACAGCCAGTTGGCGCTCAGCGGGCAACTTCATGCCCGCCTCCAGCTGTTGTTCTTCAATCAGCGCCCGCACACGAGATGCGACTTCGTCTGACAGGCGTCTGGGCATCACTATCATGGAATCATCCAGGTTAAGACATAGGCCTGCAGCGTGGTAATCACACCCACCATGCAGGTGAAAATCAGACTGTGCTTCACGGTAAAGCGGAACAGATCAGACTCTTTCCCCACTAATCCCACTGCCGCACAGGCGATTGCGATAGATTGCGGAGAGATCATCTTGCCGGTCACGCCGCCGGTGGTATTTGCGGCCACCATCAGCACATCCGAAACGCCGATTTGCTGAGCGGCCGTGGCCTGCAGGGCGGCGAACAATGCGTTTGATGAGGTGTCGGACCCGGTCAGGAATACCCCCAGCCAGCCAAGGAACGGCGAGAAGAAGGTAAATGCGCTGCCGGTATGTGCCAGGGCCAGTGCCAGGGTGGATGAAAGCCCGGAGTAGTTAGAGATAAACGCGAATGCCAGCACCATCCCGATGGAGTAGATAGGCAGCGCCAGATCTTTCAGCGTGCTACCAAAGGTCTGCAGCGCAGCAGATGGCTTCATTTTCAGCCAGACGATAGACAGCAGGGCGGCAAACAGTATTGCGGTACCGGTCGCGGAGAACCAGTCAAATTTGTACACCGCCGCGTAGGCTGTAGCTTCGTGTACGACCGGTGGCATACGGGCAACCAGCTTGTCGAGGAACGGAACCGGAATATTGACCACCCAGTGGTACATCGCGCCGCCTGGCGCAAACAGCGCTTTAAACGGCGGTATGCTCCACAGCGTGACGGTAGCGGTCAGGAACAGGAACGGTGACCAGGCGCGTACCACCTGCCCAGCGGTGTAGCGGGTGCGTGACAGATCCATATCGACCTGCGAAGCGCCCATATCGCCAAAACGGAAGATGCGTACCGGCTGCCAGCGTTTCAGGAACAGCGTCAGACACACCAGTGAGACCAGAGAAGAGATGATGTCCGGCAGTTCCGGCCCGATAAAGTTAGAGCTGAGGTACTGTGCGATAGCAAACGAGCCGCCAGCGACCATCACCGCAGGCCAGGTTTCTTTGACACCACGCCAGCCATCCATAATCGCCATAATCCAGAACAGCACGATAATGGTCAGGAACGGCAGTTGACGACCTACCATCTGGCCAATCTCGAAGCTGTCCAGTCCGGTAACCTGACCGGCAACCAGAATCGGAATGCCCATTGCGCCAAAAGCGACCGGCGCGGTATTTACGATCAGGCACAAACCTGCCGCATACAGCGGGTTAAAGCCAAGACCAACCAGCAGTGCGGCGGTAATCGCTACCGGAGCACCGAAGCCTGCCGCTCCTTCGAGGAATGCCCCAAAGGAGAAACCAACAATCAGCATTTGCAGACGCTGGTCTGGGGTAATCGAGAGTATTGATGAGCGGATGATGTCGAACTGCCCGGTCTTCACCGAGATTTTATAGACGAATACCGCGGCGATAATGATCCAGGCAATTGGCCACAGACCGTAGAAGAAACCGTACACTACGGATGCCAGTGCGTGATCGACCGGCATTTTGTAGAACAGCAGGGCGACCGACAAAGCGATCACCACCGTCCATGACGCCGCAACATAGCCTTTCAGCTTGAGCTTAATCAGGGCGAAGAAAAAGAACAGGATAGGGAGCGATGCGATCAGGCTGGAAAGCCAGATATTACCGGCCGGGTCGTAGTTCTGTTGCCAGAGATTCATTGCAGGTCTCCTGGGGGCCGCTGACATAATGGAATGAGTCTTTGCTCAAATCTTCGTCACATTATGTGTAAAAGTGGCCCTGCCAATATTGTTGTGTAGGGGTAATGACAATGAATGGTTAATCAAATGTTATTTATTGGCAACGGCATTGTACGTACATTTTAATGAAATGTGAGGTGCTGGTAGGATCTGGCTAAAATTGGTAGGGCCAATTAAGGAGGGGGAGAATGAAGGACCGGGCAAGCGGATGTTGCCCGGTGGGAGATTAGAACTCGCTCTTCGCGAAGCCCGTCATCTCTTTCAGGCCCATTTCACGGCCAAGCTCGGTCATCGGGTGGACGACGATCAGGCCGCGCACGCTTTTCTTCAGTTTGCCCATGTCAGCCTGCTCTTTTTTGGTGATGGCCCGACGGAACGGAAGTTTTGTCAGCTTTTGCGCTTCTTTGCTCAGCTTCTGGCCGTGAACTTCACGCAGGCGTGCGATCTCGGCTTCCAGAGTTTCTTTCTCTTTTTCCAGCTCGGCGTATTTGTCGGCGGCTTCAACAAGGGACAGGTCTGCCTGCTGGTGGCGAATAGCGTCCAGACGATCGCTCAGGCGTTTAATTTCGTTTTTTTCGACTTCTTTCATAGGATAGCTTCTGATAAAAATAGGATGAATATCCTATAGTATGCGCGCAGAGCGGGATTATTCACAACTGCTCGAAGATAAATAATCAAATACCGTAAGTATTAATTAGCTAATGATAATGTTACTGCATTGATTAACAAGGAATTTTAAGCGATAAGATCGGCCGTGGTGCTTTTTATTGGCGTGTTCGTGGTGAAGCACGTTTTCCTCAATATAAACACCCAACTGATCCTAAACTTAAATGATCAACCGCACAGGCTGAGCGCGGTTAATACATGGAGGAGGGAAGATTATGGCGAAAATAGGTGAGAACGTTTCAATCCTGATTGATAAAACTGTCGATTTTATGGCTTCAAGCCAGGCTTTTCGCGAATATTTGAATAAAACACCGCCGCGCAACGTTGTCCCTTCAGAAATACCGCAGGAAAACGCGCAGCTGTATCTGCAACGTCTGGCGTACTATCGGCAGCTGTATCGACCGCAGCAGGAAGAGAAATAAGCAAACATCGTCTTATTTTTGAAAGGCTTTTTTTAAGCTGATTTTAGAAATCAGCTCGGTCAGGGAAAGGACCATGGTGGATCGTACCATCTGCTGGTAACGCTGGATCTGCATGGCATGCAAACCAGAGTCTGAGGTATCAAACTGGGGTGGCGGCGGGAGTGCCGTCACGCAGTGAAGTTCACCAAACGGTCCAAGAATTTCGTCGTCGGTGAATGCGTATTCGTTGCCGTCGTGATTCAGCTCCTCCCGCAGCGCCATCAGCAGCTCCGCATCTTCGTACTCCGGGCGACTGAGTACGCCCAGGCCGTAGATTAACTTCAGACGAACGGAAAGATCGCCCAACGGACCATCGCCGTCGAGCAGCGGTTCTACGGCGTATTTCACCGCATAGTCGTCTTTGCGAAATACCTGAAGCACAAGGATATTCACCGCCTCGGTGAGCAGTTCTACGGCGGTGATGAGGAAGCTGCGTACGGTTTTGCCAGCATTCAGACGCTCAAGCACACGATTTTCAAAGGCCTGCGTTTGTTCCATTATTGCCTGCATATCTGACAATCTATTATTCAGGCGCAGGATATCCTGCGCCAGGTCCTGCATCATTTCTTTGCGTTATACGCGTTAACAGCCTCAAGCACGACATCACTATTGGCATCCAGCCCGGAAACTTGCGCCAGCGCGGCCTGTGGACCTTTTTCGTCAATCAGCGCGGTCAGTTCCTGTGCCTGCGGATCTTCTTCGCTGCGATAGTGCATCGCTGCCGCAATACCGGTAACCAGATTCGTATGCGGCAAACCATATTCCAGCGTACCCAGCAGCGGTTTAATCAGGCGGTCGCCTGCGCTCAGCTTACGCAGCGGCTGACGACCCACGCGCTCAACGTCATCTTTCAGATACGGGTTTTCAAAACGACCGAGGATTTTCTGAATGTATGCCGCATGTTTTGCTGCATCAAAGCCATAGCGTTTGATCAGTACCGCGCCGCTCTCTTCCATCGCACCTTTTACCACTGCGCGGATTTTCTCGTCGAGAATCGCGTCACGGATGGTCTGATGACCGGTCAATTTTCCGAGGTACGCGGTTATAGCATGCCCGGTGTTCAGCGTGAAGAGTTTACGTTCGACAAATGCCATCAGGTTATCAGTTAATTCCATTCCTGGGATATTTGGCAGTTCACCTTTAAACTGTGTTTTGTCGACAATCCACTCACTGAAGGTTTCGACGGTAACTTCCAGCGGATCGTTGGTTGCTGAAGCCGAAGGCGGAACAATGCGGTCCACGGCAGAATCGACAAAGCCAACATGTTCTTCAACCCAGGTTTTATCTTCATCTGCTAACGCGTTCATTACATGGCCCTTCAACTGGGTCGTTCCGCGCACCATGTTTTCACAAGCGATGATATTTAGTGGAGTAGCGATGCCCTGCGCCTTGCGTTTAACCAGTCCTTTGGCGATGGCTGGAGCGATACGCTCAAGTACAACCGGACCGACGGCGGTAGTGACTAAATCTACGTGGGCAATCAGTTCAACAACATCATCGCCGATGCTGCTTACAGCGTTGACGCCGGAGACGGTATCAACCTGCTCATTTTCACCCACGACATGAACCTGATAGCTATGACGGGCATTCAGGGCATCGAGCACGACCTGATTTACATCCGCGAACGTCAGCTGTATCCCCGCGTCCGCCAGCAGTTTGCCGATAAAGCCACGACCGATATTACCTGCGCCAAAATGTAATGCTTTCATAGTATTAACCTTCATTAATGTTTTTACCCAAGAGGGCTGGGGTGAGGCTTTTCCCTCAACCTAACCCTCTCCACAAGGGAGAGGATTTTGTAGGCCCGGTAAGCGTGAGCGCCACCGGGCAATAACGCTTACTTACGACCTGCCAGCAGTTCCAGCACTTCATCCACGCTGGTGGTATGGGCCAGACGTTCGATCACGGATTCATCATCCAGAGCGTTGGTCAGGCTGGTAATCACCTGGATGTGCTCGTTGTTACGCGCTGCGATACCAATAACCAGACGGGCAATATCGTCTTCTTCTTCACCGAAGCGAACGCCTTCCGGGTACTGGCAGAACACCACACCGGTTTTCAGCACGCGGTCTTTGGCTTCAACCGTACCGTGCGGTACTGCGATGGACTCACCCAGGTAAGTCGGGGTCAGTTTTTCGCGGTCCAGCATCGCCTCGACGTATTCTGGCTCAACGTAACCACCTTTCACCAGTTGCTCACCAGCAAAGCGAATCGCTTCTTCTTTGTTAGCCGCTTTACGGCCAAGGAAGATGTTCTCCGCACCCAGTTTGAACAGGTGGGTATCACCCTCTTCAAAGCTGTCTTTCAGGTGGTCGCGAACTTTCTCCTCGTTCACGTTGTGGCGCTGCGCAGCGACCAGACGTTCGGTCAGGTTGGAGTACAGACCGCTGTCGAGGAAGTTGGTCAGCGAAATGTGCTGTGCCTGAGGCACCTGGCGCATCGCGCGTTCGGTCAGGTCACGGTGGGTAATGACCAGATCCACATCCGGCGGCAGATTATTAATCGCGCTGTTAGTGACGGAAATCTGAGACAGCCCTGCATCCTGTACTTTCTTACGCAGTACGCCCGCACCCATAGCGCTGGAACCCATACCGGCATCGCAGGCAACGATGATTTTACGCACATGGCTCAGGTCGTTGGTGACGTCGCCAGCCGCCAGCGGGGATGCGCCTTTGGATTCCGCTTTCATGTCGTGCATACGACGGGTTGCGGCATCAATGTCATCATCTTCTTTCACTTTGCTGGTTTTCAGCAGAATGGCTGAGACCACAAAGGAGACTGCCATAGCCGCACAGATAGCAGCGATGTTAGCGAAGTAAGCTCCCTTCGGTGTCATTGCCAGCACGGCCAGGATAGAACCCGGAGACGCCGGAGAAACCAGACCGCCGTTCAGGATAGTCAGGGTAAATACGCCAGTCATACCGCCGAGAATAACGGCCAGGATCAGGCGCGGGTTCATCAGCACGTACGGGAAGTAAATTTCGTGGATACCACCCAGGAAGTGGATGATAGCCGCGCCGCCTGCAGACTGCTTAGCGCTGCCGCGACCGAAGAACATGTACGCCAGCAGGACGCCCATACCCGGACCCGGGTTTGCTTCAATCAGGAAGAAGATGGATTTGCCCATCTCATGGGACTGCTGAATACCCAGCGGTGAGAAAATACCGTGGTTAATGGCGTTGTTGAGGAACAGGATTTTCGCCGGTTCAACGAAGATAGACGCCAGCGGCAGCATGTCATGGACAACCATGAAGTTAACGCCTGCCGCCAGAATTTTGGACAGTGCTTCAACCAATGGGCCAATGCCGAGGAATGCCAGAATGGCGAGGATCATACCGATGATGCCAGCGGAGAAGTTATTCACCAGCATCTCAAAACCGGATTTGATCTTACCGTCTACCCAGTTGTCGAAGTGTTTGATCGCCCAGCCGCCCAGTGGACCTGCAATCATCGCGCCGAGGAACATTGGCATATCCGCACCGACGATAACGCCCATGGTGGTGATTGCACCAACTACGCCGCCACGCTCGCCGCCAACCAGTTTACCACCGGTATAACCGATCAGTAGCGGCAGCAGATAGGTGATCATCGGGCCGACCAGCTTCGCCAGCGTTTCGTTCGGCAACCACCCTGTCGGAATGAATAATGCGGTGATAATACCCCACGCGATAAACGCGCCGATATTTGGCATCACCATGTTGCTGAGGAATCGACCAAAGCTTTGCACCTTGATCTTAATATCGGATGACATAAAAACACCCCTTCTTATGTTTGCTATCACGCAGGCTGAAAGCCCGAGGTTTGTTAATGTAGCGGCAGGAGGTAGCCGGACCCTGTAGATACTGCGAAATCTGGCACTGAATCGTTCAACTGTCCAGTCGACGGCCTTTTATGTGACATTCGTCACGTAAATATAGGGTGTATGGCGTTAGTTAATGTGATTTTCATCACAAAATACCGGTACAAAAAAACATCGCAGTGCAATAATTCGCTGAAAATGAGGATTAAATGTGAAGTGATTCACATTTTTGCTTTCCTTGTTTGTTGGATTTTTGTGATGTGAATCGCAAAGTATTTTCATCTGAAATTTTTCAGATGTGATCTGCGGCAGGTTCTACCCCCGACATTTTTTATTGCAAAACAAAGCAACTTCTCACCAGATAAAATATTTATTTTGTGGTATGGCAAAAACCCTTAACTCCAGTTATGTTCAAAACATCAGCCAGGGTGCATACGGCTGCCGGCATAAAAAAACTCTAATTAGCGTGAATTCGAGGCAGGTATGTTTCTAAATTATTTCGCGTTGGGCGTGCTGATCTTCGTTTTTCTGGTTCTGTTTTACGGAATCATCGCCATTCACGATATTCCCTATAACATGGCTAAAAAACGTAACCATCCCCATGCCGATGCCATCCATACTGCAGGATGGGTGAGCTTGTTCACTCTTCATGTTATTTGGCCGTTCCTGTGGATCTGGGCCACGCTCTACCAGCCTGAAAAGGGATGGGGAATGCAGTCACATATCACACCGACCGGAAAGGAGTCAGACCCTGAGATTGCCGCGCTGGCAGCGCGAATCACCCAGTTGGAAAAAAGACTGGATGGGGAGAAAAAAACCGATAACTCCACCTTTCCGGAGATTTAATCATGGATTTGTTGATAGTCCTGACCTATGTGGCCTTTGCCTGGGCCATCTTTAAAATATTCCGTATTCCGGTAAACCAATGGACGCTTGCTACCGCTGCATTAGGTGGGGTGTTCATTGTTGCGGGATTGATTTTATTAATGAACTATAACCACCCATATACCTTTACGGCGCAAAAAGCGGTTATTTCAATTCCGGTCACTCCGCAAGTCACAGGAATTGTTAGTGAGGTAACGGATAAAAATAATCAGCTAATTAAAAAAGGCGATGTGCTGTTTAAGCTCGATCCGGTACGGTATCAGGCGCGTGTCGACAGGCTGCAGGCTGATCTGGTTACCGCTACGCACAACATCGACAACCTGAAAGCACAGTTGTCGGAAGCGGTCGCCAATACCACCCGTGTATCTGCTGAACGTGACCGTCTGTATAAAGATTATCAACGCTATTTGAAAGGCAGTCAGGCGAAGGTTAACCCGTTCTCTGAAAGCGATATCGATAACGCCCGGCAAAACTATCTGGCACAGGATGCGCTGGTCAAAGGCTCTGTTGCAGAACAGACGCAGATACAGAGCCAATTAGACAGTATGGTCAACGGTGAGCAATCTCAGGTTGCGTCCCTACGTGCCCAGCTTGCCGAGGCTAAATACAATCTTGAACAGACGGTAGTTCGTGCCCCCAGCAACGGTTATGCCACGCAGATTTTAATTCGTCCGGGGACTTACGCAGCAGCATTACCTTTGCGTCCGGTAATGGTGTTTATTCCTGAACAAAAACGGCAAATCGTGGCGCAATTCCGCCAGAACTCGCTGCTGCGCCTTAAGCCGGGCGATGAAGCGGAAGTGGTGTTTAATGCGCTGCCTGGACAGGTTTTCACCGGCAAGCTGACCAGTATTCTTCCGGTCGTTCCGGGCGGTTCTTATCAGGCGCAGGGCGCATTACAGTCCTTAACGGTGGTGCCGGGTACCGATGGCGTGCTGGCCACGATTGAGCTGGATCCGAATGCCGATGTGGATGCGCTGCCGGACGGTATCTATGCTCAGGTTGCAGTCTATTCCGACCATTTCGCCCACGTGTCGGTAATGCGTAAAGTACTGCTGCGCATGACCAGTTGGATGCATTACCTTTATTTGGATCATTGAGACTGCCATCACCTGCCATTTTCAGTGACCTGAGCCATACTAAGCGGTGTCCCACTATCGTTGGGCACCGCTTTTTTGTTGGTAAAAAGGACCCGGCATGAAACTCATTGGCAGCTATACCAGCCCTTTTGTGCGTAAAATTTCTATTCTGTTACTGGAAAAGGGCATCACCTTCGAATTTGTGAATGAACTCCCCTATAACGCGGATAGCGGCGTGGCGCGCTATAACCCGTTAGGTAAAGTACCCGCGTTGGTCACCGATGCGGGCGAGTATTGGTTTGATTCTCCTATCATTGCGGAATATATAGAGCTACTGGATATTGCACCAGCCATGCTGCCGCGTGATCCGCTGGCTGCGCTGAAGGTACGCCAGTTGGAAGCGTTGGCAGACGGCATTATGGATGCCGGTTTAGTTTCGGTGCGCGAACAGGCTCGCCCTGCCGCGCAGCAGTCAGAAACTGAATTGTTACGTCAGCGTGAGAAGATCACCCGTAGTCTGGATGTGCTGGAAGGCTATCTGGCGGATGGTACGCTGAAAACGGATACGGTTAACCTGGCAACCATTGCGATTGCCTGCGCCGTCGGTTATCTCAATTTCCGTCGGGTTGCGCCCGGTTGGTGTGTTGATCGCCCCCGTCTGGTCAAACTGGTGGAAACGCTCTTTCAACGCGAGAGTTTTGCCCGTACAGAACCGCCAAAGGCTTGATGCGTATTATGTCCGCCTGAGCAAAGTCACGGTACAATCCTTCCTATATCGATATCCCTCTCCACGGTGGAGAGGGCCACCAACAGCCAGGCCCTTTCATGACAACCGACATGCGTTCACTCTACAGCCAGCTTCCTGCTATCGATCGTTTATTGCGCGATAGCGCCTTCCCAGCCTTACGTGAATCTCACGGCCATACCCGGGTGGTTGACCTGCTGCGTCACATGCTCGACGAAGCCAGAGAAGCTATTCGCGACACGCACGCGCTCCCGGCATGGTGTGAGGACTGGGCGCAAGAAGCCAGCGCCCGGCTGGAACGAGAATCGCAAAGCGCGCTACGCCCGGTGATTAACCTGACCGGAACGGTGCTGCATACCAACCTTGGGCGCGCGTCGCAGGCCGAAGAAGCAATTGAAGCGGTGGTACAGGCGATGCGCACGCCGGTGACGCTGGAATATAGTCTGGATGATGCCGGGCGGGGACATCGGGATCGGGCCCTGGCGGATTTACTCTGCCGTCTGACGGGGGCGGAAGATGCCTGTATCGTCAATAACAATGCGGCAGCTGTTCTACTGATGCTGGCCGCCACGGCGAACGGCAAAGAGGTGGTTGTTTCTCGCGGCGAGCTGGTGGAAATTGGCGGCGCGTTTCGTATTCCGGACGTCATGTGTCAGGCCGGATGCATTCTACGCGAGGTGGGGACCACCAACCGGACCCATGCGAAAGATTACCGCCAGGCGGTGAATGAAAACACCGGTCTGCTGATGAAAGTGCATACCAGTAATTACAGCATTGAAGGCTTCACAAAGTCGGTGGATGAGGCGGAGCTGGCCGTAATTGGCCAGGAGCTGGATGTACCGGTGGTGGCGGATCTGGGCAGTGGTTCGCTGGTCGATCTCAGCCAGTATGGTTTGCCGCAGGAGCCGATGCCGCAGCAACTGATTGCCGCTGGCGTCAGTCTGGTGAGTTTCTCCGGCGATAAACTGCTGGGCGGGCCGCAGGCTGGGATAATTGTCGGTAAAAAAGAGATGATCGCTCGTTTGCAGAGCCATCCGCTGAAACGCGCATTACGGGCAGATAAAATGACACTGGCTGCGCTGGAAGCGACGCTACGGCTCTATCTGCACCCGGAAGCACTGGCGGAGAAGTTGCCGACGTTGCGCCAGCTCACCCGCTCACAAGAAGCGATCCACGCGCAGGCACAGCAATTACAGGCACAGCTTGCAGAGCATTATGGTGATGAGTTCGCCCTGAATGTGATGCCTTGCCTGTCGCAGATTGGCAGCGGCTCACTACCTGTTGATAGGCTGCCCAGCGCGGCGCTAACCTTTACCCCACATGACGGGCGCGGGAGCCGCCTTGAAGCGTTGGCAGCCCGTTGGCGTACGCTGCCCGTGCCGGTTATTGGGCGAATTTATGATGGCCGCTTATGGCTGGATCTGCGCTGCCTTGAAGACGAGACCCGGTTTATGGAGATGATGCTGAAATGATTATTGCAACCGCCGGACACGTTGACCACGGAAAAACAACGTTATTACAGGCGATTACCGGTGTGAATGCCGACCGTCTGCCGGAAGAAAAAAAGCGCGGCATGACCATCGATCTCGGCTATGCCTACTGGCCGCAGCCGGATGGGCGGGTGCTGGGGTTTATCGACGTTCCTGGACACGAAAAGTTTCTGTCCAACATGTTGGCGGGGGTCGGCGGCATCGATCACGCGTTACTGGTGGTGGCGTGTGATGATGGCGTAATGGCGCAAACCCGTGAGCATTTGCAAATTCTGCAGCTGACGGGCAATCCGCAGATCACCGTGGCACTCACGAAAGCCGACCGCGTAGACGAAGCAAGAATTGAAGAGGTGCGTGCGGAGATTCAGGCCACGCTGGGGAATTATGGTTTCGCGGAGTCGGTGCTTTTCGTCACTGCGGCCAGTGAAGGCCGTGGCATCGAGGAACTGCGTGACCATTTGTTGCAATTAACGTCGCGCGAGCATGCCCGCGATCACAGCTTCCGCCTGGCGATTGACCGCGCCTTTACGGTCAAAGGCGCAGGACTGGTGGTAACCGGGACGGCGCTCAGCGGTGAAGTGAATGTCGGTGACACGCTGTGGCTCACGGGCGTCAACAAACCGATGCGCGTACGTAGCTTGCATGCACAAAACCAGGCCACCGACCGCGCGCAAGCGGGACAACGTATTGCGCTGAATATTGCCGGCGATGCGCAAAAAGAAGAACTAAACCGCGGCGACTGGCTGCTTTCCGATGCGCCGCCAGAGGCTTTTACCCGCGTGATTGTTTCTTTAGAACATGCCGTGCCGCTGATGCAGTGGCAACCGTTGCATATTCACCACGCGGCCAGCCATGTCACCGGGCGCATCTCTCTGCTTGAAGGAACGCTGGCGGAACTGGTGTTTGATACACCACTCTGGCTTGCTGATAACGACCGTCTGGTGCTGCGTGATATTTCTGCCCGGACAACGCTGGCAGGTGCACGTGTTGTGACGCTTAATCCGCCGCGACGCGGAAAGCGTAAGCCGGAATATTTACAGTGGCTGTCGGCGCTGGAAAACGCGCAGACTGACGGTGACGCTCTGGCGCTGCACCTGGCGCGTGGGGCGGTGAATATTCCTGACTTTGCCTGGGCGCGTCAGCTCAATGGCAATGGTATGCGTCCGTTGATTGAGCAACATGGATTTATTCAGGCGGGATACAGCCTGTTGAATGCCCCCGTTGCCGCGCGCTGGCAGCGGAAAGTTCTCGATACGCTGGCGACCTACCATGAGCAGCACCGTGATGAACCAGGGCCCGGGCGCGAGCGCCTGCGCCGTATGGCTTTGCCGATGGAAGACGAAGCGCTGGTATTGCTGCTAATTGAAAAGATGCGCGAGAGTGGCGCGATCCATAGCCATCATGGCTGGTTGCATTTGCCGGAACATAAGGCGGGTTTCAGCGATGAGCAGTTGGCAATCTGGCAAAAAGTAGAACCGCTTTTTGGCGATGAGCCGTGGTGGGTGCGCGATTTGGCAAAACAGACGGGAACGGATGAACAGATGATGCGTGTGGCGTTACGACAAGCGGCACAGCAAGGCATCATTACCGCGATCGTGAAAGATCGTTATTACCGTAACGATCGGATTGTGGCCTTTGCCAATATGATCCGCGAACTGGATCAGGAAAGGGGATCGACATGTGCCGCCGATTTTCGCGACAGGCTTAACGTTGGGCGCAAATTGGCTATCCAAATTCTGGAATATTTTGACCGCATTGGTTTTACTCGCCGTCGGGGAAATGATCATTTATTACGCGATGCGTTGCTGTTCCCTGAAAAATAATGAAACAATTAATTCATGGATTAAATGAATTAATACAAAATAGATATTGATTGAAATAAGCACATTAGATTATGAACCTAATGTGCTTTTTAATTGTAAGTGTTATTAAAATAACAACCACGATCATATTTTGTTGGAAATTTCACTCGTATGCTTCCTACCTCTTTAGAGTAATTAAGGATCGTACAATGGCTGCTTCAACATTTTTTATTCCTTCCGTGAATGTAATCGGCGCTGACGCATTAAAAGACGCAATGAATACAATGGCGGAATATGGTTTTCGCCGTACGCTGATTGTTACGGATGCCATGCTGACGAAATTAGGTATGGCTGGCGATATTCAAAAAGCGCTACAGGAACATGATATTTCCAGCGTAATTTACGATGGTACGCATCCTAACCCCACGACCAGTAACGTTGCCGCTGGCCTGAAAATGCTGAAAGAAAATGACTGTGATAGCGTTATTTCTCTCGGCGGCGGCTCTCCTCATGATTGTGCGAAGGGCATTGCGCTGGTGGCGGCTAATGGTGGCGATATTCGTGACTACGAAGGCGTAGACCGCTCTGCAAAACCGCAGCTGCCGATGATCGCCATCAACACCACGGCGGGTACGGCATCTGAAATGACCCGCTTCTGCATCATCACTGATGAAGTACGCCACATTAAAATGGCGATTGTGGATAAGCATGTTACACCGCTGCTGTCCGTCAATGACTCCTCGCTGATGGTCGGTATGCCGAAGTCTCTGACGGCGGCTACCGGTATGGATGCGCTGACTCACGCTATCGAAGCCTATGTTTCTATTGCTGCGACCCCCATTACCGATGCGTGCGCGCTTAAAGCTGTCACCATGATTGCGGAAAACCTGCCGGTCGCCGTGGAAGAGGGCAGCAATGCTCAGGCGCGTGAAGCCATGGCCTATGCGCAGTTCCTCGCAGGCATGGCCTTTAATAATGCCTCTCTTGGCTACGTGCATGCGATGGCGCACCAGCTGGGTGGCTTCTACGATCTGCCACACGGAGTATGTAATGCCGTACTGCTGCCGCACGTACAGGTATTTAATAGCAAAGTTGCTGCCGCCCGCCTGCGCGATTGCGCCTCGGCAATGGGTGTGAACGTTGCTGGTCTGAGCGAAGAGCAAGGGGCAGAAGCCTGCATCGCGGCGATCCGCGAACTGGCGCAGAAAGTGAATATTCCGGCTGGGCTGCGTGAGCTGAACGTGAAAGAAGAAGATTTTGCCGTTCTGGCGACTAATGCCCTGAAAGATGCCTGTGGTTTCACTAACCCGATTCAGGCGACACATGAAGAAATCATGGCGATTTATCGTGCTGCCATGTAATTCGTGATACCTGTCGTAAAGCAGTAAAAGGCTGGCGAATAATTCGCCAGTCCCGTCTACCCTTGTAGTACCCCTACAGCAAGGAGACGGTCATGACCAATAACCCCCCTTCAACGCGTATTTATCCCGGCGAGTATGGTTACCCTCTGAAGTTAAAAGCCCGATACGATAACTTTATCGGCGGTGACTGGGTCGCACCGGTGGACGGTGAGTATTACCAAAACCTGACGCCGGTAACCGGGCAATTACTGTGCGAAGTGGCCTCTTCCGGCAAAAAGGACATCGATTTGGCACTGGATGCCGCACACAAAGCAAAAGATAAATGGGCGCAGACTTCCGTGCAGGACAGGGCGGCGATTTTGTTCAAAATTGCCGATCGTATGGAGCAAAATCTGGAGCTGCTGGCGACGGCTGAAACCTGGGATAACGGTAAACCCATCCGTGAAACCAGCGCGGCAGATGTGCCGCTGGCGATTGACCATTTCCGCTATTTCGCGTCCTGTATTCGTGCACAGGAAGGGGGAATAAGCGAAGTTGATAGCGATACCGTGGCGTATCACTTCCATGAACCTCTTGGCGTGGTGGGGCAAATTATCCCGTGGAACTTCCCGCTGTTGATGGCCAGTTGGAAGATGGCGCCCGCCCTGGCTGCCGGTAACTGTGTCGTGCTTAAACCTGCGCGCCTGACGCCGCTGTCCGTGTTGTTGCTGATGGAAGTTGTCGGCGATCTGCTCCCGCCAGGCGTGGTGAACGTGGTAAACGGCGCGGGAGGGGAAATCGGTGAGTATCTGGCGACGTCAAAACGCATTGCAAAAGTGGCGTTTACCGGCTCAACGGAAGTTGGGCAGCAGATCATGCAGTACGCCACGCAGAACATTATCCCTGTCACGCTGGAGCTGGGCGGGAAATCCCCCAATATCTTCTTCGCGGACGTGATGGATGAAGAAGATGCGTTCTTTGACAAAGCGCTGGAAGGTTTTGCATTGTTTGCCTTCAACCAGGGCGAAGTATGTACCTGCCCGAGTCGGGCGCTGGTACAAGAATCCATTTACGAACGTTTTATGGAAAGAGCCATACGTCGGGTGGAAAGTATCCGTAGCGGCAACCCGTTAGACAGCGTGACGCAAATGGGCGCGCAGGTGTCGCATGGTCAACTGGAAACCATTCTGAATTACATCGACATTGGTAAAAAAGAAGGGGCAGATGTTCTCACCGGCGGGCGGCGCAAGCAGCTGGATGGCGAGTTAAAAGAGGGGTACTACCTCGAACCGACTATTCTGTTTGGTAAGAACAACATGCGGGTTTTCCAGGAGGAGATCTTCGGACCGGTGCTGGCCGTCACGACCTTCAAAACTATGGAGGAAGCGCTGGAAATCGCTAATGACACCCAATATGGACTTGGCGCTGGCGTCTGGAGTCGTAACGGAAATCTGGCTTACAAAATGGGGCGTGGGATTCAGGCGGGGCGAGTTTGGACCAACTGTTACCATGCTTACCCGGCACATGCGGCGTTCGGCGGCTACAAGCAGTCGGGTATCGGGCGCGAGACGCATAAGATGATGCTTGAGCATTATCAGCAAACCAAATGCCTGTTAGTGAGCTACTCTGATAAACCACTGGGGCTGTTTTAATTTCACGTCACCTACTGCCCGGTCGCGTTTAGCGTACCGGGCATCAAGTTATGTCCTCAGGTAAGTGGCTGGGGTGAACGAACGCAGCCAACAAAGAAGCAGCTCGAAAGACGACGGGTATATAGAAACCCATATATCGTTATATAAATAAGATAATTGCATCCAATCTGGTCATTCCAATACTATTATCAACTCTATTGTTTAAATCAAATTGCATCCGAATTCCTTAATTTAAATCCCTGAGGCAAATATGTTCCTTAATTATTTTGCATTAGGAGTGCTTATTTTTGTATTCCTGGTCATTTTTTACGGGATTATTATTCTGCATGATATTCCCTATCTAATTGCAAAGAAACGTAACCATCCTCATGCCGACGCAATACATGTTGCGGGTTGGGTTAGTTTGTTTACCTTACATGTTATTTGGCCCTTTTTATGGATCTGGGCAACGCTTTATCGCCCGGAACGCGGGTGGGGCATGCAGAGCGCGGATTCTTCCCTGATCCAGCTTCAGGCAAGGGTTGCGGATCTGGAAAAGAAACTGGGTGAGGCCAAGACCTCTCCGGCGGAGTAATATCGATGGATTTACTGATTGTTCTGACCTATGTGGCGTGTGCATGGTCAATATTTAAAATTTTTAAAATTCCTGTAAATAAATGGACAGTTCCTACCGCGGCATTAGGCGGTATATTCATTGTTTGCGGACTTATATTACTGATGAATTATAACCATCCGTATACATTTAAGGCACAAAAAGCGGTAATTTCTATTCCCGTGGTGCCGCAGGTAACGGGTGTAGTGACAGAAGTGACGGATAAGAAGAATACGCTAATCAAAAAAGGCGAGGTTCTGTTTAAGCTTAATCCAGGGCGTTATCAGGCGCGGGTCGATCGCCTGAAGGCTGATATTGTTACCGCACAGCATAAAGAGCAGGCTCTGGTTGCGCAGTTAGACGAAATGAAAGCCAACACGCAGCGGGCAAAGGCCACGCGTGACAAACTGGCAAAAGATTACCAGCGCTATGCGCAGGGGAGTCAGGCGAAGGTGAATCCTTTTTCTGAACGCGATATCGACGCGGCGCGCCAAAACTACCTGGCGCAGGAAGCCTCGGTGAAATCCTCCGTTGCAGAACAACAGCAAATTCAGAGCCAGTTGGACAGCCTGGTACTGGGTGAGAATTCGCAAATTGCCAGCCTGAAAGCACAGCTAGCGGAAGCAGAGTTCAACCTGGACCAGACCGTGGTTCGCGCGCCCAGCGATGGTTACGTCACTCAGGTGCTGATGCGCCCAGGAACCTATGCCGCCGCGCTGCCGATGCGCCCGGTCATGGTATTCATCCCGGATCAGAAACGACAAATTATCGCCCAGTTCCGTCAAAACTCGTTGTTGCGACTGGAGCCAGGCGATGAAGCGGAAGTGGTGTTTAATGCCCTGCCGGGTAAGGTGTTTAGCGGTAAACTGGCCGCCATTAGTCCGGCAGTACCGGGTGGTACATACCAGTCGAACGGGGCACTGCAATCTTTAAACTCTACGCCTGGTTCGGAAGGGGTAATCGCCACGATTGAGCTGAACGACAATGCGGATGTGAATGCGTTGCCTGATGGGATCTACGCGCAGGTCGCCGTTTACTCTGACCACTTCGAACATGTGTCGGTAATGCGCAAGGTGTTGCTGCGGATGACCAGTTGGGTGCATTACCTGTATCTCGACCACTAAGCGCAGGCTATTTCGCTTGCTCAGGCTGTCGTATCGCCTGAGCAAGCTGCTGACGTATCTCCGCGAGCATTGCATCGAGAATATACTGCACTCGCCAGGGCTGGTATTCACGCTTGCGGAAAATCGCCACTAAATCCAGCCACCATTCATGTTGCTCCGAGAAACACGGGACCAGCATCTCGGAACGACAATCTCTTTGCACACTTTCATTTGGCGCAAAAACAATCCCCAAATGATTACGTGCCAGCGCCAGTGCGGATTGTGTATTGTCGCAGATGTAATTTCCCGTCACACGATAGTCGCGCATCTTTTTGTCTTCAGCAGAATTGAATCGCCAAATGTTGGCATCATCAATCATCATAGAATCAATTAGAATGCAGGAATGGTTAACTAATTCATCAGGACTACTAATAGGATTCTTGGTGAGATATTCCCGACTGGCAAAAGCAATAACCGCATATTTAGTGATAAAACTGGCGACCAGTGATTCATCTTTAGGATGAGCATAGGAAAGTAAAATATCACAATCGTCAGGAAAGTCGACGCCTTCATAAAATGCTTTGCGATCCAGATTATAGGTTTTTAGCACCAGACTGATATCGCCAATATCCATAATTTTTGCAATAACATGTTGCGATAAGTAAGCAATAATTCCGGTTGGTGCATATACAGTTACTTTGCCACGTTTCTCGTGCTTATAATCAGCAATGAAATTATTTAACTGCTCATTTCTGTCTAACATGTCATTGATGTAAGGAAGTAACGCAATACCAAACGGCGTGAGGGTCAGTTGTCGGGTGGTGCGGTCAAATACCTTTAGCCCCACTTTTGATTCAAAATCAGCAAGATACTTACTTACGTTGGCCTGAGCAATGCCGAGAACAGTAGCGGCATGGCTGATATTTTCACTGGCAGCAATTACCGAAATAATCTTCAGTTCCCGGTGTTTAAGTTGTAATTTATTCATCGCCAAGCCCAATATATATAATTTTATATATATTACTATATAAATATGAACCTTGCACCGATGAAATTGTAAGCATTATTATGCACCCGCTTTGTAGCTTATTTTAAAATGGAATGTTGGCATGTTAATTAAACACAATATTGTGGCGCTGCTCGCCTTTTCTTTTATGGCGAGTGCAACTGCCGCAGAATTTTCTATTGGCGCTGGCGCTGTATATAATGAATCACCTTATCGCGGGTATAATGATAATGTTCACGCAGTACCGCTTGTCAGTTATGAAAGTGAATCATTTTATTTTAGGCAAACAACGCTAGGTTATATTTTGTCTAAGAGTGAAAGTAATGAATTTAGTATTACTGCCTCTTATATGCCGCTGGAGTTTGATCCCGGCGACAATGACGATCACGCGATGAAAACGCTGGATAAGCGTGACGCAACTGCAATGGCGGGTGCTGCGTGGTATCACCATGAAAGATGGGGTAGCGTGAAAGTCTCCGCCGCTGCGGATGTGCTGGACAACAGTAATGGCTGGGTAGGGGAAGTTTCACTGTTCCGTCCAATGCCGATGGGCAAGCTGACGCTGACGCCATCAATTGGCGTGCTCTACTATGACGAAAAATTCAATGAATACTACTACGGCATTTCGGGTAATGAGTCCCGTCGTAGTGGTTTATCAAGCTATTCCCCAGGCGATAGCTGGACACCGTATGTTGGCCTGTCCGCTAAATACGCATTAACCACTAACCTGACGCTGCTGGCAAGCGCCAACTATAGCGCACTGCCGGATGACATTAAAAATAGTCCGATGGTTGATCGTGATGACAGCTTCACCTTTATGTCCGGTCTGACCTGGCGTTTCTGATTCTCACCCGTTTGTCCTCAGGGAGGAGGGCAATCTTTTCATGAGACATTGACGGATGGGGGCTAACCGCCGCCATCCGCCTTATTATTACTGCTCGTTTATCCAGATACGCATTTCGCCTTCACCACGGTTCGCCCAGCTAAACCACGGAATAAACGTCAATGTATGCGCCTGGCGCGAAGCTGGGGAAACATCGTAGTGCCACAACGATTGTTGTGCTGCATCGGCAGTACTTTGCTTCACGCCTTCAGCCTGAATTAACATTTTATGGCTGAACAATCCCTTACCCTCGAATACTCTGAACTCACTCTCTTTTGGCAACCACAGGTTATGCAATTCCTCACCGTTATCGGCCTGCTCCAGGCAATACACCAGCGGTCCACGCTGAATGGCGACCTTACCGGCAACATGACGCACTAATGGATTTCCGTACACACGACGCACCGGCATTGGCAGGGTCAGACTGAGCGTATCGCCTTCCTGCCAGGTTCGGCTGATGTGCAAATAGCCTTTACGAATATCCTGCTCAACTGGCTGACCATTCAGTAAAACCTGCGGTGCGGTGCACCAGTCTGGCAGGCGCAGGGCCAGGGTGTGATATATCGACTGCGGTGATTCGATGGCGATTTTCACCTGCTCATGCCATGGATAATCCCCGCTAATGCGCAGCTTGAGCGAGCCATCCGCCACGGGGACTTCCATGCTATTGCCCACGTACATATTGATATACAGCGCGTCCTGACGTGGTGTGTAGATGTAATGACCAATAGAGGTGAGTACGCGGGCGATATTCGGCGGGCAACAGGCGCAGCCAAACCAGCGCTGACGAACGGGTTTCACGTGGTCATAAATATGATTGAATTTTAATGATTTAGGATGCACTTCCAACGGGTTCACATAGAAGAAGTGCTTGCCATCGAGCGCCATCCCGCCCAATACGGTGTTATACAGGGCGCGCTCCATCACGTCGGCATACTGGCTGTCTGCCTCCATCTCCAGCATTCTGCGGGCGAACATCATTAGACCGATTGAGGCGCAGCTTTCCGCATACACGGAGTCGTTAGGCAGATCGTAATCGCTGCTAAACGCCTCGCCGCTGCTTTGTGAACCGATCCCGCCGGTAATGTACAACTGACGCTGGGCCATGTTTTTCCACAGACGCAGGCAATCCTGACGCTTGCCTTCGTCCTGACTCAAGCGTGCCAGATGCGCCACGCCGGTCATCAGATAAACAAAACGTACTGCATGACCGATCGCCGTTTGCTGTTCTGAAATGGGCTGATGAGCCTGGCTATAGGGTTTATCCTTCACCATCCATGCCGGGCCGTAAGTATGCCAGTAAGAGGTTTGGCCGCGTTTTTCGTACTCTTCGTCATAGAAATGGGGTTGCGCGCCGCGCTGTTCCACAAAGTAATTTACCAGCGCCATATAGCGTGGTTGTTGGGTCACTTCGTATAAGCGCATTAACGCCAGCTCAACTTCCGGGTGTCCCGGATAGCCGCGCAGTTGATTATCACCAAGCCCGAAAACGTTATCGATGTGGTCTGCCAGACGGCACACTACATCTAAAAGACGACGTTTTCCCGTCGCCTGAAAGAACGCGACGCCTGCTTCGATCAAATGACCTGCACAGTACAACTCATGACACTCGGCGAGGTTAGTCCAGCGTTCATCCGGGGCTTTCACTGTAAAGTATGTATTGAGATAGCCGTCTTCACACTGCGCAGCGGCCACCAACTCGATGACCTCATCTGCGGTTTTCTCAAGTTCCGCATCAGGTTTCTGGCACAGGGACCAGGCGACTGCCTCCAGCCATTTCGCTACGTCGCTATCCTGAAAAACCATGCCGTAAAATTCGCCATCCTGCAGTCCTGCGGCGATACGAAAGTTCTCTATCGCATGACTTGGTTCCGCCTCTGCAATGCGGTCATTCAGCGCATCCCACTGGTAGGGGATCACTACATCACGGACCAACTGTTGGTATTGTCCGAGGAACGGATCGCTGACGGTGAGCTTATGCAGGTCGACTTCCAGTACGTTCATTTCGTGCTCCTTAAGGCTGTACATGACGCTGACGCAGATCGGTGGCAATGCGCGACATCATCGGATTATTGAGTTTGCAGATGCGGATAGACAGCGCCAACAGCAGGTGGAACAGCGCGGGAAGCAGCGTCTCCATCGCGGTAATTCCTTGCAGCGAACTGGCGGTTTGGTTACCAGCGCCTGGCTGATAGGCGACAAAAATAAATAACAGGCTGATGATCCCCGCGCTTGAGGCCCAGGCCAGCTTGATGAAAAACAGGTTGAAGGCGAAATTCATGCCGGAAGAACGCACGCCGGTTTTCCACTCGCCGTAATCGTCTGCAAAGGCCATCAGCGAGAAGTGCAGAGGCAGCGTAAAGCCCAGAATAATGCCGTTGCCGAGAATAACCGCCAGCCATAATGTTTGATAAGCCGGGCCGGTCGGCAGGAACCACATCATCACTGCCAGGGCTGCCAGCACCAGGTTGGTGTAGTAATAGAGTTTGACGGTATCTATACGGCGGGTCAGCGGGCTGACAACCACTGAACCGATGATGGACGCAAAGGTCACCATGGTGAAAAACAGCGACGTGTAAGCGGTACTGCCTTCCAGCACGTAGGTAATGAAATACATGTACCCGCCGCCACGAATATTGAAGACGTTAATCAGCAGGAAAGACATCACCAGCATTAGCAGCAACTGGTCATTTTTGCGTAGCCCACCAATGTGTTCACGCAGGGTAAATTTCCCCATCATCGCCAGCGGCACACGCTCGCGAACCCAGAAGAAGCAGCACAGGAACATCACCACAGCGATAGCGCACAGGATGCCCACGCCGAACTGATAACCCTGCGCGACATTGCCCTGACCCAGAATATCCACCATCCACGGCAGACCAACGGAGACAAGGAATCCCGCCACGCCGCACAGCACAAAGCGCCAGGACTGACAGGCGATCACCTCGTTATGGCGGGTCGTCATGGTGTTGATCAGCGCACAATACGGTACGTTGATGGCGGTATAGCCGACAGAAAGCAGTAGATAGGTGCCGAATGCCCAGGCGATTTTTACGCTCATGCTGGCGTCAGGGACGGTAAACGTGAGTACGCCAATGATGCCAATGGGAATTGCCACCCACAGCTGCCATGGGCGAAAACGCCCCCAGCGGCTTTGCGTACGGTCGGCGAGAACGCCCATGATGGGGTCGGAAATCGCATCAAATACGCGCAGGGCGATAAACAATGTGCCGACCAGCGCGGGCGTTAACCCGAAGACATCGGTGTAGAAAAATGTCAGGAAGTTCATGATCAGACAGGTAATTACCGTCCCGCCTGCATCGCCTAACCCATAACCTATTTTTTCACGCAGGGATAATTTGTCGTCCTGGGCACGCTGTGCCAAATCAGATGTCGTAATCGGAGCCGAAGTCATAAATAACTCCCGGAGAGGATGTTCAGAAAGTATCCCGCTACGTTGCGGGTTATTTGTTGTAATTTGCAAAGTACGTTATTTATTCTGCACGAAATGTTTGGGTCAACAAGGGAAGAGAAAAGTATAAAAAGATGACAATTCCGACTTCATTATAAAAATGTGATTTCGATCCAGCGAAAAGCAAGTTTATCGTGAATAATCAATAATAAAGAGCAGTTTAAATAATGCAAAAAGCGGGAATTTGAATATATATGCTCGAATTATCCATGTCTCTTCCGATTAAAGTGCAAAATGGTGGGCTATTTATTTCCCGAGGTGTGGGAAGCCATCCGGCGCGGCAATTGCAATCCTGGGAAATCATCTTTGTCGAAAAAGGGACATTAACGATTCGCGAAGGTCAGACCGTTTTTTGCGTGAATGCTGGAGAAAGTTTGCTGTTATGGCCGCAGCGTTCGCATATTGGTGTGGGACAGTTTCCGGCTGATTTGAAATTTTACTGGCTACACTTTGAGGTGACAGCAGAAAACGATGCTTCACTTACAGAACCGTTGCTTGCGATTCCTCAGCATGCGCGGGTTAGCGAGCCACAATATATTATTTCGCTGTTTCGCCAGTTCTTACGCGAGCAGGAAAATATTCATCGCAGCGTTGCGCTGGAACTGATCCTACTGCTGATTTTGCAGCAAATCTCCGCGGCGGCTAGCGAGCAACCCGCAGATAGCCCCGGTAATGCGCTGGCATGGAAAGCGCAACAAATAATCCACACCCAGTTCCACCTGCCGATTAGTGCTTCAACTCTGGCGAAAGAGCTGCATTGCAATGCGGATTATCTGGGGCGTGTATTCCGTAGCGCTTTCCGGCTGACGCTAACTGAAGCATTGCATCGCCAGCGGGTAAGGGCAGCGGAAAAGTTGTTGATCAGTGACTCGCTGTCGCTTACCGAAGTGGCGATTAAATGTGGATTTAATGATGTGGGTTACTTTCGTAAAATCTTTCGTAAGCATACCAGCCTGACGCCTGCGGCGTGGAAAAGGCGCTACTGCAAAGAGCATATTAATTCGGCGTAAATGAGGATCGCCGGGTGGCGCTATGCTTACCCGGCCTACAAAATTGCAGGCAATCCCCAAAGTCGTTCAGGCACCTGACAGTATTTAACCGTTTCCCCTGTCCGATCAAAGCGTCAGGGGCGGTCTCTCTGGCACTCTGTGGTTTTCACGCAGAGGGAGGGGGCAATGAACGCGTTTATTATGGCGGATGCGGCAAAATGTATTGGGTGTCGTACCTGCGAAGTTGCCTGCGTCGTCGCGCATCAGCAAAATCAGGACTGTGCTTCGGTCTCTTCTTCTGCGTTTATACCGAGGATTCGGGTCATCAAAGACGACGCCTTTACCACGGCGGTCGCCTGCCATCAATGCGAAGACGCTCCCTGTGCGAATGTTTGTCCAACTCACGCCATTCGTCGTGAACATGGGCATATCTTCGTTGAACAGGCACGTTGTATTGGTTGTAAAAGCTGTATGCTGGCCTGCCCGTTTGGGGCAATGAATGTCGTTGCCCGTTCGTCGCGGGTGCAGGCGATAAAATGCGATTTGTGCTGGCATCGCGAGGCGGGACCAGCGTGTGTCGAAGCCTGCCCGACCAGCGCGTTGCAGTGTGTTGATGCCGTCAGTATTCAGCGCCAGCGCCTGCGTTCACAGCCGCTGTGAAGTGAGCCCGACCCGCACTTGGGTCGGGTTTGCGTTAGCCTTCCAGCCAGGCGCGTTCGATCTCTTCAGCCAGAATCTTCACGCCAGCTTCGATTTTCTCCGGCTCTGGCACGTAGTTCATCCGCATGCACTGATGGGTATGCGGCCAGGGTTTATCCAGCCCCGGGAAGAAGTAGTCACCAGGAACCATCAGTACGCCGCGCGCTTTCAGACGCTGATACAACAGTTCGGTGGTGATCGGTAAATCTTTGAACCATAGCCACAGGAAAATCGCGCCTTCAGGTTTATGGATAAGGCAGCGATCTTCAGACAAGTAGCGGCGAATAATCGCAATCGTCTCCTGAACGCGCTGATAGTAAAACGGCTTGATAACCGTTTCGGACAGGCGCAGCAGATCGTTACGTTTAATCATCTCGCACATCATCGCCGGTCCCATTCCGCCAGGTGCAAGGCTGATGATGCCGTTCATATTGGTAATCGCAGTGATGATTTTTTCATTCGCGATAATGATGCCGCAGCGGGAACCTGGCAGACCCAGCTTGGAAAGGCTCATGCACAACACAATGTTGGGGTTCCACAGTGGGCGTGCTTCGCTAAAGATAATGCCAGGGAATGGTACGCCATAGGCGTTATCAATCACCAGCGGGATCCCATGCTGGTTGGCCAGCCGGTCCAGCTTCATCAACTCGTCGTCGGTGATCACGTTGCCTGTCGGGTTAGTGGGGCGCGACACGCAGATCATGCCCGTTTCTTCACCGATGTGCAGGTGTTCAAAATCAACGTGATACTTAAATTGGCCTTCCGGTAGCAGCTCAATGTTCGGACGTGCTGAGACGAAGAGATCTTCTTCCAGCCCGGAATCGGCATAGCCAATGTATTCCGGGGCTAACGGGAATAACACTTTTTGCGTTGTTCCGTCAGCGCGGCGTCCGGCGAACAGATTGAATAAGTAGAAAAACGCGCTCTGACTGCCATTTGTCAGTGCAATATTTTGTGGCTCGATATCCCAACCCTGCTTCTCACGTAGCAGTTTCGCCAGTTCAGACAGTAGCTCGGTTTTCCCTTGCGGACCGTCATAATTGCAAAGCGCATCAGTGGCTTTGCCGTTTGCCAGCATATCTGTCAGCAGAGACTGGAAGTAATTTTGCATCTCTGGAATTTGCGCCGGATTACCACCGCCGAGCATGATGGCGCCTGGGGTGCGTAAACCGTCGTTGAGGTCCTCCATCAGGCGGGTGATGCCTGAATGGCGGGTAAATTTGTCGCCAAAAAGTGAGAATGTCATAGCAGGGGGTCTGTCGAACTGAGTAGTAAAGTGGCTAACCATAGCGCTACCTATGGCAGGGTGCAAATCAGGGGGGACGAGCTAGATTGATGTTTTGTGCTACAGATGTTTGCCTGGCTGGTTTTTTATTTTGTGTTGGGCTTCCCGCTGTATGCACAGCGAGAAGCCTGTTGGGATCAGGGCTGACCGGCCCACACCACCATCACCTTATCGTCGCCATGCTCGCGGATAAATCCGTATCCCTGCTTCAATGTCAGCGTGGTCTGTTTACCAGCACCGATGGCGGGATGTCTGGCCCGGAACTGACTGATGCGCTGCCAGTGAGTGACGCTGGCGGCAGATTTCCCGGCCACATCCGGCCAGTTCATTTCTGAGCGCGTACCCTGCAATGGGTCTGAACCTGTTGGTCCAAAGGGCCGGGCCGATTCGTCGCCGTAAAAGAGTTGTACCGCGCCTGGCGCCAGCAGCAATAGCTCGGCGGCTTTGTCTCCACCTTCGCGGAACAGGCGCGTATCGTGCGAGGAAAGATAGCTCAGGACGTTGAAATCCTGTAGTTTTTCAGCCATTTGTTGCCAGGTGACATCCATATTTGCCAGACAATCGACGGCCTTTGCCGCCTGCTCCTGATAGTCGAAATTGATCATCGCATCAAAGCCGTGACGGTAATAGTCGCTTTGCATCACGCCGTGACCCCAGGCCTCGCCGGTCATCCAGAAAGGTTTGTCATCCAGCGCTTTATCCGGGTTCGCTTTCTTCCATTCAACCAGCGCCGCGCTGGCCTGTGTTTTTAACTGCTGCCAGGCGGGAAGTTCGACGTGTTTGGCGGTATCGACCCGAAACCCGTCAATCCCGTAATCACGCACCCACTGGCTGAGCCAGTGGGTCAGATAATCTCGGGGCGTGTAACCAGCAATAGCTTTAGCGTGCGTATCTGGTTTGTGTAGATAAAAGTTTGGCAGCCCGGAAGGCGTGGTGGATTCGGTTTTCAGATCGGGCAGGAAAGCCAGTGACATGGTCAGGTCGTCAAAACCCGGATTGTCGTAATCGCCAATATCGGTGCGGATCCAGTTTTTCCCCCACCATTTTTCCCAGCCTGCTTTATCGCTGAAGTTGATGTAATCATTAAAGCTGTGCCAGCTTTGCCCGGCGGCTGGCTTCCAGTCCGTCCAGCGTTCACCGAGCGTGTTTTTCAGTTCATCGCCCGACAAGTACAGGGCCCCAAACTGATACTCCTGCATATCCGCCAGCGTGGCGTAGCCGGTATGATTCATGACGACATCAAACAGGATGCGAATGCCGCGCTGGTGCGCGCCGTCAACCAGCGCACGCAGGTCAGCTTCATTACCCATATTCGCATCGAGCGTGGTCCAGTCCTGAGTGTAATAGCCGTGGTAAGCATAATGGGGGAAATCGCCTTTGGTGCCACCGCCGACCCAGCCGTGGATTTGCTCAAACGGCGCGCTGATCCATAACGCATTGACGCCCAGTTGTTGCAGATAGTCGAGTTTGCTGGCAAGACCGCGTAAATCGCCCCCGTGGAAGGTGCCAATTTCCTGCATGCCATCGCTGCGCCGACCGTAGCTGTGGTCGTTGCTCGGGTCACCATTTACAAAGCGGTCTGTCAGGACGAAATACACCGTAGCGTTATGCCAGTCGAAAGCGGCCGGGGCATCGGTTTCCGCCCGTTCCAGCAGCAACAGTCCGTTACTGGCTGCGGCAGGCTGTAGGGTAATTGTCCCATTTTTTACCGTTGCCGTTTTCTGGCTGTAGAAATCGCGCACCACGGCACCTTCCGGAAAGGTCTGGCTCACATCCAGTGTTAACGGCGAACCATCCCATTTCGGGCACTGGCGAATCTGGGTCGTGACAGGGTCTGCGGCGCTTTTTACCGAGAGCATCAACGTTGGCGTTCCGGAGCGGGTATCCACTTCCAGTGTGTAATCGCCGTCTTTGAATAAGCGCCACTGCGGCGGGGCGCCTTCACACGGTTTTAGCGACAGCATCTGGTTGAGTTTTATCGCATCAGCAGGCTGCCAGCACTGTTGGTCAAAATTTAGGATTAAAGGACGCGTACCCTTCGTCAACGCTGCATGGCTGACGAATTTACCCGTACCTTCCGCTTCGAAGGTGGGGAGTCCCTGAGAAGTCCATGATGAGGCGATGGCAATGCCGGGCATGAGCGCCAGCGCAACGGCGGCAAGTTTCATAATGCTGTCCTTGGTGCTGCGATTTTCGCCAGTTTGCCAGTGAAATCAGGTCGGAAACTCCTCCTTTGGGTCGATTCCGCCAGGAGGAGAAGTGAGGGTGAGCGATCGCGCGCAAAAAATGAACTCATTTTGCGATAACCTCCACATTTTCTTCGAATTAATAGCACCCTGAACCGTTAATGCGTGACATGGTTTCAGAATTGGACTATTCCTTTGGGTGCTCTTGACGGCTATTTTTGATATGATTTGAGATTCATCTCTCATTTTTGTGAAAAATATAAGGTGTTGGAATGTATAAATCCGACCAGGAGACCTAATGATATTGACTCCCATTCGACGATATGGGGCAATGATTCTTATGTTACTCACCGTTGCATTTTCGGGTGAGGTGCTGGCAAAGACACACACGGCGACAACGAGTCACAAGCCCCAGGTAATCAAGACAAGTAATACACAGGTAAGCAGTAAACAAGAGTATTCTCGCAATAGTGCAAAGAGTAGTTCACTTCCTGATTTGCGAAAATACCCTTCCGGAACACCAAGGAAAAAAGCGTTTCTCCGGACGGTTATGCCTTATATTACCAGTCAAAATGCTGCCATTACGGCGGACCGTAACTGGCTGATTTCAAAACAGTACCAGAACCGCTGGTCACCGACTGAGCGTACGCGTATGAAAGTCATCGCGAAGCGCTACAAGGTGAGCTGGTCTGGCAACACGCGTAAAATCCCATGGAATACGCTGCTTGAGCGCGTAGACATTATCCCGACCAGTATGGTGGCAACCATGGCTGCGGCTGAAAGTGGCTGGGGTACGTCGAAGCTGGCGCGTAGCAACAACAACCTGTTTGGCATGAAATGTGGCAAAGGTCGTTGTAATAATGCCCCGGGTAAGGTGAAAGGCTACTCACAGTTTGAATCGGTGAAAGAGTCGGTGAATGCTTACGTCATCAACCTGAACACGCATCCGGCTTACTCTTCATTCCGTAAGTCACGTGCGCAACTGCGTAAAGCCGATCAGGAAGTCACCGCTACCGCGATGATTCATAAGCTGAAGGGTTATTCCACTAAAGGACAGAGCTACAACAACTATCTGTTCGCAATGTATCAGGATAACCAGCGTTTAATCGCCGCGCATATGTAATTCTGTGTGCCGGATGGCGGCTTTGCCGCATCCGGCAATAATCCTCACAGCAACACTTCGCTGTTCACATCGCGATACTCTTTTGGCGTCGTGTCATACTCTTTCTTAAAGACCGAATAAAAGTATTGCAGAGACGGATAGCCGCACATCTGTGAGATTTCGTTGATTGAAAGCGTGGTAGATATCAACAGGCTGCGCGCTTTTTCCAGCTTTTCGGCATGAATCACGGCGTGGATAGTCTCTCCGACCTCTTCTTTAAAACGCTTCTCCAGATTCGAACGAGAAATCCCCACTGAATCCAGCACTTGTTCAACCTTAATACCTTTACAGGCATGGTTGCGGATAAAGTGCATCGCCTGAATCACCGCCGGATCGGTTAATGAACGGTAGTCGGTTGAGCGGCGTTCAATGACGCGCACCGGAGGAACCAGTGTACGTTGCAGCGGCAGCTCTTCATTTGCCAGTAAACGATGTAAGAGCTTAGCGGCCTGATACCCCATCTGCCTGGCTCCCTGAGCCACGGATGAAAGCGCCACCCGCGACAGATAGCGGGTCAGTTCTTCGTTGTCGATCCCAATCACACACAGCTTTTCCGGAACCGGAATATGCAGGTGTTCGCAAACTTGCAGGACGTGTCGTGCTCGTGCATCGGTAACGGCGATAATACCGGTTTGCGGCGGTAGTGTTTGTAGCCAGTCCGCCAGACGATTTTGCGCGTGCTGCCAGTTTTCCGGTGCGGTTTCCAGCCCCTGATAGACAACGCCGCGGTACTTCTCTTTGGCAACCAGCTGGCAAAACGCATATTCACGTTCCGCGGCCCAGCGTTTGCCGCTTGACGATGGCAGACCATAGAATGCAAAGCGGTTAACCCCTTTTTCCTTCAGGTGCAGGAAAGCGCTTTCTACCAACGCATGGTTGTCGGTGGCGATGTAATGTACCGGTGGATAATCTTGCTCCAGATGGTAGGAGCCTCCAACGCCGATGATGGGAACTTCAACATCGGCAAGTAATTGCGCAATATCATCATCGTCATAATCAGCAATAACGCCGTCGCCTAACCAGTCTTTAATATTATCGATACGGGCGCGGAAATCTTCCTCAATGAATATATCCCACTCGGATTGCGATGCCTGTAAATATTCACCCACACCTTCTACCACCTGGCGGTCGTAGGCTTTATTGGCATTAAATAGCAGAGTGATGCGGTGACGTTTATCAAACATAAGAACCTGTCCTGGAAAGGTTAACGTGGGCCTGTCGATACTAGCAAAATCGCAGGTACGACTGCTTGATGAAGCGTGACAAAATTCCTGATTGCCTGAGGCTACGCAAAATTTACATACTGGTCGCGGGATGACAATTGTCATTTTTTATCTGCGCATTACGGTTTTTTGTTTAATGACTAACCTTCGATCGCGATCGCTTTTTTATTTCTTTATTTAGCGCGTTTTTTTGGGAGCCAGCGCACGTTTGGGTATTCTCTTAATGGCGGTGTGAAATAACGTAATTGAGCAATAAATCAGGAAATTCCAGTATAGCCATATCGCAGTTTACTTGCCGTATTACCTGATTATGGAGCTTATTATGCCGGCTTATTTTGACCAACTCGATCGTGTTCGTTTCGAAGGCACTCAATCCACCAACCCGCTCGCATTTCGCCATTACAACCCTGACGAAATCGTATTGGGCAAGCGCATGGAAGATCATCTGCGTTTTGCGGCCTGCTACTGGCATACCTTCTGCTGGAACGGGGCGGATATGTTCGGTATGGGCGCTTTCGATCGTCCATGGCAGCAGCCTGGTGAAGCTCTGGCGCTGGCGAAACGCAAAGCGGATGTGGCATTTGAGTTTTTCCACAAGCTGAACGTGCCTTACTACTGCTTCCATGACGTGGATGTTTCGCCGGAAGGCGCGTCTTTGAAAGAGTACAAAAACAACTTTGCGCAGATGGTTGATGTGCTGGCGGCAAAACAGGAACAGAGCGGCGTGAAGCTGCTGTGGGGTACAGCAAACTGCTTCACTAACCCACGCTACGGTGCGGGTGCGGCCACAAACCCAGATCCAGAAGTGTTCAGCTGGGCCGCCACGCAGGTGGTTACGGCCATGGATGCCACGCACAAGTTAGGTGGTGAAAACTACGTTCTGTGGGGCGGCCGTGAAGGTTATGAAACACTGCTGAATACCGATCTGCGTCAGGAACGTGAGCAGATTGGTCGTTTCATGCAATTAGTCGTGGAACACAAACACAAAATCGGTTTCCAGGGCACTTTGCTTATCGAGCCGAAACCGCAGGAACCGACCAAGCACCAGTACGACTACGATGCGGCGACCGTGTACGGATTCCTCAAGCAGTTCGGTCTGGAAAAAGAGATCAAACTGAATATCGAAGCCAACCACGCTACGCTTGCAGGCCATTCGTTCCATCACGAAATCGCCACTGCTATCGCGTTGGGTCTGTTTGGCTCTGTCGATGCCAACCGCGGCGACGCACAGCTGGGCTGGGATACCGACCAGTTCCCGAACAGCGTAGAAGAGAATGCGCTGGTGATGTACGAAATCCTGAAAGCGGGCGGCTTCACTACCGGCGGCCTGAACTTTGATGCCAAAGTACGTCGTCAGAGCACCGATAAATACGATCTGTTCTATGGTCATATTGGCGCGATGGATACCATGGCGCTGTCGCTGAAAATTGCGGCCCGTATGATTGAAGACGGTGGCCTGGATCAGCGTGTGGCTAAACGTTATGCCGGTTGGAATGGTGAGCTGGGCCAGCAAATTCTGAAAGGCCAGATGACGCTGACAGAAATTGCGCAGTACGCTGAACAACACAACCTGGCGCCAGTGCACCAGAGCGGTCATCAGGAATTGCTGGAAAATCTGGTAAACCATTATTTGTTCGACAAATAACGGGTCTCTGAGAACGTCCGTAAGCCCGGTCAGCTAGCGCTACCGGGCCTTTCTTTAAGGAACGATGCCTTATGTATATCGGGATAGATCTTGGCACATCAGGCGTAAAGGCCATTCTGCTCAATGAGCAGGGCGATGTGGTGGCTTCAAAAACGGAGAAACTCACCGTCTCGCGCCCGCACCCGTTATGGTCAGAACAAGACCCTGAGCAGTGGTGGCTGGCAACGGATCGCGCGGTAAAAGCACTGGGTCAGCAGCATTCACTCCGCGAGGTGAAAGCGTTAGGGATTGCCGGGCAGATGCACGGCGCTACGCTACTGGATGAACGACAGAAGGTATTGCGTCCGGCTATCTTATGGAACGACGGCCGCTGTGCTGAAGAGTGCGTGATGCTGGAGAGTCAGGTTCCGCAGTCTCGTGCCATCACCGGCAACCTGATGATGCCTGGCTTTACCGCGCCAAAACTGCTGTGGGTGCAACGCCACGAGCCGGAGATTTTCAACCAGATTGATAAAGTCCTGCTGCCGAAAGATTACCTGCGTTTGCGCATGACCGGTGATTTTGCCAGCGATATGTCTGATGCTGCAGGGACAATGTGGCTGGATGTCGCGAAGCGTGACTGGAGCGATGTCATTCTGGCTGCCTGTAAACTGACTCGCGCACATATGCCTGCGCTCTATGAAGGCAGCGAGATTACCGGAACCTTATTGCCAGACGTCGCTAAAGCCTGGGGAATGCAGGAGGTTGCGGTTGTTGCCGGAGGTGGTGATAACGCGGCGGGCGCGGTTGGCGTAGGCATGATGAATGCCGGTCAGGCGATGCTTTCGCTGGGGACATCCGGCGTCTATTTTGCGGTGAGTGATGGTTTCCTTAGCAAACCGGAAAGTGCGGTTCACAGTTTTTGCCATGCTTTGCCTGAGCGATGGCATCTGATGTCTGTAATGTTAAGTGCGGCATCGTGTCTGGACTGGGCGGCAAAATTAACCGGACTGGCGAGCGTTCCTGCGTTGATTGACGCTGCGCAACAGGCGGATGAACACGCGGAGCCGGTCTGGTTTTTACCTTATTTGTCCGGCGAGCGTACGCCGCATAACAATCCGCAGGCCAAGGGCGTATTTTTCGGTCTGACACATCAGCATGGTCCGGCAGAACTGGCACAGGCGGTGCTGGAAGGTGTGGGTTTTGCGCTGGCTGACGGTATGGACGTGGTACATGCCTGTGGCGTTCAGCCCGCCAGCATTACGCTGATCGGCGGTGGGGCGCGTAGTGAATACTGGCGTCAGATGCTATCTGACATCAGCGGATTGCAGTTGGATTACCGTACCGGCGGTGACGTTGGCCCTGCTCTCGGCGCGGCGCGCCTGGCGCAAGTTGCCATGAATCCGCAAACGTCGTTATCAGAGTTACTGCCTCAGCTTACGCTGGAGCAGGCGCATTATCCTGACGCGGAGCGTCATGCTCGTTATCAACAGCGTCGAGAAACTTTCCGTCGTATCTATCAGCAATTACAACCGCTGATGTCCTGACCACTTTCCCCTCTGGCTAGCAGAGGGGAATTTGCTGCATATATATATTCACGAAAATAATAAGTTACACGTATGGATGTATTCTGAAAGTCCTGTGTAGTCGCTTTTTTCTGTGTTGTCTTTAGCGGGTTATTCATATTGTATCCATGATGGATAAGGAGATCCCAATGAAGACAACCAGGCTGTTGCCATGGATATTATTCCTCTCAGGCATACTGACTTACAGTATCGGTTTATGGCGTGCATGCCCGTTATTGAGCGGCAAGGGGTATTTTTTGGGGGCGCTGATGACGGGGATGTTCGTAACGTATGCCTATCAGCGCGCAGTAAATCTCAATCAAAACGATGAACGCTTCGTTTCCGTATGTCAGATGGTGGCGCTCATCACGGCAGGGCTGTTGCTGGTGGGGGTGTGGAATGCCCCGTTGGCGCCCTTCGAAATAGGGTTATACCCGGCAGCATTCTTCGTGTGTTTAATGGGGCAATTTTTACTGCAGCGTTCGCGTAATCAGGCGCTGCCTGGAGACACCTAACTCACCAGCCTACGCGTATCAATACGCTGCAACAGAATAGACAAAAGTAAACTTCCTGCCAGCGTGGCGCTGAAAATCCACAGTATATCCAGCGGTGGCCAGTTTTTGAGTTCAATTCCGTTGGTACGTAGTGCGTGAATGATCAGCGCATGAAAACCATAAATGCCCAATGAATGGCGAGAAATAAGGCCCAGTAGCGGCAGGGTACGTGTGCTGAGCGTATTTTTGACCAGCGTGAGGAGCGAGGCGGCGCAAATAAATACCGTTGGGCCGCAGTAGAGGTACCAGGTGTCGGCAAAATTGCCTCGCCAGCGCAGTTCATGCAATGTGCCACGAGAAATAATAAATACTGCGGTAATAAATACCGCCGCACAGAGCCAGCTGAGCGCACGCTTTTGCGTATCCATCATGCCAATCGCCCGGCCCAGCATGCCGTACAGGATGTAATAGAAAGTATCGCCACTGATGTACAGGTTGACTGGGAGCCACTCAAAGCCGCCGATTTTTTGCGAGACGGTGTTGGGATTGGCAATCACCCCAATCACAACCATGAGCGCCAGTAGCATCTTGCCGCTGATATTTTTCACCTGTATCAGCGGAGAAACCAGGTAAATGACGGCGATCGCGAAGAAAAACCACAGGTGATAGAACACCGGCTTTTGCAGCAGGTTCTTCAGCGACAGCTCAGCGTTGATCGAGGTAAACAGCAGGATATAGGCCAGCGCCACGCTGCTGTAAAACAGAATGCAAAGCGCGATGCGCAGGAAATGGCGCGGTTTGGCGCTACGCTCACCAAAAAACAGATAGCCCGAAATCATAAAGAACAGCGGAACGCTGACGCGAGAAGCTGAATTGAGCACGTTAGCCAGATCCCAATTCAACGGGCTGACGCTTTGCGCATTGGTGATGTACCAGGTTGTGGTGTGGATCATCACGACCATTAAACAGGCTATCCCGCGCAGGTTATCAATCCAGAAAATTTTGGGCTGCATCAGTTCCTCTGTGTCCATTAAAAAAAGTCTGACCGATATTTTGCGAACGTAGCTCACTGGAATAATCCGAGTTCTTACGCTAAAGCTTGAGATGGTCTGATGAGATTCTCAAAATAGGATCTGTTTCCAGACACTAATAATAAGACTGACCAGCAAACCAGGCGGTAATAAAATGATGATGAAGTATTTCTTTCCCGCGATCGCTGCCCTTTTGCTGGTAGCGTGCGCTGACACACAATCGTCTGCACCTGCGCAGAAAGCGCAAAAGGTTAAGGTCAGTGCCACACGTTCGCTGGATATGGAGTCATTGTGCAAAAATGAGGCGGCGCAACGCTACAACACTGGCGTGCAGAAAATTGATATCTCCGGCCTGGAGCAATTCCAGGGCAGCTATGAGATGCGTGGTTCTACCTTCCGTAAAGAGAGTTTTGTCTGCTCTTTTGATGCAGACGGGCAGTTTTTGCACCTTTCCATGCGCTAAGTTCCCCCTTTTTCCCGTTTCGTACTGTATATCTTGCAGCCAGCGGGTATACTGACCGCTTCCTTTAAATCCACACGTATCCAGCACGAAATAATATGCAAAAGTTTGATACCAGGACCTTCCAGGGCTTGATCCTGACCTTACAGGATTACTGGGCTCGCCAGGGCTGCACCATCGTTCAACCATTGGACATGGAAGTCGGCGCGGGAACATCTCACCCAATGACCTGCCTGCGTGCGCTGGGGCCGGAGCCGATGGCGACTGCTTATGTGCAGCCTTCTCGTCGTCCGACCGATGGCCGCTATGGCGAAAACCCGAACCGCTTACAGCACTACTATCAGTTCCAGGTAGTGATTAAGCCGTCTCCGGACAACATTCAGGAGCTGTACCTGGGTTCTCTGAAAGAACTGGGTATGGACCCGACCATTCACGATATCCGTTTCGTGGAAGATAACTGGGAAAACCCGACGCTGGGTGCCTGGGGTCTGGGTTGGGAAGTGTGGCTGAACGGCATGGAAGTGACGCAGTTCACCTACTTCCAGCAGGTTGGTGGCCTGGAATGTAAACCAGTAACCGGGGAAATTACTTACGGTCTGGAACGTCTGGCCATGTACATTCAGGGCGTAGACAGCGTTTACGACCTGGTCTGGAGCGACGGCCCGCTGGGTAAAACCACTTACGGCGACGTGTTCCATCAGAACGAAGTGGAGCAATCCACCTACAACTTTGAATACGCCGACGTGGACTTCCTGTTCACCTGCTTCGAGCAGTACGAGAAAGAGGCGCAGCAGCTGCTGGCGCTGGAAAATCCGCTGCCGCTGCCTGCGTATGAACGCATTCTGAAAGCCGCCCATAGCTTCAACCTGCTGGATGCGCGTAAAGCCATCTCCGTCACTGAGCGTCAGCGCTATATCCTGCGAATTCGCACCCTGACCAAAGCAGTGGCAGAAGCTTACTACGCTTCCCGTGAAGCCCTTGGCTTCCCGATGTGCAACAAAGACAAATAAGAGGCGGCCATGTCTGAGAAAACTTTTCTGGTGGAAATCGGCACTGAAGAGCTGCCACCAAAAGCACTGCGCAGCCTGGCTGAGTCCTTTGCTGCAAACTTTACCGCGGAGCTAGATAACGCTGGCATCGCGCACGGCAACGTTGAGTGGTTCGCCGCGCCGCGTCGTCTGGCGCTGAAAGTCGCGAATCTGGCGGAATCTCAACCCGATCGCGAAGTTGAAAAACGCGGTCCGGCCATTGCCCAGGCGTTTGACGCTGAAGGTAAACCGAGCAAAGCGGCAGAAGGTTGGGCACGTGGCTGCGGCATCACGGTTGATCAGGCTGAGCGTCTGACTACCGACAAAGGCGAATGGCTGCTGTACCGTGCGCATGTAAAAGGCGAAAGCGCAGAAACGCTGCTGCCAAACATGATCGCCACGTCACTGGCGAAGCTGCCTATCCCGAAACTGATGCGCTGGGGCGCGTCTGATGTCCACTTCGTGCGTCCGGTTCACACCGTGACCCTGCTGTTGGGCGACAAAGTGATTCCGGCAACGATTCTGGGCATTCAGTCCGATCGCGTGATCCGTGGACACCGCTTTATGGGCGAGCCGGAATTCACCATCGATTCTGCCGATCAGTACCCGGAAATCCTGCGTGAGCGCGGCAAAGTAATTGCGGATTACGCTGAGCGTAAAGCGAAAATCAAAGCCGATGCTGAAGAAGCGGCGCGTAAGATTGGCGGTAACGCTGATCTGAGCGAGAGCCTGCTGGAAGAAGTCACCTCGCTGGTAGAATGGCCGGTAGTGCTGACCGCGAAATTCGAAGAGAAATTCCTCGCAGTTCCGTCTGAAGCGCTGGTTCACACCATGAAAGGTGACCAGAAGTACTTCCCGGTTTACGCGAACGACGGCAAACTGCTGCCGAACTTTATCTTCGTTGCCAACATCGAATCGAAAGATCCGATCCAGATTATCTCCGGTAACGAGAAAGTCGTTCGTCCGCGCCTGGCGGATGCCGAGTTCTTCTTCAATACCGACCGTAAAAAACGTCTGGAAGACCATCTGCCGCGTCTGCAAACCGTGCTGTTCCAACAGCAACTGGGTACGCTGCGCGACAAGACTGACCGTATCCAGGCGCTGGCGGGCTGGATTGCTGGTCAGATTGGCGCGGATGTTAACCACGCAACGCGTGCTGGCCTGCTGTCCAAGTGCGATCTGATGACCAACATGGTCTTCGAATTCACCGACACCCAGGGTGTGATGGGCATGCACTACGCGCGTCACGATGGTGAAGCGGAAGATGTAGCTGTTGCGCTGAACGAACAGTATCAGCCGCGTTTTGCTGGTGATGATCTGCCGTCGAACCCGGTAGCTTGTGCCGTGGCGATTGCTGACAAGATGGACACCCTGGCGGGTATCTTCGGTATCGGTCAGCATCCGAAAGGCGACAAAGACCCGTTTGCGCTGCGTCGTGCTGCGCTGGGTGTGCTGCGTATTATCGTTGAGAAGAACCTGAATCTGGATCTGCAAACGCTGACCGAAGAAGCGGTTCGTCTGTATGGTGACAAGCTGACCAACGCCAACGTGGTGGATGACGTTATCGACTTTATGCTCGGTCGCTTCCGCGCCTGGTATCAGGACGAAGGTTATACCGTCGACACCATTCAGGCCGTGCTGGCACGTCGTCCGACTCGTCCGGCTGATTTTGACGCACGTATGAAGGCGGTTTCGCACTTCCGTACGCTGGAAGCCGCGTACGCGCTGGCTGCCGCGAACAAGCGTGTATCGAACATCCTGGCGAAGTCTGAAGAGACGCTGAATGACCGCGTGAATGCGGCAACGCTGAAAGAGCCGGAAGAAATTGCGCTGGCGATGCAGGTGGTTGTGCTGCGCGATAAGCTGGAGCCTGTCTTCGCTGCCGGTCGTTACCAGGAAGCGCTGGTTGAGTTGGCGGAACTGCGTGAACCGGTTGATGCGTTCTTCGAGAAAGTGATGGTCAACGTAGAAGATAAAGATCTGCGTATTAACCGTCTGTCTATGCTCGAAAAACTGCGCGAGCTGTTCTTGCGCGTGGCAGATATTTCTCTGCTGCAGTAACGACCCTGCGCTGACTTAGAAAATGCCGGATGGCGGCTTCGCCTTATCCGGCCTACGAGAGAAACACCAGTAGGCCGGATAAGCATTGCGCTATCCGGCATTTTTTTATGTTATTAGCGCAACTGCAATTTTGTCAGACAGGTCTGGCTGTCTTCCATCGTCTTAATAGGATACTCCGCCGTTTTACCGTTGTAGCTCACTGCGATGGTGCCTTCCATATTGCGCGGTAGCCATACCCCGACAAAGCCATTACGGCCGCTCTTCATCGCTTTTTGTACCACCACATCACCCTTGTTATCCGTCACTTTGACATTGAATGTCTTCTCCGGCATTTCGCCCTGGCAGCCAGAAAGGCTGTGGTTGAAGCAAGGATGTGTTTGCCATTCATACGGGGCAAACGACAGATAAAACTTGTCACCGAGCGGCAGGGTATAAACCTGATCGCCCGAAGAGAGCTTCAACGCGGTGCTGGTGATGGACGCGGAGTACGGCAGCGGGCGACTCTGCGGTGACTGATCAATCGTCTCTACGATTTGTTCGACGGATTTCCCGCTAAGCCCGTGTTCGGCCAGAAAAGTAGCTTCCGGCGTTGCCGCGAACGCAGTACCTGTAGTGAGCAAACCTAAAATCAGCAGCAGTGAGGATTTCGACATAGCTTCAATTCCTTGTGAAAATTGTGGAATATAGACTGGCTCACTATAAAGCTTACCCTTAGGGAAAGGTCAAAGGGGCGACGGGTAAAGTAATGCAAAGAAGCGTTTAGGTGGGATGTGCTGCGAAGTACAGATAAAAAAAATCCCCGCCGTTTGGCAGGGATTCAGAATTTTGAGCTTTTTAAGCTTACAGGCTGGTTACGTTGCCAGCTGCCGGGCCTTTAGCGCCGCTTTCGATGGTGAAGGAAACTTTCTGACCTTCGTCCAGAGATTTGTAGCCATCGTTCTGGATAGCAGAGAAGTGTACGAACACATCTTTAGAGCCATCGTCAGGAGTGATGAAGCCGAAACCTTTGTCAGCGTTGAACCATTTTACGATACCAGTCATTTTACCGGACATAGTGTATTACCTTTTAAAAAATAAGTGTGCCTTTCGGCGATATGGCGTGCTTTACAGATTTTTTAACAGTAAAGGAAATGCTCACTACGAAGGGTATCAACGATAACTCTTGAAGGGACTTGCCTTACTAACTGCTGTAATGGTCTGTACGTCAAACCGTTGAGGGCATTAACTCATTTTACGCATGTGGATGCAACTACTATTTTCTTTTTTGTGGATAACCTTCGTAAGAGAACGGCCCTGAAACAGGACCGTTCTTAAGCAAAATTGAAAAATAGTTCAATCCATCAGTTGCTTACTTAACCTAGGGTCTGCCTGAATCAGGCGCATTAACTTCAATTCGGTAGTGGAAGGCTTTACGCGTTTAGACTCCCATTCATGAACCATCGCGACCGTCACGCCCATCACTCGGGCAAAATCATCTGTTTTTAAACCTGTCCCTCGTCGTAGCTGTTCAAATTCGGTGAAAGGGTTGGTTTTTTGCGGCAGAGTGACCGTCTGCGATACATCTTTAAAAACAATCTGCTCCAGACTGCTTAGCAGTTCAAACATAGGATCTTTGTATTCCATTGAGAACTCCTACAAATCACACAGCGGGATCGTGAATTTCTTCGAAGCTCATTAAGAGTAGTCGGAAAAAATGAAGCCGGATTTAAGGGTTGTGTGATGGATTCGTTTCAGCGGATCGCAGGTGACAATCTTTTGCTGGCTAACGAACTGATAAAGGTCGGGATCTCCGAACGATCGATTCCGATTGTAAAGATGACTAAAATATGACGCCGAGTGGTAAATGCAGCATTGTTTAGCAAAACGAACGGTGGCGGGAACGGTTATTTTCCCCCACAAGATTACGCGGAAAGGGTATCTTGCGGGGCTGACCTGGACTATCCTTGTCAACGTCAGGCACGCGGGTGTCGTTGTGCGCATTTTTGGGTGAAAGGAGTATTAAAATGGCGACAGGTAAGTCCTGCTCTCGCTGGTTTGCGCCTGTTTTGGCGCTCTTAATGGTAGTTGGCCTGAGTGGGTGTTTTGATAAAGAAGGCGATCAACGCAAAGCGTTTATCGATTTTCTGCAGAATACTGCAATGCGTAGCGGAGAGCGTTTACCAACGCTGACCGCCGATCAGAAAAAACAGTTTGGCCCGTTTGTGTCCGATTACGCGATTCTGTATGGCTATTCGCAGCAGGTTAATCAGGCGATGGACTCCGGTCTGCGTCCGGTGGTTGATAGCGTAAATGCGATTCGTGTTCCTCAGGATTATGTGACTCAGCGTGAACCGCTGCGTCAGGCAAATGGTGCGCTAGGTGTATTAGGGCAACAGTTGCAGAATGCGAAACTACAGGCAGATGCTGCGCATGGCGCGCTGAAGCAGGGCGAAGATCTGAAGCCGGTCTTTGATCAGGTCTACAACAAAGTTGTTACTGCACCAGCAGAGGCCTTACAGCCGCTGATCCCTGCCGCGCAAATTTTCACGCAGCAGTTGGTGCAGGTTGGTGATTTTGTGGCACAGCAGGATACGCAGGTGAGCTTTGTCGCCAACGGTATCCAGTTCCCAACGCCACAGCAGGCAAGTCAGTACAATACGCTGATTGGCCCGTTGGCTGCTCAGCATCAGGCATTTAATCAGGCCTGGACTGCTGCGGTGAATGCCGCTCAGTAATTAAGATACGGTAATACATGAAAGGCCGGGTGAGCGTAAGCGCTACCCGGCCTTTTGTTTATGATGCGACCTGCGGGTTTACGCAGTTCTTCTCAACGTGTCCTTGCAGCGCATCGATTAAGTTATCCACCGCACAGGCCGCCATGTTGTAGCGCGTTTCGTGCGTGGCTGAACCAATGTGCGGTACGGCCACCACGTTGGGCAGTGACAGCAGCGGTGAGTCTACCGATAATGGCTCTTGCTCAAATACATCCAGGCCAGCGGCATGAATTTCGCCTTTTTGCAGGGCAGCAATCAACGCTTTTTCATCGACCACCGGGCCACGTCCGGCGTTAATGAAAATGGCGGAAGACTTCATTTTGGCAAACTGCTCGGTGCTGAACAGATGATGCGTTTCGTCGGTCAACGGCAGGATCAGGCAGACAAAATCAGACTCCTGCAACAGCGTATCGAGGTCGCAGTAACGTGCATTGAAGCGCTCTTCTGCTTCCTGATGATGACGGCGCGCATTATAGAGAATCGGCATGCTAAAGCCGAAATGCGCACGTTGTGCCAGCGCCAGCCCAATGCGGCCCATACCGACAATCCCCAGCGTTTTGTGGTGTACATCGGTACCAAACCAGTCCGGTCCGATACTTTTGGTCCATTCGCCGACCTTTACCCGTTCAGCAACTTCCACTACGCGGCGAGCGGTGCTTAACACCAGCGCCATTACCGTATCGGCGACGGTTTCCGTCAGCACGGTTGGCGTGTGCATCAACAGCACCTTACGCGCGTTGAGGGCATCGACGTCGAAGTTGTCATAGCCTACAGAAATCGTGGATGTCGCACGCAGCCTGGGCATTTTCTCCAGCAGAGCGGTATTAACGGCTTCACTGGAGCCCAGCAGACCTTCTGCATTGGCAAAAGCGTCGGCGTGCAGTGCGACCGTTTCCGGGCGCAGGTTAGGCACCTGAGTCACAGTAAAATGTTCTTCCAGGCGATGCAGTAAATCGCCAGGTAACGCTTTATAGAGAATAATGGACGGCTTCATGCGAATCTCCGTAAGTTAAAATTTAAGCGTGGCGTGCGCCAATAGGTAGCTGTTGATTATTAGCAGGCTTAACAATGAGAGTTAGCCACACTGAGACAAAAAGCGCTACCCCCATAAAAATGTACGAGGCAGACGGGCTGCCGGTAGCGCCATTGAGGTAGCCGACAAACCATGAACCAAAGAATGAACCTAGCGCGCCCATGCTGTTGATCAGCGCCATTGCCCCACCGGCGACGTTGCGCGGCAGCATTTCCGGGATGATGGCGAAGAAGGGACCATAGGGGGCATACATTGCCGCGCCTGCAATAACCAACAGCGTGTAAGAAATCCAGAAGTGGTCTGCGCCTACGGCCCAGGAGCCGATAAACGCGAACGCCGCGATCAGTAACAGTGGCCAGACAAACAGCTTACGGTTTTGCAGCTTATCGGACGCCCAGGAGACGAGGATCATCGCCGCCGTTGCCGCCAGATACGGTACGGATGACAGCCAACCAACTTCCACCATCCCCAGGTTTGCGCCGCCGTTGCGGATAATCGACGGCAGCCACAGGACAAAACCATAGACGCCAATACTCCAGGCGAAATACTGCATACACAGCAGGATGACGTTACGTGAGCGGAAAGCCTCGCTATAGTTACGTACGGCTTTGATGCCTTGCTGCTCTTTTTCCAGTTGTGCCTGAAGAGCGGCTTTTTCAGATTCTGACAGCCAACCGACCTGAGACGGTTTGTCTTTTACCAGCACCCACCAGCAGAACGCCCAGATGATGGCCGGGAAGCCCTCGATGATGAACATTTCTCGCCAGCCCAGCGCCTGAATCAGGTAACCGGAAACCACGGACATCCACAGGACGGTGACCGGATTACCGAGGATCAGGAAAGTGTTTGCGCGCGAGCGTTCAGATTTCGTAAACCAGTTGCTGATATAAATCAGCATTGCCGGCATCACGGCGGCTTCAACGACGCCAAGAATAAAGCGGATGGCGGCAAGCATTGGAATATTGCTGACCATGCCTGTTAACGACGCGCATGCGCCCCAGAGGATCAGACAGACAAAAATCAGTTTTCGTACGCTGCGGCGTTCAGCGTAAATTGCGCCCGGGATCTGAAAGAAGAAATAGCCGAGGAAAAACAGCGCGCCCAGCAGGGAAGAGATCCCCTTGGTAATGCCGAGATCCTCGTTGATACCGGCGGCGGAGGCGAAGCTGAAGTTCGCGCGGTCAAGGTACGCCAGGCTATACGTGATAAACACGATTGGCATGATGTACCACCAGCGTTTTGCTGCATTAGTTGAGCTATTCATAGACTGCCCTCTGGTTATGCTGATACGCCGCCTCTGTATGTAGGGTACAGAGTTGGCCGGGAGTTTATTCCCCTAATTGTTCACGTGTGGGTAATCCTTCGCTGTCGCCCTGAACCTGAATGGCCAGTGCGCCAATTTTATTGCCGCGTGTCACCGCCTGATGCAACGAGTGGCCTTCCAGCAGGGCGCTAATAACGCCTACGGCAAAGCCATCTCCTGCGCCGACCGTATCGACCACGTTGTTGACTTTTACCGGTGCCACGCAGCCTTGTTCGCCGCTGGCGGTTTTGTACCAGGCGCCATCAGCCCCGGTTTTCACGATCACGGCCTTCACGCCATGGCGCAGATAAAAGTCGGCGATGGCTTCAGGCGTTTGCTGACCGGTTAAAATCATGCCCTCTTTTAACCCTGGTAAAACCCAGTCTGCCTGGAATGCCAGCCGGTTCAGTTTTTCCACCATTTCGGCTTCGCTTTTCCACAGCACCGGGCGCAAATTCGGGTCGAACGAGATGGTCTTCCCCTGGGCCTTCATGGTGCGGGCGGTATGCGCCAGTAGTTCATAAGAGCTGGCAGAAAGCGCTGCCGCTACGCCACTCAGGTGCAGGTGGCGCGCGCTGGCGAAATAGTCCTCGTGATAATCTTCAATGCTGAGGTGGCTGGCAGCGGAACCTTTACGGAAATATTCCACAATGGGATCGGTTCCATTTTCGACCTTAGATTTAAGCTGAAAGCCAGTAGCGTAACGCCCGTCCTGGGTGACTCCCTGCGCATCAATCCCTTCTTTTTCCAGCGACTTAACGATAAAACGTCCAAAACTGTCGTTGCCTACACGGCTCACCCAACCGACCTTCAGGCCCAGACGGGCAAGACCGGTCGCTACGTTAAGCTCCGCGCCTGCAACGCGCTTGATAAACTGCTCCACATCCGCCAGTTCGCCGGTTTGCGTGGCGACAAACATCGCCATCGCTTCACCAATAGTGACCACATCCAGTGAATTTTTCATGCGTTACTCCTCGCGTAACAGCTCAACGTAGCGGCGGGTAACCGCCACCAAATCCTGCCCTTCCAGGGGGAACTCAATGCCGCGTGGGACATCGTTGGGCAGCGTTTTTAGCAGCGCCAGCCAGCGCGGATCGGCTTCATCAGGCGGTACGGCGCGGTAGCTGTCGTGATATGCAACTGCGGCTTTGACATGGATATAGCCAACGGTTGACGCCAGGTTTTGTGCTGCTTCTTCCGGGGAGTCGCCCACCCACAGCCAGTTGCCCATATCGAAGGTCAGAGATATCGGCAGGTTTTGCGCCTGACAGGCTTCGTTAAAGCGCTGCATTGGCTGCAGGCGTCCGCAGTCGGTCTGATCGTTCTCGACAACCAGCTCCATTCCGCTGTTGTCCAGCCATTGGCGTAGAACGTCGAACTGTTCGGTATAGGAAAAATGGCCGAGGGAGACTTTTAACCACAGTGCCTGCAAGGCCTGCGCTTCCTCAAGTAGTTCTGGAAGACGGGGGTTGAGGTTACCATCCTCAAGGAACAACGGTTCAGGCGCTGAGTAACAGGCCAGCAGGCCGAAGATTTCGATCGCAGAAGCCATCGTTGACAGCGTCTTCAGCTCGGCGTCGCTTAATAGCTCGCGGCGGATTTCGACGCCGTCAGCACCGGCTTCAGCGATGATGGGCAGCATTGCCGTTTGCCCGCCTGCGGCCCGTACCTGGTCATGCCCGTAAGCGGCGGTGACCACCATAATTTTTCTTTTCATGGAAACTCCAGACTAGCGTTCTTGTTATAACGCTAGATGGAACCGGTTCCAAAGGAAAGCCTATGATATCGAATTTATGATCACCATCACGAAGGTAATTTAACGGGCGGTAGAGCCGCGCACGATCAGCTCGCCGGAGAAGACCTGTTCCTGAATGGCAGCGGATCCGCCATCAATCCGGCGCACAACCTGCTCAACGGCGGTGTAACCAATCTGCCAGGTGGGTTGTTTCAATGTGGTAATACCAACGCCCGCCAGCTCGGCCCATTCCAGCTCGTCAAAACCGAGTAGGCCAATGTCGCTCCCCCAGTTGAGGCCAATGCGTTTCAGGGCGCGGGCTACTTGTAGCGTGAGGGCACCGTTGGCAGAGATAACGGCTTTGCGCATTCCACGATGCTGCTGGTGAAACTGGCGCAGGGTGTCGTCCAGTTGCGTATTGTCCGTGAGCGGGACTTCGGCATTTTGCGCGATAACGCCGGGGTATTGCGCGAGCGTGGCGCGAAAAGCGCTCAGGCGTTCGCGGCGGGTATTCACCATGCCGAGTGGTTCGCTGAGGAACAGGATGGCTTCAAAACCTTGTTCGACCAGATGTTCGGTGGCAACCGTTGCCGCCTGGGTGTTATCCAGCCCGACCATATCACAGGCGAAATCGGGAATTTTACGGTCAATCAGCACCATCGGCAGCGCAGACTGTTGCAGGCGGTTCAGCCCCTCTTCGCGCATCCCGACGGCGTTGACCACAATCCCTTCGACCTGGTAGCTGCGCAGCAGATCGAGATAATGCAGCTCCTGATCCACTTCGTTGTTGGTGTTACACACCAGCGGGGTAAAGCCTTTATCGCGACAGGCGGCTTCAATACCACTTAGCACGTTGACGGAGTAGGGATTAGTAATATCGGCGATGATCAGGCCAATCAGGCGGGTACGACCATGTTTCAGGCCTCTTGCCATCAGGCTGGGACGGTAGTCGAGATCGGCAATGGCTTGTTCAATGCGGGCCAGCAGCGCGTCGGAAAGCAGGTGCTTTTCACCGTTGAGATAACGTGAAATGCTGGTCTTGCCGGTTTTTGCAGCTTTCGCCACATCGCTGATGGTTGCCCGTGTTGATTTGCTCATCGCTGATTTCCCTGAATTTGGTGACAACACCTTAACGCGAAAATCAACGATGGCAAGTGCTTCATGCCGGATGGATACGGTCTGCTTCCATCCGGCACAAAACGTTACTGGATCGGGCTTAAGGTAATTTCTACGCGGCGGTTTTGCGCTTTACCTTCCGCTGTGCTGTTACTGGCGATCGGATTTGCCGGGCCCATACCCTGAGTGCGGATGCGGTTAGCTGCGACCCCTTGAGTGATCAAGGCACTGGCTACGGAGTCTGCGCGCTGCTGCGACAGACGCATATTCAGATCCTGGCTGCCGGTGCTGTCGGTGAAGCCCAGCACGTTGACGGCGGTTTTATTGTACTCTTTCAGTACCATCGCCACGCCGGTCAGGGTGTTAGCACCCGCAGGCTTCAGGTTGGCACTGCTGCTGTCGAAGGTGACGTTGTTTGGCATGTTCAGAATGATGTTATCGCCACTGCGCGTCACGCTGACGCCCGTTCCCTGCATTTTTTCGCGCAGTTTCGCTTCCTGCACGTCCATGTAATAGCCGATACCACCGCCAACGGCCGCGCCAGCCGCTGCGCCAATCAGTGCGCCTTTGCCGCGATCTTTCTTCGAAGAAGAGAGTGCGCCAATGCCCGCGCCGACCAGAGAGCCAATACCTGCGCCAATGCCGGATTTACCTGCTTCGCGTTCGCCGGTGTAAGGGTTTGTTGTGCAGCCAGAAACCGCCAGGGCGCCGCTCACGATGGCAGCAATAACAAATACACGTTTCTTCATCTTAATTCCTTAATGACTTTTTCTTCTTTGCCACAGCGACCGTGGCGGTTGATTATGACGTGTGAACATGAAGAAAATTCCAGGGAAGACTCTGAAATTTGTAAGTAACATTGAACGGCATAATAAATAATCCGTCACATCGCATTCAGGAGCGCCATCTTGGCTAATTCACCCGCACATTACTCGGTGTTAACTGCCGCCCACTGGGGACCAATCCTCGTCGACACTGATGGTGAGACGGTTTTCTCCTCGCGTGGCGCGCTGCCCACCGCTCATCCCAACTCTTTGCAAACCGTGGTGCGCGACCAGGTTCACAGTAAAACGCGGGTACGTTTTCCGATGGTGCGTAAAGGGTTTCTCGCCTCGCCGGAAAACCCACAGGGCGTACGTGGGCAGGATGAGTTTGTTCGTGTCAGTTGGGACGACGCGCTGAATCTTATCCATACGCAGCATAAACGCATCCGTGACAGCTACGGCCCGGCCTCAATTTTTGCCGGTTCGTACGGCTGGCGTTCCAACGGCGTGTTACACAAAGCGGCGACCCTGTTACAGCGTTATATGGCGCTGGCGGGCGGTTATACCGGGCATCTGGGGGATTACTCGACGGGGGCTGCGCAAGCGATCATGCCGTACGTGGTGGGCGGGAACGAAGTTTACCAGCAGCAAACCAGCTGGCCGGTGGTGCTGGAGAACAGCGAGGTGGTGGTGTTGTGGAGCGCCAATCCGCTGAATACCCTGAAGATTGCCTGGAACGCGTCCGATGAGCAGGGCCTCGCGTACTTTGAGGCATTGCGCGACAGCGGTAAACGGTTGATCTGTATCGATCCGATGCGATCGGAAAGCGTCGATTTCTTTGGCGATAAGATGGAATGGATTGCCCCGCATATGGGGACCGACGTAGCGCTGATGCTAGGCATCGCGCATACGCTGGTGGAAAACGGCTGGCATGACGAGGACTTTCTCGCCCGGTGTACCACCGGATATGACCGTTTTGCCGACTATCTGCTGGGTAAATCTGACGATGTTGCAAAAACGGCAAAATGGGCGGCAGAGATTTGTGGCATTCCGGCAGCGAAGATACGCGAACTTGCGGCGATATTTCACCAAAATACCACCATGCTGATGGCCGGATGGGGCATGCAGCGCCAACAGTATGGCGAGCAGAAACACTGGATGATTGTCACCCTGGCCGCCATGCTCGGACAAATCGGGACGCCAGGCGGCGGTTTTGGGCTGTCGTACCATTTTGCCAACGGCGGCAACCCAACGCGCCGGGCTGCGGTGCTGGCTTCAATGCAGGGCAGCGTTAAAGGCGGCACCGACGCGGTAGATAAAATCCCGGTGGCGCGAATTGTCGAAGCGCTGGAAAATCCCGGCGGTTTTTACCAGCACAACGGCATGGACCGTCATTTCCCGGACATCCGTATGCTGTGGTGGGCGGGCGGGGCTAACTTCACCCATCATCAGGACACTAACCGTTTAATTCGCGCCTGGCAAAAACCGGAGCTGGTGGTCATCTCGGAGTGTTTCTGGACCGCCGCAGCAAAGCATGCCGATATCGTGCTGCCAGCAACCACCTCCTTTGAGCGTAATGATTTGACCATGACTGGCGATTACAGCAACCAGCACCTGGTGCCGATGAAGCAGGTCGTACCGCCGCAGGACGAAGCGCGAAATGATTTTGATGTCTTTGCCGAGCTGAGTGAGCGCTGGGAAAAGGGCGGATATGAACGGTTCACCGAAGGTAAAAGCGAACTGGCGTGGTTGGAGACTTTTTACAATATTGCCGGGCAACGTGGGGCCAGTCAGCAGGTGACATTGCCGCCTTTCGCCGAGTTTTGGCAGCGCAACGCCCTGATCGAAATGCCGGAAAACGCCGCCAGCGCGCAGTTTATCCGTTTTGCGGATTTTCGCCGCGACCCGCAGGCGCATCCGCTGAAAACGGACAGCGGGAAAATTGAAATCTACTCCGCGAGGATTGCAGGTTACGGCTACGCGGACTGCGCGGGACACCCGATGTGGCTGGAGCCGGATGAGTGGTTCGGTAACGCCGAACCGGACCAGCTACAGCTGCTTTCCGCCCATCCGGCGCACCGTTTGCATAGTCAGCTTAACTACAGTGCGCTACGGGAGCAGTACGCGGTAGCGGATCGTGAGCCGATAACGATTCATCCGCAGGACGCCCACGCGCGCGGCATTGCGGATGGCGATACGGTCAGGGTGTGGAACCAGCGCGGGCAAGTTCTGGCGGGCGCGGTGGTGACGGCGGGTATTAAACCCGGCGTCATCTGTATTCATGAAGGCGCCTGGCCTGATTTGGATCTCGCAGCGAACGGTATTTGTAAAAATGGCGCCGTCAACGTACTGACCAAAGATCTCCCCAGCTCGAAGCTGGGGAATGGCTGCGCGGGCAACACGGCGCTGGCGTGGCTTGAAAAATATAGCGGACCAACGTTGGCGCTTACGGCGTTTGATCCGCCTGCCAGCCCATAATCCACGTGGGGTGGTGAGTCTCTTCCTGCCATGCGCCGTCTTCAATGCGAAAACCCAGCGCATGGTAGAAGTTCACCGCTGATTGATTCTTCTGGTAGACCTCAAGGCTGAGTATCGAAAAGCGCTGCTGCACATGCTGCACCAGCGCTTTGCCGATCCCGCTTCTGATGGCGGCAGGTGCGACAAACAGCGCGCCGAGAAAGCGGTCGTCAATCACGCTGGCAAAGCCTTTGAGCTCGCCTTCTTCTTCCCAAACCCAGGTTTGCGCGGCTGGCAGATAAACATCCCGCACCACGGATTCACTTTCGCGCCAGTAGCGCTCTTCGATAAATGGATGGGCATGGATTGTGCTTTCCATCCACAGCGCCAGAATTGACGGCAGATCGTCAGCCTTGGATTCACGAATCATGTTGTTCTCCCGGATAACAGATGCAGCTGGTGACATGGTCGTTGACCAGGCCGCACGCCTGCATAAAGGAGTAACAAATGGTGGTGCCGACAAACTTAAATCCGCGTTTTTTTAACGCTTTAGACAGCGCGTCTGACGCAGGCGTGGAGGTGGGAATATCGCTCAGGTTGGCGGCACGAGTCACTTGCGGTTGGTTATCAACAAATGACCAGACGAATTCGCTAAACGACTCTCCGTTTTGCGCCATCGTCAGAAAAGCGCGAGCGTTGCCGATAATGGCCTGAATTTTTCCGCGATGACGAATAATGCCTGCATCCAGTACCAGCCTTTCCACATCCTCTTCGGTCATGGCCGCCACTTTTTCCGGGTCAAAATGGTGGAAGGCGTGGCGATAGTTTTCCCGTTTCTTGAGCACGGTAATCCACGATAACCCGGCCTGCTGGCCCTCAAGGCAGATCATTTCGAACAGCTTTTTACCATCGGTTTCGGGGACGCCCCATTCCTTGTCGTGGTAGGCAATGTAAAGTGGGTCCTGGCTGACCCATCCGCAACGCTGCATATTCTTCCTCGCTGTTTTTACTGGCGTAAAAATTTCATTCGGCCCGCCTTGACGCGCCAGCTAAAAAGACAATATTTAATACAGGGCCTGATGGGCCCATATCCTTCATACAATGACAATAATATTGCCGAATTCGGCTCTTTTCTGGAGTCGCGTTGATGATTATAAGAAACAGTAGTGGTCATCAGAGGTTAACTCTGGTGAGCGTTGTAGTTTGTGCGCTGTCCATCAATACAGCATATGGCTGGCAACAAGAATATATCGTTGATGCGATGTCAGGGCATACGGCTGAACGTTATACATGGGACAGCGATCACCAACCACGTTATAACGACATTCTGGAAGAACGTATTCGTTCCACTCAGAACGTGGCGGGTCCCGTGGTGAATCTGGCGGATGAGACGCCTATGGATGCGACCAGCGGCATGAGTATGGGCTGGAACTTCCCGCTTTCCGGGCAGGTGACAACTGGTCCGGTTGCCGCTCTGCATTATGACGGTTCAACCACATCTACTTACAACGAATTTGGCGATAGCGCGACGTCGGTAACGCAGAACGATCCGCTGTGGCATGCCAGCGTGAGCTCGTTGGGCTGGCGAGTCAATTCGCAGTTCGGTGATGTGCGACCGTGGGCGCAAATCAGCTATAACCAGCAGTTTGGCGAGAATATCTGGAAGGCGCAGTCGGGTCTCAGCCGCATGTCAGCAGCGGGTCAGGGCGGTAATTGGGTGGATGTCACCGTCGGTGCAGATATGCTGTTGAACCCGCACATGGCGGCTTACGCGGCGCTTTCGCAGGCGGAAAACAGTACCAACAACAGCGACTATATGTACACCATGGGAGTGAGCGCCAAATTTTAACGTAAGTAATCAGCATATAAACATCTTGATTACATGTTGAGATCAACAATCACACGCACTCCAGCGATAGCGTGTACTAACTCATGCGATAAAATTCAGTAACCCGACTTTTTGTCTCGTCATTCATTCCGCATTCCAGGCATTTCATTCCGTCCTGGCGGCATTTCATGCCGTTTTCTCCTGCTCATAAAAGCGCTTCGGTATGGTTGTTGGCAGAGAATTTCCCATTTTGTTTATGCAGGAAGACTGCCATGAAAACTTCTGATTATCAGCGTACCCGCTGGCTGACACTGATCGGCACCATCATTACCCAATTTGCTTTAGGTTCTGTTTATACCTGGAGCCTGTTTAACGGTGCGCTCTCTTCTAAGCTTGATGCGCCAGTGAGTCAGGTTGCCTTTTCCTTTGGCCTGCTGAGCCTCGGGCTGGCGATTTCTTCTTCCGTCGCCGGGAAACTGCAGGAACGTTTTGGCGTGAAACGTGTCACCATGGCCTCCGGTATTTTACTGGGTGTCGGCTTCTTCTTAACCGCCCACTCTGACAGCCTGATTATGCTGTGGCTGAGCGCCGGTGTATTGGTTGGTCTGGCGGATGGCGCAGGCTACCTGTTAACACTTTCCAACTGTGTAAAATGGTTCCCTGAGCGTAAAGGGCTGATTTCCGCCTTTGCCATCGGTTCTTACGGTCTTGGCAGCCTCGGTTTTAAATTCATCGACAGCCAACTGTTGAGCACTGTGGGTCTGGAAAAAACCTTCATGATTTGGGGCGCGATTGTGCTGGTGATGATCGTCTTTGGCTCCACGCTGATGAAAGACGCGCCGAATCAGGAAGTGAAAACGAAAAATGGCGTGGTTGAGAATGACTACACCCTGGCGCAGTCCATGCGTAAACCGCAGTACTGGATGCTGGCAGTGATGTTCCTGACGGCGTGTATGAGTGGGCTGTATGTGATTGGCGTGGCGAAAGATATTGCACAAAGCCTGGCGCATATGGATGTGGCAACGGCGGCAAATGCGGTTACCGTCATTTCTATCGCTAACTTGTCCGGTCGTCTGGTGCTGGGGATTCTGTCCGACAAAATCTCTCGTATTCGCGTTATCACCATTGGGCAGGTCGTTTCGCTGGTCGGTATGGCGGCACTGCTGTTCGCCCCGCTGAATGATGCGACCTTCTTCGCGGCGATTGCCTGTGTAGCATTTAACTTTGGCGGTACCATCACCGTGTTCCCGTCACTGGTGAGCGAGTTCTTCGGTTTGAATAACCTGGCTAAAAACTACGGCGTCATTTACTTAGGTTTCGGTATCGGCAGCATTTGTGGTTCCATTATCGCCTCGCTGTTCGGCGGTTTCTATGTGACCTTCTGCGTTATCTTTGCGCTGTTAATTATCTCGCTGGCACTCTCCACCACCATCCGCCAGCCACAGCGTAGCGTATATACCGAGGCGCACGCCTAAACCTATTAGTAGTCTGATTAATACCTGGCGCATATATTTACAAAAATATATGCGCTATTTGCATTCTCCATAAGCACTTTTTCACCCTCCTGTGGTCTACTTACTCGCGCCCGTAGACATTTCACCTCTGCTGTTGTCGCATTTTCCCCTGCCTGGTCTGTTTGACTACTGCTCAGGGTGTTTTAATCCCGATTCCCAGGGTTTGTTTGCATGAGATACATTAAGTCGATGACGCAGCAGAAACTCAGTTTCCTGCTGGCAATCTATATCGGTTTGTTTATGAACTGTGCTGTATTTTTCCGGCGCTTTAGCGGATACGCACACGAGTTTACCGTCTGGAAAGGACTCTCTGCGGTTGTTGAATTAGCCGGCACTGTGCTGGTGACCTTCTTTTTACTACGGCTTCTCTCTTTATTTGGTCGGCGCGCCTGGCGTGTCCTGACAACCTTAGTGGTGCTGTGTTCTGCCGGTGCCAGCTATTACATGACCTTCCTGAATGTGGTAATTGGTTACGGTATTATTGCCTCCGTAATGACCACGGATATTGATTTATCGAAAGAAGTTGTTGGCTGGCATTTTGTCGTATGGCTGGTTTCGGTCAGCATTTTACCGTTGGTTCTGATTTGGAGTAATCGCTGCCGCTATACCCTGATGAAACAGATCCGTACGCCTGGCATGAGATGGCGCAGCGTGGCGGTAGTTTTACTGGCTGGTCTGATGGTATGGGTCCCGATTCGCCTGCTGAGCATGCAACAGAGAAGCGTTGAGCGAGCAACGGGAATCGATTTACCCAGCTATGGCGGGGTAGTGGCGAATTCCTATCTGCCGTCAAACTGGCTCTCCGCGCTGGGTCTGTACGCCTGGGCACAGGTGGATGAATCCTCAGACAACAAATCGTTGATGAACCCGGCGAAGAAGTTTACCTATGTTGCCCCCAAAAACCTCGACGACACCTATGTGGTCTTTATTATCGGCGAAACGACCCGCTGGGATCATATGGGGATTTTTGGCTATGAGCGTAATACCACGCCAAGGCTCGCCCAGGAGAAAAATCTGGCCGCCTTCCGTGGATATTCCTGTGATACGGCAACAAAACTTTCGCTGCGTTGCATGTTCGTGCGTGAGGGTGGGGCAGAAGAAAACCCGCAGCGTACTCTGAAAGAACAAAACGTCTTCTCCGTGCTCGGCCAGTTAGGGTTCAAGACCGATCTTTACGCGATGCAAAGCGAGATGTGGTTCTACAGTAACACCATGGCGGAAAACATCGCCTATCGTGAGCAGATTGGCGCAGAGCCGCGCAACCGTGGCAAGAACGTTGACGATATGCTGTTGATTACCGAGATGCAGCAGTCTCTGCAAAATAATGAAGATGGTGGCAAGCATCTAATTATTTTGCATACCAAGGGCTCGCATTTTAACTACACCCAGCGCTATACCCGTGATTATGCGCAGTGGAAGCCGGAATGTGTCAATGTTGATAGCGGTTGCTCGAAAGCTGAGATGATCAACTCATTCGATAACTCGGTAACCTATGTTGATCACTTTATTACCAAAGTATTTGATCAACTACGTGATAAGAAAGCGATCGTGTTCTACGCCGCCGATCACGGTGAGTCGATTAACGAGCGCGAGCACCTGCACGGTACGCCGCGTAAAATGGCGCCACCTGAGCAGTTCCGCGTTCCTATGATGGTGTGGATGTCTGACAAATATCTGGAAGACCCCGACCATGCGAAGGCGTTTGCACACCTTAAGCAAGAAGCTGATATGAAGGTGCCGCGTCGTCATGTGGAACTGTACGACACCATTTTGGGTTGCCTCGGTTATACCTCGCCAAATGGCGGTATTAACGAGAATAACAACTGGTGTCGTATCCCGGACGCGAATAAGGCTACAGCCCAGTAACTGAGCTGCTGACTTTCTCGCCGATCAAATGGCATTTTGATACTAAGGGATTGACGGGCGCGCAGCTGAGCAGTAAGATGCGCCCCGCATTCGGTGATTGGCGCAGCCTGGTAGCGCACTTCGTTCGGGACGAAGGGGTCGGAGGTTCGAATCCTCTATCACCGACCAAATTAGAAAAGCCCGCTCTCTGAGCGGGCTTTTTGCTTTCCGGAATCCACGAGGATGAGAACCTCCGGGGGCAAGAGGTTCGACTCGAGCGTAGCGAGAGAACGTTGCGTCAGCAACGGCCCGCAGGGCGAGCCACGCAGTGGCGAGTAATCCTCTATCACCGACCAAATTAGAAAAGCCCGCTCTCTGAGCGGGCTTTTTGCATTTGTGGCTTTTGTAGGCCTGATAAGCGAAGCGCCATCAGGCAAAACATCACGCTATAACAGATATTGCCGGATGCGGCGCAAGCGCCTTATCCGGCCTACAGGCGAAGCGGCATCAGGCAAAACATCACGCTATAACAGACATTGCCGGATGGCGGCGCAAGCGCCTTATCCGGCCTACAGGCGAAGCGCTGGCAGGGCGTATTTTGTGTTTTTCCGACCCCACGTTTGACCTTCATTTTATCTGCAAAAATTGTGCACCACTTCCCACTGACTGTTAACGATTCTGTGACATATTCCATTGCCTTTTTTTATATTTGCTTGAAACTTTTTTTGCGCTACTTATGGCTGAAGCTGGCATTTTCCGCTGTGCGCTTTAACGTTCATGGTATTAATCGCTCAGATATGCAGCATTAATTTAGAAAGTTTGAATAAATTGCATAAATGTTAATCACCAAATGTTGCGAAATATGAAGATGTTTATTCTGGCATAGTGCGCGTAGCACAAATTTCCCTGCTGAAAATGTCCTTCCGCACTTTTTTTAATCTTTGTTTGTGAATTCTCACCGTTGGCGTAAATCACGGTGACCTGTATTGACGTTTTCACATTCTGTTGACAGATTGTAGGGTATGAGGGGCATTTCATGGAGAATCCGCACTGCAACTCAGTCGCTTATGTGAACGGAATCCCCATCCTCTTAACGCCGACCCGGCCGGGTAAAAAACAAAAAAGGCCAGGCGGTGCAAACCCACTGCAAAGGGTAAAACAACAAACATCACATTGGAGCAGAAGAATGAGTATTTCCTTGAAGAAGTCAGGGATGCTGAAGCTTGGTCTGAGCCTGGTGGCTATGACCGTCGCAGCAAGCGTACAGGCTAAAACTCTGGTTTATTGTTCAGAAGGATCTCCTGAAGGCTTTAACCCGCAGCTTTTCACCTCTGGCACCACCTATGATGCCAGCTCCGTACCGATCTATAACCGCCTGGTCGAGTTCAAAACCGGTACGACTGAAGTGATCCCGGGCCTTGCTGAGAAGTGGGAAATCAGCGAAGACGGCAAAACCTACACTTTCCACCTGCGTCAGGGCGTGAAGTGGCAGGACAACAAAGAATTTAAACCGACGCGCGATTTTAACGCCGATGACGTGGTGTTCTCTTTCGATCGTCAGAAAAATGCCCAGAACCCGTACCATAAAGTCTCTGGCGGCAGCTATGAATACTTCGAAGGGATGGGTCTGCCGGATCTGATCTCCGAAGTGAAAAAAGTGGACGATAAAACCGTTCAGTTCGTGCTGACTCGCCCGGAAGCGCCGTTCCTGGCTGACCTGGCGATGGACTTCGCTTCTATTCTTTCCAAAGAATATGCTGACAACATGCTGAAAGCCGGTTCTCCGGAGAAAGTGGATCTGAACCCAATTGGTACCGGTCCGTTCCAGCTGCAGCAGTACCAGAAAGACTCCCGTATTCTGTATAAAGCATTCGAAGGTTACTGGGGCACCAAGCCGCAGATCGACCGTCTGGTCTTCTCCATTACGCCTGACGCTTCCGTGCGTTACGCCAAACTGCAGAAGAACGAGTGCCAGGTGATGCCGTACCCGAACCCGGCAGACATCGCGCGCATGAAGCAGGATAAAAACATCAACCTGATGGAGCAGGCGGGTCTGAACGTGGGCTACCTCTCTTTCAATACCGAGAAGAAACCGTTTGATGACGTGAAAGTCCGTCAGGCGCTGACCTACGCGGTAAACAAAGAAGCGATCATCAAAGCGGTTTATCAGGGCGCTGGCGTTGCCGCGAAAAACCTGATCCCGCCGACCATGTGGGGCTATAACGACGACGTTAAAGACTACACCTACGATCCTGAGAAGGCCAAAGCGCTGCTGAAGGAAGCTGGTCAGGACAAAGGCTTTACCGTTGAGCTGTGGGCTATGCCGGTACAGCGTCCATATAACCCGAACGCACGTCGTATGGCAGAAATGGTTCAGGCTGACTGGGCGAAAATTGGCGTTCAGGCCAAGATTGTGACCTACGAATGGGGCGAGTATCTGAAACGCGCCAAAGCGGGTGAGCATCAGGCGGTGATGATGGGTTGGACCGGTGACAACGGGGATCCGGACAACTTCTTCGCGACCTTGTTCAGCTGTGCGGCAGCGAAAGACGGTTCTAACTACTCTCGCTGGTGCTACAAGCCGTTTGAAGACCTGATCCAGCCGGCGCGTGCGACCGACGATCACAACAAACGTATTGAACTGTACAAGCAAGCTCAGGTTGTTATGCACGACCAGGCTCCGGCTCTGATTGTTGCTCACTCCACCGTGTACGAACCAGTGCGTAAAGAAGTGAAAGGCTATGTGGTTGATCCATTAGGCAAACACCACTTCGAAAACGTCTCTGTCGAATAATTAAAAGCAATTAAGGAAGCGCTGCGCCCCGGTGTTGTGTAGGCCGGATAAGCGCAGTGCCCTCCGGCGTAATGCTTTACCCGCGATGCAGTTTGCGTGGGATAAGATTTGTGAGCAATACAGACTCACGGTTCCAGGCCGTGCGTCATTAGAGAGAATCCGGGTTATGTTGCAGTTCATTCTCCGACGTTTGGGACTCGTCATCCCCACGTTTATCGGTATCACTCTTCTCACCTTTGCCTTTGTCCATATGATCCCCGGCGATCCGGTTATGATCATGGCGGGTGAACGTGGGATCTCCCCTGAGCGTCATGCTCAACTGTTGGCTGAACTCGGTCTGGATAAGCCGATGTGGCAGCAGTACCTCCACTATATCTGGGGGGTTATGCATGGTGATTTAGGTATCTCACTGAAAAGCCGCTTACCGGTGTGGGAAGAGTTCGTACCTCGCTTCAAAGCAACGCTGGAACTCGGCGTCTGCGCGATGATTTTCGCCGTCGCAGTGGGTATCCCAGTGGGTGTACTTGCTGCCGTTAAGCGCGGCTCCATTTTCGATCACACGGCAGTTGGCCTGGCGCTGACCGGTTACTCCATGCCGATTTTCTGGTGGGGCATGATGCTGATCATGCTGGTTTCCGTGCAGTGGAACCTGACGCCAGTTTCTGGGCGGGTGAGCGACATGGTGTTCCTTGATGATTCCAATCCGCTAACCGGCTTTATGCTTATCGACACCGCCATCTGGGGTGAAGAGGGCAACTTTATTGATGCGTTGGCGCATATGATCCTGCCTGCGATGGTGCTGGGTACCATTCCTCTGGCGGTCATTGTGCGTATGACCCGTTCATCGATGCTGGAAGTGCTGGGTGAAGATTACATCCGTACCGCGCGCGCCAAAGGCCTGACTCGTATGCGCGTCATCATTATTCACGCTCTGCGTAACGCGATGCTGCCCGTGGTGACCGTTATCGGCCTGCAGGTTGGTACGTTGCTGGCCGGGGCGATCCTGACCGAGACCATCTTCTCGTGGCCGGGACTGGGGCGCTGGCTGATCGATGCGCTGCAACGCCGCGATTATCCGGTAGTGCAGGGCGGGGTGCTGCTGGTCGCGACGATGATTATCCTCGTCAACCTGCTGGTAGACCTGCTGTACGGCGTGGTGAACCCGCGTATTCGGCATAAGAAGTAAGGGGCCATCATGTCACAGGTTACTGAAAATAAAGTTATTGCTGCACCGGTGCCGATGACTCCGTTGCAGGAGTTCTGGCACTATTTTAAACGCAACAAAGGTGCGGTTGTTGGGCTGGTGTACGTTGTGGTGATGATCCTGATTGCGGTCTTTGCCAACGTCCTCGCACCCTACAACCCGGCAGACCAGTTCCGCGATACGCTGCTGGCTCCTCCCGCGTGGCAGGAAGGCGGTACCATGGCGCATCTGTTTGGTACTGATGATGTAGGCCGCGACGTGCTGTCCCGCCTGATGTACGGTGCGCGTCTGTCGCTGTTGGTCGGCTGTCTGGTGGTAGTACTCTCCCTGCTGATGGGCGTGGTTCTTGGGCTGATCGCCGGTTACTTTGGCGGGATTGTCGATAACGTCATCATGCGTGTGGTCGATATCATGCTGGCATTGCCGAGCCTGTTGCTGGCACTGGTGCTGGTGGCTGTATTTGGCCCCTCGATTGGCAACGCCGCGCTGGCGCTGACGTTCGTGGCATTGCCGCACTATGTCCGTTTGACGCGCGCCGCCGTGCTGGTGGAGGTTAACCGCGACTACGTCACCGCATCTCGCGTGGCGGGAGCCGGCGCGATGCGCCAGATGTTCGTCAACATTCTTCCTAACTGTCTTGCGCCGCTGATTGTTCAGGCGTCGCTTGGCTTCTCTAACGCCATTCTCGATATGGCTGCCCTCGGCTTCCTGGGGATGGGCGCACAGCCGCCTACGCCGGAATGGGGCACCATGCTCTCTGACGTTCTGCAGTTTGCCCAAAGCGCCTGGTGGGTTGTGACCTTCCCGGGGCTGGCGATCCTGTTGACGGTGCTGGCATTTAACCTGATGGGTGACGGTCTGCGTGACGCGCTCGATCCCAAACTGAAGCAGTAAGAGGTTCGAGATGGCGTTATTAAATGTAGATAAATTATCGGTGCATTTCGGCGACGTAGGTTCCGAATTCCGCGCCGTAGACCGCATTAGCTACAGTGTGAATCAGGGTGAAGTGGTTGGCATTGTAGGAGAGTCCGGCTCTGGTAAGTCCGTCAGTTCGCTGGCGATTATGGGACTGATTGACTACCCAGGCCGCGTTATGGCCGAAAATCTGGAGTTTAATGGTCGCGACCTGAAGCGCATCTCTGAGAAAGAGCGTCGCCAGTTAGTGGGGGCGGAAGTGGCGATGATCTTCCAGGACCCGATGACCAGCCTTAACCCCTGCTACACCGTCGGCTACCAGATTATGGAAGCCATTAAAGTGCACCAGGGCGGCAACAAAAAAACGCGTATTCAGCGGGCAATAGACCTGCTGACGCTGGTGGGGATCCCCGATCCGGCCTCGCGTCTTGATGTATATCCGCACCAGTTGTCCGGTGGGATGAGTCAGCGCGTGATGATCGCGATGGCGATAGCCTGTCGTCCGAAACTGCTGATTGCCGACGAACCGACAACGGCGCTGGATGTGACTATTCAGGCGCAGATCATCGAGCTACTGCTGGAATTGCAGCAAAAAGAGAACATGGCGCTGGTCTTAATCACGCACGATCTGGCGCTGGTGGCTGAAGCGGCACACAAAATCATCGTGATGTACGCCGGCCAGGTGGTAGAAACCGGAGCCGCGCAGGATATTTTCCGCGCGCCGCGTCATCCTTACACCCAGGCGCTACTGCGCGCGCTGCCTGAGTTTGCTCAGGATAAAGCACGTCTGGCCTCGCTGCCGGGCGTGGTTCCCGGGAAATATGATCGCCCGAGCGGCTGTTTGCTGAACCCACGCTGCCCCTATGCGACCGACAAATGCCGCGCTGAAGAACCTGAACTGAACCTGCTGGAAGGCGGTCGTCAGTCGAAATGCCACTACCCACTTGATGATGCCGGGAGGCCTGGGCTATGAGTACGCAAAAGGCCACTTTGTCACAGCCGCTGTTGCAGGCTATTGATCTGAAAAAACACTACCCGGTGAAAAAGGGCATGTTCGCCCCGGAGCGCCTGGTGAAAGCGCTGGACGGCGTCTCCTTTACCTTAGAGCGTGGTAAAACGCTGGCGGTGGTAGGCGAGTCGGGCTGTGGGAAATCCACCCTTGGCCGCCTGCTGACGATGATTGAAGTCCCGACCGGCGGTGAGCTGTATTACCAGGGACAGGATCTGCTTAAGCACGACCCGCAGGCGCAAAAGCTGCGTCGGCAGAAAATCCAGATTGTATTCCAGAACCCGTACGGTTCCCTGAACCCGCGTAAGAAAGTGGGGCAGATTCTGGAAGAGCCGCTGCTGATCAACTCCACGCTCAGCAAAGAGGAGCGTCGTGAAAAAGCGCTGGCGATGATGGCGAAAGTGGGGCTGAAAACCGAACACTACGACCGCTATCCGCATATGTTCTCCGGCGGTCAGCGTCAGCGTATTGCCATCGCTCGCGGTCTGATGCTTGACCCGGACGTGGTGATTGCCGATGAACCGGTCTCAGCGCTGGACGTTTCGGTGCGTGCGCAGGTGCTGAATCTGATGATGGATTTGCAGCAGGAACTGGGGCTGTCATACGTCTTTATCTCGCACGACCTGTCGGTGGTTGAGCACATTGCCGATGAAGTGATGGTGATGTATTTAGGCCGCTGCGTGGAGAAAGGGACGAAGGACCAAATCTTCAATAATCCGCGTCATCCGTACACGCAAGCGCTGCTCTCCGCAACGCCGCGTCTGAACCCGGACGATCGCCGTGAGCGTATCAAGCTGACCGGTGAACTGCCAAGCCCGCTGAATCCGCCGCCGGGCTGCGCGTTTAACGCCCGCTGCCGTCGTCGCTTTGGTCCGTGTACCCAGCTTCAGCCGCAGTTGAAAGATTACGGCGGTCAACTGGTGGCTTGTTTTGCCGTTGACCAGGATGAAAACCCACAGCAATAAACCTGGGTTATGACCCGATAACCGGAGCCTTGTGCTCCGGTTTTTTTATATTTTCTCTTTACGTCCACAATGTGAGTCCTTTGGCAGAACATTATTCCACAGCGTCTAGAATGTAGTCAGATTCCCTCTAGTCACAAAAATATCTATTTCGCAGTTGCTAACTACCAGGAGCAAATGTGGTCACGATACGCTGGGATATTAAAACAATTGATCGTCTGTCGATGGTTGAGGATGTCCTGAAGGAATTTTCCTGCTGTGATATCAATATCATCTCCATGAAAGTCACGCCTGGGCGGATCCTGATTAAATCCTGGTGCCGCCAGCTACAGGATATTTCCTGTGTGCAATCCTGTTTAAGCCAGCGCGCCGATATTATTCATGTCGCTTACCTCTGTGAGGAGATAAGTGAGCTGTCAACGCCGGAACCGGAACGCCCGCGCTATTTCTCTGACATTATTTGCAGCAGCCAGAGCATGCACGCGCTTATCGAAAAGGCGATAAAAATTGCCGACAGCAAATATACCGTTCTGATACGTGGCGATACGGGGACCGGTAAAGAGCTGCTGGCCCGGGCTATCCATAATTCCGGGCAGCGACGTTTTTATCCGTTTATTCCGGTCAACTGCTCTGCGCTACCTGAGTCGCTAATGGAGAGTGAATTCTTTGGCTATGAGAAAGGGGCTTTCAGCGGCGCGGATTGTAAAGGCAAAAAAGGGCTGTTTGAAATGGCCGATAAAGGCACCCTTTTTCTCGATGAGTTTGGCGAAATGTCGCTGAGCTTACAGGCTAAACTCCTGCGCGTGCTTCAGGATGGCGGGATTCGGCGCGTTGGCGGAGCGCATATTATTCCGGTCAATGTGCGCATTATTGTGGCAACCAATGCCAATCTGGAAGAGATGGTAGAACAACGTCTGCTGCGCGCCGATCTCTATTACCGCATCAACGTGCTTTCACTGACCATTCCACCTTTGCGCGAGCGTCCACAGGATATCAGCCTGCTGATTCGCCACTTTGTGCAGAAATACGCAAAGGAATTCCAGCGGCGGATCATTCTGGATAAAGCCTGTTTTGATGCCCTGCACCATCACACCTGGCCGGGAAACGTGCGCGAACTGGAAAATACCATTATTCGCCTGATGCTGATGGCGGAATCCGATGTTATTACGCGGGAAGAATTAGGGATGGTGAATTTGCCTGCCGTTGAGCGGGGCCCGACAGAACGTCCTTTTAAAGAGCAGGTTCTGTGTGCTGAACGCCAGCTCATTGAACAGATGGTGGAAGATAATGTGTCGTCACGGCATATCGCCAAAGCGCTGGGCGTGTCGCACACCACGGTGCTGAATAAAATTCGCGGCTATCAGCTGGAGAGTGTGAGTTAAGCGCCGCCAGCGTCTGACGGCGCGATATACGTGGGTTATTCAATCAGCTTCAATAAGGGCGACAGGCACAGCAGAATTCCGTACAGCAGGATCAACCAGGTTTTCAGTCCGCGCAGTTTTTCCAGTTGCGTTACTTTATAGATCAGGAAGAACGGAATAATACACGACACAATCCCGTAAAGCGGACTACCTAGCTGGAAGAACACCAGTACCGATACGCGAAATGACACCCAAATGACCAGGGTGATAACAATAAAGGTGCAAATACCCAGCGTAAGCACCAACGGATTAATTTTCTCAATGTCAATGACGCGGCTCAGAACGTTGAGAATAATACCTTTGATCGCTTCGTGGAATCCCAGATAAATACCAAAGAACGCGGTTAATACTGCGAAGATATTTAATACCGTTGAGGTGATATGAATAATCTGCCCAGGAATGACCTGAGCCGCCAGTGCCAGTGCAGAAATATTTTGTTCGAAAGCCGAAACGGCCTCTTCATGGCTAATGGAAAAGGTAAAAGAGAAGGAGAAAAACAGAATGACAGCAATCAGAGTAATGTAACTGATGCGATGCGTACGGATTGCCATACGCGTAGCCAGCACCCGGTCCGCCACCCGTTTGCGGTAGGCGATGTTCATTGGGTTCAACACCTGAATAAACACCGCCGAGAAGAAGCAGAACGGGATGGTTAGCAGTACATCACGAAAGAAGACCGATGCTTCAGGGAAGGCGCTGATATTAGCGAAGTTCCAGTGCGGAACCATCGCAAAACCAAATACGATGATGATACCTACTTTGACCACCACCATCGGGCCGGAGATTTTGAACAGCAGTTTTTCTCCCCCGGAAGCAATGGCGACCAGCACGGCAAAAATGGCCACTTTGTAGATTATCGATTGTGAAAGATCAGCCTCGGTCAAGCCGAAGGTTTTAATATATGAGGCGCTGTCAAAAACCACGGATAAAGAATAAATAAATATGCCGTGAATAATCATCAGAAAATAGATGACGCCAAGAAATACGCCCCAGTTTTTTCCCAGGTAATGACTTATAATATCCGTGTAGTCATTGCAGGTTTCGCTTTCTGATAATGTTTTTAAATAAATATCCTGCACAATATAAGTTGCCGGATAAGCAATAATAAAGGCAACGATAAATACCCAAATGCCTGTTAAGCCAATTTGTACCGGCATCAGTACCGTTCCGGCACCAATGGCCATGCCGATGCACAGTAATACCCAGCCAAAATCGTATTTCGTAAACGGTATTTTTTTTGAGAATGGTACGGCGGTTGCTGTATTGTTGCTTAATTGTAATGTGTTGTCCTGCATAGAACCCCCTGCCCAAAATACACGTTCTCCCCGAAAGAGGATCGCGTGTATTGCCAGACTGTTGTGCCTTGATTCTCAACAACCTGAACCGAACGACGTCGGTTCAGGCCATATTGGTCAGAATGTTGCCTTTCTGATGGCGTGTTCAAGGTCGTTAATAATATCTTCTGGATCTTCAAGACCCACAGAAAGACGGATAAGCCCGTCGGTAATACCTGCTTTGAGCCGTTCCTCAGGTGCAACGGGCGAATGTGTCATAGACGCTGGGTGCTGAATGAGGGTTTCGGTATCACCGAGACTGACCGCGAGGAGGCACAATTCTACAGAATTGATCATCCGCCTACCAGCCTCGAGGCCGCCGGCGATTTCGAAGCTGATAATTCCACCTGGCAGGCTCATTTGCCGCTGGCCCAACTCATACTGTGGATGCGAAGTCAGGCCAGGATAATACACCCGAGTAATAGATGGATGCCCTTCGAGGAAGCGGGCTATTTTCAGCGCATTTTCACAGTGGCGTTCCATACGAATGCCCAGCGTTTTAACGCCGCGCAGTGTTAACCACGCATTGAAAGGACTCATGCAGCCGCCGGTGATATCTTTCAGGCCTACAAACCGCGCCTGGTCGATAAACTCCTGCTTACCAACAATGATGCCGCCAATCACATCCCCGTGACCGTTGATATATTTGGTGACGCTGTGCACCACGATATCCGCGCCCAGTTGCAAAGGCTGCTGACAGTACGGCGACATAAAGGTGTTATCCACCACCAGCAATGCGCCCTGTTGATGGGCGATACCGGCCACCGTTTCAATGTCGACCAGCGACAGCGTTGGGTTGGCGGGCGTTTCGATATACACAACTTTGGTTTCTGGTCGCATGGCGGCGCGGATTTCTTCAGGCTTAGCCGCGTCGACAAAGCTGACGTTAATCCCAAACTTCGGCATGCTGTGCGACAAAAACGCATGGGTGCAGCCGTAAATCGCGCTGGCGGAAACGATATGGTCACTCTGCTGGCAAAGCGTCAACAGCGTTGTGGTGATAGCTGAAATACCGGACGCGGTTGCCAACCCAGCTTCACCTCTTTCCAGTACCGCCAGCTTTTTCTCCAGCGCATCGGTGGTGGGGTTACCCAAGCGGGTGTAAATGTACCCGGACTCTTCGAGCGCAAAGCGGGCGGCACCTTGTTCGGCGCTGTCAAAAACAAACGTTGAGGTCTGGAAAATAGGCGTACTAAGCGCGCCAGTTGAAGGGTCGGGTTGTTGCCCCGCGTGAACGATCTGGGTGTTGAATCCGTAAGTACGACAGTCAGACATGATATCTCCTTTAATTCGGAACAGAACAGCTCACAGTCAAATAGCAATCGCTGCGCCAGAAAATGAACTGATAGATATCAATGTGTTATGTTTTTGTCTGAACTAATGGTCGGCAGGAATGTTGCCAACTGGAAAGAATCTTTCCAGCGTGCTGGTAAGAAAATGGGTGAATTGCGAGGCGCTACGCAGAGCGCAATATTGCGCAGTGATATGGCAAGTGGGCTGCCGTAGAATCAGCGGCAAGCCGGGAATTCCCGGTGAGGCGCAATGTTGCGGGGGCTTGATCCCCGGCGGCATCGGTTGCTGGAAAGAGAAAACCCCCGCACGTTGTTCGGTATAAACCTGGCAACAAAACGGGGGCTGACTTGAACCTGAACAACTCAAGGATAGCCGTGAACAGTTGCCATTGCAACACAGGCGGCTATATGACGCTCGCACAGTTAGGCGTGGCCTTCTGGCACGATTTAGCGGCTCCAATCATCGCTGGCACCATTGCCAGCCTGATTGTGAGCTGGCTGCGTAACAGAAAGTAATGCGCTTTGTAGGCGTCTGCCTGCCGTGATGGCAACATGCGCCCGAACCAGGCCGCAGGGGGCGACCTTGCGGCCTTTTTCGGCTTAAATGCAGATAAATCTCGTCGCCAGGTGCCTATCCTGTCGCGATAATGCACGCTGGGAAGTTTTCAGATACCGCCTCTCTTAATACCGCTACGATCGGGTATACTCTGACGGCAGTTTCGTCTATCCGTGGAGAGTCAGTTTGCGTGTCAGTCGCTCGTTAACAATTAAGCAGATGGCAATGGTTGCGGCCGTTGTTATGGTGTTCGTTTTTATTTTTTGCACCGTTTTGTTGTTCCATCTGGTCCAGCAAAACCGCTATAACACGGCTACGCAACTGGAAAGTATCGCTCGCTCCGTCCGTGAGCCTCTGTCGGACACTATCCTGAAAGGGGATATTCCCGAAGCGGAAGCCATTTTAAAAAGTATTCGGCCAGCGGGTGTAGTCAGTCGCGCCGATGTGGTGCTGCCCAATCAGTTTCAGGCGTTGCGGATGAGTTTTATCCCTGAACGCCCCGTTCCTGTTACGGTGACTCGCCTGTTTGAGCTTCCGGTACAAATTTCGCTGCCGATCTATTCTCTTGAGCGTTCAGCTAACCCGCAACCGCTGGCGTATCTGGTACTGCAGGCGGATTCGTACCGCATGTACAAATTCGTGATGAGTACGCTCTCGACGTTAGTGACCATTTACTTACTTTTGTCGTTAATACTGACCGTCGCCATCTCCTGGTGCATTAACCGCTTGATTGTGCACCCCTTACGTAAAATTGCCCGTGAGCTGAACGATATCCAACAGCAGGATCTGATTGGCTATCAACTGGCATTGCCGCGTCTACATCAGGATGATGAGATTGGTATGCTGGTGCGTAGCTACAATCTTAATCAGCAGTTGATTCAGCGACATAGCGAAGAGCAAAGCGACTTTGCAATGCGTTTCCCGGTTTCTGAACTGCCCAATAAGTCGTTTTTAATGGGGTTGCTGGAGCAGGTTGTTACCCGCCAGCAGACGACGGCGCTGATGATTGTCACCTGCGAAACCTTACGTGATACCGCGGGTGTGTTAACTGAAACTCAGCGGGAAATCCTGTTGCTTACGCTGGTCGAAAAACTCAAATCGGTATTAGCCCCCAGGATGGTGCTTTCCCAGGTGAGTGGCTATGACTTCGCCATCATCGCCCATGGCGTAAAAGAACCCTGGCACGCTATTACTCTAGGTCAGCAAGTACTCACTATCGTTAACGAGCGATTACCTATTCAGGGTATTCAACTGCGTCCTACCTGCAACATTGGGGTAGCGATGTTCTATGGTGATTTGACCGCAGAACAGCTTTACCGCCGCGCCCTGTCGGCCGTGTTAACCTCGCGCCATAAGGGTAAAAATCAAATTCAGTTCTTTGATCCGTTACAGATGGAAGAGGCGCAGCAGCGTTTGACGGAAGAGAACGATATTCTCAGCGCGCTGGATAACCAGCAGTTCGCGCTTTGGATGCAGCCGCAGGTGGAAATGTCCAGCGGTAAGGTATTGAGCGCAGAAGCATTATTGCGGATGCAGCAGCCGGATGGAAGCTGGGAGCTGCCCGAAGGGTTAATCGACAGGATTGAGTCCTGCGGCCTGATGGTGACGGTTGGTTACTGGGTGTTGGAAGAGACGTGTCGCCAGCTGTCAGCGTGGCAGGAACGGGGTCTGATGCTGCCGCTGTCGGTGAATTTGTCCGCACTACAGCTGATGCACCCGAGTATGGTCTCGGACCTGCTGGAGTTGTTAAACCGCTATCGTATCAAGCCTGGTACGTTGATCCTGGAAGTGACTGAAAGCCGACATATCGATGATCCCCACGCCGCGGTGGTCATTTTGCGCCCATTGCGTAATGCGGGAGTACGTATCGCACTGGATGACTTTGGCATGGGGTATGCGGGCCTGCGACAGCTGCAGCACATGAAGTCGCTACCGGTGGATGTCCTCAAAATCGATAAGATGTTTGTCGACGGAGTACCTGAGGATTGCAGCATGATCTCCGCCATCATTCAGTTGGCCCACAGCCTTAATTTGCAGATGATCGCCGAAGGTGTCGAAACCGAAGCGCAGCGTGAATGGCTATCACATGCCGGGGTGGAAGTGGCACAAGGGTTCCTGTTTGCCCGACCGGTTCCGGCAAATATCTTCGAAGAACGTTATCTGGCGCCGGAAAGCGCTGATTACAAAAGTTAAAAAAGGTCTCGCTTGTGCGAGCCAGCTCAAAATTTTTAACATTTTTGTATCAATTATGATCCAGGTACATTTCTGTCAAGTTGTGTGGGTGTTACTTTAAGGCCGCAGGTTAAACAAAACCTTACAAGACCTGTGGTTTTTACTTTAAGGACACCCTATGAAAACCTCTATATTCAAAAGCCTTTACTTTCAGGTCCTGACAGCGATTGCCATTGGTATTCTCCTTGGCCATTACTACCCTGAATTAGGCGCCCAAATGAAACCGCTTGGTGATGCCTTCGTTAAGCTCATCAAGATGGTCATCGCACCTGTCATCTTCTGTACTGTCGTTACCGGCATTGCAGGCATGGAAAGTATGAAAGCCGTAGGCCGCACTGGTGCGGTTGCACTGCTTTATTTTGAAGTGGTCAGTACGATTGCGCTGATCATCGGTCTTATCATTGTTAACGTGGTGCAACCCGGTGCCGGAATGAACGTCGATCCGGCGACGCTGGATGCCAAAGCGGTTGCGATTTACGCCGAACAGGCAAAAGACCAGGGGATCGTAGGTTTCCTGATGGATATTATCCCGGCGAGCGTCATTGGCGCGTTTGCCAGCGGTAACATCCTGCAGGTATTGCTGTTTGCAGTAATGTTTGGTTTTGCGCTGCATCGTCTGGGCAGCAAGGGCCAGATGATTTTCAACGTGATTGAAAGTTTCTCGCAGGTTATTTTCGGCATCATCAATATGATCATGCGCCTGGCGCCTATCGGTGCTTTCGGTGCTATGGCCTTTACCATCGGTAAATATGGCGTCGGAACGCTGGTGCAACTGGGTCAGCTAATCATCTGCTTCTACATCACCTGTATTCTGTTTGTGGTGCTGGTGCTGGGTTCAATTGCGCGCGCAACCGGCTTCAGTATCTTTAAATTCATCCGCTATATCCGTGAAGAGCTCCTGATCGTTCTGGGTACTTCTTCTTCCGAGTCTGCGCTGCCGCGTATGCTCGATAAGATGGAAAAACTGGGCTGTCGGAAGTCGGTTGTCGGATTGGTTATACCCACGGGCTACTCGTTTAACCTTGATGGGACATCAATCTATCTGACTATGGCGGCGGTGTTTATCGCTCAGGCGACCAACAGCCACATGGATATCTTCCATCAGATAACCCTGTTGGTGGTGCTCCTGCTCTCCTCAAAAGGTGCAGCGGGTGTGACCGGGAGTGGCTTCATTGTTCTGGCCGCGACTATCTCTGCGGTGGGTCATTTACCGGTTGCTGGCCTGGCACTGATTCTTGGTATTGACCGCTTCATGTCTGAAGCCCGTGCGCTGACCAACCTGATTGGTAACGGTGTTGCAACTGTCGTTGTGGCTAAATGGGTGAAAGAATTGGATACCAAAAAGCTGGATGACACGCTGAATAATCGTGCGCCGGATGGCAAAACGCACGATTTATCCTCTTAATCTCGTCACTTATGCCCGTAGTCCCTTCCAGGACTGCGGGCGTTTGCGCATAATTACCCCCTGTGCCTGAAACCGTCGATTCGGCGGCTCGGGATTTTTTCACTTCTTCCGTGACATTTTTATGTTCTCGCGGTCTAACACGAAGTGTTTTTAACGTCATATTCAGAGAGTCCTTTCGAGGGCTGTCTTTTTATTTCCAGGATAGTTGATCAGGGGTTCACATGCAGGGCACAAAAATTCGACTTTTAGCGGGCGGCTTGCTGATGATGGCCACTGCCGGCTATGTGCAGGCAGATGCGCTCCAGCCTGATCCAGCGTGGCAACAGGGCACGCTGGCAAATGGTTTACAGTGGCAAGTGTTAGCCACTCCCCAGCGTCCGAGCGACCGTATTGAGGTTCGCTTGCTGGTCAATACCGGTTCACTCACCGAAAGTGCGCAACAGAGTGGTTTCAGCCATGCGATCCCGCGTATCGCGCTGACGCAAAGCGGTGGCCTCGATGCCACGCAAGCCCGTTCACTGTGGCAGCAGGGGTTCGATCCCAAACGTCCCATGCCGCCGGTTATCGTTTCCTATGATTCCACGCTGTATAACCTCAGTCTGCCTAACAGCCGTAACGACCTACTGAAAGAGTCACTTTCTTATCTGGCAAATATCACCGGTAAACTGAGCATCACCTCTGAAACGGTCAATCATGCGCTGAGTAGCGAAGACATGGTTGCAACCTGGCCGTCAGATACCAAAGAAGGGTGGTGGCGTTACCGTCTGAAGGGATCGACCCTGCTGGGGCACGATCCTGCCGATCCGCTGAAAACGCCGGTAGACGCGTCGAAAATTCAGTCTTTCTACCAGAAATGGTATACCCCGGACGCGATGACGCTGATCATCGTCGGTAACGTTGATGCACGCAGTGTAGCTGAGCAAATCAATAAAACCTTTGGCGAGTTAAAAGGAAAACGCGAAACGCCTGCACCGGTTCCCACGCTCTCTCCGCTGCGAGCAGAAGCCGTGAGTATTATGACCGATGCGGTACGCCAGGATCGCCTGTCTATTATGTGGGATACGCCGTGGCAGCCGATCCGTGAATCTGCCGCGCTGTTACGTTACTGGCGCGCTGATTTAGCTCGTGAGGCGCTGTTCTGGCACATTCAGCAAGAGCTAACCAAAAACAATGCCAAAGACATTGGCCTCGGATTTGACTGCCGGGTGCTGTTCCTGCGCGCGCAGTGCGCGATTAACGTGGAGTCGCCGAACGATAAGCTGAACGCCAATCTGGGTACGGTTGCGCGTGAGCTGGCGAAAGTGCGTGATAAGGGACTTCCGGAAGAAGAGTTCAATGCGCTGGTAGCGCAAAAGAATCTGGAACTGCAGAAGCTGTTTGCCACCTATGGTCGTACCGATACCGATATTTTGATCAGCCAGCGTTTGCGCTCGCTGCAAAATCAGGTGGTGGATATTGCGCCTGAACAGTACCAGCGTTTACGCCAGAGCTTCCTCAACAGCCTGAGCGTTGAGATGCTGAATCAGGACCTGCGTCAGCAGCTGTCGCAAGATATGGCGTTAATTCTGCTGCAGCCGAAGGGTGAACCTGAATTCAATATGAAGGATCTGCAGGCGACGTGGGATAGCATTATGGCGCCCGTTACCGCAGCGGCAACGTCTGTTGAAACGGATGAATCACACCCTGAAGTGACGGATATCCCGCCTGTACAGTAAAGGGTATCGTAACCTGTAAGCCGGGCAAGTGAAGCGCTCCCGGCTTACCCAGTGCCGGATGCGGCGTTAACGCCTTATCCGGCCTACAGGAACAATAAATTATTGCGGCATGGCGTCGCGGGGGATAATCGCCCCACGATGCTGAATGACGGTGCTTGCCGTCAGGTGGCCGCGTTTTGCGGCTTCGGCGGCATCGCCACCGGTCAGACGGACCGCCAGATACCCGGCGCTGAAGGAGTCTCCGGCCGCAGTGGTATCGATCACTTTCTCTTTCGGCAATTTAACGGCCGGAACGTCGATCAGTTCTTCGCCTGCAATGGAAACCAGGCAAGAGTCTGCGCCGCGCTTCACTACCACTTCCTGAACGCCAGCTGCGTGAGTACGGGCAATCACCTCGGCAACGGGTTTTTCACCCCACAGTGCATCTTCATCGTCCAGCGTCAGGAATGCGATATTGGTGCATTCCAACATCTGCTGATACACCTGCTGGGTTTCTTCTTTGCTGCTCCACAGACGTGGGCGGTAGTTATTGTCAAAAATGACCTTTCCGCCGTTGGCACGGCATTCACGCAGCAATGACAGCAGCTTGTCACGGCTTGCCGGGCTTAAAATCGCCAGGCTGATTCCGCTCAGATACAAGTAGTCAAATGTCGCCAGCTCTTCGCAAATCGCGGCAGACTGCTCGCTCTCCAGCCAGAATTTTGCGGCGGCTTCATTACGCCAGTAATAGAAGGTGCGCTCGCCAGTGCTGTCGGTCTCAATGTAGTAGAGACCTGGCAGGCGGTTTTCCATGCGCTGGGTTAATGAAGTGTCTACGTTTTCACCCTGCCAGGACTCCAGCATTTGTTGGCTAAAACTGTCGGTACCCAGTGCAGTCACATAGTGTACGGAAAGTGCCGCCGCATCGACCTGACGGGCGATATAAACGGATGTATTCAACGTGTCGCCACCGAATCCGCGCTGAACGTCAGCGCCTTTCTGTGACAGCTCAATCATGCATTCGCCAATCACGGCAATCTTTCTGGACATAGTCGTAACCTGCTCTGAAAAAAATTAGCGTTAGTGTGCGCTGTGGGTGTTAAGTGGTCAACTATATTAAAACGTCGTTCCATTATTTTTTTGAGCCAGCACGTGTTCTGCGTTGTTTTTGCCGCTTAGTTTTTATTTTTGCGCACAGCTGAACGTAAAGTTCTTCGTCTGAGCGCCGATAACCTTTGACGAGTCCGGTCAGTCACACTCTTATTTACAGGACATCTCAGATGATAAAGCAGGTTACCCAGCAGCTCATTACGCCCGATGCGAGTATTGAAAGCTTGCTGGAAAGACGCTATTGGCTGCAGTGCGAGCGTGCTTACACCTACCAGCCAATTTACCAGACCAACGGACGGCTGATGGCCGTTGAACTGCTGACCGTCGTGAGCCATCCTGATAACCCTTCCCAACGTATTGCACCAGACCGCTATTTTGCTGAAGTGGCTGTACGGCATCGTGTTGATGTAGTGAAAGAGCAACTTCTGCAGCTTGAGCTGAAAGGGGGCTTTTTCAGAGCCAACAACCTGCTGGCTTCAGTGAATGTCGATGGACCAACACTCATTGCGATGCGTCAGGATCCCGAAATCCTGAAAATAATTGAAGGCCTGCCGTGGCTGCGTTTTGAGCTGGTGGAACATATCCGCTTGCCGAAGGGGTCGTCGTTCGCCTCAATGTGCGAGTTCGGCCCGCTCTGGCTGGATGACTTTGGTACCGGAATGGCGAACTTCTCGGCGCTTAGTGAAGTGAGTTATGACTATATCAAAGTGGCGCGGGATCTGTTCGTCATGCTGCGCAAGACGCCGGAGGGACGTAATCTCTTCACACTACTATTACAGCTCATGAACCGCTATTGTCGCGGTGTCATTGTCGAAGGCGTTGAAACGCTGGAAGAGTGGCGCGATGTGCAAAACTCACCGGCTTTCGCTGCGCAAGGCTATTTTCTCTCTCGTCCAGTGCCTCTGGATACGCTTGAAGAGGTGATCCTGTCGCTTTGATGAGGGCGTAGTGCACCTCCTTTTCATCCTGCTGGACTATCTTTAGGACAGGCAAGGAAGGAAGTAAGGAGGTTAGACATGACGAGAACAGGTAAAATAACCACTTCAGTAATAGGGTTTTTCTTGTTGTTGATCGTCGTACTCATCATTGTGATTGCGACATTTGACTGGAACCGGCTCAAACCGACCATCAACCAGAAAGTCTCTACAGAACTCAACCGGCCCTTTGCTATACGGGGTGACCTGGGCGTGGTTTGGGAACGCCAGAAGCAGGAAACTGGCTGGCGTAGCTGGGTTCCGTGGCCGCATGTTCATGCTGAAGATATTATCCTCGGCAACCCGCCGGACATTCCCGACGTCACCATGGTGCATCTTCCGCGTGTTGAAGCTACGCTCGCCCCGCTGGCACTGCTGACAAAAACCGTCTGGCTCCCGTGGGTCAAGCTGGTCAAACCCGATGCGCGGCTGATCCGCCTGTCGGAGAAAAACAATAACTGGACCTTTAACTTAGCTGGGGACGAAAACCGCGATCCTGATGCGCCGCCATCAGCATGGTCTTTCCGGCTGGATAACATTCTGTTCGACCAGGGACGTATCGCCATTAACGATAAGGTGACGAAGTCGGAGATTGAGATCCTGGTCGATCCGCTGGGTAAACCGTTGCCCTTTAGCGAAGTGACCGGCGCAAAAGGTAAAGAGAGCAACGCCCGCGTCGAGGACTACGTGTTTGGGCTGAAAGCGCAAGGGCGATATAACGGCGAACCGCTAAGCGGTAGCGGAAAAATAGGCGGAATGCTGGCGCTGCGTGGCGAAGATACGCCTTTCCCGATTCAGGCTGATTTCCGTTCGGGCAATACGCGCGTAGCGTTTATCGGCACGATAAACGATCCGATGAATATGGGCGGGGCGGATCTGCGGCTTAAATTCTCGGGAGATTCGCTAGGGGATTTGTACGATTTGACCGGCGTACTGCTCCCGGATACGCCGCCGTTTGAAACCGACGGACGTCTGGTGGCGAAAATTGACCCGGAAAAATCCTCTGTTTTTGATTATCGCGATTTCAATGGCCGCATTGGCGACAGCGATATTCACGGAACGCTGGCCTATACCACCGGTAAGCCGCGACCCATGCTGAAGGGCGATGTGGAATCACGCCAGCTGAGGCTGGCCGATTTGGGGCCGCTAATCGGGGTGGATTCAGGCAAAGGGGCGGAACGGGCAAAACAATCTGAACTGCGCAAAGGTGAGAAGAGCGTTCAGCCAGTGGACAAGGTCTTGCCGTATGACCGTTTTGAAACCGATAAATGGAACGTGATGGACGCTGACGTGCGTTTCAAAGGACGGCGTATTGAGCATGGCAGTAGCCTGCCGATCAGCGATCTCTCCACTCATATCATCCTGAAAAATGCTGACCTGCGCCTGCAACCGCTGAAATTTGGTCTTGCGGGAGGCAGCATTGTTTCCAGCATCCATCTGGAAGGGGATAAAAAGCCGATGCGGGGGCAGGCGGATATTCAGGCGCGGCGGCTGAAGCTAAAAGCGCTGATGCCCGATGTGGAACTGATGCAGAAAACGCTCGGTGAAATGAACGGGGACGCCCGGTTTAGCGGAAGTGGAAACTCGGTAGCGGCGCTGCTGGGTAACAGCAATGGCAACCTGAAACTGCTGATGAATGACGGCTTGATCAGCCGGAATCTGATGGAAATTGTGGGCTTGAATCTGGGGAATTATCTTGTTGGGCAGATATTTGGTGATGACGAAGTGCGGGTGAACTGCGCGGCGGCGAATCTGGATATTGTTAACGGCGTGGCGCGTCCGCAGATTTTTGCTTTCGACACGGAAAACGCAGTCATTAATGTCACTGGTACGGCGAGCTTTGCGTCGGAGCAACTGGATTTAACCATCGATCCGGAGAGCAAAGGGATTCGTATTATTACTCTGCGTTCGCCGCTGTATGTTCGCGGCACCTTTAAGAATCCACAGGCTGGCGTGAAGGCCGGACCGCTGATTGCGCGCGGTGCGGTTGCTGCCGCATTAGCCACGTTAGTCACTCCTGCGGCGGCCTTGTTGGCGCTGATTTCGCCGTCAGAGGGTGACGCGAATCAGTGCCGGACGATCCTGTCACAGATGAAGAAGTGATGTCTGGCCGGATGTTTATCCGGCCTGGATTTCATGCTCAACCCAGGCCGGATAAGGTGGTTATGCCGCATCCGGCAAAAGAATTACAACGACTGATGGCGGGTTTCGTGGGTCAACAGCAGTGCAATCAGCGTCAATGCCGCCATCGATGCCAGATACGTACCAACAGCCGCCAGACCATAATTCGCCTGCAACCATGCAGCGATGTATGGGGCAACCGATGCGCCGAGAATCGACGAAACGTTGTACGAGAACGACGCCCCCGTGTAGCGCACTTCGGTCGGGAACAGCTCCGGCAGCAGTGCGCCCATCGGGCCAAATGTCAGACCCATCAGGCTTAAGCCCAGCAACAGGAAGGCGAACACCAGCACCGGATTGCCAGAGCCGAGCAGCGGTTTAAAGGCAAACAGCGCAAACAGAATGATCAGCGTGGTGATGATGAGCATGCTCTTGCGGCGACCAAACGCATCGGCCAGCAGGCCCGCCACCGGCACCATGATGCCAAAACCAATGACCGCCATCATCAGCATCCACAACACTTCATTACGCGGCAGGCCAAGCCCTACAGGCGCTGCGGCGGTACTGAACGTCATCGAATAGACGGTCATGATATAGAACAGCGTATAGGTCGCCAGCATGATGAACGTGCCGAGGATCGTCACGCGAACATGTTTTGTCAGTAGAGTACCCAGCGGGATTTTCACCTGTTTTTTCGCCGCGGCTACTTTGGCGAAAACCGGGGATTCATGCAGCGAAACGCGGACGTACAGACCGATAATCACCAGCACTGCGGAGAAGATGAACGGTACGCGCCAGCCCCAGCTCATGAACTGTTCGTCGGTCAGCAGCCAGGAGAGCAGCAGAAAGGTACCGTTGGCGAAGAAGAAACCGATAGGCGCGCCCAGCTGCGGAAATGATCCGTACAGCGCGCGTTTGCGCGGTGGCGCGTTTTCCGTCGCCAGCAACGCTGCGCCGCCCCATTCACCGCCCAGACCTAAACCCTGACCAAAACGCGCCAGCGCCAGCAGCAGTGGGGCGAAAATGCCGATAGTTTCATAGCCCGGCAGCAGGCCAATGACGACTGTCGAGATCCCCATGGTAAGCAGTGAAGCAACCAGCGTGACTTTACGGCCGACGCGATCGCCGAAATGTCCGAACACCGCGGAACCGATTGGTCGGGCCACAAAGGCGATAGCAAAAGTGGCGAGGGATTGTAGCGTAGCCGCGGTCGGATCCCCCTGCGGGAAGAAGATATGGGGAAACACGATTACCGCGGCGGTGGCGTAAATATAGAAGTCGAAGAACTCAATGGCGGTGCCAATGAGCGAGGCGACGACAACTTTATTGCGCGAGTTGACCGGGGTGTGTTCCTGTTCGTTGTCGAGTGTTGTGGCTGTTGCTTGCATAATATTTTCTTATTTTTGGCCGAACGAAAGGTCATATTACGCACAGCAAAAGAGACATTTCAATCTGTAACAAACTTTGAGATCGGTCAAAAATGGAGCAAAAAGGGGATAATTTTTAGGCTTGAGATTTCACTTCCATGAAATGCTTCACAAAATTTAAAACTTGGATGATAAAACTGGTTTTTGGTTAAATAAAAGTTACGGGTTGGATTTATTCACTAAATCAGTGAGAGCAGGCGGCATTATAATTGCCGGATGGCGCTACGCTTATCCGGCCTACAAAACTCTCCCGTAGGCCAGATCAGCGCAGCCCCATCCGGCCAGTTAACAAAGATTAGCGGTGTGTTTTCCCCGGCATACGCGGGTCGTCTTTGTATTCCGCCGTGGCAATCCAGGCTGCGCAAAACAGGGTCAGACGAGCGAAGAAGTAGAAGAACGCCATCAGTCCAAGCACGGAACCAAATGCCGCGCCCGACGGCGACTGCACCAGTGATGGCAGCGTATACGTCATGATCATTTTGATGACTTCAAACCCCAGCGCCGCGATAAAGGTACCGCGTATGAGCGCTTTCTTACGCGGTCGGTGACGCGGTAGCCGCCAGAAAATCCAGAAGAACAGCAGGTAGTTGGCGAAAATAGAGATGGTCAGGCCGATCAGCCGCCAGGCGGGCTTCAGCCATTCGATACCGTCGAGATACAGCGCAGAGATAATCATCTGCTGGGCGGAACCGGCGATAGAGGTAATGGACAGAGTAACAATCAGCGCAACCAGTAAGCCAATCAAGGAAACAAAATCACGCAGATATTTGACCCAAATTTTTTCCTGATCCTGCGGCGTACGTTCCCAAACATCCCGCGACTGGGCACGAATCGCTTCGCGCAGGTTCCCCATCCAGTTAATGCCGGAATAGAGCGCGATACCCAGCCCAACCAAACCTACGGTCGTACGCTGCTGAACGGCGGTATTGATGGTGTTTTTCAGCGTCGAGGCGAGCGTCGGATCGCTGACGTTCAGCAGAATCTTGCTGAAGATATCCTGCAACAGCGTAGGGTGCGAAGCGAGAATAAAACCCGCGGCGGCAAACGACACCATCAGGATTGGGATCATCGACAGAAACGAGAAGTAGGTAATGGCGGCGCCAAACTGATTTCCCATACGATCGTTAAACCGCTCTGCGGCACGAATAAGATGGGCGATGATGGGCTGGCGTTGAATTTTATCAGCGAAGGTCAGCGCGGTTTTCAGCGCCTGGTTCGCTTTAGCGTTTTTCTCCGGCGCGGCGGAGGCTGATTTATGTTCTGGCGTAGGGTGTTTTGCGTCTTGTTCCTGCGTCATCCGATCGGTTGTCCTTATTTTGTTCACTCATGACATTATAGCCTGCTCAGGGGCGCATCCTGAAAAATGGACTAATCCACATAGTCTTTCATCACGCCAGTCAGCCATTCCATAAACAGATGTATCCGGCGGGAGAGGTTGCGCCGATGCGGATAAAGCAAAGAGACTGGCATTGGCTCGGCGCGATATTGCGGCAACACTTCGACCAGCGTACCGGCGCGCAGGGCATCACGCACGCCAACGCGCGGCACCTGAATAATGCCCAGACCGGCAAGGCATGCCGCGTGATAGGTTTCGGTACTGTTTACCGTTAGCATGCCGCCGGTTTTAACCCATTGCGTGCCGTTTTCTGTCGCCACTTCGAAACCTTGCGCACGCGTTCCCAAATTGACCGAGTAATGCACCACTGCATGCGAGGCAAGATCCTCCAGGCTTTCCGGGTAACCAAAGCGGGCGAGGTATTGCGGGCTGGCGCAGTTAATCTGCGTGAGTTTCCCCAGCGGGCGCGCAATCAGCCCTGAATCTTTCAGCGTACCCACGCGTACCACACAGTCGAAACCTTCGCGGACCAAATCCACCAGACGGTCGCTGCTGCTGAGTTCGAGTTCCAGGCCCGGATACTGATGCAAAAAGCTCGGTAAGCGGGGCATCACCAGGTTTCTTGCTACACCGACCGGCATATCAACGCGCAGCTTGCCGCTGATGCTGGACGGATCGTGATGGAACAGCCCATCCAGCTCATCCAGATTACTCAACAGATCTTTCGCGCGTTCGTAATAGATCATGCCGTCTTGCGTGAGCTGAACGCGGCGTGTTGTGCGGTGCAACAACTGCGTGCCCAGATGATTTTCCAGAGCCTGGATCTGGCGCGATACGCTACCTTTAGGAAGTCCGAGGGTGTCTGCCGCACGCGAAAAGCTCTCCAGTTCTGCGACGCGGATGAACAACTGCATTGCGTGAATTTTATCCATTCTCATGCCCTATTGTTGTTCTAAATGAAACAGTAATGCGCAGTTAGCAGTATTTATTGTTCTTCTATCACCTAATAAGCTTTGTCTCAATCTTCACAACACCTGAAATGAGGTTTCTTATGACGCAACGTATCGCATTGGTGACTGGCGGCGGCCGTGGACTCGGTAAAAACGCGGCGCTGAAGCTGGCGAGTAAAGGAATCGGTATTATCCTGACGTGGAACAGCAATGAAAAAGAAGCGCAGCAGGTTGTGGATGAAATACGCCAATCTGGCGGTAAAGCGGCGGCATTACCGTTGAATGTCGGTGATATTTCTACATTCCCTCAGTTTGTTCAACAGGTGCAGGGAACGTTACAAACGCAGTGGCAAAGTAACGTGTTTGATTATTTATTGAACAATGCCGGAATCGGCATTAACGCACCGTATCCGGCATTTACTGAAGCGCAATTTGACCAACTTTTGAACATCCATTTTAAGGGCCCCTTTTTCCTGACGCAGAGCCTGCTACCGCTGATGAATAAAGGTGGTCGCATCCTCAATGTCTCGACCGGACTTGCCCGCTTTGCGCTACCGGGTTACAGCGCATACGCAGCCATGAAAGGTGCGATGGAAGTGTTAACCCGTTATCAGGCAAAAGAGCTGGGAGAGCGCGGTATAACGGCGAATATTATTGCGCCAGGCGCAATAGAAACGGATTTTAGCGGCGGAAATGTGCGGGATAATGCGCAATTGAATGCGTACATTGCATCGCAAACGGCGCTGGGACGCGTTGGTTTGCCGGATGATATCGGCGATGCCATTGCTGCGCTGCTCAGCGATGAACTGGCCTGGATGACGGCACAGCGTATCGAGGTATCCGGCGGAATGTTCCTGTAAACCCATAAGGTGCTTATTCAACAGGTCACGGCATGCGTTGAATAAGCACTTAATGCTAGATTGTATTTTGTAACAGATTTATCCATTGTCGTAGATATCTTATTTTTAGCTAAAAATATAAAATCATATTAATTAATATTCATTGTCTTATCATGAGCGTCGAATATTAAGACTTTCCCTAATTTTCGAACCTGTTTTTGCTCCTTTGTATGATCCTTCGGGTTGAGCTGTAACTATTCATAACTTCTGCTTCTTTCTTCTCCGTCTATCGGTAAAATGGCCCCCTGCCAAATGGTGACTTCTTATTTTACCCTATGGGTAATACCCTTCCGCATGTTAAGGCTAATATCCTATTCGGATGGAGATAAATAATGCAGGTAGTAATGTTTGACAGGCAGTCAATATTTATTCATGGAATGAATGTAAGTTTGCAGCAACGTATTCCAGGAGTGGATGTTCAGGGTGTCAGTCAGGCAGATGAACTTTGGCTGACGCTGGAAGATAAACCCGAGGCATTAGTTATATTGGATGGCGACCTTGATGCTGAGTTCTGCTGTAGCTTGCTGCAACAGATAGCAGAGCGCTTTGCGATGGTGAAGGTGCTGGTGACCGCAACGGACTGCCGTAAAAAATGGCTGCAAGAGGTCACTAAACTGAACGTGCTGGCCATTGTTCCGCGCGATTCTGACGCGGAAACCTTTACGCTGGCCCTCAATAGCGTCGCGATGGGTATGATGTTTATCCCCAGAGACTGCATAACCGCTACCGAAAGCGGTGGGCAAAATATCAGATTGCTCAGCGCACGTCAGCGGGAGATTTTGACCATGCTGGCCGCCGGAGAATCTAATAAACAAATTGGTCGACTGTTAAATATCAGTACCGGAACGGTAAAAGCCCATCTTGAATCGTTGTACCAGCGCCTGGAGGTAAAAAACCGTACGCAGGCGGCAATGATGTTAAACAACACCATTTACTAGGAACATATTTCACAGTCAGAATGTTTCTGGCTGTGAAATAGACACTGGCCAGATATTTTTAGCGCAAAATTGGGTAATTCCCACGCTGAATATCCACGTAATTAATACTTCCAGCTGAAACCTGTCTTTTATTTGCGTCATTTCCTTATGGATGAATGCCTCGCAGATACTCATATCTGCGAGCAGCAATGTTTCTGCCTGCATCACCGTAATTGGGGTATCAAAGGATTCATTGGCGGTAATTTCGTGCCCGTAGCCAATGACCCAGATGCCTTTTTTGTCCTGATACTTTTCCAGCGACAGGCCCTGCCATTGCTTAATAAATGCAATACAGGCGGGCGTGAAATGCGTCGAACGCAGCGGCATAATCATCTCTGTGCAAAGAGATCTATTCTAAAAAAAACACGCCGTTACGCTAGTTGCCTGACAGCCAGTATTTACCGCAAAACGACCTATGCCGTGGGCGGCTGATATTCCTGTTTTAACAGACCAAAAATCCAGTCATCGTGCCAGGTTTGATGTAGCCAATAGCTTGCGCGTAGCGTGCCTTCATGAATAAACCCGACCTTTTCCAACAGACGCCGTGAGGCTTCGTTTCCTGCGGTGACACAGGCGGTTAGCCGCCGCAGACCGCCGCTGGCAAAAGCGTATTCACACACGGCATGCAGAGATTCAGCGCCATAACCTTTACCCTGTGCCTGTGGGGCGAGCAGAAAGCCAACCTCGGCACATTCATTGTTATCCTGAATATATCCGGTCACGCCAAGCGGTGCTCCCGATGTCTTATCGCACAGGAGCAGACATAGCCAGTGTGGGCTGCCTGGATACCATTCAGGCAGGCGGGAGTCGAAGGCTGTCCGTATTTCCTCTTCAGTACGTGCGTCAGCGACAAAGCGCATCACATCTGGGTTCTGCTGTAGCGTTAAGAAGAACGTCCAGTCATTTTCTGTCAGTGGGCGGCAGAGCAGACGTGATGTTTGCAGTACAGGCACAGGCTTATCTCCAGAATAATTTTCAATGATTGTGCGGAAGTCACTGTAAAACTTATTTATTTGCTATATGAATGTGTTCTAGTCTACATCGGCACAACGTTGCGTTTAAAAAAGATAATTACATACCATGGTGAGGCCGCACGTTTTGGGTCCTTTTAGGGAAGATGATGACCAATAGCGCGTTACAAGCGACATGTACACCCTTTGAACATTGTCTGGGGATTATCCGCCAGGCGTCGGTAGAAATATTACTGCTGCTAGGCGTACATGCCGCAGAAGGCAAAGACCCACGGTGGTTTCTCGAACAACTGGATCAGGCACGACTGAATCTGGGCGGCTGGGGGGCTGTCGCCAGACGGTTGCAGATGAATGATGCGCAATTGAGCCAGTTCACTCTGCGGCTACGTCATCTTCAACAGAGTGTACCCCAATATGAAAATGGCCAGGACGTCAGTGAAAACCAGCTGATTTCAGCGCTGCGCTTTGTGGCTTCTCTGGAACAATTACGCCAGCAACAGCCCATCCTGAAGTATCAAACCGAAATTGCACCTGTGGAGCCGGATGCTCAGATGCGGGCGCAGCGTCAACTTCGCGCAATAGAATTAACCCTCAAATCTCTGATTGCACGGGTATGGCCGGATCAACATCCTCTCAACAGCTTTCTGAAACAGCACTTTGGTGGTGAACGTCTGCGTCGCTGGCTAAAGTTGGGCGAAGGACGAGATGCGCTGGACGGTATGATGTTTAGCGAGCTGGCGCTGATGGTCGTCGATAAGAAATTATTCGTTCGCCACTTTACGCAGATTTTTAACGATACTTCGGTGCTCATGTCATTTGTTGAGCCGCGTATCACGCTACGCATGTTTTTGGATGATTGCCGCCTGGCTCGTAACTGCGTTATCGCGCAGCAGCCGCTGACGTCGGTACAACTGATGTTGCTGGACTACCAGTACCGACAGATAACTCATCCTGTGCAACGGGCATTTGAAGAACGGCGTACGCGCATTAATCCTGCGTCGTATCTGGAATCTGATGAGGCCATGGTCCGCCAGTTTTGGGAAACAGCAAAGCAAAAAGACGAGCAAGCGGGAGGCGATAAGCATGAAATCGCAGACAGTATTGATCTGCCGGAAAAGCGGGCCAAGCGCACTGCGGAAGAACGTGAACAGCTGATTTCCGGTATGTTGTGGGTAGCGGTCGGCGTGATGGTGCTGGCGATTTCGCTGGGTGCGTTCTGGTTATTCACTTCGCCAGCGCCACAGGCGTCTTCCGGACAATCCGTTGAAATTGTGCAGGAGGAACCGCGACGCGATGCCCCCAGCGCACGGGAGGCGGTGACCCGAATGGGCATCACCTGGGATGCCTTTAACATGCGTGCGGCTATCGATCGCAATGACACCCGCGTGACGTCACTGTTCCTGCAGGGCGGGATGGACTGGAAGCTGGCGTGGACGGAGCAGGCGTTTTCTGCGGGCAATACAGAGGTGTTGAGACTGCTGCTGCGTTACCCTTCGCAGATGGATGAAAGCAAACCATGCCGACAGTTTATGACTACGCTCAGCCATGCGATGTCGAATGGGGCATCGCTCACTTCGCTGCATAAAAGTTATCTGCAAAGTTTTTGTTCCGTGCCTGCGGTCGTTGCGCGTCAGCAATATGATCTTGAGCAGGCCGAGCTGCGTGTTCGCGCCCAGCCAAGCCCTGAGAACAAGAAATGGCAGAAAATTCACGCCGAGCTGTACGATGCGATTAACTGAAAGCCTGATGACTCAGACCGTCAGCCGCTAGGGTTCGCCATACAAACCGATGAGTCTGCGCACCACACCATTGGTCCAGCCAAAGCCGTCCTGCAACGGATATTCCCCGCCGCCGCCTTCGCGCGGCGCGGCGTCAGCTATGTGGTATTTTTCGATAAGCTTGTGGTGTTCCTGATAAAAGAGATTCACCGTTTTCAACCAGTTACGGGCGATTTCATCCCCGAGATGGTCGTCACCGTACAGTTTGAAGCCCTGGATCGCCATCCACTGCAGCGGCGCCCAGCCGTTGGGTTTATCCCATTGCTCACCGGTTTCATGCTCCGTGGCTAAAATGCCACCGGGCGTGAGCAGGCGACTGCGAACTGCGTTAGCAAGCCGATCGGCTTGTTCATGCGTTGCCATACCGACATACAGCGGCACAATACTGGCGGCAGAGAACAGGGCCATTTGTTCGCGCCGCCAGTCGTAATCGCGATAGCAGCCGTTTTCATCGTCCCAGAGATAGCGGTTTACCGCATCACGACGATCGCTGGCTCTCTGGCGAAACAGCGCTTCCGTTTCTTTGTCACCTTTCAGCGCGGAAATATTGGCGATAGTGCTTTCCAGCTTGTAGAGGAATGCGTTCAGGTCAATTGGGATGAACTGCGTGGTGCGTATGCTGGCAAGGCGGCCTGCGTCGCGCAGCCAGCGCGATGAATAATCCCAGCCAGAAGCCGCGCCCGCGCGTAAATCCCGATACACTTCATTGGGCGGGCGACCCGAATGCTTGGCGGTCTCGACGTCTTCAAGCCATGACTCATCGCGCGGCGTATCACGATCGTCCCAATAGCGGTTAAGTAGAGAGCCGTCCGACATTCTGATCACGTGGCGGTAGGCCTGGTTGAGTACCAGGGAATCGGCGCCATCCATCCAGAACGCGTACTCCATTTTTAGATGATCAAGGTAACGACGCGCGCCGCGTACGCCATCTTCTTCAAACAGCTCCACCATCAGGGCAAAAACGGGCGGCTGTGAGCGGCTCAGATAGTAAGTACGGTTGCCGTTCGGGATGTGACCATAGTTTTCAATCATCCAGGCAAAGTTATCTGCCATACATTTCAGCAGATCTTCGCGGCCGCTCTCTGCCAGACCCAGCATGGTAAAGTAGGAATCCCAGTAGTAGGTTTCGCTAAAACGCCCGCCTGGCACAATGTATGACTGCGGTAACGCCAGCAGCGAGGACCAGGGAATGTGATCCTGCGGCTCGCGCGTCAGCACCGGCCACAGTTGATCGATATGCTCTTTCAGCGAACTTTCTGGGTCAGAAACGTATTCGCTGGAGGGCGTTTCCGGGAGCCAGAAATGGTTCTCGACGAAGCGTCGCAGATCGAAGTCCCGATGGCGTTTAACCTTGCGATAGCGAATTAAAATATCGAGCGGGTCCATTTTGGGCGCACAATCTGGGAAGGTTTTACTATCCGCAAACAGTTTGGATGACTGGACGTGTTCGAACAGTTCGAGATAACGATCGGCAGGGGTTAACGCATCTGAAGCGGGAAGTCCTTCAATCATCTCCGGCTCAGGCTCCGCCTCAATCATTTCATCCAGCTTTAACTCGCACGGATCCATTTCATAAAGCAGATCGATGTCGATCGTCATTTCTTCAGAAGGGGCGTGGGGTAGTTTCTGGTTGAGCATAATGAGAAAGACCTCCGATGGACGTTGAAAGATTAAGGCTATTGCCCGGTCGTCAGTTAAGCGTAGACATTCGCTTCGGTGTCGGGTGAGTAAAGCGTGCGGTTGATCACGTTTTAATGCTGAGCAAAATTTAAAGAATCAGACTATCCCAATGAAAATAATGGATAATTCAAAGTTCTGCATGATCTGAATATATTCCATTTTCAGAGCATTCGATTGCAACGAGGTGTGAACAGAGACAGGTAACGCCTTATCTCTATAATAGGCGCAGGCTATTCTATTGATAGTTCTCCTCCATGTAATTGCTTGATACTTATCAAAATAGTAATCCACTTATTTCCTATGATGGTCAGGTCTGACAAAGACTGTGCATTAATTATTCTAATTTTTCTGGGTCACAATAACTCACAACGGTGAGGGTAAAATAATGAAAATCATTACCCGTCTTACCGCGATTGCCATAGCTGGCATCGTGATTTGTTATTTTGGATTATCCGGTTATGTGTGGTATCACGATAATCAACGTAGCAAACAGGCTGATGTTCAGGCCTCTACGCTGGAAGAAAATAATAAGGTATTAGGATTTTTACGCGAAAAAGGATGCGATTATTGTCACACGCCTTCAGCTGAATTACCTTTCTATTCTTCTTTTCCTGTCGCTAAGCAGTTGATGAATTATGATATTCAACTGGGATACAAATCATTCAATCTTGAAGCCGTTCGTGCGGCGCTGGTCGCAGATAAACCCGTTTCGCAAAGCGACCTGAATAAAATTGAATGGGTGATGCAGTACGACACCATGCCGCCAACGCGATATACCGCGCTGCACTGGGCCGGGAAGGTCAGCGATACGGAGCGAGCCGAGATCCTGGGCTGGATTGCGAAACAGCGTGAGCAGTATTACGCCAGTAACGATACCGCCGCGCAGCATCGTAATGAACCGGTACAACCGATACCGGAAAGCATCCCAACCGATGCCCGCAAAGTAGCGCTTGGCTTTACGCTTTACCACGACCCGCGTATTTCAGGTGACAGCACGATTTCTTGCGCGCATTGCCACGCCCTGAATGCAGGCGGCGTGGATGGCCGGAAAACGTCGATCGGCGTAGGCGGCGCCGTTGGCCCGATTAATGCGCCGACGGTGTTTAACTCGGTCTTCAACGTTGAACAATTCTGGGATGGTCGTGCGCCAACATTGCAGGCGCAGGCAGGCGGCCCGCCGTTGAACCCTATCGAAATGGCGTCTAAATCCTGGGATGAAATTATCCAGAAACTGGATAAAGATCCGCAATTGAAGCAAGAGTTTATCGCGGTTTATCCGCAGGGATTCAGCGGGGATAATATTACCGATGCGATTGCTGAGTTTGAGAAAACGCTAATTACGCCAAATTCGCCGTTTGATAAATGGCTACGCGGCGATGAAGCGGCGTTAACTGCTCAGCAGAAACATGGCTATCAATTGTTTAAAGATAATAAGTGTGCGACCTGTCATGGCGGTATTATTTTAGGCGGGCGCTCATTTGAGCCATTGGGGTTGAAAAAGGACTTTAATTTCGGTGAGGTCACTGCCGCAGATATTGGCCGCATGAACGTCACTAATGAATTACGTGACAAGCTGCGTCAAAAAGTCCCGGGCTTGCGTAATGTTGCGCTGACCGCACCTTATTTCCATCGCGGTGATGTGCCTACGCTCGATGGCGCGGTAAAACTGATGCTGCGTTATCAGGTGGGTAAAGAACTGCCGCAGGAAGATATCGACGATATCGTGGCGTTCCTCGAAAGCTTAAACGGCGTGTATACGCCATATATGCAGGGTAAATAAGAGAAAACCGGATGGCAAAGCACCATCCGGTTTATTTATTGCTTAACGCATGGTAACGAATTCTTCTGCCGCCGTTGGATGAATCGCAACGGTGTTATCAAAGTCTTTCTTGGTTGCGCCCATTTTCAGCGCGACCGCGAAGCCTTGCAGCATTTCATCCATTCCAAAACCAATACCGTGAATACCGACAATTTTCTCTTCCGGACCGACGCAAACCAGCTTCATGCGGCATGGCTGACGGTGTGTGGTGACAGCGGTATACATTGCGGTAAATGATGATTTATACACTTTCACCTGGTCATCGCCGTGCTGTTCGCGAGCCTGCTGCTCGGTCAGGCCCACGGTGCCAATTGGCGGGTGGCTGAAGACCACGGTCGGGATGTTGTTGTAGTCCAGATGCTCGTCCGGCTTGTTGTTAAACAGACGCTCGGACAGACGACGGCCCGCGGCAACGGCAACCGGCGTCAGCTCAACGGCACCGGTGTTATCGCCAACGGCATAAATCCCCGGTACGCTGGTGTTTTGGAATTTATCAACGACGATGTAGCCTTTTTCGTTGGTTTTCACGCCGGTAACAGCCAGATTGAAGTTGTCCGTTTCTGGCTCACGACCAATCGCCCAAATCAGGCAGTCTACCGTTTCGCTACGACCATCTTCCAGTTGCAGGGTCAGGCTGCCGTCAGCGTTTTTAACAACCGCTTTTGGAATCGCGTGAGTATGCAGAGTCGGGCCTTCGGCGTTCATCACCTCAACCAGCGTGTCGACGATCATCGGATCAAAGCTACGCAGCGGCGCGTGTTTGCGTACGAACAGGTGCGTTTGGGCACCCAGGCCGTTAATCACACCAGCCAGCTCAACGGCAATGTAGCCTGCACCAACAACAGCCACGCGTTCTGGTAACGCTGGCAGCTCAAAGAAACCATTAGAATCAATACCGTATTCCGCGCCAGGGACAGCCGGGCGACTCGGGCGACCACCAGTGGCAATCAAAATATGATCGGCAGTGATGATTTCACCATTCACTTCAACGGTTTTTGCATCAACGAAGCGCGCAAAGCCTTTGATCACATCGACATTATTTTTGCCCAGCACGTTGTCGTACGAGGTATGAATACGATCGATATAAGCGGTACGCGTGGCGATCAGTTTATCCCAGTCGAACTTATTGATGGTGGTGTCGAAACCGTAATCTGGACCGTACATGTGGATCGCTTCGCGGACCTGTGCGGCATGCCACATCACTTTCTTCGGTACGCAGCCAACGTTAACGCAGGTGCCGCCTAACTCTTTGGCTTCAATCAGTGCGCATTTTTGACCGTACATTGCTGCACGGTTAATGGAGGCAATACCGCCGCTGCCGCCGCCAATAGCGATGTAATCATAGTGCTTGGTCATGACCGCTCCTTTATGTTCATTGTAGGGCGGAGAAGCGTTACGCCATCCGCCAAAATATTCGCGATTGTATACCTGATATTAAAAGGTTCCACCGATGGCTGCGATTACTCCGGCACTATCCAGCTTACGGAAGTATGCCCGGTTCCTGTCGGAACCAGTTTGCTGTGCAACCACGGCAGGACGTTGTTCATCTGCTGCTCCAGCTTCCACGGTGGGTTAATCACAATCATGCCGGATGCCGTCATGCCGCGCTGATCGCTGTCCGGGCGTACTGCCAGCTCAATTTGCAGAATTTTGCGGATGCCGGTGTCTTCCAGTTCGTGGATCATGCGCTTGATTTGTTGGCGCAGAACCACTGGATACCACAACGCATAGGTGCCGGTCGCGAAACGTTTGTAGCCTTCGTTAATACCGGTCACTACTGCCTGGTAGTCGCTTTTGATTTCGTAGGGTGGATCGATAAGGATCAACCCACGACGGGAAACCGGCGGTAATTTTGCTTTCAGCTGCTGATAACCATCGGCTTTGGCCACGCGAGCGCGCTCATCTTTCTGGAATTCGCCGCGCAGCAGAGGGAAGTCGCTCGGGTGCAGTTCAGTTAATTGCAGGCTGTCCTGTTCGCGCAGCAGCTGGCGAGCAATTAACGGAGAGCCCGGGTAGTAGCGCAGCTGACCGCTACGGTTGAAGTGTTGCACCACGCCAATGTAGGGTTCCAGCTCGGCAGGCAAATCGTCCTGCTGCCAGATGCGGGCGATCCCTTCCAGGTATTCACCGGTGCGTTCGGCATGCTCACTGCTCAGCTGATAACGGCCAGCACCAGCATGGGTGTCCAGATAAAGAAACGGTTTTTCTTTCTCTTTGAGCGATTCAATGATCAGGCTCTGAACGGTGTGTTTAAGGACGTCGGCGTGGTTGCCTGCGTGATAACTGTGGCGATAACTGAGCATGGGTAATGAAATTCCGCTGAAATGACGATTTGCCACAGTTTACAGCAGATCGACACGGATTACCCGTAGGCCCGGTAAGCGTAGCGTCACCGGGCGTCTTTCCATCACGGTTAGCATTGAAATCCTCTACACTTAACCCCATTGTACAAATTAATATGCACAGCGCCGGATACGCGCTTCATTCACTCTTTTCAACAGGACCGTGCTAATGACCAATCCATTGCTGACTCCCTTCGAACTGCCGCCGTTTTCTAAAATTCAGCCAGAGCACGTTGTGCCTGCCGTCACTAAGGCGCTGAACGATTGCCGTGAAAATGTTGAGCGCGTGGTTGCGCAGGGCGCGCCGTACACCTGGGAAAATCTCTGCCAGCCGTTGGCAGAAGTCGACGATGTGCTGGGGCGTATTTTCTCTCCGGTTAGTCACCTGAATTCGGTGAAAAACAGCCCGGAACTGCGTGAAGCCTACGAACAAACGCTGCCGCTGCTGTCTGAATACAGTACCTGGGTTGGACAACATGAAGGCCTGTACAAAGCGTACCGCGACCTGCGTGATGGCGATCATTACGCCACCCTGAACACCGCACAGAAAAAAGCGGTTGATAACGCGCTGCGCGATTTTGAGCTTTCTGGTATTGGTCTGCCGAAGGAAAAACAGCAGCGCTATGGTGAGATTGCCACCCGCCTGTCTGAGCTCGGCAACCTGTACAGCAATAACGTCCTCGATGCTACGATGGGCTGGACCAAGCTGGTGACCGACGAAGCGGAACTTGCCGGGATGCCGGAAAGCGCGCTGGCCGCCGCAAAAGCGCAGGCTGAAGCCAAAGAGCAGGAAGGCTATCTGTTAACCCTGGATATCCCAAGCTACCTGCCGGTGATGACCTACTGTGATAACCAGGGGCTGCGTGAAGAGATGTATCGTGCATACTCCACGCGCGCATCTGACCAGGGGCCAAACGCGGGCAAATGGGACAACAGCCCGATAATGGAAGAGATCCTCGCGCTGCGCCACGAACTGGCACAACTGCTGGGCTTTGAAAGCTACGCCTTTAAATCCCTGGCTACCAAAATGGCGGAGAACCCGCAGCAGGTACTCGACTTCCTGACTGACCTGGCGAAACGTGCCCGTCCGCAGGGTGAGAAAGAGCTGGCTCAGCTGCGCGCCTTCGCGAAAGCGGAATTTGGTGTTGATGAGCTGCAGCCGTGGGATATCGCTTACTACAGCGAGAAACAAAAACAGCACCTCTACAGCATCAGCGACGAGCAGCTGCGTCCTTACTTCCCGGAAAACAAAGCCGTTAACGGTCTGTTTGAAGTGGTTAAACGTATTTATGGCATCACCGCCAAAGAGCGCACCGATGTTGACGTCTGGCATCCGGAAGTTCGTTTCTTCGAGCTGTACGACGAAAACAACGAGCTGCGCGGCAGCTTCTATCTTGATCTGTATGCCCGTGAACACAAACGCGGCGGGGCGTGGATGGACGACTGTGTCGGCCAGATGCGTAAGACAGACGGCACATTGCAAAAGCCGGTCGCTTACCTGACCTGTAACTTTAACCGTCCGGTGAACGGCAAACCGGCGCTGTTCACCCACGACGAAGTGATCACCCTGTTCCACGAGTTCGGCCACGGTCTGCACCATATGCTGACCCGTGTCGAAACCGCGGGCGTTTCCGGTATCAACGGTGTGCCATGGGATGCGGTCGAACTGCCGAGCCAGTTTATGGAGAACTGGTGTTGGGAGCCGGAAGCGTTGGCGTTTATCTCTGGTCACTTTGAGACCGGTGAGCCGTTGCCGAAGGAACTGCTGGATAAAATGCTGGCGGCGAAAAACTACCAGGCAGCGCTGTTTATTCTACGTCAACTGGAGTTCGGTCTGTTTGATTTCCGTCTGCACGTGGAGTTTAACCCGCAGCAAGGGGCTAAAATCCTCGAGACGCTGGCGGAAATTAAAAAACAGGTCGCCGTGGTGCCGGGCCCAACGTGGGGCCGCTTCCCGCATGCCTTCAGCCACATTTTTGCTGGTGGCTACGCAGCGGGTTACTACAGCTATCTGTGGGCAGACGTACTGGCGGCTGATGCCTTCTCTCGCTTCGAAGATGAAGGGATTTTCAACCGTCAGACCGGACAATCGTTCCTCGATAACATCCTCACCCGTGGCGGTTCTGAAGAGCCGATGGAACTGTTCAAGCGCTTCCGTGGCCGCGAGCCACAGCTGGATGCAATGCTGGAGCATTACGGGATCAAAGGCTGATTTACCCGTCATACTTCAAGCTGCCTCTTCGGCAACTGCGCTTACTCACCCTGGTCACGTACTATTTGTACATTCCCAGGGATTCCTTCACTTGTTGTCTTGATGCAACTCGAATTATTTAGGGTAAAGCGGAATTGAAAATCTGCTTAGTAGATGAAACAGGCGCCGGAGACGGCGCCTTATCTGTTCTTGCCGCCCGCTGGGGACTGGAACACGATGAAGATAACCTGATGGCGCTGGTGATGACGCCGGAACATCTGGAACTGCGCAAACGTGATGAACCCAAACTCGGCGGTATCTTCGTGGATTTCGTGGGCGGTGCGATGGCCCATCGGCGCAAATTTGGCGGTGGACGCGGTGAAGCGGTGGCGAAGGCGGTTGGCATTAAAGGCGATTACCTGCCGGATGTGGTCGATGCAACCGCGGGGCTCGGGCGCGATGCGTTTGTACTGGCCTCGGTAGGCTGCCGCGTACGAATGCTGGAACGTAATCCGGTGGTTGCGGCACTGCTCGATGATGGCCTGGCGCGCGGCTATGCCGACCCGGAAATCGGTCCGTGGCTGCAGGAACGTTTACAGCTGATCCATGCGTCGAGTCTGACGGCGTTAACCGATATCACGCCGCGCCCGCAGGTGGTGTACCTCGATCCGATGTTTCCACATAAGCAGAAAAGCGCGCTGGTGAAAAAAGAGATGCGGGTGTTTCAGTCGCTGGTGGGGCCGGATTTAGATGCGGATGGGCTGCTGGAGCCTGCGCGTCAGTTGGCCACCAAACGTGTGGTGGTGAAGCGCCCAGACTACGCGCCGCCGCTGGCGGATGTCGCTACGCCGAATGCGGTTGTGACGAAAGGGCATCGGTTTGATATCTACGCTGGGACAGCATAGTTTGTAGATCTGTGCGCTGTGCTGCCTGATGCGCTGCGCTTATCAGGCCTACGGCAGCGTGTCTTTGTAGGCCGGATAAGGCGTTAGCCGCATCCGGCTTGGTGCGCTGAACTGCCTGATGCGCTACGCTTATCAGGCCTACGGCAGCGTGTCTTTGTAGGCCGGATAAGGCGTTAGCCGCATCCGGCTTGGTGCGCTGTGCTGCCTGATGTGCTGCGCTTATCAGGCCTACGGCAGCGTGTCTTTGTAGGCCGGATAAGGCGTTAGCCGCATCCGGCATAACCTATTAAACAAACGGTGCCAGCGGGTCGGCAATCTCAAATGCTACTGCTCGGTCTGCTTTCGGTGGGTAAATCAGCTCGCTGACAATCGACACCTTCAGCTTCTTCGCTTCTGCGCGCGTCAGTTTCACCTGCTGATCCCATCCTTCGCTATACACTGCGCCCCAGGCACCAAGATCCAGGCAGGTGACGTAGTTTTCCTGACGATATGGCAATGGCGCTACGTCCAACAGATCTGCCGCAGCGTTATTACCGGCAAATTTACCCAACAAAATAGCGTGCTGACAGGTCATTAACGCATGGTTGCCTTTGTCGTCGGTGGCGGCATAGGCCACATCGCCAGTGGCGTAGATATCATCGTGACCCACAACCTGCAGATTAGCATTCACATGCAGACGGCCCTGGCGATCGCGCGGGGCGTTAATCTGTGCTGTCAGGTTATTAGCCTGTACGCCGACGGTCCAGATAACCGTCTGAGAGGCAATCACCTGCCCATCTTTCAGCGTGACGCCGGAGGCATCCACGCACTCTACTTCCGCATTGACCAGCCACTCGACGCCTAGTTCAGCAGAGGCTTCGATAATCACGTCACGTAATTCCTGGCTCCAGCGTCCTCCTGGTTGAGCACCGCGTTCAACTACGACAACTCTGGTCTTAGCATCAGCGCCCAATATTTCGCGCAAACGACCCGGTAATTCCAGCGCCATCTCTATCCCGGTGAAACCACCACCACAGACCACCACGGTATTACGAGCCTCACTTTCCGGTTGTAATGCCAGCTTGTTAATGTGCTGCTCCAGTACGGCGGCGCTCTCGAGTTGGTCGAGGTCAAACGCGTGCTCGGCGGCACCGGCGACGGTATCGCGGTTTACGTGACTTCCGCTGGCGAGCACCAGGCGGTCATAGCGACGCAGATGAGTGTCACCGTTGGCATCTTTCCAGCTCACCTCTTTAGAGTCCGGGAGGATTTGCTCGACGTGACCTTGCAGGAAGTTGACGCCGGTAACGTCAAACAACGGTTGCAGTGGTGCGACCAGCGTATGAACGGCACTTTCATAAAAGCGTGGGCGGACACGCAGCTCCGGTTGTGGCGCAATTACTGTAATATCAATGGCCTGCTGATGTTTATCCGCCAGTCGTGCGGCGCTTAATGCTGCCCACATACCGGCAAAGCCGGCGCCCACGATCAGAATTTGTTTACGCATTGGGGTTTTCTCACTGGTGACTACGAATTATTTACTCGGATTTTATTTGTCGTAGTTATGAATTGCAATGCGATCGAGCTCCTTTTTGCCTTAAAGGGTGGTGTTTCTTGATTATCTGTTTGATAAATATGTGTTTAAATTTGTTTTGTGAAAAGGGGTCACTTTGCTGTCTGGAATGAATGAGATGAAAAAGCTACAATAAACTCAGATTCATTTTGGCTGAGATAAGAAAATGGCATTCTACAGTTCGGGAGTTGAGTACGGCATTCATAGCCTGATGTGTATGGTCGACAGTAAGGGCGACGCGCGGGATATGAGCGTGCGGGAAATAGCCGAACTGCAAAGCGTACCGTATGACTATCTGGCAAAAATTTTCACCCGTCTTTCCAAAGCGGGTCTGGTGCGCAGCATTGAAGGCAAAGGTGGCGGTTTCCAGTTAGCTAAACCCGCTGAACACATCACGGTGCTGGATGTGGTGAATGCTATTGATGGCGATAAGCGCATCTTTGAGTGTCGTGAAATTCGCCAGCGGCTGGCGGTATTTGAGGAGCATCCACCCGAGTGGGCCTGTGAAGGCATTTGTGGCGTGCGTTCGGTAATGGACATGGCTCAGCAGCGAATGGAAGAAGCGCTCGGCCAGCATACGATTCTGGACTTGGCGCGCAAAATGTACCGTAAAGCACCGGACACTTTTGTGGTGGAAGTGCAGGAGTGGATAGACGCGCGTAAAGGGTAGTGAGTGAAAATGCCCGATAGCGCAAGGCGACCGGGCATGTTGAATGTAGACCGGATAGGGGCAATAGCCGCCATCCGGCACTGAAGGTTATTGCTCGGTGCTCGGCGTATTAATCATACGGTTCAGCCATGGCACCATAATCGCCATCACGACCGTTACGGCCAGGGTGACAAGGCCAATCTTACTGAAGACGTTGGTATAGATAGGCAGCGTTTGCAGCGGGTCGGTGATGTTCTCTGGTACGGCGGTGAACGTAGCGACATAACCCCCCATCAGGAAGGCTGCGGCCTGCGTCAGGAACCACATCCCAAGAATGAAGCCCATCAGGTGTTGTGGCACGAGAGCGGCGACCATAGCCAGTCCCAGGGCGCTAATCAGCAGTTCACCCAGGCTCTGGAACAGATACACCAGCACGATAAACCACGGCGACGTCAGCCCTTGTGCATCGGCAAACCACATCCCGGCAGCGGCGGCCGTCAGGAAGCCCAATGAGCACAGGAACATACCGAGCGTAAATTTCATCGGCATGGTCAGGTCTTTGCCTTTGTTGCCCAGACGGGTATAGATTGCGGCCAGTACCGGACTCGCCAGTACCACCCAGAACGGGTTCAGCGCCTGGAAGCTCACCGGGTTGATGGCGAAACCAAGAATTTCATGGTGTACGTTATTGATCGCAAAGAAGTTTAGCGATGTCGGCATCTGCGCGTACAGCACGTAGAACACCACCGCTTCCAGCATCAGGATAAAGGCCACGAACATCTTGTTGCGCCCGGTTTTATCCAGTTTGAATGCCTGATGGAAGAAGATGATGGTCACGGCAATCGACAGGACGATCAGCACCAGGTTGGCAATCTGCACGTTGTGCATCAGCCAGGCGCAGATAAATACCATCACTACCGTACCGGCCAGCACGTACAGCAGGTTACGGAAATTCAGTGGCTTATGGTCTGGCTCAGAGCCGATATTTTTCACCATTCCGCGGCAGGCAAAGTAGACCAGCAGCGCGACGATTAGTCCGGCTCCGCACAGGTTGTAAGTCACAGCATAGCCAAACTTATCGGCAATCACCGGCGCCAGCGACAGTGACAGCAGCGAACCGATGTTAATCGACATATAAAACAGGGTGAAAGCACCGTCCAGACGGGCGTCTTTCGGGGGATAGCATTTTGACAGTAGGCTTGCCGGGTTGGCTTTAAATAGCCCGTTACCAACGGCAATGGTACCCAAAGCAATAAAGATTAGATCCGGCTTAAGCAGCGACATCCCGGTCATGAAGTAGCCGATTGCCAGCACAATGGCACCGAGTACCAGCGTGCGTTTGGTGCCTAACAGGTGGTCGCCGACGTAGCCGCCGATCGAGATCAGGCCGTAAACCAGTGCGGCAAAGGCACCAAAGGTGACAAATGCCTGTTCTTGTGAAAATCCGAGCTGCTTAACAAAAAATACCGCCAGGATGCCCTGTACGCCGTAATAGCCAAATCGTTCCCATAATTCCACAAAGAAGATCATGAAGAACGGACGAGGTTGCTGCAGCAAGCCCGTAGGTGCAGTTTTATTCATATTCCATCGCCTTTCAAAGCCATCCCGAAAAGTATGAACGCGTATGCTTAAACGCGCCGAAAAAGTCTTATTTTGTTATAGACTGCGGTTATTGGCCGCAAGGGTAGAGTATTATAGAGATAGTTTTCGATCCAATTAGTTGATCACACTAATTATGATTTGTTTGTTGGATTGATGTACTAATTGTGACCGAATGATAAAAACAAAAACGCCCGCGAAGGCGGGCGTTTACAGGCTTAACGACTTGCAGTGGGCCGGGTTAACTTCCGGCGGCAAGCATTTTATGCTTCTTCGTCGTCACGCAGCGGAACAATCAACATGTCGACGTGGACGGTGTTGATCAGTTGGCGCGCGGAGGACATCAGTTTGCTCCAGAAATCCTGGTGGTGACCACAGACGACCAGATCCATGTCGTATTTTTTGATGGCATCAACCAGAACCTGACCCAGGTCGCCGCTACCGCTCAGGGTTTCGGTGATAGGGTAGCCTGCATTGGTGGACAGCTCGGTTAACGCGTGATGGGTTTCTTCAGAAATGCGTTTCTGCATGTCGCCCAGATTCACGTCGATGAGCCCGGTGTACAGGTCGGAATAGTTTACGTCAACGTGGATAAGGGAGACTTTAGCATTGTAAGGTCGCGCCATAGAAACCGCTTTTTCAACCAGAACTTTGCTTTCCGGAGAAAGATCAACCGCGATAAGAATGTGTTTATAAGCCATAGTGTTACTCCTTCCATAAGTTGTCGATGACTAGCCTGCTGGCGTTATATGCCGCCGCGTCATCCGCGTCCTGCGAACCTTGTGCGCGGGGCTAGCCCAGTCGTAAAAAACGTACCATATAAGGACTATCCTTACATTATAGCGACCAGGATAATCCGTCAATCCGCCTTGCTTGCCAAATAGTTAAACAAATTTTTTAGTTAATTGCATTGATAGCGATTAACCTTATGGCAAAAAAATTAACTAATCTCCTACACTATCTAAAGAGGCGTTCGGATGCGTGATACTAACACGAACGGTTTCGGCTGCACTCTTCATTGAATGGTTTGGCAGGGTATCGGGGAGCGGTAGTCCCGGAAAGGAGTTCCGTGGGCGGGTCGCCGGGGAGGAGGTATGATAAGCACCATTGCATTATTCTGGGCTTTATGTGTCGTTTGCATTGTTAATATGGCGCGCTATTTTTCTTCGCTACGCGCACTGTTAGTGGTACTTCGTGGTTGCGATCCATTACTTTACCAGTATGTAGATGGAGGGGGCTTTTTTACCTCGCATGGGCAACCGAACAAGCAGATGCGTCTGGTGTGGTATATCTACGCTCAGCGTTACCGCGATCATCATGATGATGAATTTATTCGCCGCTGTGAGCGGGTTCGCGGTCAGTTCATTCTCACCAGCGCGCTATGCGGCCTGGTGCTAATCAGCATGGTTGCGCTGATTATCTGGCACTGATGCCAACAACAGATACAAAAAAAGCGGGTCAGCTTCCTGACCCGCTTTTTTACCGTGCATTCGCTTAGATAAGCTTCAGGGAGAGCCAGTACAGCACCCCGGAAAGAATAATCGCAGCTGGCAGGGTGAAGACCCAGGCCATCAGAATGCTGGTTACCGTTTTACGCTGCAATCCGCCGCCATCAACAACCATCGTCCCCGCAACGGAAGAAGAGAGAACGTGGGTGGTGGAAACGGGCATACCGGTGTAGCTGGCGAGACCGATAGAGACTGCGGCGGTCATCTGAGCCGACATCCCCTGGGCATAAGTCATGCCTTTCTTACCGATTTTCTCGCCGATGGTGGTGGCAACGCGACGCCAGCCAATCATCGTACCAATACCCAGCGCCAATGCGACGGCCATAATGATCCAGATAGGCGCGTACTCAATGGTGCTCAGCATGTCAGCTTTCAGTTTTTTCAGCAGACGCTGATCGTCAGCGCTTACGCCAGGCAGCTTAACCACTTTATCGGTGGTATCAGAGATGCACAGCATAATACGGCGCAGTTGACCACGCTGTTCGACGCTTAATTTGTCGTAGGTTTCCAGGTTCGCCAGCATACCTTTCGCACGTTCCAGCGCGTTGATGGTATTCGCCGGGTGGCAATGGAACTCTGTCGTCGTCGCGGGTGCCGCGTCCGTCGGGGACGGAATCAGCTGGTCTACGCCTGTGGCCTGTTTAAGCAGGTCAGGGCGCTGCTGGAAGAAGACTTCGACGTTATTGATTGCATCACGGGTACGGGTAATCTCGTAACCGGAAGCATTCATATTCACCACGAAGCCTGCAGGCGCTACGCCAATCAGCACCAGCATCACCAGACCAATGCCTTTCTGCCCGTCGTTAGCGCCATGAGAGAACGCTACGCCGATAGCGGAGAGGATCAGTGCGATACGGGTCCAGAACGGCGGCTTTTTCTTGCCATCTTTCTTTTCACGTTCTGCTGGCGTCAGGTGGATACGGGCACGTTTTTTTGTACCGCTCCAGTAACGACGCAGAATGAAAATAAGACCGCCTGCAACCACCAGACCAACAATTGGCGAGATGATAAGCGAAGCAAAAATACCGATAACTTTCGGAATGTTAAGTGCGTCCACCACCGAGGTACCGGTCATCAGTGCATTGGTTAAACCAATACCGATAATGGCGCCAATCAGCGTGTGGGAGCTGGATGCAGGTAAACCAAAGTACCAGGTACCCAGGTTCCAGATAATTGCCGCCAGCAGCATGGAGAACACCATGGCAAGGCCATGTGACGATCCCATATTAAGCAGCAGATCCGTTGGTAGCATATGCACGATGGCATACGCCACGCTGAGACCACCCAGCAAAACACCAAAGAAGTTGAACAACGCAGCCATGACCACCGCCAATTGCGAACGCATTGCACGGGTATAGATCACGGTTGCGACAGCATTGGCTGTGTCATGGAAGCCGTTAATTGCTTCGTAGAACAGCACAAAAGCCAGAGCAAGCAATAGTAAAAGCCCGGTATGTAAATCCAGGCCAGCAAACAAATGTAGCATAGGACGTTACGCCATTTTGAGGACATGAACGCGGCGCATTATCAGTGACTTTGGCGGCGCGGGCAAAGTGAAATATAGAGTTTTTTTGATTTGTCTCCTGCTTTGTTTTACACCACTAAAGAATTATCCTATATATTTCAGTTAAATACCCTTTATCGGTAGTTTGGTGCTGGTGCGACCACTGAGGAATCTTTACAATTCACACCCGCTTTTTAGAGAGGATCGCAACGTGGAAAGGTTTGATACCGTTATTATAGGCGCTGGCGCAGCGGGTATGTTTTGTGCCGCGCAGGCAGGACAAGCAGGTAGTCGAGTACTGCTTATTGATAATGGTAAAAAGCCAGGACGCAAGATTCTCATGTCTGGCGGGGGACGCTGCAACTTTACCAATCTTTATGTCGAACCGGCCGCCTATTTGAGCCAAAACCCCCATTTTTGCAAATCGGCACTGGCGCGTTACACGCAGTGGGATTTTATCGACCTGGTGGGCAAACACGGTATTGCCTGGCATGAAAAAACGCTGGGTCAGCTGTTCTGCGATGATTCCGCTCAGCAAATTGTCGATATGCTGGTAGACGAGTGTGAAAAAGGTAACGTAACTATGCGGTTACGGAGCGAAGTCCTGAGCGTGGTGCAGGATGATGAAGGTTTCACCCTCGAACTGAACGGCATGACGGTCGGCACGAAAAAACTGGTTATCGCTTCCGGTGGGCTTTCCATGCCGGGTTTGGGGGCAACGCCGTTTGGTTATAAAATTGCCGAACAGTTTGGTCTGAAGGTGTTGCCAACGCGCGCGGGACTGGTGCCCTTTACGTTGCATAAGCCACTGCTGGAGCAGCTTCAGGTGCTCTCTGGCGTGTCGGTCTCCTCCGTTATCACCGCCGAAGACGGCACCGTATTTCGCGAAAATCTGCTCTTTACACACCGAGGACTTTCGGGCCCAGCTGTTTTGCAGATTTCCAGTTTTTGGCAGCCAGGCGAATTTGTCAGCATTAATTTGTTGCCGGATGTTGACCTGGCGAGTTTCCTCGACGAACAACGTAGCGCACACCCTAACCAGAGCTTAAAGAACACCTTAGCAATGCTGTTGCCAAAGCGTCTGGTGGAATGCTTGCAACAGTTAGGGCAAATTCCTGACGTGTCTCTGAAGCAGCTTAACGTACGCGATCAGCAAACGCTGGTTGAAACGCTGACCGAGTGGCGGGTGCAGCCGAACGGTACGGAAGGGTATCGTACCGCTGAAGTCACGTTGGGCGGCGTCGATACCAACGAGCTGTCATCGCGCACGATGGAAGCCCGCAAAGTGCCAGGGCTCTACTTTATCGGCGAAGTGATGGACGTCACCGGCTGGTTGGGAGGCTATAACTTCCAGTGGGCATGGTCGAGTGCCTGGGCATGTGCGCAGGATTTGGTATCTGAATAAGCGAAGACGATACGTTGAGCGTGGACCCGCTGCGTTTTACATAAAGCTCACTTGTGAAATTTGCCCGGTAAATGGATTGCCGGGCACGGTTTTTTGCCTGCAACATACCTGCTACAACCGAATAGACATATTGAATCCAGGTGTTAGTATTCAATAGACAGCAGTAATGAGTATGCGTGTTTCATTTCCGGCCAGGAACGCTGATGATGACAACATTACTACCCGATATCACAGCATTTTCATCATTCACTTCCTTCGCGGCGCAGGTTGCTTACATGCCTGTCTGCTCTCTGGCCATTGTTTCTCATTCCTTCTTATCCCGGATGGAATCTCCCGCTGAATAGCTGTTCAGTGGGCTTTGTGACACGCATCGTTTGATAACAGGGATTACGGCGGGTCGAATATGGATAAGTTTAAACGTCATATGATGTGGTGGGTGGTGGGCATCCTGGTCGTGGTGGCCGCGATAGCATGGTGGATGCTTCGCCCTGCGGGAATACCGGAGGGGTTTGCAGCCAGCAACGGCAGAATTGAAGCCACTGAAGTGGATATTGCCACCAAAATTGCCGGGCGAATTGACACGATCCTCGTGTCGGAAGGGCAGTTTGTTCGTCAGGGCGAAGTGCTGGCGAAAATGGATACCCGCGTGCTGCAGGAGCAGCGGCTGGAAGCGGTAGCCCAAATCAAAGAGGCCGAAAGTGCGGTGGCGGCGGCGCGGGCGCTGTTAGAGCAGCGCCAAAGTGAAATGCGCGCCGCGCAGTCGGTGGTAAAACAGCGTGAGGCGGAACTGCAGTCGGTCTCTAAACGCCACGTCCGCTCCCGTTCGCTATCTCAGCGTGGGGCTGTGTCTGAGCAACAGCTGGATGACGACAGGGCTGCGGCAGAAAGCGCACGCGCTGCACTGGAATCCGCAAAGGCGCAGGTCTCTGCGGCAAAAGCCGCCATTGAAGCCGCTCGCACCAGTATCATTCAGGCGCAAACCCGCGTAGAAGCCGCGCAGGCTACCGAACGTCGTATTGCGGCTGATATTGATGACAGCGAGCTGAAAGCCCCGCGGGATGGTCGCGTACAGTACCGCGTAGCTGAACCTGGCGAGGTGCTTTCCGCGGGCGGTCGCGTGCTGAATATGGTCGATCTCAGCGATGTCTACATGACGTTCTTCTTGCCAACCGAACAGGCTGGTTTACTGAAGATTGGCGGAGAAGCGCGGCTGGTGCTGGATGCTGCGCCGGATCTGCGTATTCCGGCGACCATCAGCTTTGTGGCTAGCGTCGCGCAGTTCACGCCGAAAACGGTCGAAACCAGCGATGAACGGCTGAAACTGATGTTTCGCGTCAAAGCGCGTATCCCGCCAGAGCTGTTGCAGCAGCATCTGGAGTACGTGAAAACCGGTCTGCCGGGCATGGCGTGGGTGCGTGTTGATGAAAGTCGCGCCTGGCCTGACGACCTGGTGGTGAGGTTGCCGCAATGACGCATCTGGCGCTGGTTCCCGTTCCTCCCGTGGCGCACCTTGACGGCGTGAGTCAGCATTACGGGAAAACGGTAGCGCTGAACAATATCACGCTGGATATCCCTGCCCGCTGTATGGTGGGGTTGATTGGCCCGGATGGTGTCGGAAAATCGAGCCTGTTGTCGCTCATCTCCGGCGCGCGGGTCATTGAACACGGCAACGTGATGGTGCTGGGCGGCGATATGCGCGACCCAAAACATCGCCGGGATGTCTGCCCGCGCATTGCATGGATGCCGCAAGGGCTGGGGAAAAACCTGTATCACACGCTGTCGGTATATGAGAACGTCGATTTCTTTGCCCGCCTGTTTGGGCATGACAAAGCGGAGCGTGAGGCGCGGATTACCGAGCTGCTGAATAGCACCGGACTGGCACCGTTTCGCGACCGTCCTGCCGGGAAACTCTCGGGCGGGATGAAGCAAAAGCTGGGGCTGTGCTGCGCGTTAATCCACGACCCGGAACTGTTAATTCTCGATGAACCCACCACCGGGGTCGACCCGCTGTCCCGCGCCCAGTTCTGGGATCTGATTAACAGTATTCGTCAGCGGCAGACCAACATGAGCGTGCTGGTTGCGACCGCTTATATGGAAGAAGCCGAGCGCTTTGACTGGCTGGTGGCGATGAACGCCGGGGAGGTGTTAGCTACCGGGAGCGCGCAGCAGCTACGTGAGCAAACCAACAGCAACACGCTGGAGCAGGCGTTTATCGCGCTGTTACCTGAAGCCCAGCGCCAGGCGCATAAACCGGTAGTGATCCCGCCGTATCACGCTGAGCAGGAAGAGATTGCCATCGAGGCGAAAAACCTGACCATGCGCTTCGGTAAATTTGTGGCGGTGGACCACGTTAACTTCCGCATTCCGCGCGGGGAAATCTTCGGTTTTCTCGGCTCCAACGGCTGCGGTAAATCCACCACTATGAAAATGCTCACCGGACTGCTGCCCGCAAGCGAAGGCGAGGCGTGGCTGTTTGGGCAAGCGGTTGACCCGAAAAATATCGATACCCGCCGCCGGGTAGGCTATATGTCGCAGGCATTTTCGCTCTACAGCGAGCTGACTGTCCGGCAAAACCTCGAACTACATGCGCGGCTGTTCCATATCCCTGAAGCAGAAATCCCTGGGCGGGTGCAGGAGATGAGTGAGCGCTTTTCGCTGACCGATGTCGAAGATGCGCTGCCCGGTGCGCTGCCGTTGGGGATCCGTCAACGCCTGTCGCTGGCGGTGGCGGTGATCCATCGCCCGGAGATGCTCATTCTTGATGAACCGACCTCCGGGGTCGATCCGGTAGCGAGGGATATGTTCTGGCAACTGATGGTTGATCTGTCGCGCCAGGACAAAGTGACCATTTTTATCTCCACCCACTTTATGAACGAAGCGGAGCGCTGCGACCGCATGTCGCTGATGCACGCCGGAAAAGTACTGGCCAGCGGTACGCCGCAGGAACTGGTGAAACAGCGTGGAGCTGCCAGTCTGGAAGAGGCGTTTATCTCCTGGTTGCAGGAAGCGGCAGGCCCGGCGCCGGAAGCTCAGTTAGCGCCAGCCAATGTCCAGACAGTGCATGAAAACAGTAAGCCGCCGCGGCAAGGCTTTAGCCTGCGGCGCTTGTTCAGCTACAGCCGTCGTGAAGCGCTGGAGCTGCGACGTGACCCGGTACGTTCAACGCTGGCGCTGATGGGCACAGTGATCCTGATGCTTATCATGGGCTACGGCATCAGCATGGATGTGGAAAACCTGCGTTTTTCGGTGCTCGATCGCGACCAGACCGTCAGCAGCCAGGCGTGGACGCTGAATCTGGCGGGATCGCGCTATTTTATCGAGCAACCGCCGCTCACCAGTTATGACGAGCTGGACAAACGGATGCGCTCAGGCGAAGTTGCGGTAGCAATTGAAATTCCGCCAAATTTTGGCCGCGATATCGCGCGTGGAACGCCGGTGAAGATTGGCGTCTGGGTCGATGGCGCAATGCCAAGCCGCGCTGAAACGGTCAGGGGGTACGTGCAGGCGATGCACCAGACCTGGCTGCAGGATGTGATGGCGCGCCAGCCAAATGCCAGCGAGCAAAACGGGCTGATGACCATTGAAACTCGCTATCGTTACAACCCGGATGTGAAGAGTCTGCCGGCAATTGTTCCGGCGGTGATCCCACTGCTGTTGATGATGATCCCTTCCATGCTCAGCGCCCTCAGCGTGGTGCGTGAGAAAGAGCTGGGGTCGATTATCAATCTGTACGTTACGCCCACGACCCGCAGCGAGTTTTTACTCGGCAAACAGTTGCCGTACATCGTGCTGGGCATGCTGAACTTCCTGCTGTTGTGCGCGCTGTCGGTGTTTGTGTTCGGCGTTCCGCATAAGGGGAGCTTTGTGACCCTGACGCTGGCTGCGCTGCTGTACGTCACCATTGCCACCGGGCTGGGGCTGTTAATCTCCACGTTTATGAAAAGCCAGATCGCGGCCATTTTTGGTACGGCGATTATTACATTGATCCCGGCGACGCAGTTTTCCGGAATGATCGATCCAGTTGCCTCGCTGGAAGGGCCGGGCCGGTGGATTGGTGAAATTTATCCGACCAGCCATTTTCTGACCATCGCGCGCGGAACGTTCTCTAAAGCGTTGGATCTGACCGATCTCTGGCAGCTGTTTATTCCGCTGGTGGTAGCCATTCCGGTGGTGATTGGTCTGAACGTATTACTGCTGAAAAAACAGGAGGGGTGATGCGCCGATTACGCAATATTTATAACCTCGGCATCAAAGAGTTGCGCAGCCTGCTGGGTGACAAAGCGATGCTGACGCTGATCGTCTTCGCCTTCACGATTTCGGTTTATTCTTCCGCGACCGTCCTGCCGGGTTCGCTGCATCTGGCACCGATTGCTATTGCCGATATGGACCAGTCGCAGTTGTCGAATCGGATTGTGAACAGCTTTTATCGCCCGTGGTTTTTACCGCCGGAGATGATCACTGCCGATGAAATGGATGCCGGGCTGGATGCCGGGCGCTATACCTTCGCCGTAAACATTCCGCCTGATTTTCAGCGTGATGTGCTGGCCGGACGACAACCGGATATACAGGTTAACGTCGATGCCACGCGGATGAGCCAGGCGTTTACCGGCAACAGCTATATCCAGAATATCATCAGCGGCGAGGTGAACAGCTTTGTGGCGCGTTACCGCGATAACAATGAGCCGCCGGTGGCGTTGGAAATGCGCATGCGCTTTAACCCTAATCTGGAACCCGCCCGCTTTGGCGCGGTGATGGCGATTATCAACAACATCACTATGTTGGCGATTGTGCTGACCGGTTCGGCGTTGATCCGCGAACGCGAGCACGGGACCATTGAACATCTGCTGGTGATGCCGGTGACGCCGTTTGAGATCATGATGGCAAAAATCTGGTCGATGGGGCTGGTGGTGCTGGTGGTTTCCGGTCTGTCGCTGATGCTGATGGTAAAAGGCGTGCTCGGGGTGCCGATTGAAGGTTCGATACCGTTGTTTATGCTGGGCGTGGCGCTGAGCCTGTTCGCCACCACCTCGATCGGCATTTTTATGGGGACGCTGGCGCGCTCTATGCCGCAGCTGGGGCTGCTGATGATTCTGGTGCTGCTGCCGTTACAGATGCTCTCAGGTGGCTCCACACCGCGTGAAAGCATGCCGCAGGCGGTGCAGGACATTATGCTGACCATGCCGACTACCCATTTCGTCAGTCTCGCGCAGGCGATACTTTATCGCGGAGCCGGGTTTAGCATTGTCTGGCCGCAGTTTCTGACGCTACTGGCGATTGGTAGCGCGTTCTTCCTGATTGCACTGCTGCGTTTCAGAAAGACGATTGGCACGATGGCGTAATCATTATTGCCGGGGGCGCTTCGCTTGCCTGGCCTACAAACGATAACGGACGTAGGCCGGATAAGGCGTAGCCGCCATCCGGCATCCGGCAACGAAACAGGCAATTACTCTTCTTTCGGCAGGCACTGTAGATGGCCGTGGCGCACGCCGCGCTGGGAAATCACGTCATCGGCAAAATGCTGTACATCGCCCATGTCGCCTTTTAGCACGGCGATTTCCAGGCAGTCGTCATGGTTGATGTGCACGTGCAGCGTGGCGACCGATAAATCGTGGTGGTGGTGTTGAGTAGAAACAATGCGGCTGGCCAGATCACGCTTCTCATGCTCATAAACATACGAGAGCACCGCGAAGCCCTGAGTGCCGTGTTCAAGGGTAGTTTCCTGCGCCAGTGCGCCACGCAGAATATCGCGGATCGCTTCGGAACGGTTGTTGTAGCCACGGCGCTGACTCAGGCCGTCGAGCGTTTCCAGTAAATCGTCATCGAGGGTAATGGTGACTCGTTGCATCTGCAGTTAACCTTTCATGTGGCGCGTTGGCGCACAGGGGGTAAGGGGAATAGCGTATTTTGTAACACACGTCCGGCATCCGGGGAAAAGGTTAATGCTCTCGCAATAAACGCAGCAGGGTACTGACCTGTTCATCCAGCGGAGCGAGAGTATCTTTAACGATCAGATGCAAAGGCGTGGCGCGACGAGCACCATGGCTTAACGGCAGTGGGCGTAAAAGCCCCTGATCAAGCTGCGTCTGAATACGTTCCTCGGGCAGCCAGCCGTAACCGACCTGATACATCACCGCATCAATCGCGGCATCAATGGTCGAGAAGGTCCAGGCATCACGCGCCGGTTGTTGTGGGTTATCGCGATCGGCAATGCGAATCAGCGGCCAGGCGCGTAATGCGTCTTCATTCAGCGGCGCATCCAGCATGCAGAGTGGGTGATCGCGGTGGGCCACGGCCACGAAGTCAATATTCATCAGCCATTCGCCGCGTCCGGTGACATCCTGACGCCGGGTCAGGACCATTACGTCCGCATCGGCATGTGCTGCCAGTCGAGCATCACCATTCTCCAGGACTTCGGTCAGACGCACCTGCGTTTGCGGCCAGGCCTGCTGAAACTGTTTGAGAATGGCAAACAGGCGTTTGCGTGGGAAGATGCTATCTACCATCAAATCCAGCCGCGTTCGCGTACCGTTTTGTAACGTTGCGGCCCGGGTTTCCACCCATAAAAAAGCCTTCAGTAGCGGTTTGACCTGATTGAGCAATAGCTCTCCGGCCGGTGTCAGGACAGCCCTGCGCCCTTCCGGGGTCAGCAGCGTTACGCCAAGTCGCTCCTGTAACAGTGCCAGATTGTAGCTTACCGAAGACTGGCTACGGTTGGTCTCTTCCGCCGCTTTAGCGAAGCTGCCCAGCTCCACCACTTTCTCCAATAGGGCCCACTGCTCGAGGGTTGTTTTGTGCATAACTCATCTAATAATTGAATGAATTTGATGCAAACATAGCGTTATTCATCCAATTTTTGAAGCGTTAAGATCCTCGCATCAAGTAAGAGGAGAACGAATATGAGTGCGTTTGATAAACATGATTTAAGCGGATTTGTCGGCAAACATCTGGTCTATACCTACGATAATGGCTGGAATTACGAGATCTACGTGAAAAACGACACTACGCTGGACTACCGCATTCACAGCGGTATTGTGGGGAATCGTTGGGTGAAAGATCAGCGGGCCTATATTGTGCGGGTCGGGGAGAGCGTTTATAAAATTTCGTGGACCGAACCGACCGGGACCGACGTCAGTCTGATCGTAAACCTGGGTGACAAACTCTTTCACGGCACCATCTTTTTCCCTCGCTGGGTGATCAATAATCCGGAAAAAACGGTCTGCTTCCAGAATGACCATATTCCGCTGATGATGTCGTACCGCGATGCCGGCCCGGCGTATCCCACCGAGGTGATTGATGAGTTCGCGACCATCACTTTCGTACGTGACTGCGGCGCGAACAATGATGACGTTATTGCCTGTGCGGCGAGCGAGCTGCCGAAAAACTTCCCGGAAAATTTACGCTAAGGCTTCCAGTCGCTGCACGGCGTCTGCGGTCAGGGTAAACGGCGTGGGGGTGCACACCGCCAGGCTCAGGGTATCGAGCTGGCACTGGCTGACGGAGAGTGAGGAAGTTAACGCGGTACTGTCGACGCTGACGATTTGCCAGGCACTGCCGCCGCGCTGCTTCACGATCGCTTCTTTACGCGTCCAGATGCGCCAGAACGCCGCCAACTGTTGTTCCGGGCGTTCGGCCTCGACTTCGGCATGCTCACCAAGACTGAATACCGTATTTGCCAGCGTTTGCCAGTTATCGCGCGGGCGAACGACTTCTATATCGCAGCCGACTTCCCCTTCGTCGCTGAGCAGCAGGGCGATATCATCACCGCTGTGGCTGAGATTGAACCACAGCGGCGTGTCAGCAGAAAAGGCCGGTTTTCCTTGCTCGCCATAGACGATGTCTGGTAATGGCGAAAGGGCATGGGAAAGCAGCACGCGACCTGCCAGCCAGCGCGCACGGCGAGCACCTTGCGGCGCTTGCTCACTCAGTGCGGCAGGCAGTGCACCAGCGCTTAAAACAGAAACTTTCCCAAGAACGATCCGGTACATATCACGGCCAACGTTTAATGATGATAGAAGTATTTATGCCGCCAAACGCAAAGTTGTTGCTCTGCAAAAACTCGCAATCAATCTTGCGGGCTTCACCCATAATGTAATCCAGCGCGCCACAATTGGCATCTGGCTGACTCAAATTTAGCGTAGGCGCAAACCAGCCTTCACGCATCATTTGCAGACTCATCCAGGCCTCTAGTGCGCCACAAGCGCCAAGGGTATGTCCAAAATAGCTTTTAAGCGAGGATAGCGGAACATTATCACCATAAATTGCAGAGGTTGCCTGACTTTCTGCAACATCACCACGATCGGTTGCGGTTCCGTGCGCTGAAATATAGCCGATATCCCGGGCACTAATACCTGCCATATTCAGCGATTTTTCCATGCAAATCTGCATTGTTTCGCGCTGCGGCTGGGTGATATGGGCTGCATCGCAGTTAGTGGCAAAGCCAACGATTTCACCATAAATCGTTGCTCCGCGTGCTTTAGCGTGTTCCAGCTCTTCCAGCACTAGCGTACCTGCACCTTCTCCGATGACCAGACCATCGCGTTTTTCATCGAACGGGGATGGGGTGGTTTTCGGCTCGTCGTTGCGCTGGCTGGTTGCGAATAACGTATCAAACACGGCGGCTTCGGAAGGACACAGTTCTTCTGCGCCGCCGGCGACCATCACCGTTTGATAGCCGTGTCGAATGGCTTCCCATGCGTAACCAATTGCCTGGCTACCGGATGTGCAGGCGCTGGATGTCGGGATGACTCGCCCACGCAGACCGAAAAACAATCCGGTGTTAACGGCAGTGGTATGCGGCATCATTTGCACGTAGGTCGTGCCGGTGATGTTATTGGTGTGTTTCTCGGTCAGCATGGTCGCGAACTCGCTCACTGGACCGGTACTACCGGTTGATGAACCATAAGCGATCCCGGTTTCACCGTTAGTCAGTACCCGATCGCCAATCAGCCCGGCCTGCTCAAGCGCCAGCTCTGTTGCGCGGGTGGACATCAGCGATACGCGCCCCATGGCGCGAATTCGCTTGCGGGTATAGTGTTCCGGCAGAGTGAAGTCGTCGATCGGCGCTCCCAGCAGTGTGTGCAGTCCGTCATAAACCTGCCACTCCGGCATTTTGCGTACCGCATTTTCATATGCCAATAACCTGGCGGAGACAGCCTGCCAGTTTTCCCCAAAGGCGGTGACGCCGCCCATGCCTGTAATCACGACACGACGTGTCATAACATCCCTCCATTGATGGAAATCACCTGGCGAGTTACATAGCCCGCCACATCCGACATTAAATAACTGGCAAGCCCGGCCACTTCTTCAGCCTGACCTATTCGTTTCATGGGAATCATCGACATCGCCTCTTTCAATGCGGCTTCTTCCATCTCGATCATCCCGGTATCAATGAGTCCCGGTGCAATGCAGTTTACGGTAATTTTGCGTTTTGCCAGTTCGATAGCCAGCGCTTTGGTGGCACCAATAATTCCGGCTTTTGCCGCACTGTAATTGACCTGACCGCGGTTGCCCATCACGCCCGAAACCGAAGACAATGTGATGATACGGCCCCCCTGGCGTGCGCTGATCATCGGCATAATGCACGGATGAATGACGTTGTAAAAGCTGTCGAGGTTGGTATGGATCACCGAATCCCAGTCGTTATCACTGAGCGCAGGGAAAGCGGCATCCCGAGTGACTCCAGCGTTGCTGACAATACCGTACCATGCGCCGTTTGCCTCAATATCTTGCGACAGTATTTCACGGCACTGCTCGCGATTGGCAACGTCAAATGTCAACAGGCGCCCTGCGCCGCCAGCGGCGAGGATAGCATCCAGCGTTTCTTGTGCTCCTTGCACATCGCGATGATAGTGTACGCCGACCACAAAACCGTCCGCGGCCAGTTGTCTGGCGATGGCGCGACCGATACCTTTGCTGGCACCCGTAACTAAAACTGAACGGCTCATGTGGACGCTCCTTGTTGAAATAGCGTGTTAATTTCTTCTGATGTCGGCTGGAAGGTGTTGACTCGACCGGTTGCCAGCGTCTCGTTGTCTGCCTGGATGGCACATTCAAAGCTACCGAATCGTGCATCCTGCATCAGCAATTTGACATGGATGCTCAGCGTCTTCCCGGCAGGCAGAACACCTGTAGCACAGACTAACTCACGTGCGCCCAGTACCATGCCTAACGTAATACTCGCCTGACCTTGTTGCTGGCGGTGCCAGCCAGACCAGACGCCAATGGTCTGCGCCATCAGTTCCAGTGCGAACCAGCCAGGCAGATTGCCATCAGGGTCGAGAAAAGGGGCCAGTACGCTGTTTGCTGATACCGTCACGTGGCAGGTGGCGGTTTCGTCCGCCACACTGACGACCTCTTCAAGAAGCAGCATCGGCGCATCATGCGGTAAATAATCGCCCGGTGATAAATAGTGGCTCATGAGATTCTCCCGAGCAGGATGCTGGCATTATTGCCACCGAAGGCAAACGAATTAGACAAGATAACCGGGCGAGTCAGCGGCTGCGGCTGTTCAATGATGCCGCAGGGTGGCAATGTTTCATCGCGTGGCGACTGGCTAAAATCCTGCGGCGGCAGCGGCAGCTCGCGTTGCAGAATCAGCATACTGATCGCTGCTTCGGTGATCCCCGCAGCGCCCAGCGTGTGCCCGGTCAGGTGTTTGGTTGAACTGCACGGGACCGTTTCGCCAAATAGCGCGCTCACGACGTTGGACTCAATCTGATCGTTTAACGGTGTGGCGGTACCGTGCAGATTGATATAGCCCACATGTTCCGGCGTCATTCCTGCGTCGTTAAGCGCCTGGCCGATGGCGCGAATGGCACCTTCCCCCTGTGGATGGGGAGCCGAAATATGGTACGCGTCGCTGGATTCGCCGACGCCAAGGAGCGCGATAGGCTGTGGCTCGCGGGTTAATACCATCAATGCTGCGCCTTCGCCAATGGTGATCCCACAACGGTTGCGGCCAAACGGCTGACACAGCGTTGGGGAGAGTGATTCCAGACTGTGGAATCCGTTGATTGGCATTCGGCTTAGCGTATCCGCACCGCCGACAATGGCGATATCGACCAGACCAGATTCGATCAAACGACGTCCGCTCATGATAGCTCTTGCACTGGACGAGCAGGCGGTTGAGAGCGTAAAGGCCGGGCCATCCAGCGCCAGCCAGTGGCTAAGAAAACGCGACGGATCGCCCAGTTCCTGTTGCGGATAGCGCCAGTCAGTGCTCTCTTTGCCGTTGAGCATCAAATCTACGTGAACGTCACCCTCATCCAGGCCGGAGGTGCTGGTGCCGAGAACAACAGCAATACGATCGCGACCAAATCGGGCGATAGCGTCGTCCACCTGCGGCTGGATTTGCATCAGGGCTGCCAGCAATAGCTGGTTGTTGCGCGAACGATGAGCGCTAAAGTGCTGAGGAATAGCGGGCAGCTCACCGTCAACGCCTGCTAACACGGCGGATGGGTGTCCTTGCAGCCAGCCCGTGCGCGGGCGCATTCCCGGCGCTATGCCACGAGTGAGATTGGCTGCGATTTCATCAGTGTTATTGCCCAACGCATTAATCATGCCAACGGCAGAAATGTAGATCATCTCAGTCACCCAGGTATTGAATGGTGATGTGGTATTTAAAAACGTGCTGTTCAATGCTGATCGGTTCGCGTTTTCCTTTTCGATTCAGATACGTGATTTCCGTGACCACTTTGCCGCGGGCATTGCGCAGCTCACGCGTGTCACCCGTATCGACGAGCGTCCAGCCTGTGGGTAATTGCGGTTGCCAGGCGCTAATCGGCCAATGACTGAGCATCACGTCAGCCAGCACCTGGCTGGCTGGCGGCAATTGTGGAACGATGATCGATTGCTCGGTGTGCAGTCCTTTTTCATCGTAAGTCACGAGGAACAGGCGAATGCCGACTGATGACAGCCCGGCAAGTGTGATTTTCTTGTCATCAGCATTGAGCATGACCAACAGTGACTGAGTTTTGCCGTTGAAACTTCCGGTTAGTAGCTGTTGTGAATTCACCGCGGGAGAAATCCCCGGGGTAGGTAGCGTTACACGAGTCCCCGGCTCTAACCAGGCTTGCGGGCGGCCTTTCTGTTCCGGCTGCGAGTGGCTGCAACTGGCCAGCAGCAACGTGGCGACGAGCGCAGCGGTGCGCCAGAATGTCTGTTTAATCATCTTCTTTTTTTCTCTTTTTTTCCTGGCATCGCCAGCGGTGACAGCAGGAAGGCGGTGAAAATACCGCTCACTAGCACAATGCCAAAACTGCTGATTGCCTGAGTGGCGCTAAAGACCAGCATGCCGAGCGTCAGGAGCGTGGTCATCATTGCCAGCGTGATAGCCAGCAGCGATGTCAGTGGCGTACCGCGTGGATTACTGAAAAACAGCGTGTAGTTAATGCCAATTCCCAGTACCAGCACCAGTGCCAGCAGCGAGAACAGGTTGAGCGCATGACCGCTCAGGGCCAGCACCGCCAGACCGCAACCTAAAGACAGCACTGAGGGGACCAGGCTAATTAAGCCTTTACGCCAGCCAAGCCGAATGACGGCGCCACAGGCAATCACCGCCAGCGCAATGCACAGCAGACCGGTCAGAATATGGCGATAAAGGGCAAACAGGTTGTCAAAGCTGCTCTTACGATCCACCCACGCCACGCCGGAATATTTCGCGCTGAGCGTATTTAATGCATCACTTTGTTTCACCCCTTCAACGGGAACCAGTACGCTGCTTTCGCCATCAGCCAGAGACAACCATAGCAAGCGCCAGCCTTCACTGGCCGGGCTGGCAAGCCAGGCATCGACGGTTACGGGCATGGCGCTAAGATCGGGGTTCACCGTTGCCAGACCGGCGTTGTTTAAGGCTTTCGTGATGGCGGGCGCGGCATCTTTTAGCAGAGACAGATCCTGCTGTTGCCGGGCGAGTGAATTGAGCGGAATGGTGCGATATCCGCTGAGTAAACCATCTTTTTTTGCCTGTTCCAGCGCGGGGATAAAGGTTTCCAGCCGCTCCAGCGTTTGCTGAGCGGATTTGCCGTACACCACAAACCACTTCTGGTCGACGCTTTGCCCGGTCAGGGCGGTAATCGCTTTTTCCTGAGCAAGAATACCCTGCGGCAGCGCCTGTAACTGGGAGATATCATCATCTACGCGTAGCGTCGCCATACCTGCCAACGAGAACAACGCCAGCGCCACCGGCAGGCCAACGGATAATTTCTTATTCCGCCGCCATGCAGCAAGCCAGCGTAGCATGAGTACCATTGCCGGCACCGGGCGTACCGGCAACCGACGACACAACCACGGGTGCCAGAAAATGACCGTCAGGCAGGAGGCGCTCAGACCTACCGCCGCGAATACCGCCATCTGGCGAATACCGGGGAAGGGGGCCAGCATCATAATCAGATAAGCCGCTACGGTGGTGAGTAGAGCCAGGAGCAGGGCATTGCGCACTTTGGCAAGGCTTTGCCATGGCGATGTTTCCGCACCGTGCACCATCCGTTCGGTCAAATAGTAGAGCGTATAGTCGGCGGAAATACCGATGATGCTCATGCTCATCACCAGCGTCATCAGATGGAGCTCGCCAAAAATCAGCAGCGTGACGACGGTCCCCGTCAGCGCACCAATGCCAATCGAAATCAGGCACAGCAGCAGCGGACGCAGCGAACGAAATACAGCCACGATGAGCAGGATCACCCCGAGCACAGTGGCTATGCCGAGGGTAGAGATATCTTGTTTCGCCTGCTGGCTGGCGTAATCGCTATAGAACAGCGTCCCGCGAGACAGCAGTTGAGCCTGTGGATAGTGGGCTTTGAGCTCACCCTCCAGCGTATTCAGCGTGGTGACCAATTGATGCGTCTGTTGCATATCAAACGATGAGCCGGTCAACTCGCCATGTAACAGATACCAATAGTTGCCTTGCTCATCCTGGGTGACAAGCCAGCCGTCCATCAGGCGCAGACGCTGCCCGGTTTTGGCCATGGCCAGCTGCGAGCCTCGCATCAGCATGAAGGGATCGTTTTGTAGCTCTTTGCCACTGACGCCGGAGAATGCGGAGTAAAGTTGGGACAGGATCCACTGGCCCTGCGCTTCGCCGCCGTTTTGCAGCCGGGCGCGGGTCTCGTTATCTATCAGGCCGTTACGATGTTGCCAGAAGAATGCCCCCCAGGCTTGCTGGCTGTCGGCATCCATTGGACCTTTTACCTGGGCTAGCGCGTGCGATTTTTGCAGTAAAGCCAGCCAGTCCCGGGCTATAGCTGGGTCCGGTTGCTTACCGGGGCTCACTAGCCAGACCACCTGACGGTCAAGGCGCTGCATAAATCCCTCGTTAAGACCCGGAGGTATAGCGCCCAGCGTCTGCTTTGGCAACATGGCCAGCACGCTGCTGTTAAGGCGGGCCTGAGGTAGCAGCGTCAGAAAGATGCCCAGCAGGAGCAGGCAGACGACTCCCCATAACAGCGCGGGGCGTTTACTGGGCGGCAAAGCGTTGGCGTTCGTCATCGGTCAGTTGCGCTGGCGTTAGTTGGTGTTGGGAAAGCGCGATATCGGTGCGATCCCCCTGCTTATCGTTGAGATGAATACTCTCCAGGTAAGTCTTTCCGGCTAAATCAATCGTCGCAAAAATCTTATCCAGCGGTGTGGTGATTGGCGTCAGGCGTAGCGTCCAGCGACCTTCTCCTAAGTCTGCAAACTCCACGCGGAAGTTTTGTTCCAGCACTTTACGATCCGCCTGGAATAACGCCCGTAGCAGATGATTAAACTGGAACATTTGCGGGTTATTCTCAGCGGTAATGGTCTGCGGTGGTTGACCGTTAATTGCCTGAACCATCCGTTTGTCGTCCAGCAGCAGTTGCATGGGGAACGGGGACGTTTGATCCCACAGCAACCCCTGGTCGCGGGCGATCAACATCTTGCCCTGAGATCGCAGCGGCTGCGGCAGATCCTTTATCGTCCGGGTTTGATCGAAGTGGGCGCGAACCACCGGTTGTTCGGTAAAACGCTGTTGTAGGGAGTCGAGCGTCAGGGCACTGACGAAAGGGCTGACGAGCAGCACGAGCAATGGCCATAATTTCATGGTGTCACTCCCATCCGTTCAAACAGAATATCCGGGCTGACAAAGCACAGTTCACGGCTTTTTTCGTCGACGGCGACTTGGATGGTGTAGCCTGTTGTGGCGCGTTTACCTGTTTCGGCATCAAAAATTTCGTAGCCGATATGCAGGCGATTTTCGTACTCTTTAATTTGGGCGCGTACACGGATACGCTGCTCGAAAGTCAGCGCATTGCGATACTTCACCCGAGTGTCGACCACGGGCCACAGATAGCCGGATTCTTTCATCTGCCGATAGCCATAATCGAATTGGTTCAGCAGTGCCTCACGGGCAATCTCGAAGTAACGGAAGTAGTTACCATGCCACGCTACGCCCATCATATCGACGTCGTGAAACGGAATAGTTAGCTCGACTTCAGCCGTAAAGCGGGGATCGTTAAGCACCCTTTACTCCTTGTCATTGGTATCCGGCAGTTGCCAGAAATCGAAAAAGTTAAACCAGTCTAGGGGCGACTGAAGCGCATAGTGCTCAAGGCGTTCGGCGTAGCGATCGACAGTATTCTGTAATGCCTGTTGTCGTGTGGCACGCGGTAAGAGCAGCGGGTCGGCAAACGGTTCGCAGTAGATGTGGAGTTTCTCCTGCTGGCGCAGGGCAAAAATCAGATCTACAGGGCAGCGTAAAATAGACGCGAGAATAAACGGGCCCTGAGGGAATGGCGCGTTTTGCCCCATAAAGCGGCTCCAGCACACGCGCCACTCGCCGCCGCGTTGGGGATTGACTGCGATGCGATCGCCTACGATGGCTACCCATTCACCGCGCTCCAATTTCTCTTTGAGCAGAATGGCAGTATCTGGACCAATACTGTTCACCGGGAGCAGATTTAATCCAGCCTGCGGGGCCATCTCTTGCATGATTTGTTTAAAGCGTTGGGCGTTATCGCTAAATACCAGCGCATTGATTGTTTTACTGCCCTGTAGCTGGGCCAGTGCCCGACAGGCTTCGACATCGCCAAGATGTGAAGCCAGTAGTAGTTTTCCCCGAGGATCGCTGATATTCAGCGTCGTTTCTGCACCTGGTGCAAAAATCACATCGCGACCGAAGTGCAGCTCACCACGCCAGCTGGCGATCTTATCCAGCATCGCGCCGCCAAAACGCAGGAAATGCTGATAACTGGTCAGGTTTGGCGGTACTGGCATCCGCCGTGTGATCAGTTGCGCCCTTACGCGGCTAATCCAGCGTTGAGAGGCTTTTCGGGCAGTTGAAGCGCTGAGCCAGTATACGCCGACGACCGGATACAGTAGCAGGGAGAAGGCTTTGTGACCCAGTACACGCCAGACCAGTAGCATCAGGCGCATTCCCCACAACCCTTTGACTTCCTGTTGCTGCGCCCAGTGTGTCGATGAACGACGACAAAGCAGGGAGGGAATGCGTGGCAACATGCCAAAGAACAGGCGAGTGTGCATCAATGAAATGTGCAAATTGTCTTTAAGCGCGTCGAAATGGGATAGCCCGTCCTGCGGATAGGTGACTCGCGTGGGGATAAAATAGCTGGTGTTGCCTTGCCAGTAGAGGCGCACCATCACTTCAGTATCAAAATCCATCCGTTTGCCGAGCGTTACGCGCTGTGCCAGTTGCAGCGTGGGGGCCACCGGATACACCCGGAAGCCGCACATACTGTCTTTGATCTGCAACGAGAGCGTTTCTATCCACACCCAGATATGGGTTACCCAACGACCGTACAGGCGCGAGCGAGGAACCGAATCATCGTAAATCGGTTGCCCGGAAATCAGTGCTGTCGGATGTTCTTTTGCCAATGCAAGCAGCCTGGGAATATCTTCAATGGCATGTTGCCCGTCGGCATCGACTTGCACGGCATGACTGAACCCGGCATCTGCCGCCGTCTGCATTCCGCGAATAACCGCCGCGCCTTTGCCTGCGTTGATGGGCAGGCGAATTAACGTCAGATTGCTGTATTCTGCCGCCAGGCGTGCCAGTTCATCTCGTGTAGTCTCGTCACTGCCATCGTCCACCACAATGCAGGGGAGATTGAACGGCTGAAGACGATCCAACACGTCCGACATCATCGCGCCGTGGTTGTAGCAGGGGATCAACACGCACGGGGAAAAGGTTAGCGGCATAACCGAATCTTCCCGCTGCTGGCGGTATGGCGCACGTCACCGTCGTGGCGCTGGTAGCTAAAAGAGAGCATCTGACGCGCTTCCTGCCAGCTCAGACTCAGGGTGACGGTGGCCTCTGGCAATAACGGCGACTGGAACTTCACGTTTTGAATACTGTGAAAACGCCAGCCAGGGGCCAGCAGCGTGGTGGCGTAATCCATCGCCCAGTTCAGCTGTGCAACGCCCGGCAGCAGTGGCTGCACGCTAAAATGCCCGCTGAACCAAAACAGAGAAGGGTCTAGTTGTAAAACAATCTCAGCCTGATGAGGCAGTGCCTGATGGCGCTCGATTTCATGGGGTTTCATGAAATAACTCCTGTAATTGCGCATAGACACGCTTGTTCATACTGTTGACCGGAATCTCATCAATCACCCGCCAGTAGCGGGGAACCGCGACAGGCTCCAGCCAGGGCAGCAGCGAACGTCGCCAGGTCAGTTCTTGCGGTTTACCACCGCACTCAAGCCAGCGTTGCCGGGCTTCGTCATCCAGTACCAGCAGGACGCCAACGCCCTGACGTCCTCCACGTGAGACCGGCAATGCCGCGACTTCACAGATACCATCCAGTGCCAGTAAACGTTGTTCCACTTCGCTGAGTGAAATACGTTTCTCTTCAATTTTGACCACCCGCCCGCGTCTGCCCATCAGGCGGAACTGTCCATTTTCGATAAACTGCAGAACGTCATCGAGTAACAGGCCATCATCAGCGTTAATTAGCGGTGAAAACACACGAAATGCGTCGTCTTCTGACTGGAATCTGACGCCGGGAAAGGGCAGCCATGCCACATCATCCTGATGGCGATAGCGCCACGCAAGGATCCCGGTCTCAGTGCTGCCGTAGATCTCATCGGGCCAGACATTTAGCCAGTCAGCAGCCTGCGTGACGTCCTGCCAGGGCAGCATGCCGCCCGCAGACAGAATCAGTTCGACCGGCGGCGGTGTCAGGTTGTGGTCGAGGCGTTTCAGAAACGCCGGGCTGCTGATAAACGCATACCGATGCTCAGCGCTCAGCGCCGCCAGTTGTTCGGCATACCAAAGCATCGCCGCGTGCAGCGGCAGACCTAAGGCCATCGGCAAAAAGATACGGAACGTCAAGCCATACAGATGTTGCGGTACCACTGACGCGACCACCCGGCAACCTGCCAGACGATCGGCAAAGCGTGTAGCGAGCAATGCCGCTTCGCTATCCAGACGAGCGATCGGTTTGATCACGCGTTTCGGCTGGCCGGTCGAACCGGAAGTGAATAGCTCCACAAAGGCGTCACTGCGTATTGCTGGGAACGTGATGTCGTGAGCCACGGATGTCATGGCGGAGCTGACCACCCGCAGCGTTCCCTGCCAGTCCATCGCTTTATCGCTCAGTACGCCGTCAAACAGCAAGTGCTGCTCGTTTAACAACGAAACGCGACAATGTCCTGGGATCACCGGTGTTTTGCCGGCATGGAGCGTTGCCAGCAGCGCGACGATGAATAAATAGCTGTTCTCGAAGCACAATGCCCAGCGTTCACCTTCCTGCTGTCGCAGATATGTTATCAACTGGGCCACATCATGGCGCAGATGGCCAAGCGTCCAGGTATGCTCTTCCTGCCACGCAACAGGAACGTCGTCCGGACGTGGGGCACAGAGCCATTGAGCGAGTGTGAGGGGCTGCTTCATTGGGTATCTCGTTTTATCACCAGTTGGCGAATTAACCACTCGCCTACCATCAATGTTCCCATTAGCAGATAGGAAACCATGCCGTTCCAGGTGGTCCACAGGGTCATATCGCCATTCAGTGCGGTAAAGAGCGCAACGCTGCCATTGATGATGAAAAAGGCGCACCAGATTTGTGTCACACGGCGCGTATAGCGCACGCCCGCATCGGGCAGATTTGGGTCGCGCAGTCGTGCCAGACGTTCAACAATGGGCATTGCTGACCATAACGATCCACCAAAAACCGACAGCATAACGGCGTTTACCACTACCGGATAAAACAGCAGCAGCTGGTGCGTTTTGAGCAGATAACTGGCAATGCACAAGGTGATACCCGCGACCGCCACTACCTGTGTCACGACGCGCAGCGGCCCCGCCTGTCGCCGGGTCTGGCGAAAGCGTAAAAAAAGGAGTAGCGCCATCAACGGTAGCAACCAGTGCAGACTGTTATGCGCCAGGCCAAACCAGATCAAAAACGGCCAGGCCAGCAACAGTAGACCTGTCAGCAGTTGTACGACTGGCAACGAGCGTGTGCCCGACACGGAGAATTACGCTTCTTTGAGAAGGCGTTCTACCGCATCGACGACATCTTGTACGGTGCGTACTGCTTTGAACTCTTCCGGCTTGATTTTCTTACCGGTTTTCTTTTGCAGATGCACGATCATGTCGACGGCATCGATGCTATCGAGTTCCAAATCTTCGTACAGGCGCGCCTCAGGCTTGATATCTTGCGGGTCAACTTCAAACAGCTTGACCAGCAGCGAGGAGACTTCTGCGTAAATGGCTTTTTGTTCGGTCATAACGGACTATCCTCAGGCACGTTGCGCGTGAATGAAAGATGCCAGCGTGGCGACGGAGAAGAAGTGCTGACGCATTTCTTCGCTCTCTGCTGAGAGGATCACGCCATACTCGTTTTTCACCGCCAGACCCAGCTCCAGGGCATCGATTGAGTCCAGACCTAAGCCATCGCCAAAGAGTGCCGCTTCGGTTTCAATATCATCAGCTGTCAGTTCGTCGAGATTCAATGTCGTTATAATGAGATTTTTGATTTCAAGATAAAGCGCTTGCATCATTAATTCCTGAAAGAGGTAAAGTACCTGGTTGTAATTGAAGCAAAAGATGCCGGTTCAACTGCCTTGCGGCCAGCGCCGGTTCTTGTGAGTTTGCGTCGTAAAATTGGTCGATCTTAACCCGTTCGTGTACTGCAATGGTAAACATCGGTTTTACAGATGGGACGTTGTACCATTGGCTTTCTTTATCCAGCATTTGTTCGCTGCAGTTAATAGTCACTATGCGTAAATCACTGCTGCAGCGTACGGCGATATTCGCCGCACCACGCTGTAACGTCATTGCTTCTCCGGGGCGTGTACGGGTTCCCTCGGGGAAAATTAAAATGGTATCGCCTTGCTCCAGACGTTGCTGGCAAGCGGGCAATAGCGCATCAGCCTGGCTGTTAATCAGATAATCTGCGGCCCGGACTACGCCGCCGAGAAAAGGATTTTTTAGTAGTGCACTTTTCACCAGACAGTCGGTTTCTGGCATGACCGAGGCCAGTAGGACATAGTCGATCAGCGTCGGGTGGTTGGCGACGACAAGACACCCTTGTTCGTTGCGTAAAATGTCTCGCCCTTCAATCTGGTAATCCAGCACGCCAAGCCGCTTCGCCACGATTAAGAAGAGACGAAAACTGGCGGCGATACTGCGTCTGGCGATACGCCGACGTCGGGCTTTATCCCATACCGCGATCAGCAGGACGTTAAACCAAATCGTAGATAGGAGGAGCCCGCCGAGGCCAAACAGGGCAAAGCAAAAACCGGTCATCACCAGTCGCCATACCCGGTTAAGCCGCAGGATCATCGTGTTCATCACTGACTCCACTGCCACTGTACGCGTTCGCCAGGCAGGGTAAACGCCCTGGCATCTTGTAAGTAATGTTGTAAAAACAACAGGCTTTGCGGCAACGTTGTCTCGTCCTGTGAGCTGTGTGGACGGGTTTCACATTGCCAGCTATCACCGGATTCAATAACCAGCGCGACGGCAAACGGCCACGTTGGCATGTCTGGTGGTAACTGTGGGTGATAAAACTCGGGCAGAAAACCGTCGAAATCGACCATCAATACGCGCTGATATCCCGCCTGCAACAGCCCGATGACTTCGCATAACCCCTGCTGGAATGTATCCCTGCCAGCAGAAAGCGAGGAGGAGACAATCGGTTTTTTTGCGGCGATGGTCAAGTTACCCACAGCAGAGTTATGGACAGAAAGGGCAAAATCGGTCGGTGAGAGCGCTTGCTCAGTCGCAAGAGCGTGTAGGATCCTGTAGTTACGCTCCAGTTCACCATGGCGGCTGGTATACAAAACGGCATTGATATCATGACGGCGTAGCATCGCCAGACCGCAATCGACGGCCAGTTTGCTGCCGGAACTGAGGCGGCGAGCTGTCATCATCGGTAACTCATGGAGCTTAGCCAACGGCGCGGTGGGATCGATGGCGTGCGAAAGCCGTGACCATTCATGCCACTGTTCTGTTTCGCTTAACCCTGGTGCCTTGGCCTGCCAGTCAATAATGTTGAAAGCAAATTTCATCAACGCGTATCCGCGGTAAATCGGTTGTTCCGATTGTTTCTTATTTTTTCTTCTGACATATCAATAAAGTATGCCCAACACCTAAGTTGTCGTGGCGTTCATCTACCTGAAAACCTGCCTGATTCAGATAGTGATAAAACTTCTCTACGCTGTAGAAACGGCTGTTGCCATTCGCCATACAGGTAAAATAAAGCGAAGACGCATTCAGGCTAAATGAGGCCGCCTCAAATTTTTGGGCATCCCAAAACAGCTCCATAATGCACAGCTTCGCGCCCGGTTTCATCACCCGAGCAACGTTGCTTAGCATAGCGATAATTTGTTCCGGGGAAAAACAGTCCAGGAATTGGCTCATCCACCAGATATCAGCGCCGTCAGGTAAAGGCGAGTCGCTAAGCATATCCACAGCATGGAAATTTATGCGATGAGATAATCCTGCATTTTCTATATTTTCGCGGGCAAGTGCAATTTGTTGCGGCAAATCTAAGAGGGTGACTGTAATATTGTCATCATGCTGACAACAGCGTAATGCCCATTTTCCGGTATTTCCACCGACATCGTACAGGGTTGCAGGGGCGCTGGCGAATACATATGGCAATGCGGCATCAAATGCGCCATCTGAATAGTAATGATCAAAAGCAAACCAACTTTCACGCGCAGCCAGCGGTAATTGTGATAGCGCAGGATAGATTGTTGGCCAGTCGCCAAAAATTTTTAGTCCCGCGGGTTTTCCATCTTTCAACGCATTTTCAAGATAGAACAATCCTTGGTAGCAAACATCCTGAGTGAAGTCCATATTCACGCGCGTCATGGTGTCATGTAAAAGAAAATGACCGACTTTAGCGAGGTAATAATATCCTTCTTTGTGGGTAATGATTCGCCCACTTAACCCCATATCCAACAGGATGCTGGCGGCATATTCGTTGATGGTGCTGTTTTCGGTAATTTCGTCGAGCGTGGCGCCGCGTTTACCTTGCTTGTCTAGCCAGGTGAGTACTCCCGCATTTCGCAGACACAACGCGGTTTGAAAAAGCATAGGGGCAAAGGCGATACGTTGTGCTTCAGTAATGGCATCCAGTGCGCTAAGCGAATCCTGTTCGTACATGTGGGGACAACCTGTTAAATGGCAGATAATAAGAGTATCGGGCCTTTTCGGCCCGACTTTAGGCATAATTACAGATTGGCGCCGGCTGACAGATTAAGCTGGATGTCTTTATCCAGATTGCGTACCCAGCGGTTATAGTTTTTGTGAATTTTTCCACCAGATGCCTGCAGGTTGAGGCTGCTGTCGTATTTGATGTCATAGCTGGTGGCGGTATAAGTGATACGGACTTCAGCTACATGATCGCGGGTTTGTTGGCGAGCTTTAATAACACCTGGTCCGACTTCAGACATGACCCATTGGCGTTGAATACCGGCTTTCAGGATCGCGGTTTTAACCTGGTCCAGAGTATGCCCCGCGCTCACACTGGTGTGAACTTGATCAATCGGCGCAGTACGTGCACAACCCGCCAGAGCACCGACAACGGCAATGGCCGCAAACCACTTAATATACTGTTTCATTAAAGCTCCCTATCAAAGTACCGTTTATACGTGTTAAATAATAAACTCCGAAATCATGGGCACCTTGTATTGCCTATGATTATATTTAAGCTAAATTAGCATTTTATTTCATATAGTTGGTAGCAAGGTAATGAGATGACCGGATAGTAATATCCCAAGACTTTCTTCAACGGAAATTTTTCAGCATCATCATTGGCGAGAAGTATAGATTTTTAGAGAAAATGTATCAAATAAAATAACCTTTAAAGCTAAGTAGATAGCTTAAGTTAAATGCTTTGGGGGGTATTCATTATTTTTATGCGTTTTGGTAAAGAAACCATCATCTTGACTTATGTATTTTCTTTATAAAAAATGAAATCCCTTTCACTCTTTATTTAAGATAAGCTTCTATATATAACTGCGTTAGCGTCATTTTAACGGTCATATAAAAATATAAAAACTACCTCGGTTGGTAGTTTTTCAGGGAAGCCGGCTTTTGGGCCTGCCGGGCCCCAGCAAAATCGCCAGTTTGCTGCCGCCTTTGGTGGTTTCCATCCAGATTTTACACACGCTGGTTAACGGCACGGAGAGCAACATGCCGACCGGACCGAGCAGCCATCCCCATACCAACAGAGAGAGGAAGACGATTAGCGTCGATAATCCCAGCCGATGCCCCATCATTCGGGGTTCGAGAATATTGCCAATCACCATATGCACCACCAGAAACAGTGCGCCAACCAACAGACATTCGTAAATGCCATTAAAAAGCAGTGCCTGGATCATGGGCGGGACGGCGGAAATGACCGAGCCAATGTTGGGCACGTAGTTTAACAGGAATGCCAGTACGCCCCACATCAGAGCAAACTGAATCCCCATCAGTGCCAGTCCCAGCCAGATTATGGCACCGGTCCATAAGCTGAGCAGCGTTTTCAGCGCCAGATAGTGTGACACACCCTTCAGCGCTCGATGTAGCCCCGCAATGTGGATTTGCGGATTACTCAACGCAAAACGCATCTTATAGGGGACATGACGCACCTCAAACAGCATAAAAACTACCGTCATCACCAGCAGAAAGACGCTGGCCATGGCACCAGAAAGACTCGTCATCAGCGTGGTTGTGAAGGTCATCAGCTTGTCAGAGTCCATGCGTTGCAGTATACGTTCCGGGGACATATGCAGATTCAGAAAAGGCACCATCTCTTGCAAATACAGAACCTTGCGCGTTAGCTCCTTATTGTATTTTGGCAGCAGGTCCATGAATTCAGTGATTGACGACGCCAGCACGCCAACCAACGCCGTAAGAACGATCAGCATCACCACCACGACTAAGGTAATAGCGATTGGGCGACCGACTCCCCGGCGGATAAACCAGGTGACCAGTGGATTCAATACAATGGCAAAAAAGAGGGCCAGCAGCAGCTGCACAATGATATCCGCCGCAGCATGGATACCTGCGAGGATCACCACCAGAGCGGCCAGTTTGAGCAAAATGTGCAAACCCGTTTTATCGGGCTGGGTGGTTATCATGTCTTCTTCCTGTTTGCGTTTTTGCATTAAGTGTAGCGGCTGGCTTGCGACTGATATTCCTAAACTGGCTACTGATTTCTGCTCTGCAACATGGTAGAAATGAAACACTGTTGTGAAAACGTGGTGACCCTCCATGCCCGAACCCGTCGCTGAACCGACGCTTAGCGGTTTACGCCTGAACCTGCGTATTGTTTCTGTGGTGATGTTTAACTTCGCCAGCTACCTGACCATCGGCCTGCCGCTCGCGGTGTTGCCTGGCTACGTCCATGATGTAATGGGATTTAGCGCTTTCTGGGCTGGGCTGGTCATCAGCCTGCAATATTTCGCTACGCTGCTGAGCCGTCCGCATGCCGGTCGCTATGCCGATCTGCTGGGGCCAAAGAAGATTGTGGTATTTGGGCTGTGCGGCTGCTTTTTAAGTGGCCTGGGCTATTTACTGGCGGGATCAACGAACGGCTGGCCGTTGGCCAGTCTGCTGCTGCTATGTCTGGGGCGCGTGATTCTCGGGATCGGGCAAAGCTTTGCCGGGACCGGCTCTACGCTGTGGGGCGTGGGGGTGGTTGGCTCAATGCACATCGGACGGGTGATTTCCTGGAATGGTATCGTGACCTATGGCGCGATGGCGATAGGCGCGCCGCTGGGTGTTCTGTTTTATGCCTGGGGTGGCTTACAGGGGCTGGCGCTGACCGTGATGGGCGTGGCACTGTTGGCAATCCTGCTGGCGCTCCCTCGTCCGGCGGTAAAGGCCAGCAAAGGCAAACCGTTGCCATTTCGCGCGGTGCTTGGGCGCGTCTGGTTGTATGGTATGGCGCTGGCCCTGGCCTCCGCCGGATTTGGGGTAATCGCTACCTTCATTACCTTGTTCTATGATGCCAAAGGCTGGGATGGCGCCGCATTCGCGCTGACGCTTTTTAGCTGCACGTTTGTCGGTACTCGTTTGTTGTTCCCAAATGGTATCAACCGTTTAGGCGGGCTGAATGTGGCGATGATCTGCTTTAGCGTCGAGATTGTCGGGCTGTTACTGGTCGGGATGGCTTCGATGCCGTGGATGGCGAAAATCGGCGTTCTGCTGGCCGGGGCTGGGTTCTCACTGGTTTTCCCGGCGCTGGGCGTGGTGGCGGTAAAAGCCGTTCCTCAGCAAAATCAGGGTGCTGCGCTGGCGACCTACACGGTGTTTATGGATTTATCGCTGGGGGTTACCGGGCCGCTGGCCGGGCTGGTCATGACGTGGGCGGGTGTGCCGGTTATCTATCTGGCAGTGTCAGGGCTGGTAGCGGTGGCGTTATTGCTGACCTGGCGGTTAAAAAAACGGCCTCAGGTGGTGTCACCGGAGGCCGCGTCATCGTCTTAACCGTTACTGGATAACCAGCGTGTTAATGATGTTTTCTGCGGTAGTCTGCGCTTTTTGCTGATCGTCAGCAGGCAGCGTGATTTGCAGCGTCAGCAGTTGGTTGTCCACTTTACCCAACACCACGGAAGAGTATGCGGTCTGGCCTTTGGCCGAGATGATGCTGTCTAACTGCTGCAGCGTGTGGCCTTTCAGCTCAATAGATTTATTGGTGACGACCTGCAGCTGCGGGTCACGGCTACGCTGCTGATCTTCCAGACGTTTTGCCAGCACGGCCAGATCTTCGTTGGTGTTGTCGCCAACAATCACAATCACCGCTTTCTGGCCGGTTGCGTCAGAATATACGTGCATATTGTTCGCCTGGGTGCCCAGCTTGCCGCTCTGATCGGTCATATCCGCTGGCAGGGAAAAACTGAGTTTGCCGTCCAGCAGGCTGACCGGTTGTCCGGTGGCGTTACTTTCTGCGGCAGCACCCTCGGCTGGCGCTTTTGTATCGCTATTATCACAGGCCGCAAGCCCCATAACCAGCAGGCCAATACCGACATATTTAACCAGATTGCGCATTGACTTCTTCCTTTCGATAAACGGCCATAACGGCTCATTCGTCCATCTTATCACAACTCGGAAAATGAACCTTTAACTCGTCTGCAATGCAGAGATTTCAGATTTATCTGCCAGCCTTTTCAGTAACATATTCAGCAACACGCCATACATTGGCAGGAAGAAAATAATGCTGATCAGCACTTTGAAGCAGTAATCGACCAGTGCGATTTCCATCCAGTGCTTGGCCATAAAGGCATCCGGGCTACGCCAGAAAGCGATAAAGAAGAAGGCCAACGTATCGCTGATATTGCCAAACAGCGTGGACGCCGTCGGTGCCAGCCACCAGCGACGGTTCTGACGCAGGCGGTTAAAGACATGCACATCCAGAATTTGTCCCAGCGCGTAGGCCATAAAGCTGGCGGCGGCGATACGGGCGACAAACAGGTTAAAGTGCAGCAGTGCGCCGAATCCTTGCCACGATCCCATATAGAACAGTGATGAAACGACATAGGAGATCAGCAGCGCGGGGATCATAACCGCAAAGATGATACGTCGAGCCAGCGGCGCGCCAAAAATACGCACGGTCAGGTCGGTCGCGAGGAAAATAAACGGAAAGCTAAACGCGCCCCATGTGGTATGGAAACCAAAAATGGAGATTGGAAGCTGCACCAGATAGTTGCTGGAGGTGATCACCAGCAGATGAAATAGCGATAGCCAGAACAACGCTTTTACGCGCTGAGTTTGTGTAAACGGAGTCATATTGTGACCTTTTTGTTGGATGGGGTGAGGGAACCCAATAAAAAACCGTCGCATGATACTGCTTTAAGAGCACATTGCAATGGTTGTTTTTCACGCAATCGTTAACCTGATTGGCTTACGCCACAACAGAGCGTAAAATAACGCCGTTTTTGTATGAATGAGACGACGATGAGCGACCTGTTTACTTCCCCCGACCATACTCTTGATGCCCAGGGGCTGCGCTGCCCGGAACCGGTAATGATGGTACGTAAAACCGTACGCGGCATGCAGGCCGGTGAAACGCTGCTGATTGTCGCCGACGATCCGGCAACAACCCGCGATATTCCTGGCTTCTGTACCTTTATGGAACATGAGCTGGTGGCCAAAGAGACCGACTCGCTGCCGTACCGCTATCTGGTGCGCAAAGGCCAGTAATCTTGTTATGCCGGATGGCGCTAACGCTTCTCCGGCCTATAAAGACTGAGTAATCTGTAGGCCTGATAAGCGAAGCGCCATCAGGCGAGAAACAGGCACTACCCTTTACGCAACAACCGCAGCGCGTTCGCGGTCACCAGCACCGTCGCCCCCGTATCCGCCAGCACCGCCAGCCACAGTCCGGTTATCCCGAGCAGCGTGGTGACGAGGAAAATCCCCTTCAGACCCAGCGCAATCGCAATGTTCTGGCGAATATTGGCGTGGGTGGCCCGCGCCAGCTGAATCATTTGCACCAGACCACGCAGACGGTTGTGGGTCAGGGCTGCATCGGCGGTTTCCAGCGCGACGTCGGTCCCGCTTCCCATCGCAATGCCGATGGTAGCCGCTTTCATTGCCGGGGCATCGTTGATGCCGTCGCCGACCATCGCCAGCGGCGACTGTTGGTTAAGATGGGTAACGGCCTGCACCTTATCTTCCGGCAAGAGTCCCGCTTTGAATTCGAGGCCCAGTTCACCGGCAATGGCGGCGGCCGCACGCGGGTTATCACCGGTCAGGATCACGCCTTTCACGCCAATCTGATTAAGCTCGCTGATGGCGCTGCGAGCGTCATCGCGCAGCGTGTCCTGTAGGGCCAGTACGCCGAGTACAGTATCGTTACGCAGCACCAACACCACCGTTTGGCCCGCGCTTTCCAGCTCGCTAATCTGCCCGGCAAAGGCGTCGGCAGGCTGCTTACCAGCGGCGCAAATCAGTACGCGTTCGCCGTTGACCAGCGCTTCAATTCCAGAGCCAACCAGCGCCCGTTGCTCTTTTGCGACAGGAATAGTCAGTTCGCGCGTTTGTGCTTCCCGAACAATTGCTTGTGCCAGCGGGTGTGTCGCGCCTTGCTCTACCGCTGCCGCCAGTGCCAGCAATTCAGCCTCACCAATACCGCTTGCCGGATGAATCGCCGTGACGCGTGGTTTACCGACGGTCAGGGTGCCGGTTTTATCAAACGCCACCTGCGTGACTCTACCCAACTGTTCCAGCGCGGCTCCGCCTTTGATTAATGCCCCACGACGCGCCGCAGCGGCAAGACCAGAAGTAATGGCTGCGGGGGTTGAAATCACCAGAGCGCAAGGACAGCCAATCAGCAGCAGCGTCAGCCCTTTGTAAATCCACTCCTGCCAGGATGCGGCAAACAGCAGTGGCGGTACGAGGGTGACCAGCAGCGCAACCGCCATAATAGCTGGGGTATAAATTCGGCTGAAACGGTCAATAAAGCGCTCAATGGGGGCGCGGCGTTCTTCCGCTTCTTCAATCAGCTTCAGAATACGGTCAATCGCGCTGGCACCCGGTTCTGAGAGCACTTCCAGCGTTACCAGACGATCCACGCTGGTGGCACCCGCCGGGACTTTCTCGCCGGTGGCGCGTTCAACCGGGAGCGATTCGCCGGTCAGGGCGCTCTCATCAAAGCTGGCAAAGCCGGAGACCAGTTTGCCGTCGGCAGGTAAACGCCCACCCGCGGCAACCTCAATAACATCGCCAGGCCGGAGGGTATTGATAGCCACCTCTTCGCGTTCGCCGTTACGCAGGCGTGTGGCGGTTTCCGGTTTGAGCGCCATCAGAGCGCTGACCCCTTTACGGGCGCGGCTGGCGGCCCATCCTTCCAGACGCTCGCCAATTAAAAACAGCAGCAGCACCATAGCGGCTTCCGCCGTCGCGCCGATAAACAGTGCGCCAATGGCGGCGACGCTCATCAGCGTTTCAATGGCAAAGTAGCTGCCGGTTTTCATCAGACGCAGGGCCTGACGGGCAATGGGATACAGACCGACCAGCGTGGTGGCGATAAACGCTATCTGACCGAAAGGATGATTGAACTGCTCCAGCCCCCAGCTAATCGCCATCATAATAATCAGCGAAATCAGCGGCAGGTTTTCTTTAAAACGTGACTCGGGGGCGGCGTCCGTCGCGTGCTCATCGCGCAGGGTATAGCCTGCTTTTTGCACCGCGTTTTCAACTTGCTGGCGGATATCGGAACCGGCATCGACCACCAGTTTTTCAGTGGCGAACAGAACCTGGACCTGGTTGACGCCGCTGACCTGGCGGACCGCATTCTCTACTTTGCGGGCGCAAGCTGCGCAGTCCATGCCCGCCACTTTCCAGGAATAGCGGGTACCTATTACGGTATCGGATACGGTTGGTGTAGTGGAGCAGCTTCCTTCGCAGCAGCAGTCATCCGCCTTTTGTGGTGCAGGCGCTGGCTTGAAAGAAGAGAATTGTGGGACTTTTTTGCCACGGGTATCGGGTGTCGACATGGCATCCTCCGGTTGATAATCATTTCGTATTAACCGGAGGATACACTCTGGAGTCGACTCCAGAGTCAAGCGTTTTAAAGATACAACGAACGAACAATCAGGAAATGTCCGGCGAAGTAGCAGGCGGCGGCAATAGCGTTATCGGCGCGGAAGCGGCGACGGTAATGGCTACCCAGCCAGACAATGTTGCCGATGAACAGGAGGGATGCGCCCATAAATGCCGACAGCGCCGGGGCGGTCGGTCGAAAGAACCACAGCTCACCGGCCATCCAGACCATCATCAGCGTGATGCCGATAAAGGTGCAGATAGCGACACGCAGCTCTTCCAGACGCGTCCAGATCACGGCGATCAGCAACGCCCCCAGCACTACCAGCACCAACGGCAAAGGCCAGAAGAACGACAGCGTCATTTGGCTGGCGAAGTAAATGGTATACAGCAGATGCGACAGGAAGAATGCCCCCACGGCGTACAGCAGGCGTTGGCGCGGTAACAGCGTCAGCGCATCGCCCAGCAGCGAGGCAAGCAGGCCAGCCAGCACCAGATAGCTGATAGCGTTAAACATTGGCGCCTGCCAGGCCAGCAGCGCCAGCAGGAGTAACGTCAGGGGCTTAAAGACCCAGCGTTGCCAGGCAGGTCCACGATAGGAAGCATCCACGAACAACCATGCGGAAAGACAGACAGCGATAAACGACCAAAGCATCTTAGTTCCTTGAATTCGTTATTTTTTCGTAAGCGGGGTGCTCACGGCTCTACTGTCCAGTGTAGAGGTCGACACAGCCAGATGACAACACCATAACAGGCGATGTATGCTTATTTCCGCATTTTCTGATGGGTTAATAATATGAGCAAACCACCACTTTTTTTCATTGTTATCATTGTCTTAATCGTTGTCGCTGCGTCGTTTCGCTTTGTTCAGCAGCGGCGAGAAAAAGCCGATAATGATGCGGCGCCGCTGGTGCAAAAGCAGGTGGTGGTAAGTAATAAACGGGAAAAACCGCTAAACGATCGGCGATCCCGCCAGCAGGAAGTGAGCCCGGCAGGAACCAGCATGCGCTATGAAGCCAGCTTTAAGCCACAAAACGGGGGGATGGAGCAGACGTTTCGTCTGGATGCCCAGCAGTACCACGCGTTAACGGTCGGGGATAAAGGCACGCTGAGTTACAAAGGTTCGCGATTTGTTGATTTTACGCTTGAACGCTAAGGTGTCATCTGACTGATGCCGGATGGCGGCTTACGCCTTATCCGGCCTACAGATTTTTCGCCCCGGCCCGCAACGTGCCGCCGGGCGAAAAGATCACAGCTACTTCTTCAACTGATCTTTAATCTTCTTCTGCCACACCAGTAGCTCAAAGACGCCGAACAGAAAAATACGGATTTTCTCTCCGTTGGTCATCTGCGGGCCATCTTTAGGCATGGTGCTTTTTAGCAGCGCCAGCTGCATGCCATGCATCAGCACCATAAATATCAGTGCGACGTTAACGAAGATGTTAAGCGGGCGTGGAAAGGGTTGGAAAATATTCAGTAGTAAAAATGCCCAGACGCACAGCATCAGCAGGCGTCCCAGGTTAATCAGCATCGTGTTCTCCTCGTGCTTCACGTTGGTACAGGCGATAGGCGACCTGTCCGGCGACTTTCTCACGGTATAGCGACCAGTTCACCGGAACCGGCGGTAAGCCGTTTTCTACTTCGCTTTCAACGTAAATATACGCTTCATTTGCCAGCCAGCCATGAGTTTCCAGAAGAGTTAATGTTTCTTCCAGTAATCCTTTGCGAAACGGCGGGTCAACAAATACCACGTTATGCGGCGTACCTGCCTGAGCCAAAAATGTCAGCGTATTGGTATTGACGACGCGGGCATGGGAGGCTTTCAGTGTGGCGAGATTCTTTTGTAGCTGCTGAGATACCGCGCGATCCATCTCCAGAAGCGTCGCATTTGCCGCATAGCGAGAGAGGGCTTCCAGCCCCAGCGCGCCGCTGCCGGCGAAGCAGTCCAGACAGTGAGCATCGACCATTACCGGGGCCAGCCAGTTAAACAACGTTTCGCGCACACGGTCGGTGGTCGGACGTAAGCCGGGGCTGTCCGGAACCGGGAGTTTACGGCCACGCCATTGCCCGCCAATAATGCGGATCTGGCCGCTACCAGAGTGATTCGGTTTTTTCATTTCTATTATTGCTCAATCCGCCTATAGCATGTCATTCCAGGCGGTGATGTGAGTTAAGTTAAGTGATAGACTATTTCATCATTTTTTTAGCTGCTATGTACATAGCGTTGACGCTGTGCCATGAAGCAACAGCGGGGGAGTGTAGTCGCAAATGGCGAAAGAGAAAAAACGTGGCTTTTTTTCCTGGCTGGGCTTTGGTCAAAAAGAGCAGGCACCGGAAAACGAGACAGAAGTAAAAAATGAAGAACAACAACCGGTTGCTGAAGAAACTACCGTCGTTGACGAACAGCCGCAAGTCGAGGAAACCCGTAGCGAGGCTGAAACGCAAGCCTTTGCAGCTGAAGTCGTTGAAGTAACTGAACAGGTTGCGGAAATCGAAAAACTGCAGCCGGAAGAAGAACCTGTCGCCGAACAAGCGCAGCCGGAGATTGAGCTGGTTGCTGAACCCGTTGCTGAAACTGTAGTGGAAACGCCAGCAGCGGTGGTTATCGAACGCGAAGAATTACCGCTGCCGGAAGAGGTGAAAACCGAAGAAGTTTCTGCCGAAGAGTGGCAGGCCGAGGCGGAAACCGTGGAAATCGTTGAGGCGGCTGAAGAAGAAGCTGAAAACGAACCGCGGCTGACCGACGAAGAGCTGGAAGCACAGGCGCTGGCCGCTGAGGCTGCTGAAGAAGCGGTTATGGTGGTGCCGGTAGAAGAACCTGCTGTAGAAGAACCGGTAGAAGAAGAGGTGGTCCAGGAGCAGGAAAAACCAACCAAAGAAGGTTTTTTTGCGCGTCTGAAACGCAGCCTGCTGAAAACAAAAGAAAACCTCGGTTCCGGATTTATCAGTCTGTTCCGTGGTAAAAAGATCGACGATGATCTGTTTGAAGAGCTGGAAGAGCAGCTGCTGATCGCTGATGTGGGTGTAGAAACGACCCGCAAGATCATTGCGAATCTGACGGAAGGCGCCAGCCGCAAGCAGCTTAAAGATGCGGAAGCGCTGTACGGTCTGTTGAAAGAAGAGATGGGCGAGATTCTGGCGAAGGTTGACGAACCGCTGAACGTTGATGGCAAAACACCATTTGTTATCTTAATGGTTGGCGTCAACGGCGTGGGCAAAACCACCACTATTGGTAAGCTGGCGCGTCAGTTTGAGCAGCAGGGTAAATCGGTAATGCTGGCGGCAGGTGATACTTTCCGTGCGGCGGCGGTAGAACAGCTGCAGGTTTGGGGTCAGCGTAACAACATCCCGGTGATTGCTCAGCATACTGGCGCGGATTCCGCGTCCGTTATCTTTGATGCCATCCAGGCGGCGAAGGCGCGTAACGTAGACGTGCTGATCGCTGATACCGCAGGGCGTTTGCAGAATAAATCGCACCTGATGGAAGAATTGAAAAAAATCGTTCGCGTCATGAAGAAGCTGGACGAAGATGCGCCGCATGAAGTTATGCTGACTATCGACGCCAGCACCGGGCAGAATGCGATAAGCCAGGCCAAACTGTTCCATGAAGCGGTGGGCTTAACCGGTATCACCCTGACCAAGCTGGACGGTACGGCGAAGGGCGGGGTTATCTTCTCGGTAGCCGATCAGTTTGGCATCCCTATCCGCTATATCGGTGTGGGCGAACGTATCGAGGATTTACGTCCGTTTAAAGCGGACGATTTTATAGAGGCACTTTTTGCCCGAGAGGATTAACAATGATTCGCTTTGAACATGTCAGCAAGGCCTATCTCGGTGGGAGACAAGCGCTGCAGGGAGTGACCTTCCATATGCAGCCTGGCGAGATGGCGTTTCTGACCGGCCACTCCGGCGCGGGGAAAAGTACCCTGCTGAAGTTGATTTGTGGAATTGAACGGCCCAGCGCCGGGAAAATCTACTTTAGCGGGCATGACATCAGCCGTTTGAAAAACCGTGAAGTGCCGTTTCTGCGTCGTCAGATTGGCATGATTTTTCAGGATCACCACCTGTTGATGGACAGAACCGTGTTTGACAATGTGGCAATCCCGCTGATCATCGCGGGTGCCAGCGGGGACGATATTCGTCGTCGCGTGTCAGCGGCGCTGGATAAGGTCGGGCTGTTGGACAAAGCGAAAAACTTCCCGATTCAACTCTCCGGCGGTGAACAACAACGCGTCGGCATCGCCCGTGCGGTGGTGAATAAACCTGCGGTGCTGCTGGCGGATGAACCAACGGGGAACCTGGATGACGCGCTGTCAGAAGGGATCCTTCGCCTGTTCGAAGAGTTTAACCGCGTCGGGGTCACGGTATTAATGGCCACGCACGATATTGGCCTGATCTCCCGTCGCTCCTATCGCCAAATGGTTCTGAGCGATGGACATCTGCATGGAGGCCTGGCGCATGAATAGACGTGACGCTATTAACCAAATCAAACAGTTCGGTGGCCGACTGGATCGCTTTCGTAAATCGGGCGGTGCGCCGGGTGACGGCGGTCGCAACACGCCAAAGCGTGCGAAAGCCGCGCCAAAGCCGAATTCGCGTAAAACCAATGTCTTTAACGAGCAGGTACGTTATGCGTTTCAGGGCGCGTTACAGGACCTGAAAAGCAAGCCGCTGGCGACGTTTCTGACGGTGATGGTTATTGCCATCTCCCTGACGCTGCCAAGCGTGTGCTACATGGTTTATAAGAACGTAAACCATGCGGCAAGCCAGTATTATCCGTCTCCGCAGATCACCGTTTACCTGCAAAAAACGCTGGATGATGATGCGGCGGCGCGGGTGGTTGGTCAGTTGCAGGCCGAGCAGGGCGTGGAGAAAGTGAATTATCTTTCTCGTGACGACGCGCTGGGTGAATTCCGCAACTGGTCTGGCTTTGGCGGCGCGCTGGATATGCTGGAAGAGAACCCGCTTCCGGCCGTGGCGGTTGTTATCCCGAAACTGGACTTTCAGGGTACGGAGTCGCTGAACACGCTGCGTGACCGCATCGCACAAATCAACGGTATTGATGAAGTGCGAATGGATGACAGCTGGTTCGCTCGCCTGGCGGCGCTGACGGGCCTTGTCGGGCGCGTTTCCGCGATGATCGGCGTGCTGATGGTGGCGGCGGTCTTCCTCGTCATCGGTAACAGCGTGCGTCTGAGTATTTTTGCGCGACGCGATACCATTAACGTGCAAAAACTGATTGGCGCGACGGATGGATTTATCCTGCGTCCGTTCCTCTACGGCGGTGCACTGCTCGGTTTTTCCGGTGCATTTCTTTCACTGATTTTGTCAGAAATTTTGGTGATGCGTCTGTCGTCAGCGGTAACTGAAGTGGCGCAGGTTTTTGGAACCAAGTTTGATATCAATGGCTTATCATTCGACGAGTGCCTGTTATTGCTGCTGGTGTGCTCAATGATTGGCTGGGTGGCAGCCTGGCTTGCCACGGTTCAACATTTACGCCACTTTACCCCCGATTAAAAAATCTCTGGTATAATCTTTCCCTGCACTGAGTAGTTCGCTCTGCAGGGAAAGAGTCCCTGTGATCTCTTCCCGGCGTATTCATTGTGATGTCACATTTTGTGCGTAATCTATACACATTACGACATGGAACTTGTGGATAAAATCACTGTCTGATAAAAGATTGAATGATATTCTCGTTGCTCATAAGCTCTGGCATGGTTGTTGCTACTGGTTTTTGTTAATTAGTTTTTAGCCAATGCGCCAGATGAAAAGATTGAGAGGATTTGAATGACCAAAGAAATGCAAAATTTAGCTTTAGCCCCTGTTGGTAACCTGGAATCTTACATCCGGGCTGCGAACGCGTGGCCGATGTTGTCGGCTGACGAGGAGCGGGCACTGGCTGAAAAGCTGCATTACCAGGGCGATCTGGAAGCAGCTAAAACGCTGATCCTGTCTCACCTGCGCTTTGTTGTTCATGTTGCTCGTAATTATGCGGGTTATGGCCTGCCGCAGGCGGATCTGATTCAGGAAGGTAATATCGGCCTGATGAAAGCTGTGCGCCGTTTCAACCCGGAAGTGGGTGTGCGCCTGGTTTCCTTCGCCGTGCATTGGATCAAAGCTGAGATCCACGAATACGTTCTGCGTAACTGGCGTATCGTTAAAGTTGCGACCACCAAAGCACAGCGTAAGCTGTTCTTTAACCTGCGTAAAACCAAGCAGCGTCTGGGCTGGTTTAACCAGGACGAAGTTGAAATGGTTGCTCGCGAGCTGGGTGTTTCCAGCAAAGACGTGCGCGAAATGGAATCCCGTATGGCGGCACAGGACATGACGTTTGACATGTCTTCAGACGATGAGTCTGACAGCCAGCCGATGGCCCCGGTGCTGTATCTGCAGGATAAATCTTCTAACTTTGCCGACGGCATTGAAGAAGATAACTGGGAAGATCAGGCCGCGAACAAATTGACCCACGCAATGGAAGGTCTGGACGAGCGTAGCAAGGACATCATTCGTGCCCGTTGGCTGGACGAAGACAACAAGTCGACGTTGCAGGAACTGGCCGATCGCTACGGCGTTTCCGCTGAACGTGTTCGTCAGCTTGAAAAGAACGCCATGAAAAAACTGCGCGCGGCGATCGAAGCGTAATCTTCGCGCATTGCCAATGAACCCTCGAATGTGAATTCGGGGGTTTTGTTTTTTGTAGGCCGGATAAGGCGTTTACGCTGCCATCCGGCAACACCTTTGCCCGATGGCGCTTTGCTTATCGGGCCTACGACCTTTCCTCCCCCTCCCCAGATACGAATTTGTTATCTGGATGTAAATTTAGCTATTCCAAAATAATAAAAATCGGGTATGTTTTAGCAGAGTATGCTGCTAAAGCACGGGTGGCTATCCAATAATCGAAATAAAGTGCTGAACAACAACATCACAACACACGTAATAACCACAATAATGGGGATTGTCAGGATGAATATGAAGGGTAAAGCGTTATTGGCAGGATGTATCGCCCTGTCTTTGAGCAATATGGCGTTTGCTAAGGATATTAAAGTTGCCGTCGTCGGCGCGATGTCCGGTCCGGTAGCGCAGTATGGCGATCAGGAATTTACTGGCGCAGAGCAGGCGATTGCAGATATCAACGCCAAAGGCGGCGTGAAAGGCGACAAACTGGTCATGGTGAAATATGACGATGCCTGTGACCCGAAACAAGCGGTAGCGGTAGCTAACAAAGTGGTCAATGACGGGATTAAATATGTTATCGGCCACCTGTGCTCGTCTTCCACTCAGCCTGCGTCAGATATCTATGAAGACGAAGGCATTCTGATGATCACCCCAGCGGCAACGGCGCCTGAGCTGACCGCGCGCGGCTATAACCTGGTGATGCGTACCACCGGTCTGGATTCCGATCAGGGCCCAACTGCTGCCAAATATATCGTTGAAAAAGTGAAGCCGAAGCGCATTGCGATCGTTCACGACAAACAACAGTACGGTGAAGGCCTGGCGCGTTCCGTGCAGGATAACCTCAAGAAAGCCAACGCTGACGTGGTGTTCTTCGACGGAATCACCGCCGGTGAAAAAGACTTCTCGACGCTGGTGGCGCGTCTGAAGAAAGAGAATATCGATTTCGTTTACTACGGTGGTTACCACCCGGAAATGGGGCAGATTCTGCGCCAGGCACGCGCTGCGGGTCTGAAAACCCAGTTTATGGGACCAGAAGGGGTAGCGAACGTGTCGCTGTCTAACATTGCGGGTGAGTCTGCAGAAGGCTTACTGGTAACGAAACCGAAGAACTACGATCAGGTTCCGGCGAACAAACCGATTGTGGACGCGATCAAAGCCAAGAAACAGGATCCGAGCGGCGCATTCGTATGGACCACCTACGCCGCGCTGCAATCCTTACAGGCCGGTCTGAACCAGTCTGACGACCCGGCTGAAATTGCCAAATACCTGAAAGCAAACTCAGTGGAAACCGTAATGGGGCCGCTGTCATGGGATGCGAAGGGCGATCTGAAAGGCTTTGAATTCGGCGTGTTTGACTGGCATGCAAACGGGACGGCGACCGACGCCAAATAATTTTCCTGGCGCCTTTCGCGCTGCAGATGCGTTGGCTACGTTATTCAACCCCGGTCACTTACTTATGTAAGCTCCCGGGGACTTCATAACTTGCCGCCTTCCTGCAACGTGAAATTCTTGGAAAATTGCGAGATGGTTTTTTATTTTTTGCTCCCAGCATGTAGGCCGGATAAGCGTCAGCGCCATCCGGCTTTTTTATCTTTTTTCCCAGCCATTCTCCTGGGCTGTAAACCCTAACGCCTGCATAAACGCGGCCATCACGCTGCGGTCTTCGACGCCGACGTCGGCCATCCACCATGAACTCACGTCAGGGTTTTCCCGGATGACTTCTTCGATCAAATACTGCCCGACGCCGCGACGGCGGGTGATATCGCGTACGCGCAATGAATCTAATGCACCTTGCGTGCCGCTCAGGGTTACGCGAACTGCGCCTAACAGACGCTCGTTAAAGCGTGCGGCGTAGATCCGGTGCGTTTCATCTACGCTTAACGATGAGGCGGAATATTCCGGCCAGATTTTGCCCAGATCAATCTGGTCCTGGTCGCTAAAGTTATCTAAACGAACGATGGTCAGCTTCATTAACAGCATGTCCAAATCACAAAAGATGGAATGAGTGTACCGAAATAATTCGGCCGGATGCTTTCTCTTTTTTATGTGAATAACCAGATTAATAATTTTGTAACAACGGTAATGACAGTTTGAAACCGTAGAGATTGAAAAACAGGCAGAATAATACCCTGGAATGCAGCATTTTATTCGGCTCTTTGTACCGTTATTTTATGCTGACAAACGTGCTTTTTTTTGTTTATCTATAGTGAAAAGCAGAATATTATCTTTTCTTAATCGACTGAAAAATAGAGATTTTAGCCTGATTTTGCTTAAAAAACTGCGCTAAACCATTAATGAGACTGGTAAAAATAGTGTAGTTCAAAAAAAGCACAGACTGCTTTTTAACCACATAAATACAAAATATTAATTACGTCACGAATGGGGATTCAGGTAATGAAACGGAATGCGAAAACAATCATCGCAGGGGTGATAGCACTGGCAATGTCACACGCGGTCATGGCGGAAGATATCAAGGTCGCTGTTGTCGGCGCGATGTCAGGTCCGGTCGCGCAGTGGGGCGATATGGAATTTAATGGCGCACGTCAGGCCATTAAAGATATCAATGCCAAAGGCGGGGTCAAAGGCGACAAACTGGTCGCTGTGGAATATGACGATGCCTGCGATCCGAAACAGGCCGTTGCGGTAGCGAACAAAATCGTCAATGACGGCATTCAGTACGTTATTGGACATCTGTGCTCATCTTCCACGCAGCCCGCATCAGATATCTATGAAGATGAAGGCATTCTGATGATTTCTCCGGGTGCCACAAACCCGGAACTGACCCAGCGAGGTTACGCTCACATTATGCGTACAGCGGGCCTGGACTCCTCTCAGGGGCCGACCGCCGCGAAATACATTCTGGAGAAGGTGAAGCCACAGCGTATCGCCATCATTCACGATAAACAGCAATACGGTGAAGGTCTGGCGCGTTCGGTGCAGGACAGCCTGAAAGCGGGCAAAGCCAATATCGTTTTCTTTGACGGTATCACCGCCGGGGAAAAAGATTTTTCTGCGCTGATCGCTCGCCTGAAAAAAGAAAATATCGACTTTGTTTATTACGGCGGCTACTACCCGGAAATGGGGCAAATGTTGCGTCAGGCGCGTTCCGTCGGGCTGAAAACCCAGTTTATGGGACCTGAGGGCGTCGGCAATGCGTCGCTGTCTAACATCGCCGGTGATGCTGCTGAAGGCATGCTGGTAACCATGCCAAAACGCTATGACCAGGATCCGGCGAATAAGGCTATCGTCGATGCGCTCAAAGCTGACAAGAAAGATCCAACCGGACCATACGTGTGGATCACTTATGCAGCCGTCCAGTCATTGGCGACAGCAATGGATCGCAGCGGTAGTAAAGAGCCGCTGGACCTGGTGAAAGATCTGAAAGCACACGGGGCTGATACCGTGATTGGGCCGCTGAAATGGGACGAAAAAGGCGATTTGAAGGGATTTGAGTTTGGTGTCTTCCAGTGGCATGCAGACGGTTCTTCGACCGTTGCGAAGTAATACCTGAAGACGAGTTATCCCACCGCCCGTGCAAAACGGGCGGGTTTAAAAAGGTTACCTTATGTCCGAGCAGTTCCTCTATTTCTTGCAGCAGATGTTTAACGGCGTCACGCTGGGAAGCACCTACGCGCTGATCGCCATCGGTTACACGATGGTGTACGGCATTATCGGCATGATCAACTTCGCCCACGGCGAGGTGTATATGATCGGCAGCTATGTCTCCTTTATGATCATCGCTGCGCTAATGATGATGGGCATCGATTCCAGCTGGCTACTGGTCGCGGCGGGCTTCGTCGGCGCGATTGTCATTGCCAGCGCCTACGGCTGGAGCATTGAACGCGTGGCGTATCGGCCCGTGCGCAGCTCCAAGCGCCTGATCGCGCTGATTTCCGCTATCGGGATGTCCATCTTCCTGCAAAACTACGTCAGCCTGACGGAAGGTTCGCGCGACGTGGCGCTGCCCAGCCTGTTTAATGGCCAGTGGACTGTCGGCAGTAGCGATAACTTCTCTGCTTCCATCACCACCATGCAGTTGGTTATCTGGATCGTAACCTTCCTGGCGATGCTGGCGCTGACGCTGTTTATCCGTTACTCCCGTATGGGCCGCGCCTGCCGTGCCTGTGCCGAAGACCTGAAGATGGCCAGCCTGCTCGGCATTAACACCGATCGCGTGATTGCGTTGACCTTTGTGATTGGTGCGGCAATGGCGGCGGTAGCGGGCGTGCTGCTCGGTCAGTTCTATGGCGTAATTAACCCATACATCGGCTTTATGGCCGGGATGAAGGCCTTTACCGCGGCGGTACTGGGCGGCATCGGCAGCATTCCAGGGGCGATGATCGGCGGCCTGATTCTGGGCGTTGCGGAAGCGCTCTCCTCTGCTTATCTGAGTACCGAATACAAAGACGTCGTTTCATTCGCGCTGCTGATTCTGGTGCTGCTGGTGATGCCGACCGGTATTCTGGGTCGCCCGGAGGTAGAGAAAGTATGAAACCGATGCATTTTGCAATGGCGCTGCTCTCTGCCGCTATGTTCTTCGTCCTGGCGGGCGTCTTTATGGGCGTTCAGTTAGAGCTGGACGGTACCAAGCTGGTAGTTGATACCGCCGCGGATATCCGCTGGCAGTGGGTGTTTATCGGCACTGGCGTGGTCTTTCTTTTCCAACTGCTGCGTCCAGCCTTCCAGAAAGGCCTGAAGAGCGTCTCCGGACCAAAGTTTATTCTGCCGGCGATTGATGGCTCCACCGTTAAACAGAAGCTGTTCCTGGTGGCGCTGCTGGTGATTGCCGTGGCGTGGCCGTTTATGGTGTCACGCGGTACGGTGGATATCGCCACGCTGACGATGATTTATATCATCCTCGGCCTCGGCTTAAACGTGGTGGTAGGGCTTTCGGGCCTGCTGGTGCTGGGCTACGGCGGCTTCTATGCCATCGGCGCTTACACCTTCGCGCTGCTGAACCACTATTACGGACTCGGCTTCTGGACTTGTCTGCCGCTGGCGGGACTGGTTTCCGCTGCTGCGGGCTTCCTGCTCGGCTTCCCGGTACTGCGCCTGCGCGGTGATTATCTGGCGATTGTGACCTTAGGCTTCGGCGAAATCGTCCGCATCTTGCTGCTCAACAACACCGAAGTAACCGGCGGTCCAAACGGTATTAGCCAGATCCCGAAACCGACCTTTTTCGGTCTGGAGTTCAGCCGTACCGCCCGTGAAGGCGGCTGGGATACCTTCAGCAACTTCTTTAACGTCAAGTACGATCCGTCTGACCGCGTCATTTTCCTCTATCTGGTGGCGCTGCTGCTGGTGGTCTTCTCGTTGTTTGTTATCAACCGTTTGCTGCGTATGCCGCTGGGTCGTGCGTGGGAAGCGCTGCGTGAAGATGAAATTGCCTGTCGTTCTCTGGGCTTAAACCCTACGCGTATCAAGCTGACAGCCTTTACCATCAGCGCCGCGTTTGCCGGTTTTGCCGGTACGCTGTTTGCCGCGCGCCAGGGCTTCGTCAGCCCGGAATCCTTCACCTTTGCCGAGTCGGCCTTTGTGCTGGCGATTGTGGTACTGGGCGGAATGGGCTCACAGTTTGCGGTCATCCTCGCAGCTATCCTGCTGGTGGTGTCACGCGAACTGATGCGTGATTTCAACGAATACAGCATGTTAATGCTGGGTGGTTTAATGGTACTGATGATGATCTGGCGTCCGCAGGGCTTGTTGCCGATGACCCGTCCACAGTTGAAGCTGAAAAACGGGGAAGCAAAAGGAGAGCAGGCATGAGTCAGCCATTATTATCCGTTAACGGCCTGATGATGCGCTTCGGCGGTCTGCTGGCGGTAAACAACGTTGAACTGGAACTGCGACCGCAGGAGATTGTCTCGTTAATCGGCCCGAACGGTGCGGGGAAAACCACGGTCTTTAACTGTCTGACCGGTTTTTATAAGCCGACCGGCGGGACGATTAAGCTGCGTGACCAGCACCTGGAAGGGCTGCCGGGTCAGCAAATCGCGCGTATGGGCGTGGTACGTACTTTCCAGCACGTGCGTCTGTTTCGCGAAATGACGGTGATTGAAAACCTGCTGGTGGCGCAACATCAGCAACTGAAAACTGGCGTCTTCTCCGGCCTGTTGAAAACCCCGTCGTTCCGTCGCGCGCAGAGTGAAGCGTTGGATCGCGCCGCTACCTGGCTGGAGCGTATTGGCTTGCTGGAGCATGCCAACCGTCAGGCCAGTAACCTGGCCTATGGCGACCAGCGTCGTCTGGAAATTGCGCGCTGCATGGTGACCCAGCCGGAAATCCTGATGCTCGACGAACCCGCTGCTGGACTCAACCCGAAAGAGACCAAGGAGCTGGACGAGCTGATTGCTGAACTGCGTAACCATCACAACACCACCATTTTGTTGATTGAGCACGACATGAAGCTGGTGATGGGGATTTCCGACCGTATTTACGTGGTGAACCAGGGCACGCCGCTGGCAAATGGGACGCCGGAACAGATTCGTAATAACCCGGATGTTATCCGCGCCTATTTAGGTGAAGCATAATGGGGGCGAGGATTAATATGGATAAGGCGATGTTATCGTTCGACAAAGTCAATGCCCACTACGGCAAGATACAGGCGCTGCACGACGTCAGCTTGTATATCAACCAGGGTGAAATCGTTACTCTGATTGGTGCTAACGGCGCGGGAAAAACCACGCTGCTCGGCACATTGTGTGGCGACCCGCGAGCGACCAGCGGGCGAATCGTCTTTGATGGTAAAGACATTACCGACTGGCAGACGGCGAAAATCATGCGCGAAGCGGTAGCGATTGTGCCGGAAGGGCGTCGCGTGTTTTCCCGCATGACGGTGGAAGAGAACCTGGCGATGGGCGGCTTCTTTGCCGAAAAGGACCAGTTTCAGGAACGCATCAAATGGGTGTATGACCTGTTTCCCCGTCTGCATGAGCGTCGTATTCAACGTGCGGGAACGATGTCCGGCGGTGAACAGCAGATGCTGGCGATAGGCCGCGCACTGATGAGCCAGCCGAGGCTGCTACTGCTTGATGAACCGTCGCTGGGTCTGGCGCCGATTATCATCCAGCAGATTTTTAACACCATCGAACAGCTGCGCGAGCAGGGGATGACCATCTTCCTCGTCGAACAGAACGCTAACCAGGCGCTGAAGCTCGCCGATCGCGGCTACGTGCTGGAAAACGGTCATGTGGTGCTGGAAGACACAGGTGATGCGTTACTGGCTAACGAAGCGGTGCGAAGCGCGTATCTGGGCGGTTAATCATTCTCTGAATAGACAAGGGGCCGCTGTGGCCCCTTTTTATTGCTCTATGTTATTATTGAGAATAGTTATCAATAATAAAATGAACATGGAGAAAGGATGATTCGTTCAGGTACCTGCATGATGATTGGCAGTTTGTTTTTGACGCTTTCATTAACTACCCTGGCCTCAACACCGCCAGCGTTTGACCCGCGCGATCCCGCTATCTGGGAAGAGAAACCGGACAACCCGTTAGCGCAATCCGACTCGCCCTGCGAAGTGTTTACCAGCTCGGTATGCCCTGGCTGGGATGATGATAAATCGGATATCCAACGTGAACGTGAGCGGCGAGAGCAGCAGCGTTTACAGAATGAATATGAACGACGCTGGCGTCGGGATTAATTTTACCGGAGTTTATGGGCTGCACTATCTGCGCCCCGAACTACTTTTGGATTTCGTCAGTATCAGTAGTGCGCCGTTGCTTGCCGTTACGCCAGTTGCCCTGTTGTATTCCTCTGTCGGAGTGCTGCAGCAGGTTGACTTACGCAAATTGCCGGTCGATGTTTGCGGGCGCGTGGTGTACCCCATCTCTTCACTGAAGCTTCCCGCGCTACGAGGAAAGCTCATCATTAACGCCCAGTCGCGACGGCTCAAGTTTCTGGAAAGTCTGGTGGCGATATCGCCGGAAGATAATATCCACGGTATGCAGATCCTGGGACTGGCGCTGGAGTTTACGTTCGCACAACCTGAGTGATGCTTCTTTTTTGTACATCTTAGATGTACAATTGAGTTGTACATATGAGGAGGTTTTGATGCGTACCATGAACTATAGCGAAGCCCGACAAAATCTGGCTGAAGTACTGGAGAGCGCTGTCACCGGCGTTCCTGTCACTATTACACGTCGTGGTCATAAGCCTGCCGTAATCATCAGCGCGGAAGAGTTCGAACGCTATCAGGCTGCAAGACTTGATGATGAATTTGCCGATATCATGATGGTACATGGTAATGAAATCAGGGAGCTGGCGGATAAATGACCCTACAAATTATCTCAGCGGAAGAGATAATCCAGTTTCACGACAGGCTGCTACGCGTAACGCCTGGCGTTGCGGGCATGCCTGATCCTGGTCGTGCTGAAGCGCTGATGTATCGAGTGTTAAATCAAATTGAATACGAAGGTGTGACCGACGTGTGGTTGCTGGCCGCAATGCATTTACTGGCTATCTCACGTGGGCATATTTTTAATGATGGTAACAAACGTACCGCTTTGTTTATTACGTTACTGTTTTTAAAGCGTAACGGGATAGCTGTGCCTGCAAACCCGGATTTTGTCGCCATGACGGTTGAAGCGGCTGCGGGCCAACTGACGCTGGAACAAATAGCCTCTCGCCTGCGTGGTTAACTCCGGCGGAAGCCATTGTAGGCCGGATAAGATGCGTTAGCATCGCCATCCGGCGGTTCGTAGGCACTTTCGCTATAAGTGTCACAGCTCCCACTTTCCTTCCTTAGCACCGTCACCGCCTTGCCATCTGTTTGTCGCCTTACTATCTTTTTTTTGTAATAAAAAAGTTATTTTTCTGTCATTCGAGCATGTCATGTTACCCCCGCGAGCATAAAACGCGTGATATCGCGCATCCGGCACAACAAGAGAGATAACCGATGATATCGTTACGACATACAGCTTTAGGACTGGCACTTAGCCTGGCATTTGCAGGTCAGGCACTGGCGGTCACCACTATCCCGTTCTGGCACTCAATGGAAGGCGAACTGGGTAAAGAAGTTGATTCACTGGCGCAACGTTTTAATGCAGCCAATCCCGACTACAAAATTGTTCCGCAGTACAAAGGCAACTACGAGCAGAGCCTGAGTGCAGGAATTGCTGCTTTCCGTACCGGAAACGCGCCTGCGCTGCTGCAGGTTTATGAAGTGGGTACGGCAACCATGATGGCCTCAAAAGCCATTAAACCGGTCTATGAAGTATTCAAAGAGGCTGGCATTAACTTCGATGAGTCTCAGTTCGTACCGACCGTTTCCGGTTACTACACCGACTCTAAAAGCGGACACTTGCTCTCCCAGCCGTTTAACAGCTCCACTCCGGTGCTGTACTACAACAAAGATGCCTTCAAAAAAGCCGGTTTAGACCCGGAGCAGCCGCCGAAAACCTGGCAGGATCTGGCGGAATATACCGCGAAGCTGAAAGCCGCAGGTATGAAGTGCGGTTACGCCAGCGGCTGGCAGGGATGGATTCAGATTGAAAACTTCAGCGCCTGGAACGGTCTGCCGGTAGCAACCAAAAACAATGGCTTTGACGGTACTGACGCGGTGCTGGAGTTCAATAAACCGGAACAGGTGAAACATATCGCTCTGCTGGAGGAGTTGAACAAAAAAGGTGATTTCAGCTACTTCGGGCGTAAGGACGAATCCACTGAGAAGTTCTACAACGGGGATTGTGCCATTACCACCGCCTCTTCCGGTTCTCTGGCTGACATCCGTCACTACGCTAAATTCAACTATGGCGTCGGGATGATGCCGTACGATGCTGATGTGAAGGGCGCGCCGCAGAATGCGATTATCGGTGGGGCCAGCCTGTGGGTGATGCAGGGTAAAGACAAAGCAACCTACGAAGGCGTGGCGCAGTTCCTCAACTTCCTGGCGAAGCCTGAAATTGCTGCTGAATGGCACCAGAAGACCGGCTATCTACCGATCACCACCGCTGCCTACGACCTGACCCGTGAACAGGGCTTCTATGAGAAGAACCCTGGGGCTGATATCGCCACCCGCCAGATGCTGAACAAGCCGCCGTTGCCGTTCACCAAAGGGCTGCGTTTGGGCAATATGCCGCAGATCCGCACTATTGTGGATGAAGAGCTGGAAAGCGTCTGGACTGGGAAGAAAACCCCGCAGCAGGCACTGGATGCCGCCGTTGAGCGTGGCAATCAGTTACTGCGCCGCTTTGAGCAATCGACCAAGTCTTAAGTGTATAAGTGCCTGATGGCGCTGCGCTTATCCGGCCTACAAGTTCGTAGTTTGTAGGCCGGGTAAGGTGCTTGCACCGCCATCCGGCACCTTCTAGGAAAAGAACCTACATGTCTTCATCCCGTCCGGTATTCCGCTCGCGTTGGCTTCCCTATTTGTTGGTGGCTCCGCAGCTGGTTATCACCGTTATTTTCTTTATCTGGCCCGCCGGTGAAGCGTTGTGGTACTCGCTACAATCCGTTGATCCGTTTGGTCTTTCCAGCCAGTTTGTCGGACTGGAAAACTTTGTCGCGCTGTTTCATGACCCGTACTACCTCGACTCATTTTGGACCACCATTAAGTTCAGTACGTTAGTCACGGTAAGTGGTCTGCTGGTGTCGTTATTTTTTGCGGCGCTGGTGAATTACGTGGTGCGCGGCAGCCGTTTTTACCAGACGCTGATGCTGTTGCCATACGCCGTCGCGCCTGCCGTCGCCGCCGTATTGTGGATCTTCCTGTTTAACCCAGGACGTGGGCTGATTACCCATTTTCTCGGTGAGTTTGGCTATGACTGGAACCATGCGCAAAACAGCGGTCAGGCGATGTTCCTGGTGGTGTTTGCATCGGTCTGGAAGCAGATTAGTTACAACTTCCTGTTCTTCTTTGCCGCACTGCAGTCTATCCCGCGATCACTGATCGAAGCTGCTGCGATTGATGGCGCAGGGCCGGTTCGCCGCTTCTTTAAGCTGGCGCTGCCGTTGATAGCCCCGGTCAGCTTCTTTCTGCTGGTGGTGAATCTGGTTTATGCCTTCTTTGATACCTTCCCGGTTATTGATGCCGCCACGGCGGGTGGGCCGGTGCAGGCGACGACCACGCTGATTTATAAGATCTACCGTGAAGGGTTTGTCGGGTTGGATCTGGCTTCTTCCGCCGCACAATCGGTGGTGCTGATGTTCCTGGTCATTATTTTGACGGTGGTGCAGTTCCGCTATGTGGAAAGTAAGGTGCGTTACCAATGATTGAGAACCGTCGTGGGCTGACAATATTCAGCCATGCCATGTTGATTATGGGGATCATGGTGATCCTGTTTCCGCTGTACGTCGCGTTTGTTGCGGCGACGCTGGACAACAAAGCGGTGTTTGAAACGCCGATGACGCTGGTTCCCGGCACGCAGTTGCTGGAGAACATGAAATACATCTGGGTCAACGGTGTGGGCGTCAACAGCGCGCCGTTCTGGTTGATGATGCTTAACAGCTTCATCATGGCGTTCAGTATTACGGTAGGGAAAATCACCGTCTCCATGCTCTCCGCATTCGCCATCGTCTGGTTCCGTTTTCCGCTGCGCAACCTGTTCTTCTGGATGATTTTTATCACCCTGATGCTGCCGGTTGAGGTGCGAATCTTCCCCACCGTGGAGGTTATCGCCAACCTGAAAATGCTCGACAGCTATGCGGGTCTGACGCTGCCGTTGATGGCATCGGCTACTGCGACCTTCCTGTTCCGACAGTTCTTTATGACCCTGCCGGATGAGCTGGTTGAGGCCGCGCGAATTGACGGTGCGTCACCGATGCGTTTTTTCCGCGATATCGTACTACCACTGTCAAAAACCAATCTGGCGGCGCTGTTCGTTATTACCTTTATCTACGGCTGGAACCAGTATCTGTGGCCGCTGTTAATTATTACCGACGTCAATTTGGGTACTGCGGTGGCGGGTATCAAAGGCATGATCGCCACCGGTGAAGGCACCACGCAGTGGAACCAGGTAATGGCTGCCATGCTGCTGACGCTCATCCCTCCGGTAATCATCGTGTTAGCCATGCAGCGTGCCTTCGTACGCGGTCTGGTCGATAGTGAGAAATAAAAATGGCTGGTTTAAAACTACAGGCAGTAACCAAAAGCTGGGACGGCAAAACCCAGGTGATTAAACCGCTGACGCTGGACGTCGCGGACGGGGAATTTATCGTGATGGTTGGCCCATCCGGCTGCGGAAAGTCTACGCTGCTGCGGATGGTGGCCGGGCTGGAGCGGGTGAGCGGTGGCGATATCTGGATTGATAATAAACGCGTCACCGAGATGGAGCCGAAGGATCGCGGCATTGCGATGGTCTTTCAAAACTACGCGCTCTACCCGCATATGAGCGTGGAAGAAAACATGGCCTGGGGGCTGAAAATCCGCGGGATGGGCAAGGAGCACATTGCTGAACGGGTAAATGAGGCGGCGCGTATTCTCGAGCTGGGTGAGCTGCTCAAACGTCGTCCGCGCGAACTTTCTGGCGGTCAGCGCCAGCGCGTAGCGATGGGGCGAGCGATTGTGCGTGACCCAGCGGTATTCCTGTTCGATGAGCCGCTTTCTAACCTCGATGCCAAGCTGCGCGTGCAGATGCGTCTGGAGTTACAACATCTGCATCGCCGCCTGAAAACCACTTCGCTATACGTGACGCACGACCAGGTTGAAGCGATGACCCTCGCCCAACGGGTGATGGTGATGAACAAAGGCATTGCCGAGCAGATAGGTACACCGGTTGAGGTGTATGAAAAGCCTGCCAGCCGCTTTGTGGCGAGTTTTATCGGCAGCCCGGCGATGAACCTGCTGGACGGGTGCATCAGTACCTCGGGCACCCATTTTGAACTGGAGGGCGGCATGACGCTACCCATCGGCAGAAGCGCGAGAGAGTCTATTGGGCATAAAATGACGTTGGGTATCCGCCCAGAGCATATTGCGCTAAGCTCGCAGGCCGAAGGCGGCGTGCCGTTGGTTGTTGATACACTGGAAATGCTGGGCGCAGATAACCTGGCACACGGACGCTGGGGCGAGCAAAAGCTGGTGGTGCGACTGGCGCATCAGCATCGCCCAACGGCAGGCAGCACGCTGTGGCTGCATCTGCCGGAAAATCATCTGCATCTTTTTGATGGCGAAACAGGACAACGCGTATGAGTAACTGGCCTTACCCCCATATTGTCGCCCATCGTGGCGGCGGTAAGCTGGCCCCGGAAAACACCCTGGCGGCGATCGACGTGGGGGCGCGATACGGGCATACCATGATCGAGTTTGACGCTAAATTGTCGAAAGACGGTGAGATCTTCTTACTGCATGACGACAACCTGGAGCGAACCAGCAACGGGTGGGGCGTGGCAGGCGAGCTGAACTGGCAGGATTTATTGCGCGTGGACGCCGGCGGCTGGTTTAGCGGTGAGTTTAAAGGTGAACCGCTGCCGCTGCTCTCGCAAGTGGCCGAGCGCTGCCGTCAGCACGGTATGATGGCGAATATTGAAATTAAACCCACAACCGGCACCGGAACGTTAACCGGCAAAGTCGTGGCGCTGGCCGCGCGGGAACTGTGGGCGGGAATGACGCCGCCACTATTGTCATCCTTTGAAATTGATGCACTTGAAGCGGCGCAGCTGGCGGTACCTGAACTGCCGAGAGGCTTGCTGCTTGATGAATGGCGCGAGGACTGGCGCGAGCTGACAACGCGGCTTGGCTGCGTCTCTATTCATCTTAATCACAAACTGCTGGATGAAGCGCGTGTGGATGCGCTGCGTGATGCGGGGCTACGTATTCTGGTATATACCGTCAACCGACCCCAGCGCGCGGCGGAACTGCTGCGCTGGGGCGTGGACTGCATCTGTACCGATGCCATTGATACGATTGGTCCGGATTTCCAACCTTTTTAAGGCCCAATCGTTTTTAACGGAACGTTAGGCTGCGGCGTGCTGGAGGGCTTCAGCATGTCGCCGTTCTTTTTCTCTGACAGCATATGTTGCTTATTCAGAGAGCTGTCCGGGTTACGGGTTCCACTCAACATCCCACCGTTGCTGTTGGGCAGCATTTGCTGCTGGCTGGGATTCAACTCGCCTGGCTGAGACTGAAGGACCCGCTGGGAGTTGGTGTTAATTTGGTTTTCCAGATGCTGTTGCTGCATACGCGTCTGGGTTTGCAACTGTTGGTTGAGCATCCCTTTCTGCTGAATTTGCTGCGTTTGCATTTGGGTTTGCATACGCTGCTGACTCGGGATCTGATAACCGGGTTGGTTCGGGTTATTCATGGTGTTGATGGGCTGTGTAAAGCCTGCAAACGGCAACAGCATGGCTAAAAGTAAGAGTCGTTTCATCGCTTTTCTCCTCTCGGGGATCTCTTAAGTTTACTCCTTTCTCGCCGTTACGATGATTATTTCAGAGTTATGCACCAGGCTTAGTGGGGGCCGACCCCCATACATCTGGAGAATAACGATGATAAAACCGACGTTTTTACGCCGGGTAGCCATTGCTGCTCTGCTCTCAGGAAGTTGTTTTAGCGTTGCTGCCGCGCCGGCTGCGCCACCGCCGGTATCTTACGAAGTCGAGGAAGATGTGTTCCATCCCGTACGCGCTAAGCACGGAATGGTGGCCTCTGTGGATGCTTTAGCTACCCAGGTTGGTGTGGACATTCTTAAACAGGGTGGGAATGCCGTTGATGCCGCCGTGGCCGTTGGCTATGCGCTGGCGGTGACGCATCCCCAGGCGGGCAATCTGGGCGGCGGTGGTTTTATGCTACTGCGTACCAAAGACGGTAACACCACCGCGATCGATTTTCGTGAAATGGCGCCTGCTGGCGCGACCCGTGACATGTTCCTCGATGAGCAGGGCAACGCCGATGCGAAAAAGTCGCTGACGTCGCATCTGGCATCCGGTACGCCGGGTACCGTGGCGGGTTTCTCGCTGGCGCTGGAGAAATACGGCACGATGCCGCTGAACAAAGTGGTGCGCCCGGCGATGAAGCTGGCGGAAGAGGGCTTTGTGGTTAATGACGCGCTGGCCGACGATCTGAAAACCTATGGCAGCGAAGTGCTCCCTAATCACGAGAACAGCAAAGCCATTTTCTGGAAGGACGGCGAGCCGCTGAAAAAGGGCGACAAGCTGGTGCAAAAGAATCTGGCGAAAAGCCTGGAAATGATTGCCGAGAATGGCCCGGATGCGTTTTATAAAGGGGCGATTGCCGATCAGATAGTCGGGGAAATGCAGAAGAACGGCGGGCTGATGACCAAAGAGGATTTAGCCAGCTATAAAGCTGTGGAGCGCACGCCGATCGGCGGTGACTATCGCGGATATCAGGTCTTCTCCATGCCGCCGCCGTCCTCTGGCGGTATTCACATCGTGCAGATCCTCAATATTCTCGAAAACTTCGATATGAAGAAGTACGGGTTTGGCAGCGCCGATGCCATGCAGGTCATGGCTGAAGCGGAGAAATATGCTTACGCCGACCGTTCAGAATATCTGGGCGACCCGGATTTTGTGAAAGTGCCGTGGCAAGCGCTGACCAACAAAGCCTATGCTAAAACGCTTGCCGATCAGATTGATATCAACAAAGCTAAGCCTTCCAGCCAGATCAAACCGGGCAAACTCGCCCCGTATGAAAGCAACCAGACTACGCACTTCTCGGTCGTGGATAAAGACGGCAATGCCGTGGCGGTAACGTATACCCTGAATACCACCTTCGGGACCGGCATCGTGGCGGGTAACACCGGTATTCTGCTGAATAACGAAATGGACGACTTCTCCGCTAAGCCGGGCGTGCCGAACGTTTATGGACTGGTGGGCGGTGATGCCAACGCGGTTGGGCCGAAGAAGCGTCCGCTGTCATCGATGTCGCCGACTATCGTGGTAAAAGACGGGAAAACCTGGCTGGTGACCGGCAGCCCAGGTGGAAGCCGAATCATCACTACCGTACTGCAAATGGTGGTCAACAGCATTGATTTCGGGATGAACGTCGCCGAAGCGACCAACGCACCGCGCTTCCATCATCAATGGTTGCCGGATGAACTGCGCATCGAGAAGGGCTTCAGCCCGGATACAATCAAGCTGCTGGAGCAAAAAGGACAGAAAGTCGCGCTGAAAGAGGCGATGGGCAGCACGCAGAGCATTATGGTTGGACCGGATGGCGCACTGTATGGTGCTTCTGACCCGCGTTCCGTGGATGATTTAACGGCGGGGTACTAAGGATGACGGCCCTCTTCGATGGGAGAGGGCTTACTTGGAAGGCTCAATTTTTAACGAGCATAATATTTTAAACTAAAAAAGATGCTGTTGCTCTTTGATCAAGTTAAAGCCATTTTGGGCTACTTTGTAGCGTGGTCTTGATTTATCTTCGCCATATACGACATCAACCAATCCGCTATTGACAAGGCTCGTTACGATATTCGCAACATTACCAAATCCAGAAACGCCTCTCGTATAAAGAGCACGATCCAAAGCTATCCAGTTCCAGTCAATATCTTTTTCAGCCATAACTTTCAGTACGTTAAGCTCTGTTTCAGTTATCATAGTTAATCGCATCCGAGTAAGCTTAGCTTCGTGTTTTTTTGCTTTCTTCGTAGTCTTTTAAATATTTCTCCAGCGGCCAGGCAGTGCCTAAATCAAAGATTTCACCACTATCTTTATCGATGATGAATGGAGCGTTTCCTGCCAGACGGGCAACGTTGTCTCCGGTTTCAAGGTATTCCCTAGACTCGAAGCAAAAAAACCAACCTTCTGCAAACCTTCCATGGAGTGTGATAACGACAGGAGCATCCTCATCGTAAAGATATTTATTGGCTTTGTTTATAGCTTCTTCGTAAGTGATCACTAGTTTGCCCTCAATAGTTGAAATGATTTGAATTGATTAAGATCAGCGCCATTCCCCGTTTGTCCGTCCAAAAATCTGATTGTATTATTCTGATTTGCAACATTAAAGACATGTCCTGGCTGTCCCGGTCCATACGAACCATAAACAATTCCCCTTGCACCCGAATTAGCATTACTCATTATGTGAATTATTTCATCAACAGATGACATTGGTTTGAATTTTCCACTATAAAACTTTTCTAAGACTGAGAGAGGGACACCTTTTGTTGAGTTGACTGGTAATGCTGATGCTGGATGTCCTGCCAAGGTAGCATCTGTAGCGATCGCGCAGTTAACGCAATTATGGGTATGCCCTGTTTTGGGATATCCGGGATTAACATTTCGGATGGTTCCAGCTGATTTATCGTTAAATTTTCTTGTTACACCCCTGAATCTATTAAAATTTTGAATCTTAGAAGCATTCCTTGAAAAAAGGAGGGATGCAGCAATAATACCTAATCCAATTGTTTTTTCGTTAAGTACCTGCTCGTAGCCTGCAGGAGCATCGCCCCCCAATTTTTCCGCCGTTTCCCTGAAGCCGTCGATATTCCCGTTGTAGATACCTCCAGCGGCAAGCAGTCTGCCAACCCCTTTGCTGTTTAACGTTTTGAGGCCGTTGTCTGCGGGGGTTTTTGGTCGGGGGATAAACAGGCGGTTGTAGTTTTCGGGCAACGCAAGGTAGCTGAACTCAGTGTTGGCAATAAGATGTTTGCAGAGGATATATTCATAGTTGATGGCTATTGTTTCTGTCTCTAAATTATTCTCGCTGAATTGGTGTTGAATGGCTGATAGAAATGCTCCCCGCAGTTGAATATAATAATATTTCTCCCATCTACCGAACCTATTGATGCGGTAGAAATAAAACTCCATATACAACTGCTCGTTGTTGTTAATAGCATTTACAAACAATGGGGTGCTTTTATCTATCAGTTTGCAAAATTGCAGTCCGTGAAAATGTGAACCTCTACCAGTACTGGTTATACTATTAGAGAGCGAAAAGGTAAAAATTTCGTCTTCGTGCCCTATTTGCCAGCGGTTACCCACGGATGCAATGGTTCCACATCCGTCAGAAATAGCACCCTGCGCTGCCCTGAAACCATCAGATAGACGATATCACTCATGACATCCTTATCCTTTTATTACTTGCTGTCATAAAAATGGTAAATTGCTTTTTTTTTATTACGCTTTCTGATGGCGTTCGTATATAGCAGAAATAAAACGTTTCACTTTAAATGAATTTTCTTGAGGGGAATCTGAATATAAATAGCTAAGGGCGTAATTTTTATTTATTTTATAATGGAGGATTATTGATGGGATTTTTATTGATGTTTATTAATCCATATCAACGACCTACAGCGTTCTGAACGATGTAGGCCTGACCGGTAGGTTATGGCGCATATCGCTGCAGTGATTCGGACCAGCGGAATATTTGGCTGCTTTTATCCTGTAGGCTAACGCGCTCTAAGTCATAAAATCCGTGCGTCTTTGCCGAGCGCATTTTGAGAATGTACTTACTTTCGCTGATGTCGTGCTGCCTTGTGCCGTCTTTATTCCAGTCTCCGGCGATGTCCGAATAGTAATAAACAAGGTTAGAAAACACGTTGATTATCTTGCTGTCTTTGATGGTGTAGAGTTCCAGCACTTCATAAAATGCGCCGCCGCCGGAATACGCATCAGAGTATCCACCCCGCACCCCGAATGCCAGGGTATCGGGTGCTATCCGGTACGGTGCCAGATCCAGCTTTGTATAATAAGCCAGCGGTCTGACGGACTCATCATCGCTCTCTTTTTCAGCGGCTTTATTCCACTCTGAGAGCTGGTTTAACGGTTTTTCCGAGCGTGCAATCGGCGTTAGCTGTGGATTCTGCCAGGAAAAAACGCCGAGATATAATTTATTAGCGCGCCCGTTGCTGTAGTTTTCCGGGCAGGTGTTATCCGCGTATTTTTTTGCTTGCTCGGCGTCAGCCTTATTATCGGCAAAACAAGCAATGCCAATATATTTACCGTCTTTTCCCCAAGATTTAGCACCGGTCAGGATCAGGTTGTCAGGATCTTCATTCGGTGCAACCCAGGCAATCCACTGCTTTTCAGATAAGCCCTGAGGAAGCTCACCAAATCCTTTCGCAGGGGTTGCTCCTGCCATTTGCTCAGCAAAAATCTGTTTACCTTCAGGATGTTGGATAGCACTGGCTACGGAATCGAGATTTTGTACGGTAGTGGCAAAAGCAGGGGAGAGCGAGGCCAGCAAAACCAGGGGAAGAAACTTTTTCACTATTGCGTCCTTTCAATAAGCAGGGCGATAAGGCTCGCCCTTAAATTTATTTCACGCGCGCCATAAAGTAGGCATCAACATACTCACCGTTGCGCAGGCCGTATTTCTTACCGGTGCCTTCGATTTCAAAACCGTACTTCTTATAGACTGCTACAGCAGGCTCATTATCAACAAATACCGTCAGCTCAATGCGCTCGACGCGCAGCCAGTTGTCGCACATGTCGATCATCGTACGAATCAGCGCGCTGGCAACGCCACGATTGTGCCACCTGGCATCCACGCAGATACCAAAATCGGCCACGTGGCTGCGGCGCGGACGCTGCGCGACCTCAATACAGAGATGCCCCACGACGATATCATCAATGCAGGCAACCAGCTGTTTGACACCGGCTTGCTCGGTTAGCCGCGCTTGCCACATTTCGAGAGAAGGATGAGGAACCTGTAGCGTGTTGTGGTACACCTCCGGCTGGGCGTGGATCTGACGAATTGCGTCGTAATCTTTCGGTTCAGCGTGGCGTATCACTATCTCACTCATTCCTTATCTCCTGCAGGGTTAATTGTGCATTTACACTCGCTGAGAAAGAAAAATCCGTCAACTGCATTTTTTTGCAAAAAGAAGTAGACAAGTGCGAATGAGAATGATTATTATTGCTCTGCGTTCAGGGGAACCCCTACGGAGAACCTGAAAGCACGACATTGCTCACATTGCTTCCAGTATTACTTTAGCCAGCTTTTGCTGGCTTTTTTTTTGGCTGGGTTTCGGGCTAGTTTGCTTGCCAGCTTAATCCCGGGCTGTGCTCGCAATCCTCACGTACTCTGTGTACGCTCCGGTTGCTGCGCGCAGGCCGTGAATAATCTGCCTACGCCACTTACGCCCGATCTTTTGGCTGTATAATGCGGTAGGCCGGATAAGGCAACGCCGCATCCGGCACGATGACAGGATGGATTCAGTCTCCAGCCGCTTTGCGCTATGGTGTAGACAATCACCTTCAAAAGGATCGTCTCATGACCTTACACTGCGCATTTATTGGTTTTGGTAAAAGCACCACCCGCTACCATTTGCCGTACGTCCTCAACCGCAAAAATAGCTGGCACGTCGCGCACATTTTCCGCCGCAACGCCAGGCCGGAAGAGCAGGCGCCGCAGTATTCGCATATTCACTTCACCAGCGACCTCGACGAGATCTTAAACGATCCGCAGGTGAAACTGGTGATCGTCTGTACCCATGCTGACAGCCATTTTGAATATGCTAAACGCGCGCTGGAAGCGGGTAAAAATGTGCTGGTTGAGAAACCCTTCACGCCGACGCTTGCGCAAGCAAAAGAGCTGTTCGAACTGGCGCGAAGCAAAGGACTGACCGTTACGCCGTATCAGAATCGCCGTTTTGACTCCTGCTTCCTCACCGCGAAAAAAGCCATTGAGAGCGGCAAGCTCGGCAAGATTGTTGAGGTTGAAAGCCATTTCGATTACTACCGTCCTGAAGCAGAAACCAAGCCGGGACTGCCGCAGGACGGCGCGTTTTATGGTCTGGGCGTACACACCATGGATCAGATTATCTCGCTGTTCGGACGTCCCGATCATGTGGCCTATGACATCCGCAGCCTGCGCAACAAAGCGAACCCGGACGATACCTTTGAAGCGCAGCTGTTTTACGGCGACCTGAAAGCCATTGTTAAAACCAGTCATCTGGTGAAAATCGACTATCCGAAGTTTATTGTCCATGGCACCAAAGGCTCGTTTGTGAAGTACGGCATCGACCAGCAGGAAACCAGCCTGAAGGCCAATATCATGCCCGGTGAACCAGGTTTCGCCGCTGACGATTCTGTTGGGGTGCTGGAGTACGTCAACGATGACGGCATCACGGTAAAAGAAGAGGTAAAGCCGGAAGTGGGGGATTACGGTCGTGTCTATGACGCGGTGTACCAGACGTTGACGGCCGGTACGCCTAATTACGTCAAGGAATCTGAAGTTCTTACCAATCTGGAGATCCTCGAACGCGCCTTTGAACAGGCAACGCCTGCCACGATAACCCTCGCCAAATAGCCTGCACAGACTCCTCTGGGCTTGTTCATATTTTTTGAACAGAGGAGTCAATTTTCACCCTCTATGATCCCAGGCAGATTGAGTCCACACTTACTCCATCGAAAACATCTGGGGGTGAACACAATGATCTACTTACGCAAAGCTAACGACCGTGGCCACGCTAATCATGGCTGGCTTGATTCCTGGCATACCTTCTCTTTTGCCAACTACTATGACCCGAACTTTATGGGGTTCTCGGCACTGCGCGTGATTAACGATGACGTGATCGATGCAGGTCAGGGATTTGGTACTCACCCCCATAAAGACATGGAAATCCTGACCTACGTGCTGGAAGGCGCGGTAGAGCATCAGGACAGCATGGGCAACAAAGAGCAGGTTCCGGCCGGTGAGTTTCAGATTATGAGCGCCGGGACGGGGATCCGTCACTCGGAGTACAACCCGAGCAATACTGAGAAGCTGCATCTGTATCAGATCTGGATCATGCCGCAGGAGAACGGTATTACACCGCGCTATGAACAGCGTCGTTTCGATGCCGCTCAGGGTAAACAACTGGTGCTGTCGCCGGATGCCCGTGATGGTTCACTGAAAGTGTACCAGGATATGGAGCTGTACCGTTGGGCGCTGGTCAAAGATGAGCAGTCGGTGCATCAGATTGCCGCCGAGCGCCGCGTCTGGATCCAGGTCGTAAAAGGCAACGTGACGATTAACGGGACTAAAGCGACCACCAGCGACGGCCTGGCAATCTGGGATGAACAGGCAATTTCTATTCATGCCGACAGCGACAGTGAAGTGTTACTGTTTGACCTGCCGCCAGTCTAAAAATACACGTCATCCTTCAAGCCGCATCTGTGTTGGCTTTCCTCGCTCACCCCGGTCGCGTACTTAATGTACGCTCCCGGGGATTCACTGCGTCGCCGCCTTGATGCAACTCGAATGATTTTGTGTATTTATCACAATAAAAACTCCTTTTTTTCTCTGCAAAGGTTCACGCACGTCCGTGGTAAACTGGGAGAATCTATCCCTTTTTAACGCTTCAGGACGATGAAAAAGAAAAGACCCGTACTTCAGGATGTAGCCGACCGCGTGGGCGTGACCAAAATGACGGTCAGTCGCTTTTTGCGTAACCCGGAGCAGGTCTCCGTGGCGCTGCGGGGCAAAATTGCCGCTGCACTTGATGAGCTGGGTTATATTCCCAATCGCGCTCCTGATATCCTTTCTAACGCTACCAGCCGCGCTATCGGCGTGCTGTTACCGTCTCTCACTAACCAGGTTTTTGCTGAAGTGCTACGCGGCATTGAGGCTGTCACCGACGCCCATGGTTATCAAACGATGCTCGCGCACTACGGCTATAAGCCTGAGATGGAACAAGAGCGCCTGGAATCGATGCTGTCGTGGAATATCGATGGCCTGATCCTCACCGAACGTAGCCATACGCCCCGTACGCTGAAAATGATTGAAGTTGCCGGTATCCCGGTGGTTGAGCTGATGGACAGCCAGTCTCCGTGTCTGGATATCGCCGTCGGTTTCGACAACTTCGAAGCCGCGCGTCAGATGACTGCCGCTATTATCGCCCGCGGGCACCGTCATGTAGCCTATCTTGGCGCTCGTCTTGATGAACGTACTATCATCAAACAGAGAGGCTACGAGCAGGCAATGCGCGATGCCAACCTGGTGCCGTACAGCGTGATGGTGGAACAGTCTTCTTCCTACTCCTCCGGTATTGAACTCATCCGTCAGGCGCGGCGCGAATACCCGCAGCTCGACGGCGTTTTCTGTACCAACGATGACCTGGCGGTAGGGGCGGCTTTCGAATGCCAGCGTTTAGGGCTGAAAATCCCGGATGACATGGCGATTGCCGGATTCCACGGTCACGACATCGGGCAGGTGATGGAGCCGCGTCTGGCGAGTGTGCTCACGCCGCGTGAACGGATGGGCAGCATTGGCGCAGAACGCCTGCTGGCGCGCATTCGTGGTGAAGCAGTCACGCCTAAAATGTTAGATTTAGGTTTCACCTTGTCACCGGGCGGATCTATTTAAGCCAACAAGTTTGAAGTAGCTCACACTTATACACTTCGAGCACGAATGGATATTGCTTCTCTATTTATCCGGCTGGACAATGTTACCGATAACAGTTACCCGTAACAATTTCCTGATTCTTGTACCAGTGGGGGCAACGCTTTGAGCACGACTAATCATGATCACCACGTTTACGTTCTGATGGGCGTATCGGGCAGCGGTAAATCTGCTGTCGCCAGCGAAGTGGCGCATCAACTGCAGGCCGCGTTTCTTGATGGCGATTTTCTCCATCCGCGCAGCAACATCATGAAAATGGCTTCCGGTGAGCCACTCAACGATGACGACCGTAAACCGTGGCTACAGGCGCTGAATGACGCCGCTTTTGCGATGCAGCGTACCAACAAGGTTTCGCTGATCGTCTGTTCTGCCTTGAAAAAAGTCTACCGCGACCAGTTGCGCGACGGTAACCCGAACCTCTCTTTCATTTATCTGAAAGGGGATTTTGACGTTATCGAAAGCCGTCTGAAGGCGCGTAAAGGCCACTTCTTCAAAACGCAGATGCTGGTTACCCAGTTTGAAGCGCTGGAAGAACCGGGTGCGAATGAAAACGATGTACTGGTGGTCGATATCGATCAACCACTGGACGGTGTGGTCGCCAGCACCATTGAGGTTATTAACCAAGGCAGTAAGTAGTGAGCACATTAACGCTTGTTTTAACAGCAGTAGGGTCCGTTTTATTACTGCTGTTTTTAGTGATGAAGGCGCGTATGCACGCCTTCGTTGCTTTGATGGTGGTATCCATTGGTGCAGGTCTCTTTTCCGGTATGCCGCTCGATAAAATCGCGGCGACCATGGAAAAAGGGATGGGAGGCACGCTCGGTTTCCTGGCGATTGTGGTGGCGCTGGGGGCGATGTTCGGCAAGATTTTGCATGAGACCGGCGCGGTCGATCAGATTGCCGTCAAAATGCTGAAATCCTTCGGTCATAGCCGCGCACATTACGCGATTGGCCTGGCCGGTCTGATTTGCGCGCTGCCGCTGTTCTTTGAGGTGGCGATTGTGCTGCTGATTAGCGTAGCGTTCTCAATGGCGCGCCATACCGGTACTAACCTGGTTAAGTTGGTCATTCCGCTGTTTGCGGGCGTGGCGGCTGCCGCAGCGTTCCTGCTGCCGGGGCCTGCGCCGATGCTGCTGGCCTCTCAGATGCACGCCGACTTTGGCTGGATGATCCTGATTGGCCTGTGCGCCGCGATTCCGGGCATGATTATCGCCGGGCCGCTGTGGGGTAACTTCATCAGCCGTTACGTTGAGCTGCACGTACCGGAAGACATTACCGAGCCGCATCTGGGCGAAGGCAAAATGCCCTCCTTTGGCTTCAGCTTATCGCTTATCCTGCTGCCGCTGGTGCTGGTTGGTCTGAAAACCATCGCCGCACGCTTTGTTCCGGTCGGTTCTTCAACCTACGAATGGTTCGAGTTTATCGGTCATCCGTTTACCGCGATTCTGGTTGCCTGTCTGGTGGCGATTTACGGTCTGGCGGTGCGCCAGGGCATGCCAAAAGACCGCGTGATGGAAATCTGCGGCCATGCGCTGCAGCCAGCGGGGATTATTCTGCTGGTGATTGGTGCGGGCGGCGTGTTCAAACAGGTACTGGTAGATTCCGGCGTTGGCCCTGCACTGGGCGAAGCGTTAACCGGTATGGGCTTGCCGATCGCTATCACCTGCTTCGTGCTGGCGGCGGCGGTGCGTATCATTCAGGGGTCCGCGACAGTGGCCTGCTTAACGGCGGTCGGTCTGGTGATGCCAGTGATTGAGCAACTGAACTACTCCGGTGCCCAGATGGCGGCGCTGTCTATCTGTATCGCGGGCGGCTCTATCGTGGTCAGCCACGTTAACGACGCTGGTTTTTGGTTGTTCGGTAAATTTACCGGCGCGACCGAAGCGCAAACGCTGAAGACCTGGACGATGATGGAAACCATCCTCGGTACGGTCGGCGCGATTGTCGGTATGATTGCTTTTCAGCTGTTGAGCTGATGGCATTGCCCGGTGGCGCTAGCGCTCACCGGGCCTGGAAACGAGCACATATCGACACCGTAGGCCGGGTAAGGCGAAGCCGCCACCCGGCTTTTTTACAGCACCATCACCCCATCCTCGGTTTTCAACCAGCGCGGCGCTTTCAGTGTGTCGGCGAAATAATCCACCAAATCCTGCAGCAAATCACCCGCCACCCGCTCCATATCATCAGAAAGCGTTTTGCTCATCAGCAAATGCGTTAAAAGCTGGCAGTAACGCCCCATCTGATCTGGTTCGGGTTCAAAGAGGGGAGAGCGGGTCGGTAAGGTTTCTACCGTCAGGCTAGCCTGTAGATGCTGCGGTACAGGTTCCGTTAAGGTTGGTTGCAGTAGTGCCAGACAGGCCGACAGGCGCGCGCACATCGCCAGTTTTTCTACCGGGTCATGACATTCAACAAGCCCTTCGACAAAACGCTCACAGTTATCCGCCAGTTCGGTGAAGTCCGTGGCATGGCTAAAGGGCAGGGTAAATAAAGAGTGTGAAAAGAGAGGGGTAGTCGCCATAGGGCAGCCTCCAATGAGTGATTTCATCCACCACTGGAGAGGCTAATCTCACTGGTGGTGGAACCGAACAGGGTTAGCCTTACCGGCCTCATCGGATACCGGCGCGTCTTGCGACGCCCCCGCCCGGTCCACCATTGGAGTGTACCTAAGCGTGCGACACAAAAATACTTGCGTCACCGATGAAGGAGTTCAGAAGGCTAATTCTGGCACCTGATTTTGCAGGTGCAGCGAGAAGATAATGCTAATCCGCGATGCTGACAAGGGGGCATTCCGGAAGGCGCTTCGCAGAAATGAAAATACGCTTTTTCAGAGACTTAAATGATTTAGGTGTTTCTCACAAACACATTCACGGCGCTGATTGCCCGGTGGCGCTAGCGCTTACCGGGCCTACACACGAGCATATATCAACACCGTAGGCCGGGTAAGGCGAAGCCGCCACCCGGCGTAAAGTGAGTGCGTTACCCCTTCATCCACATCCGCACGCCGTCGAGGAACATCTGGGTTGCCATCATCACCAGAATCAGCCCCATCAGGCGCTCCAGCGCGTTAACCCCTTTCTCTCCCAGCAGGCGTAAAAACAGCGAAGACTGCAGCAAAATCACGAATGTACCGCCCCAGGCGATCAGCAGCGCAATCACCAGATGCCCCATCTGGTTTGGGTACTGATGCGACAACAGCATTAATGAGGCCAGGATTGTCGGCCCGGCTACCAGCGGAATCGCCAGCGGTACGATAAATGGCTCTTCACCAGCCGGAAGCCCGGTGCTATTCCCGGTGGCGCTGGGGAAAATCATCTTAATGGCGATCAGGAACAGAATGATGCCCCCGGAGATCGATACGGTTTCCGCGCGCAGGTTAAGAAATGCCAGAATTTTCTCGCCCGCAAACAGGAATATCAGCATCACCAACAGCGCAATAAACAGCTCGCGAATCATAATCGCGCGGCGACGTTTTGGTTCGGTATGTTTCAATACGGACATGAAAATGGGCAGATTTCCGAGCGGATCCATAATCAGGATCAATAAAACTGCCGCTGAAATGATTTCATTCATAACTCAAATTCCCTGATAATTACCGCGGACTTTCTGCTTGCTTGCGCAGCGGGATAAGTCGCATTACTGATGGCTTCGCTATCATTGATTAATTTCACTTGCGACTTTGGCTGCTTTTTGTATGGTGAAGGATAGGCCAGTAGGATACTGGTTAGCATACACAGCACACATCTCTGCAGGAAAAAACGCTATGAAAAATGTTGGTTTTATCGGCTGGCGCGGTATGGTCGGCTCTGTTCTCATGCAACGCATGGTTGAGGAGCGTGACTTCGACGCCATTCGCCCTGTTTTCTTTTCTACTTCCCAGCTTGGGCAGGCGGCACCGACGTTCGGTGGCACCGCGACCGGCACACTTCAGGACGCTTTTGATCTGGATGCGCTGAAGGCGCTCGATATCATCGTGACCTGTCAGGGCGGCGATTATACCAACGAAATCTATCCAAAGCTTCGTGAAAGCGGTTGGCAGGGTTACTGGATTGACGCAGCCTCTTCGCTGCGTATGAAAGACGATGCCATCATTATTCTCGATCCGGTTAACCAGGATGTCATCACCGACGGCCTGAACAAAGGCATTAAGACCTTTGTTGGCGGCAACTGTACCGTTAGCCTGATGCTGATGTCCCTCGGTGGCCTGTTTGCCAATGACCTGGTTGACTGGGTTTCCGTGGCGACCTATCAGGCGGCTTCCGGCGGCGGCGCGCGCCATATGCGTGAACTGCTGTCTCAGATGGGTCATCTGTATGGCCATGTGGCCGAGGAACTGGCGACCCCTTCCTCTGCTATTCTCGACATCGAACGTAAAGTGACGACCCTGTCCCGCAGCGGCGAATTGCCGGTTGATAACTTTGGCGTACCGCTGGCCGGTAGCCTGATTCCGTGGATCGACAAACAGCTCGATAACGGTCAGAGCCGTGAAGAGTGGAAGGGACAGGCGGAAACCAACAAAATTCTCAACACGTCTTCCGTGATCCCGGTTGATGGTCTGTGCGTGCGCGTCGGTGCGCTGCGCTGCCACAGCCAGGCGTTCACCATTAAACTGAAAAAAGATGTGTCTATTCCGACCGTGGAAGAACTGCTGGCGGCGCACAATCCGTGGGCCAAAGTTGTGCCAAACGATCGGGATATCACCATGCGTGAGTTAACCCCGGCGGCCGTTACCGGCACGCTGACCACGCCAGTAGGCCGTCTGCGTAAGCTGAACATGGGACCGGAGTTCCTGTCAGCCTTTACTGTGGGCGACCAGTTGCTGTGGGGTGCTGCGGAGCCATTGCGCCGTATGCTGCGCCAATTGGCGTAATAGTTTGTTAACGATAAAGGGGTGAGGAATCACCCCTTTTTTTGCGTAATACAGGAGTAAGCGCAGATGTTTCATTTTTTACCAGGAGTAAGATAAAGCATTGGCTATTCTTTAAGGGTGACTTAGTACCGGAGGTATTAAGTTGTTGCCTGAAGGTGGGACGACGCAGAGAGGATGCACAATTGTGCTGCGCCGTTCAGGTCAAAAAAAGTGTCACTACCTGATGTCGAAAATCAGTTGGAAGGGGTGACGCCATAAAACAGGATGACAACCATGTCCGTTCGTATCGATAGAGACGTGATTAATGCGCTAATTGCAGGCCATTTTGCGGATCCTTTTTCCGTACTCGGTATGCACCAAACTGATGCTGGACTTGAAGTCCGCGCCCTATTACCTGACGCCACCGAAGTGTGGGTGATCGAACCCAAAACCGGACGCAAAGTCGGCAAGCTGGATTGCCTCGACTCTCGCGGTTTTTTCTGTGCAGTACTTCCCCGCCGTAAAAATTTCTTTCGCTATCAGTTGGCCGTTGTCTGGCATGGACAGCAGAATCTGATTGATGACCCTTATCGTTTTGGTCCGCTGATCCAGGATATGGATGCCTGGCTGTTATCTGAAGGTACGCACCTGCGACCTTACGAAACGCTGGGTGCGCATGCGGATACCATGGATGGCGTAACCGGTACGCGCTTCTCAGTCTGGGCGCCTAACGCTCAACGCGTGTCAGTGGTTGGGCAGTTCAACTACTGGGATGGCCGTCGCCACCCAATGCGCCTGCGCAAAGAAAGCGGTATCTGGGAGCTGTTTATCCCCGGCGCGCAGCATGGTCAGCTGTATAAATACGAGATGATCGATGCCAACGGTAAGCTGCGAATCAAAGCGGACCCTTACGCCTTCGAAGCGCAAATGCGTCCGGAAACCGCGTCGCTTATCTGTGGTCTGCCGGAAAAAGTAGTGCAAAGCGAGGCGCGCAAAAAAGCCAACCAGTTTGATGCACCGATCTCTATCTATGAAGTTCACCTGGGGTCATGGCGTCGTCATACCGATAACAACTTCTGGCTGAGCTACCGCGAGCTGGCGGATCAGTTGGTGCCGTACGCCAAATGGATGGGCTTTACCCACCTCGAACTGTTGCCGATTAACGAGCATCCGTTCGACGGTAGCTGGGGCTACCAGCCTACCGGCATGTATGCGCCGACCCGTCGCTTCGGGACGCGCGATGATTTCCGCTATTTCGTGAATGCCGCGCATCATGCGGGGCTGAACGTCATTCTCGACTGGGTGCCGGGTCATTTCCCGTCGGACGACTTTGGTTTGGCAGAGTTTGATGGCACCAACCTGTATGAGCACAGCGACCCGCGCGAAGGATATCACCAGGACTGGAACACGCTGATCTACAACTATGGTCGCCGTGAAGTCAGCAACTACCTAGTGGGTAATGCTCTGTACTGGATTGAACGCTTTGGTATTGACGCGCTGCGCGTGGATGCCGTGGCGTCGATGATTTATCGCGACTACAGCCGCAAAGAAGGGGAATGGATCCCAAACGAATTTGGTGGTCGTGAAAACCTCGAAGCCATTGAATTTTTGCGCAATACCAACCGCATTCTTGGCGAGCAGGTGCCTGGTGCGGTGAGCATGGCGGAAGAGTCGACCGACTTTGCCGGCGTTTCAAGACCACAGGATATGGGCGGTTTAGGGTTTTGGTATAAGTGGAACCTCGGCTGGATGCACGACACGCTGGACTACATGAAGCTGGATCCGATTCATCGTCAGTACCATCACGACAAGCTGACCTTCGGCATGCTGTACAACTACACCGAAAACTTCGTCCTGCCGCTGTCGCATGATGAAGTGGTACACGGTAAAAAATCCATTCTCGATCGCATGCCGGGAGACGCATGGCAGAAGTTTGCCAACCTGCGCGCCTACTACGGCTGGATGTGGGCCTTCCCGGGCAAAAAACTGCTGTTTATGGGCAACGAGTTTGCGCAGGGACGTGAATGGAACCATGACGCCAGCCTCGACTGGCACCTGCTGGAAGGTGGCGATAACTGGCACCACGGCGTACAGCGTCTGGTGCGCGATCTGAACCACACCTACCGTCATCACAAAGCGCTGCACGAGCTCGACTTTGACGCCTATGGTTTTGAATGGCTGGTGGTAGATGACAACGAACGTTCGGTGCTGGCTTTCGTGCGTCGTGACAAGGTCGGCAATGAAATCATCGTGGTCAGCAACTTTACGCCTGTGCCCCGCCACGGCTATCGCTTCGGTATCAATCAGCCAGGCAAATGGCGCGAGATCCTCAATACCGACTCGATGCATTACCACGGTAGCAATACCGGCAACGGCGGTGCGGTGCACAGCGATGAAATCGCCAGCCATGGTCGTCAGCACTCACTGAGCCTCACGTTACCGCCGTTGGCAACGATCTGGCTGGTCAGGGAGGGGTAATGACGCAACTGGCAACCGGCAACGCCACCCCCCATGGTGCAACGTATGACGGCCATGGTGTCAATTTCACACTCTTCTCGGCCCACGCTGAACGCGTTGAATTATGCGTATTCGATGAGCAAGGGTGTGAACTTCGCTATGACCTGCCGGGGCGTAGCGGTGATGTCTGGCATGGCTATCTGGCCAACGCCCGGCCCGGTCTGCGCTATGGCTATCGTGTTCATGGCCCATGGCAACCGCAGCAGGGCCACCGGTTTAATCCGGCCAAGCTGCTGCTTGACCCTTGCGCCCGTCGGGTGGATGGCGAGTTAAAAGATAACCCGCTGCTGCACGGTGGGCTAAATGAACCGGATCATCATGATAATGCCACCATCGCGCTGAAGGGCGTGGTGGTGTCCGATCATTATGACTGGGAGGATGATACCCCGCCGCGCACGCCGTGGGGCAATACCGTGATTTACGAAGCGCATGTCAAAGGGTTGACGTATTTGCATCCTGAGCTGCCGGAAGAGATTCGCGGAACCTACAAAGCGCTGGGCCATCCAGTGATGATCGATTACTTCAAGCGCCTCGGCATTACCGCGCTGGAGCTGCTGCCGGTGGCGCATTTTGCCAGCGAACCACGGCTTCAGCGGCTGGGGCTGTCGAACTATTGGGGCTACAACCCGGTAGCGATGTTCGCGCTGCATCCGGCCTATGCCTGTTCGCCGGAGAGTGCGCTTGATGAGTTTCGCGACGCGGTAAAAGCGCTGCACAAAGCGGGGATTGAGGTCATTCTCGATATCGTTTTGAACCACAGCGCCGAGCTGGATCTCGAAGGCCCCGTCTTCTCGCTGCGCGGAATTGATAACCGTAGCTATTATTGGATCAGGGACGATGGTGATTACTACAACTGGACCGGTTGTGGGAACACCCTCAATCTGAGCCATCCGGGTGTTGTGGAATACGCATGTGAATGCCTGCGCTACTGGGTTGAAACCTGCCATGTGGATGGTTTTCGTTTTGATTTGGCTTCCGTCATGGGGCGTACACCTGCGTTTCGTCAGGATGCGCCACTGTTTACCGCGATCCAAAACTGTCCGCTGCTCTCACGCGTTAAGCTGATTGCGGAACCGTGGGATATTGGTGAAGGCGGGTATCAGGTGGGGAATTTCCCCCCGCCGTTTGCCGAGTGGAATGACCATTTCCGCGATGCGACCCGACGCTTCTGGCTCCAGTGTAATCTCTCGTTGGGTGAGTTTGCCGGGCGTTTTGCCGCATCAAGCGACGTGTTTAAACGCGATGGTCGCAAGCCCAGCGCGACGGTCAATCTGGTGACTGCGCACGACGGTTTTACGCTACGCGACTGTGTGTGCTTCACAAATAAGCACAATGAAGCGAATGGTGAGGAAAATCGCGACGGCACTAGCAATAACTACAGCGACAATCATGGTAAAGAAGGATTAGGCGGCACGCTGGACCTGATTGAGCGGCGGCGCGACAGCATTCATGCGCTGTTATCCACGCTGTTGCTCTCCCAGGGGACGCCGATGTTGCTGGCGGGCGATGAGCATGGTCATAGCCAGCACGGCAACAATAACGCTTACTGCCAGGATAACGCCCTGACCTGGCTGGACTGGCAGCAGGCAAACAGCGGACTAACCACATTTACCGCTGCCCTGATCCATCTTCGCCAGCAAATTCCTGCACTAACGGGTGATCGCTGGTGGGAAGAGGGCGATGGCAATGTTCGTTGGCTGAATAAGTACGCACAACCCTTAAGTGCGGATGAGTGGCAAAACGGCCCGAGGCAGATGCAAATCCTGCTTTCAGACCGTTTTCTGATTGCAATAAATGCCACGCTTGAGGTGACAGATATCGTTTTACCTGAAGGGGAATGGTGCGCCGTTCCCCCATTTGCCGGAGAGGATAATCCGGTGCTTACGGCTGTCTGGCAGGGACCTGCGCACGGACTGTGTGTGTTCCAGAGAAGATAAAAAAGGAGTTAGTCATGGTGAGTTTAGAGAAGAACGATCGTGTAATGTTGGCGCGCCAGCTGCCATTAAAATCTGTTGCCCTGATCCTGGCCGGTGGCCGCGGTACCCGCTTAAAAGATTTAACCAACAAACGTGCCAAACCTGCTGTGCACTTTGGCGGTAAGTTCCGCATTATCGATTTTGCCTTATCCAACTGTATTAACTCCGGGATCCGCCGTATTGGCGTGATCACCCAGTACCAGTCCCACACGCTGGTGCAGCATATTCAGCGCGGCTGGTCGTTCTTTAGCGAAGAGATGAACGAGTTTGTCGATCTGCTGCCTGCCCAGCAGAGAATGCAGGGTGAAAACTGGTATCGCGGTACGGCGGATGCGGTGACCCAAAACCTGGACATCATTCGACGCTATAAAGCGGAATATGTGGTGATCCTCGCGGGCGATCATATCTACAAGCAGGACTACTCACGCATGCTGATCGACCACGTCGAGAAAGGCGCGCGTTGCACCGTGGCCTGTATGCCAGTGCCTATTGAAGAGGCCAGCGCGTTTGGCGTAATGGACGTGGACGACACCGATAAAATTATCGAGTTCGTTGAAAAACCCGCCAACCCGCCAGCCATGCCAGGTGACCCGACCAAATCTCTTGCCAGTATGGGGATCTACGTTTTCAACGCCGATTACCTGTATGAATTGCTGGCGGAAGATGACCTCGATGAAAACTCCAGTCACGATTTCGGTAAAGACATTATCCCGAAAATCACCGAAGCTGGCATGGCGTATGCACACCCATTCCCGTTGTCCTGCGTGCAGTCTGACCCGGAATCCGAGCCGTACTGGCGTGACGTGGGTACGCTGGAAGCCTACTGGAAGGCGAACCTCGATCTGGCTTCGGTGACGCCTGAACTGGACATGTACGACCAGGATTGGCCAATCCGTACGCACATGGAATCGCTGCCACCGGCGAAATTTGTTCAGGACCGTTCCGGCAGCCACGGAATGACGCTGAACTCGCTGGTTTCTGGCGGATGCATAATTTCAGGTTCGGTGGTGGTGCAGTCCGTTCTGTTCCCGCGAGTGCGGGTGAATTCATTCTGTAACATTGATTCGGCAGTGTTGTTACCTGAAGTGTGGGTGGGACGTTCGTGCCGCTTACGTCGTTGCATTATCGACCGCGCCTGCATTATTCCCGAAGGCATGGTGATTGGTGAAAACGCGGAAGAAGATGCGCGTCGTTTCTACCGTTCAGAGGAAGGTATTGTGCTGGTCACGCGTGAAATGCTACGCAAACTGCAGATCAAACAGGAGCGATAATGCAGGTTTTACACGTTTGTTCAGAGATGTTCCCCCTATTAAAAACCGGGGGACTGGCGGATGTTATTGGGGCGTTACCCGCAGCGCAAATAGCGGACGGCGTGGATGCCCGCGTGCTGCTCCCGGCGTTTCCTGATATTCGTCGCGGCATTCCCGATGCGCAGGTTGTAACGCGTCGGGATACCTTCGCCGGACGTATCACGCTGCTGTTCGGGCATTTCAACGGCGTGGGTATTTACCTGATTGACGCGCCGCATCTCTATGACCGCCCCGGTAGCCCGTATCACGACACTAACCTGTTTGCGTATACCGATAACGTGCAGCGTTTTGCATTGCTGGGCTGGGTTGGCTGTGAAATGGCCTGTGGCCTTGACCCATTCTGGCGCCCGGATGTGGTGCATGCGCACGACTGGCATGCGGGTCTGGCTCCGGCGTATCTGGCGGCGCGCGGCCATCCGGCGAAATCGGTATTCACCGTCCACAACCTGGCGTATCAAGGCATGTTTTATGCAAAGCATATGGATGACATCCAATTGCCATGGTCGTTCTTTAATGTGCACGGACTGGAGTTTAACGGGCAGATTTCGTTTCTGAAGGCAGGGTTGTACTACGCCGACCACATTACGGCGGTCAGTCCGACCTACGCGCGGGAAATTACCGAGCCGCAGTTTGCCTACGGGATGGAAGGTCTGTTGCAGCAGCGTCATCGTGAAGGCCGTCTTTCCGGCGTGCTGAACGGCGTTGATGAAAAAATCTGGAGCCCGGAAACCGATCTCCTGCTGGCATCGCGATATACGCGCGACACGCTGGAGGAGAAGGCAGAAAACAAACGTCAGCTTCAGATAGCGATGGGACTTAAGGTCAACGATAAAGTACCGCTGTTTGCCGTGGTGAGCCGTCTGACCAGTCAAAAAGGGCTGGATCTGGTGCTGGAAGCGCTGCCGGGGTTGTTAGAGCAGGGTGGACAGCTGGCATTGTTAGGCGCGGGTGATCCGGTATTACAGGAAGGATTCCTCGCCGCAGCGGCGGAACATCCAGGACAGGTGGGTGTGCAGATCGGCTATCACGAAGCCTTCTCGCACCGCATCATGGGTGGGGCCGATGTGATATTGGTTCCCAGCCGTTTTGAGCCGTGTGGCTTAACGCAGTTGTATGGACTGAAGTACGGCACGCTGCCGCTGGTGCGGCGCACCGGTGGGCTGGCTGATACAGTCTCTGACAGTTCGCTGGAAAACCTGGCGGACGGTATCGCCAGTGGGTTTGTATTTGAAGATAGTAATGCCTGGTCGCTGTTACGCGCGATCCGGCGTGCTTTCGTATTGTGGTCCCGGCCTTCGCTTTGGCGGTTTGTACAACGTCAGGCCATGACCATGGATTTTAGCTGGCAAGTCGCGGCGAAGTCATACCGTGAGCTTTACTATCGCTTGAAATAGATATCCAGGAATCACCTATATGAATGCTCCATTTACTTATGCATCGCCCACACTCAGCGTAGAGGCACTTAAGCATTCTATTGCCTATAAGCTGATGTTCACGATTGGTAAGGACCCGGTCATTGCCAATAAACATGAGTGGCTGAACGCCACGTTGTTCGCGGTGCGCGACCGTCTCGTGGAGCGCTGGCTGCGTTCTAACCGTGCGCAATTATCTCAGGAAACTCGTCAGGTCTATTACTTGTCTATGGAGTTTCTGATTGGCCGCACGCTTTCCAATGCACTGTTATCGCTGGGCATTTATGACGATGTCAAAAATGCGCTGGAAGGTATGGGGTTGGATCTTGAAGATCTGATCGACGAAGAAAACGACCCAGGTCTTGGCAATGGCGGTCTCGGGCGCCTGGCGGCCTGCTTCCTGGACTCTCTGGCAACGCTGGGATTGCCGGGACGCGGTTACGGTATTCGTTATGACTACGGCATGTTCAAGCAGAACATTGTTGATGGCCGCCAGAAAGAGTCGCCTGACTACTGGCTGGAATACGGTAACCCGTGGGAATTCAAACGCCACAACACGCGCTACAAAGTGCGTTTTGGCGGTCGCATTCAGCAGGAAGGCAAGAAAACGCGCTGGATAGAAACCGAAGAGATCCTCGCGGTCGCCTACGACCAGATTATCCCCGGCTACGACACCGACGCCACCAACACGCTGCGCCTGTGGAATGCCCAGGCCAGTAGCGAGATTAATCTCGGTAAATTTAACCAGGGCGACTACTTTGCGGCGGTGGAAGATAAAAACCACTCCGAGAACGTTTCCCGCGTACTTTACCCAGATGACTCCACCTATTCGGGACGCGAACTACGTTTGCGCCAGGAGTATTTCCTCGTCTCTTCCACGGTGCAGGACATCCTGAGCCGTCATTACCAACTGCACAAAACCTACGACAATCTGGCGGATAAAATCGCCATTCACCTCAACGACACCCATCCGGTGCTGTCGATTCCTGAGCTGATGCGCCTGCTGATCGATGAACACAAGTTCAGTTGGGACGATGCGTTTGAGGTCTGCTGCCAGGTCTTCTCGTATACCAACCACACCCTGATGAGCGAAGCGCTGGAGACATGGCCCGTCGATATGCTGGGCAAAATTCTGCCGCGTCATCTGCAAATCATCTTCGAAATCAATGACTACTTCCTGAAGACGTTGCAGGAACAGTACCCGAACGATACCAGCCTGCTGGGTAGGACGTCGATTATCGATGAATCTAATGGCCGCCGCGTACGTATGGCATGGCTGGCGGTGGTGGTGAGCCACAAGGTTAACGGCGTTTCCGAGCTGCACTCCAACCTGATGGTGCAGTCGCTGTTTGCTGATTTTGCGAAGATTTTCCCGACTCGCTTTTGCAACGTTACCAACGGCGTGACGCCGCGCCGCTGGCTGGCGCTGGCTAACCCGTCGCTCTCTGAAGTGCTGGATGAGAACATTGGCCGCACCTGGCGAACCGATCTCAGCCAGCTCAGCGAGCTTGAGCAGCATTGCGATTACCCGCTGGTAAATCAGGCGGTGCGTCGTGCGAAGCTCGAGAACAAAAAGCGACTGGCCACGCTCATTGCCCAGCAGCTTAACGTGGTGGTGAACCCGAAATCGCTGTTTGATGTGCAGATCAAGCGTATTCACGAATACAAACGCCAGTTGATGAACGTGCTGCATGTGATCACCCGCTACAATCGCATTAAGGCCGATCCTGATGCTGAGTGGGTACCACGTGTGAATATCTTCGCCGGTAAAGCGGCTTCGGCTTATTACATGGCGAAACACATCATTCACCTGATCAACGACGTCGCCAAAGTGATCAACAACGATCCGCAAATTGGCGACAAGCTGAAAGTGGTGTTTATCCCCAACTACAGCGTCAGCCTGGCGCAGGTGATTATTCCTGCCGCCGACCTTTCTGAGCAGATTTCTCTGGCCGGGACCGAAGCCTCCGGTACCAGTAATATGAAATTTGCTCTTAACGGTGCGCTGACCATCGGGACGCTGGACGGTGCCAACGTTGAGATGCTGGAGCATGTGGGCGCAGAAAATATCTTTATCTTTGGTAATACGGCGGAAGAAGTCGAGGCTTTACGCAGCCAGGGCTACAAGCCGCGTGAGTATTACGAGAAAGACGAAGAGCTGCACCAGGTGCTGACGCAGATCGGCAGCGGCGTATTCAGCCCTGAGGAGCCGGGACGCTATCGCGACCTGGTGGATTCGCTGATTAACTTTGGCGACCACTATCAGGTTCTGGCGGATTATCGCAGCTACGTGGATTGCCAGGATAAGGTTGATGAACTGTATCGTCACCCGGAAGAGTGGACCACCAAGTCGATGATTAATATTGCCAACATGGGGTACTTCTCGTCGGACAGGACGATCAAAGAGTACGCCGAAAACATCTGGCATATTGATTCGGTGCGGTTGTAACACACGATGCCGGGGGCGCTTCGCTTGCCCGGCCTACGTTTATGCACTCTTGTAGGCCGGATAAGGCGCTAGCCGCATCCGGCATTTTTATCAGGACGCCAGCGACAGCTGGTGTTTTTCAATGTACTCCGCCAGCCACTGGGTCATACGCGACTGCTGCTCAGCGTTCAGCCACATACCTTCTTTCGTGCGACGCCACAACGCATCTTCCGCACGACGAACCCATTCATGATCGACCAGATATTTCAGTTCGGCCTCATAAAACTCATGGCCAAAGTCTTCACCTAACTCGGCAAGCGAGGTGGCTTCGCCGATAACCCATTCGGTGTTGCTGCCGTAGGTGCGAGAATAATGGCGTGCCAGCGACTCGGTCAGGAACGGGTAGCGGCGGCGCAGTTTGGCCGCGTAATCTTCGCGATCGCCGCCAATGTCACCGCCAGGCAGAATGCACTCTTTCGTCCATGCCGGACCAATTCCCTGATAGTACGATGCCAGTTTTTCCATCGCGTGCTCAGCAAGCTTACGATAGGTGGTCAGCTTACCGCCAAAGACCGACAGCAACGGCGCTTTGCCGTTTTCGTCGTGGATATCCAGCGTGTAATCACGGGTGATCGCCTGCGGTGAGTCAGACTCGTCATCGCACAGCGGACGCACGCCTGAGTAAGTCCAGACGATATCATCACGGCCCAGTTGCTTCTTAAAGTGCGCGTTGTAGACCTTCAGCAGGTAATTGATTTCGCTTTCATCAATTTTCACTGCTTTCGGATCGCCTTTGTATTCAACGTCTGTCGTACCGATGATCGAGAATTCGTCCATCCATGGGATAACAAACACAATACGCTTATCTTCGTTTTGCAGAATATAAGCTTGCTTCTGGGTATGTACGCGCGGCACTACGATGTGGCTGCCTTTAATCAGGCGAATGCCGTACGGTGATGGCAGGTGCATACCGTCGTCGAAGAACTCTTTCACCCACGGACCGGTGGCGTTGACCAGGCCACGCGCCTGCCAGGTGTATTTTTTGCCGGTATCGATATCTTCAGCTTCAACAATCCACAAACCGTTTTCACGGCGAGCAGAAGTGGCGCGAGTGCGGGTTAATACTTCTCCGCCTTTGCGTACGACCATTTGGGCGTTTGCCAAAACCAGTCGCGCATCGTCTACCCAGCAGTCGGAATATTCGAAACCGCGCACAATCTCAGGTTTCATTACGGAATCTGCGCCAAAACGCAAACCGGTAGAACTTGGCAAACTGGTGCGTTTGCCCAGATGATCGTACATAAACAAACCAATGCGGATCATCCACGCCGGACGCAGATGCGGGCGGTGGGGCAGACGAAAACGCATCGGGAAGGCGATATGCGGTGCCATTTTCAACAGCACTTCACGTTCGGCCAGCGCTTCGCTTACCAGACGAAATTCGTAGTGTTCCAGGTAGCGCAGGCCACCGTGGATGAGTTTGGAGCTAGCGGAAGAGGTGGCGCAGGCTAAATCCTGCGCTTCCAGCATCAGCACGGATAAACCGCGTCCAGCGGCATCTGCCGCGATACCGGCACCGTTGATGCCTCCACCTATCACAATCAGATCTTTGGTTTCCATGCTGGCCTCTCGCACTTTCGTTATAGCTCATTAATGTTCGTTATCGAGCATAATAGCAAAGAATCGCGCCATTGGTAACATCGGATAAACAATTTACAGTGATACATATAACATTATGGCGTTTAACTGCCGTCGGGACGTACACTAAGCAGTAACATGTCCGAAAAGCATCACCTGCCATATAAAGAAGAGAGAGCAATGGATCAGTTTGAATGTATTAATGTCGAAGAAGCGCATCAGAAGCTGCATCAGGGGAGCGCGGTGTTGGTGGATATCCGTGATCCGCAAAGCTATGCCATGGGTCATGCCCCGCAGGCGTTTCATCTGACGAACGACACGCTGGGGTCATTTATGCGCGAGCATGATTTCGACACCGCTGTGTTGGTGATGTGTTATCACGGCAACAGCAGTAAAGGCGCGGCGCAATATCTTCTTCAGCAGGGCTATGACGCGGTTTACAGCGTTGATGGCGGCTTCGACGCCTGGCATCGACATTTTCCGGCAGAAGTGGCATACGGTTCGTAAGCTAACAAAGATGCAGCCTGAAACGGGCAGGATATATATACTGTCCTCTTTTGTGTGGAATAAGCGACAGCAACCATGTTGATGATTACCTCTTTTGCTAACCCCCGCGTGGCGCAGGCATTTGTTGATTATATGGCGACACAGGGCGTTATCCTGACGATTCAACAACATCAGCAAACGGATGTCTGGCTGGCGGATGAGTCCCAAGCCGAGCGCGTGCATGCTGAACTGGCGCGATTTCTGGAGAATCCGGGCGATCCGCGCTACCTCGCGGCAAGCTGGCAGTCGGGTCAGACCGACAGCGGTCTGCACTACCAGCGTTATCCGTTCCTGGCCACATTGCGCGAACGCGCAGGCCCGGTAACCTGGTTGGTGATGGCCGCGTGTGTGCTGGTGTTTATCGCGATGAACGTGCTGGGCGACCAGGCGGTGATGCTCTGGCTGGCATGGCCGTTTGACCCTTCGCTGAAATTTGAATTCTGGCGTTATTTCACCCACGCTTTTATGCACTTCTCGCTGATGCATATTCTGTTCAACCTGTTGTGGTGGTGGTATCTCGGCGGTGCGGTTGAAAAGCGTCTGGGCAGTGGAAAACTGATTGTAATTACCGTGATCAGCGCCCTGTTGAGCGGCTATGTTCAGCAGAAATTTAGCGGCCCGTGGTTTGGTGGACTGTCTGGCGTGGTATATGCGCTGATGGGCTACGTGTGGTTGCGCGGCGAGCGCGATCCGCAAAGCGGTATTTTCCTGCAGCGTGGTTTGATTATCTTTGCTTTGATCTGGATTGTTGCCGGCTGGTTTGATCTATTCGGCATGTCGATGGCGAATGGCGCTCATATCGCCGGGTTGGCCGTGGGTCTGGCAATGGCGTTTGCCGATACGATGAATGTGCGGAAACGAACTTTGTAGGCCGGATAAGCGTTAGCGCATCCGGCAAAATTTCAGGGAACACTAATGAAGCAAACACAACGACATGACGCGATCATCGAGCTGGTAAAAAAACAGGGATACGTCAGTACTGAAGAGCTGGTGGAGCATTTCTCCGTCAGCCCGCAGACGATTCGCCGCGATCTTAACGATCTGGCCGATCAGAACATGATTTTGCGCCATCACGGCGGCGCGGCGCTGCCATCCAGCTCGGTCAACACCCCGTGGCATGACCGTAAAGCGACGCAGACGGCGGAAAAAGAGCGCATTGCCCGCAAAGTTGCCACGCAGATCCCGAACGGCTCTACGCTGTTTATTGATATCGGAACCACGCCGGAAGCGGTGGCTCACGCGCTGCTTAATCACAGCAATTTACGCATTGTGACCAACAACCTCAATGTGGCGAACACGCTGATGGCGAAAGAGGATTTCCGCATAATCCTCGCCGGTGGTGAACTGCGTAGCCGCGATGGCGGTATTATGGGCGAAGCGACCCTCGACTTTATTTCCCAGTTCCGTCTGGACTTCGGCATCTTAGGGATCAGCGGCATCGACAGCGATGGTTCTCTGCTGGAGTTTGATTATCACGAAGTTCGTACCAAACGCGCGATCATTGAGAATTCACGGCATGTGATGCTGGTGGTGGACCACTCGAAGTTTGGGCGTAACGCGATGGTGAATATGGGCAGTATCAGCATGGTGGATGCGGTGTATACCGATACGCTGCCGCCTGCTGGTGTGATGCAGGTGATTGCTGACCATCATATCCAGTTAGAGCTGTGCTAAGGTAATTCCAGGCCTGATAAGCGTTGCGTATCAGGCATTAACTAAACGCCGTACCCCATCATCTTCAGCAGCTTCTGCGCATGTTGCACCGCATCCTGGCGATGTGCGACGCCGAGCTTTTGGTACAAATTGCGGATGTGCGTCTTGATGGTCGTTGCCGCGACGGCCAGCTCACCGGCGATCTGCTCGTTGCTGTAGCCTGAATAAATCAGTCCCAGAACCTGCCATTCGCGCTGGGTCAGCGGGCTGGTGCGGATAAGTTCCGGCACTTCCGGGTGAGTAAGCAGACGCTCAACGAACCCTTCATCGAAGTGGGCAAATTTATGGCGGTGATGCTGGTTAATCTCACGCAAAATGCGCTGGGCGCGGTGCTGATCGAGTTCCGGTAAGGTATTGAGCTGAATCAGCTGACGCAGTTGTTGCGCCATGGCCTCGCCTTCGATAACAAAGTGGCTGATAAACCCGGTACGGTTCGCCAGCTGTAGGGCGTCGAGTAACACACGCTGGGCGTCATTTTTGCGCCCTGCCTGCCAGTAGAGCTGATTAAGCAGCAACAGGTTGCGGTTCAGATCGCTCATCAGGCGCAGGTTGCGCGCATTTTCATTCAACTCTTCCAGCACAATCTCAGCCGGTTCAAACTCTCCGAGCAGGATTTGTGCACGAGCGATGTTGCGCCACTGGCTTTGCAGGAAGTGGTTATTGGCGAATTCTGGTTTCGGCGTGTGGCGCAGCCAGTTGGCGGCCGAGTTTTTGTCGCCCACCATTTGCCAGTAAATCACCCGCACCTTATCGGCGTTGGAGATCCAGTCGCTGTGATAGTGACCGTTGCCCAACAGGTTTTCCAGACGGTTGAGCAGGCTGCGAGCGTTATCGAGATCGCCCCGTGCCAGTGAACACTGAACCAGCAGCGCCAGACACTGTAGCTGTTGCTGCGGCTGGAAGGTGGAAAGCAGTTCAATACCGCTACGGGCAGAGGCTTCTGATTCGTCCAGACGCGCCCATGCCCACAGTAGCTGCGCGCGAATACGTACCAGGAATTCGTGCATCGGCAGCTGTTCCAGGTGCTGTTCTTTGATCAGCTGGAACGCTTTTTCCTGAGTTTCCCAGGCGGCCTGTAAAAAGCCCTGGGCAAACAAAATTTCGCTTTGCTGGATAAGACTCCACAGTGCGTAATGCCAGACGTCATGATGGCGGGCCATTTGCTCGGTTTGCTGCATCAACGCCAGAGAGCGCGTGAGATCGCCCTTACAGTGCAGGACTTCGCCGTGCACCGAGGTGGCGACGATACGGCTATAGAACCAGGCGATGGGTAACTCATCCAGCGCCAGTTTCGCCAGACGCTCGGCTTCGTCAGGGTTTCCGTCGTTAATCGCTACCTGCGCCCGCAGGGCGTTGAATTCGGCGTGCAGTGTCGGCTCCATGTCGCCTTTTATTTCCTGCTCAGCACGCGCCAGCAGAGTGTTAACCTCTCCGTAGCGGTGCTGGCTTTGCATCAGCCAGGCCTGGAGCAGAACCAGACGCGGATTTTCCAGCAGGCTTTCCCACGGCAGGGCTTTCAGCGACTCTTCCAGTAACGTCAGCTCGCTATGGTTAAACAGTCCCCACGCATGATTAAGCAGGATATCGCGCAGCATATGGGCGTCGCCGGCCGCCAGCGCGTGGTGGATAGCTTCGCTGGGGAAGCCTTGCGCCATCCAGCTTTCAGCTGCGGCGCGGTGTATTTCGGGCAGTTCGTTCGCCAGCTCCCATTGGCAGCGCTGGCGTAAAAAGCTGCCAAACAGCGGGTGATAGCTGAACCACTCGCCAACGTCATCCATTCGCTGTAGGAATAACCCCTGGCGCTCAATTTCTTCCAGCCGCATCTGGCCGTTTTCTTCCCCGGTAACGCGGACGATTAGCGCATCGTTCATGGAACGCAGAATGGCGCTTTTTAGCAGGAAGTGACGGGTGCCGAGGTCAACGCTGTCCAGCACTTCATCAACCAGATAATCGGACAGATGGCTGGCGTTGATCCCGGCGAGGCGACGTGCCGACTGGTGAGCGGAGTTATTGTTCTGGCGGGCGGAAAGGGCGATCAGTTGTAATGCCGTGGCCCAGCCAGCAACGTCATCGCACATCCGGCTGCTTTCAGCTGCTTCGATGGGGGAGGACAAACGTCGGTCGAAAAATTGTTTGGCTTCCTGATGGTTAAAGGCTAACTGTTGGCTGCCTATCTCCAGCAGCTGGTCGCGTACCCGCAGGTTAGCAATGCCCAATTGCGGCAGGTTACGTGACAGCACGACCAGCGTGAGGTTCTCAGGCTGATGACGCAGGAAGAAACGCATCGCTTCGTGAATGGCCGGATTAGAGATCAGATGATAATCATCTACTACCAGGTAGAGCGGGCGGTGCCACTCGGCCAGTTCGATAAATAGCTGGGCAAACAGTGACGTCAGGCTGGCGTACTGACGTTTTTGCACCATCGCTTCGCTGGTGGTGCAGTGTCCACCGGTTGCCTGTTGGATAGCGGCGATCAGATAACTGGCAAAGCGCTCTTGCTGATTATCGCCCTCATCCAGAGAATACCAGCCTAAATCATTTTTCCCTGCCGCCCATTGTGAAACCAGCGTCGTTTTTCCATAGCCAGCAGGACTTGTTATCAGGGCAAGCCTGAAATTGTTCGCGCCGGAAAGTTTAGCCAACAGGCGCTCACGAACCACCGTATGGTCGAGTCGAACCGGACGACTTAATTTAGACGGAATCAACATAAGTTAGCCACTTCACTGTGTGAAAATAGGGAAGAATGATTTTTTTTGCGCTTCGTAATTAATAGATATAAGGTCGGCCAGATTGGTGTTTTATGCAAGCTAAGCGGACTTTTTGTGTGTCTGATTTTGCACTATGTCACAAATCTATACATCTATTGCAATAAATGCTTTAAAGAGTCGCAACAGGCGTGGCGACTGGATCCGTTGTAATTTTGACTGTGTCGAAAAATCCCTCTCTTTTTATATGGTTACTCAAATAGCTAATGAATATCACCGAATTTTGTGGCCGACTTAAAAGTTTCATGTGAATTATCTTATCTGGCCCAGGTATTTCAGGTTAGAAACTATTTCTCTGTTTACACATTGTTTCCCCACCGTCACCCCACTATTTGATATTGTCGATTTATCCCTTGCTATTAATGCGTCGTCCGTTGGGCGTTATGCGGGATTACGCGAATTTACGGGCGATTACGCTACCTTTAAGTGGCAGCGATCACACTTTTATGCTCATCCCCGCTCCTCCTCCCTCCCTAATCCGTGCCAGGATGAGGAATGTCAACAACGAGCCAGGCAAACTAGCGATAACGTTGTTTTATTACCTAAGGATCTGGAACCCCTATGTCACAGCCTACTTTCAACAAAGATCAATTTCAGGCTGCCCTGACGCGTCAGTGGCAGCGCTTCGGTTTACTGTCGGCTCAAGAAATGACGTCGCGCCAGTGGTGGCAGGCAGTGAGTGGGGCGTTGGCTGAGTTACTCAGCGCCCAGCCTGCGGCAAAACCGGCAAAAAATCAGCGTCACGTTAACTACATCTCAATGGAGTTTTTGATTGGTCGCCTGACCGGCAACAATTTACTCAACCTCGGCTGGTATCAGGCGGTGAGCGATGAGCTGAAAGCGCATGACGTCAACCTGACTGATCTGCTGGAAGAAGAGATCGATCCGGCGTTGGGTAACGGTGGATTGGGACGCCTGGCGGCCTGCTTCCTTGATTCGATGGCGACAGTCGGCCAGTCGGCGACGGGCTATGGCCTCAACTACCAGTACGGCCTGTTCCGTCAGTCGTTTGCCGATGGCCAACAGATGGAAGCCCCGGATGACTGGCATCGTGGCAGCTACCCGTGGTTCCGTCACAACGAGGCGCTGGATGTGCAGGTTGGGATTGGCGGCAAGGTCACCAAAGAAGGGCACTGGGAGCCAGGGTTTACTATCACCGGCCAGGCCTGGGATCTGCCGGTTCTCGGTTACCGTAACGGCGTAGCGCAACCGCTGCGTCTGTGGCAGGCCAGCCATGCGCACCCGTTTAACCTGACCAAATTTAATGACGGCGATTTCCTGCGCGCAGAGCAGCAGGGCATCGACGCTGAAAAACTGACGAAAGTGCTGTACCCGAACGATAACCACACCGCGGGTAAAAAGCTGCGCCTGATGCAGCAGTACTTCCAGTGCGCCTGCTCCGTAGCCGACATTCTGCGCCGCCATCATCTGGCAGGGCGTAAGCTGCACGAACTGGCTGATTACGAAGTCATTCAACTTAACGATACTCACCCGACTATCGCGATCCCTGAACTGCTACGCGTGCTGATTGATGAGCACCAGATGAGCTGGGACGATGCGTGGGCGATTACCAGCAAGACCTTCGCTTACACCAACCACACCCTGATGCCGGAAGCGTTAGAGTGCTGGGATGAGAAACTGGTGAAAGCACTCCTGCCGCGCCACATGCAAATCATCAAAGAGATTAACGACCGCTTTAAGACGTTGGTTGATAAAACCTGGCCGGGTGATGCTGAAGTCTGGGCGAAGCTGGCAGTGGTGCACAATAAACAGGTGCGTATGGCCAACATGTGCGTGGTCAGCGGTTTTGCGGTCAACGGTGTGGCGGCACTGCACTCCGATCTGGTGGTGAAAGATCTGTTCCCGGAATATCACCAGCTCTGGCCGAACAAATTCCATAACGTCACTAACGGGATTACTCCGCGTCGCTGGATTAAGCAATGCAACCCGGCGCTTGCCGCACTGCTGGATAAATCGCTGAAAAAAGAGTGGACTAACGACCTCGACCAGCTGATTAACCTGGAAAAATACGCGGACGATGCGAAGTTCCGTCAGCAGTATCGTGACATCAAGCTGGCGAACAAAGAGCGTCTGGTGAAGTTTATTAAAGCGCGTACCGGTATTGAAATAACGACTAACGCTATCTTTGATATTCAGATTAAACGTCTTCATGAGTACAAACGCCAGCACCTGAATCTGCTGCATATTCTGGCGTTGTACAAAGAAATCCGTGAGAACCCGCAGGCAGATCGCGTGCCGCGCGTATTCCTGTTTGGCGCAAAAGCTGCTCCGGGTTACTACCTGGCGAAAAATATCATCTTCGCCATCAACCAGGTTGCACAAACCATCAATAACGACCCGACAGTCGGCGACAAGCTGAAGGTCGTATTCCTGCCGGATTATTGTGTCTCGGCGGCGGAAATGCTGATCCCGGCGGCGGATATCTCTGAGCAGATTTCAACCGCAGGGAAAGAGGCTTCCGGCACCGGTAACATGAAGCTGGCGCTGAACGGTGCGTTAACCGTAGGTACGCTGGATGGCGCAAACGTCGAAATCGCCGAGAAGGTGGGTGACGAGAATATCTTTATCTTTGGTCATACCGTGGAAGAGGTGAAGGCGCTCAAAGCCAAAGGCTACGACCCGGTGAAATGGCGTAAAAAAGACAAAGTGCTGGATGCTGTCCTGAAAGAGCTGGAAAGCGGGAAATACAGCGATGGCGACAAGCATGCCTTTGACCAGATGCTGCACAGTATCGGCAAGCAGGGCGGCGATCCGTATCTGGTGATGGCGGACTTCGCGGCCTACGTTGAAGCTCAGAAGCAGGTTGACGTGTTGTATCGTGACCAGGACGCCTGGACCCGGGCGGCGATTCTGAATACCGCGCGTTGCGGCATGTTCAGCTCGGATCGCTCCATCCGCGATTATCAGGCTCGTATCTGGCAGGCGAAACGTTAAGGAATCGCGATGGAAAGCAAACGTCTGGATAATGCCGCGCTGGCGGCGGGGATCAGCCCCAATTACATTAATGCCCACGGTAAACCGCAGTCTATTGGCGCCGAAACCAAACGGCGTTTGCTTGACGCCATGCATCGCACCACCGCTGCCACTCAGGTGGCGGTAACCCCGGTGCCGAATGTCATGGTCTATACCGCTGGCAAGAAAATGCCGCTGGCGGTTGAGGGAAATGGAGAGTTTAACTGGCTGCTGACCACCGAAGAGGGCGTGCAGCACAAAGGGCATGCCGTCGGTGGTAAATCTTTTAACCTTCCGGCGAAGCTGCCGGAGGGGTATCACACGTTGACCCTGACCCAGGGCGAGCTGCGTTCCCATTGTCGTATCATCGTGGCACCAAAGCGCTGCTATGAACCGCAGGCGTTGTTAGCCGGGCAGAAGCTGTGGGGCGCATGTGTTCAGCTCTACACCCTGCGATCGGAAAAGAACTGGGGGGTTGGCGATTTCGGCGATCTCCGCACCATGCTGGTGGATGTGGCGCAACGCGGCGGCGCGTTTATCGGGCTTAACCCGATTCACGCGCTGTATCCGGCGAATCCGGAGAGTGCCAGCCCGTACAGCCCGTCGTCACGTCGCTGGTTGAACGTTATTTATATTGATGTAAACGCCGTAGATGATTTCCGTCTGAGTAAAGAGGCGCAGGCGTGGTGGAAGAAACCCGCGACTCAGCAAGCTCTGCAACGCGCCCGCGATGCCGAGTGGGTTGATTATTCTGCTGTTACCGCACTGAAGATGACGGCACTACGTATGGCGTGGAAAAGCTTCTCTGCGCGTGATGATGAGCAGATGGCGGTATTTCGCCAGTTTGTGGCTCAGGAAGGGGATAGCCTCTACTGGCAGGCGGCCTTTGATGCGCTGCATGCGCATCAGGTGAAAGAGGACGCATTGCGCTGGGGCTGGCCGGTGTGGCCAGAAGTTTTCCAGTCAGTGGACTCGCCAGAGGTAAAACGCTTCTGCGAAGAACATCGTGATGACGTAGATTTCTACCTGTGGTTGCAGTGGCTGGCGTATACCCAGTTTGCTGACTGCTGGAAAATCAGCCAGGGCTTTGCAATGCCAATAGGGCTGTATCGCGACCTGGCCGTTGGCGTGGCCGAAGGCGGGGCGGAAACCTGGTGCGACCGCGAGTTGTATTGCCTGAAAGCTTCAGTTGGCGCACCGCCGGATATTCTCGGTCCGCTTGGGCAAAACTGGGGACTGCCGCCGATGGATCCGCACATCATCACGGCACGCGCTTACGAGCCGTTTATCGAACTGCTGCGCGCCAATATGCAGAACTGCGGCGCGTTGCGTATCGACCATGTTATGTCGATGCTGCGTCTGTGGTGGATCCCTTACGGTGAAACAGCCGATCACGGTGCCTACGTGCATTATCCGGTCGATGATCTGCTGTCAATTCTGGCGCTGGAGAGTAAACGTCACCACTGCATGGTGATTGGTGAAGATCTGGGTACCGTGCCGGTGGAGATCGTCAGCAAGCTGCGTGACAGCGGCGTCTACTCCTACAAAGTGCTTTATTTTGAGAATGACCATGAGAAAAACTTCCGTGCGCCGAAAGCGTACCCGGAACAATCAATGGCAGTCGCGGCGACGCATGACCTTCCTACGCTTAAAGGTTATTGGGATAGCGGCGATCTGACGCTAGGTAAAGCACTGGGCCTGTATCCGGATGAAGTCGTGCTGCGCGGGTTGTATCAGGACCGGGAACTGGCGAAACAAGGGCTGCTGGACGCGCTGCACAAATACGGCTGCCTGCCAAAACGTGCCGGTCACAAGGCGTCCCTGATGTCGATGACGCCGATTCTGAATCGCGGCATGCAACGCTACATCGCTGACAGCAACAGTGCGCTGCTGGGCCTGCAACCGGAAGACTGGCTGGATATGGCTGAGCCGGTCAACATTCCGGGGACCAGCGACCAGTACAAAAACTGGCGGCGTAAGCTCACCGCCACGCTGGAACAGATGTTCGCCGATGAAGGCGTGAATAAGCTGATTAAGGATTTGGATAAGCGGCGAAAAGCGGCCGCGAAGAAGAAGTAAAAAAGCCGGGGATTTCCCCGGCTTTTTTATGGTGATGGCTCGTAGCACGTAGGCCTGAAAAGCGTAGCGCCATCAGGCTCAGTTTTATCAGACCACCATACCCAGCAGCAGACACCCTACCAGACCGCAGACGGAGATAATGGTTTCCAACATTGACCATGACTTGATGGTTTCACCGATGGTCAGGTTGAAGTACTCCTTGAACAGCCAGAACCCAGGATCGTTCACGTGGGAGAAGATGACGGAACCGGAACCAACCGCAATAACCATCAGCTCAGGGCTTACGCCGGTCGTTGCAATCAGCGGTGCCACAATCCCACCTGCAGTAATCGCTGCAACGGTTGCGGAACCCAGTGCGATACGCAGTACTGCAGCGATAGACCATGCCATCAGCAGCGGAGAAACGTTAGAGCCGTGCATCATTGAAGCGATGTATTTGTCCACCCCGCTATCAACCAGAACCTGTTTGAAGGCACCGCCACCACCGATGATCAACAGCATCATCGCGATGATTTTGATTGAGGACACCAGCGTGTCGTTAATCTGATCCATCGAACGTCCGCGGTTCAGACCAAAAGTGAACATCGCAATCAGCACTGCAATCAGCGTTGCCATGACCGGGTCACCGAGGAATTCTGCAACCGTCAGGAAAGCATGACCTTTCGGCAGAATCATCTCCGCCACGGCGCGCATTGCCATCAGGATAACCGGGACCAGAGAGGTCCAGACGCTGACGCCAAAGCCTGGCATCTCTTCTTCAGTGAAGGTTTTTGCGCTGTACAGACCTTCCGGGATTGGCTTATCGATGCCTTTCAGGAAACGCGCGTATACCGGACCGGCGAGAATAACGGTCGGGATTGCCAGAATCGTACCAAACAGCAGAGTTTTACCCATGTCTGCGTGGAAAATGGTGGCAATAGCGGTTGGACCCGGGTGCGGCGGCAGGAAGCCGTGAGTAACGGACAGCGCAGCCGCCATCGGCACACCAACGTACAGCAGCGGGATGTTAGCAGCGGCAGCAATGGTGAATACCAGCGGCAGCATCAGCACGAAGCCGACTTCGTAGAACAGAGCAAAACCGACGGTGAATCCGGTTAATACCACTGCCCACTGAATGTGTTTTTTGCCGAATTTAGCAATCAGCGTGGTTGCGATGCGCTGTGCGCCGCCGCAGTCCGCCAGCATTTTGCCCAGCATGGCGCCAAAACCCATAATCAGGGCGAGGCTGCCAAGGGTTCCGCCGACGCCGGCTTTAATCGAACCGATGACTTTATCCAGTGGCATCCCTTGCATCAATCCGACAGCAAGCGCCACCAGGACGAGAGCGATGAAGCCGTTCATTTTGAAACGGATCATCAGGAGGAGTAACAAGATTACACCGATAGCAACGATGACTAATGGCATGATTTACCTGGCCTTTACTTTGTTATGGGTAACGTCAGTGTTTAGATGACAAATTCCGATTGTCCCGACCGGGAACAGAGTATTCTCAGCACCAATGCTGGTTGCCTTCAAAACTAATCAGTTTAACTGGCTATTATGTGTGTATTAGGTGCTGATACGAATGATACGGGTAACATGCTACGCTTGAAAATCACCTGGACAGGCAAAATTTAAAATATGAGAGGCTGGTCAAATTATGCGGGGGATTGTTGCAGGGCACAGGCAGAGAAATGCAGTGTTGTAGGCCGTTACGCTGCCATTCGGCAGCAATGCCCGATAGCGACGCGGGTGCGTCTTATCGGGCCTACGGATACTCTACAGGTTCGGGCGTTAGTAGTAAGAGTGCTCGCCGCGCTGGTGTTCGGTTAAATCGCGAACGCCTTTCAGTTCAGGGAATTCAGCCAGCAGCTGCTTCTCGATACCTTCTTTCAGCGTTACATCTACCATTGAACAGCCGTTACAGCCGCCGCCAAACTGCAGAATGGCGTAGCCTTCATCGGTGATTTCCATCAGAGAGACACGACCACCGTGGCCAGCCAGCTGTGGGTTGATCTGCGATTGCAGCATGTACTCCACGCGTTCCATCAGCGGCGCATCATCGGCAACTTTACGCATTTTGGCGTTTGGTGCTTTCAGGGTCAGCTGGGAGCCTAACTGGTCGGTAACGAAATCGATTTCTGCATCTTCCAGATACGGTGCGCTCAGTTCATCAACATATGCGGTCAGCAGGTCAAATTTAATGGCGGTGTCGGTTGCTTCCACGGCGTCCGGCGGACAATAAGAAACGCCGCATTCAGCGTTAGGCGTGCCGGGATTAATCACAAATACGCGGATTTGTGTCCCTTCTTCCTGATTTGCCAGCAGTTTGGCAAAGTGCGCTTGTGCAGCATCGGAAATATGGATCATAGTAATGGCCTAATAGTTGACTATTTTACTTGGTTATAATACGCCCATCATCGAGGCTCTACAAGGTTCGACACAGGCACCATACCTGGACAGTCGCCGCGCCGTTGCGTAAAAGCAGCTGCGCGATTTCCGCGACGGTACTTCCGGTAGTGACGACATCATCCACAATAACCATATGGAGTCCCTGCACCGGCAATTCAAGGCGAAAGGCATTTTTCAGATTACGTTTACGTAATCGGGCGCTGAGATGGTGCTGTGTGGCGGTTGCCCGAACCCGCGAGATGGTCCGGCTGTCCCAGTCGCAACCCAGCCAGCGTGCCAGCGGACGGCACAGTAAATCGCTCTGATTAAACCCTCTGCGCCAGTGTCGACGTTGCCAGAGCGGGACGCTGACCAGCCTGTCCGGTAGAGGAAGGCCGCTGGTGCGCCGGGCCTGTAGTACCTCCAGCAACAACAAACGTGAAAGAGCGGAGGCTGTTTCGCTGCGTCGTGAAAACTTGAGCTGGTGGATAAGCCCGCTCAACGGCGGAACATAGTCGCTGACGGTAACCAGTCTCTGCCACGGCGGCGGTTTTTGCAGGCAGCGCCCACAGGGAATGACGGTATGAGCGGCAGGGAGTCCACATTGAGGGCACAGGCTGGCGTGTTGACGCGTTGCCCGCGTACAGACTGAGCAGATCCCCCAATGCCCTAACGTCAGGGGCATTCGGCATAGCCAGCACAATCCCGGTACTGTTAGCATAGATGCATCCTTTCAGGCTAAAAGAGAACAATAACTGATGAATGACATCTGGTGGCAGACCCAGGGTTCGGGAAATTACCATCTTGTGCTGCTGCACGGATGGGGACTGAATGCGCAAGTGTGGCATTGCATAAGCGAGGAACTGAGTTCGCATTTTACGCTGCATCTTGTCGACTTACCGGGATTTGGTCGTAGCCAGGGTTTCGGTGCAATGTCACTGGAAGAGATGGCTGAGCGGGTATTGAAACAGGCACCGGAGAAAGCTATCTGGCTCGGCTGGAGTCTGGGCGGGCTGGTCGCGAGTCAGGTGGCGTTAACGCATCCTGAGCGTGTTCAGGCGCTGGTGACCGTCGCGTCTTCTCCTTGCTTTAGCGCGCGGGATGAGTGGCCGGGAATCAAGCCAGAGGTGCTGGCAGGCTTCCAGCAGCAGCTGAGCGAAGATTTCCAGCGTACGGTGGAGCGTTTTCTGGCATTGCAAACGATGGGCACAGAAACTGCGCGTCAGGATGCGCGAGCGCTGAAGAAAACGGTACTGGCTTTACCCATGCCGGACGTCGAGGTGCTCAATGGTGGGCTGGAGATCCTGAAAACGGTCGATCTGCGAGAACCGCTGTGCGCGGTGGAAATGCCTTTCCTGCGGTTGTACGGCTATCTTGACGGGCTGGTGCCGCGCAAAGTCGTCCCGATGCTGGATGCCCTGTGGCCGCAGAGCGAGTCTTTGGTGTTTGCCAAAGCGGCGCATGCGCCGTTTATCTCGCATCCCGCTGAATTCTGTGCAGCGCTTGTGGCGTTAAAACAGAAACTATAAATTTGATGTGTTGCCCGGTGGTGCCATGCTCGCCGGGCCTGAGATTAATGGCTGCGCGTAGCCAGATCCTCAGCGGTCAGGCCAGTAATTCTGAAGATGGTTAGTGGGTCTATACCATCAGCCTGCATAGTTGATGCAATACGTAATGCTTCCTCTCGTTTGCCTTGTTGCAGACCCGTTTGTAACCCTTCTTGCAACCCTTTCCTATGGCCTTCCTGAAGACCATTTAGGTGCCCTTCCTGTCGTAATCTTTCGGCGATAGTCATCAACTTGTCCTTATGTTGGGGTAAACGTTCGGCGACTTCATGAAGAAACTCGCCAAAATGTGTGGTGTTACCGGCCTGCATTAAATAATTAAACAAGGCTTTCAACTGGTTGTCATTAGCGTGTCCTTTAACAAGCAGGATGGCCAGTTTTTCTACCAGCCCCATCAAATCGCGTTTACGAATATGCTTTTGGATGAGCTCCAACAGCGCCATCCGGCGATGCTGCATAATCTCGTCATCGGGCACAACGGTGATATCGATCAGTGGAAACGCGGTGCTATACCTGAGAAAAAAGATGACGAGACTCTACTTCCCAGGTTACCAGTAATCATCCACGAATTAATAACGATGCGTGGCTGGCTGGAGGATAGATCTTTTTTGCTGAAATAATGAAATCTGTGTGGAATCCATTACGCAAAAAAGCCGGATAAGCGTAGCGCCATCCGGCAAAGAGCATCTGATTAGCGTAAAGCCCACCACTCGCGCAGGCAGGCTTTACCTTCCGGGCAACTTTTGCAGCTTCCGGAAAGACACCCGTCGGCATCTTCCTGAATCCGCACCGCTTTGCCCATCTTTTCTAACTGATTCAGCATGGCGTCAATCATGGGCTGCGGGGTATGCAGCGTGTGGCTAATTTGTGTCGCCTCCATGCGCCCCCGCAAAGCCAGTAAATCACGAACCTGAATAAGCGATGCCATTGTCGATAACCTTAGTGGCAATCGCCAGTCGTGCTGGAACAGCAGGAACTCGCCGTCCTGTTGGTTGCCAGCAGTGCGAGGTCCACGCGGCTGCGAGCTCGACGCAGCAGGCCCAGCAGCACGATGTTAAACAGGATGACCGCTAAAATGCACACCAGGCTGTAGGTCGGGTGCTCTTTGTAGCTGACCGTCTGATAAAACAGCGTCGACAGAGAGTAGGCGATATTCAGGCCCCACAGAATCGAGAAGCTCATCCAGCCACGGCTGGATTCACGTGCGATAGCGCCCATCACTGAAATGCACGGTACATACAGCAGAACAAAGATCAGGTAGCTGTACGCGGCGGCGGCGCTGCCAAATTTCTCGCCCATCACGCCCATTGCACCGGTAGCCATTTCACCGTCGCCCTTGCTGGCTTCGATAGGGTTAGCCAGCACGCTCAGGCTGAAAGTGTCTTTCAGGCTTTGCCAGGTTTCATCTACCGCGCTGAGCAGCTCATCACCGAGGTGGAAATCTGCCGGGTTGAACTCTTCTTCCTGAATGTTTTCTGCGGTATAGAGCGTGTTCAGCGTACCGACAACCACTTCTTTCGCCATCGCGCCGGTGAACAGACCTACGGTTGCCTGCCAATTATCTTCGTGAACACCAATCGGTTTGAAGACTGGGGTAATGACGCGGCTCACGGAGGCCAGAGCAGAGTCGTTGATGTTGTCGACGATTTTCCCGCTCAGTGAGAAGCTGTTAAACGCACTGAGGAAAATGCTGACGATGATGATGACTTTACCTGCACGCAGAACGAAGCCTTTCAGACGTTGCCAGGTTTGAATGATCAGACTCTTAATGTGCGGCACGTGATATACCGGCAGCTCCATCACGAACGGCGTTGCTTCGCCACGCATGATGGTGTGTTTGAGCATCAGGCCGGTCAACACCGCCATGACGATACCCAGTACGTACAGCGAGAAGACCGCCAGCGCGCCGTTCTGACCAAAGAACGCGGCGGCAAAGACGGCGAAAATCGCCAGACGTGCGCCACAGGACATAAACGGCGCCATCATGATGGTCATCAAACGCTCACGCGGGGCATCCAGCGTACGTGCGCCCATTACAGACGGTACGTTACAGCCAAAGCCGACGATCAGCGGGACAAACGATTTGCCCGGCAGTCCCAGCGCCTGCATCAAACGGTCCATCACAAACGCGGCGCGCGCCATGTAGCCGGAGTCTTCAAGGAAGGAGAGGAACAGGTACATCATGCCGATTTGCGGTACCAGCGGCAGCACGGTGTTAATCCCGCCGCCAAGGCCCTGGGCCAGGAAGATGGTCAGCCAGTCCGGGAAATGCAGCGTATAGCCAATCCACTGAATACCATGGATAAAGAGTGCCACGGAGCCAACATCAAACAACGGCTGCAGCGCGCCGCCAATGTTGATGGCAAGCAGGAACATCAGGTACATCACGAACAGGAAAATCGGCAGACCGAGGAAGCGGTTGAGGATAATTTTATCTACCGCGGTGGTGAAACGGCTCGGCTCTGCCGTCAGGGTATTACTGACGGTATCGCAGATAGCGGCAATGCACTGGTAACGTGCATCGGCAATATGTAGCGCCGGGTCGTCCATTGTCTCACTCAGGCGAGCAACAGCGGCATCAAGGTTTTGTGCAGCATCACCGGCGTAAGCACGGCTGTAGATATCGCCTTCGAGCATCTGCAGGCCTAGCCAGCGGCGCTGTTTAAGCGGCATATCTTTGGCCATTGCGTCGGCGAGGGAATCAGCTTCTTGCAGCAGCGGCTGGGCATAATGGACCAGCTCGACGGTGTCGTTCTCTTTGTAGCGATCGATCGCCAGCTTCAGCGCTTCAATGCCGCGAGCGCGGGTGGAAACCAGCGGAACCACCGGGCAGCCAAGACGAGCGGAGAGGGCGTCGATATCGATACGGATTTGCTGCTTTTCAGCAATATCCAGCATGTTCAGCGCGACGATGCAGGGGATGCCCAGCTCAAGCAGTTGCAACGTCAGGTAGAGGTTGCGCTCAAGGTTTGAAGCATCAACCACGTTGATCAAGAGATCCGCGTCGCCGCTTAAAATATAGTGGCAGGCAATCTGCTCATCGAGAGAGGTTTGGGATGAGATTGTCGTCAGAGAATAGGTGCCGGGTAAATCGACCAGCGTGACCTGGTGGTCCGTCGTGGCGAAATGGCCTTCTTTACGTTCAACGGTAACGCCAGCCCAGTTGCCTACACGCTGGCGCGCGCCGGTGAGCTAGTTGAATAAGGTTGTCTTGCCGGAATTAGGATTACCAATTAAACCAATGGTTAGTTTTTTCATTTTTATAGACTCACTGTATTAACAGGAAACCGCTTCCACTTCTAATAACGCCAGATCCTTCTTACGCAATACCAGACTTACGCGACGCGTTTCGATATGGATAGGATCGCCGAGCGGGGCGACGCGTACCACGTTGAAGGATGAGCCGGGTAGCATGCCAAGTGACAACAGTTTCTGACGATAAGCCGGGCTGATTTCACGGGCAAAACCGGTAATTTTCCACGCACTGTCAGGAGTGAATTGCATAGGGACCTACTTATATCTCGCTAACTGGATGATTACCTCATGGGGCGACAGGGCGGCATGAGACCAGATGATTAGCCAACGTAAGGAAAGAGTAAATAATCAACAAATCAATGATAATGAGAATGGTTTCTATCATCAATAGAATAAATGTGACGGAATGTACAATTGGATAATAATTTGAGCCAATTTTGATATTCCTCAATATTTATTCTGGTTGGAAACGAGTGATTCGCGGAAGTAATTATTGGGGATCTTAATGTTTAATTAAGGTTTCATCTGTTAATGAAGTGATAAATATATTGTGGTGCAACGCGGGGCATAGATTAAATATGCCGGATGACGACGCTCATGCGTCTTATCCGGCCTGCAAATTAATTGCGATAACCTGGCCGGACAGGGCGTTTACACCACCATCCGGCACAGGGTTTAAACTTAGCGTTTTTTACCCATTGCCGCAGCCAGCGCATCCATCATCGCGCTGTTGCCCGCAGGCTGTGCGTCACGGCCACGCGGTTTCGCGGCTTTTGGCGTCGGGCGATTACCCTGAGCGCGATCGTTATTCCCGCCGCCGCGACGCGCATTAGTTTCACCCGGCTGCTCGTCCAGACGCATGGTCAGCGCGATACGCTTACGTTGCAGGTCCACTTCCAGCACTTTCACCTTCACAATGTCGCCTGCTTTCACCACGGTGTGCGGATCTTCGACGAACTTATTCGACAGCGAAGAGATATGCACCAGACCATCCTGATGAACGCCGATATCAACAAACGCGCCGAAGTTGGTGACGTTGGTGACTGCCCCTTCCAGAATCATTCCCGGCAGCAGATCGTTCATGGTTTCTACACCATCGGCAAACTGCGCGGTTTTAAATTCAGGACGCGGATCGCGGCCCGGCTTTTCCAGCTCTTTGATGATGTCGGTGACGGTCGGCACCCCGAAGCGTTCGTCGGTAAAATCAGCGGCTTTCAGATTACGCAGTTCGCTGCTGTTACCCATCAGGTCACGCAACGATTGCTCGGTGGCGGCCAGAATGCGTTCCACAACCGGATAAGCTTCCGGGTGAACGGTTGAGGCATCCAGCGGGTTATCGCCGTGGTTGATACGCAGGAAGCCCGCGCACTGTTCAAAGGCTTTAGGCCCAAGACGGCTGACTTTTAACAGTTGCTGACGGTTCTGGAATTGACCGTTCTCATCGCGCCAGGCAACGATATTCTGCGCCATCATGCGCGTCAGACCAGCAACACGGGTCAGCAGCGGTACGGAGGCGGTATTCAGATCGACGCCGACGGCGTTCACGCAGTCTTCCACCACCGCATCCAGCTTACGCGCCAACTGAGTCTGGCTTACGTCGTGCTGATACTGGCCCACGCCGATAGATTTCGGATCGATTTTCACCAGCTCAGCCAGTGGATCCTGCAGACGACGGGCGATAGACACCGCGCCACGCAGAGATACGTCGAGGTCCGGGAACTCCAGCGCCGCCAGTTCGGATGCGGAGTAAACCGACGCGCCGGCTTCACTGACGATCACTTTCTGCGCGGTCACTTGCGGGAACTGCTTTTGCACGTCGAGGAAGAAACGCTCGGTTTCGCGCGACGCCGTACCGTTACCAATCGCCACCAGTTCAACGTTGTGTTTTTCACACAGCGCCGCAACGGCAACGGCGGCTTTGGCGGCCTGACCGGTATGCGGATAAATGGTGTCGGTCGCGACCAGCTTGCCGGTACCGTCAACCACTGCCACTTTTACACCGGTACGCAGACCTGGATCGAGGCCCATGGTGGCGCGCAGCCCGGCCGGAGCGGCCATCAGCAGGTCATGCAGGTTACGGGCAAAGACGTTGATAGCTTCATCTTCCGCACGTTCGCGCACGGTACCCATCAGCTCCGTTTCGAGGTGCATCAGCACCTTGATGCGCCAGGTCCAGCTAACCACGCCTTTACGCCAGCTGTCTGCTGGGGCATTGTTCAGGCGTAGTCCCAGGTGATCCCGGATAATCTGCTCGCCATGGCTCTCTTTTGGTGGCTCATCGAATTGCGGATCGGCATTCAGTGAAAGTTGCAACACGCCTTCGTTACGGCCACGGAACATGGCCAGCGCACGGTGGGATGGCACGGTAGAAATCGGTTCGTGGTGATCAAAGTAGTCGCGGAACTTAGCGCCTTCCTCTTCTTTACCGCTTACCACGGTGGCGACCAGGTGGGCGTTTTTCCACAAATAATCACGTACTTTCGCCAGCAGAGCAGCGTCTTCAGCGAAGCGCTCCATTAGAATGTAGCGCGCGCCGTCGAGGGCGGCTTTGGTATCCGCCACGCCGTTTTCGGCGTTGAGATATTTTGCGGCTTCCGTTTCCGGGTCGTGAGACGGTTCGTTCCACAGCAGGTCTGCCAGCGGCTCCAGTCCGGCCTCAATGGCGATCTGCCCACGGGTGCGGCGCTTAGGTTTGTACGGCAGATAGAGGTCTTCGAGTTCGGTCTTACTTAACGTGCCGTTGATCGCTTTCGCCAGATCGTCGGTCAGTTTGCCTTGCTCGCCGATAGATTTCAGGATTGCCTGACGGCGGTCTTCCAGTTCACGCAGATATCCCAGACGGGTTTCCAGATTACGCAGTTGCGTATCGTCCAGACCGCCGGTGATTTCCTTACGATATCGTGCGATAAACGGCACGGTGTTCCCTTCGTCAAGCAGGCGAACGGCAGCTTCTACCTGTTCAGCACGAGCCTGAATTTCACCTGCGATAATGCGGCAGAAAGAATCATTCATCATGGATAGCTTCGTCTATAGGATAAAAAATCAGGGGATAGTTATACGGATTGACTGGCAAAAATGCCAGCCATCTGCCGGGGCTTCGGATTGTTCCGGTCTCACTTCACGTATTCAATCTCATTCACGTACCAGCTGGCTTCGCCACCTGGGGTGTTTACTACTGCGAGATCGCCGACCTCTTTTTTCAATAGCGCCCGCGCCATTGGTGAGTCGATTGAGATGTAATCTTTACGACCGAAGATCTCATCGTAGCCAACAATACGGAATTTGCGGATGTCGCCATCGTCATTTTCAATCTCAACCCATGCGCCAAAGAAGACTTTGCCTTCCTGCTGTGGGGAGTAATCGACGATTTTTAGATTCTCCATGCACTTGGTCAAATAACGGACGCGGCGGTCGATCTCACGCAGGCGCTTTTTATTATACTGGTAGTCGGCATTTTCGCTGCGGTCACCCAGACTTGCGGCCCAGGTAACTTTTTTGGTGACTTCCGGGCGCTCTTCACGCCAGAGATAATTCAGCTCTTGTTTAAGTTTTTCATACCCTTCACGGGTTATCAGGGGCGTTTTCATCTTATTGTTTTACCTTCGACTCTGTGATGATGCGCACAATTAGTATTACGTGAGCATATCAACAGAATAAATAATGTATTGCGAGAAACATTGTATACTTAAGCTGCTGTTTAATATGCTTTGTAACAATTTAGCCTGGAATTCATACCAGAATTCGCTGGTGACTCACGTTAGCTTTCTTAAGAATATACACTTAATTGTTGCGAACCTTTGGGAGTAATAACAATGCAAGAGAACTATAAGATTCTGGTGGTCGATGACGACATGCGCTTGCGTGCGCTTCTGGAGCGTTATCTGACCGAGCAGGGCTTCCAGGTTCGAAGCGTCGCAAACGCTGAGCAGATGGATCGTCTGCTGACCCGTGAGTCCTTTCACCTGATGGTGCTGGATTTAATGCTGCCGGGAGAAGACGGCCTGTCTATTTGCCGTCGCCTGCGCAGCCAGAGCAACCCGATGCCGATCATTATGGTCACAGCGAAGGGTGAAGAAGTTGACCGTATCGTAGGGCTGGAAATCGGCGCCGACGATTACATCCCGAAACCGTTTAACCCGCGTGAGCTGCTGGCACGTATTCGTGCAGTTCTGCGTCGTCAGGCGAATGAACTGCCGGGCGCACCTTCTCAGGAAGAAGCGGTTATCGCTTTTGGTAAGTTCAAGCTGAACCTTGGTACGCGTGAAATGTTCCGCGAAGATGAGCCGATGCCGCTCACCAGTGGGGAGTTTGCGGTTCTGAAAGCGCTGGTAAGCCACCCGCGCGAGCCGCTGTCCCGCGACAAGCTGATGAACCTCGCCCGTGGTCGTGAATATTCTGCGATGGAACGTTCTATCGACGTCCAGATCTCCCGTCTGCGCCGCATGGTGGAAGAAGATCCGGCTCATCCACGCTACATTCAGACCGTATGGGGTCTGGGCTATGTCTTTGTTCCGGACGGTTCTAAAGCATGAGGCGAATGCGCTTCTCACCACGAAGTTCGTTTGCCCGCACGTTATTGCTCATCGTCACCTTGCTGTTTGCCAGCCTGGTGACGACATACCTGGTAGTGCTGAACTTCGCGATTCTGCCGAGCCTCCAGCAGTTTAATAAGGTCCTGGCGTACGAAGTTCGTATGCTGATGACCGATAAACTGCAGCTGGAGGACGGTACGCAACTGGTGGTGCCGCCCGCATTCCGCCGGGAAATTTATCGTGAGCTGGGTATTTCTCTCTATTCCAACGAGGCTGCTGAAGAGGCCGGACTGCGTTGGGCGCAACACTATGAATTCTTAAGCCATCAGATGGCGCAGCAGCTGGGTGGCCCAACGGAAGTCCGCGTTGAGGTAAACAAAAGCTCGCCGGTCGTGTGGCTGAAAACCTGGCTGTCGCCCAATATCTGGGTACGCGTGCCGCTTACAGAAATTCATCAGGGTGACTTCTCGCCGCTGTTCCGTTATACGCTGGCGATTATGCTGCTGGCTATCGGTGGGGCGTGGCTGTTTATCCGTATCCAGAACCGGCCATTGGTGGATCTTGAACATGCGGCGCTGCAGGTGGGGAAAGGTATCATTCCGCCGCCGTTGCGTGAGTATGGCGCTTCAGAGGTGCGCTCCGTAACCCGAGCCTTTAACCATATGGCCGCGGGCGTGAAGCAGCTGGCCGATGACCGTACGCTGTTAATGGCGGGCGTGAGCCACGATTTACGTACCCCGCTGACGCGTATTCGTCTGGCGACGGAAATGATGGGCGAAGAGGACGGTTATCTTGCGGAGTCCATCAATAAGGACATCGAAGAGTGTAACGCCATCATCGAGCAGTTCATCGATTACCTGCGTACCGGTCAGGAGATGCCAATGGAGATGGCAGATCTGAACTCGGTGCTGGGTGAAGTGGTGGCGGCAGAAAGCGGCTACGAACGTGAAATCGAAACTGCGCTGCTGCCGGGCAGCATTCAGGTGAAGATGCACCCGCTGTCGATCAAGCGTGCGGTTGCCAATATGGTGGTTAACGCCGCCCGCTACGGCAACGGCTGGATTAAGGTCAGTAGCGGAATGGAGCAGCATCGCGCCTGGTTCCAGGTAGAAGATGATGGTCCGGGCATCAAGCCGGAGCAGCGTAAGCACCTGTTCCAGCCGTTTGTCCGCGGCGACAGCGCGCGCAGTACCAGCGGCACGGGCCTGGGTCTGGCGATTGTGCAGCGTATTATTGATAACCATAACGGTATGCTGGAGATTGGTACCAGTGAACGCGGTGGGTTGTCGATTCGTGCATGGCTTCCGGTTCCCTTCACTCGCGCGCCGGGCAACACGAAAGACGCATAACAAAGAGAGGCGAAATGCCTCCCTTTTTGTTTGCGGGATAGGCCGTAAAATAACGGACTTAAATTGCTTTTAATTGATTAATTATAAAAGGATTTCTTTGAATTAATAAAAGCAGTTTTCTGGGTGCTCCTGTGGGCTGGCGTCGTTTCGTTTCCCAGCTTTTAACCAGGTCATAACTCACGCCAACGGCGATGGCAAAATCCTGTTGGCGTAACCCTGTTGCTTCGCGGATGGCTTTAACATCAATTTCGCTAAAGGTATGTACATGTTCAGGCTTAGGTGTTTCTTCACCTTTCTCTATACGCACCATTTCTTCTGCACTGGCCAGCAAATCGGCAAATAATTCGTCTTTCATTTTGGCCTCACCACACCGGATAGCGGTGTCCTGATGATTAAAATTCCCATGATTAAATCAGCATATTGGATAAGTGCATTAAAACTCTTTTTTGCTCTTCGGTTAAATCATCCTGTTCATTTTTAGGATAGAGCAAAGCGAGATAGATTCGACCTTTGCGCGTCACGTTGTAATAAATAACCCTAATACCGCTGCGTTTGCCCATACCAGAGCGGCTCCAGCGAATTTTTCTGAATCCACCTGTACCAGCGATAGTATCTCCAGCCTCAGGGTTCTCTATAAGCGTCTCTTGAAAGGCGCGAAACTCATCGTCAGGCAAAAGTAACGGACGGCGTTTACTAAATCCTTGTAGCTCAATAAATGTGAACATAGCGCGTCCTGCGCATGGGGTTGATAGTACAGATTATAGGTGTACGGAGTACATTTTAAAAGATAGACACAATAAAAAACCCCTTATCCTCTTGGATAAGGGGCTATATAACGAATCAAATATTACAGCTTCGGTCCGGCGCTAACCAGCGCTTCACCTGCAGGGGTGTCGGTATATTTCTCGAAGTTCTCGATAAACAGTTTCGCCAGTGCATTGGCTTTTTCCTGCCACTGCTCCGGAGATGCGTAGGTATTACGCGGATCGAGAATGCGAGTGTCCACACCCGGCAGCTCGGTCGGGATAGCCAGGTCAAACATTGGCAGACGGAACGTTTCCGCGTCATCCAGCGAACCGTTCAGGATGGCGTCGATAATCGCACGGGTATCTTTGATAGAGATACGCTTGCCGGTACCGTTCCAGCCGGTGTTAACCAGATACGCCTGCGCACCTGCCGCCTGCATACGTTTCACCAGCACTTCTGCGTACTGCGTTGGGTGCAGAGACAGGAATGCTGCGCCGAAGCAGGCTGAGAAGGTTGGGGTCGGTTCGGTGACGCCGCGTTCGGTACCGGCCAGTTTGGCGGTGAAGCCAGACAGGAAGTGGTACTGTGTTTGGTCTGCGGTCAGGCGAGAAACCGGCGGCAGCACGCCAAATGCGTCGGCGGTCAGGAAGATCACTTTGGTAGCATGGCCCGCTTTTGACACCGGCTTAACGATATTATCGATGTGATAAATCGGGTAGGAAACGCGTGTGTTCTCAGTTTTTGAACCATCATCGAAATCGATGGAACCATCTTCGCGCACGGTGACGTTTTCCAGCAGCGCGTCACGACGGATCGCGTTGTAGATTTCCGGCTCGGCATCTTTAGACAGTTTGATGGTCTTCGCGTAGCAACCGCCTTCGAAGTTAAACACACCGTCGTCATCCCAGCCGTGTTCGTCATCGCCAATCAGGCGACGTTTCGGGTCGGTGGACAGCGTGGTTTTACCGGTGCCGGACAGGCCAAAGAAGACTGCCACATCGCCTTTTTCCCCAACGTTTGCTGAGCAGTGCATGGAGGCAATGCCTTTCAGCGGCAGCAGGTAGTTCATTACGGAGAACATACCTTTCTTCATTTCGCCGCCGTACCAGGTACCACCAATCAACTGGATACGCTCAGTCAGGTTGAAAGCCACGAAGTTTTCGGAGTTCAGACCCTGCTCTTTCCACTGCGGGTTGGTGCATTTAGCGCCGTTCATCACGATGAAATCAGGTTTGAAATCAACCAGCTCTTCGTCGCTTGGGCGGATGAACATGTTTTTGACAAAATGCGCCTGCCAGGCAACTTCGGTAATGAAGCGCACGGAAAGACGGGTATCGGCGTTAGCGCCGCAGAAAGCATCAATGATAAACAGGCGCTTGCCGGAAAGTTGCTGGGTGACTAATCCTTTCAGATGCTGCCAGGTTTCCGGGGAGAGCGGTTTGTTGTCGTTCTTACCTTTACCTTTGTCGGACCACCACAGCGTGTCGCGCGTGGTGTCGTCACGGACAATGTACTTATCCTTTGGCGAACGTCCGGTAAAGATACCGGTATCAACGGCAACGGCGCCCAGATTCGTTAACACGCCACGTTCATAACCTTCCAGGTTTGGATCAAGTTCTTCCTGGAAAAGCGTGTCGTAGTCTGGATTGTAAACGATATCCTGAACGTCATTGATACCATAAGCCTTGAGATCTTGCGGGGTTAAACTGTTGTTCACACGCATTTCACTGCTCCTTAGCCAATATGTATTACCTGGAATAGTAAGGTTTTTTAGGGATTGTTAACCGCGACAAGGCTCATAGATTTACGCATCCGGGAAAATCACGGGCGACCGAATGCGCTGCGACTCCTGTCACAAAGAGGCAGATATTATGGCAGGAAACCCTTTTTTGTTGTGGAAAATGTTCTTAAAACGTTAATGGAGAGTGTTTTTGGCGGGAATCTTGTGAGTGTAATCGCATTCACGTAAGAAATGAATGCGGGCTATACATAAACAATATCGATTCACTTCCCGTCGTCGTGGTCTGAAATCGCTCTATCAATGCTCAAAATTGTGAAGTTGATGCGATAATTAGCTTTTCCCTTCATTCTGGATACTGACATGGATAGTGCTGAAATTTCACGTACGACGCGTTGGGGCATGATATTCATCGGCCTGTTGCAGGGGACATTATGCTATCTGCTGATGACATATCTGGTGCCCCATAATGACGGCTGGCTGTTTTATGGCATGCCTGCGACGATTGCGATCACCTCGGCTCTTTTACTTACTGTTGTTTCTTTCAAACAACGCGCGCTGTGGTACTGGATGGCGCTGATCTTTGTTGTCGTGCTGGCGATGAGTGTCTGGCTAAAGTGGCAAGTCGAGGACAGTGATAAGTGGCGGCAACATGAAGTTTTTATGTTCTATGGTTGGCGATTACTGCTGATGGCGATGCTTGCTTTGCCCTGGATTCAGTACTCGCTTCATGTCTCTCGTGAGCAGGCGCGTTACCCGCATTTTTATCGGCAATTGTGGCTTAATGCGTTGACGTTGCTGATTGTCTTTGTCGCCAACGGTTTGTTCTGGCTGGTGCTCCTTCTATGGAGCGAGATGTTTAAGCTGGTCGGTATTCCCTTCTTCAGCACGCTCTTCTTTGATACTGACTGGTTTGGCTATGTGGCCTTTGGTCTGATTACCGCACTGGCAGTGGTACTGGCCCGAACACAGTCGCGTCTGGTCACGGCGGTACAAAAATTACTGACGTTTATCGCCACCGGTCTGTTACCTCTGGTCGCGCTGTTGGCGCTGATGTTCATACTGACCTTACCCTTCACCGGGCTGGAGGCTATTTCGCAACGCGTGTCTGCGGCCGGGTTGATGTCAACGCTGACGCTGCTCCTGTTGCTGTTGATGGCTATTGTGCGCGAACCGCAAAAAGAGGCGTTACCCTATCCTGGCGCGTTACGCTACCTGATCAAATGCTCTCTGATTGTCGCGCCCATCTATATGCTGATTGCCGGTTGGTCACTGTGGGTGCGAATACAACAGTACGGTTGGACGCCTGAGCGTTTGTATGGCGTGCTGGTGGTCGTGGTACTGCTGGTATGGTCGTTTGGCTATCTGGCCAGCATTTTGCGCCGCGGGCGCAATCCACTTGAGCTTCAGGGGCCGGTCATTCTTGGCGTTTCGTTGCTGGCGTTGGGGCTGTTGGTTCTGCTGTCATCGCCGGTTATTGATGCCTGGCGCATCAGCGTTAACAGCCATATGAGGCTGTATCACAGCGGGAAAATTAAACCGGATCAAGTCAGCCTGTATATGTTGGATCACAGTGGAAAACCGGGGCGCGCAGCGTTGGAAGCATTACAAAAAGATGTGGCGTTTAATCAAGACAGTAAACGCAGACGCGACTTGATTTCTCTGCTGCAAGGGCGCCGGGATCCGGTTAAAGAGCTAACCGCAACACAGTTAGTATCGAAGGTTGTGATGGCTCCGGGGAGCCAGAAGCCAGACGATGCGTTCTGGGCGTTTGTCAAAACACAGGGGTATCGCATCACCTCTTGTGCTGAGCAGAATGCGTGCGTACTGGTGAGTCAGGACCTCAATGCGGATGGTCATCCTGAGCAGGTGTTATATGCCTTTGGCGATGGGGAGAGTCTGGTCTTCGGCGTGCAAAAAAACAAATGGGATTTGTTAGCTGTTGCCAGGCTACCTGAAGGATTCAATAAGGATAAATTGCTGCAGGCGGTGGCGAATCAGCAACTGGACTCAGCCCCCAGAATCTGGCGGGATATCACTATTGATGGCAAAAGACTGCCGATGACTTATTACACCGAGTGAGTGTGTTGCCGACATCGTTTTTGCCGGATGGCAGCGCGAACGTCTTATCAGGCCTACGACAGATTTTCCGTAGGCCTGATAAGCGCCGTGCCATCAGGCAAGACAGTGATTAATGCACCTGGGGATCGGCAGGGGAGGCATTGCTGCGGATCTCAGCAATATCCATGGCGTTAAACAGATAGTGGCTACCGCAGTAATCGCAGTGCATATCGATCTCGCCTTCTTCCGCCAGAATGCTATCCACTTCTTCGTCCGGCAACGTTTTCAGTGCGCCCGCGCAGCGTTCGCGTGAACAGGTGCATTTGAACTCAACGTCCTGCGGATCGTAGAGAGTAACCTCTTCTTCGTGGTACAGGCGCCACAGCACTTCGTTGGCCGGCAGCGTCAGCAGCTCTTCGGCTTTGATGGTTTCGGTCAGGGCTGTCAGGTGATCGAAATCATCTGCCTGCGCGTTTTGCGCCGGCATTACCTGCAGCAGCATTCCGCCAGCAGCGGGTTTGCCATCAACGTCGCCAGTGCGGATGAACAGGCGTGTCGGCAGCTGTTCAGAACGCATGAAGTAATCTTCCAGACACGCTGCCAGCGTGTCACCTTCCAGACCGACCACGCCTTGATAACGCTCGCCTTCTTCCGGGGTAATGGTGATCACCAGGTAACCGTTGCCCACCAGCGTTTTCAGATCGGCATCTTCAGGAATATCACCCTGCATGCGGGCCACACCGCGCATCTGCTGATTGTTGTTGCCGTTGATGACGGCCAGGCTCAGCGGACCATCACCCTGCAACTGCACAGTGATATCACCGGCAAATTTCAGCGTGGCGGTGAGCAGGCTGGTGGCAACCAGCAGCTCAGCCAGTACGTTTTTGACCGGTTGCGGGTAAGTATGATTTTCGAGGATCTGTTGCAGGGTTTCCGATACGGTCACCAGCTCGCCGCGCACGGCAAAGTTTTCAAACAGATAACGATGTAATTGGTCATGTTGCGGCATAATCATCTCTCTTGCAGGTGACAGTCACTCGCTGTCGCCGTGTTTAAATCGTAACAGGTCGCGGCGCTCTTTCTTGTCCGGTCGTCTGTCCGGGTGCGGCATGGTTAACGCGTTAAGTTTACGCGCCAGCGCCATTTTTTCGCGTTTTTCCACGCTTTCCGCGGTTTCTTCATACAGCGTAACGGCTTCCGTTGCCGGGCGACGCTGCTCGGTAATGGCCTTGATAATGACTGTTCGTTCGTCATTTCCCTGGCGAAGGGTGAGGGTGGCGTTCAGCTCGACAATCTTGCTTGGCTTACTGCGCTGGCCGTTGTAGTGCACCTTACCGCCTTCAACCATTTCGCGGGCTAGCGCACGCGTTTTGTAAAAGCGTGCAGCCCACAGCCATTTATCCAGCCTGACTTCAGCAGAGGGCTTTTCTTTCATGGCGTCTCCTTCACATCAGTGAGGGGATCAGTCGGCGGTAGTCATTCAGTGACGGATGGCGTGCGTACTGTTTTTCGGCGATGCCGGAGTCGGGATTGGTCACGCCGAGGCAGTAACGAATACCGTACAGAGCAGCGGCGTCGAGAATGGGTTCGCTGTCGTCAATAAACAGCGTCTTCTCTGCACTCATTCCCGTTTCTTCAGCCACAGCGTGCCATAACCGCTGATCCTCTTTGGGATAACCAAATGTGTGGGTGGAAAGTAATAAATCAAGGTGTGAGGCCAGACCGGTATGCTCAAGCTTCACCGCCAGATTATGCGGATGCGCGTTGGTGAGCAAAATACGGCGCTTGCCGCTGGCTTTTAAGGCATCAAGAAACGGTATGGTATCTTCGCGCAAAACGGCGCGCGGTCCCTGTTCCGTGGTCATGGCGCAAATATCCAGATCCAGGCACTCGCTCCAGTAGTCCAGGCAGTACCAGTTTAGCGTATGCTGCACGGCATGATACTGCTGACGAATATAGTCCTGAGCTTCCTGAGGAGAGATACCCTGCTTCGCGCCATAGGTTTCCGGCACCAGTTTTTGCCAGAAATAGTTATCGAATGCCAGGTCGAGCAGCGTGCCGTCCATATCTAACAACACGGTGTCGACATCCTGCCAGGCAATATTGATATGCATGGAAACTCCCCAGAAGAAAACATGATGCGCGACAGGGTAGCATATCCTGTCGCGCGAGCGTGTTATCGAATCAGGCTTTCCGGGTTGTCAATCAGTGTTGGATTCAGACAACTTTCGTAGTAGCTCTGAATTTCCGCGATGCGGGTGCGGTGACGCTGGTAGCGTCTGAATGCCTGTATGCTGTTGTAGATAGCGCATCCGAGCATGGAGAACATCAGCAGCGTCGTGCCAAGGTAGCGCCATAATCCTGAACGATCCGGGATACGGTGCAGTCCAATGTGCTGGGTGCCATTGGCGTCAGTCGAAATATTGGTGACGATCCCCTCCGCGCGAAACGGCGTCTGCATTAGCATCTGTGCCAGGCGCTGGAAGGCGTTCCACTGTTCCTGGGGAGGATAGTCATATAGCGAGGTCGTCGGCCACGGCTGATCGACCAGATCGCTGCCTTCATCACTGATAATCAGGAAACCGCCAGGGGCAGGGCTATTCAGCGCCTGGGCTGCTCGCGCAGTCTCGCGTGAAATAAACGGTGCCGTAGAGGTATTTACCAGATTATCCAGTGACTCTGCGCTTACCGGACGCAGCAGCACGTTCACGCCATCCAGTTTGCCTGCGTTTGCTCGCTTCACCAGCGCGGCCCAGTCTTTACTGTTACCGAGGTTAACCAGTGCATTTTTTAAGCGCACACATTCATCTTTGGCTGCACACAGATCGGCCGTTTTCAGGACAATCTCACCAAAATCGTCCAGTAATACCATGCCGGACTTTTGGATTGCTGAGCGTAGCGATGCGCTGACGCGAGAGTCATCGTCAGGTTTGGGATGCAGCTGACGGCTCACTGCCTGCGTGAGGGCGGTAGCCTTATTCACCAGGTCAGACTCAGGCAGCGGCAATGCGCGCGCGTCATTCCAGATAATTTGCGAGCAATCGAAAGGCATAAACGGCGTGGCAGGCTGCGCATTCCAGCTTCCTTGGGTATGAATGTTACACATACCCGTACCACTCAGGTGCAGCGTGTCACCCACGCGAACGCCCGCGTTTTCGAGCTGTTTAACGCTGGTGGCTTCGATAGTTTGCGCGCCCTTCATCCAGGAGAGCGTGACCTTTATTGGCATATCCAGCGGGATCCAAAACAGCAGCATCAGCAGTACCAGTAACGAGCCGCCTGCGATGACGGCGTTGCGCAGCCAGTGCTGTAACGGGAAGTTTTTCACTTCATCGTGCAGAGATAAAAAACGCCCCTGGCGGGCAACGTGGCGATCGAGATAAATATCGATATCCGTTTGCTGGCCAAGGTCTTGGGCGATGTAAGGTTGCCAGTGAGGTGGGTAGATCAGATCAATAATACCCAGCGAGATATTATTAATTTGTTCCTGGTCGTTTTCGCCAAATAACCCCCAGCGACGTGGCGTACCGCGCAGACAATGAATTTCCCGCAGGGCGCTTTTGGACGGCGGGGCGAACAATCCCCACAGACCCGCAGCTAACAGCAACACCGCGCCACCAACTGCCCACGGAACAAACGTATTCGGGATAACCAAACAGAAAAAGAACAGCAGGAATGAGGCGGTTATCAGTAACGCCTCGCGCAATCCCGAAGGGCGGCTGAGCGCATATTCTTCATGGGTTTCCTGGCGAATATTCAGCAGTTCAATCTGCTCACTTTCTTCACCACGAATGGACGCCTGGGTAGAAGCGGTGTGCTGTAACGCATAACCTCGCGCTTCCTGCATATATTCCTGCAGCGTATGGCCGTTCAACGAGATAACCAGCGGTATCGTATTGGTGTGGATTATCTCAACGCTGTTTTCGTCGTTGATGTATTGTTCCCAGAAAGGGGGAAGATGTACCTCAACGGAATCAAGATAGTAGCGCCATTTGTTAGGATCGTCGGTGGTAATGCCGTAACGTGTAATCGAACGAGTAAGCACGATGACGCTATTACTTTGGGCATTCAACGTTAATGAGACCGGTGCAGCACTGGCTCCTGTGGGACCGGGTACTTGCTGAATTTGACTAAGGCTTTCGAGATAGTTTTCGACTGCGCTGCGTTCTTCAGGTGTGAGTTTACGTTTCGAGGCGTCTGAGAAGACGCTGCTCAAGGGTAAATTTTTCTGCCTGGATTTTGATTTGAGTAGCCATCCTGCAAGCAATGAGCAGGCCAGCAAAGCAGCTAAAAAAATCAGAATGGTGCTCATGCTTTCCCCATCTTACTTAGTCTGTCAGGCGTGGTCAGTCGCACCCTGTTCAATATTCGTGATTCTGTGGTTGGCTATCGGCAAGTGTGGAGTCGAACTTGAGCATCTTTAAGTACAGCCCAGTAAATGCGAATCATAGCAAAATCACCAAAAATGGAATATCAGCAAATTCCTGGAGTTATTTCAACCTATTGACTTTTAATTTGAAATAGGGATTAACTTTTAGTACGTTACATAAATGTAAATAAACGGCAATTCACATTGCCGAAACCGTGCGGTATATCGCACAATAACCCCAGATTTCACAGCAAAGATCCTCACAATGAGCAAATCATTACAGAAACCCACGATTTTGAAAGTGGAAACCATCGCCCAATCCCGGCTGTTTAAGGTCGAAAGCGTGGACCTTGAGTTCAGCAATGGCGTACGCCGCGTTTATGAACGTATGCGTCCATCCACGCGTGAAGCGGTAATGATTGTGCCGATTGTTGACGACCATCTGATCCTTATTCGCGAATACGCGGTCGGGACCGAGTCCTACGAACTGGGTTTTTCCAAGGGATTAATCGATCCTGGCGAAAGCGTGTTTGAGGCGGCGAATCGGGAGCTGAAAGAAGAGGTGGGGTTTGGCGCAAAAGATCTGACGTTTTTAAAGAAACTCAGCATGGCGCCATCTTATTTCTCCAGCAAGATGAACATCGTGGTGGCAGAGGACTTATATCCTGAATCGCTGGAGGGTGATGAACCTGAGCCATTACCGCAGGTGCGCTGGCCGCTGGCGCATTTGATGGACCTGCTGGAAGACCCTGATTTTCACGAAGCGCGTAATGTCAGTGCGCTGTTCCTCGTACGCGAATGGCTGAAAGGGCAGGGACGGCTTTAATTACGATTGCCAACTGATACCTTATCCAGCCTACAAAATTCCGGAAGATCAAATAATTGTACCGAAATTGTAGGCCGGATAAGCGAAGCGCCATCCGGCAATCGATCAGAACAGTTCGTGTGTCTCACCATTATCGATAATGGTTGTCCCCACCTCATGCACCGCCTGTTGCGTCGGCTGAGTGCCTTCAATGAAGTACTCTGCGCGGCTATTGCCACCGCTCGCCAGTTGTCCTGTGCTGCGATCGATATTGACCGTCACGATACCCGGCGGTGGCGTCAGCGGCTGTTCAGGCACACCTTCCAGCACGGATTTCATGTAAGCATCCCATGCAGGCTGCGCACTCTTCGCACCGCCTTCGTAGCCGGAGATTTGGTCTTTGATCGCGCCGGAAGCCGTTGTATGACCAAGGTTGCGGCGATGGTCATCAAAGCCGATCCATACCGACGTTACTACCCCTGGTCCGTAACCGGAGAACCACGCATCTTTAGAGCTGTTGGTAGTCCCGGTTTTCCCGCCGATATCATGACGCTGTAAATCGCGACCTGCGCGCCAACCGGTTCCCATCCAGCCTGGTTCACCAAAGATATTGGTGTTCAGCGCGCTTTTTATCAGGAAGGCCAGCGGCGTGTTGATCACGTGCGGAGCGTACTCTTGTGTTCCGCTTTGCGCGACCAGTGCCTGGTTCGCCTGCTCAAGCTGCGGCATAGGCACGGCGGCATTCTGCTGTTCCTGCGAGACGGCGACATCTTCTACGTTACTGTTTTCCAGCACGTTAGATTTCTGGGTATCGCCGTAAATCACCGGAATATCGCATTCCGGGCAGGCAATTTTTGGCTTCGCTTCGAAGATAACGCCGCCCATATCGCTTTCGATCTTACTGATGAAATACGGATCGACCAGGAAGCCTCCGTTAGACATCACCGCGTAACCGCGCGCCACCTGCAACGGCGTGAACGAAGCCGAACCCAGCGCCAGTGACTCGGTATGCACAATGTTCTGTGCCGGGAAACCGAAACGTTGCAGATACTCTGCCGCGTAATCCACGCCCATAGCGCGCATGGCGCGTACCATCACCACGTTTTTCGACTGACCCAGCCCCTGACGTAAGCGGATAGGACCGGCGTACTGCGGCGGGGAGTTCTTCGGCTGCCAGTCGGAACCAGCACCGGCATCCCAGCGGGAGATTGGCACGTCGTTGAGCATGCTCGCCAGCGTCAGACCTTTATCCATTGCGGCGGTATACAGGAATGGCTTGATGTTGGAGCCCACCTGGCGTAACGCCTGGGTTGCACGGTTAAACTTGCTCTGGTTGAAGTCAAAACCACCAACCAGCGCCAGCACCGCGCCGTTTTGCGGATTGATGGAGACCAGGGCGGAGTTGACGTCCGGCACTTGCGCCAGCCACCAGGCATCTCCCACCTGGCGTACCCAGATTTGCTGGCCAGTCTGTACTACGTCAGTCACTTTACGCGGCGTTGGGCCTTGTTGAGTATCCGAACGGTAAGGACGCGCCCAGCGCATACCATCCATCCGTAATGACACTGATGTACCATCCGCCAGCGCGGCAATGGCTTCCTGTGGATTGGCGCTGGTAACAACCGCCGGCAGCAGGGGGCCATAAGTCGGCAGCGCTTTCAGCGTATCGGTAATTTTCTTGCTGTCCCAACTGCTTTCGCCCACTTTCCACAGCACGTTCGACGGGCCGCGGTAGCCGTGGCGCATGTCGTAATCCATCACGTTGTTACGTACTGCCTGCTGAGCTGCCTGCTGTACTTTGCGCGTAATGGTGGTGGTGATGCGATACCCGTCTTCATAGGCTTTCTCGCCATAACGGTTATACATCTCCTGGCGCACCATTTCAGACAGATACGGTGCAGAGAAAGCGATTTCCGGCGCGTGGTAGTTAGCGTCAATGGCCTCGCCGCGCGCCTGATCGTACTGGGCCTGCGTGATGTAGTTTTCGCTCAACATACGCGACAGTACAACGTTACGTCGCGCGGTTGCACGGTCCATCGAATAGAGCGGGTTGAAGGTTGACGGCGCTTTTGGCAGACCGGCAATCACCGCAATTTCACTTAAGCTGAGTTGATCCACCGTCTTACCGAAATAGACCTGCGCGGCAGCACCCACGCCATAGGCGCGATACCCCAGATAGATCTTGTTCAGATACAGTTCGAGGATCTCATCTTTACTCAGCAGTTGTTCAATGCGGATCGCCAAGAACACTTCTTTGATCTTACGCATCAGCGTACGTTCCGGGCTCAGGAAGAAGTTTCTCGCCAACTGTTGGGTAATGGTACTCGCCCCTTGCGACGCGTGACCAGAGAACAATGCGACGCTGGCCGCACGGAAGATCCCCACCGGGTCTACCCCATGGTGCTCATAAAAGCGGCTGTCTTCTGTGGCGATAAAGGCTTTAACCATTACCGGCGGCATCTGATCCAGCGTGACCGGGATTCGACGTTTCTCGCCATATTGCGCGATTAGCTCGCCGTCAGCGCTGTAAACCTGCATCGGGATCTGTAAACGCACATCTTTGAGCGTCGCGACGTCAGGTAATTGCGGCTCGATATAGCGATAAAGGCCATAAATCGAGCCTGCTCCCAGCAGGATGCAACATACTGCAAGGATTAATAAATACTTTACGAACTTCACTGGAGATTTCCCATTTAGTGGCATTTGGGCAGTTTATAAACAAACGCGCGGTAGTATAAAGGCAAGCCAGACGCATTGATATACCCGTTAAAGCGACGGGTGATAAGGAGATCATCAGCAATGGCTTTCAATATCTGGAAAATTGGTCTGCATATTCAGCAACATGAAGCGCTGGCTGTCGCTATCGTTCGTGAAGCATCAGGTTGGTATCTGCAACGCTGGTGGCGTATACCGCTGGCGCCTCAGGTTATCGTCGATGGCCACATTCGCGAGCCTGAACAGCTGGTCGCCGCGCTGCTGCCGTGGAGCCGGGAGCTTCCTCGCCGACACCATATTCATCTCTCTTTTCCCGCCAACAGGACGTTACAAAAAAAGTTTCCTCGTCCGACAATGACGTTACGCGAGCCAGAGCAAACCGCATGGTTGTCCGGTTCGATGGCGCGTGAACTCGATATGGCGCCGGATGCGCTGCATTTTGATTATAGCGAAGACACGTTGAGCCCGGCATTTAACGTCACTGCTGCGCAAAGCAAAGAGATTTCAGCGCTTCTGACGCTTATCCAAACCCTGAAGGTGCAGGTTACGGCGATTACGCCGGATGCCAGCGCGTTACAGCGATTTATTCCCTTCTTGCCAGAACATCAGCAGTGTCTGGTATGGCGTGATGACGCCCAGTGGTTATGGGCGACCCGTTCGGTATGGGGACGTAAATCAACGGGCGATATTGGCAGTATCGATGAGCTTGCCACGACATTATCTCTGCCCACGACAGCCATTGCGCAATGCTTCCCTGGCGGCTTCGATCCTTTGAGCGCCGTGTCTGTACGCCAGCCGCCCATTCCAACGCAAAGTCATCACTTCGCCATTGCGCTGGGACTCGCTATGGGAGGCGCGTACCGATGATAGCGACCATTAATCTTCTGCCCTGGCGTCAGACTCGGCGTTACGCTTGCCTGCGCTTCTGGGGCATCTTATTTAGCGCTTCGCTACTGCTTAGTATTGGCGTGTTGTTGCGCAATTACAGCGTGTTGAGTGTAGAAAATCGGGCTGAATTGTTGCTGGCAGATGCCGAAAAGACGCGTGTCGAGGCCTTAATGGCGCTAAAGCCGCGTATGCAGCAGCGCCAGCAACGATGGCAACAGGTGCAGGCACGGAACAAACAGCGTGAGCAGACCCGAAGCTGGCAGTCGGTATTGCAAGAGCTGGCGGAATTACTGCCTGAGCAGGCGTGGTTAACAAAAATGACCTGGCAACAGGACACGCTGGAACTGACGGGAAACACGCTGAACTTTGCCGCGCTGAAGACTCTGGAAACGCAATTACGCCAGCGGCCATTATTTCAGTTGAGCAGCTCCGGTGAAACGCAGCAGGATGCGCAGGGACGCTGGCAATTCCACTATCGACTGACACGGAGCGGTGCGCATGATAACGCTCTGTGATGTCTGGTTAGCGCAGTCGCCGCGCTTTCGACTCATCTGCTGGTGCGGCTGGATGTTGGGGCTACTCATACTGGTGACGTTATGTCTTTATCCCGTAGCGCGGGAGCGGACGATGCAACGCGAGACGCTGGTCCAGCAACGGGCAGCTATTCAGATGCAATGGCGAGATGTCTATCTGCTGGCGGCATCACCAGCAGAGCCGGAAGAGAAACTGACCCTGTTCTCTCCACTACTGTTTCAGACTTCACTTACTCGTCTTATCCACTGGCAACCCTCTGCGCAAGGCGGAGAGATGGCGCTGATATCGGCCTGGGATGCTATCCCGCAGACGTTTGTCCAGTTGGCGGATCAGGGGATGAACGTCAGCCGATTTTCGCTTAGCGCAGAAGACACGGAGCTGCTGCTAACGCTACAGCTGGAGCGTCTGAATGACGGTTGAACGCTGGCTGTTGATATGCGTAAGCGTACTGATGCTCACCGGTATGCGTAATCCCTTCCTGCCGCCGGAGGACCGTTGCCAAATTGCTGAGCTGTCGACATGGCGTTTTCAGGGCATGGTGAGCCAGGGCACGCGACCCATTGGCATCGTTCAGGATAGCCAGAAAAAATGGCGGCGGGTTAAGCCAAATGACGTCCTGAAAAACGGTTGGACGATTACGCAGATAACGGCCCAGAACATAACCCTCGGCACAGAAAAAAACTGCGAACCGCCGCGGTGGCAGTGGCAACGACAAGGAGCGGTAAATGAAGCGATGGATAGCGTGGATAGTAATAGCGCTGGCGGTCGGGATAACGAGCGCACTGGCGACGAAACCGCAAAACGTGACGCTGGTGGTCGATGATGTGCCGGTTACGCAAGTATTGCAGGCGCTGGCTGAACAGGAACAGAAAAACCTGGTGGTTTCGCCAGATGTCAGCGGTGTGCTGTCGCTGCATTTGACGGATGTCCCCTGGAAGCAGGCATTGCAGACGGTGGTAAAAAGTGCCGGACTGGTATTACGCCAGGAGGGAAACATCCTGCATGTACATTCTGTTCAATGGCAGAGTGAAAATGCGGCCCGCCAGGACAATGAACAGGCGCGGATTCAGGCCAGTATGCCGCTGGAGCAGCGCAGCATTATTTTGCACTATGCCGATGCTGCCGAGCTGGCAAAAGCAGGAGAAAAGCTGCTCAGTGCCAAGGGAAGCATGACGGTGGATAAACGGACCAACCGCTTACTGCTGCGTGATAATAGCGTTGCGCTTAACACCCTGGAAAAGTGGGTATCGGAAATGGATTTGCCGGTTGCCCAGGTCGAACTGGCGGCGCATATCGTGACTATTAATGAAAAAAGTTTGCGCGAGCTGGGAGTGAAGTGGTCGCTGGCTGACGCACAACACTCGGGGGCGGTTGGGAATGTCACGACGCTCGCCAGCGACCTTTCTGTAGCCACCGCCACATCCCGTGTGGGATTTAACATTGGCCGTATTAACGGTCGTTTACTGGAACTGGAGTTGTCTGCGCTGGAGCAAAAACAGCAGTTGGATATCATCGCCAGTCCACGATTACTGGCATCTCACCTGCAACCTGCCAGTATTAAGCAGGGCAGTGAGATCCCTTATCAGGTCTCCAGCGGTGAAAGCGGTGCGACATCCGTCGAGTTCAAGGAAGCGGTACTGGGGATGGAGGTAACACCAACGGTGTTGCAGAAAGGGAGAATCAGGCTGAAACTGCATATCAGCCAGAATGTTCCCGGACAGGTTCTACAGCAGGCAGATGGCGAAGTGCTGGCTATCGACAAGCAGGAGATTGAAACGCAGGTCGAGGTAAAAAGCGGCGAGACGATTGCGCTTGGCGGGATTTTTTCACATAAGAATAAATCCGCAGCCGACAGCGTGCCGCTATTAGGCGACATTCCCTGGCTTGGCTCTCTTTTTCGCCATGATGGTAAAGAAGACGAACGGCGCGAATTAGTGGTCTTTATTACGCCCAGACTGGTTTCAACGGAATAACTTATGCATGAAAAGCCGTTGTTTTTGCACTGAACACGTTTCAGGGATTTGACGTGAGGGTGTATTTAGCATACAAGGAGTACCGATTTGAGCGTCGGTACTTTTCTTTACTTATGCGGCAGTGAATACGCTTTGCCTTTCCGGTGGTGTGCCATAGGCTTATTGGGTGTCATTTGACTGCGCGATACGTCGCCAGGTCTGATGTTTGCAGGGTAGCATGCCTGCCACGACCAGAAATGCGTTAGGTTTGGTGATTTATTCAGTTGCCAAACCCGCTTGAGTATTGAGATAATTTTCAGTCTGACTCTCGCAATATCTTATGAGGTTTCAGTTCATGTCCTGCTGCGCTGGGTGTCTGCGAAGCGGGTTTACCATTAACGAATAGTCTTAGTAGTACCGAAAAAATGGCAGAGAAACGCAATATCTTTCTGGTTGGGCCTATGGGTGCCGGAAAAAGCACTATTGGGCGCCAGTTAGCTCAACAACTCAATATGGAATTTTACGATTCTGATCAAGAGATTGAGAAACGAACCGGAGCTGATGTGGGCTGGGTCTTCGATGTAGAAGGTGAAGACGGCTTCCGTGATCGCGAAGAAAAAGTCATCAACGAGTTGACGGAAAAACAGGGTATTGTGCTGGCAACTGGCGGTGGCTCTGTAAAATCACGTGAAACACGTAACCGTCTTTCCGCGCGTGGCGTCGTGGTCTATCTTGAAACGACAATTGAAAAACAACTTGCACGTACTCAACGTGACAAGAAACGCCCGCTGCTGCAGGTAGAATCACCGCCTCGTGAAGTTCTGGAAGCGTTGGCTGACGAACGCAATCCTCTGTACGAAGAGATTGCTGACGTGACCATTCGCACCGACGATCAGAGCGCAAAAGTCGTAGCAAACCAGATTATTCATATGTTGGAAAGCAACTAATTCTGGCTGAATACACACTCGTCTGCGGGTACAAGTAACTAAGGTGGATGTCGCGTAATGGAGAGGATCACAGTCACTCTCGGGGAACGTAGTTACCCTATCACCATCGCGGCTGGTTTGTTCAATGAGCCAGCTTCATTCTTACCGCTGAAATCGGGCGATCAGGTTATGTTGGTGACCAACGAAACCCTGGCTCCCCTTTATCTCGATAAGGTTCGCGGCGTACTTGAACAGGCGGGTGTTAACGTTGATAGCGTTATCCTTCCCGATGGCGAGCAGTATAAAAGCCTGACGGTTCTGGATACGGTTTTCACCGCGTTACTGCAAAAACCGCACGGTCGTGATACCACGTTAGTTGCCCTTGGCGGCGGCGTGATTGGCGATCTGACCGGTTTTGCGGCAGCCAGCTATCAACGTGGTGTTCGTTTTATTCAAGTCCCGACAACTCTGTTGTCGCAGGTCGACTCCTCCGTTGGCGGCAAAACCGCCGTAAACCATCCCCTCGGTAAAAACATGATTGGCGCGTTTTACCAACCGGCCTCCGTGGTGGTGGATCTCGATTGTCTGAAAACGCTTCCTGCGCGTGAGCTGGCATCGGGGCTGGCGGAAGTGATCAAATACGGCATCATTCTTGACGGCGAATTTTTCAGCTGGCTGGAAGACAATCTGGATGCGTTACTGCGTCTGGATGGTCCGGCAATGGCGTACTGTATCCGTCGTTGTTGTGAGCTGAAAGCAGAAGTTGTCGCAGCAGACGAGCGTGAAATGGGCTTACGTGCTTTACTGAATCTGGGACACACGTTTGGCCATGCGATCGAAGCTGAAATGGGTTATGGCAATTGGTTACATGGTGAAGCAGTCGCAGCAGGTATGGTAATGGCTGCCCGTACGTCAGAACGTTTGGGTCAGTTCACCTCCGCTGATACGCAGCGCATCATTACGCTGTTACAGCGAGCTGGCTTACCGGTGAATGGGCCGCGTGAAATGTCCACCGAGGCTTATCTGCCGCACATGCTGCGAGATAAAAAAGTGTTAGCGGGAGAGATTCGTTTGGTGCTTCCGCGAGCGATAGGGAAGAGTGAAGTGCGCGGCGGAGTGTCGCACGAGGTGGTTCTTAACGCTATTGCTGATTGCCAGCAGGCGTAACAACAAGAAAGGTCAGGCTTACGTTGCGAAACGTAGGTCTTTTAGCTTCAGGTTATGTGCAAAGTCGTAAGCATTAACCTTTGAGTGGGGTGTTAAATGGATGAATTCAAACCAGAAGACGAGCTGAAACCCGATCCCAGCGATCGTCGTACTGGTCGTTCTCGTCAATCGTCTGAACGCGATAATGAGCCGCAAATCAATTTTGATGATGTTGATCTGGATGCTGACGATCGCCGTCCTGCACGTGCACGCAAAGAGCGTGAAGAAGAGCAGGACATTGAAGAAGAGTATGAATCTGATGACGATGCCGTGGATGAAGAGCGTGTAGAACGTCGTCCGCGCAAGCGTAAGAAAGCCGCCAGCAAGCCTGCCTCCCGCCAATATATGATGATGGGTGTGGGTGTTCTGGTACTGCTGCTGCTGATTATCGGCATTGGTTCTGCGCTGAAAGCCCCCTCATCTTCTTCCAATGAGCAGGCAGCATCTGGTGAGAAGAGCATCGATCTTTCTGGCAGCAATGCAACGGATCAGGCGAGCGCAACGGCTCCTGCAACGGGCACTGAGCAGACCGCTGGCAATACCCAGCAAGATGTTTCCCTGCCACCGATTTCCTCTACCCCGACTCAAGGTCAGGCACCTGCGGCAACCGAAGGCCAGCAGCGTGTTGAAGTGCAGGGCGATTTGAACAATGCTCTGACACAACCGCAGGGTCAGGAGCAGGTTAACAACGCCGCGGTTAACTCTACGTTGCCGACCGAACCTGCGACCGTTGCGCCGATGCGTAATGGTAATGCTGCGCGCCAGACGGCGAAAACGGAAACGACTGAGCGTCCTGCTGCTACGCGCCAGGAACGTAAACAGGCCGTTATTGAGCCGAAGAGCAAACCGCAAACTACGGTGAAAGCGACGCCGACAGAGCCGAAACCTGTTGCTCAGGCAAAACCAACCGTAACTGCTACCGCGCCGACCACCACAACTAAAGCACCTGTGGTAACCGCTACGCCGAAAGCGACCGCTGAGCCGAAAGCAACTGCGACGCCAACGCAGACCGCAACGCCTGCGCCAACGGCGACAGCAACAACGACAACGCCTGTTGCTGGCGGAGCGAAAAGTGCAGGTAATGTTGGAGCGTTAAAATCTGCGCCGTCCAGCCATTACACGCTGCAGCTCAGCAGTTCTTCTAACTACGACAACCTGAACGGTTGGGCGAAGAAAGAAAACCTGAAGAACTACGTGGTGTACCAGACGACGCGTAACGGTCAACCGTGGTATGTTCTGGTGACAGGCGTGTATGCGTCTAAAGAAGACGCGAAACGTGCAGTGTCTACGTTACCCGCTGATATTCAGGCGAAAAACCCGTGGGCAAAACCGCTGCATCAGGTTCAGGCCGATTTGAAGTAAGATAGGATATGTTCTGCAATGGTTTGATGTTTCGCCCAATTGCGGGACAAAGACTAAAGCGCAGGATGCTGTCGGAGCTTTCTCCACAGCCGGAGAAGGTGTAATTAGTTAGTCAGCATGAAAAAAAATCGCGCTTTTTTGAAATGGGCAGGGGGGAAATACCCCCTGCTTGATGATATCAAACGGCATTTACCTCAGGGTGAGTGCCTGATTGAACCTTTCGTGGGTGCCGGGTCGGTGTTTCTCAACACCGACTTTTCTCGTTATATTCTTGCCGATATCAACAGCGACCTTATCAGTCTCTATAACATCGTGAAGACGCGTACCGATGAGTATGTGCAGGCTTCGCGTGAGCTGTTTATGCCTGAAACCAATCAGGCTGAGGTGTACTATCGGTTCAGAGAAGAATTTAATGCCAGCGAGGATCCGTTCCGCAGAGCAGTGCTGTTCTTGTATCTGAACCGCTTTGGTTACAACGGATTGTGCCGCTATAACCTGCGCGGCGAGTTTAACGTCCCGTTTGGGCGTTATAAAAAACCTTACTTCCCGGAAGCCGAGTTGTACCATTTTGCTGAGAAAGCGCAGAATGCGGAGTTCCATTGCCTCTCCTATGAAGAGTGCATGAACCGTGCGGATAGCAACTCTGTGGTCTATTGTGACCCGCCTTATGCACCACTTTCGGCGACGGCAAATTTCACTGCGTATCACACCAACAGCTTTAGCCCGAAAGAGCAGGCGCATTTGGCCGAGATGGCAGAAAAGCTGGTCAGTAAGCAGATCCCGGTGTTAATTTCGAACCACGATACGCCCGATACCCGTGAATGGTACCGAGCGGCGAAACATTTTCAGGTCAAAGTGCGGCGCAGCATAAGCAGCAATGGCGGCACGCGTAAAAAGGTGAACGAACTGCTGGCACTGTATAAACCAGGAGTCGTAACGCCTGCGAAGAAATAAATCTCAAGGAGAAGCGGATGAAACAGTATTTGATCGCCCCCTCAATTCTGTCGGCTGATTTTGCCCGCCTGGGTGAGGACACCGCGAGAGCGCTGACTGCCGGTGCCGATGTCGTGCACTTCGACGTCATGGACAATCACTACGTACCGAACCTGACCATCGGCCCGATGGTACTGAAATCGCTGCGTAAATATGGCATCACCGCCCCGATTGATGTTCACCTGATGGTGAAACCGGTCGATCGTATTGTCCCGGACTTCGCCGCCGCTGGCGCCAGCATCATTACTTTTCATCCGGAAGCCTCCGAACATGTCGATCGCACTTTACAGCTGATCAAAGAGCATGGCTGTAAAGCGGGCCTGGTGTTCAACCCGGCAACACCGCTGAGCTATCTGGACTACGTCATGGATAAGCTCGATGTGATCCTGCTGATGTCCGTTAACCCAGGCTTTGGCGGACAGTCCTTCATCCCACAAACGCTGGATAAGCTGCGCGAAGTGCGTCGTCGTATTGATGAATCTGGCTACGATATCCGCCTCGAAGTGGACGGTGGCGTCAAAGTGAATAACATTGGTGAAATTGCCGCGGCAGGCGCAGATATGTTTGTCGCAGGCTCCGCCATTTTCGACCAACCAGACTACAAAAAAGTCATTGATGAAATGCGCAATGAACTGGCGAAGGTAAGTCATGGATAAGTTTCAGGATATTCGGGGCGCTGCATTTGACCTCGACGGCACGCTGGTCGACAGCGCGCCGGGATTAGCCGCAGCGGTGGACATGGCGCTGTATGCGCTGGAACTGCCGGTTGCCGGAGAAGAACGCGTTATCACCTGGATTGGTAACGGTGCAGATGTGCTGATGGAGCGCGCGCTGGCGTGGTCCCGTCAGGAGCGCGCAACATTACGTAAAACGATGGGTAAACCGCCCGTTGATGATGATATTCCCGCCGAGGAGCAGGTACGTATTTTGCGTAAGCTGTTCGACAGATACTACGGCGATGTCGCAGAAGAGGGGACATTCCTGTTCCCTGATGTTGCCGACACGCTGGGCGCGCTGCATGCGAAAGGATTGCCGCTGGGTCTGGTGACCAACAAACCGACCCCGTTTGTCGCGCCATTGCTCGAAGCATTAGATATCGCCAAGTACTTTAGCGTGGTCATCGGTGGTGACGACGTGCAGAATAAAAAACCGCATCCGGATCCGCTGCTGCTGGTGGCAAGTAAGCTTGGCATCAAGCCTGAGCAAATGCTCTTCGTAGGGGATTCACGCAATGATATTCAGGCGGCAAAAGCTGCTGGCTGTCCGTCCGTTGGCCTGACCTATGGCTACAACTACGGCGAGTCGATCGCGCTGAGTCAGCCCGACGTTATTTACGACCGTATTAATGAACTACTGCCCGCTCTCGGGCTTCCGCATAGCGAAAATCAGGAATCAAAAAATGACTAAGCCCATCGTTTTTAGTGGCGCACAGCCCTCAGGTGAATTGACCATTGGCAACTATATGGGTGCGCTGCGTCAGTGGGTGAGCATGCAGGATGACTACCATTGCATCTACTGCATCGTTGACCAACATGCCATCACCGTTCGTCAGGATGCTCAGCAGCTGCGTAAAGCAACGCTCGATACGCTGGCGCTGTATCTGGCATGCGGTATCGATCCTGAAAAAAGCACCATTTTCGTGCAGTCTCACGTACCGGAGCATGCACAGTTAGGTTGGGCGCTGAACTGCTACACCTACTTCGGCGAGCTGAGCCGTATGACCCAGTTCAAAGATAAATCCGCGCGCTATGCGGAGAACATCAACGCCGGTCTGTTTGATTATCCGGTACTGATGGCGGCAGACATCCTGCTGTATCAGACCAACCAGGTACCGGTTGGCGAAGATCAGAAACAGCATCTGGAACTGAGCCGCGATATCGCCCAACGCTTTAACGCTCTGTATGGCGACATCTTCAAAGTGCCTGAGCCGTTCATTCCTAAATCCGGCGCGCGCGTGATGTCGCTGCTGGAGCCGACGAAGAAAATGTCCAAGTCGGATGACAACCGCAACAACGTGATCGGCCTGCTGGAAGATCCGAAATCTGTGGTTAAGAAAATCAAACGAGCGATGACCGACTCCGAAGAGCCGCCGCTTGTACGCTACGACGTGCAGAACAAAGCGGGTGTTTCCAACCTGCTGGATATTCTCTCCGCTGTCACCGGTAAGAGCATTCCGGAGCTGGAACAGCACTTCGAAGGCAAAATGTATGGTCATCTGAAAGGTGAAGTCGCAGAGGCCGTTTCCGGTATGCTGACCGAGCTTCAGGAACGTTATCACCGTTTCCGTAACGATGAAGCTTTCCTGCAGAAAGTGATGAAAGAAGGTGCGGAAAAAGCCAGCGCCCGCGCATCTGTTACGCTGAAAGCCGTTTACGAAGCGATTGGTTTTGTCGCCAAGCCGTAATGCGCTCTGTGTTGTTAAAAAAACCGGGAAGTTCCCGGTTTTTTTGTATCTGCGCAATCGCTTCTATTACTGATTCGCAGCCGGGCCACAGCCACCAATAATTTTTGAAATCGAAATTGCTGGATGCAGGAAATAATCGTAGCTGCAGTTATTTTTTGTGTTTTCGATATGACCAGTGCACGCGGTCAGCGTAGCCAGAACACCAGCAACTAAGGTGATTTTTGCAAATTTAAACATGTCAAAATCCTTGTTAGATATCTATTTATAAATGGATGAAGTCCATTTTTCGCCGGATAAGATATCAACTAACATAAACTTTAAGTAGTCCAGAAAAGGACATGTCGCTTTATATATAAAACATACGATTAGTGAATTGAATTTAAATAAAAAAGCCTGGTATTAATAAATAACACCAGGCTGCGGGTTTAATTAATTAGCGAAATGTTTTTCTGAAATTCAACATAAAGCCTTTATCGTTGATGTTGTCCTCTTTCCACTGGTAAGCGTCCAGATTCAGGCTGGCGTCTTTGGCGCTGTATTTGACACCGACCGTCGCCAGGCCGTTGATGCCTCCGCCTTTTTGATCGTCGTCTACGCTAAAGGACTGGCCTGCGGCACCTTGCAGTGACGCAGTACGCTGGCTTTTGCTGTAGCTCAGGTTCGGACCGCCTTCCAGCGTGGCGCTGGCGCTCCAGCCATTTTCACCGGTATAGTCGAACTTCATTCCGACAATGGAATCCACAGCGGTTTCGCTGCCAGCGTTCATCGACAGATTGAAATCACCCGCACTACGCTCTTTATAGCTGCCTTCCAGCGTATGACGGAATTTCACCCCGGCGTACGGCGTGACTTTCAATGTATCGTTGAGCATGGTGAAGGTTTTCGCCCCTTCGCTGCGGAACTCAAGATACTGCTGACGTGCGTTGGAATCCGCCACCTTGTTGGTGTCGCCATAAGAGACAGAACGGCTGCTGTCGAGGTTGTGTACGTCATAACGCAGGCTGTTCTTCCACGCCAGACCTTCATTAAACGCCATGCTGTGCTTCAGACCAAAGAACTGGCTGTAGCCGCCGGTCAGGCCGTTGTCGCCCGCGGTCTTCGAACCGTCACCGTCCAGGCGCGCGATACCGTACTCCAGCGTCAGATTCTGGCTGGCGGTGAGATCCAACGACTGACGTAATGCCAGCATGTCGTACTGGGTATCGTTGCCCAACTCAGCGCGCGGGTCGCCTTTCGCTACGACGTTGAACGCCAGGCCATCTTTAATTTGCGGCGCGGCATCGGCCAGCATGGTAAAGCGGTTGCTTAGCACGCGGGCTTCACGGAACGCGGTGATAGCCTGACTGCCGCTCACCTGCTTAAGCGCGTTGTTCAGTTCAGCGGTGGAGCCAACGTTGAGGCTGGTGTACAGCTCGTTGTTGGTGTAACCGGCGTCGAGCGCCTGCGCCACGTCACTGACGGAACCATCGGTCGCCACATCGGCATAGGCGTTTTTGGTCATGGTGACGTCAACGTTGCCGCTGGCATCGGTGCTGCCCTGTGCATTCCACACCACGGAGGTGGACTGAATGGCACCTGCGTCGGACAGGTTGCTGCCCTCGACCACGTTGTCAAAGCTGACGGTGGTGTCGGCAGTACCTGCGGTAAAACCGGTGTTAATCTCCACGCCGTTCATGCTGGCATTGCTGACCATCAACTTACCGGCGCTGCCATCAGCGCTGGTGCCGACCACATAGCCCGACAGGTTGTTGGTGGCCGTTGAATCTGCACTGTCGCTGGTGGTAACGGTTGTCGTGCCATCGGTAATAGCAGGTTCCGTGGGGGCCGTGAAGTCAACATAATGCACTTCCGTACCGTCACCGTTTTCGCCGCTGCCTTCAATGGTTTTACCATCCTGCTTGATAAAGCCGGAGCCAGTCACGTTGTCATCAATGTAGACTGTGCCGTTATTGACGATATGACCGTTACTGCCCAACTGGCTGAAGGCGTAGGAGTTGCTGGCGTAAATATTGATGGTGCCGTTATTTTCGATCACCGCATCGGATTTGGCATCTGATTCCAGCTGCATCCCGACCATGCCGGTTTGCGTGGTGCCTACTGTACCTACATTGATAGTGCCATTATTGACCATCTTCGCGCTGCTGTGCGCGGACATCGCCACATTGTTAGTTTTATCAATGTTGATGGTGCCGTCGTTAATGGCTTTACTGCCGCCATTATTTTTCGAGGTAGTGACCTGTCCGTTAATGACGCCAGTGCTGCCGTTGTACAGCGTGTGCCCGCTCCCGCCAGTGGCGATATCGGCATCGCTGTTCACTGTCCCCCAGTTATTGAAGGCACCGGACCACAGGGCGTTATCTGCCAGCGTCATCACGCCGCCTTCAAGATTATTGAGCGTACCGTTTTTATCGACGGTGCCGTTATTAATGACACCCGCGTTATTGACGGTTGCGGCAGCGGTAAATTTGAGTTTATCGACTTCGCCGCCAGCGTTGTTGTTCAGTACCGCACCACCCGATGCGCCGGTCCAGTCCGTCACGATGCCGGTATTGTTCATGGTGCTGGACCATTGCTCAACCGTGTTCATGGACCCGCTGTTGTTGATAATGGAACCTGCGACGGTGGTGCCGGTTTTCCCGGTCACGGTGCCTGTATTGTTGAAGACACCGCCGTCAACGGAGACTGCCGCTGTTGTACCTTCGTTGGTATAGGTGCCGCCTGTTGCAATACTGACGCTGCTGATGCTGCCGGTGTCGGCATTGGTTAAATCGCCGTAATTTTTAACGATGACCTTGCCGCCGCTGACGGTGCCCGCGTTGCTAATGTGTACGGTTTCCGTTGCGACCGGATTGGTAATGATGGTTTCGCCGGTAAGCGTTTCGCCTGCGGCGGTAATGACATCGCCATCAGCAAAAGTAAGGGAAACGTTGCTGTCGGTTGGGTTGTAGTCGTCGCTGCCCTGGCAGTTGCTGTCATAACAGACCGTACCGTAGTTAACCACGGTACTTTTGCTGTCAGTCAGGAAAGGCTTGCCGTAATTGGCATCAATATTGATGGTCCCTGTGGTGTCGTTAATCACGATGCCACCATTCAGCGCCGCCATGCCCACCAGTTGGTTATCATCGGTTTTGGTGACGCCTGCATCGGCGGTCAGGTTAATAGTGCCCTGGTTAATGGCTGTGCCGCCGTTAAGTGCCATCATACCGAAGCCCGCATTATTGACGGTAATGGTGCCTGTATTGGTGGCGGTTGCATCGCCATAACCACCGTCGGTGGTGCCTGCCACCATTGCCGAGCTGGTCAGATAGAGTTGTGATGGTGACCAGTAGCTTTTGCTGGCGACGGTATTATCGTCGTTCAGCGTCGGGACGAAGCCGTCCAGGTAAATATCTCCGGCATTGAGGGCCGTCCCTTTACTGGCGGATACGCCATAGACCCCCGCCCTCTGGAGATTTATTGTGGCGCCTGCCTCGTTGCTCACTTCGCCGTAGTTTTCCGCCAGCATGGCGTACAGCGTATTGCTGTACCAAATCAGCGGGAAGGTTCCTATTCCTCCATCGCTGCCTGGGGTTAGTGACGATACCAGCGTGATTGATCCTCCCGCTGCGTTGCTAACTATCGATCCTTGATCGGTAGCCGCAGTGATTGCATTACGGTTGTCATGACCGCTTGTGGCATAGGCGCTAATATCGCCACTGTTTTTTGCCTGTGCGCCGCTGCGGGCGAATAATAGGGCGACAGCGCCGTCATCAACGATGGCTCCCTGATTATCGATCGATGAACCCTGGCCTTTTGCGGTTAGTATTGCGTTGTAGGTGTAATGCTCACTGGGCAAAACTGTTTCTGTGATTTTAATTACAGAGTTTTGGTCTAACGTTAAGCTGCCGCCGTTTTGTACATTTGCCAGTGTCACTGACCCGCCGGGGAGGGTGGTGATATTCAATGTGGACTCACCGCTTAATGTGACACTGCTAGCTCCGTCTATATTTATGCCTGTAACAGACGATACTTCGCCATCGCCATTTTCGGCGTAGTTGATATCAATACCGCCCATCAGATTGACGGTATTGCCATCACCTTTGACCGTGAGGCCGTATGTATCCAGCCACTGTCCACTTACCGTGCTCACATCGCTAACATTGATGTTAAGCGAGCCGGTTAGATCCACCTGATTGTTCGTGCCGCTGACGGTGATTCCCTGGAGGGTATCGCTGTTGCTGGCCATCTGGCTATCTGCGTCATAGTCACCGCTGATTGTGACGTTGCCGGTAATATTCAGCGTATTGTTATCACCCGCCATATCGAGGCCCTGTGCACCACGGTATAGGCCGTTGCTGTCCTCGACAGCGGTCACATTGATATCACCATCCAGCGTTGCCTGTGACGAGTCGCCACTCATTTTTGCGCCAGTACCATTCAGGCTGATGTCGATATTCCCTTTATTATGAAAGACATTTCTTTCACCATCGATCACAAAACCCACGGAGTTTGCATCGCGCACGGTCGCGTTGCCGGTGTTTTTGATTTCGTTACCCGCCCCGTCAGTGACGATACCCGTCGCGCCGTTGGTGACCAGCATGTCACCTGCCTGAGTCAGGCTATTATCATTTCCATCAATGACTGCAGCGATAGAGCCCGCGCCATCCACGGTGATATCACCCGTATTCGCGATTCGGGAATTATCGCCCGCAATGACGGTACCCGTTGCGCCCTGCGCAATGGTTTGATCTCCTTCGCCAATAACCAGCGCCTTATTTCCCGCGATGTACAGCCCGGTTGACCCCGCGCCGGAGACCGTTGAGTCGCCGGTGTTATCAATCACCGCACCGTCACCGGTTATTTTGGCTCCGCTCGCGCCGTCGGTAACGTTTAGCTCACCATCGTTAGTAATGCGGGTTTTGTCGCCGGCGATGCTGATACCGATAGAGTCTGCGCCGCTGACATCGGTGGTGCCGATATTATCGAAGGTGGCGCTGTTGCCGTTAATCAGGATGCCCGTTGCGCCGTCGGAAATATCCTGCTTCCCTTCGCTGTTAATGGTTGCGTTGTCGCCGTCAATATATAGCCCGGTAGAACCTGCGCCGCTGGCGGTGGTATCGCCTTTGTTGTCGATGAGGACATCATCACCGGTAATCTTTGCCCCGGTAGCGCCGTCGGCCACATAGAGTTCACCATCGTTGATAACGTGCGAGTTGTCGCCATTGACGATGGAGCCGGTTGAACCTTGACCGCTGATGTTAGAGGTGCCGGTATTCGCCACTGTGGTTTCGTTGCCATCGATCACCATGCCGGTGCCGCCACCTGTGACGTCAATGCCACCGGAAATGCGGGTGGTGGTGCCGTTACCTGAAATCAGTGCGCCGGTTGCGCCGTCGACGGTGCTTTGTCCTGAAATTGTATTGGTGGTGTTGTCACCGGTAATGACGATGCCGACCGCACCATCGCTGACGGAGGAATCACCGCTTAACGCGTTGTTTGTCCGATCGCCGGAGATGATGACGCCGGTTTTACCTTCACCACGGGTATCAACCCCGCGATCGGCAACGTGTGACTCGTCGTCGCCCGTTGCAACGGTGGTTTGATCATCGGCAACGATCAGGTATCCCTGGCTGTCATATTTCCAGTACAGGTCACTTCCTTGCACCGTACCTTCAATGACGGCGGCATTCTCGTCGGTCACTTTCCAGTCGGAAACCAGCAGCGTTTTACCGTCTTGTAACGCGATCTGCCACCGATCGTCCTGTTCGACGTAATTCCATACGGCGCCGCCGAGGTCCGTGCCGCTATCCAGCTTGATGCCGTCAAATGTCAGTGTGTTCAGGCCTTTATCGATGGTGACGCCGTTACTGAAGGTAATAACAGAGGTATCATCAGGTGGTGTAGGTGTTACATCGCCGCCATCGTCATCGGGAGGCGTGGGCGTTACATCGCCGCCATCGTCATCGGGAGGCGTGGGTGTTACATCGCCGCCATCGTCATCGGGCGGCGTGGGTGTTACATCACCGCCATCGTCATCGGGAGGCGTGGGTGTTACATCGCCGCTATCGTCGTCAGGAGGTGTGGGCGTTACATCGCCATTATCTGATGGGGTTGCCGGAGTATCATTATGGTGGGAATGGCCGCCGCCATTGTTATCGATACCTATCGCTACACCAGCTGTTAGCGCAGCGACACCACCTGCGACCCATCCCCAGTGATTGTTTTGTTCTGTATAATCTGCCAGGCAGCGTGCGGAGAGTTTGTTACGTTCGGCTTTTGATAATACGGATATATCAGTAGGGCAATCATTGTCATCGTCGCTACTATCTGCGGCTATCGCCGGGAGATAGTAAGTTTGCAACGCAAGAGCAATACCCACAGCAATGAGTTTTTTCCTTTGCATAATCGACATCCTTAAATAAATACGCACAAAATATGCCATTGAAGGCATAAATTTATTTCGAGGTAATTTATTATTTTGCCACTGAATGACCGTGCTTCGTCAAATTACTCAATGGTCATGTATTATTTAGGATGTGAATTAGATTTATGGGTTGTACGGATATAAATAGGGTATTTTACGTGTTTTTTATAAATTAGAGCGCAGATTCATTTTGTTGGTGAATGAGTTTAGTCTTTCTTAATTCAGGTTTGAGAATAAATCATGAATAATAAACGAGAAAATAAATGCCCTGAGAGTCAGGGCATTTATTTGCATTCAATTAATGGTTTGAGAACCAGTTCAGCTTATCGCGAAGGCCTACCACACGACCAACAATAATTAACGCTGGGCTTTCAACCTGTTGCGCCAACTCTCTTAGCTGAGTCAGCTCGCCATTGACGACACGCTGTTTCACGGAGGTACCGTTTTCTACCAGGGCGACGGGCATATCGGGCTGCATGCCAAATTCGATCAATTTTTCCTGAATCGTGGCCGCCTGGTTCAGCCCCATGTAGAACACCAGCGTTTGTTTCTCTGCTGCCAGGTTTTCCCAGTCCAGCTCACCGCCGGTTTTCAGGTGTCCGGTAACCAGACGCACGCTCTGAGCGTAATCACGATGGGTCAGTGGAATGCCGGAATAGGCAGAACAACCGGAGGCTGCGGTAATACCCGGCACTACAGAGAATGGGATACCGGCATGGCACAGCGTTTCCAGCTCTTCGCCACCGCGGCCAAAGATGAACGGGTCGCCACCTTTCAGTCGTACCACGCGCTTGCCCTGTTGTGCTTCACGCAGCAGGATCTGGTTGATCTCTTCCTGCGGTACGCAGTGATAGCCCGCACGTTTACCGACGAACACTCGGTCTGCATCGCGGCGTACAAGGTTCATGATATCGTCGGAAACCAGACGGTCATAGACCACGACATCCGCTTGCTGGATCTGCTGTAGCCCTTTCAGCGTCAGCAGGCCGGCATCGCCAGGACCGGCGCCAACCAGCACCACTTCACCACGGTGATCCAGCGGTTCGCTGAGCATTTGCTCAGTGGTTTCCTCGACGGCTTTCAGGTCATTGTTCGCCAACGACTGCGCCAGGCGGTCATTCACGAACAATTTTTCCCAGAAGCGGCGACGTTCACCCATGCTGGCAAACTGTTGCTTCACTCGGGAACGCAACTTGCCGGCATACTGCGCGACCTGGCCCAGATGCTGAGGCAGTACGGATTCAAGCCTTTCACGCAGCAGACGGGCCAGCACTGGCGATGTCCCGCCGGAGGAGACCGCCACCATCAGCGGTGAGCGGTCGATAATGGAGGGCATGATAAAACTGGCTGCTTTTGGCGCATCGACCACGTTGCAGAAGATACGACGTGATTCTGCGGCGGTGCTGACGCTTTGGTTGACGGCATCGTCATCGGTGGCGGCAATAGCCAACCAGCAGGTGTCGAGCAGGGACTCATCGAACGGCCCCTCAACCAGCGTCAGCATGTTTTCATCTGCCCATACTTTGAACTGCGGAATAAACGCCAGCGCATTAACCGTTAAACGGGCGCCCGCTTCCAGCAGTAACCGCGCTTTGCGTTCTGCGACATCACCACCGCCGACGATCAAGCAGTCGCGGTCACGTAGTTGACAAAATATAGGCAAATGATCCACGACATTACCCCTTAATTATTGGCAGCAGCCTCTGGCTGATTGATTTTTGCCGGAGCCGGACGCTCCGATTTTGGCGTAGCATACCAATAACCCAATCCCATGAATACGACACCGGACAAAGTATTACCGAGTGTCACCCACAGCAGGTTATGACCAATTCCTGACAGGGTATAGGCTTCGCTGTGGTGGCCGAACCAGGAGAGGGCAAACAGCGTCATGTTGGCAACGGAGTGCTCGTAGCCGGAAGCGATAAACGCCAGCAGACACCACCAGATAGCGAGGAATTTTGCCGCGCCTTCGGTACGGATTGCCATCCAGATTGCCAGACAAACCAACCAGTTACACAGTGCGCCTTTAAAGAACAAAACCATTGCAGGCGCGGTCGTTTTCGCCAGAGCAACCGAATGGACGATGCTGGTATCGACCGGCAGCAGGCTACCGCCACCCCAGCTGTAAAGCAGGGCGACAAACACGGAACCGACCAGGTTACCCAGCCATGTTTTTGGCAGGATTGCCCACATCTGACCGTGGCTGATGGTGCCCGCTTTGACGCCGAGCGTCAGAAACATGGTGTGACCGGTAAACAGTTCCGAACCGGCAATAATGACCAGCGTTAAGGCGATACCAAAGGTTGCACCCATCACCAGCGGACGAACGGACGGGTCGAGCAGATTACCGAGGGTGAAAATAAGAATGATGCCGAGACCCACATAGGCTCCCGCCATTGCCGAACTGATCCAGAATCCAAGCGGGTTATTAGCCGACAGGCGTGCGATGCGCGCAGCGTTAGCCGCACACTTATTAATAGTGTCTGTGAACATGTGTTGATTATCCTTGAAGTACAAACAATAAAAAGAAATCGTAACCGTAGGCCGGACAAGGCATTTATGCCGCCATCCGGCAATGTGCCTGTGCAATTGCCTGATGGCGCTACGCTTATCAGGCCTACCATTAAAAGACCTACAAATACGTCAAAAAAGGGGAGGCGTTGCGCCTCCCAAAATTAATTAACCGCGCAGTTGCACCGTGCCGTCTTTCACTCGCGCTTCGTAATGTTTCACGGAGAACTGTTCGTCTTCCATGCACAGACCGTCGCTTAAGCGAAAACGCTGTTTTTTCAGCGGGCTGGCAACCCACAATTCGCCCTGATGTTCAGCAATCAGCCCACGAGAAAGCACGCTGGACTCAAAGAACGGGTCGATGTTGCTGATCGCAAACACCTGGTCGCTGTGATACGGGCGGAAAATCGCAACCTGCTCGTTACCTAACAGGGCGCAGACGCCTGTTGCAGGCAGAATGTCATCGATTTTGCAGATGTTTTTCCACTGGCTCATGCGTTTTCCTCCACCAGAGTCACCGGGATACGCTCATAAGGCGTGGCCGGACGATGTTGTTCACGTTCAGGCACAACCTGGACATTCGGATCGCGTTTTTCGCTGTTGATAAAGTGTTTGAAGCGAACCTGCGCGGATGGGGTGTTAACGGTTTCTGTCCACTCACACACCACAGCTTCACGCAGACGGGCCATCTCTTCTTCAAGATGCTGGTTCAGGCCCAACTTGTCGTCGATGATGACGGACTTCAGATACTCGATACCGCCTTCCAGATTGTCTAACCACGGTGCGGTACGGGTCAGTTTGTCGGCAGTACGGATGTAGAACATCATGAAACGGTCAAGGTACTTGAGCAGCGTTTCGCGATCGATATCCGCTGCCAGCAGGTCTGCATGACGAGGTTTCATCCCGCCGTTACCGCAAACGTACAGGTTCCAGCCTTTCTCAGTGGCGATGATACCCACGTCTTTACCCTGAGCTTCCGCACATTCACGGGTACAGCCGGAGACGCCGAATTTCATTTTGTGCGGGGTACGAATGCCTTTGTAGCGATTTTCCAACTCCACGCCGAAGCCCACGCTATCGCCGACGCCGTAACGGCACCAGGTGCTGCCTACGCAGGTTTTTGCCATACGCAGCGCTTTGGCATACGCGTGACCGGTTTCAAAACCGGCTTCAATCAGCTGACGCCAGATTTCCGGCAGGTCATCTTTCTGCGCGCCGAACAGGCCGATACGCTGAGAACCGGTAATTTTGGTGTACAGGTTAAATTCACGCGCGATACGGCCCACAGCTACCAGGCCTTCAGGGGTAATTTCGCCACCCGCAGAGCGCGGGATCACGGAATAAGTACCGTCTTTCTGGATGTTCGCCAGGAAGTTGTCGTTGGTGTCCTGCAACGGCGTGTGCTGCGGTTTGAGGATGTACTCATTCCAGCAGGAAGCCAGCAGGGAACCTACGGTAGGTTTACACACTTCGCAGCCGTAACCTTTCCCGTGTTTTGCCAGCAGCTCTTCGAAGGTTTTGATGCCTTCTACGCGGATGAGATGGAACAGTTCCTGACGTGAGTACGGGAAGTGTTCACACAGGTTGTTGTTAACTTCGATACCCTGTTTCGCCAGTTCGGCGTTCAGGACCTGCGTTACCAGCGGGATACACCCGCCGCAGCCGGTACCGGCTTTGGTTTCCGCTTTCAGCGCCGCAACGGTATGGCAGCCCTTGTTGATAGCGGCAACCAGCATGCCTTTGGTGACGTCAAAACAGGAGCAAATCTGCGCGCTGTCCGGCAGTTTATCGACACCGATAGACGGCTTACCGCTGCCTGCGTGTGCTGGCAGAATCAGTGAATCCGGGTTTTCCGGCAGTTCGATGGCGTTCAGCACCAGTTGCAGCAGATTGCCGTAATCGCTGGTGTCGCCCACCAGAACCGCGCCGAGCAGGGTTTTGTTATCTTCGCTAACGATCAGGCGTTTGTAGACTTCTTTGCTTTCGTCGAGATAGACGTAGCTACGTGCGCCCGGCGTGCGCGCATGCGCATCACCAATACCACCGACGTCAACGCCGAGCAGCTTCAGCTTGGCGCTCAGGTCCGCGCCTTCAAAGGCATTTTCAGTTTCGAGAATATGGTCAACGGCAACCTGCGCCATTTTATAGCCTGGAGCGACCAGACCATACACGCGGTTGTTCCAGCTGGCGCATTCGCCGATGGCATAGATGTCCGGGTCAGATGTCTGGCAAGTGTCGTTAATGACGATCCCGCCGCGTGGCGCGACGTCCAGACCGCACTGGGTGGCCAGTTTGTCGCGTGGACGAATACCGGTAGAGAAGACGATGAAATCGACTTCCAGTTCGCTACCGTCGGCAAAACGCATGGTTTTGCGCGCTTCGGTGCCTTCCTGAACGATCTCTTTGGTGTTTTTGCTGGTGTGCACACGCACGCCCATGCTTTCAATTTTGCGACGTAACTGCTCGCCACCCATATGATCCAGCTGTTCAGCCATCAGCATTGGGGCGAATTCAATCACGTGGGTTTCAACGCCGAGGCTTTTCAGCGCACCGGCGGCTTCCAGGCCCAGTAGACCACCGCCGACAACAGCACCGCGTTTGCTGCGGCGCGCGCAAGACTCAATCGCGTTGAGGTCTTCGATGGTGCGGTAAACGAAGCAGTCCTGGGTTTCCGAACCTTTAATCGGTGGGATCCACGGGTAAGAGCCCGTCGCCATGATCAGCTTATCGTAGTAAACCGTACGACCTGCGCTGGAGTGGATCACCTTCTCCTGGCGGTTAATGGTAATTGCGCGCTCGCCCACTAACACCTTAACACCGTGCTTCTCGTAGAATCCTTCACGCACCAGAGAAAGCTCTTCGGCGGTGTGGTGTGAGAAGTAGGAAGACAGGTGTACGCGGTCGTACGCTTTGCGGGGTTCTTCACAGAAGACGGTAATATCAAAATTGGCAGCGTCGGATTTATCAAGAAGATCCTCAATAAAGCGATGGCCGACCATACCATTACCGATAATAGCGAGTCTGACTTTGCTCATTTTTGCCTCGATTTCTTTTCTATTACTGCCTACCTTAACGATTCAGCAACCGCGCTTATTGATACAAATCAAATTCGCCCTTATATACTCCTTAAGAGGTATATAACTGATTTGTCAGCATTTTTATAAGTGACGGAATTATTTGGGTTTTCGTGTTTGTATAAATAGCGTACAAATTAAGGGGTTTTTGTAAGAATTGGCCTACATGACCAGTGAAAGAAGAGGAGGGTGAGAATGTGCCGGATGATGTGGATACCATCCGGCAGTGAGATTAATGCGTTGCTGGGGCGTTATGCTGGCGATGGCGCGTGACAAACCCAAGAATAAAGCACATCACGAATACAACCGCATACAAGCCGTTAGCTGTTTGCAATGCCGCCTGCGGGCCGCTGTGTGCCACGATAGGGCCGGTGACGACGAAAGTGAGCATAGTGCCGATGGTGCCGCAGGTCAGAACGAAGTTAACCAGTTTGGGTGAGGCGACCTTCGTCTGCTGGGAGCCAAGGGTAATGATGGTGGTATAAATCGCACTGGAGAAGAAGCCCAGCGTCATAATAAACCACGGCATATGCTCTGGCGTACCGGTGATAAACAGATACATCAGGACGGTAGCCAGACCCGCCAGTACGGTCAGGATACGCTGCAAATCGAAGAAACGCAGAATAAAGCTAAATGCCCACATGCCAACCATGTAAGACATCCAGAAGTCGCTGACCAGTTTACCCGCATCGTTCAGGCTCATGCCCAGACTTTTGGCGTACTCCGGGACCCAGGAGATAAAACCCAACTGACCGAGGATGTAGCACAGTGCAGCGATCGCCAGAAACAGCACGCCAATCCCCCATTTTTCTTTTACTACCGGCGCGTCTGACTGCTGAGCGTGTTTACCCAGTGCCGGGAATTCACAACCGAAGGTCAGCAGGAAAATGGCGACGTATACGAGGCCGATGCAGGCATAGACCCAATACCATTCGATGCTGCGCGCTAACAGGAACGCGGCAACCATCGGGAAAATCATGCCGGCCATGCTGAAGAAGGAGTCAGTAAACAGCAGGCGGGAACCGCGCTGGCGACCTTCGTACATTTGAGTTACCAGGAACGTACCGATCGACATGGTAATACCGCTCACCAGGCCCAATACAAACATGGCGGCGGAGAACAAGGCCAGGCTATGGCTGAACATCAGTCCGGCAACGGCCAGTACCATCAGGATAAAGCCGAAGCGCAACTGGGTTTTCAGTGGCACGATTTCCATTAACCATGCATTCAGAAAGATAGAGATCAGAATGCCGGCATTCAGGAAGGTGAAGGTGTTACTCATGCTGGAAACGGGCAAATGGAAGTAATCTGCGATGTTTCCCATCACCATCCCGGTGACAATTACCAACGCACCTGTCAGGGCGTAGGAGAGAAAGCTAATCCATGTGAGCTTGATGCGATTGCTGTTAGTCATGACTGGCCTGTATAGAAGTGTAAGGCGCATTGACTGCGCCATGAGCGGGCAGATTTTAGGCGCTTTAGTGACGCATTTAAATATTTATCGGTAATAACTTGGTGCGTTACATTTTTCTATGTGATCTTGATCACATTGATACTTGCAGCCATGAGGTTACATTTGTTTCAGGTACGTAAAATTAAGTAAAGGGATGGCCTTGTCCTTGAAGGCTCTTTAGAATCAATTCACTTGCTTCATTTCTGCTCTTGTTAAGGAATTCTCATGCTCAAATCGACTCTGGCGGCTGTTGCAGCTGTTCTCGCTCTTTCTGCTCTCTCTCCCGCAGCACTGGCAGCAAAAGGTGATCCACATGTTCTGCTGACAACCTCTGCTGGTAACATTGAGCTGGAGCTGAACAGTCAGAAAGCCCCGGTTTCAGTGCAAAACTTTGTCGATTATGTCAACAGTGGTTTCTATAACAACACCACGTTCCACCGTGTGATCCCAGGCTTCATGGTGCAGGGCGGCGGTTTTACCGAGCAGATGCAGCAGAAGAAACCTAACCCGCCAATCAAGAATGAAGCCGATAACGGACTGCGTAACACTCGCGGCACGATTGCTATGGCGCGTACAGCGGATAAAGACAGCGCGACCAGCCAGTTCTTTATCAACATTGCAGATAACGCTTTCCTCGATCACGGCCAGCGCGACTTTGGCTACGCTGTTTTCGGTAAAGTTGTGAAAGGTATGGATGTCGCGGATAAGATCTCTCAGGTACAGACCCATGATGTCGGTCCATACCAGAATGTCCCGTCAAAACCGATTGTTATCCTTTCTGCTAAAGTCCTGCCGTAATCGTATCTTGCGCGGGTAGTTCTTGCCCGCGTTCACCCCTCTCTCTGCGTAACCCGAAATTGCTGCTTATACTTGTGGCAAGTGTCGGCTCATTCAGGGAGGTCACGTGAAAAAACTCACCGATAAACAAAAGTCCAGGCTGTGGGAACAACGGCGAAACGCCAATTTCCAGGCCAGCCGACGGCTGGAAGGCGTAGATATTCCACGGGTTACTCTGAGTGCTGAAGACGCCCAGGCGCGTCTTGAAGAGCTGAGGAGGCACTATGAGCGATAAATTCGGTGATGGTCGCGACCCGTATTTATATCCGGGCCTGAATGTCATGCGTAACCGTCTGGGGATTCATCAGGCGCAGCGTTTAGCGCAGGCGGCTTATGAACTGACAGCGCTGCGTGCGGCGACTATCGAATTGGGGCCGCTTAAACGGGGCTTACCGCACCTGTGCGCCATTCATCGCCAGCTGTATCGGGATATTTTTGACTGGGCGGGACACCTGCGTGAAGTCGATATTTACCAGGGCGATACTCGCTTTTGCCACTTCGCCTATATCGAGAAAGAGGGCAATGCGCTGATGCAGGACCTGGAAGATGAGTCCTGGCTGGTGGGATTACCGGAAGACAAGTTTGTCGATCGTCTTGCGCACTATTATTGCGAAATCAATGTGCTGCATCCGTTTCGCATTGGCAGTGGCCTGGCGCAGCGTATTTTCTTCGAACAGTTAGCGATTCATGCCGGGTATATGCTGAGCTGGGATGGCATTCCGGTTGAGGAGTGGAATCAGGCTAATCAGAGCGGGGCGATGGGTGACCTGTCTGCACTGCGGGCGATATTTCGTAAAGTGGTAAGCGAAGCCCCGGAAACTGAGTAGAATAGCGCGGTTCTTATGTACCGGAGCCGCCATGATCCTGCTTATTGATAACTATGATTCTTTTACCTGGAACCTGTACCAATACTTCTGCGAACTGGGCGCTGATGTCCTTGTCCGGCGCAACGACGAGCTGACGCTGGCGCAAATCGACGCGCTGAACCCGCAAAAAATCGTGATTTCCCCTGGACCATGCACGCCGGATGACGCCGGTATCTCACTGGACGTTATTCGTCATTTCGCCGGTAAGCTTCCCTTGTTGGGTGTTTGTCTTGGCCACCAGGCGATGGCGCAGGCCTTTGGCGCGAGCGTGGTTCGGGCGGCTAAAGTGATGCACGGTAAAACCTCGCCGATTACCCATACCGGGCAGGGTGTTTTTCAGGGACTCGCTAACCCATTAACGGTGACGCGCTACCACTCTCTGGTGGTTGCCCCTGAGACGCTTCCCGAGTGCTTTGAGGTGACGGCCTGGAGTGAAACGCAGGAGATTATGGGCATTCGTCACCGCGAGTGGGATATGGAAGGGGTACAGTTTCACCCGGAGAGTATTCTCAGCGAACAGGGGCATCAGCTGCTGGCTAATTTTCTCAATCGCTGATTTGTAGTTGCTATTCAGTGATTTTTTATTCATATTTTGTGATTATAATTTCACTGGCGTTTCTGCTTAACAGGGTGGTAATGACATGGCAACTGAACAAACTGCAATTACGCGCGCGACATTCGATGAAGTGATTTTGCCGATTTATGCACCGGCTGAGTTTATCCCGGTAAAAGGAAAAGGGAGTCGAGTGTGGGATCAACAGGGCAAAGAGTATGTTGATTTCGCGGGCGGCATTGCAGTGACCGCGTTAGGGCATTGCCATCCGGCATTGGTTGAGGCGTTAAAAACCCAGGGTGAAACCCTGTGGCATACCAGCAACGTATTTACCAACGAACCGGCGTTGCGCTTAGGCCGTAAAATCATTGATGCGACCTTTGCCGAGCGCGTGCTGTTCATGAACTCCGGTACTGAAGCCAACGAAACCGCCTTTAAGCTGGCGCGCCACTATGCCTGCGTGCGTCATAGCCCGTTCAAAACCAAAATCATTGCCTTCCATAATGCGTTTCACGGCCGTTCGCTGTTTACCGTGTCCGTTGGTGGGCAGCCGAAATACTCCGACGGCTTTGGGCCAAAACCGGCGGATATCATCCATGTCCCGTTTAACGATCTGCATGCGGTCAAAGCGGTGATGGACGATCACACCTGCGCGGTGGTGGTTGAGCCTATTCAGGGAGAGGGCGGCGTCACTGCGGCAACGCCGGAATTCCTGCAAGGTTTGCGTGAACTTTGTGACCAGCACCAGGCGCTGTTGGTATTTGATGAAGTGCAGAGCGGGATGGGGCGTACCGGCGATTTGTTTGCCTATATGCACTACGGCGTGACGCCGGATATCCTCACCAGCGCGAAGGCGCTCGGTGGCGGCTTCCCGGTAAGTGCGGTGTTGACCACTCAGGAGATTGCCTCCGCGTTCCACGTGGGTTCGCACGGCTCCACCTACGGCGGTAACCCGCTGGCCTGCGCGGTAGCGGGGGCAGCGTTTGATATCATCAACACGCCGGACGTGCTGGGAGGCATTCAGGCCCGGCGTCAGGCGTTTGTCCAGCATTTGCACAAGATTGATCAACAGTTCGACATTTTCAGCGATATTCGCGGGATGGGGCTGCTGATTGGCGCCGAGCTGAAGCCGCAGTTTAAAGGCCGGGCACGCGATTTCCTTTATGCCGCCGCGCACGAAGGGGTGATGGTGCTGAACGCCGGGCCGGACGTAATGCGTTTCGCGCCGTCGCTGGTAGTAGAGCAGGCGGATATCGATGAAGGGATGCAGCGCTTCGCGCAGGCGGTAGCGAAGGTGGTGGGCTGATTGCCGGATAGCGGCGCGAGCGCCTTATCCGGCTTACAGGGTAAGGTGTGATTCGTTGGCCGGATAAGCGTAGCGCATCCGGCAAATCTCTTAACCCTTCATGTCCCGTAGTCGGCGGCTCAGCCAGATCCCGTGGTGCGGTCGCTGACGCCATGCTACCGACGAAATGGTATGCATGGTGTTCAGATGCCCAAGAACCCGCTGCAGATGCTGCTCAAGGGTGCTTAACGGACCATGGGACAGCATCTCTGGCGCTTCGAGAATATTCACATCTCCCGAGCTTCCCGGCCCATCATATTCCAGCCGCTGCTGACAGCGCTGGAGTGCAATTTCACAGGACTCCAGATACCGCTGCGCCAAATCCGGCGTCAGCATCGTATGTTCCCTTGCCAGCGTGGTCATCGCGTTGATGTGTTCAACGATGAACTGGCTGTGCGTGACCCACAGTTTCATGTCTGCAAGGTAGTGCGAGTTAAATCCCGGCTCCTGCATTGCCTGGTTCAGCGAGTTGAACAGCGTGTTTTGTGTCTGGTTGACGCGCATGCGTTGATACGCCAGCGGCGTGGCCTGTGGATCGTTGCTGAGGATCAGACGAATTGCCTCCTGGTCGGCTTCTAACGCATCGTGGGCGTTCTTACGCAGCAGACCGCTCTGCCACTGTGGCCACAGCCAGAGCGTGCCGCCAAAGGCGATTAAGCAGCCAATGACCGTATCGACAAACCGCGGCACGATAAACTCTTCCCCGTTCAGCGTCAGCAGTTGCAGGGTGTATACCGCCGTTACCGTAAAACCGACGGTAGCCCAGCCGTAGTTTTTACGGATGATCAGATAGCTCACCAGGGTGATCAGCAGCATGGCCGCCAGCGTGAAACCTTCGGGAATATGAAAGTGCAACGTGACGCCGGCAATAACCAGTCCAACGAGCGTACCTACGGAACGGTGTAAGATGCGCACCCGGGTCGCCCCGTAGCCATTTTGCGTAACAAACAGGACTGTCATCAAAATCCAGTAAGGCTTTGGCAGGTGTAAGGCGCTGCCCATCAGGCTGGCGATACTCAACATAACGCTGATGCGTCCGGCATTGCGCAGCGCTGGGGATTTCAACGACAGGTAGTTTTTCAGGGCAGGGATCAGCGGCAACCGACGCTGCTTGTCAGCCATTAAGTCACGGGCATATAGCGGGCGCTGGGTCCGTAGCACGCGGGCAATACGGCTGAAGTGCCAGTAGCAAAATTGCCCCACCGGATTGTCCGGATGCTGCCTGGCTATTTTCTCCAGCGTGCCAATCTGCTTTTCCATCGAGAAACGGGTCGGCAAGCGGTGATACAAAATATCATCGGCCAGTACCCGAAGGCGTTCGGCGACGGTTCGCGCGTTCCAGCGAATTACCTGCTCCGCGTGGCTACGCTCAACCAGTTTTTGCACTTCTTCTGGCTGGTGGAGGCTAACGGAAATATGCTCCTGTAAATCCAGCGCCTCCTGGAAAGCACGCAGCAGGCGTTTGTATTCGTTGTTGTGATGTGCTGACAGCATATGCATTTGCTGATAGCACTGGGTAATCAGATCCACCGCCTTTTGTTGGCGAACCAGCAGGGGAGGCAGCGCTTTTTCTGGGTCGGCATGCTGGGTCAGCATGCTGTACTTGGCTTCACAGTAATCGGCTAATTCACGGTACAGCAAGCTGAGCGATTCACGGAGCGGTTGCTCGCGCCACATCCAGAACCAGAACCAGTTGAACAGGCCGTACCATAACGTGCCCAGCGCGTAAATCAGCAGCGGCTCCCAGACGGGCATATTCCCGGCCAGGCTGAGCGTGAAAATCGCCGCGATTAGCGAGGCTGGCAGTAATCGCGCATGCAAGGGGCTTAGCTCGGCGGTTACGCCAAGAATCAGCGTCAGGCCGGTGAGGATCAATGGTAGCGGTATAGTTTGCGCAAGCAGTAGCTGCATGATCAAGCTGCACCCGGCAAACAGCGATGCACCAATGACTAAGCGTTTGAAAAAGCGCTTGTGCGGGGTATCAAGACCGGCAATGTTGCAGCAGGCAGGGACGAGGGAAAAGAGAAGCCCCAAATGAAGCTGACCGATGATCAGACCAACAGCCACAGGTAAACATAGCACCAGCGTTTGTCGTAGTGCGTAGTTGATCTCTGGGTGGTATATCAGTCTTCGCCACATCGGAGTAAACAAAAGTGGCGCATTACTGGGTAACGCGCCACTTCGATGGGGTTAACGCGTGCCGTAGACGACGATGGTCTTACCGTGTGCGGAGATCAGGTTCTGATCTTCCAGCATCTTCAGAATACGACCGACGGTCTCACGGGAGCAGCCAACGATCTGGCCGATTTCCTGACGGGTGATTTTAATCTGCATGCCGTCCGGGTGGGTCATCGCATCAGGCTGTTTCGCCAGATTCAGCAGAGTCTGCGCGATACGACCGGTTACGTCGAGGAAGGCAAGGTTGCCCACTTTTTCAGACGTGACCTGCAGACGACGAGCCATCTGAGAAGACAGGCGCATCAGAATATCCGGGTTGACCTGGATTAATTGGCGAAATTTTTTGTAGGAAATTTCAGCGACTTCACATGCGGTTTTGGCACGTACCCAGGCGCTACGTTCCTGACCTTCTTCGAAGAGGCCTAATTCACCAATAAAATCGCCCTGATTCAGATAAGAAAGGATCATTTCTTTCCCTTCTTCATCTTTGATCAGCACTGCCACGGAGCCTTTAACGATGTAATACAACGTTTCCGCTTTTTCACCCTGGTGAATCAGCGTGCTCTTCGATGGGTACTTATGAATATGGCAATGAGACAAGAACCATTCGAGAGTCGGGTCTGTTTGCGGTTTGCCAAGCACCATGCGCGGTTATCCTCTGTTATAAGCTGTCTCCAGAGCCAGAAAACGACGCTGCCTCTGGGTTTGCAAAAATATGCTTCCCGCTACCTGGGAAAGGGGCTGTCAAAAATATACTGCAGCCTGTAATGTGATGTCCTCTGCATACATGCAGTACGTCAATGTATTACTGTAGCATCCCGTCTGTTTTAGCATAGCTTTCGCCGTGTGTCTCCTGGTGTCTCGCTTCAGCATGACGCAGGTCGCCTTCCGTTGCGAGAATTGTTATGTGCGCGTAATCTGTCAGGAAAATTGAAACATTGGAGTTACGAAATATGCAAGCGCGTGTAAAGTGGGTTGAGGGGTTAACCTTCCTCGGTGAGTCCGCCTCTGGCCACCAAATTTTGATGGACGGTAACTCCGGTGATAAAGCGCCGAGCCCGATGGAAATGGTATTAATGGCTGCTGGCGGTTGTAGCGCAATTGATGTGGTATCGATCCTGCAAAAGGGGCGTCAGGATGTGACCAACTGCGAAGTGAAGCTGACTTCAGAGCGTCGTGATGAAGCGCCGCGCCTGTTTACCCACATCAACCTGCATTTCATCGTAACGGGTAACGATCTCAAAGATGCGTCTGTCTCCCGCGCCGTCGATCTTTCCGCGGAAAAATACTGCTCCGTGGCGTTGATGCTGGAAAAGGCAGTGAATATTACCCATTCCTATGAAGTGGTTGCTGCTGCGTGATGCCATGCCTGATGGCGTTACACTTATCAGGCCTACAGGATATAAACGCGTAGGCCGGATAAGGCATCAACCACCATCCGGCAAAAGACTACATCACTCGATCTTCTTACCTTCCATCAGTCGCTGTACCAGCGGCAGCATAATCAATTCCATCGCCAGACCCATCTTGCCGCCAGGTACGACTAACGTATTGATATGGGAAATGAATGAGCCCTGCAGCATGGCCAGTAACCAGGGATAATCGATCCCTTCCAGGTTACGAAAATGAATCACGACAAAGCTTTCATCCAGTGATGGAATGCTCTTAGCGGCAAAGGGGTTGGAGGTATCGACGGTCGGTACGCGCTGGAAGTTAATATGCGTCCGGGAAAACTGCGGTGTGATGTAATTGATGTAATCGTCCATTGAACGTACCACCGAGTCCATCACCGCTTCACGCGAATGTCCACGCTCGCTGGTATCGCGGGTCAGCTTCTGGATCCATTCCAGGTTTACGATCGGCACCACGCCAACCAGCAGATCGACATGCCGGGCCACGTTTTGCTGTGGGGTGACGACACCGCCGTGCAGCCCTTCGTAGAACAGTACATCCGTCGGTTCAGGCAGCGGCTGCCAGGGCGTGAATGTCCCCGGAACCTGGTTCCACGGTACGGCCTCATCGTAAGTGTGCAGATATTTTCGCGACTGGCCTTTGCCCGTCTGACCGTATTCGATGAAGGTTTGTTCCAGCAAGCCGAAGTCATTAGCTTCGGGGCCAAAATAGCTGATATGCCGCCCGGCATCGCGCGCTTTGCGAATCGCCATGTCCATTTCCGGACGGGTATAGCGATGAAAACTGTCACCTTCCACCTCGGCGGCGCGCAGATTTAACTGCGCGAAAATTTTACGAAACGCGAGGCTGGTGGTGGTGGTCCCCGCGCCGCTGGATCCTGTTACCGCAATCACCGGATGTTTGGCAGACATAACAACTCCATGAAATGGTTGTAATTATAGTAAAGTCGGCCGGCGGCTACGGATTACTCGTGAATCTGCTTCCTCGGCATAATGTTGACCGTTTCATGCAGTTCAGACCACACCAGCACGGCTTCACCTGATTGTAGTTGGCGTTTGACGTCGGCGACTTTTTGTTCGAGCGAGCGTTCATGTTCACCATAATCGGTGCCTTCGCGCAAGACAAAGCTTTCAATCAAATTTTCCAGCGCGTCCGGGGAGATATCTTGCCATGGGATAATCATGATGACGTCTCCAGATACGTTGTCAGCCAGTCCGGGATTCTGGATTCCAGCCACATCTCAGGACGGCGCACCGTGCCACCTATAAATCCGACGTGGCCGCCGTGTTCAGTAAGCTGGTACTCCACCTGTGAGGGCAGATTTTCCGGTTTCGGGATCACATGATGATCCATAAACGGATCGTCTTTCGCATGGATAATCAGCGTTGGTTTGGCGATCCGATTGAGCAACGGCATGGCGCTGCACTGGCGGTAATAGTCTATAGCATCGGCGAAACCGTGAATTTTGGCGGTGATTAGATCGTCAAAATCGCGAATGCGGCGCAAAGATTTCAACTGGGCCAGACTCACCGGCAGCGAACCTGGATAAGCTTCAAGCTTACGTGAGGCATTGGCTTTCAACAGATTGAGCAGGTAGCGCTGGTAGACCCGGGAGAAGCCCTTGTCCATATGGTAACTACAGGCTTCCAGCACGAAAGGCGCAGAAACGATAACCGCCGCATCTATCGGAATATCGTTGCCTTCTTTTGCCAGCAGGCAAGCCAGCATGTTTCCACCGAGTGAATAACCTACCGCCGCGGTCGGTACGCGACCGAACTCACGCTCCAGCCAGTGTAAAAACCAGGTGCCATCTTCTGTTTCACCGGAGTGATAAATACGGTTCAGACGATTGGGTTCGCCGCTGCAACCGCGAAAATGCATTACCACACCCAGCCAGCCGCGCTTTTGTGCTGCTTCAATCAGGCCATGTGCGTAGGGGCTGTTCAGACTGCCTTCCAGACCGTGAAAAACCACCAGGCGCGGTTTGTGTTTCGCCTGTTGCGGATCTTCGCTCCACGCCAGATCGACGAAATCACCGTCAGGCAATTCCAGACGCTGCCAGTGGGCGTCGAACTTCACCTTGCGGCGAATTAAACGCGGCAGCATCGTCTGCAGATGGCGGTTACTGATACCGCGCATCGGGCGGAATTCTCGCGAATCGTCGGTAGGTGGGGTCATTTCTGTGGACGTGATTTCAACCATAACACCGGAGCAATTAATAATCGGAAAGAATAACTATACCGCGCACAGCGCGTGCGGGTTAGCCAATATGTGATTTTGTCGCTAGTCAGTCAGCAGGTTACGCGAGAAAAGATGAAAATCGACGTTGGGTTTACGTCGCCACAGGCGGGCTTTACGCGTCCCTGTCGCCACGCTTTCTCCGGTATCTTCAAACATTCCTGACGCTTCAAAGCGACGAATCAGACTTTTACGCTGGATCGACTGGCCGAGGATCACCTCAGTGGCTTCGAGCAGTTGCCCATGGGTAAATGTTTCCGGCAAGCAGTATACGGGCAGGAGCGAGTACATCGTTTTTTGCCGTAAGCGGTGTAGCGCCGCGGTAATAATTTTCTCGTGATCAAACGCGAGTGAATAGTTTTTCAGTTCATCAACCGGCACCCAACGGGCATTGCTGACGCTGGCGATATGGGGCGCGCAGTCTACCCAGGCGATTAGTGCAAACCAGGTGACCGTCAGGCTCCAGCCGCGCGGGTCACGATCAGGGCCGGAAAAGGTATCCAGTTGTTCCAGCCACGAAGGCGAAACGCCTGTTTTTTCGGTGAGTTTGCGCAGCGCGGTGGCGCGGGTTGAATCATCGTTTTCGATATCAATAAAGCCGCCGGGTAATCCCCAACGCCCTTTTTGCGGCTGGTTTGCCCGCTCGACCAGTAATACGCACAGCGCCTGCTGATGCAGGGTAAATAACACGCTATCTACCGTCACCAGAGGTGAAGGGAAGCGGCTGGCGTCGTACTGATTCAGGTAGTCGGCTTCGGTGGTCATAAGGTACTCACGATGATTTGTAACGCTGACAAGTGTACCAGCCCGACACCGGGGGGCAAGGTTCGTTTTTTCTCATTGCTTATCAGTGGATTAGCTCACGGCTTAAAAATAATTCATTTTATGCTTGCTTAATATGTGTCACAGGGACATTATTAATTGTGTCGAAGGGACACAATTAAGGGGTGAGCGCGATGAACATAAAATTGACACTAACTTTGGACGACCAGACCTATGCCGTTGCCAGCGGTGTTTTTCCTGATGGTGCTGTCTGGTTAAAAGTCACCGATGCGTTGCCAACCTTTGCTCGCCTGATGCGCATCCGTGCCACGGCTATGCGTGATATGAACGATTTTATGCTGCTGGCGCAACTGGTTGAGGCGGTACGTCATCAGACCGATGTACTGGTCAGCCATCTCGACCTCCCCTGGCTGCCGTGGGCGCGTCAGGACAGACATATGGTATCGGGTGACAGCTTTGCGTTGAAAGTCTTCGCCAGTCAGCTCAATACGTTGAAATTTGACAAGGTCAACGTGCTCGACCCGCACAGCGATGCGGCGGCGGCTGCAATCGACAACTTTGTGGCGATCCCCCAGGAGGTCTGCCTGATGCAAAGCGCGTCATTATCGCGGCTGTTTCAGCAAAACGCGCTGATGCTGGTTGCTCCCGATGCGGGATCGCTGAAGAAGATTGATGCTGTAGCCAGAGTAGCCGGTGTGGAGCAGTATGCCATCCTGAGTAAAAAACGTGATGTGGCAAGCGGCAGCCTGACGGGATTTGCGTTATTGGCCGGAGACGTCAGGGGTAGGGATCTGCTGATTGTTGACGATCTGTGTGACGCAGGCGGTACGTTTATAGGCTCTGCACAGGTGTTACGTGATGCTGGCGCCTGCAGTGTCAGCCTGTATGTCACCCACGGTATCTTTTCTAAGGGCGTTGATCACCTGTTTGCAAACGGTATTGACGCTATCTACACCACCACCTCTTTAGCTGCCCCAGCGTTGGTACATCCGCAGCTTGAGCTTATCGATATTGACGCGATTTACCGCGCCTGAGGGAGAGACTGATTATGAAAATGAATCCGATTCTGGCTATCGACGGCTACAAAGTTTCTCATCGCGTACAGTATCCGCAGGGTACCCATCGCGTGTATTCCAACTTTACCCCGCGCAGCGATCGCTTTTTCTCCTCGCCGTTGGCGGATGGCAAACTGGTATTCTTCGGCCTGCAGGGTTTTATGCAGTGGTTTTTAGTCGACCTGTTTAATGAGGCGTTCTTTGCCCGCCCGGAAGACGAGGTGGTCAGCGAATACAAACAGGTCATGGACAGCTATCTGGGCAAAGATGCGGTGGCGGTGGACCATATTCGTGCACTGCATCAGTTGGGCTATCTGCCGCTGCACATCAAGGCGCTGGATGAAGGCAGCAAAGTCCCGATGGCGGTACCGGTTTTAACTATCATCAACACCCAACCCGAGTTTTTCTGGCTGGTGAATTACCTGGAGACCGTGCTGTCGGCGGAGCTGTGGAAGGCGTCAACAAATGCCACGATAGCTCACCACTACCGCAAAATCTGCGCTCGCTGGGCAGAGCAAACCTGTAGCGACCTGACGCACCTTGACTTCCAGTGCCATGACTTTTCATTTCGCGGTATGTCCGGATTACAGGACACCATGCAGGCGGGCAGTGGGCATTTGTTGAGCTTTAAAGGGACCGACAGTATTCCATCTCTGCTGTACGCCCGCGATTACTACACCGACGGCGAGCCCTATTTTATCGGCGCCAGCATTCCGGCTACCGAACACAGCGTGATGTGTATGGGTGAGCGCGAACATGAGATTGAAACCTTCCGCCGCCTGATTGCCGATCTCTACCCGCAAGGATTTGTATCGATAGTCTCTGATACCTGGGACTACTGGCAGGTGCTGACGGAATATACCCGCGAACTGAAAAGCATCATTCTGGCGCGTGAAGGTCGGGTGGTATTCCGTCCGGATAGCGGCAACCCGGTGGAGATCCTGTGTGGTACTGGCGCAGATGAGGATACCCGCAGCGATCGTACCGCTCAGGAGAAAGGGTCCGTGGAAGTGCTGTGGGAGATTTTTGGCGGCACGATTAACGCCAAAGGTTACAAGGTGCTCGACCCGCATGTCGGACTGATTTATGGCGACTCCATCACCCTTGAGCGAGCGAATGAGATCCTGCGTCGTCTGGAAGCGAAAGGATTTGCCAGTTCAAACGTCGTGTTTGGCGTTGGTTCTTTTACTTATCAATACAACACACGTGACACCTTTGGTTTTGCGATGAAAGCGACGTGGGGAGAAGTCGACGGTAAAGGCCGGACGATTTTTAAAGAACCGAAAACTGATAATGGTCTGAAACGTTCAGCCCGTGGTCTGCTTCGCGTCACACGTGATGAGCAAGGGGAACTGCGTCTGCATGACGAACAGACCTGGGAGCAAGAGCAGGAAGGGGAGCTGAAAACTCGTTTTCTCAACGGCAAGCTGTTTAACCGTGAACATTTTGAAGATATCCGCCAGCGTCTGGCGGCACAAAGCTAGTTTTCCGCAAGCGGGTAGCTTTACCCGCTTCCTCCTCCCTCCCGGCGTGAATTGATCATCGTCACAAATGGTTACTTCAATTATTACTCTCAAGCTAATGATTCTTTCCTACGCTTAATTGATGACTTTCTCACCAGGGTGCACACTCTTTCCAGTGTTAAGCAATCAAAATGATTAGCTGAATCAGGAGGTTAATAATGTTATCTGGGCAAACGCCAGCACGAGTCTGGAACACCCGTCGTACGGAAAAACAGCGCCGCCTGGCTTCCGTTCCGGTGCAGGGCAAGGTGCTGCCGACCGCAGACCTGACCGCGATGCTGGAAAAACTGATCGCGCCGGGTGACCGCGTGGTATTAGAAGGTAATAACCAGAAGCAGGCAGATTTCCTGTCCCGCATGCTGGCTGAAGTCAATCCGCAGATTGTCCACGACCTGCATATGATTATGCCAAGCGTCGGGCGCAGCGAGCACCTGGATATCTTTGAAAAAGGCATCGCCCGCAAGCTGGACTTCTCCTTCTCTGGTACCCAGAGCCTGCGTATTTCGCAGCTACTGGAAGATGGCCAACTGGAAATCGGCGCCATCCACACCTACATCGAACTCTATTCCCGTCTTTATGTTGACCTGGCCCCGAACGTGGCGCTGATTGCCGGTTATAAAGCTGACCGTAAAGGTAACCTCTACACCGGGCCGAGCACCGAAGATACTCCGGCGTTGGTGGAAGCCGCCGCCTTCCATGACGGTATCGTTATCGCGCAGGTGAACGAGCTGGTAGATGATGAATGCGACCTGCCGCGCGTGGATATTCCGGGATCCTGGATTGACTACGTAGTTGTCGCCGACAAACCATTCTTTATTGAACCGCTGTTTACCCGCGACCCGCGCCTGATTAAACAGGAACACATCCTGATGGCGATGATGGCGATTAAAGGCATCTACGCGGAACACCAGGTGCAGTCGCTGAACCACGGTATCGGCTTCAACACTGCCGCTATCGAACTGCTGCTGCCAACCTACGGCGAACAGCTGGGGCTGCGCGGCAAAATCTGTAAACACTGGACTTTGAACCCGCATCCGACGCTGATCCCGGCGATTGAAAGCGGCTGGGTAGAAAGCGTGCACTGCTTCGGCGGCGAGCTGGGGATGGAAGAGTACATCCGCGCCCGTCCGGACATCTTCTTCACTGGCTCTGACGGCTCTATGCGTTCTAACCGCGCCTTCTGCCAGTTGGCAGGGCAGTACGCGGTGGATATGTTTATCGGTTCCACCTTGCAGGTTGATGGCTACGCCAACTCATCCACCGTAACCCGCGGCCGTCTTTCCGGCTTCGGCGGCGCGCCGAACATGGGCCATGACCCGCACGGTCGTCGTCATGCAACGCCAGCCTGGCTGAATATGATCACCGAACCGGATCCGATGCAGCGCGGTAAAAAACTGGTCGTGCAGATGGTGGAAACCTTCCAGGCGGGCGTGAAGCCAACCTTCGTCGAAAAACTGGACGCGGTAGAGGTGGCGAAAGCCTCCGGCATGCCGCTGGCGCCGGTAATGATTTACGGCGATGACGTGACTCATGTGCTGACTGAAGAAGGTATTGCCTACCTCTACCGCGCCAAAGATCTCGAAGAGCGCCGCGCGATGGTGGCTGCGGTCGCCGGGATCACCGATATCGGTCTGGGCGTTGACGCTAAACGCGTTGCCGAACTGCGTCAGAGCGGCAAGGTGGTCTATCCGGAAGATATGGGCATTCGTCGTACCGATGCCACCCGTTCGCTGCTGGCAGCCGGTAGTGTCGCTGACCTGGTGGAATGGTCCGGCGGTCTTTACAACCCACCTGCGAAATTCCGGAGCTGGTAATGAAACTTCTGCCCCAGATTCAGGTTGAAGGCGGTGCCGAATGGCTGGCGCGAACCGCCACGCAGTGTCTGATTGACGAAGCACGATTAAGCCCGAAACCCGGTCTGGTGGACAGTCGGGGGAACGGCGCGCACCACGATCTTACGCTTTCGCTAATGGAGCGCTCCGCGTACAGCCTGACCCCCACGTTTCAGGCGCTGGCGCAGCAAAGCTGGCAGCGTCCAGCGGATATTGCGCTCAGACAAACCATAGGGCGACTCGGCCGTGAAGGCGAGCAGCAGATGATGGCCGCGACCCACGGCGTGAATACCCACCGCGGCGCGATTTGGGCGCTGGGGCTGCTGGTGAGCGCCGTGGCGATGCTCGGTGGCGGAGGTAGCGCCCAACAGGTTGCGGCTACCGCCGCAGAGCTGGCGAAGCTGCCGGACGATGCGGCGCCAAAAGTCTTCAGTAAGGGGCTTCGTGCGACGCACCGTTACCGCGTACCCGGCGCACGTGAAGAAGCGCAGCAGGCGTTTCCGCATGTGATGCAACGTGCGCTGCCGCAGCTGCGTTTAAGCCGCCTGAGCGGCAGCAGCGAAACGCACGCGAGGCTGGATGCGCTGATGGCGATCATGACCTCACTGACCGATACCTGTGTGCTGTCTCGCGCAGGGCTGGAAGGGCTTGATGCCATGCAGAACGGCGCGCGAGCCGTGCTGAATGCTGGCGGCAGCGCTCATCTAGCAGGTCAGGCGGCATTAGCGGAACTGGATAGTCAGATGCTGGCGCTGAACGCTTCGCCGGGCGGTGCCGCTGACCTGCTCGCCGCCACGCTGTTTCTCGATCGCGTCGAAATTACGTCGAATCGCCGTATTTAAAGCATTAAGAGGATGTTATGGAACACATTACGTTAACCGTACCGGCCAGCCGCACCTTAAGCGGCAAAGCGCTGGCAGGCGTTGTGGGCTCTGGGGATATGGAGGTGTTATTCACCGCCGACCAGGGCCAGACGTTAACCATTGATATCACCACTTCTGTCGATAACAGCACCCGCCGCTGGGAAGCGCTGTTCAACCGTCTGCAAACGGTCAGCAGCCTGCCTGCGGGCAAACTGACGATCCATGACTTCGGCGCGACGCCGGGCGTGGCGCGCATCCGTATCGAACAGGTTTTTGAAGAGGTGAGCTATGCGTGATGATCGCAGTTTTATCGAATTAAAAGCGCGCCAGCGTGCGCATGCGCTGCTGGACGAAGGCAGCTACCGTGAACTGCTTGACCCGTTTGAAGGCGTGATGTCGCCGTGGCTCGGCGCACAGGGCATTGTCCCGCAGTCTGATGACGGCATGGTGGTGGCGAAAGGCACCATTAACGGCAAACCGGCAGTGGTGGTGGCGATTGAAGGCGCGTTCCAGGGCGGCAGCATGGGCGAAGTGTCCGGCGCCAAAATGGCGGCGGCGCTGGAGCTGGCGGCGGAAGATAACCGCAACGGCATCCCGACTCAGGCGGTCCTGAGCCTGGAAACCGGCGGCGTGCGTTTACAAGAAGCGAACCTCGGTCTGGCGGCGATTGCCGATATCCATGCGGCGATTGTTGACCTGCGTCGTTATACCCCGGTGGTGGGCATTGTGGCCGGTACAGTCGGCTGCTTCGGTGGGATGTCTATTGCGGCGGCGCTGTGTAGCTATCTGATTGTCACCCGTGAAGCGCGCCTCGGCCTCAACGGCCCGCAGGTTATCGAGCAGGAAGCCGGGATTGAAGAGTATGACTCCCGCGACCGTCCGTTCATCTGGAGCATGACAGGGGGGGAAGTTCGCTACCAAAGCGGGCTGGTAGAAGCACTGGTCAACGACGGTGTGAAAGCGGTGAAAGCCGCCATGAACGAGGCGCTGGCCAAAGGCGTTCCGGCAAAACATCGCACCGATAACTACGACTGGTATCTCGATCGCCTGAGCAACTTCGACACCCGCAAACAGGCCGATTCAGAACAGATTAGAGCGCTCTTCGCCCGGGAGGTGAAATGATGAGTAACGTAATTAGCCGTGGCGAATTATGGCTGGAAACGCTGGTGCCAAACGCTAAACGTATCGAGGGGCTGTGCCCGTCCGTACAGGCGGCAGACGGTGAATTGAACGGTGAAACCGCGCGTTTTATCGCGGTCGTTCCCGATGCCAATAACCATTATCCACGCGCAGCCAAAGGCGAAGTCGGTCTGCTGGAAGGCTGGACGCTGGCGAAAGTGGTGAGCGAAACCATCGCCGCCGATGCCGATAAAGCCGTCAAGCGCCCGATTGTGGCGGTGATTGACGTGCCGAGCCAGGCCTACGGTCGCCGTGAAGAAGGTTTCGGCATTCACCAGGCGCTGGCCGGCGCGGCGGCGGCATATGCCAATGCGCGTCTGGCGGGTCACCCGGTGATTGGTCTTATCGTTGGTAAAGCAATGTCCGGCGCGTTTCTGGCGCACGGCTACCAGGCAAACCGTCTGATAGCCTTCAACGATAAAGGCGTATTGATCCATGCGATGGGTAAAGAGTCGGCGGCGCGCATCACCCTGCGTACCGTTGAGGCGCTGGAAAAACTGGCGGCGACTATTCCGCCAATGGCGTATGACATCAGCAACTACGCCACCCTGGGGCTGCTGGAGAATCTGCTGGATATCAGCAATCCGGATGCCCCATCTGCACAAGATCTGGCGCTGGTGAAAACCACGCTGCAACAGGCCATCAATGACGCTCGTCAGGACCCGACGCTGAAAAGCCGTCTGGGCGCTGACAACCGCCGCAGCTCTGCCCTCGTACGCGAACGTATGCGGGCTAGCTGGTAAGTAAAAAAGAGACCTGCCGGATGTACGGCTCCGTGGGCGCATACGCTGCGCCCGCGTGGGTCACTGCATCTGAAAAAATAATAATCATCGCGCCAGTGCTAACTTTTTTCATTACAGGTGAAATATGACTTACGTAATTGTTCATGCTCTTGCTCCGATTTTCGTCATCATGCTGCTGGGATTCTGGGCCGGGAAGGCCAAAATGGTGGACAACAAAAATGTCTCCCTGCTCAATATCTTCGTGATGGACTTTGCGTTACCCGCAGCGCTGTTTAGCGCCACGGTACAAACGCCGTGGGCGGGTATCGTCGCGCAGTCACCGCTGATTGTGGTACTGACGCTGGCGATGTGGATTACCTATGCCGCCATCTACTTTATGGCGACCAAAGTTTTCAAGAAATCTCCACAGGACGCCGCCGTGCTGACCCTGACCGTTGCGCTGCCAAACTACGCCGCGCTGGGCTTGCCGATTTTGGGTAGCGTGCTGGGTGAAACCTCTTCCACCTCGCTGTCCGTTGCCGTTTCCATTGCCTGCGGTTCCGTATTGATGACGCCGTTCTGCCTGCTGATCCTCGAACGTGAGAAAGCGCGCGCGGAAGGTGGAAACTCCGGTTCTACACTCTCCATGCTGCCGGTGCTGATGTGGCGCTCGATCAAAAAACCGATCGTCATGGGCCCGCTGCTGGGGGTCATCCTCTCCGCGATTGGTATTAAAATGCCGGAGCTGGTGCTGGCGGCGATCAAACCGTTGGGTCTGTCTGCTACTGCGGCGGCGCTATTCCTGACCGGCGTCATTCTTTCTGCGCGTAAACTGCAGATCAACACCGTGGTGATTACCTCCACCATCACTAAGCTGCTGATTCAACCGGCTATTGCCTGGGGTATCGTGCTGATTTTCGGCCTGCATGGTTCCGTGGCGATTACCGCTATCCTGATGATTGCGCTGTCCGCGGGTTTCTTCGGCGTGGTGTTCGGTAACCGCTTTGGCGTGCAGTCGCCTGATGCAGAAGCCGTGCTGCTGTTGAGCTCCGTACTGTGTATCCTGTCGCTGCCGCTGTTTATCTCGCTGACTTCAGGAATCTAAATCATGAGCACAACATTACGCCCACACGACCTTATCTGGCTGAACGCGCGCGACGCGCTCGAAGATGTCACGGAATCCTGGGTGGATACCGTCTGGCATAGCGGCCTGCCGGTGGTCGTACGGCGTGATGTTGATGCGCAGGGGCGTATTCCCGTGGGCGTCCGCGGGATGAAGCGCGACCAGCGCGCCGCCGGTTGGGTGAAAGCGGAGGCGGTCGTTCGCGTCTGCTCGCCGGAATTGCTGGTGGATCCGCTGTCGCTGCTGCGTTCGCCTTTTATCTCTCAGCCACCGCTTCAGGTGGCGTTGTTATTGACGCAGCAGGCGTGGCCGTGGACGTGGGGCATCACCGGCAGTACCGGCTATGCGCTGGCTACCGGGATCCCGGTGATCCACGCGGCAAGCGATCTGGATCTGCTGATCCGCGCGCCTCAGCCGTTATCACGCGAGCTGTTGGTCAAATGGCAACAGCAGGTGGCGGGAGGGCTTTGCCGTGCCGATACCCAGGTTGAGACGCCCTGTGGCGCATTTGCCCTTAACGAATGGCTGCGCGACGGTAAAGCACTGTTAAAAACCGCGCAGGGGCCGCGTCTGGTGAGCGACCCGTGGAGCAGGGAGGAGTAATGAAAATTCTGTTTACCTTTCCGGGGCAAGGAACTCAGCATCCGGGGATGCTGCAAAACCTGCCGGGAACAGAGCTGGCGCAGGCACGGGAGGTGCTGGGCGCAGAGGCCGATACACTCGACACGCCGATGGCGCTACAGCATACCCGCGCGGTGCAGCTGTCACTGTTGATTGCGGGCGTTGCGTGGTCGCATGAGCTGGAGCGTCGCGGCGTGTCGCCGGATATCGTCAGCGGTTTGTCTATCGGCGCTTACCCGGCAGCGGTGCTCGCCGGGGCGCTGGATTTTGCCGACGCGCTGCGGCTCGTGGCGCTGCGCGGTGACTTAATGGAGCAGGCGTATCCGCATGGCTACGGCCTGACGGCGATTATGGGGCTAACGTTAAGTCAGGTGGAAAGTCTGGTGGCAGGCAGCGGAACCTATATCGCCAACCTGAATGCCGAAACGCAGATTGTGATTGCGGGTAGCGATGAAGCGATGGCCGATGTGGCAAAACGCGCGCTGGAGAAAGGCGCCAGCAAGGCGCACCGGCTGGCGGTGAGCGTGCCTTCTCACTGTGAACTACTGGCGGAACCGGCACAAAAGCTGGTTGAGGCTTTCAGTAAGGTGACGCTTTCTCGCCCACGCTACGCCTACCTCAGCGGCAGCACCGGGCGCGTACTGTGGCAGCCGGAGCGGATTGCTGACGACCTGGCGATGAATATGGCGCGTACCGTGCGCTGGCAGGAGGCGGTTATCTCCGCTAACGAACGTGAAGCGCGGCTTGCGATTGAAATGCCGCCCGGTGGCGTGCTGACCTGCTTAACGCGTCAGGCGGCGTGGGAAGGGGAGTCTGTTTCTCTGGAGCGCAGCGGCGTGGATGTTGCTGTGCATCTGGCGAAACACCTTCGTGCGTGATGTGATTGCCCGATGACGTTGCGCTTATCGGGCCTACAAAACCGGCTCGAAACGCGTAGGCCGGATAAGACGCAAAGCGTCGCCATCCGGCAATCAGTCGTTTGGCTTAAGGCTGCGCGCATACATCCGCCCTTCGGCGGCCAGCGCCAACAGGCTTGGGTCACGCTCGCGGTTGCGGGCAAAGACAATCGCGATAAGCTGCTGCATCTGATAGGGCTCAGCCAATTTTTGCAGCTTCACGGTATTCTCATACATTTTCTTCATTCGCCCCGGCATCAAACAGAAACCAACCCCTGCCTGTACCAGACTGAGCATCGAGAAGATGTCGTTTACGCGGGTAACGATTTCCGGCTCAAACCCGGCGATATGAAACGCTTCCTGAAAACCGGCATAGGTGGCGAAGCCTTCCGCCAGTGAGACAAACTTCTCATTGCGATAGTGACGCAGGTCCGCCTTCATGGTGGCGTCCAGCGTAGCGGACATCGGCGCGGCGAGGTAGATATCGTCGTGGAACAGGGGCAGCACTTCGAGGCTGTTGCGGTCGATTTCGCTTTCTGAAATGGAAATCAGGATCGCGTCCAGCGTACCGTTTTCCAGCATCTTCAGCAGCGCTTCGTTGGAGCCCATGGTGAGATCCAGCTCCAGATCCGGGCGGCGCAGCTTCATGCCCATAATCAGGTGCGGCACCGTCTCCAGCGTCAGTGAGTAGAGCGTGCCAACGCGTAAACGACCCTGACCCACACCTGCCGTTTTGCGCGTCTCTTCCAGCCCGCGCTCCATCAGTTGGATGACTTCCTGGCAGTACTCCAGCAGCGTCCACGCTGCGGGTTGGGCGATAAGATTACGTCCTTTGTGAACGAACAGCGGGCAACGAACGTTCTCTTCCAGCGTGTGCAACGCCCGGTGAACGCTAACGCCGCTGATGTTCAGCGCCTCGGCGGTGCGGGCGATGTTACCCTTCTCCATAAAGGTCATGAAGATGGTCAGCTTGCGGAAGGTAATATCGTTGGTCGTCAGCTGATTCATCATCGTCTTCCCAAAGTTAGTCGGCCAGCATCTGTTCGAGCTGTTCCTGCGCATCCAGCCAGGCCATTTCACACTCTTCCAGCCCGGATTTCGCACTGGCCTGCTGCTGCAAACAGGCGGTAAGTTCGGCTTTGCGACTTTGGTCGTACAGTTCGCTGTCGCCGAGTTTTTCTTCCGCCTGCGCCAGTTGTGCGTGCAGTTTCTCCATCTCTTTTTCCAGACGGGTAATCTCTTTACGCAGCGGCTGCGTCAGGGAGCGCAGTTCCGCTTCGCGGCGCTTCTGGTCTTTACGCGCCTGGGCGCTGTTAACGCTCTCTTTCGCCGGTTCGTCGCCCTGGTTTTCCTGTTTCTGGACATCGCTCAGCCACTGCTGATAATCCTCCAGATCGCCATCAAACGGCTCGACTTTCTTGTCGTGTACCAGATAGAGGTCGTCGGTGGTGGAGCGGATCAGGTGACGGTCGTGCGAGACGACAACCAGCGCGCCTTCAAAATCGATCAGCGCCTCGGTCAGCGCCTGACGCATATCCAAGTCCAGGTGGTTGGTTGGTTCATCGAGCAGCAGCAGGTTAGGGCGCTGCCAGACGATCAACGCCAGTACTAGACGCGCTTTTTCGCCACCGGAGAAGCGGCGTGTCTCTTCGCTGACTTTATCGCCCTGGAAGCCGAATCCACCCAGGTAGTCACGCAGTTTCTGCTCCAGTTCCTGCGGTGCCATGCGTGCCAGATGCTGAATGGGTGATTCATCGGCGCGTAAAAACTCCAGCTGGTGCTGCGCGAAGTAGCCCAGTTTGATGCCTTTCGCCAGGCCAATCTCACCGCTGATTGGGGCCAGTTCGCCGGCCAGCAGCTTAATCAGTGTCGATTTACCCGCGCCGTTGCGACCGAGCAGGCCGATGCGGGAACCCGGCACCAGATTCAGTTTGATCGAATCGAGAATGACGCGATCGCCGTAGCCAGCGCTAACCTTTTCCATCTTCAGCAGCGGGTTTGGCAGGCTTTCCGGCTCACGGAAGCTGAAGTGGAACGGGTTGTCCACGTGCGCAGGGGCAATCAGCTCCATGCGTTCCAGCATTTTGATACGGCTCTGCGCCTGTTTTGCTTTCGTTGCTTTAGCGCGGAAACGATCGATATAGCTTTGCAGATGCGCCACGCGCTCCTGCTGGCTTTCGTACATTGCCTGTTGCTGTGCGAGGCGGGTTGCACGCTGGATTTCAAACGCGCTGTAGTTGCCGGTGTACTCGAACATGGTTTGCTGTTCGATATGAATAATTTTATCCACCACCGGATCGAGGAAGTCGCGGTCGTGGGAGATCAAGATCAGCGTGCCCTGATAGCTTTTCAGCCATCTTTCCAGCCAGATTACCGCGTCGAGATCGAGGTGGTTGGTGGGTTCATCGAGCAGCAGCAGGTCTGAACGGCAGATCAGCGCCTGGGCCAGGTTGAGACGCATACGCCAGCCACCGGAGAAGTCGCTGACCGGACGTTCAAGCTGCTCGTTGGAGAAACCGAGGCCATGCAGCAGGCTGGCGGCGCGTGAGCGCACGGTCCAGGCGTCGATGGCATCCAGCTTGCCATGGACAGTGGCAATGGCATGTCCATCGTTACGTTCGTTGGCATCGTTCAACTGCGCTTCCAGTTGACGATACTCGCGGTCGCCGTCAATGACGTACTCCAGCGCGGGCTGCGGCAATGCTGGCGTTTCCTGATTCACCCACGCAAGCTGCCAGTTTCCCGGATAGGTAAATCCTCCGGCGTCGGCGCTGAGTTCATTTTTCAGCAATGCCAGCAGGGTAGATTTACCGCAGCCATTTTTACCCACCAGGCCAACCTTCTGCCCAGGATTAATGGTGGCCGTGGCATTGTCCAGCAAGACGCGCACGCCGCGACGAATTTGTAACGATGAGAAAACAATCATAAGGCGCCGTATGTTCAGACTATGTTAATTTATCATTATGATAATGTAATGTGTGGGCCATTTGCCGCACCGAGGCGCAATGGTAGCCCAAAACGTCGAAAATAGACAAAAGACAAAACCGGGAGGGGGATGATGTTCCAGCCAGCGAAAGTCTTGCTGCTGTATGCCCATCCGGAATCTCAGGACTCGGTCGCGAACCGAGTCCTGCTTAAACCGGCCATGCAGCTTAGCAATGTTACCGTGCACGACCTTTACGCACACTATCCTGATTTTTTTATCGATATTCCGCATGAGCAGGCGCTACTGCGTGAGCATGATGTGATTGTTTTTCAGCATCCGCTCTACACCTATAGCTGTCCGGCGCTGTTAAAGGAATGGCTTGACCGCGTACTGAGCCGCGGATTTGCCAGCGGCCCCGGAGGGAATCAACTGGCGGGAAAGTACTGGCGTAGCGTTATCACTACCGGAGAACCGGAAAGTGCCTACCGCTATGACGCGCTAAACCGTTATCCAATGAGCGATGTGCTGCGCCCTTTCGAGCTAACGGCCGGTATGTGCCGTATGCACTGGATGAGCCCAATTATCGTTTACTGGGCCAGACGGCAAACGAAGCAGGAGCTGGACAGCCATGCGAAAGCGTATGGTGACTGGCTGGCGAATCCGATCCCTGTGGGAGGCCGCTGATGGAAGGTTCTGATTTATTGACAGCGGGAGTGTTGTTCCTCTTCGCGGCGGTGGCTGCAGTTCCCCTGGCCTCAAAGCTGGGTATCGGTCCGGTGCTGGGTTACTTGCTGGCGGGTATTGCTATCGGCCCGTGGGGATTAGGATTCATCAGCGATGTGGATGAAATTCTGCACTTTTCCGAGCTGGGCGTAGTCTTTCTTATGTTCATCATTGGGCTGGAACTTAATCCCGCCAAACTGTGGCAACTGCGGCGTTCAATTTTTGGCGTCGGTGCCGCGCAGGTGATGCTGAGCGCGGTGGTGCTGGCCGGATTATTGATGCTCACTGCGTTCTCCTGGCAGGCGGCAGTGGTTGGCGGCATTGGTCTGGCGATGTCATCGACCGCTATGGCGCTACAGTTAATGCGCGAAAAAGGCATGAACCGCAGTGAATCCGGACAACTGGGTTTTTCGGTACTGCTGTTTCAGGATCTGGCGGTGATCCCCGCGCTGGCACTGGTTCCGCTACTGGCGGGTTCTGCTGACGAACATTTTGACTGGATCAAAGTGGGGATGAAGGTGCTGGCCTTTGCCGGCATGCTGATTGGCGGTCGCTATTTGCTGCGTCCGGTTTTCCGCTTTATTGCGGATTCTGGCGTGCGGGAAGTGTTCACCGCTGCCACGCTGCTGTTGGTGCTGGGTTCTGCTTTATTTATGGATGCGCTGGGGCTGTCAATGGCGCTGGGAACGTTTATCGCGGGCGTGCTGCTGGCGGAAAGCGAATACCGACATGAGTTGGAAACGGCAATCGATCCGTTTAAAGGCCTGTTACTCGGGCTGTTTTTTATCTCCGTTGGCATGTCGCTCAATCTTGGCGTGCTCTACACCCATATTCTGTGGGTGGCAGCGAGCGTGATCGTGCTGGTGGTCGTAAAAATGCTGGTGCTATATGTGCTGGCGCGTCTTAACGGCATGAGAAGCTCTGAACGGATGCAATTTGCCGGGGTTTTAAGTCAGGGTGGTGAATTCGCTTTCGTGCTGTTTTCAACGGCATCCTCGCAACGGCTGTTTCAGGGCGACCAAATGGCGTTGCTGCTGGTGACCGTCACGCTGTCGATGATGACCACACCGCTGGTGATGAAGCTGATTGATAAATGGCTCTCCCGCCAGTTTAACGGCACGGATGAGGAAGATGAAAAACCCTGGGTGGAAGATGATAAACCGCAGGTGATTGTGGTGGGGTTTGGGCGTTTTGGTCAGGTTATTGGTCGCCTGTTGATGGCCAATAAAATGCGCATTACCGTTTTGGAGCGGGATATCAGCGCGGTGAATCTGATGCGTAAATATGGCTATAAGGTTTATTACGGTGATGCCACGCAGGTGGAACTGTTGCGCTCCGCAGGGGCAGAGGCGGCGCAATCTATTGTTATTACCTGTAATGAGCCTGAAGACACCATGAAACTGGTGGAACTGTGCCAACAGTATTTTCCGCATTTGCATATTCTTGCGCGAGCGCGCGGACGTGTAGAGGCGCATGAGTTATTACAGGCTGGTGTGACGCAGTTTTCCCGCGAAACGTTCTCCAGTGCGCTGGAGTTGGGGCGTAAAACGCTGGTTACACTGGGAATGCATCCGCACCAGGCTCAGCGCGCTCAGCTGCATTTTCGGCGGCTGGATATGCGCATGCTGCGGGAACTGATCCCCATGCATACAGATACGGTACAAATCTCTCGAGCCAGGGAAGCCCGGCGCGAGCTGGAGGAAATTTTCCAACGAGAGATGCAGCAAGAGCGACGTCAGCTGGATGGCTGGGATGAATTTGAGTAGAGGATAACCATGGCAATTCGTAAACGTTTTATCGCAGGTGCAAAATGTCCGTCCTGCCAGTCGCAGGATACGCTGGCGATGTGGCGCGAAAATAATATCGATATTGTTGAGTGTGTTAAGTGCGGTCATCAGATGCGGGAAGCCGATAAAGAGGCGCGCGAGCACGTTCGCAAAGAAGAGCAAGTGATCGGGATTTTTCATCCGGACTAGCGATATGGCGCAGCTTTTTTTAAGCTAGAGGGTACACGGGTGCAGAATTCCGCTACAATCTGCGCCACTATTCTTTCCATGCTCAGGAGATATCATGAAAGTAGCAAAGGACCTGGTGGTCAGCCTGGCCTATCAGGTACGTACAGAAGACGGTGTGTTGGTTGATGAGTCTCCGGTGAGTGCACCGCTTGACTACCTGCATGGTCACGGTTCCCTGATTTCTGGCCTGGAAACAGCGCTGGACGGTCATGAAGTTGGCGACAAATTCGATGTTGCTGTTGGCGCAAACGACGCATACGGTCAGTACGACGAAAACCTGGTGCAGCGCGTTCCTAAAGACGTCTTCATGGGCGTTGACGAACTGCAGGTTGGCATGCGTTTCCTGGCTGAAACTGACCAGGGTCCAGTACCGGTAGAAATTACCGAAGTGGAAGACGACCACGTTGTGGTTGACGGTAACCACATGCTGGCTGGCCAGAATCTGAAATTCAACGTAGAAGTTGTTGCTATCCGCGAAGCGACCGAAGAAGAACTGGCTCACGGCCACGTTCACGGTGCGCACGGTCACGACCACGATCATGACCACGGTCATGACGGTTGCTGCGGTGGTCACGGCCACGGTCACGACCATGGTCACGAGCACGGCGGCGAAGGCTGCTGCGGCGGTGGCGGTAAAGGTAACGGCGGCGGCTGCGGTTGCCACTGATCTGTATGATTGCCTGATGGCGCTACGCTTATCAGGCCTACCGTAGGCCGGATAAGACGTTTACGTCGTCATCCGGCACAAAAAAGCGGGGATATCCCCGCTTTTTTTACGTCTCAATAATGTGGCGGCGGGGTCTCTTCAGACTGCGACGCAATGTGGGACGGCTGCGTTGCTTTGAGCTTTTCCGTCAGCAGACGCAGATGGTCGCGCAGTTTGGCCATTTCCAGTTCATGCGCGGTCACCGTCACGTTGAGCTCTTCAATGGTGATCTCCTGAAATGCCAGGCGACTTTCCAGTTCAGCCAGGCGAGTTTCCATTGTTGTATCCTGCATGATTCACCTCTTTCTTTTTTCTCCGGTAGATCGCGGACTGCGGCGAATTCTACTTAACTTTGCCTGTTTGCACAGCACTCAATCTTCGGTAACGAAACTAATTTAAACAAAAAGAGTCTGAAAAGTGGTGATAATAGGGCGTGCCTGTATGTTGATTTGTTCTGCAACGCTTTATAGTACATTTTTATGTTAGCTAACCCTGGGGTGAGATGCCCCGGCCCTGGAGATATGGATGAAATCACTGTTTAAAGTAACGCTGCTGGCGACCACAATGGCTGTTGCTCTGCATGCCCCGATCACCTTCGCTGCTGATGCTGCGAAACCAGCCGCTACTGCTGACAGCAAAGCAGCATTCAAGAATGACGACCAAAAAGCCGCTTACGCGCTGGGCGCGTCCCTGGGTCGTTATATGGAAAACTCTCTGAAAGAGCAGGAAAAACTGGGCATCAAACTGGATAAAGATCAGCTGATCGCTGGTGTTCAGGATGCGTTTGCAGACAAGAGCAAACTGTCTGACCAGGAAATCGAACAAACTCTGCAGGCGTTTGAAGCGCGCGTGAAGAGCTCCGCTCAGGCGAAAATGGAAAAAGACGCGGCTGACAACGAAGCCAAAGGTAAAGTTTACCGCGAGAAATTTGCTAAAGAGAAAGGCGTTAAAACCTCTTCTACTGGCCTGGTCTACAAAGTAGAGAAAGAAGGTACTGGCGCTGCACCGAAAGACAGCGATACCGTGGTAGTCAACTACAAAGGTACGCTGATCGATGGTAAAGAGTTTGATAACTCCTACACCCGTGGTGAGCCGCTGTCTTTCCGTCTTGACGGTGTCATCCCAGGCTGGACTGAAGGCCTGAAAAACATCAAGAAAGGCGGCAAAATCCAGCTGGTTATCCCACCGGATCTGGCTTACGGCAAAACGGGCGTCCCGGGTATTCCAGCCAACTCTACGCTGGTCTTTGATGTTGAACTGTTAGACATCAAACCGGCACCGAAAGCTGACGCGCAGCCAGATGCTGCACCGGCAGATAAAGCTGCCGACAGCAGCAAAAAATAAGCTAACAGAAACCGCCGCCCACAGGGCGGCGGTTTTTTATTATCGACAGGATATAATTAATACTGGAAAGCGCCTTGTGCGCTGTATTACTTTAGATGCCCCTATAATAGTGATGAGCCTGCCCTGACAACATAACGACAGGCTCCTGAAAAGGAGTGCTTTTTTTCATGTCCAGGTCGCTTTTAACCAACGAAACCAGTGAGCTAGATTTGCTGGATCAACGTCCTTTCGATCAAACCGACTTCGATATCCTCAAATCCTACGAAGCGGTAGTGGACGGGTTGGCGATGCTCATTGGTTCCCATTGTGAAATCGTATTGCACTCTTTGCAGGATTTGAAATGCTCGGCCATCCGCATTGCTAACGGTGAACACACGGGCCGTAAAATTGGCTCACCGATTACTGACCTTGCGTTGCGTATGCTGCATGATATGACGGGTGCGGATAGCAGCGTGTCGAAGTGTTACTTCACACGTGCGAAAAGCGGTGTCTTGATGAAGTCGGTGACGATTGCCATTCGCAACCGTGAGCATCGCGTGATTGGTCTGCTGTGCATCAACATGAACCTTGATGTTCCTTTCTCGCAGATAATGAATACCTTTATCCCACCGGAAACCCCGGAAGTGGGCTCTGCCGTCAACTTCGCTTCTTCGGTGGAAGATCTGGTTACCCAGACGCTGGAATTCACGATCGAAGAAGTGAATGCCGATCGCAATGTTTCCAACAACGCGAAGAACCGCCAGATCGTCCTGAATTTATATGAGAAAGGCATCTTCGATATTAAAGATGCCATCAATCAGGTCGCCGATCGGCTGAACATCTCCAAACATACGGTCTACCTCTATATTCGTCAGTTCAAAAGCGGCGATTTCCAGGGGCAAGACAAGTAATGCGTTTTGCCATCATGGTGACAGGGCCTGCTTATGGCACGCAGCAGGCGAGCAGCGCGTTGCAATTTGCTCATGCGCTTCTCGAAGAAGGGCATGAGTTATGCAGCGTCTTTTTCTATCGAGAAGGTGTATATAACGCCAACTTACTGACTTCACCCGCCAGTGATGAATATGATCTGGTGCGGGCCTGGCAACAGCTGAACCAACAGCATGGTGTAACGCTGAATATCTGCGTGGCGGCGGCGTTGCGTCGCGGCATTGTTGATGAAACTGAGGCAAAGCGGCTGGGACTGGCAGGGGCTAATTTACAATCAGGTTTTAACCTCAGCGGACTTGGATCGCTGGCTGAGGCATCCCTGACCTGCGATCGCGTGGTGCAGTTCTGATGAAACGTGTTGCTTTTGTTTTTTCTACCGTGCCGCACGGCAGCGCATCTGGCCGTGAAGGGTTAGATGCATTGCTGGCGACATCTGCATTAACGGAAGACCTCGGCGTGTTTTTTATCGGCGATGGAGTCTTTCAAATCCTCCAGGGACAACAACCGGATGCCGTGCTGGCGCGAGACTATATCGCAACCTTCAAGCTGTTAGGGTTGTACGATATCGATCAATGTTGGCTGTGCGCCGCTTCATTACGCGAGCGGGGCCTTCAGCAGGGGGTTAATTTTGTGGTCGATGCGACAGCGCTTGAACCGGAAGATTTACGCCGTGAGTTAGGCAACTTTGACGTCATTTTAAGGTTTTGAGACTCTCATGCTGCACACACTACATCGCTCCGCGTGGCTTACCGATTTCTCCTCTCTTCTTCGCCTGGTAGATAAAGACGATGAGCTTTTATTGCTCCAGGATGGTGTGACGGCGGCAATCGAAGGCAGCCGTTTCCTTGAAAGTCTGCAAAATGCCTCCATTAAGGTCTATGTACTGGAAGAAGACATTAAGGCTCGCGGTTTGAGTGGTCAAATTTCAGACAGTGTCGTCAGGGTTAGCTATACTGACTTCGTCAGACTTACGGTGAAGCATCCCAGCCAGATGTCCTGGTAATTGTGGGATCGTTGTATATTTCTTGACACCTTTTCGACACCGACCTAAAATTCTGCGTCCTCATATTGTATGAGGTCGTTTTATTACGTGTTTACGAAGCAAAAGCTAAAACCAGGAGCTATTTAATGGCAACAGTTAACCAGCTGGTACGCAAACCACGTGCACGCAAAGTTGCAAAAAGCAACGTGCCTGCGCTGGAAGCATGCCCGCAGAAACGTGGCGTATGTACTCGTGTATATACTACCACTCCTAAAAAACCGAACTCCGCACTGCGTAAAGTTTGCCGTGTTCGTCTGACTAACGGTTTTGAAGTGACTTCCTACATCGGTGGTGAAGGTCACAACCTGCAGGAGCACTCCGTGATCCTGATCCGTGGCGGTCGTGTAAAAGACCTCCCGGGTGTTCGTTACCACACCGTTCGTGGTGCGCTTGACTGCTCCGGCGTTAAAGACCGTAAGCAATCACGCTCCAAGTATGGCGTGAAACGTCCTAAGGCTTAATGGTTCTCCGTTAAGTAAGGCCAAACGTTTTATATTAATGTCAAACTAAACTCTTAGAGTTTTGGACAATCCTGAATTAACAACGGAGTATTTCCATGCCACGTCGTCGCGTCATTGGTCAGCGTAAAATTCTGCCGGATCCGAAGTTCGGATCAGAACTGCTGGCTAAATTTGTAAATATCCTGATGGTAGATGGTAAAAAATCTACTGCCGAAACTATCGTATACAGCGCGCTGGAGACCCTGGCTCAGCGTTCTGGTAAAAACGAACTGGAAGCTTTCGAAGTAGCTCTCGAAAACGTGCGCCCGACTGTCGAAGTTAAGTCTCGCCGCGTTGGTGGTTCTACTTATCAGGTACCAGTTGAAGTCCGTCCGGTCCGTCGTAATGCTCTGGCAATGCGTTGGATCGTTGAAGCTGCTCGTAAACGCGGTGATAAATCCATGGCTCTGCGCCTGGCGAACGAACTTTCTGATGCTGCAGAAAACAAAGGTACTGCAGTTAAGAAACGTGAAGACGTTCACCGTATGGCAGAAGCCAACAAGGCGTTCGCACACTACCGTTGGTAATCCCTTCGGAGTTTTAGTCACCAGGCGGGCGCTTCTAGTAAGCAGCCCGCTTTGGGCTACTTAAATTGAACGCCTAAAAGATAAACGAGGAATCAAATGGCTCGTACAACACCCATCGCGCGCTACCGTAACATCGGTATCAGTGCGCACATCGACGCCGGTAAAACCACTACTACCGAACGTATTCTGTTCTACACCGGTGTAAACCATAAAATCGGTGAAGTTCATGACGGCGCAGCCACCATGGACTGGATGGAGCAGGAGCAGGAACGTGGTATTACTATCACCTCCGCAGCGACTACTGCATTCTGGTCTGGTATGGCTAAGCAGTATGAACCGCATCGCGTAAACATCATCGACACCCCGGGGCACGTTGACTTCACTATCGAAGTAGAACGTTCCATGCGTGTGCTTGATGGTGCAGTAATGGTTTACTGCGCAGTTGGTGGTGTTCAGCCTCAGTCTGAAACCGTATGGCGTCAGGCAAACAAATATAAAGTTCCGCGCATTGCGTTCGTTAACAAAATGGACCGTATGGGTGCGAACTTCCTGAAAGTTGTTGGTCAGATCAAAACCCGTCTGGGCGCGAACCCTGTTCCGCTGCAGCTGGCAATTGGCGCTGAAGAAGCGTTCACCGGTGTTGTTGACCTGGTGAAAATGAAAGCCATCAACTGGAACGAAGAAGATGCAGGCGTAACCTTCACTTATGAAGATATCCCGGCTGACATGCAGGAACTGGCTGAAGAATGGCACCAGAACCTGATCGAGTCCGCTGCAGAAGCTTCAGAAGAGCTGATGGAGAAATACCTGGGTGGTGAAGAACTGACTGAAGAAGAGATCAAAAAAGCTCTGCGTCAGCGTGTTCTGAACAACGAAATCATCCTGGTAACCTGTGGTTCTGCGTTCAAGAACAAAGGTGTTCAGGCGATGCTGGATGCGGTAATTGATTACCTGCCATCCCCAGTAGACGTACCTGCGATCAACGGTATTCTGGACGACGGTAAAGATACTCCTGCTGAGCGTCATGCTAGCGATGACGAGCCGTTTGCTGCTCTGGCATTCAAAATCGCTACTGACCCGTTCGTGGGTAACCTGACCTTCTTCCGCGTGTACTCTGGTGTGGTTAACTCCGGTGACACCATCCTGAACTCCGTGAAAACTGCACGTGAACGTTTCGGCCGTATCGTACAGATGCACGCTAACAAACGTGAAGAGATCAAAGAAGTTCGCGCGGGCGATATCGCTGCTGCAATCGGTCTGAAAGACGTGACCACTGGTGACACTCTGTGTGACCCGGATCACCCGATCATTCTGGAACGTATGGAATTCCCTGAGCCGGTAATTTCCATCGCGGTAGAACCGAAAACCAAAGCTGACCAGGAAAAAATGGGTCTGGCTCTGGGCCGTCTGGCTAAAGAAGACCCGTCATTCCGCGTATGGACTGACGAAGAATCTAACCAGACCATTATCGCTGGTATGGGTGAGCTGCACCTCGACATCATCGTTGACCGTATGAAGCGTGAATTCAACGTTGAAGCGAACGTCGGTAAACCTCAGGTTGCTTACCGCGAAGCGATTCGCGCGAAAGTTACCGATATCGAAGGTAAACACGCTAAGCAGTCTGGTGGTCGCGGTCAGTACGGTCATGTTGTTATCGACATGTACCCGCTGGAGCCGGGTTCAAACCCGAAAGGCTACGAGTTCATCAACGACATCAAAGGTGGTGTAATTCCTGGCGAATACATCCCGGCCGTTGATAAAGGCATCCAGGAACAGCTGAAATCTGGCCCGCTGGCTGGTTACCCGGTTGTTGATCTGGGCGTGCGTCTGCACTTCGGTTCTTACCATGACGTTGACTCCTCTGAGCTGGCGTTTAAACTGGCCGCTTCTATCGCCTTCAAAGATGGCTTTAAGAAAGCGAAACCAGTTCTGCTTGAGCCTATCATGAAGGTTGAAGTAGAGACTCCGGAAGAGAACACCGGTGACGTAATCGGTGACTTGAGCCGCCGTCGTGGTATGCTTCGTGGTCAGGAATCCAACGTCACTGGCGTTGTTATCCATGCTGAAGTTCCGCTGTCTGAAATGTTCGGATATGCAACCCAGCTGCGTTCTCTGACCAAAGGCCGTGCTTCTTACTCCATGGAGTTCCTGAAGTACGACGATGCGCCGAACAACGTTGCTCAGGCCGTTATTGAAGCCCGTGGTAAATAATCCACAGGATTAAAACCTAAGTCCCGTGCTCTCTCCATAGGGGAGAGCACTATAGTAAGGAATATAGCCGTGTCTAAAGAAAAATTTGAACGTACAAAACCGCACGTTAACGTCGGCACCATCGGCCACGTTGACCACGGTAAAACTACCCTGACCGCTGCAATCACTACCGTACTGGCTAAAACCTACGGCGGTGCTGCTCGTGCATTCGACCAGATCGATAACGCGCCGGAAGAAAAAGCTCGTGGTATCACCATCAACACTTCTCACGTTGAATATGACACCCCGACTCGCCACTACGCACACGTAGACTGCCCGGGCCACGCCGACTATGTTAAAAACATGATCACCGGTGCTGCGCAGATGGACGGCGCGATCCTGGTTGTTGCTGCGACTGACGGCCCGATGCCGCAGACTCGTGAGCACATCCTGCTGGGTCGTCAGGTAGGCGTTCCGTACATCATCGTGTTCCTGAACAAATGCGACATGGTTGATGACGAAGAGCTGCTGGAACTGGTAGAAATGGAAGTTCGTGAACTTCTGTCTCAGTACGATTTCCCGGGCGACGACACTCCGATCGTTCGTGGTTCTGCTCTGAAAGCGCTGGAAGGCGAAGCAGAGTGGGAAGCGAAAATCATCGAACTGGCTGGCTTCCTGGATTCTTACATCCCAGAACCAGAGCGTGCGATTGACAAGCCGTTCCTGCTGCCTATCGAAGACGTATTCTCCATCTCCGGTCGTGGTACCGTTGTTACCGGTCGTGTAGAACGCGGTATCATCAAAGTTGGTGAAGAAGTTGAAATCGTTGGTATCAAAGAGACTGCTAAGTCTACCTGTACTGGCGTTGAAATGTTCCGCAAACTGCTGGACGAAGGCCGTGCTGGTGAGAACGTTGGTGTTCTGCTGCGTGGTATCAAACGTGAAGAAATCGAACGTGGTCAGGTACTGGCTAAGCCGGGCTCTATCAAGCCGCACACCAAGTTCGAATCTGAAGTGTACATTCTGTCCAAAGACGAAGGCGGCCGTCATACTCCGTTCTTCAAAGGCTACCGTCCGCAGTTCTACTTCCGTACTACTGACGTGACTGGTACCATCGAACTGCCGGAAGGCGTAGAGATGGTAATGCCGGGCGACAACATCAAAATGGTTGTTACCCTGATCCACCCAATCGCGATGGACGACGGTCTGCGTTTCGCAATCCGTGAAGGCGGCCGTACTGTTGGTGCGGGCGTTGTTGC
>NZ_JAOWHC010000021.1:0-36514 GCF_030332805.1 Citrobacter sp. Cpo065
GCGCTTATCAGGCCTACGATTTGCACGCTGCTGTAGGCCGGATAAGGCGCCAGCGCGCAGATTTGTCTGCAGAACGGTTTCACACAATGACCGCAACCCACTATGCCTGATGCGCTGCGCTTATCAGGCCTACGGTTTGCACGCTGCCGTAGGCCGAATAAGGCGCCAGCGCCGCATCCGGCTAAAACATCAGAATTTCCAGGACACACTGCCGACAATGCTGCGCTCGGCGCCGAAGTAGCAGTATGAGAGCGAGTTACAGGCTGCAACGTAGCGCTTGTCGGTCAGGTTGTTAACGTTCAACTGCGCGCTCAACCCTTTAATGCCGATATTCGTTAAGTCGTAACCAATCACCATATCCACCAGTGTGTAGGACGGCAGGGTGTGAGTATTCAGGCGATCGCTGGTAATACCGTTAACGTAGCGCACGCCTGAACCCAACGTCAGGCCGTCCAGCGGACCGCTTTTCACATCGTAGCTCAGCCAGGTACTGGCCTGGTTACGCGGGGCGTACACTGCGCGCTTGCCCTGTTCTTCCGGGCTGCTTTTCTTATAGCGAATGTCGGTATAGGTATACGCCGCCTGCAAACGGAAGCTATCTGTCAGTTGGCTAATTGCCTCCAGCTCCACCCCTTCAGATTCAATTTCCCCAATCGAGCGGTACGGATCGGTCGGCTCTTCTTTGGTGGCAATATTCGTCTGATTGATACGGAACACCGACGCGCTGAACTGACTGTTAAGTCCTTCCGGCTCATATTTCAGCCCCGCTTCCCACTGCTTGCCTTTCATCGGATCCAGCAGATTGCCGTTCTCATCGGCAAAACTGGTTGGCGTAAAGGCAGTGGAATAACTCACGTACGGCGCAAAGCCGTTATCGAATAAATAGAGCAGCGCGGCACGGGTACTGAAGTTGTTTTTATCCAGATCGCTGCGAGTATCCTTGATCTTATCAATGTTAGAAACGCTGACCTGATCGTAGCGACCACCGAGCGTAATACGCCAGCGATCCCATGACATCTGATCCTGCAAATAGTAACCCGTCTGGCGCAGCTTGTGTTTCTCACGCGCATACATGTCGATGTAATCAGGCTTCGCGCCGTACACTGGATTAAAAGCGTCAATCGGCGGGAAAGCGCCGTAGTAACCGGTAGTATTGTTACTGCGATCCTGATAGTCGATCCCCACCAGCAGACGGTGGTTTACCTGCCAGGTATCAAAGCTGCCGTCGAGCTGGTTATCCAGCGTAATCGCCGACATTTTTTCATCGGAGCCGGAGTAACCGCGATTAAGCTCGGTTTCATTCAGCCAGCCCGCCGCATACACCTGATTCAGCTCAACGTCGGTATGCAGATAGCGCAGCTTTTGCCGCACCGACCAACCGCTATCAAACATATGCTCAATGTTGTAGCCCACCATGTTTTCACGGCGATCGTATTTGTCGTAATCATCCTCGCCTTCGTAAAAGGTGTTGGAGATCTTTTGCCCGTAATGCGGAACCACGGTGCCGTCATACGGCAGACCGGAGTGGCTACCGCCTTCCGGGTCGCGGTGCAGATAGGCCATCAGATCCAGACGCGTCTGGTCGGTGATACGCCAGGTCAGGCTGGGCATCAGCGCGTAACGCTCTTCCTTCAATGGACCAAACTGCGAGTCCGCGTAACGCGTCATCCCGCTCAGTCGCGCCGCCACGCGATCGTTATCATCCAGTGCCCCGGTGACGTCAAACGCCGCGCCGCGCTGGTTATTGTTGCCGGCAAACAGCTTCACCTCACCGCCCGCATCAAACGACGGCTTACGTGAGGTCAGCGCCACAATGCCACCCGGGGAGGAACGGCCATACAGTACGGAAGCCGGGCCACGTACGACTTCGATATCTTCGAGGAACCACGGATCGACCACCAGCGAGCTGTGTGAGTTGGTGTCACCCATCATCTTCAGACCATCGAGATAGACGTTATCCAGGCTACCGTCAGAAAAGCCACGCAGCACGATGTAGTCAAAGCGGTTGGAGGCGCCAATCTGATTGCTGTACACACCCGGCGTATAGCTGACGGCCTGGCGCACGCTGGTTGCGCCCTGCTCTTCAAACTGTTCACGGGTAACGATCGATACCGACTGCGGCGTTTCAATATCCGGCGTGGCAAGCTTCGTGGCCCCGCTCTGCATCTGCGAGGTGACAACCACCGTATCGTTTTTTGTTGTTTCCTGCGCCAGCAGAGGAAAAGCCACGCTGCCGGTAACCCATCCCACCAGCAGCGCCAAGCGAGTCTTCGCGAACATGAATATCTCCAAAGGCATGTCTAATTGTAAGTGAGAATTATTACCTTTTTGCTGGCGGAGATAGCTATGCCGGATGCCAGGTTGCCTATGCGCAGTGCCAAATTGTCAGGAAATCACGTGCGTAAAACGCAAATATGGATTAGCAAAGTTTGAGCAAATCACCGGGTGAAAAGCCGTAACGGCGGCGAAAAGCGGTAGAAAAGTTGGTGGCGTGCTGATAACCCGACATCCAGGCCGCCTGCTGTACGCTATATCCTTCCAGTAGATAGCCGCGTGCACGTTCCAGACGGCAATCGCGCAGGTAGTCGAATACCGAACAGCCATAGGCTGCGCGAAACTTACTGCGCAGGCTGCTGGGACTCATCGCTGCGCGTTGGGCCAGTTCATTAAGGGTGTAGTCATTTTCGGGACTTTGCTCCAGCAGTCGGCGAACGACCTCCAGCCGCTGCTGCTCCCCGCTCGCCGCAAGACGTTTACCGCTCTCGACCTGACACACGCTGAGGCCATGACCAAACAGTTGTAATATCAGCCCTTCCAACATCAGCTGACGAGAAACATGGCTAATCGTACTCTGCTGCGCGTACCGCAGTCCGCTGAGTAAAAACCCCGGCACCTGCCAGATAAGCGTCGGCGTCTGGCATCTTTCCCACTCACGCATCAACGATTCGAGCAACCCCGTGCGACACGCGCCGTCGGGATACAAACCGAGCGATAATGTCCGCAGTTTACAATCAGCATGATGACGGGCACGCATCGTCTGGTGCTCACTCAGGCGTGAGCTAAACGCCATGCCGGAGCGCACCACGTGCTCCTGTCCGTTAAGCGTCAGGATCACGCAGCCTTCCAGTACCACCAGCATATACAGAGGGCTGTCGTGACGAGAGGTGGTTTCGTAGGGTTGCAATACCTGTACGTCGGAGTGCGTCACGCACATCCCACATGGGAGAGTCATCTCCTCAATTTCACCTTGCAGAACAGGGCTGCCAGACGGTAAATCCGGCCTTTGTGCCAACTGGGGAAAGCGGTAATCGATCCCGTAGCGCTCACCAAAATCCATAAACTCGCTGACGGAGAAAGTGCGAGCGACGCGTCCGGAGGCATTCAGGGCGGTGGTATTGTTCATGCTGTCTTCTGCACAGGAAATGGGATTAACGGTTTATAACTGAAGCAACATTACCATTACCTGCGCAATACGACAATAATAATGAGAACCATTATCAATATGATAATTAGCAGAATAAACAGCTTAATCCAGCCAGTTTAGATCTGCCGAGGAGACACACGGCGCAGCCTCTTTTAACCAGCGATACAGCAGCTCAATATTTCTGAGCCGTGTTGAAGCCTTTGGCCAGACAAGGTAATACCCCTCGTCAGTCGCCACCGCATCTTTAAACGGTAACGCCAACATCCCTGCCTGAATGGCCGCCAGGCTTAACAGCAGGTCGGCAACGGACACGCCATGACCGCTCATCGCGGCAAGACTGCCCTGCTCCAGGGTGTCGAACACTTTGCCTCGCGCAAGATTCAACGCCGGAAACTTCCCGGTGCGTTGCAGCCACCGACGCCAGTCACGGCGATCCGCTGAGGGATGAATCAGTTCACAGGCAGAAAGATCGCGCTGCGCCTGCACCAGCAGTGCGGGTGAGCACACCGGGATAAGCCACTCCTGAAACAGCAACCGGCTGTCGGTATCGTCACCAAAATGGCCATTCCCTAACAGGATCGCACAGTCATACGGTTCACGACCGAAGGATACCGAATCGGTATCCATCCAGACGCTGGAAATTTCGACAACCGGGGTCGGATGCGCTTCACGGAAATGACGCAGCACGTCCAGAAGCCAGCGCATCGTCAACGTAGACGGCGCTTTCAGCCGTAGCTCATGACTGCTGCTGCGAAAGGCATGACACGCGTGTTCCAGACTCTGAAACCCAGCCGTCAACTGCTGCGCCAGCCCTTGGCCAGAAGGCGTTATCTCGATACGCGGGCCGCTGCGGACAAATAGCTCGCAACCAAACCATGCCTCCAGCGTGCGAATATGACGGCTTACCGCGCCCGGCGTCACGTTAAGTTGAATAGCGGCTTTACTGAACGATCCCAGACGGGCTGCGGCTTCAAAAGCCCTCAGGGCATACAACGGAGGTAGCGTCATTCTCATCTTCTATGTTGAGTTTTACTCACAGTAGAGCGCAGTTTTATTCGTTTTTCAATGCGCCACGCAGGCGGAATACTGATGGAAAATATCATCAGGATAATCAGGTATGAATTTCACTTTACTGGCTGCCTATAGCCTCAGCGTAGTAACCCTGCTGTTAACTCCGGGTCCTGTCGTGGCGCTGATTACCACCACCGCGTCGCAGCACGGCTATCGCCGGGCCTTTATCACGCTGATTGGCACTAACGGCGCTTCTTTAGTATTGATTGCTCTGGCTGCACTGATGCTAGCTGGCGTGGTTTCAATCTCTGCGATATGGCTTGGCGTACTGGGTCTTGTGGGATCGTTGTATATCGGTGTGATGGCGATTAACGGCCTGCGGGCCAGGGACTCAAACCCCGGACTGTGTGCGCCAAAACGCGATAACAGCGGGCTTATCCATGGATTTCTGACAGGGGTCGCTAACCCAAAGGACATTTTGTTTTTCGTAGCGTTTTTTCCCCAGTTCATTGCCATTACGCAAGATTTCACCACCAGCATTGTGACGCTAACGCTGGTATGGGTTATTTTTGATGTTACGGTGCTGTCTTTTTACATCATGGTTTTCAAACGCTGGATGCCAGAGCGGTTTGCCAGACGCAGCGTTTTTATCTCCTCCCTGTTTCTGCTCGCGGTGGCGGTGTTTGGCATTATTTATAATGTACACGCGCTACAAATGCTCTCACCCGCGATGTGATCCCCAACGAATTGTTCAGCCAGACATCTCATCTTGCACCGGGAGGAATAAAATAAGAACAAATCGACATTAACATTATTAATGGATTTATAAACCAGGATTCAGAAAATATAGACGATAACATTTTCCTGGCGTTCAACTGGCACCCTTCCCCATGACAACGCATCAACGGCGACAGGTGCCATTTCATTTTCTAAGCGAAGTAAAGGAGTGTTGCCATCTGGTACAACCGTGCTTTCACCGATCTCAAGAACGCCCCGAAAAGAAATGGACACATTGTCTGGCGTATCCGACAACCTTATCCATTCAGTTGTAATCACTAACTTTCGAGTAAACATTCGCTGTCCTTTGCGCGTGGTATATATCCGATAATTTCACAGGTAGATCAATACACTCTTTGAACAAACAGAAATTTGTCCCCCATATCAGTTAAGCATTACTTAACTGAAAGAAAATTGAAGTAATAAAACTCATTCGAAATATGTTTCACAAATTCAACCGGCAGGTTATGTTTGATGAACGTTAACTTTGCAAACTCAATATCGCCGTACACTCGAATACAGAAAGGTTTGACTATCTCCCCCTGCACGCCAAAGCACTCCTGAAGCCGGGTGTCATCCATAAAAATAAAGTCACCTTTTCTGACCTTAATACTCTCATGAAGGCCTTGCCACTTCTCCGGAGTGAGCAGAAAGCTCTCCCATCCATTATTTCTCAACACTTCAATCGTGTGAGTAAATTTAAAATAGTCGTTTTGCATTGTCACATCACCACTCGATGTGGCGTACAAATATTCTATTTTAAATTTAAGTTGTGCATTGAGGCTTTTTTTCTTCCCCTCATCAATTAACCACTGAAGCTCACTGACAATGCTCTTCGAAAAGATTTTTCTTTTTTTGGCAATAGCCAGCCAATGCATAATGAATAGATGCTCTGACATTTTAGAGTAGATTTTATGATCCTTTATTGCGATACCAATTGCGACTAACGCACTCCAGGTAAAGGCTTCCAGATCATCCTGATAATGATGTCGTAACGTACTAACTCTTCCAGAATCCCTTACCACTTAAACCTGCCCAAATAAATCATCATTGTTATTCCACGTCATTCTTGTATTACTCTATTAAAAAATTACTACAACTAAAATCGCCAAAATATGATCCAGATTAACTTATCCCTATGTAATAAACGTGCAAATATAATACATCATACTTATTAATCATTAATCTGGGGTGGCTCAACAATGACTAATAAGAATAATGCGATAAAGATAAAGGTTAATAATAATCACCAGTAATCAATATCACCTTTTGTGATGAGACCTGTAAACAGAAAAAGCAAACTACCGGGCATTCAGCAACCCGGAAGTTTGCTTATTACAGACGAAGTTAATAGAAAATACCGATGATCAGGGTATGCGTTACAAAGCCCACAATCAACGGTACGGCGGTACGTTTAACCACATCAAATGGCGTTATTTTCGCCCCACTGGAAACGGCAATCACCACGCCGGAAACCGGTGAAATTGCCCGCCCCATATGTGATGCCTGTTGCATCGGCAGGATCATGGCAACAGCGTTAGCGCCCATACTTGCCGCGATTTGCGGGATCAGCTCAACGAAAGCAAGGAATGGCGCATTACCCGATCCCATAATAATTGCTGCCGCCAGCGTCACCAGCGCAAACACCACCGCCATAGCAAATGGAGGTAATCCCACGTGCTCCGCCATCAGGATTAATTGATCAATGGCACCAATAACTTTAATCCCGTGAGCAAAAACACCTGCCGCAACCAGTAGCCCAACCACCCCGGTAAAGGCGGTGCCCATGCCTTTAAGGAAATGGCTGAATCCTTCGCATACTGACTTTAAATCACGCACCCGCAGCCACTCAATCAACATGCAGACAGCCATTGAAATGAGCACAATGGTGATAATATTCAGGTTAATACCACTGACGAACATTTCCGATGATCCCACCGCCATCAGTATCGGAAGCATCGGGAGAAGCGCATAAAAAGCCGGGGCTTTTCCTGAATCAGTCACCTCAGCGCTACCGATTTCCCGTGGAAGCGTCCCCGCTTTACGGTCGCAATGCCGCTGCCAGAAGAAATGGCAGATGCCGACGACCAGCACGGTTGCCAGCGCTGCGGGTCCCTGGTGGTAAACAACGTATTCCACCACATCCATATTGACCGCTTTAGATCCCCTGATAGCATCGATGGCCGTCGGGGTATACGCCACACCAAGCGAGGTGGCAATAACCCCAGCAGCCGAGGCCGCAGAAAGCCCTAACCCCAGCATAATGGGGAACATCGTCCCCATCAGCAACACGGCAAGCCCGGTAGCGGATGGGATGGCCAACTGCAGGAGGCTGGCGAGCAGATAGGAGAAAAATAGAAGCACATAGGGCGAACGCAGCGCGCGCAAAGGTTTCGTCACGACCCGCACAACCGCTTCATTTGCCCCGATATGATCCATGTAATGCGCAAATCCCATGAGCGCCATAATCATCAGGCCGAGATCGGCAGCACGCGTACTAAAGAGATCGCGCATCACCTCGAAAGGATCGAGAAATGAAATCCCCGTACTGGCAACGCCCTTCGGTAATACAGAACCCCATCCGGTTAACGCCGTACAAATCATCAACACCAGGCCCGCAATGAACAGCACGGGTTCAGCGCGATAACCTTTCAGTATCAGACGCGCGACCACCACGATAACCAGTAGGGCAATTAACACCTGAATCATGACTGAGCTCTCCTCTGCGCGAACTCAGCAAAGGTTTCCTCAATGACCGCTACCACCACATCGCTGGCGGCTCGCAGTGAACGCACCGGTAGATATTCATAAATTGAATGAAAGTTATGAGCACCGGTAAAAATATTCGGGCAAGGCAGTCCTTTCTGCGATAGCACTGCGCCATCATACCCACCACGCATGGCGACAGGTTGCGGGGTAATGCCACACTTCTGATACGCGCGTAACGCAATATCAATCGGGTAGTGTGCATCGCCCTGCAAACTATTGAACACATTGGCATAGCGATCGGTTAAATGGCAGACCACGCTGTTTTCTCCCCACAGCGCGCAGGTGCTGACGGCAAGCTGACGGATATATGCCATACGCGCCTTATACCCTTCTTCGGTAAAATCCCGGATATCCAGCTTAAGTACCGTACGGGCGCTGTTACCCTGAAGCTGTTTTACCCAGTAATACCCTTCGCGTCCTTCCGTATACTCAGGCGCCTCTCCTCCGGGCAGCATCGCAATAAACTTATGCGCCATCAGCAGAGAGTTCTTCAGCTTACCTTTGGCCGACATAGGGTGCGCGGACTGGCCGGTAAAGATGATTTCCGCATCACCCGCGTTCCAGTTCTCATAGACAAACTCTCCAATGCCGCAGCAGTCCAGGGTATAGCCAAAATCAGCGCCAAACGCCGCAACATCAAACGCTTTTGCTCCCCGTAATCCCTGCTCTTCATCAGGAACAAAACCGACCTTCACCGGCCCATGCTTAATCTCCGGATGCGCTACAAGGTACTCCAGGGCATTCATAATCGCGGCGATGGCGGCTTTATCATCAGCCCCTAGCAGACTGGTACCATCCGTCACCAGCAGGTCATCACCGATATAATTTTTCAGTTCCGGGAATTCACTTTCACGCAGATAAATATTCAGCTCCTGGTTCAGACACAAATCCCCACCGCTGTAGTGAAGACGTTGCGCATTTGTGTCCGCGGTCTGTTCTGCGCTGGTATCCAGATGACCAAAAAAGGAAACGACAGGGATGGTGTCATCGGTATTTCCAGGTAAGGTCGCGGTCACAATAGCGGTATCCCTGACCTCAATGTTATCCATTCCTAATGCTTCAAGTTCTACTGCAAGTAGTTTTGCCAGTTCCATTTGACCAGGTGAAGAAGGCATTATCCCATTAGCACCATTTTCCCTTGAGGTCGTGGTATTGATTTTCGTGTAGTTAATAAAGCGTTCAACAATATCCATTCCAGGAGATCCTTTAATGTATCATTTACGAGGTACTGCAAGAGAAGACCTGCATACAGCGTGGGTTGAATAATCTGAGAACAAAATAAAATCAGCGCTCATCCCAGAACGCTGATTTTATGGGTGTTACGACAACGATTTATATAAAGGAAGATAAAAAAGGCCAGTAATTATACCAGTGATTAAAAACTCCTTTTGATTGATAAAATCATATTCCCTGTCTGTTTTTTACTACATTTTCCATGGTGTTAAGCTAACAGAAGTCATAAACTGAATTCGTATGTCTAAGGGATAATAAAAATCATTTAGGTTCTTGCCCCCGATACCGACACAAGACATACCATCGCTATATTTTTTTAATGAACAAATGCTGTAACAGCAACATGCAACCGTTTGCACCTCTCTACAAATAGCCACTTAACGCACTAAAATCCGTGAACAAAATCACAATTACTTCAAAAGCGAGAATTAACATAACGCTTAAAAACAGACAGTTATAAGAAAAACTATATAATACCACTGTAAATAAAGATGAGATTACACTATTCATCATGAAATAGATTCATAGCGATACTATTTCAACATTACCGTATGGTTCACAGCACAAAACCTGTCGTCATCACTAATGCAAAACAACAAGAACAATAATATTAAATTATCTATTTATGACGATTATAAAAATTATACACAGACAAAAAAAAACCTCTCCCCTGAGAAGAGATTCAGGGCAGAGGTAATACGGGTGTTAAGGACATTTTTATAGTTTTGATGATAACAGAAGAGCTTCTTGCTGGATTGAGTATACACACTTCACGACATTAAGAAAATTCCTAAAAAGAATTAAAAGAAAACACCATTAAAAATCCTTTTTATAATAAAGACATATTTATCAAATAAAACAAAATTAGGATAGGGAAAAATTAAATATCACTAATCTATAGTATGACGCAAGTGGAGCTAACAACACATCATTACGGCCAATACCGCTACTGACAATGTCTGAATATTCAATAAATTTAATATGTCTATACACCGCTCAGCTAACGAGAGTTAAAAAATTATAAAATAAGCTAAACGCAATTTTTCGTCATAGATCACATTTTCCCGACAGAACGATTCCCCTACTCGCCCAGGCTGGTATGATTCAGCAGGTAAATACCTATCAACTCAACCCGAGGCTTTGATGCTGGAGAATGTAATCATCAGATAATCAGCTTACCGACCTTTTCAGGCCGGACTGGTTATCAATGCGCCGAAATCGAATGCGGACACCGCTGTGTGTTTGCACGTTTTGCACATGATGATTAAACAGGTTTTCCAGTATGAATTTATCCCGTCAGGAACAACGTACCTTACACGTTCTCGCCAAAGGTGGTCGTATTGCTCACGTCCGCGATGCATCTGGTCGCGTCATTTCCGTCGAATGCTATAGCCGCGAAGGGTTACTGCTCTGCGACTGCACGCTCGACGTATTCAAAAAACTCAGAACGAAAAAGCTGATCAAATCCGTTAATGGTCAGCCCTACCGCATCAATACCACCGGGCTGAACAACGTTCGCGCCCAACTGGATAATCGCTAAGGAGAGAGAGATGGATATCCCGAAGATTTTTACGATCAGCGAAAGCGCACATCGCATTCATAATCCGTTCACCGCGCAAAAATATGCGACGTTAGGTCAGGTTTTACGGATGCCCCCAGGAACCCGCATCCTGGATCTCGGCAGCGGCTCGGGAGAGATGTTGTGCACCTGGGCACGCGATCATGGAATTTCCGGCGTTGGTATCGATATGAGCCAGTTATTCAGTGAGCAAGCCACCCTGCGGGCAAGTGAATTGGGCGTCACTGAGCACGTGCGTTTTATTCATGCCGATGCAACAGGTTATATCGCCGAAGCAAAATTCGATATTGCCGCCTGCGTTGGTGCAACCTGGATTGCCGGCGGCGTTGCCGGAACGATCAAACAGCTGGAACAAAGTCTCAAACCAGGCGGGATCCTGCTCATCGGCGAACCGTACTGGCGTCAGATGCCCGCAACGGAGGAGATCGCTATGGCTTGCGGCGCGACTTCAGTAGCCGATTTTCTTTCTCTGCCAGAACTTGTTTCGTCTTTCGACCTGCTCGGTTATGACGTGGTTGAAATGGTACTGGCTGACCAGGAAGGTTGGGACAGATACGAGGCGGCAAAATGGTTGACGATGCGCCGGTGGCTGGAGGCAAATCCGGACGATGAGTTTGCCGCCGAAGTCAGAGAACAATTAAGAAGTTCACCAGTGCGCCACGTTGCATTCACCCGGGAATATATTGGGTGGGGCGTATTCGCACTCATGAAGAGATAATATATGCAGTCGGTATAGCCTGGCAGGTTATACCGACTTTTTCATCGCATCATCGCTTACTTCATTAATACTTCAACAAATTTAGCTAACCATTGCGGATGCGCGGGCCATGCTGGTGCCGTCACCAGATTGCCATCAACGTGGGCCTGATCAATACCAATATCGGCATAATGCCCACCGCTCAGACGAACCTCAGGCGCACAGGCCGGATAAGCGCTACAGGTCCGGTTTTCTAACACCCCCGCCGCCGCTAACAGTTGGGGCCCATGACAAACTGCGGCGATAGGCTTACCGGCAGTGTTGAAATCTTGCACCAGCTTAATGACATCTGGATTCAGTCGAAGATATTCCGGAGCACGCCCGCCGGGGATCAACAGTGCGTCGTAATCGGCGGCCCGCGCCTCGGCAAAATTAGCATTTAACGTAAAACGATGCCCCGGCTTTTCACTGTATGTCTGCGCCCCATCAAAATCGTGAATGGCGGTTTGAACGTAGTCACCCTGACTTTTATCCGGACAGACGGCATCCACACGATGCCCAAGCATTTGCAAAGCCTGAAAAGGCACCATCGTTTCATAATCTTCGACATAATCTCCGACCAGCATCAGTATCTTCTTCATTCACATCCCCCACTCACGGTTATTAATGATGAGAAATAACGGCCATCTTTACTATAGTCCACACGGTTCATGGCATTAATAAATACAACAGAACAATCGGCCAGATCACAATCCACGGCAAGGCCCGCCAGACGAGGGCTCAGAGCCAACGGCGTGACATATGTTCATGCTGATAAATATAAATTATATATAAATATATAGTTGAGAAATTTTAATAGTAGCCAATTTCACTCATTATATAAAACTAAGAGATTGCAACGTATATCTCCCGTGCTAAATTTCGCGTGAAATTTACCCGCAATCACTTTATTTATTATTCAATATTTAAAATACGCAGAATATTTATTACCTATTATTATTTCACTCATCTGATATCAGGTAAAAATACGCAAAGGTTAATCCTATGATGACAAGACGTTCATTCGTCAGACAAGGCCTGGTGACTTCAACGAGTATGCTACTCGCTGGTATGACGGGCTTCAGCTTTAGCCAATTTGCCCGCGCGACAGAGAACCGCCGCTGGCAAATGCCTGATGAAGGCGCACCGCATGCGGCAACCTGGATGGCGTTTGGTGCCAGTGCGGAGATCTGGGAGCCTCATCTGCTACCGGTGGTGCAGGAAAACCTGGCGTTAGTTGCCAAAACCATCGCCGCATTTGAACCCGTGAATATGTTAGTACGCGAAGAAGACAGCGAGCTCGCCGCGCGTCTGTGCGGGCCGTCAGTCAATCTTCTGGTTCACCCAATAGACGATCTGTGGATCCGCGACACCGGGCCGGTGTTTGTGAAAAGCGCCAGCGGTACGCTCGGCGGTGTGGGATTTAATTTCAATGGCTGGGGGAATAAGCAAGAGCACGAACGTGATGCCGATGTGGCTGAATTCGTAACTGATTACGTTCAGGCCGAGTTTCTTCGCTCGGTGCTGACTCTGGAAGGTGGCGGTATTGAGGTGGACGGCGAAGGCACGGCGATTATTACCGAGAGCTGCGTGCTTAACTCCAACCGTAATCCTGGCGTCAGCAAAGCCGAATGCGAAGAAGAACTAAAGCGACTGCTAGGTCTGGAGAAAATCATCTGGTTGCCGGGTATTGCCGGCAAGGATATTACCGACGGCCATACAGATTTTTACGCCCGATTCACGCATCCGGGTACGGTGGTGGCGGGTCTTGAGCAGGATCCGTCATCCTTTGATTACGCGATCACCCGACGTCATCTGGACATATTACGGGCCGCCACGGATGCCAAAGGCCGACGGTTGGAGGTAGTCACGCTGGAAGGACCTTCTACCATCCGCCAGACTTATGCGAGCGATGATTTCTCCGCGGGGTATATCAATTTTTATCTGTGTAATGATGCCGTCATTGCACCGCAATTTGGCGATAAGCGCACCGATCGTAATACCCATGCTATTTTGCAGGAGCTGTTTGCCGATCGTGAAATTATTCAGTTGAATATCGACGGTATCGCTGCCGGTGGCGGCGGTATTCACTGCGCGACACAGCAGCAGCCTCGTTAATGATTAACAATTGAGTGTGTTGTGGGAAGGTGGGGAAACTCACTTTCCTGACAATAACAGAATGATTCCCTTAGAAAGATGCCTCCGTAGGTTAAATTTTAATAAACAAAGCACTTAATTAACATTTATGAAATAAATACCATTAAAAGATAACACTTTAATAGCTTTCATCGATCTTTCATGGTATTTATGATCTGCTAAACCTATCGATAAAATCTATCAAAAGATTTATATTGATCGTTATTATCGATCGTATATTCTGTCTTAAATAATGACTTCTGACGCAACTTTTATTATCAGTACAGCCACAAAGATTGTTCTCCCCTGCGTTGTGAAACACAGTGAAATTATCGAGGGTTACATTTAAAAAATCCATATAACATATTTTAGAATGGTTTTCAATTAGCGAAAACATCCAAAAATACACATTTCAAACCTCTAGTCTAACCTGTTTTAAGTAGATGACTTAAATCGAGAACGGTGATAACTCACTGAGAATTGCGAATGATGATATTGCTAAGAAAAACGGAAAGTATAAATTTCATTAATACATTTAGAGACTATTTTTGTGTCGGCATCGCGTTTTTTGCATTACAGCTGGTCGCTGGTCATCTCAGTAAGCAAGAGGATGTTGCGGGTATAACACTGCATTTTTACGATCTCACTTTACCTCTCATTTCTGCATTGCTGGTTTTATACCGGCAAAAGGCGCTGCCAATTTTGGCTGCCTTTTTCTTGTATGCGCTTTACTCTTACTCTTTATCTTCGGTATTCACACTAACGGCTCAGCTACTGGCTGCTCTCATTAGCCAGACACTCTACTTTTTCTCGACAGGCAAACGAGGCGCGGTTAGCTTTGGTCGTAGCCAGCTTACAACCCTGCGTATTGTCTGGCTCGTGTGTTGCAACGCCTTACTATTCATCTCGATTGATCACTGGTTCCAGTCGAACACAGCCTCTGCACCGATCGCAAACCTTTTCACACTACAAACATTAATTAACTTACAGTGGCTGATGAACTCTTGCCTGACTGGCATCCCTTTTTGTTATCTGTTGCTTAGAAGCGTTCAAAATCCTGCATGGTGCATTCTATACATTAGACAAGTAAAGGCGCTGATAAAATCCGGCCCTCCTATTCTGTATCAAGTATTATGGCTGGTGCTGTTACTGTGCATTATGTCCGCTTTGATCGTCATCAGAGAGGATATTCTTATATTTACAGACTATTCATTACTGTGGTTACTTCCAGTAATGCTATGGGGAGTGATCTGTATTGGCCATGCTTTGATATCCCCTGTATGGGTAACAATGCTTATCCTGTTGGGATATTATATAAACAGTTATATTCCACCTGCTAACTATAATAATTATTTACATAGCCTCGTGATTTCCTCCACGATAGTGTTTGTCTTTTCTATTACGATTGTTGTTACCGGTGTACTTGTGGTTCATAACCGAAAATATCTCCGCCGCCTCAAACAACTTTTTAGATCAGAGCCTAACACCGGACTGCCTAACTTTCAGGCCCTGCAAATGGACATCCGTAAACACGCAACAGAGTGCTTGTGTTACATCCGTTGTACAGAGTTGAATACGCTGGAGCAAACTCACGGCATAGAATTTCGTTTTGAATTTGTAAAAGCGCTAAGCGCATATATACGCAAATTGATTAAGGGTACAGGTGACATTTATTACGCACCAGGTCATGGAATAATTCTTCGCCTTAATGCTGTCCCTGACATTCCTGATCTCTACAAAGACCTAAACTCTTTTCGTTTTATCTGGAAGGACTACCAATTAGGGCTATCTTGTGGTGTGGCATATACCACCGAGAAAAACCTGATTAAAAATTTATCTCAAGCAATTAAGCATCTTAATACCCAAAGCTACATCTCGTTAATGCAGGGGCAACCGTTGTTACTCAGCCCGCAAGTGCCAGGTGATAAAATTGTCAGCCAGGCTGTCATTCGTCATATGTTGCAAAAGGCAATTGACAGAAAGTCGTTTGAGCTTATGGCTCAACCCATCGTATCAACGATGCTGGTTGTTCAGCCGATCGTTTCAACCACGGGACTGACACGTTATCACGAGATACTTATTCGGATCAAAATGGTTGATGGTAAGTTAATCTTTCCAGACACCATCCTACCGGTTGCTCGCGAGGCAGGATTACTTCCTGCGCTGGATATCACTGTTATAGAGCAAACATTTCGTTTTATACAGTCACGGCAGAAATCTGACCCAAACAGTCACTTCTCCATTAATCTGACGCCTGACTCGCTTAATAAAATTGATTTTCTTGATAATGTTTTTACATTGTTTAGAAAATACTCAATAGCACCTGAGCGTATAATATTTGAAGTTATTGAATCAGATATCATTGACAACGCTAATGTCACTGATGTTCTGAGAGCACTACGTAAAGCCGGCTCTAAAATTGCTATTGATGATTTTGGCACAGGAGCATCAAGCTATTCACGACTACGAACGTTAGACGCAGATATTCTGAAAATTGATGGTTCCTTCATCCGTAACATACTGACCGATGAATTTAGTCGATGCGCCGTCAGATCCTTCTGCGAAGTAGCAAAACTCAAAAACATGGAAGTAGTCGCTGAGTTTGTTGAAAATGAGGAAATTGAAAAGATGCTAATTACGATGGGTATTGGTTGGTTACAGGGATACCATATAGGGAAACCCGTTCCTATTGAGTTGGCTGAATTATAATTCAGTAATTATAATAATAATTATATTCCTACATTGATTTACTTACCGGCTCCCGTGCCGGTTTTTTTATTCCCTAAAACAAGTGGGACTTTAATTAAAGCAGGTATGCCGCGACCGTTTGCCGCGACATACCGTGTTTCATTTTTAACTCAACTCAGCCGAATGCTACGGCCTATTCAGCTTCCATCACTCCCAGGCGCGCTCAGATTTCGCGGCGTCAAACTGCGGCGGCGGTTTGCGAAAACGTCCGGTCAGCCAGGCAAGATACACCAGCCCAACGCCGGCCCATACCAGACCCAGCGTCAGCGATGTCACCTCAAGATTCACCCACAGTACGGCAACCGTGGCGGCACCGACCATTGGCAATACCAGATAGTGCAGCTTCTCCTGCCAGGTATGCTTGCGTCCTTCACGGCGCCAGAAGTGGTTAAACACGGAGAGATTAACGAACGTAAAGGCCACCAGCGCACCAAAGTTAATCAACGCCGTGGCAGTCACCAGGTCAAAAAACAGGGCCGACAGCGCCACAATCCCGACCATGATGACGTTCAACGCGGGAGTACGCCATTTGGGATGGACATAACCAAAGTACTTCTCCGGGAAGACGTTATCGCGGCCCATCACGTACAGCAGACGCGAAACGCTGGCATGCGACGCCAGACCAGAAGCCAGCGTATTCACAAAGGTGGTACACAGGAAAATAGACTGGAACAGCTTGCCGCCGACATACAGCGCAATCTCCGGCAGCGCCGCATCCGGGTCTTTAAAGCGGCTAATGTCCGGGAAGAACAGTTGCATAAAGAACGAGGCGGCAATGAAGATCAGCCCACCGTACAGGGCGGTGAGGAAAATAGCTTTCGGGATGGTGCGCGCAGCATCCGGCGTCTCTTCAGATAGTGTCGTTACCGCATCAAAGCCGAGAAACGAGAAGCAGACGATGGTCGCCCCGGTGATAATCGGGATCAAATGCGCATTCTGGCTGATAAACGGTTGCAGCGACCAGACGGTCCCAACCCCTTCCCCTTTGTGCAGCCCCTGCACCACGAGGAAAATGAACACCACGATGATCGCCACCTGCACCAGTACAAACAGCGCATTGAAGTTGGCTACCAGATTAACGCTTTTCAGATTGGCCGCGGTGAGGATCGCGACGAACATCACTACCCAAATCCATGGCGCAACCCCCGGGAACAGCGCGGAAAGGTAAATTTTCGCCAATAGTACGTTAATCATCGGCAGGAAAAGGTAGTCAAGCAGTGACGACCAGCCGACCATAAACCCGACATGCGGGTTGATCGCTTTTTGCGCATAGGTATAAGCCGAACCGGCCTGTGGAAACTGGCGCACCAGCTTTCCATAACTGATGGCGGTAAACAGTACTCCCGCCAGGGCCAGCAGGTAGGAGGCCGGAACATGGCCATTGCTAATACCCGAAACAATGCCAAAGGTGTCAAACACCGTCATCGGCGTGAGATAGGCAAGCCCCATCACCACCACCTGCCACAGCTTCAGGGATTTACGCAGTTGTGCTTTGCCCGGCTGGGCAGAATGATCCGCAGAAGAGTTAGTCGACATAGTTTTCCTCCCCGCTACGAGTCCAGATCTGCGTTCGAAACGTGGGTACAGCAGACCTGGGTCGTGTCGGGGAGGAATGGCATAAAAAAGGCGTCAATGGGGTACGGCACAGATGCGGTCCGTATTTACTGCGGGAGCCATGAATACTCACGCGGGGCGGGTTTTTAAACATTGGCATCATCACATTTCCTCGTCACAAACTCTGTCGGTTATCTGAAGACCCGTTGTCGCCCGCGCTCCATTACGCGACATCCGGGAAATGGCAGGTATTCCTGCAATTTTTACGGGCTGGCTCCGCTCAGCCCGCATGATGCGACTTCTTTTTCAATGACCTGTACAACGGTCAGGCGTTTTTCAGCATCCACTCAATTTCAGTGTCGGTAATCAGACGTTCAAACTGGATAAGCTCATCGTTTTTACAGGCGTGATACACATGGCTAAACCGCTCACCCAATAGTTCACGCAGACTGTCATTTTGCATAAACTCCCACAGTGCATCGCTCTGGCGAATCGGGAACGGCAGCCCTTCCTGCTCCAGACCGTTACCCTCCACTTCTTCTTGTAACGGCAGTTCGTTATCCAGACCGTGAAGGATCCCCGCCAGGATGGTCGACATCACCAGATACGGGTTGGCATCAGCCCCCGCTACGCGATATTCAACCCGATGGTTATCACGGTCGCCGCAGGGAATACGCAGCGCCACCGTCCGGTTGTTATGCCCCCAGGACGCCTGGGTCGGAACATACATCCCCGGCTGGAAGCGGCGATAGGAGTTCACATTCGGCGCCAGCAGCGCCATTGATGCGGGCATCAGATCAATCATCCCAGCAAGCGCACGCTTTAATAACGCGGAATCATCGCCATTCGCATCAGCCAGCACGTTCTCACCTTTGTTATTCATGACGCTGATGTGGATATGCATCCCGCTACCGGCATGCTCCTCATAAGGCTTTGCCATAAACGTGGCATGCATCTTATGTTTCTCTGCCACCAGCCGTACCAGACGTTTCAACGCCAGCGCGTCATCGCAGGCGTCGAGCACGTTGTCGGTATGGTAGAGGTTGATTTCAAACTGCCCAGGGGAGGCTTCAGCCACCGCGCCGTCAGCCGGGATCAGCTGCAAACGGGCCAGTTCATCGATATCGTTCAGCACATCTGCAAAGTGGTTCAGGTTATCAACCGAATAAACCTGACTTTGGGTATTACGATCGTCCGTTCCCGGCGCGCATGGCGGCTGCAGATAACCTTCGGGATCGCGCTTACGATCGAGTAAATAGAACTCCAGCTCTACCGCTACGACGGGGAACAGACCGCGCTGGCGAAGTTTCTGCCAGAGTCGGTTTAGTACGTTCCGCGGCTCAACGTCAAAGGGAGCGCCATCTTCATCCAGCATCGTCAGCATCATCTGCGCAATAAATTCCGGATCGGCAGCCGAAGGGGTTAACGTACCTGCCACGGGTACACAGGTCCGATCCGGTTCGCCAAGCTCCTGGCCTAATCCCGCCTCTTCGACCACATTGCCCAGAATATCCATCGCGAAAACGGATGCCGGGAAATAGCAGCCTTTCTCTAACTTATGCAATCCCGCAACGGGAAGGCGCTTACCGCGAAAACAGCCATTAAGGTCGGTTAACAACACATCCACATACTGCGTATTAGGATAGCGTTCCAGATACTGCTTAACTTCGCGCGCAAACGCGCTACTTCGTCTCTCTTCAGAATGCTGAACAAAATTCTCAACTTCTACGATATTGGTTTCCATGATTCACCGCCGTTGGCCTGGTAAGCTGTTCTGTGATTTGACTGTTAAATATAATGTCCACCCTTCGACTCTGGATGCAAACAAATTGTTTGTCAAATGTTAAATTAAGTTTGCTAGAAGGTTATTCCGCTGCTAGATTGAGAAAATAATGAACGGAATGGCACAACAAGGAACCGTTTGGCAATAATTTATTCCAAAACGTGAGGTCGATCATGGGCAATATATTTGACAAGCCAGTTATTGGTGTAGTGATGTGTAGGAACAGGCTTAAGGGTCACCAGACCCAGACTCTGCAAGAAAAGTACCTGAATGCGGTATTAAATGCCGGTGGATTACCGATAGCGCTTCCCCATGCGCTTGCGGAACCCGAATTGTTGAACGCGCTGTTACCGAAACTGGACGGTATCTTCCTGCCAGGAAGCCCAAGCAATGTGCAGCCGCACCTCTATGGTGAAAATGGCGATGAGTCTGACGCCGATCCCGGGCGTGATCTTCTGAGCATGGCGCTAATTACCGCCGGGCTCGAAAGGCGCATTCCCATTTTCGCCATCTGCCGGGGCTTACAGGAATTAGTTGTCGCCACTGGCGGGACTCTGTATCGTCGCCTGTGCGATCATCCACAGTTCCTGGAACATCGTGAAGATGCGGAACTCCCGGTGGAGCAGCAATATGCACCATCTCATGAAGTCCAGGTTCAACAGGGAGGATTGCTATCTCAGTTAATACCAGGTTGCAGCACGTTTTGGGTCAACTCCTTGCATGGTCAGGGCGCAAAAACCCTTGGCCCGCAGCTGCGCGTGGAAGCACGCTCGCAGGATGGATTAGTGGAAGCTGCCAGTGTCCATGACCATCCTTTCGCGCTCGGCGTGCAGTGGCACCCGGAATGGAACAGTAGCGAATACGCCCTGTCGCGTTTGTTACTTGAAGGTTTTATCACCGCTTGTCAGAACCACCTCGCTGAAAAACAGCGACTCTGACCACTACAGTTAAGGAAATGCAATTATGAGCGATGACGGCCTGGCGCCGGGTAAACGTTTGTCAGAGATCCGCCAGCAATTGGGTCTTTCGCAGCGTCGTGCCGCCGAACTGTCTGGGTTAACGCATAGCGCCATCAGCACCATAGAGCAGGATAAAGTCAGTCCTGCCATCAGTACGCTGCAAAAGCTATTGAAAGTATATGGGCTGTCGCTCTCCGAGTTCTTCGCGGAACCGGAAAAGCCTGACGAACCGCAGGTGGTTATCAATCAGGATGATTTGATTGAGATCGGGAGTCAGGGAGTATCCATGAAGCTGGTACACAACGGAAATCCGAATCGTACGCTGGCAATGATGTTTGAAACCTATCAGCCAGGCACGACAACCGGGGAGAGAATTAAACACCAGGGTGAAGAGATTGGCACAATACTGGAAGGTGAAGTGATACTGACCATCAACGGTCAAACGTATCCTCTTGTTGCAGGGCAAAGCTATGCCATTAACACCGGCATACCACACAGTTTCAGCAACACCTCGGCAGGGATCTGCCGCATCATCAGTGCCCACACTCCCACCACTTTCTAATAAGTAGCGGCCTGAGTTTCTCAGGCCTTCTTAAATAACGCGCATTAACAGGGTACATCCCTGGGGCATCGTGCAGCCTGATTTTGCCTGAAAAAGATCAGCAACGAACTTTATCTTATTGATATAAAAGGAGTAGCTATGAACTTTCAGAATCTTAAATATTGGCGTGAGAAAGCCAGCCATTATTCACCAGAGACCCGTTTATTTATTAACGGCGAATATTGTGCCGCCGCTGATAACGAAACCTTTATTACGCTGGATCCGGCAGGACAACGTCCTCTGGCTAAAGTCGCCCGCGGTAAAAAAGCGGATGTGGACCGCGCGGTCACCGCAGCCCGTACCGTCTTTGAACGCGGAGACTGGTCGCAAGCATCACCCGCAGAGCGCAAAGCGGTACTGCACAAACTCGCCGATTTAATGGAGCAGCATCACGAGGAGCTGGCGCTACTGGAAACGCTCGATACCGGTAAACCGATTCGCCATAGCCTGCGTGATGATATTCCCGGCGCGGCACGCGCCATCCGCTGGTATGCCGAAGCTATAGATAAAGTCTATGGCGAAGTTGCCACCACCTCGGTGAACGATCTGGCACTGATTGTGCGCGAACCGGTAGGCGTGATTGCCGCCATTGTACCGTGGAATTTTCCTCTGCTGCTGGCCTGCTGGAAACTCGGCCCGGCACTGGCTGCGGGTAACAGCGTGATCCTCAAGCCTTCCGAAAAATCACCGCTGACCGCCATTCGTCTGGCTGCGCTGGCTAAAAAAGCAGGTTTGCCCGATGGCGTTCTCAGCGTTGTTAGCGGGTATGGTCACGAAGCGGGTCAGGCGTTGTCACAGCACCCGGATGTTGATGTGATCACCTTTACCGGCTCGACTCGTACCGGCAAGCAACTGCTCAAAGACGCTGGCGACAGCAACATGAAACGCGTCTGGCTGGAAGCCGGAGGTAAAAGCGCCAACATCGTGTTTGCCGACTGTCCGGATCTGCCGAAAGCCGCCGCTAATGCAGCGGCAGGTATCTTCTATAACCAGGGCCAGGTTTGTATCGCCGGAACGCGCCTGCTGCTGGAAGAGAGCATTGCCGACGAGTTCATCGCCCTGCTGAAAGAGCAGGCGAAAAACTGGCAGCCTGGCAACCCGCTGGATCCGGAAACCACGATGGGCACGCTTATCGACAATGCGCATGCCGACACCGTAGACACGTTTATTCGCGACGGTGAAGCGCAAGGCACGCTGGCGCTGGATGGCCGCAGCCATGTACATCCTGCGGCTATCGGCCCGACGATTTTTGTTGATACCGCACCGCAGGCCCACGTCAGCCGCGATGAAATCTTCGGCCCGGTACTGGTCGTCACCCGTTTTAGCAGCGAAGCCGAAGCTCTGGCGCTGGCTAACGACAGTGACTACGGCCTCGGCGCCGCGGTCTGGACCCGCGATTTGTCGCGCGCCCACCGTATGAGCCGTCGCCTGAAAGCCGGCTCAGTCTTCGTGAATAACTACAACGACGGTGATATGACCGTGCCGTTCGGCGGTTATAAGCAAAGCGGTAACGGACGCGATAAATCCCTGCATGCGCTGGAAAAATTTAGCGAACTGAAAACCATCTGGATCTCCCTGGAGTCTTAATCATGACTGAACATACCAGCAGTTATTACGCCGCAAGCGCCAATCAGTACGAACCGTTTCCGACCCTTAGCGAATCGGTTAGCTGTGATGTTTGCGTCGTGGGCGGTGGTTATACCGGACTCTCCTCCGCCCTGCATTTAGCGGAAATGGGTTACGACGTGGTGCTACTGGAATCCGCGCGTATTGGTTTCGGGGCCAGCGGACGTAACGGCGGTCAGTTGGTGAACTCCTACAGTCGCGATATCGACGTCATCGAACGTACCTATGGCCCGGACGCCGCTAAAATGCTCGGTGGAATGATGTTTGAAGGCGGCAATATCATCCGCGAACGCATCAAGCGTTATCAGATCGAATGCGACTATCGTCCCGGCGGGCTGTTTGTAGCGCTGAACCACAAACAGATGGAAACGCTGGAAGAGCAGAAGTCGAACTGGGAACGCTACGGCAACACGCAGCTTGAACTGTTAGACAGCAGTGAAATTCGTCGCGAAGTCAGCAGCGATCGTTATGTCGGCGCGCTGCTCGACCACAGCGGTGGTCATATTCACCCGCTGAACCTGGCGATTGGCGAAGCTAACGCCATTCGTCTGAACGGCGGACGCGTCTACGAACAGTCGCCAGTCACCCGTATTCAGCACACCAGCCCGGCGGTGGTCAGCACTGAAAAAGGCCAGGTGACGGCCCGCTTTGTGATCGTCGCGGGCAACGCCTATCTCGGTGACAAACTGGAACCTGCGCTGGCAAAAAGCAGCATGCCGTGTGGCACGCAGGTGTTAACCACCGAACCGCTGTCGGCGGAGATGGCGCGCTCGCTGATCCCGAAAAACTACTGCGTGGAAGATTGTAACTACCTGCTCGATTACTACCGTCTGACCGGAGATAACCGCCTGCTGTACGGCGGTGGTGTGGTTTACGGCGCTCGCGATCCGGACGATATTGAGCGTCTGGTAATGCCGAAACTGCTGAAGACCTTCCCGCAATTGCAGGGGGTAAAAATTGATTACCGCTGGACCGGTAATTTCCTGTTAACGCTGTCTCGCATGCCGCAGTTCGGCCGTCTTGATACCAACATTTACTATATGCAGGGCTACAGTGGCCACGGCGTGACCTGTACTCACCTGGCAGGACGCCTGATTTCCGAACTGCTGCGCGGGGATGCCGAGCGCTTTGACGCGTTCGCCAAACTGCCGCACTACCCGTTCCCGGGAGGCCGCAGCCTGCGCATTCCGTTTACCGCCATGGGGGCGGCATATTACAGCTTACGCGATCGCCTTGGGGTTTAAGTTCTTCCGCGATAAACCCGACGCACAGGGCGATCCCCCCTGTGCGTTTTTTTATTCCTGGAAAGCGAAAAACAGATAACAGGTACGAAAATATCGCAATAGGATATAACCACACTCTTTGCATTGTTTCTCCCTTCCGATCGGATACGCTTTTTTAGATATCGCTGGCGGCATGCGCCAGAACTCAACGGGGGAAGAAACGCGTGTTATGAATACGAATAACGAGGAGACCTTTTATCAGGCGATGCGCCGCAAAGGCGTAAGCAGACGCAGTTTTCTCAAATATTGTAGCCTCGCGGCTACATCGCTGGGGTTGGGAGCCGGAATGACGCCCAGAATTGCCTGGGCGCTGGAGAACAAACCCCGGATCCCGGTAGTCTGGATCCACGGGCTGGAATGCACCTGCTGCACCGAATCATTTATCCGCTCCTCTCACCCACTTGCCAAAGACGTCATCCTCTCCCTGATTTCCCTCGATTACGACGACACGCTGATGGCCGCCGCCGGAACGCAGGCCGAAGAGGTATTTGAAGACATTCTGAGCCGCTACCACGGCCGATACATTCTGGCAGTCGAAGGCAACCCTCCGCTGGGCGAGCAAGGGATGTTTTGCATCAGCAGCGGGCGTCCTTTTATTGAAAAGCTAAAAAGAGCCGCAGCAGGAGCCAGCGCGATTATCGCCTGGGGAACCTGCGCCTCCTGGGGCTGCGTGCAGGCTGCCCGGCCTAACCCTACCCAGGCTACGCCGATCGATAAGGTGATCACCGATAAGCCAATCGTGAAAGTGCCCGGCTGCCCGCCGATTCCGGATGTCATGAGCGCCATCATTACCTACATGGTGACATTTGATCGTTTGCCTGAACTCGATCGTCTGGGTCGTCCGCTGATGTTCTATGGTCAGCGTATTCACGATAAATGCTACCGCCGCGCCCACTTTGACGCCGGGGAGTTCGTTGAGAGTTGGGACGATGACGCCGCCCGCAAAGGCTATTGCCTGTACAAAATGGGCTGCAAAGGGCCAACCACCTATAACGCCTGTTCCACCACTCGCTGGAATGGTGGCGTTTCCTTCCCCATCCAGTCCGGCCACGGTTGTCTGGGATGTTCGGAAAACGGCTTCTGGGATCGCGGTTCGTTTTACAGTCGCGTGGTTGATATTCCACAAATGGGGACACATTCAACCGCCGATACCGTGGGCCTCACCGCGCTAGGCGTCGTGGCGGCCGGTGTCGGTGTTCACGCAGTCGCCAGCGCCGTCAATCAACACCACCGCCACAAACAGCAACTAGCCGACGCCGGACAACAGTCTCCAGACAATAAGGATAAACAGGCATGAGCAATTCGTATCAAACCCAGGGATATACGGTCAATAATGCCGGTCGCCGCCTGGTTGTCGACCCCATCACGCGCATTGAAGGCCATATGCGTTGTGAAGTGAACATTAATGAGCAGAACATCATCACCAACGCGGTTTCCTGCGGCACCATGTTCCGCGGGCTGGAGATCATTCTACAGGGGCGCGACCCGCGCGATGCCTGGGCATTTGTCGAACGAATCTGCGGAGTGTGCACCGGCGTACATGCGCTCGCCTCGGTCTATGCCATTGAGGACGCTATTGGCATAAAGGTGCCCGACAACGCCAACATCATTCGCAATATTATGCTGGCGACGCTGTGGTGCCACGACCATCTGGTGCACTTTTACCAGTTAGCCGGAATGGACTGGATTGACGTGCTGAATGCCCTGAAAGCAGATCCGCGCGCCACATCGCAGTTGGCACAAAGCCTTTCAGCCTGGCCGATGTCTTCTCCAGGCTACTTCTTTGACGTCCAAAATCGCCTGAAGAAATTTGTCGAAGGCGGTCAGCTGGGGATTTTCCGCAACGGTTACTGGGGACATCCGCAGTACAAGCTGTCGCCAGAGGCCAACCTGATGGGCTTTGCCCACTATCTGGAAGCGCTCGATTTTCAGCGCGAGATCATCAAAATCCATACGGTGTTTGGCGGTAAGAATCCGCATCCGAACTGGATTGTCGGCGGGATGCCGTGCGCTATCAATATCGATCAGAGCGGCGCGGTAGGCGCAGTCGATATGGAACGCCTTAACCTGGTGCAGTCGATCATCACCCGCACCGCTGATTTCATCAACAACGTCATGGTGCCTGACGCGCTGGCTATCGGCCAGTTCAATAAACCCTGGAGCCAGATTGGCACCGGGCTTTCTGATAAGTGCGTCTTAAGCTACGGCGCGTTCCCGGATATCGCCAATGACTTCAGCGCGAAGAGCCTGTTGATGCCTGGCGGCGCGGTGATTAACGGTGATTTTAACAACGTCATGCCGGTGGACCTGGACGATCAGCAGCAAATTCAGGAGTTTGTCGATCATGCCTGGTATCGTTATCCGGACGATCAATTAGGTCGTCATCCGTTCGAAGGGATTACTGAACCCTGGTATAACCCGGGCGATGTCAAAGGCAGTGATACCGATATCAAGCAGCTCAACGAACAGGAACGCTACTCGTGGATTAAAGCCCCGCGCTGGCGGGGACACGCTATGGAAGTTGGGCCGTTGGCGCGTACGCTGATTGCCTATCACAAAGGGGATGCCGCCACGATTGAATCCGTGGATCGCATGATGTCCGCCCTCAAGCTGCCGCTATCGGGTATGCAATCAACGCTGGGACGTATTCTGTGCCGCGCGCACGAAGCGCAGTGGGCCGTGAGCAAGCTGCAATATTTCTTCGACAAGCTGATGACCAACCTGAAAAACGGCAATCTGGCTACCGCAAATACCGAAAAGTGGGAGCCTGAAAGTTGGCCGCAGCACTGTCGCGGGATCGGTTTTACCGAAGCGCCGCGCGGAGCATTAGGCCACTGGGCATCGATTCGCGACCAGAAGATCGATCTGTATCAATGCGTGGTGCCGACCACCTGGAATGCCAGCCCGCGCGATCCAAAGGGACAAATTGGCGCTTACGAGGCGGCGCTGATGGGCACCCAAATGGCGATACCGGATCAACCGTTGGAGATCCTGCGCACCTTGCACAGCTTCGACCCCTGCCTGGCATGTTCAACCCACGTACTCGGCGACGACGGCAGCGAACTTATCGCCGTCCAGGTTCGCTAAGCGTTAAGGAACGGAACGATGACTGGAAAAACATCCCCACGCGTCGGGGAGGCGCGTGATACCGCCACCAGCCACTATGTGTTTGAAGCGCCAGTACGCTTGTGGCACTGGCTGACGGTGGGCTGCATGTTGGTGTTGATGGTGACCGGATACTTCATTGGCCGACCGCTGCCGTCGGTCAGCGGTGAGGCCACTTATCTGTTCTACATGGGCGACATCCGGCTGGTGCATTTCGCCGCCGCCATGGTGTTCACGGTGATACTGCTGATGCGCATTTACTGGGCCTTCGTCGGTAACCGTTATTCACGCGAACTGTTTATCGTGCCGGTCTGGCGGCGCAGCTGGTGGCAGGGTGCGTATTCTGTGGTGCGTTGGTATCTGTTTCTGGAAAAAAAACCGGGAGATGATATCGGTCATAACCCCATCGCACAGGCGGCGATGTGCGGTTATTTCCTGCTTTCCGTTTTTATGATCCTCACCGGTTTTGCCTTATACAGCGAACATAGCCAGTACGCCATTTTTACCCCTTTCCGCTATGTGACAGAGTTTTTCTACTGGACCGGCGGGAACTCTCTCGATATCCACAGCTGGCATCGGTTAGGGATGTGGTTCATCGCCGCCTTCATCGTAGGCCATGTGTATATGGCGATTCGTGAGGACATCATGTCTGACGAAACCGTCATCTCAACCATGATTAACGGCTTTCGTAGCCATAAGTTTCCCAAGGGTCAGCACGATAAGGAGGCGTCATGAGCGAACCTAACGTCATCGTGATGGGCTTAGGCAACCTGCTGTGGGCAGATGAAGGGTTTGGTATTCGCCTCGCTGAGCGCCTGTACGCCCATTATCACTGGCCAGAATCGGTAGAGATTGTTGACGGCGGCACGCAGGGACTGAATCTGCTGGGCTACGTTGAGCAGGCCAGCCATTTGCTGCTGCTTGACGCCATCGACTACGGGCTTGAGCCGGGAACCCTGCAAACTTACGCCGGAGACAAAGTCCCGAGTTACCTCAGCGCTAAAAAAATGAGTCTGCATCAGAACAGCTTCTCTGAAGTGCTGGCTCTGGCGGATATTCGCGGCCACCTCCCCGCGCACATCGCTCTGGTGGGACTACAGCCGGTACAGCTGGACGACTATGGCGGCAGCCTGACCGACATCGCGCGCGCTCAGCTCCCGGCGGCGGAACAGGCCGCGCTTACGCAACTGGCCGCGTGGGGCATTGTGCCACAGACAAGCGATGAAACGCGTTGCCTGAACTATGACTGCCTGTCGATGGAAAACTATGAAGGCGTGCGTATTCGCCAGTATCGCGTAACGCTGGAGAGATAATTAACATGTTGAATGACCAACCGTTTTCTGCGCTATGGCAGCGAATGCTGGCTAAGGGCTGGCAACCGCTGAGCGCATCTGAACTGGATGACTGGATAACCCGCGTGCGTAATGGCGTGGTCCTGCTCAGTAGCGATCCTCGCCGTACACCGGAAGTCAGCGATAACCCGGTCATGATTGCCGAGTTGCTCCGCGAGTTTCCCCAGTTTGACTGGCACATCGCCATGGCGGATCTTGAACACAGCGAGGCGATCGGCGATCGCTTCGGCGTGTTCCGTTTTCCGGCTACCCTGGTGTTTACCCAAGGTGAGCTGCGCGGCATTCTCAGCGGTATCCACCCGTGGGCCGACTTGCTCAACCTGATGCGTCCCCTCGTTGAAGAACGTATACCGCCGGAGTCTGCATGATGAGCGATTCCTTTTTTCATCTGCTGGGGCCGGGAACGCAGCCGGGTGATGACAGCTTCAGCATGAATCCCTTGCCCCTCACCTGCCAGGTCAACAGCGACCCCAGCATGGCAACACTGGAAAACTGTCCGCACAGCCCGGCGGTGATGGCATTGTTAGCCGATGTGCGCCACCAGCTCACCCAGAGAATTCCCGCCAAACAGGATGTGCTGGGATGGGATTTATCCGCGCTCAATGCAGACGATCTCACCTTTCTGAATACGCTACTCGGCGAAGGCGAAGTTTCCGTGCGCATTCAGCATGCTGACGGCAGGGCGAGCGAGATTCAGGAGTCGATTTTCTGCGGTATCTGGCGGGTGCGTTGTCAGGATGACAAGGGGCAATGGCAGGAACATCTGGAAGTAGGCAGCGCACCACGGGCACTGTGGCAGGCGGCAACAATCAATACGCTGCCGGACGATAGCCTGCTGCCTCCGCCTATAGATGGGTTGATGAATGGCCTGACGCTGGTCCAGGAATTGCTGGCGCACGTGCGCGATCCGGCAGCGCAACCCCATAGCATTAACCTCACCCAACTGCCGATTAGCGACGCGGATCGCCTGTTCCTCGCCCGCCTGTGCGGCGAAGGGCACATTCAAATCCGCACCATCGGCTACGGCGAGAGCCAAATCGACGCCACGGCGTTGCGCCATGTCTGGCATGTGCGCTGTCTGGATACCCTGAAAGGGCTTCTGCTTGAGAGTTATGAGATCTGTCCGTTGCCGGAACTGGTGTTGGCCGCACCGGAAGATCTGCTCGACTCGCTCGAGCGCCTGGATGAAGTCTGCGGCTGGCTGGCATCCGGCCCGCCTGCCTGATCCCCCTCTTTAGATCTGCGTACTTTTCTACTGCGGATCTGACGTTTTCTTCCTTACCTATTCACTCTCTAATGCCTGATGGAGTTCGCATGTGGGACGTCATTGACCTATCGCGCTGGCAGTTTGCGCTGACCGCGCTGTACCATTTTCTGTTTGTTCCCCTGACGCTGGGGCTGATTTTTTTGCTAGCCATCATGGAAACCCTGTTCGTGGTGACCGGCAAAACAGTCTACCGCGACATGACGCGTTTCTGGGGAAAGCTATTCGGTATTAACTTTGCGCTCGGCGTGGCAACCGGCCTGACCATGGAGTTTCAGTTCGGTACTAACTGGTCGCTCTATTCCAACTATGTGGGTGATATTTTCGGTGCCCCGCTGGCGATGGAAGCCTTGATGGCCTTCTTTCTTGAATCCACCTTCGTGGGGCTGTTCTTCTTTGGCTGGCAGCGCTTAAACAAGTATCAGCATTTACTGGTGACCTGGCTGGTTGCGTTTGGCTCTAACATTTCGGCCCTGTGGATCCTCAACGCCAACGGCTGGATGCAATATCCAACTGGCGCTCACTTTAATTTTGATACCCTGCGCATGGAGATGACCAGCTTTAGCGAGCTGGTCTTTAACCCCGTCAGCCAGGTGAAATTTGTGCATACCGTGATGTCTGGTTATGTCACCGGCGCCATGTTTGTGATGTCCATCAGCGCCTGGTATTTGCTGCGTGGTCGCAATCGTGAGTTCGCCCGGCGCTCCTTCGCGGTGGGTTCCGTCTTTGGCACGCTGGCTATCCTCGGCACGCTACAACTGGGTGATAGCTCAGCCTTTGAGGTCGCCCAGCTCCAGCCAGTAAAACTGGCGGCAATGGAGGGCGAATGGCAAACCGAACCGGCCCCCGCGCCCTTTCATGTCATCGCCTGGCCGCAGCAGGAGCAAGAGCGTAACGCCTTTGCCGTGAAAATACCGGCCCTGCTGGGTATTCTGGCGACCCACTCTTTGGATACGCCGGTTCCGGGGCTGAAAAACCTGATGGCGGACGCGCTCCCACGCCTGCAGCGAGGCCGGGAGGCATGGTTACTGATGCAGGAAATTGCCAAAGGTAACCGCACGCCTCAGGTACTGAACACTTTTCACGCTGTGGAGAAAGATCTGGGTTACGGCATCCTGCTGGCGAACTACGCGCCTGACATGAACCACGTTACGCCAGCGCAATATCAGGCCGCGCAACGCGGCGCCATTCCGCAAGTGGCCCCCGTGTTCTGGAGCTTTCGCATCATGATTGCTTGCGGTTCGCTGCTGCTACTGGTGATGGCGATTGCGTTGATACAGACCTTACGCTGGCGTATCGACCAGCATCGCTGGGTACTGCGCATGACGCTGTGGAGCCTGCCGCTTCCGTGGATTGCCATCGAAGCGGGCTGGTTTATGACGGAGTTTGGCCGCCAGCCGTGGGCGATTCAGGATATTTTGCCGACATGGTACGCCCACTCCGCGCTGAGCGCAGGCCAACTGGCCTTCTCGATGGGGCTAATTCTCACGCTTTACACCCTGTTTTTAATTGCTGAGGTCTACCTGATGCAGAAATACGCGCGCCTTGGTCCAGATGCAATGCATAACCAGCAACCAACGCAACAACAGGGATAAAGGAGACAATCATGTTGGATTATGAAACGTTGCGGCTCATTTGGTGGCTGCTGATTGGCATCATTCTGGTGGCCTTTATGGTCACTGACGGGTTTGATATGGGGGTCGGCTGCCTGTTACCGCTGATCGCGCGAAACGATGATGAGCGACGGGTGTTAATCAATAGCGTCGGGGCGCACTGGGAAGGTAACCAGGTGTGGCTCATTCTGGCGGGTGGTGCATTATTCGCGGCCTGGCCGCGGGTCTATGCCGCCGCATTTTCGGGGTTTTATGTGGCAATGATCCTGGTGCTGTGTGCCCTTTTCTTTCGCCCGTTGGCCTTTGATTATCGCGGCAAAATAGCCAATGCACGCTGGCGTGCTATGTGGGACACCGGGTTGGTTATCGGGAGCCTGGTCCCTCCTGTTATCTTCGGCGTCGCGTTCGGCAACCTGTTCTTGGGCGTGCCTTTTATCTTCACACCACAGCTTCATGTGCAATACCTGGGCACTTTCTGGCAATTACTCTCACCCTTTGCGCTGCTGTGCGGCGCATTAAGCCTGATGCTGGTTATTCTGCAAGGGGGCGTGTGGCTCCAGTTGAAGACCGACGGCATTCTTCACCAACGCGCGCTCTCTGCTACCCGTCGTAGCGCAATGCTGGTCGTGCTCTGCTTTCTGTTAGCCGGTTACTGGCTATGGACGGGGATCGACGGCTATGTGTTGCTTAGCCAGGATCCGAATGGTCCTTCCAACCCGCTGTTAAAAATGGTAACGACCTCACCGGGCGCGTGGATGGCGCACTTTTATCAGTCACCACTGCTGTTAATTATTCCGCTGCTTGGCATGATGTTCCCGATGCTCGCGATCTATGCCTGCGGGCAACGTCGGGCCGTATGGGGATTTCTGTGCGCTTCACTGACCCAGGCCTGCGTGATCTTCACCGCCGGAATCACCCTGTTTCCGTTTGTGATGCCTTCAAGCGCGTATCCGCTCTCTAGCCTGACGGTGTGGGACAGTACCTCCAGCCAGATGACGCTCAGTATCATGCTGGTTATTGTGCTGATTTTTCTACCGATCGTTCTGCTTTATACCGTGTGGAGTTATTACAAAATGCTGGGACGAATCAATGTAGAAACGATCCGCCGCCACAATCACGAACTTTACTAGGGAGGACCGTACGATGTGGTATCTGTTTTGGTTTGTCGGCATTCTGCTGATGTGCGCACTCTCCACGCTGGCACTGGTCTGGCTGGAGTCGCGGCAGAAATAATACTGCGCGTGCGCTACGCTTTCTGGCTCTCCGGTTTATTCGGGGAGCTTTTTTATCCCCTTTCCATCAGCTCGCCAAGGCGCCGAATCTGCCGTCCCTGGCTATCGAAATTACGCTCATCGAGCCACAGATCGTAGGCAGGTCGAAGTATCGGGTACTCACCGTCAATGATTGAGTACCATGCGGTATCTCGATTACGACCCCGGGTAACGATAGCCTGCCGAAATATACCTTCAAAACTGAAGCCAAAGCGCTCCGCCGCCCTACGGGAAGGCTCATTGAAGGCATCACATTTCCATTCAAAACGGCGATAGCCCAGATCCTCAAAAACGTACTTTAAAAGCAATGATATGACTTCCGTTGAAATTCGCGTGCGTTTCATGCGTACGGAGTAAGAAACATGCCCTACCTCAATCACACCATTTGCGGGATCAATCCGCATAAGAGCAAACGTCCCAACAGGTTTCATACTGGTTAAATCGATCACGGCAAAATGCATCGGATCTGTCTGTTCTTCCATGTTTTTTAAATAAACCAGGAAGGCATCAAAAGTTTCAAAAGGCCCGACCGCCAGATATGTCCAGTCACGACAATCGCTTGCTTCGCAGTACGCTTCATACAACTCTTTTGCATGACGTTCGGTGTTAATGCGTTCAAGCTTACAATAGCGACCTGTAATTTGCTGAGCCTGTGGAAAGGGTGCACCTTTCCAGTCAGACAAAGTCATACCTACGGGTTGTTGGAATTGATTAAAGACGCCCGGCATATCTGTACCTCTTACAAAACAGAACTAAACCAGCGCAGGGTATGATCAAACTGAGCGGCCCAAAAGAACCACAATGCGTGTTTTTAACGGATCCACACTATTTTATTGTACAAAAAACAGGCGCTATATTTTTACCCGTAGCGAAAGAAACGTATTTACTGCATTAATGCTAAGAGCGGAATAAATTATAATTTAAATAACCTGAGCCAAACGGCGAATCCCATCAACAATTGCCTCTACCGGATGATTTGCAAAACCAATCAAAATCCCCTGTCGTGAGATATCGCTCTGGTAATAACGACTTAGTGATAGTATTCCCATCCCTAGTAATCTGGCTTGCTCCTCAACTTCATTTCCGGTTAATCCGTTTTGTAGCCAGCACACAATATGGACGCCAGAGTCAGAAGGCTGCACAATCATTTTATCAGCCAGGTATTCTTGAATAGCATTGACCAGCGCAGTTCTTCTTTCATAGCATGCCTTACGAATTCGGCGCACATGACTGGCATAGTGACCATCCTCAATAAAATTCGCCATCACAGCCTGTTCAAGATAACTGGTGCCAAGATCGGAAAAATATTTCGTCACCATAATTTGTTCTTGTAAACCCGGCGGGACAACTAAAAAACCTAAACGGAATTCCGGGTACATCATTTTAGAAAATGTTCCGGCGTAGATTACGCGTTGATTCTGATCTAATCCTTGCAGAGCTTGTAAAGAACGGTCGGCATAACGGAACTCGCTATTATAGTCATCTTCAAATATCCATGCCTGATTCAACTTCGCCCATTCCAGCAACTCAAAACGCCGGGATAAACTTAACGTTCCACTTAATGGATATTGATCCGACGGGACGACATAGGCCAACTTAGCGTCAGGAAAATGATCAATACCATAGCGGACGTTCATTCCCTCGCTATCTACCGGTACGGGCCTCACCATCGCGCCAACTGACATGAAGGCTCCGCGGGCGCCTTTGTAACCCGGGTCGTCCAGCCAAACGTCACTTCCTGCCGACAGCAATGCTCGTGCAGTAATGTTCAATGCCTGTTGAATACCATTTACGATGATTATCTGTTCTTCGTTACAGTTCACTCCACGCGTTGTTTTAATGTAGCGGCAAACCGCTTTTCTCAATGGAAAGTACCCGCAAGGATGAGTGTGAGCGCCCAGTTGATGCCGGGATTGTCTCCAGACACGTTGCAGTAGCTTTCCCCATAACGCATGCGGGAAGAGATCCGTACACCCGACACCAACCGCAAATAGGCGGTTCATGCCGCGCCCTTCATACTCATTTGACCACAAATCGCGAACAGGATTATTTCGGCTGTGAACCTGTTCATCAGGCGAGACGACGTCCCCCGACGCCATCTTTGGATAGCTATTGCTGATACTCCGATCCGGAATATTATGTGAGACATATGTTCCAGACCCTTTACGGGTCAGGATATACCCTTCATCTAATAGCCTGTCATAACCGGCGATCGCTGAGTTTCGTGAAATTGACATCATCTCGGACAATGCCCTGGTTGACGGCATTTTTGTTCCTGGCCGCAATCGCCCTTCGAGGATGTGATCGCGGAGGATGTGGTAAACCTGCTCCTTAACCGCGCCTTTTCCTAAAACAAATCCTTGAAATAAAGGCGCATTGTTTTTCTTCATTGTATTAACCTTTATACTAAAAGTGGATCCTATCAATATATCGAAAGTGTCTCTTTACGAGAATTTATAAAGTTCTTAGTATCATCATACTAACACATTACTCGTATAAAATATCAGGATATATATGATTAACATGAATACCGTTACTATTGAAAGTGCAGAACAAAAAGACTACGCCAGCTGGCTTCCTTTATGGATAAACTATCAAACATTTTATCGCACTAAAATTTCAGATGAAGTAACAAAATTAACGTGGGAGCGTTTCCTTACCCCGAGCGAACCTGTTTATTGTGCTGTTGCCAAATATGATGGAAAAATAGTGGGACTGGTGCATTATCTCTTTCACCGTTCAACATGGGCAGAATCCAACTATTGCTATCTCGAAGATTTATTTGTTAGCGAAGAGGTACGTGGTCAACATATCGGTAAACAGCTTATCGAGTATGTCCAACAACAAGCCAAAAAACACCACGCGTCAAGATTATACTGGCATACGCATGAAACCAATCTCCGTGGACAACGTCTGTATGACTGGGTGGCCCAAAAGAGCGGGATGATCGAATATCAAATGTAAGGATAATAATACTCAGGATAGTATTTAATTATTCAGTACTAAAAAATAAATATCCTCCGGCATAGCCGGAGGTTTTTCTGATGCGCCTATAAGGCTCTGTTACCAGCCGCGCCCTAACAGGCGCATACGATCTGACATTTGCATCAGACTTCGTTACTTACGGCCCGTAAACGGGCTACCCGGATAAGGGATCGATAACTGCTCGCCCATTTTATCCTCTGCAAGCTGGTGCTTTATGTATTCCTGTATCCTTGCTGTGTTCTTACCCACCGTATCTACGTAATACCCACGACACCAGAACTCCCTGTTCCTGTATTTAAACTTCATATCACCAAACTGCTCATACAACATCAGACTGCTTTTACCTTTCAGATAACCCATAAAACCGGATACGCTCATTTTGGGCGGGATTTCCACAAGCATATGGATATGATCTGCACAGCATTCCGCTTCCAGGATCCGCACGTTTTTCCACTCACACAGCTTTCTTAAGATGCTGCCTATCGCCCTACGTTTCTCCCCGTAGAATGCTTGTCTTCGGTATTTGGGCGCAAAAACTATGTGATATTTACAGTTCCATCGGGTGTGCGCTAAGCTCTTTTCGTCCCCCATTGGGACCCCCTTTTGATTTCTTGTTTAACCCTTGCAGTTGCCAGACCGCAAGGTGTTTTAACAAATCAAAAGGGGTTTTAATAACTGGCCCAAAGCTGAAAGCTTTCCGGAACC
>NZ_JAOWHC010000022.1:0-27173 GCF_030332805.1 Citrobacter sp. Cpo065
AGGTGGCGTATATTACGCTTTCCTCTTTCAGAGTCAACCCTCATTTTCAGGTTTTTCTCTTCAACCGAACCGGCTGTTTGCGTGAAGTGATTCACATCCGCCGTGTCGATGGAGGCGCATTATAGGGATCCCATTTTTTAGCACAAGTATTTTTTGGATCTTTTTTTCTGAATGCTTGTTTTTCACTCCTTTCGCTACATTCCTGCGCAATTTGGCTGATTTTTGATAGCTAAACCACTTGCACAGTCTCAATAATCCAACCAAAGTCTTCATTACTGCTCTATTTTCGTTGAGGTAAACATGTCTGATGTACTGCGTCCTTATAAGGATCTTTTCCCACAGATCGGAAATCGCGTAATGATCGACACCAGCAGTGTCGTCATTGGTGATGCCCGTTTGGCTGATGATGTCGGAATTTGGCCACTGGTTGCCATTCGTGGCGACGTTAACTATGTACAAATTGGTGCCCGTACAAACATTCAGGACGGCAGCGTTCTCCATGTCACACATAAATCCACGTCTAATCCGCAGGGTAATCCATTGATCGTGGGTGAGGATGTAACGGTCGGTCATAAGGTCATGCTACACGGCTGTATCATTGGCAACCGCGTATTAGTCGGCATGGGTTCGATTCTGCTGGATGGCGTGGTAGTAGAAGACGACGTTATGATTGGGGCTGGGAGCCTGGTTCCCCAAAACAAACGCCTGGAAAGCGGGTATCTGTACCTGGGAAGCCCGGTTAAACAAATCCGTCCATTAAGCGATGAAGAGAAAGCAGGCTTACAATATTCAGCTAACAACTATGTTAAGTGGAAAGATGAATATTTAAGTCAGAGTAACCAAACCCAACCTTGAGCATCTTCCTGCTGGGCCTGGATCAATCCTTCAGCTTCTTCTTCCAGATCCCAGCGATGCTGTTGAAAGATTTCCAACCACTGTTCAGGCGTGTCGCCGCCAAAGCGGGACGCCAGCATCTCTCCAGAGATGGCACATGTTAACTGCATACCATGAACCATCGCCGGAAACACAACGGCGTTGACATCCGTGCGCCATTCTTCTCGATCGGGAAACTGGATCGCCTGATTCATGCCGACAATTCCTGCTGCATGCTTTTAATGACGGGTTCAATCTGCGGCAAAACCCCATGCCAGAGTAAAACGGCGTGCGCTGCTTGCCCCACCAGCATACCCAGGCCATCAGCATATTGTTTCGCCCCATGTTCGGCACACCAGGAGAGGAACGGTGTATCTCCTTTCTGATAAAACATGTCATAACAATAGACAGATGGGTGAATAAGAGATGTCGGAATAGCCGGTATCTCACCGCTAATTCCGCTGGATGTCGCGTTAATAATTAGATCAAAACTGTAATTATCAAGCTCGTCCATTCCTACCGCCTGTACGCTGCCGGTATGGGAGAAGATTTGTGCCAGTTCTTCAGCGCGCGAAGCGGTACGGTTAACAATAGTCACCGCACAATCCATAGAAAGAAGAGGTAATAAAACTCCACGGGATGCACCACCCGCACCAATCAACAGAACTCGCGATCCGGGACGAATAAAAGATAAACGCTCAAGATCGCTCAACAAGCCGATACCATCCGTGTTGTCTCCCAGTAAACGTCCATCCTCCAGCCGTTTAAGGGTATTGACGGCTCCAGCAAGCGATGCCCGCTCCGTTAGTTCATCGGCACGTGCAAATGCCTCTTCTTTAAAAGGCACGGTGACATTTGCCCCCTTCCCGCCCTCAGCAAAAAAAGCGTTCAGCGTATTCACAAAATCATTGATAGGCGCCAGTACACGCCCATAGGAGTGATCAATCTTCAGCTGCTCTGCAAATTGCTGATGAATAAAGGGCGATTTACTGTGCGCTATCGGATTACCAAAAACAGCATAGGCTTCTTTCATATTACCCCTGTCGAAACTGTTCACCTGTCAGAGCATCACGGATCTCCGAAGGATTCAAACGCCCCCCGGTCTCCCCTTCAACCACGGGAAAGTCTGTACCGAACTGTGCGCGAACTTCCTCTACCGTTCTGCAAGGCGGTAAGCCACTCAAATTAGCACTGGTAGAAACTAACGGTTTGCCATAAGCCTGGCACAACGCAACCACCAGCGGGTGATCGGTGACGCGAACAGCCAGAGAATCAAAGCGCCCGGTCAACCAGCGTGGCGTTGTCGCAAGCGCTGGGAAAACGAAGGTAACAGGACCAGGCCAACGGGCGAAAACAGCGTCACGTTGAGCATCGGTGAGCATGCTATCGTCGATATATGGTTTAAGTTGTTCAAAGTTTGACGCGATTAAAATTAACCCTTTATCGACCGGACGTTGTTTTAGCGCCAACAAACGGGTTACAGCCGTTTCGCTATCGGGGTCGCAGCCGACACCAAATACAGCTTCAGTTGGATAGGCGATGACTTTTTCTTGTTTCAGAACCGCTATCGCCGCAGCGATAGCGTCTGTGGGCAGGCTATTATTCACTTTTTTATTCCGCCGAAATCGGCTTTCCACATTGTTTACTGGCACAGAAATGCTTCACACCCTGCGCGGTTTTCTTTTCGATGAGAAGCGGATAATGACACTCAGGACATTCTCCGGCTAACGGTTTGAAGTTAATGACAAACTGGCACTCCGGATAGCGATCGCAGGAGTAAAAGGTTTTGCCATAACGGGAACGCCGCTGGACAAGATGACCAGTCTGGCATTGAGGACAGACTATTGCTGTTTCATCAGGCTTGTCGATGAGCTCGGTGTGATCGCACGCAGGATAGTCACTGCATCCAATAAACATACCGAATCGTCCCTGTCTCAGCACCAGCTCAGCGCCACATGCAGGACAAAGCTTACCCTCCAGAACTTTGACAACATGTCCGTCCGCGGAAGATTTCAGCGGACGGATGTAATCGCATTCTGGATAGTGTGAACAACCGAGAAACGGACCGTGTTTCCCGGAACGAATAACCAGTTCAGCCCCGCATTGTGGGCAGGGCTCGTTTTTACGCACCGTGAACAGTGCTGATTTAGCCATAACAACTCATACTGAATGAAGATTGATTAATGCAGCATACCTTCATTCACTTCAAAGAGTAATTCTTCCATTTGCTGATAGGCATTTTCACAACCTGGAATGTTGAATAGCACCATCAGAATCACCCACTTCAGGTCTTCCAGATCGAACTCTGCCGTATCTAGCGCGAGTACGCGCTCAATAACCATTTCTCGCGTTTCGAGGTTTAGCACCTGAATCTGCTCCAGGAATAGCAGGAATCCTCTACAGCTTGCATCCAGTCGATCGCACTCTTCCGCAGTATAAATACGTATAGAAAGAGGGTCCGATGCCAGCTGCATAGGTTCAGCAAGGCCATCCTGATAGTCAGCAAGCTTCTCCAGCCAAAGTAACGCGTTGTAAATGTCTTCACGATCAAAACCAGCGTCGGTAAGATCCCGTTCCAGTTTGTCCTGATCCACACGCAGCTCAGCTTCGTTATGGATATATGTCTCAAACAAATACATTAGTACGTCGAACATGGCATGCCCTCCTCAATCGGACATAGCCGCCGGGTACAGCTGCGATCCACCCTGCTAACTCCAGTTCGAGCAGTTGAGCCACTACCTCTGGCACAGGTTGGCCGGCACGTTCAGCGACGACGTCAACAGGTGTTACCTCATCTCCTACGTTAGCCAGGAGCTCCGGAAATGGCAATGCCACCTCTTCGTGATCTGGCGAATAAATTGATTTTTCAGGTTCATCTGGCAACCATTGCAGCCCATATTGCAAATTTTCAAGAATTTCCTCTGGTGTCGTCACAAGCATGGCTCCCTGCTGAATAAGCCAATGCGGGCCTTCACTTCCCGGGCTCCCAATCGGCCCAGGTAAAGCAAACACCTCTCGCCCTTGTTCAATTGCACAGCGAGCAGTAACCAGCGACCCGCTACGCTGTGCAGCTTCGACAACCAGTACACCTTTACTTAGACCACTGATAATGCGATTTCGTCGGGGAAAATTGCGCGGCAAAGGGAGCATATCTAATGGGAACTCAGACACCAGTGCGCCCCCAGCCTCAATAAGTCGCTCCGCAAGACGGATATGCTGCCGTGGATGAATGGTCTCAAGTCCATTTCCCAGCACCGCAATACTTGTGCCTTGTCGGTTTATCGCAGCATTGTGCGCCACGCCATCAATCCCCCGGGCCAGACCGCTGGTGATCGTCACCCCACATGCAGCAAGCTTTTCACAAAACAACCGTCCCCAGCGTTCGCCATACCATGAATGTTGTCGACTACCGACAACGGCAACTTGAAATGAGTGGAGGCATGCGGGAGCTCCTGCAACAAAAAGCACCCCAGGATAATCCTCAATCGCACGGAGCTGTGGCGGATAATGCTCGCTGTCGGCAACCACAAAATGGTGGTTAGGCTGTTCAAGCCAGCGCAGCGTTTTTTCCAGCGTCAGATCTGAAAAGGTTAAAAAGCGTCTTGCCTGGCGTGGAGAGAATCCTGCCTGCAAGAGTACCGCGTTGTTAATGCACGGTTGAGTATTGAGCCAGTGAGCAACGCGCACTATCTCATCACCATACAGTTCATTCACTTGCGCTAAACGTAGCCAAATTTCGATTTGGGTCATCCCTGTTCCCCTGCCACAAGCAGTCCTGGCAATCTTTGCGATTGGTCACTGATGCTGTCAATCAGAGGGGGTTTTGTCTAGAATAGAGGTAATAATCTTTTCAACTCCTGAACTCAACTCTGGATAACTATGTCAGTTTTGCAAGTGTTACATATTCCGGACGAGCGCCTTCGCAAAGTCGCAAAACCGGTTGAAGAAGTGAATGCAGAAATTCAGCGTATCGTTGATGATATGTTCGAAACGATGTACGCCGAAGAAGGTATCGGTCTGGCAGCAACACAGGTCGATATTCATCAGCGCATCATTGTTATTGATGTCTCTGAAAATCGCGATGAGCAGTTGGTACTCATTAACCCAGAACTGCTGGAAAAAGACGGCGAAACCGGCATTGAAGAAGGCTGTCTGTCTATTCCTGAACAGCGTGCGTTAGTACCGCGTGCAGAGAAAGTAAAAATTCGTGCGCTCGATCGCGACGGCAAATCTTTTGAACTGGAAGCCGATGGCCTGCTCGCTATCTGCATTCAACATGAAATGGATCACCTGGTCGGTAAACTATTTATCGATTATCTGTCTCCGTTGAAGCAACAACGCATTCGTCAGAAAGTTGAAAAACTCGACCGCCTGAACGCCCGAGCTTAAGGACAAGGATCAACGTGTCAGACTCACTACGTATTATTTTTGCGGGTACACCTGACTTTGCAGCGCGTCATCTCGACGCGCTGCTGTCTTCTGGACATAACGTCGTTGGCGTGTTTACCCAACCGGACCGCCCGGCGGGACGCGGTAAAAAGCTGATGCCCAGCCCGGTAAAAGTGCTGGCAGAAGAAAAAGGGATACCGGTCTTTCAACCCGTCTCTCTTCGCCCTCAGGAAAACCAGCAGTTGGTTGCTGATTTACACGCAGACGTGATGGTGGTGGTGGCATATGGCCTGATTCTGCCAAAAGCCGTACTGGAAATGCCGCGCCTGGGTTGTATCAACGTTCACGGTTCCCTGCTTCCGCGCTGGCGGGGTGCAGCACCGATCCAGCGCTCACTGTGGGCAGGCGACGCCGAAACCGGTGTTACCATCATGCAGATGGATGTTGGCCTCGACACCGGTGATATGCTGCTGAAGCTGTCCTGCCCAATTACGGCAGAAGATACCAGCGGTTCGTTATATGACAAGCTGGCAGACCTGGGGCCTCAGGGGCTGATTGAAACGCTAAAACAGCTGGCTGCCGGTACAATAAAACCGGTGGTACAAGACGAATCACTGGTTACGCATGCAGAAAAACTCAGCAAAGAAGAGGCCCGTATCGACTGGTCGCTTTCGGCTGTTCAATTGGAACGCTGCATCCGCGCCTTTAACCCCTGGCCAATGAGCTGGCTTGAAATCGATGGTCAGCCAGTGAAAGTCTGGCAAGCTTCGGTTATTGCTGTAAACACCCAGGCCGAGCCAGGCACCATTCTAGAGGCGACAAAGCAGGGTATCCAGGTCGCAACAGGCGACGGCATTCTGAATCTTATCTCTTTGCAGCCTGCCGGTAAAAAAGCCATGAGCGCGCAGGATCTGCTTAATTCGCGCCGGGAGTGGTTCGTGCCCGGAAACCGTCTGGCCTGACGGTTCATCTCTTTAAGCCCGGTGTCTCCGGGCATTTTTATTTTTGCGCTTATGAAAAAACATCTTAATTTACGCAGTATGACGGCCCAGGCCGTCGAACAGGTTGTCGAGAAAGGACAATCACTAAGTAACGTGCTGCCCGCCATGCAGCAAAAAGTTGCCGATAAAGACAAAGCACTGTTACAGGAACTTTGCTTCGGCGTATTGCGTACACTCTCTCAACTGGAGTGGATGATCCAGCAACTGATGGAACGTCCAATGACGGGCAAACAGCGCACCGTTCACTACCTGATCATGGTGGGCTTCTACCAACTGTTGCATACTCGTATTCCAGCACACGCTGCGTTAGCTGAGACCGTAGAAGGCGCGGTCGTTATTAAGCGTCCACAGCTGAAAGGGCTGATCAACGGCGTACTGCGCCAGTTTCAACGCCGTCAGGATGAACTGCTGGCCGAGTTTGCGCAAAGCGATTTGCGCTTCTTACACCCCTCCTGGCTGGTGAAACGTATTAAGAGTGCGTATCCGCAGAAGTGGGAAGCCATTCTTGAAGCCAATAACCAGCGACCGCCGATGTGGCTACGAGTCAATCGTAATCACCATACTCGCGACGCCTGGCTAGACCTGCTTACCGAAGCGGGATTAACAGGTTTTCCGCATCCAGACTACCCGGATGCAGTGCGTCTGGAAACACCGGCTCCAGTTCACGCCCTCCCTGGTTTTGACGAAGGTTGGGTCACCGTTCAGGATGCCTCCGCTCAAGGATGCGTAAATTATCTGTTGCCGGAGGACGGTGAACAGATCCTCGACCTGTGCTGTGCGCCGGGCGGTAAAACCACTCACATTCTGGAAGTTGCTCCGCTAGCTAACGTCATGGCCGTCGATGTGGATGAAAAACGCTTATCGCGCGTTTACGACAATCTGAAACGTCTGGGCATGAAGGCAACCGTAAAACAGGGGGATGGCCGCTATCCACAGCAGTGGTGCGGTGAACAACAGTTTGACCGTATTTTGCTGGACGCTCCATGTTCTGCTACCGGGGTGATCCGTCGCCATCCGGATATCAAATGGCTGCGCCGCGACCGGGATATTGCCGAACTTGCCCAATTGCAGGCTGAGATCCTGAATACTACCTGGTCACATCTTAAATCTGGCGGCACGCTGGTGTATGCAACGTGCTCTATCCTGCCAGAAGAGAACCAACAGCAAATTGCCGCCTTCCTGGCACGCACACCGGATGCGGTATTAAGCGAAACCGGTACGCCGGAAAAACCCGGACGTCAGAATTTACCGGGTGCGGAAGATGGCGATGGCTTCTTTTACGCTAAGCTAATCAAAAAGTGATGAGATAACGGGTCGCGACTGATGAAAATTATCATTCTGGGCGCAGGGCAAGTTGGCGGTACGCTGGCTGAAAACCTGGTCGGAGAGAACAACGATATCACGGTAGTCGATACCAATGGCGAGCGCCTGCGCAGCCTGCAGGACAAGTTTGATCTCCGTGTCGTGCAAGGGCATGGTTCGCATCCCCGCGTATTGCGTGAAGCCGGTGCCGACGATGCCGATATGCTGGTTGCCGTAACCAGCTCAGATGAAACAAATATGGTTGCCTGCCAGGTAGCTTATTCACTGTTTAATACGCCTAATCGCATCGCCCGTATTCGTTCACCAGATTACGTTCGCGATGCCGACAAGCTGTTCCAATCCGATGCGGTACCAATCGATCATCTGATTGCACCTGAGCAACTGGTTATCGATAGCATTTATCGCCTGATTGAATATCCGGGCGCATTGCAGGTGGTGAATTTTGCCGAAGGTAAAGTCAGTCTGGCAGTAGTAAAGGCCTATTACGGCGGGCCGCTTATTGGTAATGCGCTGTCAACAATGCGTGAGCATATGCCGCACATCGACACCCGCGTTGCAGCGATTTTCCGTCATGACCGACCGATCCGTCCGCAAGGTTCTACGATCGTTGAAGCGGGTGATGAAGTCTTCTTTATTGCGGCATCACAGCATATACGCGCCGTAATGAGCGAACTGCAGCGTCTGGAAAAACCGTACAAACGCATTATGTTAGTGGGTGGCGGTAATATCGGCGCTGGTCTGGCACGTCGTCTGGAAAAAGATTACAGCGTCAAACTGATCGAACGTAATCAACAACGCGCATCGGAGCTTGCGGAGAAACTGCAAAATACGATCGTCTTTTTTGGTGATGCCTCGGATCAAGAGCTGCTGGCAGAAGAACATATCGATCAGGTTGATCTGTTCATCGCAGTGACCAACGATGATGAAGCAAATATCATGTCGGCGATGCTTGCCAAACGGATGGGTGCCAAGAAAGTAATGGTGTTGATCCAGCGCAGAGCATACGTCGATCTGGTGCAAGGCAGCGTGATCGATATTGCGATTTCACCGCAGCAGGCGACCATCTCCGCGCTGCTGAGCCACGTGCGTAAAGCTGATATTGTTGGCGTTTCTTCACTTCGCCGTGGCGTCGCGGAAGCCATTGAAGCCGTCGCACACGGGGATGAAACGACGTCGAGAGTTGTAGGGCGTTCAATTGATGAAATTAAACTTCCGCCCGGAACCATTATTGGCGCCGTTGTACGTGGTAACGATGTCATGATTGCCAACGATAACCTGCGCATTGAGCAGGGCGATCACGTAATTATGTTCCTGACAGATAAAAAGTTTATTACCGACGTCGAGCGACTATTCCAGCCAAGTCCTTTCTTCCTGTAATAATTTGGGCGCTAATACAGCGCCCTTTTTATTTCCCTTTATTTTTCATGGTCTAATAAATTTTCCTTTCGGCAATACATAAATGGAAATTGCCTAAACATTTGTTAAACTTATAAACGTCAGCTGCATAGGGAGAATAAAATGAGCATTATTAAAGAGTTTCGCGAATTCGCGATGCGCGGGAATGTTGTCGATTTGGCAGTGGGTGTCATTATTGGTGCGGCATTCGGTAAGATTGTTTCATCACTGGTTGCCGATATCATTATGCCGCCGCTGGGGCTGTTAATTGGTGGAATTGATTTTAAACAGTTTGCTTTAACGCTACGTGATGCACAGGGAGACATCCCTGCCGTGGTCATGCATTACGGTGTATTTATTCAGAATGTATTCGATTTCATTATTGTTGCGTTTGCTATCTTTATGGCAATCAAACTGATCAACAAACTGAACCGTAAAAAAGCGGAAGAGCCGGCAGCACCGCCAGCTCCATCGAAAGAAGAAGTATTGCTAAGTGAAATTCGTGACCTGCTGAAAGAACAGAATAACCGCTCTTAAGCACTCACTGAAACAAGAAGGCCAGTGGTAAAAAAGTTAATTACTTTCTTGCCACTGGCCTCCCAGTTACCCCGATTGCCATGTTTGCCTTTTCGCAGATAACTTCCTTTCCCTTTCTTATTTTTCTCAACGCGCTGTCTGAACAGTGGGTCATGCAGAAGCGCCTCAATGGCGTTGTCCTTTATCTGCCCTTTGGTGTGCTGATAACGACTCATACTATCTCCAGTTTGTAGTAATTTACGCCGCGAGTGTAGACCTGGCAGTTCAAGAAATCAACAGCCTGATGTTGTTCCGCTGGCGCCTTGCTCAAGAGCTTCAAGAATAGAGCAGTACACGCTGCTGTGTGCCTTGCCGCAGCATGCATCATTCAATCGCTGCAGTGACCGCTGCATCGTCTGAAGTTCAGCAATGCGGGCTTCGACTTCTTGCAGTCTTTCCTGGACGATCCCTTTTGATTCCTGACAAGTATGGTGTTCGGGATCAACCCGGATCGAAAGCAATTCACGGATCGACTCCAGAGTGAAACCTAGCTGCCGGGCATAACGAATAAACTTCAAGCGCTGAAGATCGCTTTCTGTATAGAGGCGAAATCCACCTTCAGTACGCACTTCATGCTCCATCATCTGCTGCTTTTCATAGTAGCGGATAGTATCCGGCGTCACGTCAGCCAGTTTCGCTATTTCACCAATTCGGTACATGCTCTCTCCGCTATTCATCGTTGATCTTTTTTAGCAGCTTATCTGCGTAGTCACCGCGCAAAAACTCGGTGCTGAGTCCAGCCTGCCGAAGTTTAAGTTCCAGTAGCGACAGTCTTCGGCTCACCTCAGGATAACTGGGATCATCTTTGCGGATCCCCGCGAGTATTTCAAGCAGCTGTATTGCCTCTCTGCGTTGCTCGAGCTCAGGAGGAAGGCAACCTGCATTTTTTAATAAACGGTATCCGGCTCGGAGTTCAGGCGGGACATGGGAGTCATCGTCAAGAGTCAGCGGTTCGCCCGTTCCCGGTAAATCATCAAACTCGCCTTTAGACTGTGCATCAATAATATGGCGCTCTGCCCACTGGTCCAGTAACCACATACAACACTCCAGGGGATGAACAAAAAGAGTACAGATATTGTAGATAAGTGGGGATATGACGGATATAAAAAAACCCGCCGAGGCGGGTTTTTTTACGTTACTACAGATTACTCTGCAGCAGCTTCTGTTTTCTCTGAACGATCAACCAGCTCGATGTATGCCATCGGCGCGTTGTCGCCTGCACGGAAACCACACTTCAGAATGCGAGTGTAACCACCGGCGCGGCTCGCAAAACGCGGGCCCAGTTCGTTAAACAGTTTTGCCACGATCTCGTTATCACGAGTACGGGCGAATGCCAGACGACGATTAGCTACGCTATCAGTCTTGGCAAGAGTAATCAGCGGCTCAACTACGCGACGCAGCTCTTTCGCTTTCGGCAGAGTCGTCTTGATGATTTCATGACGAACCAGTGAACCTGCCATATTGCGGAACATAGCCTGGCGATGGCTGCTGTTGCGGTTCAGTTGACGACCACTCTTACGATGGCGCATGACCTTATCCTTCTCAGTAAAACCTTAACCTGTGATCCGGTTACTCGTCAGCGATGCTTGCCGGTGGCCAGTTTTCCAGGCGCATACCCAGAGACAGTCCACGGGAAGCCAGCACGTCTTTAATCTCGGTAAGAGATTTTTTACCAAGGTTAGGCGTCTTAAGAAGCTCAACCTCAGTACGCTGTACCAGATCACCGATATAGTGGATAGCTTCTGCTTTGAGGCAGTTAGCAGAGCGGACAGTCAATTCCAGATCGTCAACAGGGCGCAGCAGGATCGGATCGAATTCTGGTTTCTCTTCTTTAACTTCCGGCTGACGTACATCACGTAAATCAACGAAAGCTTCCAGTTGTTCAGCCAGAATGGTTGCCGCACGACGAATCGCCTCTTCAGGATCGATTGTGCCGTTGGTTTCCATTTCGATGACCAGCTTGTCCAGGTCGGTACGCTGTTCTACACGCGCTGCTTCAACATTGTAGGCAATACGCTCTACAGGGCTGTAGCATGCGTCGACCAGCAGACGGCCGATTGGGCGCTCATCTTCTTCCGAATGAATTCGGGTAGAAGCCGGCACATAACCACGACCGCGCTGAACTTTGATACGCATGCTAATAGATGCATTCTCATCGGTCAGGTGGCAGATCACGTGCTGTGGCTTGACGATTTCGACATCACCATCATGGGTAATGTCGGCTGCAGTCACAGGGCCAATGCCAGATTTATTCAAGGTAAGAATAACGTCATCTTTACCCTGAACTCTCACCGCCAGCCCTTTCAGGTTGAGCAGGATTTCCAGGATATCTTCCTGAACGCCTTCTTTGGTGCTGTACTCATGTAGTACACCATCAATCTCAACCTCGGTCACCGCGCAACCCGGCATCGATGAGAGCAGAATACGGCGCAGTGCGTTACCCAAAGTATGGCCAAAGCCACGCTCTAAAGGCTCAAGGGTCACCTTGGCGTGCGTCGAACTCACTTGCTCGATATCTACCAGGCGCGGTTTTAGAAACTCTGTCACAGAACCCTGCATTGTGTCCTCTCTTTGGTACTAAGCTTTACTTGGAGTAAAGCTCGACGATCAGGTGTTCGTTAATGTCCGCAGACAGATCAGAACGCTCCGGCTTACGCTTGAACGTACCTTCCATCTTGCCAGCATCAACTTCCAGCCAGGTTGGCTTTTCACGCTGCTCAGCCAGCTCCAGAGCGGCTTTCACGCGAGACTGCTTCTTCGCTTTCTCACGAATGCTAACAACGTCATTCGGACTAACCTGATAAGAAGCGATGTTAACAACACGACCGTTTACCATAATTGCTTTATGGCTGACCAGCTGACGTGCTTCTGCACGAGTGGCACCGAAGCCCATACGGTATACAACGTTGTCCAGACGACCTTCCAGCAGACCCAACAGGTTTTCACCGGTGTTGCCTTTCAGACGCGCTGCTTCTTTGTAGTAGTTACGGAACTGACGCTCCAGCACACCGTAGATACGGCGAACTTTTTGCTTTTCACGCAACTGCACACCATAGTCAGACAGACGCGGTTTACGCGCACCGTGCTGGCCAGGAGCTTGTTCAATTTTACACTTGGTATCGATCGCGCGAACGCCAGACTTAAGGAATAAGTCAGTGCCCTCACGACGGCTCAGCTTGAGCTTAGGACCCAAATATCTTGCCATTTTCTTTCTCCAACAATCCTAGAAACGACAGCGTTATACGCGACGTTTTTTCGGCGGACGACAACCGTTATGAGGGATCGGAGTCACATCAGTAATATTAGTGATGCGGAAACCAGCGGCGTTCAGAGCACGAACAGTAGATTCGCGACCTGGACCCGGTCCTTTGACCATAACTTCCAGATTCTTGATACCGTATTCTTTTACGGCTTCAGCGCAACGCTCTGCTGCAACCTGAGCTGCAAACGGAGTGGATTTGCGAGAACCACGGAAACCGGAACCACCGGCTGTTGCCCAACCCAGTGCGTTACCCTGACGATCAGTAATGGTAACGATGGTGTTGTTAAAAGAAGCATGGATATGAGCCACGCCGTCAGAGACTTGTTTTCTTACACGTTTACGTGCACGAATTGGTGCCTTTGCCATTATTCAATCACCCCGATTATTTCTTGATCGGTTTGCGCGGACCCTTACGGGTACGTGCGTTGGTCTTGGTACGCTGACCGCGAACCGGGAGACCACGACGATGACGCAAACCGCGATAGCAACCAAGGTCCATAAGGCGCTTGATGCTCATGCTAACTTCACGGCGCAGATCACCTTCAACGACAAATTTGGCAACTTCGTCACGCAGCGTGTCGATTTGTTCTTCAGACAGCTCACTGATCTTAACATCTTCAGCGATACCCGCGGCAGCCAGAATGGCTTTAGAACGGGTCTTGCCGACGCCGTAGATCGAAGTTAATGCGATCACAGCATGTTTCTGATCAGGAATGTTAATGCCTGCTATACGGGCCACTATGCACTCCTACTATTTAATATGTACGCACCATGCTGAAAAGCCCGTTTTCAGGATACTCAAATGGAAACGCACAGACATACAAAAGATTGGCTGGCTAATCTAGCCAGCTCAACCCAACTTTGCAAGAAAAATATGCGAATAAATCAGCCTTGGCGCTGTTTATGCTTCGGCTCGGCACTGCAAATCACACGGATGACACCATCACGCTTAACGATTTTGCAGTTACGGCATAATTTCTTGACGGAAGCACGAACTTTCATTTTTACTCTCCGTAACTTCTCGGGCGACTGTTAACGGCCGTAGCCTTTCAGATTCGCCTTCTTCAATGCAGACTCGTACTGACTTGACATCATCAGAGTTTGCACTTGAGCCATAAAGTCCATAATCACGACAACAACGATAAGCAGTGAGGTCCCACCGAAGTAGAACGGTACTTTCATTGCATCACGCATGAACTCCGGGATCAGGCAGATAAAGGTAATGTAGAGCGCACCAACCAAAGTCAGGCGGGTCATTACTTTATCGATATACTTCGCCGTTTGCTCTCCCGGACGAATTCCTGGTACAAATGCACCGGACTTCTTCAGGTTATCTGCTGTTTCACGCGGGTTGAAAACCAACGCCGTGTAGAAGAAACAGAAGAATATGATTGCAGACGCATAGAGTAACACATAAAGCGGTTGCCCAGGCTGCAAATACAGCGAAATTGTTGTCAGCCAGTTCCAACCAGTCCCGCCCCCGAACCATGACGCGATGGTCGCCGGGAACAGAATAATACTGGAAGCGAAGATTGCCGGGATTACCCCCGCCATATTCACTTTCAGCGGTAAATGTGTGCTCTGTGCAGCATAGACACGACGACCTTGCTGACGTTTCGCGTAGTTTACCACAATACGGCGTTGACCACGCTCAACAAATACAACAAAGAACGTCACTGCGAATACTAATACTGCAACCAACAGCAACACGAGGAAGTGCAGGTCGCCTTGACGCGCTTGCTCGATAGTATGGGCAATGGCTGGCGGGAGTCCCGCGACAATACCGGCGAAGATAATGATTGAGATACCGTTGCCGATACCACGTTCAGTAATCTGTTCGCCCAACCACATCAGGAACATCGTCCCTGTAACCAGACTTACAACAGCGGTGAAATAGAATGCAAAGCCTGGGTTCATCACCAGGCCCTGCATACCAGGCATATTCGGCAGACCGGTAGCAATACCGATCGACTGGAATATTGCCAGCACCAGAGTACCGTAGCGGGTGTACTGGCTGATCTTACGACGACCAGACTCCCCTTCTTTCTTAATTTCTGCCAGCGTTGGATGAACCACCGTCAGCAGCTGGATAATGATCGACGCCGAAATATACGGCATGATCCCCAGAGCAAAGATAGAAGCACGGCTGAGAGCACCACCAGAGAACATGTTAAACATTTCAATGATGGTGCCTCGCTGTTGCTCAAGCAGTTTGGCAAGTACAGCGGCATCAATACCAGGGATCGGAATGAAAGAGCCAATACGGAACACAATCAGCGCGCCGATTACAAACAGCAGTCTGCGTTTCAGCTCGCCTAAGCCACCTTTGGCACTTTGAAAATCTAATCCCGGTTGTTTAGCCATCTGCTACTTATTCCTCGATTTTACCGCCAGCAGCTTCGATAGCAGCACGAGCGCCTTTAGTAACACGCAGGCCACGAACAGTTACCGGAGTAGTGACTTCACCAGCCAGGATCACTTTCGCGAACTCGATCTGGATACCGATAATGTTAGCTGCTTTCAGCGTGTTCAGGTCTACAACACCGCCTTCAACTTTAGCCAGGTCAGACAGACGAACTTCGGCTGTAATCGCTGCTTTACGTGAAGTGAAGCCGAATTTCGGCAGACGACGGTACAGAGGCATCTGACCACCCTCGAAACCGCGACGTACGCCACCGCCAGAACGAGACTTCTGACCTTTGTGACCACGACCACCGGTTTTACCGAGGCCAGAACCGATACCACGACCCAGGCGGCGAGCCGCTTTTTTAGAGCCTTCGGCCGGAGACAGAGTATTTAAACGCATCTCTTACTCCTCAACTTTAACCATGAAGGAAACCGCGTTGACCATACCACGAACAGCAGGAGTATCCTCGCGCTCTACGGTGTGACCAATACGACGCAGACCCAGGCCAAGCAGCGTTGCCTTGTGTTTCGGCAGACGACCGATTGCACTGCGGGTTTGAGTAATTTTAATAGTCTTTGCCATGGTTTATTTCCCCAGAATTTCTTCAACGGATTTACCACGCTTGGCAGCGACCATTTCCGGAGATTTCATATTTTCCAGGCCATCGATAGTTGCACGAACCACGTTAATCGGGTTAGTGGAACCATACGCTTTAGCCAGAACGTTACGAACTCCAGCGACTTCCAGAACGGCGCGCATTGCACCACCGGCGATGATACCGGTACCTTCGGAAGCCGGCTGCATGAATACACGAGAACCCGTGTGAGTACCCTTAACCGGGTGCTGCAGGGTGCCGTGGTTCAGCGCGACGTTAATCATATTGCGACGGGCTTTTTCCATCGCTTTCTGGATCGCTGCTGGAACTTCACGCGCTTTACCGTAACCAAAACCAACGCGACCGTTACCATCACCAACTACAGTCAGAGCTGTGAAGGAGAAAATACGACCACCTTTAACGGTTTTAGATACGCGGTTAACCGCGATCAGCTTTTCCTGCAGTTCGCCAGCTTGTTTTTCGATGTGAGCCATCTTACACCTCTACCTTAGAACTGAAGGCCAGCTTCACGGGCAGCATCTGCCAGTGCCTGGACACGACCATGATATTGGAACCCGGAACGGTCAAAAGAAACATCTTTGATGCCTTTTTCCAGAGCGCGTTCAGCAACAGCTTTACCTACAGCTGCAGCAGCGTCTTTGTTACCGGTGTACTTCAATTGTTCAGCGATAGCTTTTTCTACAGTAGAAGCAGCTACCAGAACTTCAGAACCGTTCGGTGCAATTACCTGTGCGTAAATATGACGCGGGGTACGATGTACCACCAGGCGAGTTGCACCCAGCTCCTGGAGCTTGCGGCGTGCGCGGGTCGCACGACGGATACGAGCAGATTTCTTATCCATAGTGTTACCTTACTTCTTCTTAGCCTCTTTGGTACGCACGACTTCGTCGGCGTAACGAACACCCTTGCCTTTATAAGGCTCAGGACGACGGTAGGCGCGCAGATCTGCTGCAACCTGACCGATCAGCTGTTTATCAGCGCCTTTCAGCACGATTTCAGTCTGAGACGGACATTCTGCAGTGATTCCCGCAGGCAGCTGATGGTCAACTGGGTGAGAGAAACCTAAAGCCAGGTTTACTACATTCCCTTTAACCGCTGCACGATAACCTACACCAACCAGCTGAAGCTTCTTAGTGAAGCCTTCGGTAACACCGACAACCATTGCATTCAGCAGGGCACGCGCGGTACCAGCCTGAGCCCATCCATCAGCGTAACCATCACGCGGACCGAAGGTCAGTGCATTATCTGCATGATTTACTGCAACAGCATCGTTGAGAGTACGAGTCAGCTCGCCGTTTTTACCTTTGATCGTAATAACCTGACCGTTGATTTTTACATCAACGCCGGCAGGAATAACGACCGGTGCTTTAGCAACACGAGACATTTTTTCCTCCGATTAGGCTACGTAGCAGATAATTTCGCCACCAAGACCAGCCTGGCGCGCTGCACGATCAGTCATAACACCTTTAGAGGTAGAAACAACTGCGATACCCATGCCAGCCATAACTTTCGGCAGCTCGTCTTTACGCTTATAAATGCGCAGACCAGGGCGACTGACACGCTGAATGCTTTCTACAACAGCTTTACCCTGGAAATACTTGAGAGTAAGTTCCAGTTCCGGCTTGGTGTCGCCTTCAACTTTAAAATCTTCAATAAAACCTTCTTCCTTCAGCACGTTGGCAATTGCCACTTTCAGCTTGGAGGAAGGCATGGTGACCGCAGCTTTATTCGCGGCCTGACCGTTACGGATACGGGTCAGCATATCCGCGATCGGATCTTGCATGCTCATCTGTCTTTACTCCCGTGATTCAATTGGTAATTACCAGCTAGCCTTTTTCAAGCCTGGTACTTCACCGCGCATGGCGGCTTCACGCAGTTTGATACGGCTCAACCCGAACTTGCCCACATAGCCATGCGGACGACCTGTTTGACGGCAGCGGTTACGCTGACGGGACGGGCTGGAATCACGCGGCAGAGACTGCAGCTTGAGAACTGCGTTCCAACGATCTTCGTCGGTCGCGTTCACATCAGAGATAATAGCTTTCAGTTCAGCGCGTTTTGCGAAGTACTTATCAGCTAAAGCTACGCGCTTTACTTCGCGTGCTTTCATTGATTGCTTAGCCATTCAGTAACCCTACCTTACTTGCGGAACGGGAAGTCAAAGGCAGCCAGCAGAGCACGGCCTTCTTCATCAGATTTCGCAGTAGTGGTAATGGTAATATCCAAACCACGCACGCGGTCGACTTTATCGTAGTCGATTTCTGGGAAGATGATCTGCTCACGGACACCCATGCTGTAGTTACCACGACCGTCGAAAGACTTAGCGGACAAGCCACGGAAGTCACGGATACGTGGAACAGCAATAGTGATCAGGCGCTCAAAGAACTCCCACATGCGTTCGCCACGCAGAGTTACTTTACAGCCGATCGGATAGCCCTGACGGATTTTGAAGCCTGCAACTGATTTGCGTGCTTTGGTGATCAGCGGTTTTTGACCGGAGATTGCTGTCAGGTCAGCTGCTGCGTTATCCAGCAGTTTCTTGTCAGCGATCGCTTCACCAACACCCATGTTCAGGGTGATCTTCTCGACCCGAGGGACTTGCATGACAGAATTGTAGTTAAACTCAGTCATGAGTTTAGCGACTACTTCGTCTTTGTAGTAATCATGCAGTTTCGCCATCGTACTACTCCAAATTACTTGATAGTTTCGCTGTTAGATTTGAAGAAACGGACTTTTTTGCCGTCTTCGAATCTAAAGCCTACACGGTCAGCCTTGCCGGTTGCCGCGTTGAAGATAGCAAGGTTAGAGATCTGAATAGCTGCTTCTTTCTCTACGATGCCGCCTGGTTGGTTCAGGGCCGGAACCGGCTTCTGATGTTTCTTAACCAGGTTGATACCTTCAACAATGACCTTGCCGGAAGACAGGACATTCTTAACTTTACCGCGTTTACCTTTATCTTTACCGGTTAACACGATAACTTCGTCATCACGACGGATCTTCGCTGCCATGATTCGCTCCTTAGAGTACTTCTGGTGCCAGAGAGATAATTTTCATGAACTTCTCGTTACGAAGTTCACGAGTTACCGGCCCAAAAATACGCGTACCGATAGGTTGCTCGCTGTTATTGTTTAAAATAACGCATGCATTACCATCGAAGCGAATGACAGAACCGTCCGGGCGACGAACACCCTTCTTGGTGCGCACCACTACCGCCTTCAGCACATCACCTTTTTTGACCTTACCACGCGGAATTGCTTCCTTGATGGTGATCTTGATGATATCGCCGACGCCTGCGTAGCGACGGTGCGAGCCACCCAGAACCTTGATACACATTACGCGACGTGCACCGGAGTTGTCGGCGACGTTCAGCATAGTCTGTTCTTGGATCATTTTAGTGCTCCGCTAATGTCAACTACTACTGAGACCCGAAAATCAGGTCGTTAAAAAAGCCCCATATCGGGGGCGCGGCATTATAACACCGCTTCAACGATATGGGTAGAAAAAATAAACGGCTCATCGCTGAGCCGTTTATTCGTTGAGAATGCCTACTGTATTACAGAACGGCTTTCTCTACAACGCGAACCAGCGTCCAGGACTTAGTCTTGGACAGCGGACGGCATTCGCGGATTTCAACCACGTCACCAGTACCGCATTCGTTGTTCTCGTCATGTACGTGCAGTTTGGTCGTACGCTTAATGAATTTACCGTAGATCGGGTGTTTCACAAAACGTTCGATAGCAACAACGATGGATTTCTCCATTTTATCGCTAACAACGCGACCTTGCAGAGTACGGATTTTATCGGTCATTACGCACCCGCCTTCTCAGTCAGTAAAGTCTTAACGCGTGCGACGTCACGACGCACTTGCTTCAACAGGTGAGACTGTTGCAGCTGGCCACTTGCAGCCTGCATACGCAGGTTGAACTGCTCACGCAGCAGATTCAGCAGCTCGGTGTTCAGCTCTTCAACACTCTTCTCACGCAGCTCTTTTGCTTTCATTACATCACCGTCTTAGTTACAAAGGTGGTTTTAATCGGCAGTTTCGCTGCTGCCAGCTTGAATGCTTCACGGGCCAGCTCTTCCGGTACGCCGTCCATTTCATACAGGACTTTACCCGGCTGAATCAAGGCAACCCAATACTCCACGTTACCTTTACCTTTACCCATACGCACTGCCAGCGGCTTTTCAGTGATCGGTTTGTCCGGGAATACACGGATCCAGATCTTACCTTGACGCTTAACTGCACGGGTCATAGCACGACGTGCTGCTTCGATCTGACGGGCAGTCAGACGACCACGGCCAACAGCTTTCAGACCGAAGCTGCCGAAGCTAACATCCGCGCCAGCAGCCAGACCGCGGTTACGGCCTTTGTGCATTTTACGGAATTTTGTACGCTTTGGTTGTAACATCAGCGACGCTCCTTATTTACGGCCTTTACGCTGCTGCTTTTTAGGTTGCGCAGCCGGTTTTTCCGGTTGTTCAACAGCAGCCATACCACCCAGGATCTCGCCTTTGAAGATCCACACTTTAACGCCGATTACACCGTAAGTGGTGTGCGCTTCAGAGGTGTTGTAGTCGATGTCAGCACGCAGAGTGTGCAGAGGTACGCGACCTTCGCGGTACCATTCGGTACGTGCGATTTCCGCGCCGCCCAGACGGCCGCTAACTTCAACTTTGATACCTTTAGCGCCCAGACGCATTGCGTTCTGTACAGCACGCTTCATAGCACGACGGAACATAACACGACGTTCCAGCTGAGAAGTGATGCTGTCAGCAACCAATTTTGCGTCCAGTTCAGGCTTACGCACTTCGGCGATATTGATCTGAGCAGGAACGCCAGCAATATCCGCTACGACTTTGCGCAGTTTTTCTACGTCTTCGCCTTTCTTACCGATAACGATACCCGGGCGAGCGGTGTGAATGGTCACACGGATGCTCTTAGCCGGACGCTCGATAACGATACGAGATACAGACGCTTTAGCCAGTTCCTTAGTCAGGTACTGACGTACTTTAAAATCGCTGTCCAGGTTGTCAGCGAATTCTTTGGTGTTCGCAAACCAGGTTGAGTTCCATGGTTTTACAATACCCAGGCGAATACCATTAGGATGTACTTTCTGACCCATTGCTAGTCTCCAGAGTCTCAGCGATCGGACACAACCACAGTAATGTGGCTGGTGCGCTTCAGGATGCGATCTGCACGACCTTTTGCACGCGGCATAATGCGCTTCATGCTCGGGCCTTCGTCTACGAAAATTTTCGTAACTTTCAGATCGTCAATGTCAGCGCCATCGTTGTGTTCAGCGTTAGCAATGGCAGATTCCAGGACTTTCTTAACCAGTACAGCCGCTTTCTTATTGGTGTAGGTCAGAATATCCAGAGCCTGCGACACTTTCTTACCGCGAATCAGGTCTGCAACAAGGCGAACCTTCTGAGCAGAAGAACGAGCATGGCGATGTTGAGCTAAAGTTTCCATCTCTTCCTCCTACCTTATTTCTTCTTCGCTTTTTTATCAGCAGCGTGGCCGCGATAAGTACGAGTCGGTGCGAATTCACCCAGTTTGTGACCGACCATTTCGTCGGAAACAAATACCGGAACGTGCTGACGACCATTATGGACAGCGATGGTCAAACCGATCATGTTAGGAAAGATCGTTGAACGACGGGACCAAGTGCGCAGGGGCTTCTTGTCTCCGCTTTCCACCGCTTTCTCTACCTTCTTCAGCAAGTGCAGGTCAATAAAAGGACCTTTCTTGAGAGAACGTGGCATGGCTTATCCTCTAAAATTATTTGCTACGGCGACGTACGATGAATTTATCAGTACGCTTGTTGCTGCGGGTCTTCTTACCTTTGGTCTGAACGCCCCACGGAGTTACCGGGTGCTTACCAAAGTTACGACCTTCACCACCACCATGTGGGTGATCGACTGGGTTCATCGCAGTACCGCGAACGGTAGGACGAACACCACGCCAGCGTGCAGCACCTGCTTTACCCAGAACGCGCAGCATATGCTCAGCATTGCCAACTTCGCCCAGAGTTGCACGGCAGTCTGCTTCGACTTTACGCATTTCACCAGAACGCAGACGCAGGGTGACATAAGCACCATCACGAGCAACGATCTGAACGTAAGTACCAGCGGAACGTGCCAGCTGACCGCCTTTACCTGGTTTCATTTCTACGTTATGAACGGTAGAACCAACCGGGATATTGCGCATCGGCAGGGTGTTACCTGCTTTGATTGCAGCATCAACGCCAGACTGAATCTGGTCGCCAGCTTTCAGGCCTTTAGGGGCCAGGATGTAACGGCGTTCACCGTCTTTGTACAGAACCAGCGCGATGTTCGCGGAGCGGTTCGGATCGTACTCAAGACGTTCAACAACTGCCGGGATACCGTCTTTGTTGCGTTTGAAGTCAACAATACGATAAGCCTGCTTGTGACCACCACCGATGTGACGAGTGGTGATGCGGCCATTGTTGTTACGACCACCGGATTTGCTGTTTTTTTCAACCAGCGGAGCAAAAGGTTTGCCCTTGTGCAGCTCTGGGTTGACCACTTTAACAACGTGGCGACGACCCGGAGATGTCGGTTTACATTTAACAACTGCCATTGTATTACTCCTCCGACTTACTCAGCGCCGCCGACGAAGTCCAGATTCTGGCCTTCCTTCAGGGTGACGTAAGCTTTTTTCCAGTCGCTACGACGACCGATACGCTGTCCGTGACGTTTAACTTTCCCTTTAACTACCAGGGTGTTAACGACTTCGACTTCGACTTCAAACAGTTTCTGCACAGCAGCTTTGATTTCTGCTTTGGTCGCGTCTTTAGCAACTTTGAGAACGATGGTGTTAGTTTTTTCCATCGCAGTAGACGCTTTTTCAGAAACGTGCGGTGCGCGCAGCACTTTCAGCAGACGTTCTTCACGAATCATGCCAGCATCTCCTCAACTTGCTTAACAGCATCAGCAGTCATTACGACTTTGTCGAAGGCGATCAGGCTAACCGGGTCGATACCAGTTGCATCGCGTACGTCAACCTTGTGCAGGTTGCGCGCAGCCAGGAACAGGTTTTCGTCCAGCTCACCGGTGATGATCAGCACATCTTCCAGAGCCATGTCTTTCAGTTTCTGTGCCAGCAGCTTAGTTTTAGGCGCTTCTACAGAGAATGATTCGACAACGATCAGACGATCCTGACGTACCAGTTCGGACAGAATGCTTTTCAGCGCGCCGCGGTACATCTTTTTGTTAACTTTTTGACTGTGGTCCTGTGGACGAGCAGCGAAGGTCACGCCACCTGAACGCCAGATCGGGCTCTTGATAGAACCTGAACGCGCACGGCCGGTACCTTTCTGGCGCCACGGCTTTTTGCCTGAACCAGTTACTTCAGCACGAGTCTTCTGAGCACGAGTACCCTGACGAGCACCAGCTGCATAAGCAACAACAACCTGGTGAACCAGCGCTTCGTTGAAATCACGACCGAAGGTAGTTTCGGAAACAGTCAGCGCGCTCTGCGCGTCTTTCAATACTAATTCCATTGCTATCCCCTTACGCCTTCACAGCTGGTTTAACGATCAGGTCGCAACCGGTCGCACCCGGAACACCACCTTTAACCAGCAGCAGGTTGCGCTCAGCGTCAACACGTACTACGTCCAGGCTCTGAACGGTTACACGTTCGTTGCCCAGCTGACCTGCCATTTTCTTGCCTTTGAACACTTTGCCCGGAGTCTGGTTCTGACCGATAGAACCCGGAACGCGGTGAGACAAGGAGTTACCGTGAGTAGCGTCCTGGGTACGGAAGTTCCAGCGCTTAACGGTACCAGCGAAACCTTTACCTTTAGAGGTACCGGTTACGTCAACTTTTTTAACGTCAGCAAACAGTTCAACGCTAATGTTCTGACCAACGGTGTATTCTTCACCATCTGCCAGACGGAATTCCCACAGGCCGCGGCCAGCTTCTACGCCAGCTTTAGCAAAGTGGCCAGCTTCCGGCTTAGTTACACGGTTAGCTTTTTTAGCACCGGTGGTAACCTGAACAGCGCGATAGCCATCGTTAGCCAGATCTTTAACCTGAGTAACGCGGTTTGCTTCAACTTCGATAACGGTTACTGGGATAGATACGCCATCTTCAGTGAAGATGCGGGTCATACCCACTTTTTTACCGACTAAACCAATCATTGTATCAACCTCTCAATCGCTCGATGACCTGATTAACCCAGGCTGATCTGCACGTCTACACCGGCAGCCAGGTCCAGACGCATCAGAGCATCAACGGTTTTTTCAGTTGGCTCAACGATGTCAACCAGACGCTTGTGAGTACGGATCTCGTACTGATCACGCGCGTCTTTGTTGACGTGCGGGGAGATCAGAACGGTGAAACGCTCTTTGCGGGTCGGCAGCGGGATCGGACCACGAACCTGCGCACCAGTGCGCTTGGCAGTCTCGACGATTTCCGCGGTTGATTGATCGATCAGACGATGATCAAACGCTTTCAAACGGATACGGATTCTTTGGTTCTGCATGAGACCAGAGCTCCAATTATTTTATAGACGAAATAGTTACTCCTCAAACCCATTACGATTGATGGGAGAGTGTAACCGTTCTTACAGAGTTCCCCGATTGGGAACATTGTCTGGTATTGCTTTCGCAGTACCGGTGGCTCATATCGAACCGCTGTCAATATTAGACAGGCCCGCGCATTATACGTAAATCTCAGTCTTAAGCAAGTGCCGCGTATAAATTAATCACTCGCTCACCAATGCGGCGCTCCTTCCACTCTGATTGTATGTCCTGTGGTGCAACGCGTTTTCCGTGGAAGAGAGCATCCATAACCCATATCCCAGGCTTGTAGGGCCGCCGGGTTTACCTGAAGGTAAACTCTTTACCAGATAAGGCTTGCCCATGTACATCGACCTCCCCTTTCTGTTGATTTATGTTTCGCTATCAGGGCTGCTCTTAGTCCATGACCTACGTACCGGGTTGCTGCCCGACAAATTTACCTGCCCTCTTTTGTGGGGCGGTCTTATTTATCATCAATGCTGCAGACCTGCACAGTTATCCGACGCGCTTTGGGGTGCTGTAGCGGGCTATGGGGTATTTGCTTTGTTCTACTGGGGGTATCGTTTGATATGCCGACAGGAAGGGTTAGGCTTTGGTGATGTCAAATTTCTTGCCGCGCTAGGCGCATGGCATTGCTGGGAATCATTACCACTTTTGGTTTTACTTGCCGCGGGTATGGCATGTTGCCTCACCGGGATTTCCTGCGTCCGTTACGGGAAACAGGTACTAAAAAACCCGCTGCCATTTGGGCCATATCTGGCGGCTGCGGGTTTTGTTATTGGCCTGGTAAGTATGATACAGGGCGGTTAGTCACTGACTTTAATTTGCGATTGCAGATAATTTTGTAAGCCAAGTTTTGCAATCAGGTCCAGCTCGGTTTCGAGCCAGTCAATATGCCCTTCTTCTTCAGTCAGGATCTCAATCATCATATCCCGGCTGACATAATCATGAACGCTATCGGCATAGGCAATGGCTTCACGTAAGTCTTTAGCACCATCGAGTTCGAGTCGAAGATCGGATTGCAGCATCTCTTCAACGTCTTCGCCAATACCCAACTTGCCAAGATCCTGCAAGTTCGGGATCCCTTCTAAGAATAAAATACGCTCGATATATTTATCAGCGTGTTTCATCTCATCGATAGATTCATGGTACTCAACATCATTGAGGCGAGTCAGTCCCCAGTTTTTAAACATACGAGCATGGAGAAAATACTGGTTGATCGCGACAAGCTCATTTCCCAATAGTTTATTGAGATAATTTATGATTTTAACATCACCTTTCATTTTATAGTCCCTCCGCTTCCACTCTTAGAGCGTAGATGGGGCTACAGGGATGTCAAAAAAAAGAGTGTGACTTAGGCGATCTCTTTAAATTCTGGCATTTGCGTTAATTCATCCTGCATGACTTCGCGGGCAGCACGAATGCACTTACCGCATTGATTTCCAACAGGAATAAATTTACGTAATTGCTGAAAAGACTGAGGATGAAACTGGCGAACAGCCTGACGTATTTTTTTATCACTTATCGCATTACACAAACAAACGTACATGATCGCTCCCGTTCAATTTCTGCGCAAAGTGTAAATGAGAATAGTTATGATTACAATAGCACAACGCGATTTACGCGGCGGGAGAATGAATAAAAAATGCGAATAAATATGACTACGACTAAATTGCAGGTAGCAAAAAGGGCGCCGAAGCGCCCTTTTTAAGCTCAAAGCTAATTAATCAATAATTAGCTCATTACTTTAGCAACAACGCCCGCACCAACAGTACGGCCGCCTTCACGGATTGCGAAACGCAGACCGTCGTCCATCGCGATTGGGTGGATCAGGGTAACAACCATTTTGATGTTGTCGCCCGGCATTACCATCTCTACGCCTTCCGGCAGTTCGATGGTACCAGTCACGTCAGTAGTACGGAAGTAGAACTGCGGACGGTAGCCTTTGAAGAACGGAGTATGACGGCCGCCTTCGTCTTTGGACAGAATGTACACTTCAGATTCGAACTTGGTGTGCGGCTTGATAGAGCCCGGCTTAGCCAGTACCTGACCACGTTCGATTTCTTCACGTTTGATACCACGCAGCAGAACACCAACGTTCTCACCAGCACGGCCTTCGTCCAGCAGTTTGCGGAACATTTCAACGCCAGTACAGGTAGACTTAGCAGTCTCTTTGATACCAACGATTTCAACTTCTTCACCAACTTTGATGATACCGCGTTCTACACGACCGGTAACAACGGTACCACGACCGGAGATGGAGAATACGTCTTCGATAGGCAGCAGGAACGGCTTGTCAATCGCACGCTCTGGTTCTGGGATGTAAGAATCCAGGAAGCCAGCCAGTTCGATGATTTTCGCTTCCCACTCTGCTTCGCCTTCCAGCGCTTTCAGAGCAGAACCACGAACGATCGGAGTGTCGTCGCCCGGGAAATCGTACTGAGACAGAAGTTCACGAACTTCCATTTCTACCAGTTCCAGCAGCTCTTCGTCATCAACCATGTCGCATTTGTTCAGGAACACGATGATGTACGGAACGCCTACCTGACGACCCAGCAGGATGTGCTCACGAGTCTGCGGCATCGGGCCGTCAGTCGCAGCAACAACCAGGATCGCGCCGTCCATCTGCGCAGCACCGGTGATCATGTTTTTAACATAGTCGGCGTGGCCCGGGCAGTCTACGTGTGCGTAGTGGCGAGTCGGGGTGTCATATTCAACGTGAGAAGTGTTGATGGTGATACCACGAGCTTTTTCTTCCGGCGCGTTATCGATCTGGTCGAATGC
>NZ_JAOWHC010000023.1:0-7255 GCF_030332805.1 Citrobacter sp. Cpo065
GGTTCCGGAAAGCTTTCAGCTTTGGGCCAGTTATTAAAACCCCTTTTGATTTGTTAAAACACCTTGCGGTCTGGCAACTGCAAGGGTTAAACAAGAAATCAAAAGGGGGTCCCAATGGGGGACGAAAAGAGCTTAGCGCACACCCGATGGAACTGTAAATATCACATAGTTTTTGCGCCCAAATACCGAAGACAAGCATTCTACGGGGAGAAACGTAGGGCGATAGGCAGCATCTTAAGAAAGCTGTGTGAGTGGAAAAACGTGCGGATCCTGGAAGCGGAATGCTGTGCAGATCATATCCATATGCTTGTGGAAATCCCGCCCAAAATGAGCGTATCCGGTTTTATGGGTTATCTGAAAGGTAAAAGCAGTCTGATGTTGTATGAGCAGTTTGGTGATATGAAGTTTAAATACAGGAACAGGGAGTTCTGGTGTCGTGGGTATTACGTAGATACGGTGGGTAAGAACACAGCAAGGATACAGGAATACATAAAGCACCAGCTTGCAGAGGATAAAATGGGCGAGCAGTTATCGATCCCTTATCCGGGTAGCCCGTTTACGGGCCGTAAGTAACGAAGTCTGATGCAAATGTCAGATCGTATGCGCCTGTTAGGGCGCGGCTGGTAACAGAGCCTTATAGGCGCATCAGAAAAACCTCCGGCTATGCCGGAGGATATTTATTGGTATTAGCCTTTAATGGCTTTGACCAGGAAGTCGACGATGTCGCCGGTTTTAATCAGCTCTTTCTCGCCGTTACGACGGTATTTGTATTCGATATCGTCGTTGTCGAGGTTACGGTCGCCCAGCACGATGGTGTGTGGGATACCGATCAGTTCCATATCGGCAAACATCACGCCCGGACGCTCTTTACGATCGTCCATCAGCACTTCGATACCTTGCGCGCGCAGCTCAGCATACAGCTTTTCAGCCAACTCCTGCACACGGTAGGATTTGTGCATGTTCATCGGCAGAATGGCGACCTGGAACGGGGCAATGGCATCTGGCCATACGATGCCACGATCGTCAAAGTTCTGTTCAATAGCAGCAGCGACTACGCGAGTGACCCCGATACCGTAGCAGCCCATAGTCAGGGTCTGGTTACGGCCATCTTCGCCCTGAACAGCGGCTTTCATCGCTTCAGAGTACTTGGTACCCAACTGGAAGATGTGGCCGACTTCGATACCGCGTTTGATCATCAGCGTACCTTTGCCGTCCGGGCTAGGGTCGCCGGCGACCACGTTACGGATGTCAGCAACTTCCGGGGTGGCCACGTCGCGATCCCAGTTGATACCGAAATAGTGTTTACCGTCGATGTTGGCACCGGCAGCGAAATCGCTCATTACTGCAACGGTACGGTCGATAACCACCGGAATTGGCATATTCACCGGACCGAGCGAACCAGGACCTGCTTTTACCAGCGCACGAATTTCTTCTTCGGTGGCAAAGGTCAGCGGGCTGGCAACCTGCGGCAGTTTTTCCGCTTTGACTTCGTTCAGCTCGTGATCGCCACGAACCAGCAGGGCGACCAGCGGGTAGCTGCTGCCTTCAACCGCTTTCACCAGCAGGGTTTTCACGGTTTTTTCGATAGGCAGGTTGAACTGCTCAACCAGTTCGGCGATGGTTTTAGCGTTCGGCGTATCTACCAACGTCATTTCCTGGGTTGCTGCCCCGCGCGGCTCTTTCGGCGCAACGGCTTCGGCAAATTCGATGTTCGCCGCATAGTCAGAGGAGTCGGAGAAGATCACATCGTCTTCGCCGCTCTGCGCCAGCACCTGGAATTCGTGAGAGGCGCTGCCGCCGATAGAACCGGTATCCGCTTGTACTGCACGGAAATCCAGCCCCATACGGCTGAAGATTTTGCTATACGCAGCGTACATCGCGTCGTAGGTTTCCTGCAGGGATTCCTGAGAGGTGTGGAAAGAGTATGCATCTTTCATCAGGAATTCGCGGGAGCGCATCACGCCGAAGCGCGGACGGACTTCGTCACGGAATTTGGTCTGAATCTGATAGAAGTTCAGCGGCAGCTGTTTGTAAGAGCTCAGCTCGTTACGGATCAGGTCGGTGATCACTTCTTCATGCGTTGGGCCGAGGACGAACGAACGATCGCCACGGTCAGCAATACGCAGCAGTTCCGGGCCGTATTGTTCCCAACGGCCGCTCTCTTCCCACAGTTCAGAAGGCTGAACGACCGGCATCAACACCTCGATCGCACCGGCGTTGTTCATCTCTTCACGCACGATGTTTTCGACTTTTTTCAGGACGCGCACGCCGGTCGGCAGCCAGGTATATAACCCGGAGGCCAGCTTGCGGATCATCCCGGCGCGCAACATCAGCTGGTGGCTGATGACTTCGGCGTCGGCAGGTGTCTCCTTCAGAGTGGAGAGCAGATATTGGCTAGTACGCATGTTGTTACGGTTCCAGTTGAACGATCGAACAGGCTCAAAACGAGCCTGGCACAAAACAAAAGTGGTTTAGTTTACCAGCGAGAAAGGGATGTCAAAAGAGTACGCGACGCAAATTAGCGGGCTTCCAGAGCAAAGACCTCAAATCCTGACGGCGTGACGCGCCAGCGGACGTTAAAGTCCAGCAGCCAGACGGCGTAGGTTTTGCCTTCTTCCTCGTTTTTACGGTAGGCAGGACGCGGATCCTGCGCCAGCACTTCGGCAATAAACTGACGAAGATGCGGGTAACGTTGTTCGAGCTTCGGTAGCTGCTCCGCGAGATCTTCACTGAACGTCACGTCTACGCTGGCCTTGGGGGCATCCTGAGCATAGCTGGCGCGAGCATCGGGTAACGATTCGGCAAACGGCAGATACGGTTTTATATCTACGACTGGCGTGCCATCAACAAGATCCAGCCCACCGAGTTCGAGGATCACGTGCTCTTTATGGCAGCGGATGCCCCGTAGCTCAACCAACGACATGCCAACAGGGTTAGGACGAAACGTTGAACGCGTGGCAAAGACACCCATTCTGGCGTTGCCGCCAAGGCGGGGAGGGCGCACGGTCGGACGCCATCCACCTTCCATTGTCTGGTGAAAAACAAAAATCACCCACAAATGACTGAAGGCTTCCAGGCCGCGAACGGCATCGGCCTGGTTATAAGGTGCGAGCAAATGCAGTTCACCGCTGGCGCTTTTCACCAGACCGGGCTGGCGTGGAACGGCGAACTTTTCTTTATAAGGTGAGCGGATAACGCCTATTTGCTCGAACTGAAAATGGCTCATTTCGCCGAAATGTTCAGTGCAGAACCGATGCAAACCGCCTGACGATAGCAACCCGGCGTTCCGCTGGTCACCTCGCAACTGTGCAGCAATACCGCATTAGCTTTCATTTTTGATGCGTTAATCTGCATGCGTTTGCGTGCGGTTGGAATGCTCGGAGGGGAATCCTGGTTTGAAGCCTGGCAGGATTCACCGCTAACTTCGCCAAGATCGCGGAACGGTTTGCCTACTAAATCTTCAGCGTTAGTAATGATTCTTACCGGCGCAGCGCGCGGTGCTTTCGGTTTTTCCGGCTCCGCTTTCGGCGGGGTTGCGGTGCTTTGAACGGGTTCAACAGGGGATCTGCTTAACATAGAACAGCCGCTCAGCAAGAGTGCTACTAAACAGATCGGTAAAGCACGCATAATATTTCCTCAATGAATGATCTAAACGTCAGATATTGAATCAGGTGCTTGCATAAATGACAAGACGGGCAAGCGCCCGTCCTGATGATATTACAGATTCTGTAAACAGCCTAAAATTACCAGCCCTTAACAGCACCGCCGTTGAAGACTTTGTTTGCTGCTTCGTACACTTCGTCAGACTGGTATGCTTCAACGAATTTCTTCACGTTCTCAGCATCTTTATTGTCTTCACGAGTTACAATCAGGTTTACGTACGGGGAATCTTTATCTTCAACAAAGATACCGTCTTTTGCCGGAGTCAGGCCGATCTGGCTGGCGTAGGTGGTGTTGATGACCGCCAGTGCGATTTGTGCATCGTCCAGGGAACGCGGCAGCTGCGGTGCTTCCAGTTCAACCAGCTTCAGGTTTTTCGGGTTTTCAATCACGTCCAGCGCGGTTGGCAGCAGGCCAACACCGTCTTTCAGTTTGATTAAGCCCACTTTTTGCAGCAGCAGCAAGGAACGGCCAAGGTTAGTCGGGTCGTTTGGAATCGCGACCTGGGAACCGTCCTGCAGCTCATCCAGTGATTTGATTTTTTTGGAGTAGCCCGCAATCGGGTAAACAAAAGTATTGCCTACAGCAACCAGCTTGTAACCACGATCTTTGATCTGCTGGTCCAGGTATGGTTTGTGCTGGAAGGCGTTAGCATCGATATCGCCTTTGCTCAGCGCTTCGTTAGGCAGAACGTAATCGTTAAACGTGACCAGCTCAACGTCCAGACCGTATTTTTCTTTTGCCACTTTCTGCGCGACTTCTGCAACCTGCTGCTCTGCGCCAACAATAACGCCCACTTTGATGTGATTAGGATCTTTTTCATCCTGACCGCAACCCACAAGTGCCAGAGAACCGATCAGGGCTCCAACTGCCGCAAAGGTTTTGAATTTGAACGCCATGCTTATTTCCTTTTCTTAATGAGTTTTTAGTGTTGTGTGCAACGTTATTTGTGCGTGACAGCCCGGACGATGCGATCGCCGGATAACTGAATTAAATAAACCAGAACGACGAGCAATACCAGTACTGTATTCATTACGGTAGCGTTGTAACCAATATAGCCGTACTGATAGCCAATCTGTCCAAGACCACCGGCACCGACGGCACCGCCCATCGCGGAGTAACCAACCAGCGTGATAAGGGTGATGGTGGCCGCATTGACCAGTCCTGGCAGCGCTTCTGGCAGTAATACCTTACGTACAATTTGCAGCGGCGTGGCGCCCATCGCACGAGAGGCTTCTATCAGCCCGGTCGGGATTTCGAGCAGCGCGTTTTCCACCATACGGGCGATAAACGGCGCGGCACCGACGGTCAGCGGAACGATAGCTGCCTGCAGTCCGATAGAGGTGCCTACGATCATGCGGGTGAACGGAATCATCCACACCAGTAAGATGATGAACGGGATGGAACGGAAAATGTTCACCAGCGCAGAGAGCGTACGGTAGAGCTTCGCGTTCTCAATAATTTGCCCCGGACGCGTTACGTACAGCAACACGCCGACCGGCAGACCAATCACAAAGCCAAAAAAACCGGACACAAAGGTCATTGCCAGCGTTTCCCATACGCCGCGAACCAGCAGCCACATCATCGGCTCAGACATAACCCAGTACCTCTACTTTTACATGGTGTTCCTGCAACCAACTGATGGCTGCTTGTGTATCTTCCTGTGTGCCGTGCATTTCAGTCAGCATGATGCCGAACTTCACACCGCCGGCGTAATCCATCTGCGCGCTAATAATGTTGTTATTCACATTAAACCGACGGGCCGTCTCAGAAAGTAGCGGTGCATCGACCGAATGGCCGGTGAATTCCATACGCAGCATCGGCACGCTGTCGGCTTCAGGCTCCGCTTTCAAACGTTCCAGATAATCTTCCGGAATATCCAGGTGCAGCGTGGACTGGATAAATTTCTGTGCCAGCGGCGTTTTCGGATGTGAGAACACTTCACTAACGGTGTCTTGCTCAATCAGTTCACCATTGCTGATGACCGCCACGCAGTCACAAATACGTTTTACAACGTCCATTTCGTGGGTAATCAGCAGAATGGTGAGTCCCAGACGACGATTAATATCTTTCAATAATTCCAGAATCGAGCGGGTCGTTGCCGGATCGAGTGCGCTGGTGGCTTCATCGCACAGCAACACTTTGGGATTACTTGCCAGCGCACGGGCGATTGCCACACGCTGTTTTTGTCCACCGGAAAGGTTGGCCGGGTAGCTATCGTGCTTGTCTCCAAGACCAACCAAATCCAACAGTTCTGTTACGCGGCGTTTGATCTCTTCTTTTGGCGTGTTATCCAGTTCCAGCGGTAGTGCGACGTTACCGAACACCGTACGGGAAGAGAGCAGGTTAAAGTGCTGAAAAATCATGCCGATTTGACGGCGAGCTTTAGTCAACTCCGACTCAGAAAGCGTGGTCAGCTCCTGACCGCCAACCTGAACGCTGCCTTCGGTAGGGCGTTCGAGTAGGTTAACGCAGCGGATGAGCGTACTTTTACCGGCGCCGGAGGCGCCAATAACGCCATAAATCTGCCCGGCAGGAACATGCAGGCTGACATTATTTAGCGCCTGAATGGTGCGAGTCCCCTGCTGGAACACTTTGGTGATATTCGAAAGTTTAATCATTGGTTATTTATTATCGTAATTAAGTTAGCCGTGGCATTTTCGTCTGTCAGGTACGGTCGAAGCCGTCAACAAGATGGATGTTAAGGCATCCAGACGTCTAAATCAATCGGGCTTTGCACGATGAGCACTTTCTTGCCCGCTGAAACATGCGATACTAGAGTCACATGCCTTATTCAGGAGCTATAAAAGGTGGCAAAGTCTGTACCCGCAATTTTTCTCGACCGTGACGGTACCATTAATGTGGACCACGGTTATGTACATGAGATCGACGAGTTTGAGTTTATCGACGGCGTTATTGATGCCATGCGTGAACTTAAAAAGATGGGTTACGCGCTTATTATCGTGACGAACCAGTCTGGTATCGCGCGTGGTAAATTTACTGAGGCGCAGTTTGAAACGTTGACCGAATGGATGGACTGGTCGCTGGCCGATCGCGACGTTGAGCTGGATGGTATCTACTACTGCCCGCATCACCCGCAGGGTACTGTAGAAGAGTATCGTCAGGTCTGCGACTGCCGTAAACCGCATCCTGGCATGTTTATCTCCGCCCGAGACTTCTTGCACATCGATATGGCCGCTTCTTATATGGTTGGCGACAAAATTGAAGATATGCAGGCGGCGACAGCTGCGAATGTTGGCACGAAGGTATTGGTGCGCACAGGCAAACCCGTCACGCCGGAAGCAGAAAATGCAGCAGATTTGGTCATAAATAGTCTGGCAGACCTGCCAATGGCGATCAAAAAGCAGCAAAAGTAAGCGTTGTGGATAAAAGGTGAGCGGTTGAAACAAAAATGCATTTTTCCGCTTGTCTTCCTGAGTCGACTCCCTATAATGCGCCTCCATCGACACGGCGGATGTGAATCACTTCACACAAACAGCCGGTTCGGTTGAAGGGAAAAACCTGAAAATGAGGGTTGACTCTGAAAGAGGAAAGCGTAATATACGCCACCTCGCGACAGAGCGCTAAAGCGCGT
>NZ_JAOWHC010000024.1:0-36813 GCF_030332805.1 Citrobacter sp. Cpo065
AATAAATATCCTCCGGCATAGCCGGAGGTTTTTCTGATGCGCCTATAAGGCTCTGTTACCAGCCGCGCCCTAACAGGCGCATACGATCTGACATTTGCATCAGACTTCGTTACTTACGGCCCGTAAACGGGCTACCCGGATAAGGGATCGATAACTGCTCGCCCATTTTATCCTCTGCAAGCTGGTGCTTTATGTATTCCTGTATCCTTGCTGTGTTCTTACCCACCGTATCTACGTAATACCCACGACACCAGAACTCCCTGTTCCTGTATTTAAACTTCATATCACCAAACTGCTCATACAACATCAGACTGCTTTTACCTTTCAGATAACCCATAAAACCGGATACGCTCATTTTGGGCGGGATTTCCACAAGCATATGGATATGATCTGCACAGCATTCCGCTTCCAGGATCCGCACGTTTTTCCACTCACACAGCTTTCTTAAGATGCTGCCTATCGCCCTACGTTTCTCCCCGTAGAATGCTTGTCTTCGGTATTTGGGCGCAAAAACTATGTGATATTTACAGTTCCATCGGGTGTGCGCTAAGCTCTTTTCGTCCCCCATTGGGACCCCCTTTTGATTTCTTGTTTAACCCTTGCAGTTGCCAGACCGCAAGGTGTTTTAACAAATCAAAAGGGGTTTTAATAACTGGCCCAAAGCTGAAAGCTTTCCGGAACCTCCAGCCTAGCTGGGGGTTTTCTGTGCACAAAAAAAGCCCCTCGCGAAGAGGGGCTTGATGACTATTGAGCGAATTAACCGAGCTGTTTACGCGCGTTGCGGAAAATACGCATCCATGGGCTATCCTCGCCCCAGTTTTCCGGGTGCCAGGAGTTGCTCACGGTACGGAACACACGTTCCGGGTGCGGCATCATAATGGTGACGCGACCATTTTCAGTGGTCACTGCAGTAATGCCGTTCGGCGAACCGTTCGGGTTAGCCGGATAGGTCTCGGTCACCTTACCGAAGTTATCAACGTAGCGCAGCGCCACCAGACCTTTGCTCTCAAGCTGAGCCAGATGCGCACCGTCACGCACTTCCACACGACCTTCACCGTGAGAAACGGCAATCGGCATCATCGAACCCACCATATCGGCAAGCAGTAAAGACGGGCTTTGCGTCACTTCGACCAGACTGAAGCGGGCTTCAAAGCGGTCGGAATGGTTACGCACAAAGCGCGGCCACAGGTCGCTTCCTGGGATCAGCTCACGCAGGTTAGACATCATCTGACAACCGTTACACACGCCGAGTGCCAGCGTTTGCGGGCGATGGAAGAAGGTTTCGAACTCATCACGGACGCGGTTGTTGAACAGAATCGACTTCGCCCAACCTTCACCAGCGCCAAGCACATCGCCGTAAGAGAAGCCGCCGCAGGCCACCAGTGCCTGGAAGTTACCCAGGCCGATACGTCCGCCCAGCAGGTCGCTCATGTGCACATCGATGGCGTCAAAACCCGCACGGTGGAAGGCAGCTGCCATTTCAACGTGGGAGTTCACACCCTGCTCGCGCAGTACGGCCACTTTGGGACGTGCACCGGTGGCGATGTACGGAGCGGCAACATCTTCGTTGATATCAAACGACAGTTTAACGTTGAGACCGGGGTCCGCATCGTTGGTTTTAGCGTCGTGTTCCTGATCGGCGCATTCCGGGTTGTCACGCAGGCGCTGCATCTGCCAGGTAGTTTCCGCCCACCACATACGCAGGGTAGTACGGCTTTCGCTAAACACCGGCTGGCCGTTAGCGGTCAGGGTGAAGCGGTCACCTTCAACGGCTTTACCGAGGAAGTGTACGCAGTCTGCCAGGCCGTGGGTAGCCAGAATCGCTTCCACCGCCTCACGCTCAGCAGCACGAACCTGAATCACCGCACCCAGTTCTTCGTTAAACAGCGCCGCCAGACGATCTTCACCCAGAGAGTGGATATCAGCGTCAATACCGCAGTGACCGGCGAAGGCCATTTCCGCCAGCGTAACCAGCAGACCGCCGTCAGAACGGTCATGGTAGGCCAGCAGCTTACGCGCAGCGACCAGCGCCTGAATCGCATCGTAGAAGCCTTTCAGTTGCTCAACGTTACGCACGTCGGCAGGCTTATCGCCCAGTTGACGGTAAACCTGCGCCAGCGACGTAGCGCCCAGCGCATTGTGACCAAGACCGAGGTCAATCAGCAGCAGGGCGTTGTCTTCAGTAGACAGCTGTGGGGTAATGGTGTGGCGCACATCTTCTACGCGGGCAAAGGCGGTGATCACCAGCGACAGCGGCGAGGTCATTTCACGCTGCTCGTTACCTTCCTGCCAGCGGGTTTTCATCGACATAGAGTCTTTGCCCACTGGAATGGTCAGGCCGAGCGCCGGGCATAGCTCTTCCCCAACGGCTTTTACTGCTTCGTACAGGCCAGCATCTTCACCAGGGTGACCCGCAGCCGCCATCCAGTTTGCCGACAGCTTAATACGTTTGATGTCGCCAATCTGCGTTGCCGCAATGTTGGTCAGCGCTTCACCGACCGCCAGACGCGCAGAGGCAGAGAAGTCCAATAGCGCAACCGGCGCGCGTTCGCCGATAGACATTGCTTCGCCGTAGTAGCTATCGAGGCTGGCGGTAGTGACCGCGCAGTTAGCGACCGGGATCTGCCACGGACCAACCATCTGGTCACGCGCCACCATGCCGGTAACGGTACGGTCACCGATGGTCACGAGGAACGTTTTCTCCGCGACAGTCGGCAGATGCAGCACGCGGTTAACCGCATCTGCAATCGAGATTTCACCACGATTCAGGGCATCGCCTTTGGCTTTCAGCGTCTGCACATCGCGGGTCATTTTCGGTGTTTTACCCAGCAGCACATCAAGAGGCATGTCGATCGGCTGGTTGTCGAAGTGGCTGTCGCTCAAGGTCAGATGCTGTTCTTCGGTAGCTTCACCAATCACCGCATACGGCGCGCGCTCACGCTTACACAGTTCATCAAACAGCGGTAATTGATCGGCAGCAACCGCCAGCACGTAGCGCTCCTGGGATTCGTTGCACCAGATTTCCAGCGGGCTCATACCCGGCTCGTCGCTGAGGATATCGCGCAGCTGGAACTTACCGCCGCGACCACCATCGCTTACCAGCTCCGGCATAGCGTTAGACAGTCCACCCGCGCCAACGTCATGGATAAACAGAATCGGGTTCGCATCACCCATCTGCCAGCAACGGTCGATAACTTCCTGGCAACGACGTTCCATTTCCGGGTTGTCACGCTGTACGGAAGCGAAATCAAGATCGGCATCAGACTGGCCGGAAGCCATAGAGGAGGCTGCCCCGCCGCCAAGACCGATGTTCATTGCCGGGCCGCCGAGGACGATAAGCTTAGCGCCAACGACGATCTCGCCCTTCTGCACGTGATCGGCACGGATGTTACCGATCCCGCCTGCCAGCATGATCGGTTTATGGTAACCGCGCAGCTCTTCGCCGTTATGGCTGTTGACCTTTTCTTCATAGGTACGGAAGTAGCCGGTCAGCGCCGGACGACCAAATTCGTTGTTAAACGCCGCGCCGCCCAGCGGGCCTTCGGTCATGATATCAAGCGCGGTAACAATACGGTCCGGCTTACCGAAGTCTTCTTCCCACGGCTGTTCAAAGCCAGGAATACGCAGGTTGGAAACGGAGAAACCCACCAGCCCGGCTTTCGGTTTTGCACCGCGACCTGTTGCGCCCTCGTCGCGGATTTCGCCGCCGGAGCCGGTTGCAGCACCTGGCCACGGAGAGATAGCCGTCGGGTGGTTGTGAGTTTCAACCTTCATCAGGATGTGGGCTGGTTCCTGATGGAAATCGTAGCGGCCGGTTTTGTGATCGGCAAAATAGCGGCCCACTTCAGAGCCTTCCATTACCGCAGCGTTGTCTTTATAGGCAGACAGCACGTGGTCCGGCGTGGTTTCGAAGGTATTCTTGATCATCTTGAACAGCGACTTCGGCTGCTGTTTACCATCGATAACCCAGTCGGCGTTAAAAATCTTGTGGCGGCAGTGCTCAGAGTTGGCCTGCGCAAACATGTATAGTTCAATATCGTTCGGGTTACGTCCCAGTTTGGTGAACGCATCCTGCAGATAGTCAATTTCGTCTTCCGCCAGCGCCAGACCCAGGCGCAGGTTAGCGTCGATCAGCGCCTGACGCCCCTCACCCAGTAGATCAACGCTGGAGACCGGCGCCGGTTGGTGATGGGCAAACAGTTTTTCGGCATCGTTCAGCGCAGAGAAAACCGTTTCCATCATGCGGTCGTGCAGTTCGTCGGCCACCATCTGCCATTGCTCAGCGGTCAGCGTAGAGGCTTCTACATACCAGGCAATGCCACGTTCCAGGCGGCTAATCTGGTGCAGACCGCAGTTGTGGGCAATATCAGTCGCTTTAGAAGACCACGGGGAGATGGTGCCTGGGCGAGGCGTAACCAGCAGCAGTTTGCCTTCCGGGGCGTGGCTTTGCAGAGCAGGACCATATTTCAGCAGGCGTGCAAGCTGCGCGTGCTCATCTTCATTTAACGGTGCATTCAGATCGGCAAAATGGACGTACTCGGCGTAAATGTTGTGGACCTGGAGGTTGGCAGCCTGAAAACGTGCCAGCAGTTTGTTAATACGGAATGCAGACAGTGCAGGTGAACCACGCAGAATTTCCATCATAAGTCTCTCGTCTTCTAAGCTTTCGGTGTGCCCAAGTGGGGGAAACGGGCGTCATTATAAAGAATCTACCGCGCCGACGAAACCGTTTGCGTCGAAATAAAATCACGACCGTCACTTATCATCAAATGCGGTCAGATTTCTGAATAAGTTGCCAACTGACGCAAGTTTAAGCAAAATGCCGTTCATTAATGACGACTTCACTTCTTAATCAACACCACAGCAGACAGAGACAACGTACGGTTCAGAGAATTAACTAATTGAAAAAATTAAAGATTAATTATCTGTTCATCGGCATATTGACGCTGTTGTTGGCAGCGGCCCTTTGGCCATCTATCCCCTGGTTCGGTAAAGCCGAAAATCGTATCGCCGCCATTCAGTCGCGTGGAGAGCTGCGCGTCAGTACCATTGATTCGCCATTAACTTACGCGACCCTCAACGGCAAAAAATTCGGTCTGGATTATGAACTGGCCCAGGAATTTGCCGACTACTTAGGCGTGAAGTTAAAAGTTACCGTACGCCAGAACATCAGCCAGCTTTTTGACGACCTGGATAACGGCAATGCCGACCTGCTAGCCGCAGGCCTGGTCTATAACAGCGAGCGGGTTAAAAATTACCAGCCCGGCCCGACCTATTATTCGGTTTCACAACAGCTGGTGTACCGGGTTGGGCAATACCGTCCGCGCACGCTTGCCACGGTGAACGAAAACCAACTGACTATCGCCCCGGGGCACGTGGTGGTTAATGACCTCCAGCAGCTAAAAGAGAAAAAATTTCCCGATCTGAGCTGGAAAGTCGATGACAAAAAGGGCACCACCGAACTGCTTGATGATGTAATCGCCGGAAAGCTGGATTACACCATTGCCGATTCTGTTGCCATCAGCTTATATCAACGCGTGCATCCTGAGCTGGCCGTAGCGCTCGACGTCTCTGACGAACAACCGGTGACATGGTTTAGTCGGCTGGACGATGACAACACGCTGTCTGCCGCCCTACTGGATTTCTTCAACACCATGAATGAAGACGGTTCTCTGGCACGGCTGGAAGAGAAATATCTCGGGCATGGCGATGATTTTGACTATGTTGATACCCGCTCCTTTTTACGCGCCGTAGACAGCGTGTTGCCGGACCTCAAGCCGCTGTTTGAGAAATATGCGCAAGAGATAGACTGGCGACTGCTGGCCGCTATCTCGTATCAGGAATCACACTGGGACGCGCAGGCCACCTCTCCAACCGGCGTACGCGGACTGATGATGCTGACCAAAAATACTGCTCAAAGTCTCGGGCTGACCGACCGTACCGATGCCGAACAGAGTATCAGCGGCGGCGCGCGATACTTGCAGGATATGATGAGTAAAGTACCGGATACCGTCCCCGAAGGAGAACGCATCTGGTTTGCCCTTGCAGCCTATAACATGGGTTATGCACACATGCTGGATGCGCGGGCGCTGACGGTGAAAACCAAAGGCAATCCGAACAGTTGGTCCGACGTAAAACAGCGATTACCGTTGCTCAGCCAAAAGCCGTATTACAATAAGCTGACCTATGGCTATGCACGTGGCCACGAAGCTTACGCCTATGTGGAAAATATCCGTAAGTACCAAATTAGCCTGGTGGGATATCTGCAAGAGAAAGAAAAACAGGCGCTAGAAACGCAGCAACTGGCGCAGGATTACCCGACGGTGACGCCCGCAGAGCTATTAGGTAAAGAGAAATTCCCGCTTTCGGCGTTTCTGTCTCAAACGTCGTCAAACTACCTGACGCACTCCCCTTCCCTGCTGTTTTCACCGCATAAAAAAGAGGAGAAGTAGTCTTGTACGCCTGATAAGCACACTGCCGTCAGGCTGAGAGTTACTGATTAGCGGATTTTTTCAGGGCTTTGATTTCCTGCCGGCGCATGCGGAAGAAATCACTGAGTAACGTGGCACATTCATCCCGCAGCACCCCCTCTGTCACTTCAACCCGATGATTCATTCCAGGGTGATGCAGTACATCCATTAATGACCCGGCAGCGCCCGTTTTCGCATCGCGCGCGCCAAAAACGACCCGACCGATACGGCTGTGCACCATCGCGCCAGCGCACATCACGCACGGTTCCAGCGTGACGTACAGCGTGGCATCTAACAGACGGTAGTTTTGCAGCACCAGGCCGCCCTGACGCAGCGCCATAATCTCAGCGTGGGCAGTCGGATCATGATGTCCAATAGGGCGGTTCCAGCCTTCGCCAATCACTCGGTTGTGATGTACCAATACCGCACCCACCGGGACTTCACGCTCATCCCAGGCGCGCTTAGCCAGCGTTAAAGCATGACGCATCCAGTATTCGTGGCTAAATTCAACATCTGACAAAGGGGTAACTCCAGTAATCAAAGCGGGCGCATTATACACGTCATACTTCAAATTGCATGTGCGTTAGCTATTCGAGTTGCTGAAGCTCTCCGCGCGGCGTGACGCGCCAGCGATGCTGGCAAAAAGAGAGCAGCGGATTGTCCTGATTACTGTCACTATAGCCACTGTAAAGCTGTAGCGGCGCGCCAATGTGGCGTTCCAGTTGTGTCACTTTCTCATGGCCCAGACAGCGCAAAGTCAGTACCCAACCGCCGTATCCCCGCGCCATTTTGCTGGCGATCAGATTGACTCGCGGTAGCCATGGAGTATCAAAGTAAACCTGCTCGACAAGTGACTGCGGAGAGCCGGTAATAAGCCAGATATCAGCGTCAGAGCTTAACAGGTAGGTTGTCAGCCGCTGCTGCACGAGCGGAAACGCCGTCACGTTACTGCGAAACCAGCGCACAAAGTCGGCCTGATGCGCTTTCAGACGCGCCTCGCTGCGGCCAAAAGTGCATCCCCATAACAGCAGGCTCATTGGCCAGCGGGCGGCACGTCCCTTTATCAGCAACGCCAGCGCAATCACCGGTAACAGAGGCAGCACAAGCAACGCATTCAGCGGCTGGCGACGCAGCAGATAACGAATAAAACTACCGAACATATCCTGCTGGTGTAACGTGCCATCCAAATCAAAAAAGACAACGCGGCGCTGGTGATTGGTCAAACCTTATTCCTCTGGATCAGTGAATCCCAATAGCCAGGTAAACAGGAACCCGGCGATAACTGCTACCAGATAGCCTAACAGATAGAACATCACTTTTCCGGCAACAATCGTCAGTGCCAGCGGTAACCCGGAGATGCCAAAGGTGATGACCGTCGCCACCTTCCAGTAGCTAATCAGCGCCCCACCTACCGCGCCGCCAAGACAGGCACCGATAAACGGCTTACCCAACGGCAGCGTTACGCCAAAAATCAACGGCTCGCCAATCCCCAGCAGTCCGACCGGTAGCGCCCCTTTGATCACTTTCTTTAGCCGCGCATTACGAGTTTTCATCAGAACCGCGATCGCAGCACCTATTTGCCCAACGCCCGCCATCGCCAGGATCGGAAAAAGCGCGTTATAACCGTGTGCCTGAACCAGCTCAACGTGGATGGGCACCAATCCCTGATGAAGTCCGGTGAGCACCAACGGCAGAAAGGTTCCTGCCAGCACGGCACCGACCAGAAAACCGCCGCGATCGATAGCCCAGGATGCGCCGTGAGCGATAGATTCAGAAATCCATCCGCCAAGCGGTTGCAGCGCCACAATAGCGATTACGCCGGTAATAATGGTGGTCAGCAGCGGGTTAAGGATAAGCTCCAGTGATTCCGGCAACAGCGTGCGGAATTTGCGTTCGATCCAGCACATCAGCGCAACCACCAACAATACCGCGATCACCCCGCCACGCCCCGGCTGCAACGCTTCGCCAAACAGGGTAATTTGCGCCAGCTGAGGGCTGGAAAGGATCCCCGCCATCACCCCGCCCATTGCCAGGGAGCCACCGAAAACTTTGGCGGTATTCACCCCGACCAGAATATTCATAATGGCAAACACGGCGCTGCCAAATATGCCCATCAACCCCAGCATATTTGGATAGTGGGTCGCAAAATCCCCCACGATATCCGGGCGCTTAAGGATGTTAATAATGCCGGTAATCAAACCGGAGGCGATAAACGCCGGAATAAGAGGTATAAAGACGTTCGCCAGCTTGCGCAGCGCATCGCTCATCGGCGCTTTGTACTTCGCTTTGGCCTCTGACTTGGTGCGCTCAATATCATTGGCACCTGCTCGCTCGCCGCGATCGGCAATCAGGGAACGCATGGCATCCACCACTTTGGCAGCTTTACCGGGGCCGACAATAATCTGGTGCTGTGCGCCCTGCTTCACGTAGCCGCTAACGCCGGGCAGTTGCCTGAGGCGGGGAATATCGATCTGCCCGTCATCCTGAACTTCCACCCTGACACGGGTCATACAGTTTTCCAGACGCAGAATATTGTTCTCTCCGCCAACGCCCAGCAGGATGTCGCTGGCCAGCAACGCCGTCTTATCCATATACACCTCTTAGTGTTCTAACGCCGCGCGTAAAAAACCCTGGTGAGCGGCAAGCTTTTCACGGGCGGCAGCGGCATCCAGGCCGGTGAGCGCCATTAAAATAGCTGGCTTAACATCATAATCCGTCTGCTTCAGCAGCGTTTCAGCTTGAGCCCGCGCAATACCGGTGGCTTCAACCACCATACGGCACGCCCGATCGACCAGTTTGACGTTGGTTGCCTGCATATCCACCATCAGGTTCTGGTACACCTTGCCAAATTTCACCATCGCGCCGGTGGAGATCATATTGAGCACCAGCTTTTGCGCGGTGCCGGATTTCAGTCGTGTTGACCCGGTCAGCGCCTCAGGCCCTACTACCGGAGAAATAGCAATATCCGCTTCATGCGCGATAGGGGAATCCGGATTGCAAGAAATAGCCGCCGTTGTACAGCCCACCGAACGCGCATATTTCAACCCGCCAATTACATACGGCGTGCGACCAGAAGCTGCCAGCCCCACCACCAGATCCTGTGCGGTAAGATTGAGCCCACGCAGATCGTCTTCGCCTAGCTGCGGGTTGTCTTCTGCGCCTTCTACTGCCTTCAGCAAAGCGCCCGGTCCCCCGGCAATCAGCCCAACCACCAGACCGTGCGGGACGCCGAAGGTCGGCGGGCATTCAGACGCGTCCAGCACCCCAAGACGCCCGCTGGTACCTGCTCCCATGTAAATAATGCGTCCACCGGCTTTTAGCGCGTCAGCTGCCGCATCGACCGCACGCGCAACTTCGGGAAGAGTTGCTTTTACTGCTTCAGCTACCAGCGTATCCTGTTGATTAAAACGATGAACCAACTCCAGAGTGGAGAGCGCATCCAGATCCATGGTCTGAGGATTGCGGGTTTCTGAAACTAACGCACCGAGATTCATTTTTTGTTCCTTAGGAATTTTTAATTCATAATAATCTGTCATAATGGAATATTATATTCACTAAGGCGAGTGATATTTTGTTTTGTAATCGCCATCACATTTTCGCCAGGAGAAAGCATGAACTGTTTAATTCGCATTCGTCAGCGTTATCCGGATCTCGCGCAAAGCGATAAAAAACTTGCGGATTATCTTCTTGCTCAGCCGGATACTGCGCGTCATCTCAGTTCACAACAGCTGGCCTTTGAAGCGGGCGTCAGCCAGTCCAGCGTGGTGAAATTCGCGCAAAAGATGGGCTTTAAAGGATTCCCGGCACTCAAACTGGCGATTAGCGAAGCATTGGCCAGCAATCCCAACCCCCATTCCATTCCGGTACATAATCAGATTCGCGGTGACGACCCGATGCGAATGGTAGGCGAGAAACTGATTAAGGAGAACGTGGCGGCGATGCATGCGACGCTGGACGTCAACAGCGAAGAGAAACTGATGGAGAGCGTCACGATGCTGCGTTCAGCCCGCCGCATTATCGTGACAGGGATTGGCGCATCGGGTCTGGTAGCGCAGAATTTTGCCTGGAAGCTGCTGAAGATTGGTTTTAACGCGGTGGTGGAACGCGATATGCACGCCCTACTGGCGACGGTGCAGGCGCTTTCGCCCAACGATCTACTGCTGGCCATTTCGTATACCGGAGAGCGTCGCGAGCTCAACCTGGCTGCGGATGAAACGTTGCGCACCGGCGCGAAAATCCTCGCCATCACCGGATTTACACCGAACGCACTGCAGCAACGGGCAAGTCATTGTCTGTACACCATTGCCGAGGAGCAGGCCACGCGCAGCGCAGCGATTTCCTCCACCCATGCGCAAATGATGCTCACTGATTTACTGTTTATGGCGCTGGTACAGCAGGATCTGGAGCATGCCCCGGAACGTATTCGCCACAGTGAGGCACTGGTAAAAAAACTGGTCTGAGCAAAGAATGCGCGTATAATGCCCGCCCGATTTGTGATGTTTTGAGAGTTTCCTGATGGCCCTGTTAATCACTAAAAAGTGTATCAATTGCGATATGTGCGAGCCCGAATGCCCGAATGAGGCGATTTCGATGGGTGATAGCATTTACGAGATTAACAGCGACAAGTGTACGGAATGCGTAGGCCATTACGACACGCCAACCTGCCAGAAGGTGTGCCCGATCCCCAATACTATTTTGAAAGATCCGGCGCATGTCGAAACAGAAGAGCAGCTGTGGGATAAGTTTGTGCTGATGCACCACGCCGATAAACTTTAGCCGCGTCGCCATCTGGCGATGAAGCCCCTACCCTGCCCCTGCAACAAACGCATAACCCGTAGGCCGGATAAGACGCTACGCGTCGCCATCCGGCATCGTCCTGAATCTAACTTTCGATAATCACCGTGGCGCAGGCGTAGTGACGCTCATCGGCCAGCGTCACATGCATGTGCGCAACGCCGAGTTTTTCCGCCAGTTTTAACGCCTCTCCCCATAATCGCAGACGCGGCTTACCGAGTTCGTCGTTAAAGACTTCAAACTGATTAAACGCCAGCCCATTGCGAATACCCGTGCCAAAGGCTTTTGCTGCCGCCTCTTTGACTGCAAAACGCTTCGCCAGAAAACGCACCGGCTGCTGATGCGTTTCCCAGATTGCCCATTCGTTGTCGCTGAGCACACGTCTTGCCAGGCGGTCGCCGGAACGGGAGATCACCGCTTCGATGCGGGCAATCTCCACGATATCCGTACCTAATCCCAGAATCGCCATTAGCCACGCGCTTCCAGCATCAGGCGCTTCATTTCGACTACGGCCTCTTTCAGGCCGCTCATCACCGCACGTCCAATAATGGCATGGCCAATGTTCAGCTCGTGCATTTCCGGGATCCGCGCGATAGCTTTAACGTTGTGATACGTCAGACCGTGACCCGCATTCACCTTCAGGCCAAGACTTGCAGCATAGGTTGCCGCTTTGGCGATACGCGCCAGTTCGCTGGCCTGTTCTGCGTCGGTTTTCGCATCGGCGTAACAGCCGGTGTGAATCTCAATAAACGGTGCGCCAACTTCCGCAGCGGCCTTAATCTGTTCTTCATCGGCATCGATAAACAGCGAAACCAGAATGCCTGCGTCCGCCAGGCGTTTGCAGGCATCGCGCATCTTGTCACGCTGACCGGCGACGTCCAGCCCACCTTCAGTGGTAACTTCCTGACGTTTTTCCGGCACCAGGCAGCAAAAATGCGGCTTAGTCTCAACGGCAATCGACAGCATCTCTTCGGTGACTGCCATTTCCAGATTCATGCGCGTATCCAGCGTCTGGCGCAAAATACGTACGTCACGGTCGGTGATATGACGACGGTCTTCACGCAGGTGTACGGTAATACCGTCCGCGCCCGCCTGTTCAACGATAAACGCTGCCTGAACCGGGTCCGGATATGCGGTACCGCGTGCATTACGTAAAGTGGCAATGTGGTCAATGTTGACGCCTAACAGTAATTCGGCCATGACAATCCTCGTTTTTTATTTTCGCTTCGGCATAAACTGCCGGAATAATTCGCGGCTCTTTAAGGGCTTACCACCAAGATACGGCTTTAACGCCATGCGGGTAAAGCGTTTCGCGGCGCGAAGCGTATCAGCATCCGGAAATTCCCGCGATTCGAGTGCTTTCAGATGGCGTCCGGTAAAGGTGGCGTTATCAATCACTACGCTTGCGATAAACCCTTTTTCTTCCCTGTAGCGATAGGTCATGGTGTCGTCTACCGGCTCGCCGCTGCCCGCACAGTGGGTAAAATCGACGCCATACCCCAGATGACCAAGTAAGGCTAGCTCAAAGCGACGCAACGCAGGTTCTGGCGAACCCGTCGCGCCAGCCAGCGCCTGAATGCAGTTCAGGTAATCGAAAAAGAGTGCAGAAAAGCGGGTTTCGTATTCGAGTACGCGCGAGATAAGCTCGTTAATATACAAGCCGCTGTACAGCGTGATTCCGCTAAGGGGGAGTGCCAGAGAAACGGCTTCGGCGCTGCGCAAGGTTTTGACCTCGCCACGTCCACCAAAGCGAAGCAACAACGGGGTAAAAGGCTGGAGTGCGCCTTTAAGATTGGAGCGTTTGGAACGTGCGCCTTTAGCCACAAGGCGCACGCGACCCGACTCTTCCGTGAAGACGTCCAGCACGAGACTGGTTTCGCTCCAGGGGCGACTATGCAGGACAAAAGCGCGTTGCCATCCTTCCATATACTCGCCGTGTTTCAGAGGATGTGTTTAGACGTCGTCGCCGTAACCGAGGCTACGCAGCGCGCGTTCGTCATCGGCCCAGCCGGATTTCACTTTCACCCACAGTTCGAGGTGAACGGGCGCTTCGAACATCTCCTGCATGTCTTTACGCGCTTCGATGCCGATGGTTTTAATCTTGGCCCCTTTGTTGCCAATAACCATCTTCTTCTGCCCTTCACGTTCGACGAGGATCAGGCCGTTAATGTCGTAGCCACCGCGTTCGTTAGAGATAAAACGCTCAATCTCCACGGTAACGGAGTACGGCAGTTCAGCACCCAGAAAACGCATCAGCTTTTCACGGATGATTTCAGAGGCCATAAAGCGCTGAGAACGGTCGGTAATGTAATCTTCCGGGAAGTGATGAATAGCTTCCGGCAAATGCTTACGCACGATGCCCGCTACGGTATCGACATTCAAGCCGGTTTCGGCAGAAATCGGTACGATATCAAGGAAGTTCATCTGGCTTGCCAGGAACTGCAGGTGCGGCAGCAGATCGGCTTTTTCCTGAACGTTGTCGACTTTGTTGACGGCCAGAATAACCGGGGCTTTGCCATCACGCAGCTTGTTGAGCACCATTTCGTCGTCCGGCGTCCAGCGGGTGCCTTCGACAACGAAAATAACCAGTTCAACATCACCGATCGAGCTGCTCGCCGCTTTGTTCATCAAGCGGTTAATAGCCCGTTTTTCTTCCATATGCAGACCCGGGGTATCAACATAAATCGCCTGATACGCGCCTTCGGTATGGATGCCAACAATACGGTGACGTGTTGTCTGAGCCTTACGTGAGGTAATAGAAATCTTCTGCCCAAGCAGATTATTCAACAGGGTGGATTTGCCGACGTTCGGGCGACCGACGATAGCAATAAATCCGCAGTAAGTTTTCTCTTCGCTCATTCCAGCTCCAGTTTTTTCAACGCCTGTTCGGCGGCAGCCTGCTCAGCCTTACGACGGCTCGAACCTGTGCCAACCACCGGTTCACTCAGGCCGCTGACCTGGCAGTGGATAGTAAATTCTTGATCGTGTGCTTCACCACGGACCTGCACCACCAAATAAGACGGCAGAGGCAGGTGGCGACCCTGCAAATATTCCTGCAGGCGCGTTTTCGGATCTTTTTGTTTGTCGCCTGGGCTAATTTCATCCAGACGAGTTTGATACCAGTTCAGGATCAATTGCTCAACGGTTTGAATATCGCTGTCGAGGAAGACGCCGCCGATCAAAGCTTCAACGGTATCCGCCAGGATTGATTCACGACGGAAGCCGCCGCTTTTCAGCTCACCTGGCCCCAAACGTAAACATTCACCGAGGTCAAACTCACGGGCTAATTCAGCCAGCGTATTGCCGCGAACCAGCGTCGCGCGCATGCGGCTCATATCACCTTCATCCACACGCGGGAAACGGTGATACAGCGCATTAGCGATAACAAAGCTCAAAATAGAGTCGCCTAAAAATTCTAAACGCTCGTTATGTTTGCTGCTGGCGCTCCGGTGAGTTAATGCCTGCTGCAACAGCTCCTGATGATTAAAAGTGTAGCCCAGCTTCCGTTGAAGCCGATTAATTACGATGGGGTTCATGCGATACCAATAAATGAATGCGTCAACAATTCAGCACACGAAACAGACCTGATATACGCACTTCGCTGAGCCATCTGGCTTCGCCTGCATGCATTTATATACAAACCAACGCTGTTTCGTGTGCCGTGGCAACCTGTCGGTGCCAACCTAAAACTTCGGGGGAATATTCTATACACAACGACAAGGGATGTCGTTAGTCTGCGGGAATTTATCCGAGAAATAATTCACGCTGCCGTCGTAATGACGACAACGTGAACGATTATCGGTGATTAGTGAATGCCACCAATACGGCTTAAACGCACACCGGTCGGCCATTCACCTTCTTGCTTATCGAAACTCATCCAGATAGCGGTCGCTTTACCAACCAGATTCGCTTCCGGTACAAATCCCCAGTAACGGCTGTCCGCGCTGTTATCACGGTTATCACCCATCATGAAGTAGTGTCCCGGCGGAACGATCCATGTTGCCAACGGCTGACCAGGTTGACGGTAATACATCCCCACCTGATCCTGCGCAATCGGCACGGTCAGAATGCGGTGCGTAACCTCACCCAGCGTTTCTTTACGCTCAGAAAGGCGAATACCGTTCTCTTTCGTTTCGTTCAGCGGAACTTCAAAGAAGCCGCTGGTCGCTTCACCGCCGGTACGACGAGCAAAGGTCTGTACAAAATCACTTGGCTGAACATCAGAGTACGTTACCGGCAGCGCGTTTTCACACGCCTGACCGGAACGGCATCCTGGCTGAATAGTCACCTCTTTCGCCACTGGATCGTACGTTACTTTGTCTCCCGGTAAACCGACAGCACGTTTAATGTAGTCCAGACGCGGATCTTCCGGGTATTTAAACACCACGATATCACCGCGTTTCGGATGACCGGTTTCGATCAACGTTTTCTGGTAAATCGGATCTTTAATCCCGTAGGCGAATTTCTCCACCAGGATAAAGTCACCGATAAGCAGCGTCGGCATCATCGAACCTGACGGGATCTGGAATGGTTCATAGATAAATGAACGCACCACCAGCACAATCGCCAGTACCGGGAAAACGGACGCCCCGGTTTCCAGCCAGCCTGGCTTAGGTGCCACTTTTTTCAGCGTAGCTTTATCCAGTGAATCACCTGCAGCAGCTTGCGCTGCTGCCTGACGCTCCCGGCGCTTTGGCGCGAAGATGAATTTATCTACGCACCATAAAATGCCCGTCACCAGTGTGGCAATCACCAGAATCAGGGCAAACATGTTCGCCATGCCAACTCCTTAAGATTATTTGCTGTCTTTACCGACATGCAGAATGGCGAGGAACGCTTCCTGCGGCAGTTCGACGTTACCGATCTGCTTCATGCGCTTTTTACCCTCTTTCTGTTTTTGCAGCAGCTTTTTCTTACGGCTGATATCGCCACCGTAGCATTTCGCCAGAACGTTTTTACGCAGCTGCTTAACCGTTGAACGCGCGATGATGTGCGTACCAATGGCCGCCTGGATCGCGATATCAAACTGCTGGCGAGGGATCAGATCTTTCATCTTCTCAACCAGTTCACGGCCACGGCTCTGGGAGTTGTCGCGGTGGGTAATCAGCGCCAGCGCATCGACACGTTCGTTGTTGATAAGGACATCAACACGCACCATGTCAGACGCCTGGAAGCGTTTGAAGTTATAGTCCAGCGACGCGTAGCCGCGAGAGGTCGACTTCAGACGGTCGAAGAAATCGAGTACGACTTCCGCCATTGGAATCTCATACGTCAGCGCCACCTGGTTACCGTGGTAAACCATGTTGGTCTGGACGCCACGCTTCTCGATACACAGGGTGATGACGTTGCCAAGGTAAGCCTGCGGCAGCAGCATGTGACACTCAGCGATCGGCTCACGCAGTTCGTAGATGTTGTTCAGCGGCGGCAGCTTGGACGGGCTATCGACGTAGATAGTCTCTTTCGCCGTGGTTTCGACTTCGTAGACTACGGTCGGCGCGGTGGTGATCAGATCCAGATCGTATTCACGCTCCAGACGTTCCTGAATGATCTCCATGTGCAGCAGACCAAGGAAGCCACAACGGAAGCCGAAGCCCAGCGCGGTAGAGCTTTCCGGTTCGTAGAACAGGGAGGCGTCGTTCAGGCTCAGTTTGCCAAGCGCGTCACGGAAGTTTTCATAGTCGTCAGAGCTCACCGGGAACAGACCGGCGTAAACCTGCGGCTTCACTTTTTTAAAGCCTGGCAGCGGTTTGTCTGCCGGGTTACGCGCCTGCGTCAGGGTATCGCCAACCGGTGCGCCGAGGATGTCTTTAATCGCACAAACCAACCAACCTACCTCGCCGCATTTCAGCTCGGTACGGTCAACCTGTTTTGGCGTGAAGATGCCCAGACGGTCAGCGTTATAGACCTGACCGGTGCTCATTACTTTAATTTTGTCGCCTTTACGCATGGTGCCGTTTTTAATACGCACCAGTGACACCACGCCAAGGTAGTTATCGAACCAGGAGTCGATGATCAGCGCTTGCAATGGGCCTTCCGGATCGCCTTCCGGCGGCGGAATGTCGCGTACCAGACGTTCAAGAACGTCAGTGACGCCAACGCCGGTTTTCGCCGAGCAGCGAACGGCATCTGTCGCATCGATACCGACGATATCTTCGATCTCTTCCGCTACGCGTTCAGGATCGGCGGCTGGCAGGTCAATTTTATTCAGTACCGGTACTACTTCCAGATCCATTTCCATGGCGGTATAGCAGTTAGCCAGGGTCTGCGCTTCTACGCCCTGTCCGGCATCAACAACCAGCAATGCGCCTTCACAGGCAGCAAGCGAGCGGGAAACTTCATACGAGAAGTCAACGTGGCCCGGGGTGTCGATAAAGTTAAGCTGATAGGTTTCACCATCAGATGCTTTGAAATCGAGCGTCACGCTCTGCGCTTTGATAGTAATACCGCGCTCACGCTCAAGATCCATCGAGTCGAGAACCTGCGCTTCCATTTCACGGTCAGACAGGCCACCGCAGATCTGGATAATACGGTCAGACAGCGTCGATTTACCGTGGTCGATGTGAGCTATGATTGAAAAGTTACGTATGTTCTTCATATAGTGTAATTATTGTGCCTTACGCCCGCCGGAGCAGGCTCTGAGAAGTCGCTGATCTGAGCTTAACGTCTGTTTAAGTGAAACGCCGCATTCTACACTACAACGCTGAGGCGAGGAAACGTTCATAGAGCAAGGATAGCGGGAACTGGAAACAACCTTGCAAAGTCGGTGAAACTTTTGCCGGATGGCGGCATAAACGCCTTATCCGGCCTACGCCTGCATCTGAGCACGCTGTAGACCTGATAAGCGCAACGCCATCAGGCAAAGATATCACTGCTGGGTTTCGACGCGAATAAGATCGGGTGGGAGAGCAACGTTCAGAATGACCGGCTGCCAGGCTTCGCGCTCAGCAAGCTTACGAGAGTATCCACGAGCAATCAGGAATCCGCCCACGCCCCCCAGCACTGCGCCGCTTAATGCCGCAAGATCGGAACCAAACAGCACCTGGAACAGCGCTGCGAAAAGAAACAGTCCCGCCAACGGAGACATGTAGACCAGCATCGCCGAACCCAACAGGCTACCTTCGGCAATGCCCAGTTCAACTTTTTGACCAGGGGTCAAGGGTTCGTCGCAGGGCACCACGATAGTGTGTGTGGTCTGTGGTCCCAGTTTGTTCAGTACGCGGCTCCCGCATCCGGCCCGAGAAGCACAGCTGCTACATGATGCTTTAACATCACAGCTGACCGTCGCCAGACCATTTTGCCAGGAGACGACCGTCGCCCACTCTTTAATCATTGTGCTGCCCTGAACTTGATATTGTCCGCGATACGCTTCGCCGTTTGTGGTGGAAGCTCGCCCACAATCGTAATTTCCGCGTTATCACGCACGCTGGTGCTGACCGTTCTGCGGCCAGTACGCAGCAGTTGATCGGCGCTGTTCTGCGTCGCACGGTTTACGTTCACGGAGAAACTAAACAGGCCATCAGAATAAAGGCGTGATTCAATCGGCATGTTATCCATCGTCGGCAGCGGACGTCGACTGCTTGAGACCTCACTGAAACCTTGTGGCAACCACGACGGACTCCAGTTGAAGTTGGTTTTCTCGCCTGCAGGAACCGACAGCAACGGTGGTAAATTCGCTTTTGCTAACGTCTGCATGCTGTCGCTAACACCGTTATTCACGGTAAAGGAGATTACACGGAACTGTTCCAGCGTTTCGCCATCACGATCGAGGAGATCGACACGCATTGGCAGTTTGGTCTCCGTGTCCATCCAAACGATATAGCTGTAACGGGTGCCGTCACGCGCCACAACGCGGATCACTTCACAGAGCCGATCGGCAATACGGGTGCGGCCTACTGAGATAAAATCATAGTAGGGAGCAAGGCGTTTGAAATCGGTGTAAATCAGGGATGGCAGAGAGTCAACGATATAGTCGCCGTTCAATGTGAACGGTTCGAGACCAGGCTCAAAATAGCTAATTTCGTTGCCGCGTTGCACAACTTCCCGGCGCGGTCCATCCATTTGTAATAGTTGCGCGAGTGGACGGTTATCCTGGCGGGCATGACGATAACGTAGGGATTCAACACCCTGCTTATTGATGCTGACAAATGACAGCTCATAGGTTAGCGACTGGCTGGCCAGATTCATCTGCTGCAACAACGCCCCGGACGCAGGATTGGCCGAGGCGTTTACAGAGAAGAACAGGCTACCAGCCACAAGTGACATGGCAAACCAAAGTTGCTTCATTACTGCGATTGCGTTCCTAAAGTTTGAATTCCTGGCACCTGCACAGCGGCTTGCTGTGTTTGGGCCTGCTCAAACTGAAGCTGTTCAGAGTGCAGTCGACGTTGCAATTCGTAATCCTGCAACATGGCATTAATACGACGACGCTGCTCCTGTACCTGCTGTTGTTGACCGCCGCTGGCCGTCGCGTCAGAAGGTACACCCAAGCTAACCGGACTGGCTTTACCCATCATCGGTAATGTATTAAATACCGGTGTTTCGGGCTGCTGGGACGTTTCAGATTGCCCATTATAGTGCTGGACGCCAACGATAACTGCAAGTGATACGCACGCGGCCACACCCATTTGGGTAAGCTGCGCGGCCCACGGACGCATTTTCTTCCAGAATGGCATTTTCTGCCACTGGTGCGGTGCTGGCTGGGCCTCAGGAATCAATGGCGCCGTCTGGCGTACTGGCTCATCCTGGATGGCGGCCATTACGCGGGCGGAAATATCGAAATGGAGAACGTCGGCGGTATCACCTCGCATGGAATCGCGAATCAGGTGATAACTCTCCCAGGTTTTTTGCATTTCCGGGTCGTGAGTTAGCTCTTTGAGTAACTCAGTATCCAGCGTTTCGCCATCCATTAAAGCGGAAAGTTTCTCTTTCTGCATGCCTAATACCTTTTCCAGTATCCCGCTATCGTCAACGCCTGATAAGCGGTTGAACTTTATTATCAATAGCTTCCCTCGCTCGGAAGATACGTGAACGCACCGTACCTACCGGACAATCCATGATAGCGGCTATCTCTTCATAGCTCAGGCCATCCAGCTCCCGCAAGGTTATTGCCATGCGTAAATCTTCCGGGAGGGACTCAATAGTTCGGAAAACTATCTGTCTCAGTTCTTCTGACAACATTAAGTTCTCAGGGTTCGAAATTTCTTTCAGCGCACCGCCACTTTCGTAATTTTCTGCTTCAATCGCATCAATATCACTGGAAGGTGGACGACGCCCCTGAGCGACCAGGTAATTCTTCGCTGTATTGACTGCAATACGATACAGCCAGGTATAAAAAGCACTATCTCCCCGGAACGAGTCCAGCGCACGATAGGCTTTGATAAATGCTTCTTGTACTACATCGGGTACATCACCCGACGGTACATAGCGAGAAACCAGACTCGCCACCTTATGCTGATAGCGCACTACCAGTAGGTTAAAGGCTTTCTGATCTCCCTTCTGGACCCGTTCTACCAGGACCTGGTCCGTTAACTGCTCGCTCATCCGAGGTAAAGTCTCCCCAAACCAAATTTCCACGCGCTTTCGAAACGCCACTCCATCAGCTTCACTATGAGCAAGCAAATGCTTAGAGTGCTCAAGTTTCGTAAAGTTCCGTTACGCATTGTTTTTTGTTTGTCATGTTGTAGACAGGTCTTATCTCTCATTATAAGTCTACATAACCCGATCAACGCACTATCTGTACAGAAATGCCCATTTCACCGCTTGCAGAGTAACCCAACGGGCACTTTATTTCATCACATAATCTGATGCTAACGGCCTGCTTCACAAAATATTTTTGCCTATTTCGCCCTCATCATGCTTTTCCTTCATGTTTAGTCATTGCAACACATTTAAAAATAAAACGTGCAGTATCGCGCAATGTGGTGCTATGGTGACCAAACACTGTTTAGTAAATTAAACAAACATCATGAATACGACTCCTGAATTATCCTGTGACGTGCTGATCATTGGCAGCGGGGCTGCCGGACTCTCACTGGCGCTGCGCCTGGCTGAAAAACATCAGGTTATTGTCCTGAGCAAAGGGCCGGTCAGCGAAGGCTCGACATTTTATGCCCAGGGGGGTATTGCCGCGGTTTTCGATGAAACCGACAGTATCGACTCCCACGTTGAAGATACGCTGATTGCCGGGGCCGGGCTGTGCGATCGCCATGCGGTTGAATTTGTCGCCAGCAATGCTCGCACCTGCGTTCAATGGCTTATCGATCAGGGCGTCTTATTCGATACACAGGTTCAGCCTAACGGCGAAGAGAGCTATCACCTGACCCGTGAAGGCGGTCACAGCCATCGACGCATCCTGCACGCTGCGGATGCTACCGGCAAAGAAGTCGAAACCACCCTCGTCAGCCAGGCACAAAATCACCCCAATATCCGGGTTCTTGAGCGTAGCAACGCCGTCGACCTAATTGTCTCCGATAAAATCGGTCTGCCGGGAACGCGTCGGGTTGTCGGCGCATGGATCTGGAATCGTAATAAAGAAGCCGTCGAAACCTGCCATGCGAAGTCGGTAGTGTTGGCCACCGGCGGCGCGTCAAAGGTGTATCAATACACCACCAATCCGGATATTTCCTCGGGTGACGGGATTGCAATGGCCTGGCGCGCGGGATGTCGCGTCGCCAACCTGGAGTTTAACCAGTTTCACCCGACAGCGCTGTATCATCCGCAGGCGCGCAATTTTCTGCTGACCGAAGCGCTGCGCGGCGAAGGAGCGCACCTGAAGCGCCCGGACGGTTCACGCTTTATGCCCGATTTTGACGAACGTGGCGAATTGGCTCCCCGCGATATTGTCGCCCGCGCCATTGATCATGAAATGAAGCGCCTTGGTGCAGATTGCATGTTCCTCGATATCAGCCATAAGCCGGAAGAATTTGTTCGTCAGCATTTCCCGATGATTTATGAAAAGTTGCTGGGATTGGGCATTGATTTAACCAAAGAGCCGGTTCCCATCGTGCCTGCCGCGCACTATACCTGCGGCGGTGTGATGGTGGATGACTTTGGCCGTACCGATGTCGACGGGCTGTATGCGATCGGCGAAGTGAGTTACACCGGCCTGCATGGCGCCAACCGGATGGCATCGAACTCATTGCTGGAGTGTCTGGTTTATGGCTGGTCCGCGGCTGAAGATATCGACAGGCGCATGCCTTATGCTCGCGGCGTTAGCACGCTCCCGGGCTGGGATGAAAGCCGGGTAGAAAATCCGGATGAGTTGGTTGTTATCCAGCATAACTGGCATGAGCTGCGGCTGTTTATGTGGGATTACGTCGGTATTGTGCGTACGACCAAGCGCCTGGAGCGCGCTCTGCGCCGTATCACCATGCTGCAACAGGAAATCGACGAGTATTACGCCCATTTCCGCGTGTCGAACAATTTGTTGGAACTGCGCAATCTGGTACAGGTTGCCGAGCTGATTGTCCGCTGCGCAATGATGCGCAAAGAGAGTCGGGGCCTGCACTACACGCTGGATTACCCAGAGCAGCTTCCAGAAGCCGGCCCGTCCATTCTCTCGCCGCTAAGTCATCACATAAACAGGTAAAACGCCTGGGTCAGCGCCGTGTAACCTTCAGAGTAACGTTGGTCTGGCCCACGAATCACCAGCCTGTCGCTAAAGCACTCCCCGGCCTGCGGGGAGAATGCCAGCAATACCCGATGCGGTAGTCGGGCTTCCGTTTCTGCTACATCCGTACGTAATCGCAGATGCCAGCCCATACTTAATGCCTGCTGGGTAAACGCGTTCCCAATCTGTTCCGGCAGCACTACACAAAAAAAACCTTCTTCCGTAATGCTGTCCGCCGCCAGCGTAAGCAACGCCTGGTGATCGAGCGTGGTGGTATAGCGCGCCTGCTCGCGCTGCGGTGTAGCACATTCCACGCCCTGTTCATAATAGGGAGGGTTGCTGATTATCAAATCAAAACGCACGGTCTGACGCGGTATCCACTGCTGCGCATCTTCTGTATGAACACTCACGCGATACATCCACGGAGATTGCGCGATGTTCTCCTGCGCCTGCTGCGCGGCATCGACATCAAGCTCCACGGCGTCAATGATGACGTTTTCATCAGTGCGCTGGGCCAACATCAGCGCCAACAGGCCACTCCCGGTACCAATATCCAGGATCCGCTTTACGCCCGCAACGGGGGCCCAGGCCCCCAATAAAATGCCGTCTGTTCCGACTTTCATTGCACAGCGATCGTGTGCCACAAAAAACTGCTTAAAAGTAAATCCATTACGTCTCAGTACGGATGTAGACTGGGGCATGAAGAACAACCTTCCTGGAAAAAAAACGATAACATAGGACAAAAACAATACCTGAGAAGGTATATCCATACAAACAGATGAAGATTGCAGCCGTAACGTCTATAATCAGCGCCCCACTCAGAGGTAGAACATGACTGTAACGACTTTTTCCGAACTTGAACTCGATGAAAGCCTTCTGGATGCCCTCCAGGAAAAAGGTTTCACTCGCCCGACCGCCATTCAGGCTGCCGCCATTCCGCCTGCGCTCGATGGCCGTGATGTACTCGGTTCTGCGCCGACAGGCACCGGTAAAACGGCGGCATATTTGCTGCCAGCGTTGCAGCACCTGCTCGACTTCCCGCGCAAGAAATCTGGTCCGCCGCGCATTTTAATCCTGACGCCAACGCGCGAACTGGCGGTGCAGGTTGCCGAACACGCTCGTGAACTGGCGAAGAATACGCATCTGGATATCGCTACGATTACCGGCGGCGTGGCTTACATGAACCACATGGAAGTCTTTAGCGAAAACCAAGACATCGTGGTCGCCACCACGGGTCGTCTGCTGCAATACATTAAAGAAGAAAACTTCGACTGCCATGCGGTTGAAACGCTAATTCTCGATGAAGCAGACCGTATGCTGGACATGGGCTTTGCCCAGGACATCGAGCATATCGCCGGTGAAACACGCTGGCGTAAGCAAACCATGCTGTTTTCCGCCACGCTGGAAGGCGATGCGATTAAAGATTTTGCCGAGCGTCTGTTGGAAGACCCGGTCGAAGTCTCAGCGGATCCGTCCACCCGCGAACGCAAGAAGATCCATCAGTTTTACTACCGTGCCGATGACATCGAGCACAAAACTGCCATGCTGATCCACCTGTTAAAACAGCCGGAAGCGACTCGCTCGATTGTCTTCGTACGCAAACGTGAGCGTGTGCACGAACTGGCAGGCTGGCTGCGCCAGGCGGGCATTAATAACTGCTATCTCGAAGGCGAGATGGTGCAGAACAAACGTAACGAAGCGATCAAACGCCTGACCGATGGTCGTGTGAACGTGCTGGTAGCAACCGACGTTGCCGCTCGCGGGATCGATATTCCTGACGTCAGCCACGTGTTTAACTTCGACATGCCGCGCAGTGGCGATGCCTATTTGCACCGTATTGGCCGTACCGGTCGTGCTGGCCGTAAAGGCACTGCGATCTCTTTGGTTGAAGCGCACGACCACCTGCTGCTCGGCAAAGCGAGCCGCTATATTGACGAACCGCTGAAAGCTCGCGTCATTGACGAACTGCGTCCAACCACGCGCGCGCCAAGTGAGAAATCTAACGGTAAGCCATCCAAGAAAGTGCTGGCGAAGCGCGCTGAGAAAAAGGCGAAAGAGAAAGAGAAGCCGCGGGTGAAAAAACGTCACCGCGACGCCAAAAATATCGGCAAACGTCGTAAGCCGAGCGGCGCTGCTACCCAGCAGTCCGACAAAGAGTAAACCGAATGCCGGGCCATTTAGCCCGGCATTTTTTCACGTGATGCAAAACTCTCTTCAATGCACTCAAGAAACACCCGCATCGCCGGGCTAACGACTTTTCCGGCATGATAACCACACAATGCCGTAATTAACTCAGGTTGTTCACTGAACGGTAATTCAATCAACTCCCCTGAACGTAACTCTTTCTCGACGGCAAAATGCGGCAAAAAGCTGATCCCAAGATTTGCCGATACGCACTGCTTAATGCTTTCAATGCTCCATAACTCAATGGTATTTTCCAGCGTAATCTGTCGTTTACGCAGTAGCCCCTCGAAGCGTTGTCTGAAAATACATTGCGGCTCATTAATGATAAAACTGCAGGGAATGTGCTGGTTATGCTGAGTAAAATCAACGTGCTGAAGCAGTGGCGAAGCAACTAATGCCAGTGACTGATCGCCAAGCGGCATCAACTCCAGGGCATCGTCATTACCCACCCGATAAAAGACCCCCAGATCAACATCATCACTGAGCAATGCATCGCGAATGACATAACAGTTGAGCGACTGTAAAGACAGCCGCACATGGGGCGCACGTTGTTTAAATCGCTGTAAAACCTGCGGCATTTTATACGCCAGCAGCGTTTCGCCTGTTGCGACACGTAGATCGCCGCTCGGCTGCGCATCCTGATGTGCCGACTGTCGAATCGATGCCATCACGCGCGTCAGGTCATGGATATGCGGCATCAGCCGTTTTCCCTCACTGGTGAGACACATCCGGCGACCAATTTTTTCAAACAACTGCACCGAAAGCTCTTGCTCAAGCTGTTGAATATGAAAGGTAACCGTTGATTGCGTACAGCACAGTTTTTGTGATGCCCGCAGAAATGAACCCTCTTCCACCACCGTTTTTAGCGTAATAAACCGACGTAAATCCATCCGCACCAACCCATCGAAAATATCGAACTCAGAATGCAAAAACATTCATTTTTTTTAATATTTTGCCTCGGGTACTGTCTACCAAAACAGAGGAGATAACAAGTGACCCCCACGCTTTTAAGTGCATTCTGGACCTATACATTGATTACCGCGCTAACCCCCGGACCAAACAACATCCTTGCGCTCAGCGCCGCGACGTCACACGGTTTTCGTCAGAGTACACGCGTACTGGCCGGAATGAGTCTGGGCTTTTTAATCGTCATGATGATGTGCGCCGGGATTTCATTTTCACTGGCGGTCATGGATCCAGCCATCATCCATTGGCTTAGTTGGGCTGGGGCCGCTTATATCCTGTGGCTGGCGCTGAAGATCGCCACCAGCCCGACCTCGAACGATAGATTGCAGTCAGAGCCGATTAGCTTCTGGGCAAGTTTTGGCTTGCAGTTTGTTAACGTGAAAATCATTTTGTACGGCATTACCGCGTTATCCACGTTCGTATTACCGTACACTCAGGACGCCCACTGGCTGATTGGGGTGAGTATTCTGTTAGCGCTGATCGGCACCTTCGGGAATGCCTGCTGGGCGCTGGCGGGCCATCTTTTTCAGCGCGTTTTTTGCCATTACGGTCGACAGTTGAATATCATTCTGGCGCTGCTGTTGGTGTATTGCGCGGTGAGGATCTTTTACTAACAGATGCAAAAAAGCGGAAGACGCACTGGCATCTTCCGCTTTTTGATTCTCTGCTAAACGGGGTTATTCCCCGTGAGCCTTACAGGCTCTCAGTAAAGGTACGAGCAATAACGTCGCGCTGCTGTTCTGGGGTCAGAGAGTTGAAACGCACTGCATAACCCGAAACACGGATGGTCAGCTGCGGATATTTTTCCGGATGCTTAACTGCATCTTCCAGCGTTTCGCGACGCAGAACGTTCACGTTCAGGTGCTGACCACCTTCCACGCGGACTTCCGGCTGTACGTCTACCGGTACTTCACGGTATTCGATTTCGCCCAGTTTGCTGACTGCAACAACTTCATCAGCATTGAAACCTGCTTTCGCAACGATGCAGCGAGCTTCGCCTTTTTCGCTGTCCAGCAGCCAGAAAGAGTTCAGCAGGTCGTCGTTTGCAGCTTTAGTAATCTGGATACCTGTAATCATTTGATGCCTCCCCGGCAAAATTATTTGATCTCGGTTGGCCGTCATCCGGCCAATTGGTAAAACCATTGTTGCTTGAGTGTATATATACCCCTCACACACCCTTGAATCTTTGATTTAAATCAACAAAAACCACACATGAAAAGTGGTGATAGGTGGATTTTATTGTTTTACATCAACTTACGCCATGTGCGCAGCTAAACTTTTTACATAAATTTTCAACTATCTTTAAGGGGTAGACCATTGAGTAACGTACAGAATTTTGCGACGTCGAAAGAAGCAGTTAAGCTAGGGGGATTGAAAATTCGCAGGAGAGCGAGATGGCCACCGAATTAACCTGGCACGATGTGCTGGCTGAAGAGAAACAGCAGCCTTATTTTGTTAACACACTGCATACTGTTGCCGGCGAGCGTCAATCGGGAATGACAATTTATCCGCCGCAAAAAGATGTGTTTAACGCTTTTCGCTTTACCGAGCTTGGTGACGTGAAAGTCGTCATCCTGGGTCAGGATCCTTACCACGGTCCAGGCCAGGCACACGGTCTCGCGTTCTCTGTTCGCCCCGGCATTGCCACTCCACCCTCGTTGCTGAATATGTACAAAGAGCTGGAGGCAACAATTCCAGGCTTCACGCGCCCAACGCACGGATATCTGGAAAGCTGGGCACGCCAGGGGGTACTGTTACTTAACACCGTACTCACCGTCCGCGCCGGCCAGGCACATTCTCACGCCAGCCTTGGATGGGAAACATTTACCGATAAAGTCATAAGTCTGATTAACCAACATCGGGAAGGCGTGGTTTTCCTGCTCTGGGGTTCTCACGCACAGAAGAAAGGCGCGATTATTGATACGCAGCGTCACCATGTGTTGAAAGCGCCCCACCCATCACCGCTCTCTGCGCATCGCGGTTTCTTTGGCTGCAATCACTTTGCACTGGCGAATGAATGGCTGGAACAACGAGGTGAAAAGCCAATTGACTGGATGCCAGTGTTACCCGCAGAAAGCGAATAAAAAAATGCCAGCGATTCGCTGGCATTTTTATTATCAGGCTTTGTTTTGACGCCACCACTCCGCGAGCAGCACGCCTGTTGCCACAGAAACGTTGAGCGTTTCTACCTTGCCAGTGCCGTCAATTGCAACGCACAGATCGTCGGCTGAGCATGCTGCTTCTGGCAGAGCTTCACGCTCACGCCCTAATACCAGCACCATTTTTTCCGGCAGCGTGGTAGTAAACAGCGGTTTGCCTTTCGCGCTTGAGGTCATCACAACCGTGTAACCCGCCTGGCGGAAGTCGTCCAGCACATCAACAATGCTGTCGCCGGTAATCGGCTGAACGTGCTCAGCTCCGCCTTCAGCGGTACGGATGGCCGCACCTGATTCCATCAGCGCCGCATCCTGAACCACTACGCCTTTCACACCGAAGTGCGCGCAGCTACGCATCATGCCGCCCAGGTTATGCGGGTTAGCGATATCTTCCAGTGCCAGCACACAATCCTGCGCCCCTGCCTGACCGACCCACTGCTTAACGGTAGTACCGTTACGTTTTTTGATCAGGAAACAAACGCCACCGTGGTGTTCTGTGCCAGAGGCTTTCGCCAGCTCGGCTTCGTCAACCACGTGATAGGCTTTGCGGTTTGCCGCCATCCAACGTAATGCTTCTTTAAAGCGCGGGGTTACGCTCTGAACAAACCAGGCGCGGACGATGGCGTCCGGACGACTCTGGAACAGAGCCTGACAGGCATTCTCACCGTAAACGCGGGTTTCTTCCGCACGCTGACGGCGTAATACTTCAGGATCGATAAAGCTCTTACCGCTAATACCGCCGTGATCGGCTTTATCCGCTGCGTCATCATTCGGTGCGCGGGACACGGTACGCCACGGTGAATCTTCACGTCTGTGGTCACGTTCTACATCGCGGTCACGACCACGTTCACGACCGCGTTCGCTGTTCGGACCCTTTCGGTCATCACGGGCAGGGCGACGACCGCCTTCGGCTCGGGAAGTACCGGGGCGACCGCCGCCTTTTCCGGTACGTGGATTTTGGGTGCGTTTATCCGAGTCATCGTCACTGCGGACGTACATCACTTTGACCTTGCCGTTTTTGTTCTTCAGTTCGTCGCTCATGTTTTTCTCCACCTGCTCTGCGCGAAGCGCGCAGATTACCCGATGTGCACGTCGTTAGCCATTATTTCATTTAAAAGCTAAGGACTATTGTACTCATTGAATAAAACGCATTGTTGTTTAGAACAGACTCCCCGATAATATGTAACATAATAGAAACATACTGGCGTTCCTGCCGTGAAGTCCACTCCACTCATCCAGAGGTTAGTTATGAATACCGTTTGTACCAGCTGCCAGGCTATCAACCGCATCCCCGACGATCGTGTCCAGGAAGCGGCTAAATGCGGACGCTGTGGTCACGACCTGTTTGATGGGGAGGTGATCAATGCGACCGGTGAGACACTGGATAAACTGTTAAAAGACGATCTCCCGGTGGTCGTTGACTTTTGGGCCCCCTGGTGTGGTCCATGTCGTAACTTCGCCCCGATTTTTGAAGATGTCGCGGAAGAGCGTAGCGGTAAAGTGCGTTTTGTTAAAGTGAATACGGAAGCCGAGCGTGAACTCAGCGCCCGTTTCGGTATCCGCAGCATTCCGACCATTATGATTTTCAAAAAAGGGGAAATCGTCGACATGCTTAACGGCGCTGTACCAAAAGCCCCGTTTGATAGCTGGCTTAACGAATCATTATAATCTCTACGGGGCGCATCTTGTGCCCCGTTTTCACCTCTGCGACAATAGCGTTTTTCAACGTGTTTCCCCATGACCGATAACGCTGTTCTTCAGTTACGCGCTGAGCGCCTCGCGCGCGCCACGCGTCCTTTCCTTGCCCGAGGTAATCGCGTCCGCCGCTGTCAGCGCTGCCTGCTGCCGCAGAAACTCTGCTTGTGCGCAACGCTGGCACCCTCTGAGGCAAAAAGTCGCTTTTGTCTGGTGATGTTTGATACCGAGCCGATGAAGCCCAGCAACACGGGGCGTTTAATTGCTGATATTCTGCCCGATACCACGGCTTTTCAGTGGTCACGCACCGAGCCGCCGCAGGCGCTGCTGGAACTGGTGAAAAATCCGGATTACCAGCCGATGGTTGTATTCCCGGCCTCCTATGCGGGTGAAGAGCGTGAAGTGATTTTCACGCCACCAGCCGGTAAGCCCCCATTGTTTATCATGCTCGACGGCACCTGGCCTGAGGCGCGTAAAATGTTCCGCAAAAGCCCGTACCTCGATAACCTACCGGTGATCTCCGTTGATTTATCACGCCTTTCTGCTTACCACCTGCGTGGCGTTCACGCTGAAGGGCAATATTGCACTGCCGAAGTGGCCATCGCCTTGTTGGATCTGGCGGGAGATACGCAAGCCGCAGAAGGGTTAAGCGATCATTTCACTCGCTTTAAAACCCGCTACCTGGCAGGAAAAACTCAACATCAGGGAAGCGTCACAGCAGATTCCTCAGAAAACGTTTAAAATCATTCGGTCACTGGTGTCATTAAGGAAGCCGATATGAGTCAGCGTGGTCTGGAAGCACTACTGCGACCGAAATCCATTGCGGTGATAGGGGCGTCAATGAAGCCTAATCGCGCGGGTTACCTGATGATGCGTAACCTGCTTGCCGGCGGTTTCAATGGGCCTGTTTTACCGGTGACGCCCGCATGGAAAGCGGTGCTGGGCGTACTGGCATGGCCCAATATCAACAGCCTGCCCTTTAGCCCGGATCTCGCCGTGTTGTGCACCAATGCCAGCCGTAACCTGGCGTTACTCGAAGCGCTTGGCGAGAAAGGCTGTAAAACCTGCATTATTCTCTCAGCTCCCGCGGCGCAGCACGCAGAGCTACTGGCCTGCGCATCACGCTACAACATACGTTTGCTGGGCCCCAACAGCCTGGGACTTCTCGCGCCCTGGCAAGGGCTTAACGCCAGCTTTTCCCCCGTACCGATTAAGCGCGGCAAGCTGGCTTTTATCTCTCAATCCGCTGCCGTATCCAATACCATACTCGACTGGGCACAGCAGAGAGAAATGGGCTTTTCTTACTTTATCGCGCTGGGTGATAGCCTGGATATCGACGTTGATGAGCTGCTGGATTACCTGGCGCGCGACAGCAAAACCAGCGCGATATTGCTGTATCTCGAACATTTAAGTGATGCCCGACGCTTTGTTTCCGCCGCCCGCAGCGCCTCGCGCAATAAACCTATTCTGGTGATTAAGAGCGGTCGTAGTCCAGCGGCGCAGCGTTTACTGCATACCAGCGCCGGGATGGACCCTGCGTGGGATGCCGCTATTCAGCGCGCCGGTTTACTACGCGTACAAGACACACACGAGCTGTTCTCGGCGGTCGAAACCCTGAGTCACATGCGTCCACTACGTGGCGACAGGCTGATGATCATCAGCAATGGGGCCGCGCCTGCCGCACTGGCATTAGATGAACTGTGGTCAAAAAATGGCAAGTTGGCGACGTTGAGTGAAGACACCTGCCAGAAATTACGTGATGCGTTGCCTGAACATGTTGATATCGCCAACCCGCTGGATCTGCGTGATGATGCCAGCAGCGAACACTACGTTAAGACACTGGATATTTTGCTCGCCAGCCAGGATTTCGACGCGCTGATGGTGATTCATTCACCCAGCGCAGCCGCTCCCGGAACCGAAAGCGCACTGGCATTGATTGAAGCGGTAAAGCATCACCCCCGAGGAAAATTCGTCTCGTTGCTGACCAACTGGTGCGGAGAGTTTTCCTCTCAGGAAGCCCGCAGACTGTTTAGCGAAGCCGGACTGCCCACCTACCGCACGCCGGAAGGTACCATCACCGCATTTATGCATATGGTGGAGTATCGGCGAAACCAGAAGCAGCTGCGGGAAACGCCTGCGCTGCCTGACAGCCTGACCTCCAACACCGCCGAAGCGCATAATCTGTTACAGCGGGCGATTGCTGAAGGAGCGACATCGCTTGATACCCATGAAGTGCAGCCGATTTTACAGGCTTATGGCTTACACACGCTGCCAACGTGGATCGCCAGCGACAGCGCGGAAGCTGTACACATCGCGGAGCAAATCGGCTACCCGGTGGCGCTCAAGCTGCGTTCTCCTGATATTCCGCATAAATCAGAAGTTCAGGGGGTGATGCTCTACCTGCGTACAGCCACTGAAGTGCAACAGGCCGCCAATGCAATTTTCGATCGGGTAAAAATGGCCTGGCCGCAGGCACGCATTCACGGCTTATTAGTGCAAAGTATGGCGAATCGCGCCGGCGCTCAGGAGCTTCGCGTCGTCGTTGAACACGACCCGGTATTTGGCCCGTTGATTATGTTGGGTGAAGGTGGTGTTGAGTGGCGACCGGAAGATCAAGCCGTGGTGGCATTGCCGCCATTGAACATGAATCTGGCGCGCTATCTGGTGATCCAGGGGATCAAAAATAAAAAGATCCGCGCGCGCAGCGCACTGCGCCCATTGGATATCGCCGGGTTGAGCCAACTTCTGGTGCAGGTCTCCAACTTGATCGTCGATTGCCCGGAAATTCAGCGTCTGGATATTCATCCGCTGCTGGCCTCGGCCGGAGAATTTACCGCGCTGGACGTTACGCTGGATATTGCCCCTTTCACGGGAGATAACGAAAGCAGACTGGCTGTACGTCCCTACCCTCATCAGCTTGAAGAGTGGGTGGAGTTGAAGAACGGCGAGCGCTGTCTGTTCCGCCCCATTTTGCCGGAGGATGAACCTCATCTTCAGCAGTTCATTTCTCAGGTGACAAAAGAAGATCTTTATTATCGCTATTTCAGTGAGATCAACGAATTTACCCACGAAGATTTAGCCAATATGACGCAGATCGACTACGATCGGGAAATGGCCTTTGTTGCGGTGCGTTGTAAAGATAATCACGAAGAGATCCTCGGCGTAACGCGAGCAATCTCGGATCCTGATAACGTAGACGCTGAGTTTGCCGTACTGGTTCGTTCCGATCTCAAAGGGCTTGGACTGGGTCGCCGATTGATGGAAAAATTAATTGCCTATACTCGAGATCACGGACTTATACGTTTGAATGGTATTACGATGCCGAACAATCGTGGGATGGTCGCCCTGGCCCGAAAACTCGGGTTTGTTGTTGACGTCCAGCTCGAAGAGGGAATTGTTGGGCTAACGCTTAATCTGGCCCAATGTGAGGAATCGTGAGTAAGGTACTGGAAATGTTGACCACATTAATGGGTACTGGTGGTATCATTGCCCGCTTATGTCGTCTGCATAGCACAGAGGACCCTTCAATGAACAGAGAAGAAATGCACTGTGATGTTGTCAAAATTTAAGCGTAATAAACATCAACAACACCTTGCCCAACTACCCAAGATTTCTCAGTCAGTTGATGATGTAGATTTCTTTTATGCTCCCGCTAATTTCAGGGAGACTCTGCTGGAAAAAATAGCCAGCGCGACGCGACGGATCTGCATTATTGCGCTGTACCTGGAACAGGATGACGGTGGTAAAGGCATACTTGACGCTCTCTATGCGGCAAAACGGCAGCGTCCTGAGCTGGATGTCCGGGTGCTTGTCGACTGGCACCGAGCCCAGCGCGGTCGTATTGGTGCTGCGGCATCCAATACCAATGCTGACTGGTATTGCCGAATGGCGCAAGAAAACCCTGGTATCGATATTCCTGTCTATGGCGTTCCGATTAACACCCGCGAAGCGCTTGGCGTCCTGCATTTCAAAGGCTTTATCATTGATGACAGCGTCCTGTACAGCGGGGCCAGTCTGAACGATGTTTACCTGCATCAGCATGATAAATATCGCTATGACCGTTATCAGTTGATTCGCAACGCGCAAATGGCCGATATCATGTTCGATTGGGTGACGCAAAACCTGATGAACGGTCGCGGCGTTAACCGTCTTGATGATATCAACCGCCCTAAAAGCCCAGAAATTAAAAACGACATCCGCCTGTACCGTCAGGAACTGCGCGATGCGTCATTCCATTTTCAGGGTGATGCTGATAACGAACAGCTTTCGGTTACGCCTCTGGTGGGCCTTGGGAAATCCAGTCTGTTAAATAAGACCATTTTCCATCTTATGCCCTGCGCGGAGCACAAGCTTACAATCTGTACCCCTTATTTCAACCTTCCCGCCATACTGGTGCGCAATATCATTCAACTGCTGCGTGAAGGGAAAAAGGTTGAAATCATTGTCGGTGATAAAACCGCCAACGACTTTTTCATCCCGGAAGATGAGCCATTCAAGATCATCGGTGCGCTGCCTTATCTGTATGAAATAAATCTGCGCCGTTTCTTGAGCAGATTGCAGTATTACGTGAATACCGACCAGTTGGTCGTGCGCTTATGGAAAGATGATGACAATACCTATCATCTGAAAGGTATGTGGGTTGATGATAAATGGATGCTGCTCACCGGCAACAACCTTAACCCTCGTGCCTGGCGTCTGGATCTGGAAAACGCCATCCTTATCCACGATCCTAAGCAAGAGCTCACCCCTCAGCGCGATAAAGAGCTGGAGCTTATCCGTACGCATACTACCGTCGTTAAGCACTATCGCGACCTGCAAAGCATTGCTGACTATCCAGTCAAAGTGCGTAAGCTCATCCGTCGACTACGCCGTATTCGTATCGACAGATTAATTAGCCGTATTCTGTAATCAAGACCCCGTCCAGTGACGGGGTTTTTCATATGGAGGCAACGGTGCGCCTGTTCATTCTTACCAGTATCCTTGCCATTTCGGGCTGCAGCCATATGGCTAACGACCAGTGGAGCGGGCAAGACAAAGCTCAACACTTCATCGCCTCCGCCATGCTTGCCGCAGCCGGCAATGAATATGCCCAACATCAGGGCAACAGCCGCGATCGCAGTGCGGCTATCGGCCTGATGTTCTCAGTCAGTCTGGGCGCGTCAAAAGAGCTGTGGGACAGCCGTCCCGCTGGGAGCGGCTGGAGCTGGAAGGACTTCGCCTGGGATGTTGCAGGCGCATCTACCGGCTATGCGGTCTGGCAACTGGCACATTACTAGAGGCGCAGACCTTTCCCCTTCCCATGCAGCATTAGCGATACTAAAAACGCAACGACTGCCAGCGCAGTGACGTACCAGAAGAATGTCGTTTCCATACCAACAGACTTCAGGGACAACGCGACATATTCGGCTGAACCGCCAAACAGCGCATTGGCCAACGCATAAGATAAGCCGACCCCAAGAGCGCGCACCTGCGCCGGGAACATTTCGGCCTTCAGAATACCGCTAATTGACGTATAGAAACTGACGATTAACAGAGCACACATCACCAGAGCAAACGCCATATACGGGGATGTTACGCTTTGCAATGCTGTCAGAATGGGAACGGTGAAAATCGCGGCCAACGCGCCAAAACACAGCATTGAAGTACGCCGGCCAATTTTGTCTGACAAGGCGCCGAACAGCGGTTGTACCAGCATGAACACACACAGTGCCGCCGTCATAATCCCGCTGGCTACGTTGGCATGCATACCGGCTGTGTTAACCAGGTACTTCTGCATATAGGTTGTGAACGTGTAAAAACACAACGAACCCGCGGCGGTAAAGCCAAGCACCATGACAAAAGCTTTGCGATTACGCCACAGACCTTTCAGGGAACCCGCTTCTTTCAGCGCGCGAACATCCTGTTTCGAGGTTTCATCCAGTTGGCGACGCAGCCATAGCGCAACTATAGCCAGCACGGCGCCCAACGCAAATGGAATACGCCAACCCCACTCTCTGAGCGCTGAGTCTTCTAACGTGTGCTGTAATATGACCACAACCAGCAATGCCAGTAACTGTCCGCCGATTAACGTTACGTACTGGAATGAAGCATAAAAACCTTTCTTACCTTCAACGGCGACTTCACTCATATACGTCGCGCTGGTTCCGTATTCACCACCGACAGATAACCCCTGGAATAGCCTTGCCAGCAGTAATAGCGCAGGCGCCCAGGTACCGATAGTTTCATATCCCGGTAGACAAGCGATCACCAACGATCCCATGCACATCATACAAACGGACAGCAACATGGACTTTTTACGCCCGTGCTTATCCGCGATACGGCCAAACAGCCAGCCTCCAATTGGTCGCATCAAGAAGCCAGCGGCAAAAACGCCGGCGGTTTGTAAGAGTTGTGTGGTGGTATTTCCTGATGGAAAAAAGATATGAGCAAAATAAAGAGAGCAGAATGAATAGATATAGAAATCAAACCATTCGACCAGATTCCCTGATGATGCTCCGACAATCGCCCATATACGACGACGGGTATCGCCGTCTGCCAGCGCCCCGTTCTCAGTTACACTACTATCAGCCATTAGAATTGTACCCCTGCCAACGATCGCGTGAATTTATCAATGATGGTTGTGTGTTTTTTAGTGAATAGAATGTTATATAATTGTTATATCTTATTGTGCGGTAAAGATCACGATTTTAATTAGCAGAGAAAGGATTCAGATATGTTCGAGGGAGAGATCCGTGTAGTAGATCGAGACAGTGTGCTTTTGTTGGTCGATTAAGGCTGTTACGTCGAATCCGGCAATGTACTGCCGCGTTGCCTGATGCGCTGCGCTTATCAGGCCTACAAAATACGTTCAGCCCGGCCCCTGTAGGCCGGATAAGGCGGCACGCCGCATCCGGCGGTTTTCATCCCGCACAGACGCAAAAAAGCCCATCCGTCAGGATGG
>NZ_JAOWHC010000025.1:0-4219 GCF_030332805.1 Citrobacter sp. Cpo065
AATAAATATCCTCCGGCATAGCCGGAGGTTTTTCTGATGCGCCTATAAGGCTCTGTTACCAGCCGCGCCCTAACAGGCGCATACGATCTGACATTTGCATCAGACTTCGTTACTTACGGCCCGTAAACGGGCTACCCGGATAAGGGATCGATAACTGCTCGCCCATTTTATCCTCTGCAAGCTGGTGCTTTATGTATTCCTGTATCCTTGCTGTGTTCTTACCCACCGTATCTACGTAATACCCACGACACCAGAACTCCCTGTTCCTGTATTTAAACTTCATATCACCAAACTGCTCATACAACATCAGACTGCTTTTACCTTTCAGATAACCCATAAAACCGGATACGCTCATTTTGGGCGGGATTTCCACAAGCATATGGATATGATCTGCACAGCATTCCGCTTCCAGGATCCGCACGTTTTTCCACTCACACAGCTTTCTTAAGATGCTGCCTATCGCCCTACGTTTCTCCCCGTAGAATGCTTGTCTTCGGTATTTGGGCGCAAAAACTATGTGATATTTACAGTTCCATCGGGTGTGCGCTAAGCTCTTTTCGTCCCCCATTGGGACCCCCTTTTGATTTCTTGTTTAACCCTTGCAGTTGCCAGACCGCAAGGTGTTTTAACAAATCAAAAGGGGTTTTAATAACTGGCCCAAAGCTGAAAGCTTTCCGGAACCCCCAGCCTAGCTGGGGGTTCTCTGTGCACAAAAAAAACGGGAACCTCTCGGCTCCCGTTCTCATACAACCCAAGATCTGGATTACATGTTTTCGATGATCGCGTCACCAAACTCTGAACATTTCAGCAGCTTAGCGCCGTCCATCAGACGTTCGAAGTCATAGGTTACGGTTTTCGCGTTAATCGCGCCTTCCATACCTTTAACAATCAGGTCAGCCGCTTCTACCCAACCCATGTGGCGTAACATTACATTGCTAAAATCATAATAACCATTTGATAAAATTGAAATTATCATGCTTTCTACTATCAAAAACTGTCTATAACTACCTTTTACAACTCATTGATTATCAAAACTTTGATTTTAGTTTTGGGGAATAGTTTTCACCAGTAGTCCAAGTTATTCACGCCACTGCATTCAACCTGTTACCGCTATTGCCAGACCTCACTGGTGACGCTTTTACAGTCACTGAATTCACAGCTAAAAGCGGATGTTCTCCATTGTTTTAACAGCTGATCAAGGTATTGCTAAAATCAGATGTGAAAATAAACGGAAAGCAGGCCAGATTTGCACTAATACAAATGAATTGTTATACCTATTCTCAATCGGAATCAAAGACCCGCCGCTGCCCCAAGGCTTTCTAGTACTTTCTGAACCATAACTTGAATCTGGGCGTCGATATTTTGCATAAATTGCAAATATTGATTAATAAAAGCTTGACGGTTAGAAATCCAAGTATTTAAACTTTCCTGATACTTTACGCGCTCTGTCTCCGGCAGGGCTGCAATCTGAGCTTGCATTCCCTCGATCGCGCCATTGAAGAGACCTAGATTTACGTTGTACTCTTTAGTCATCTTTTCTCTGGTCTCAGAGGCAACTGCAGAAGCAGCATGAAGCAATTCGTCCTTGTAGATACTTCTAATCTCCGCTACATCCTGCTTTGTACCCTCACTTATTTTAGTTGTAAGTTCCGCAGCTTTCTTCTCTGATTCTTCTGCGTATGTGGCTGCCGAATGAATGAGTTTAAATTGGGGGATCTTTACGTACCAAACCACTTGTTCGTTATAGAACTCAGGAACATCCCATTTGAACTCTTTTCTCTGTGATACAACCTCAGGAACGGTAAAGATTACTCGCTTTGTTTTTAGGATTGCAACAGGTATATCTGTATAAACTGGATACCAGCCACAGTCAGTAATACTTCTGCACTGGAAAAAGTCACCGAGATATCTGTGTTCTGTTCGCCACTCGAGTCCATCCGGAAGATCAAAAGACGCCTCTTTTCCACGCAATTCTGGCCAATCAAAAGACCATGTTTGCGTTCGCATTGCCATAGTTGGTTTATCGAAAATCCAGCGTTGTTCATCGAATGTCACTTCAAATTCAAACTCCCAACCGCTTGGTACGCCATCTTGGATTTTTTGGCCTTCTTGTTTTGTTATTTCAGCTCTAGTAGACATTCGCAGCTGTAAATCTGCATTCATCATAGCAACAAGTTTGTTGAACCATTCAGTTGCCGACAGCTCTTGTTGGCCTACATCTAAGGGTGCTAAGCCCATCATCCGCACTCTCGATACCGAATGTGGAAGTTCAATTTCTGAGAACGGGATTTTACGAAGTGACGTAACATTCATTTAAATTCCCCTCGCTTTCTGAGTTTGGGTTGGCGCGGATAACCCCATTATGGAGTGATTAGGCATATACAAATTTGATAGCACACACCTAGGCACGAACAAACAGGAAGCTACCGCAACCCATTATGATAAGTAATGTAGCTGATGCTTTTTTAATAAAAATCAGCTGAGTAACAAGTGAATATCTACTAATTGAAACTAATTTTGTTGAACTATCGTGCCAACTCCAGACTTGAAGAAGTCTCCATTTTTAAGTTTCTCCAATTCAGATTGTTTAGGTTGTACAAATCCTTCTTGATGTATTTTCCAAAAAACACCTGGGCAATCATCATGACACTGAGGATTTGGTATTCTAGGTGGCCTGGGTTCAGGCGTTGATGTTGGAGTAGGTGTTGTCTTCGGCTCAGGAGGCGGCTTGCTTGCTGCGGAGCATTCAGACGAAATTAATATTAATGAAATGAATAGCATTGAAGTTAGTTTCATTATATTTCTCCGTAGCTCTACTTATCATATGTATAGCTGGAAAGAGACATTCATTCATCATGAAAAATCATGATTTAGTTTCAATGTATAGCACGCCAATTTTTTTCACCACTGAGTGTCTTAAACCGGCATTTTGCACTTTACAGATTAAATAGTTACGTTAACCATCATCCGTATAAGAATGATACCAAGCCTGTTGCTCCCACAAACTGATTTCTTGCGCAATGCATTTTCTTTCCTTCAGCCATGTTGATGAATAGCACCAAAGGGTTATTTTTTACTGATCTACTTCCTTTCAATTGATGCAGGACGGACTTACTAACCTGTTTCTGGCACATTTTAGCCCTAGAAACGGTAGCGCACCGCTATGGGGTGTCGGGGGTCGGAGGTTCAAATCCTCTCGTGCCGACCAAAAACCCCTTTAAGAACCAGCCTTTACGGCTGGTTTTTTATGCCTGTCTTTTGCACGGGGAAACTTTGGGGAATTACTGGGGAGAAACCCCGCCCAAATTAGAATTCACCTGGCAGGATAACAGCTGTGTGTAGTCGATGATGAAAAGACAGGGTCTGGTGACATCAACAGACCCCGTAATTACACAGCAATGCATATTGGATACGCTTTATCCCTAGCGAGTGGGTAACTTTATAGTCATTACAAAGATGGTTGTCATCAAATCTTTGTGATTGATATCTAATATTTTTAACTTAAATGCCAACAAAGTAATGAGTGGTTAAATAGCCACCAAAAAAGCATAATTATCCTTCCCCATGGATATGTTTTTATCTACATCACCGGGCAATCATCAAACTCCGCGTTCCTGGCATCATTAATGATGTACGTGATCACCCCGAATATAGCGGGTGCAGAACTGTAACCATCATCATCTGCTGGCAGCGCCTCCCTTCTCCCGTTCTCCAGATTAACCAGGTGGGGCTGAGGATGAGTCCGATATCGCTTGATCCTGAATTCCCCGTCTATCGCGCATATCAGCAGCGAGCCATCACAGGGAGAAAGTGACGCATCAACAACAAGCAACGCCCCCTGGATTATTCCTTCCCTGAAATGTGAACGTGATGCACGCATGAAGTAAGTCGCTGCGGGCTGACTGATAAGCTGCTGATCAAGGGAAATCCTTGTTTCAACGTAATCTGCCGCAGGTGAAGGAAAGCCCATGGCTATAGTCCTCCGTTTGGATTGAACAGCTGGAAGGTACGATTCTCGCCTTCCTGCGTTGATACATCGCGGAATGTTGTCACATACCACTCGATCCATTCGTTGGCCTGCTTCATCGTCCAGTTCCAGTTAACCTTGCTCAGTTCCTGGACAAACCGTTGCGTGGTGACGGTCTTCCGGCCATTTGGTTCCTGCTGTATCGAAGCATACCAGGCTATTTCAATATCGCTGCGTCGTGGCATCATCACG
>NZ_JAOWHC010000026.1:0-54111 GCF_030332805.1 Citrobacter sp. Cpo065
AATAAATATCCTCCGGCATAGCCGGAGGTTTTTCTGATGCGCCTATAAGGCTCTGTTACCAGCCGCGCCCTAACAGGCGCATACGATCTGACATTTGCATCAGACTTCGTTACTTACGGCCCGTAAACGGGCTACCCGGATAAGGGATCGATAACTGCTCGCCCATTTTATCCTCTGCAAGCTGGTGCTTTATGTATTCCTGTATCCTTGCTGTGTTCTTACCCACCGTATCTACGTAATACCCACGACACCAGAACTCCCTGTTCCTGTATTTAAACTTCATATCACCAAACTGCTCATACAACATCAGACTGCTTTTACCTTTCAGATAACCCATAAAACCGGATACGCTCATTTTGGGCGGGATTTCCACAAGCATATGGATATGATCTGCACAGCATTCCGCTTCCAGGATCCGCACGTTTTTCCACTCACACAGCTTTCTTAAGATGCTGCCTATCGCCCTACGTTTCTCCCCGTAGAATGCTTGTCTTCGGTATTTGGGCGCAAAAACTATGTGATATTTACAGTTCCATCGGGTGTGCGCTAAGCTCTTTTCGTCCCCCATTGGGACCCCCTTTTGATTTCTTGTTTAACCCTTGCAGTTGCCAGACCGCAAGGTGTTTTAACAAATCAAAAGGGGTTTTAATAACTGGCCCAAAGCTGAAAGCTTTCCGGAACCCCCAGCCTAGCTGGGGGTTTTCTGTGCACAATAAGCCTCTGAGTAGATATACTCAGAGGATGTATCGATAACCCATCACCCCGACCTTTAGTCGATGCAGAAAGAACGTTTCGCCACCTTCGATGTGGGATGACAGGTGTCCATGCAGTATCTGCCGATACATCCTTCCGGTTTGGGCGTCATACTCATGATTAGTTCGGCATTGGCTTAATCGATCGTGGTGCTCAGGTGTCTATGAGTGGGTGCGGTAGGGTTGAAGGGGATGTGGGGAATGCCATTACCGTTAATCCTGGTGAAGTCCATAATGGTTCCCCTTTGGGAACAGAAAGCAGGCCGGGGCGAATGCTTTATTTCGACCCCACCGTTTTGTCTGGAGCGATGTATGTTTTGACAGAAAGTCGCTCAGGCTGCGTTGAACTATCCAGTCCCGTATTTCGCAATCATGAGCCTGCGACCCATTTATCGACACTCTTTCGAATTCTGATGGATTCCCGCGGCGGAGACAGTGATAGCTGCTCGTTATCAGCAAGCGCTATGCGCTGCATAGTGGGAGGATATTGCTGGAATCTTTAGGCTCTTTCTAATTAGAATAACTCCCAATAGGTTGTAAACATCACAAACCACATCCTTTTTCGAGCAAGTTACGCTTTTTGTGATGAGTTGCTTTACGCAATACTGTATAATCATAAGATACATTTTCTATAATTTTACAACAGAGTATATATGTTTATTTTTAGTTTAATGTGCGCAATATCATCCATATTATTTTCCATCTTCCTGACAAGAGATGTTAAAGCAACGATATTTTCATTTATTGCCTCGACTCTCCTTTTATTTTGGTTTATATGCAATGCTATATCTGGTGATGGTTTTGGCTTCTCTGCCATTTATTTTTTCAAGACCAGTATGAGCGGTGTAAGTCTAGGGCAATTCTCCTCTTATTTTTCCTACATAGTAGTATATCTGGCTACATGGGGAGTTGCATTTTACATTCAACGTAAAATAAAAAGAAATATAAACTCAGCCACAACATATATTCTGTGCTTTCTATGTATTGTCTCCAACCCATTAATGAGTGACTTAAAAAACACATATAAGATATTACATACAAAAAGTGAAAATAACTACCAACATGCTAATAAAGAAATCAACAATAAAAAGAACGTTGTCCTTCTTTACATCGAAAGCTTTGAAAGAGCATATTCCAATGATTCCGCATTTCCAGGTATGACTCCCAATATCAATAAACTTAGAGAACATTCTGTAGACTTTTCTAATATAAAGACTATTACCGGAGGGAATTGGACGGTGGCAGGAATGGTGAGTTCACAATGTGGAACACCACTCATTGTAAACTATTCATTTAACGATAATGGTTTAAAAAGTGATCATGGAAAAGATTTTGCAGGATTGAACTTTATTCCAGGTGCTTATTGCCTTGGTGATTTATTGAAGGACAATGGGTACCAGGTAGTATATATGGGTGGCGCTGATTCAAAATTTGGAGGAAAAAGTGATTTTCTTCTAAGTCATGGCTATGCTGATATATATGACTATTCTTATTTTAATGATAAGTTTACATCTAATGATATGTCAGGCTGGGGAGTGAAAGACGATATATTATTAGACGAATTTTTTAAAAAATATATCAGTCTTTCAGAATCAGGTAAGCATTTTATGCTTTCAGGTTTAACTCTTGATACCCATGGTCCAGATGGTTCTTTATCCAACTCATGTTCTAATTTAGACTTCCCTCTGATGGCGTTAAAACATCCTTATCTTAAATCAGTATATTGTGATGATCATCTCATATCAAAACTGGCAAAAAAGATAATGGAAAGCAAGTACTATAAAGATACGATCTTGGTTATTATGTCTGATCACACAGCATTTATATCCAATGATATCAGTTCTTACTTAGAAAAAGTAAGCAGAGAAAATAATGTTATGTTTTTTAGCCCTGATTTAAACCCAGAGCAAATTGATACCTTAGGTTCAACTGTAGATATTGGTGCCACATTACTTCATTTGCTTGGCGGAGATGACACATTAGGATATGGTGTAAGTCTATTCAATAACAGTGAAAACAGATTAGTTAACTTCAGCAAAGATGAGATGTCCAGCGTCTTATCATCAGTTCAAGACCTCTGGTTTGAAAAAGATAATGATGTTATTTATTTCGATAAGGACTACTACAGCATATATGGGAATAGAATATCTATAAATAGCAACAAGAAAACACTTCTATCTAAAGAAGGAAATGTCAAATATATAGGAGATTTCTCTGCTGACTTTAGTTCAAGCACTACTGAAGGTGACAACATAATCTACATTAGCAAATGTAATTATTTTAGGGATTATCAAAATGATAATAACAACATGTTATGCTTATGGGTTGGTGATAATTCAAACGTTGGACATATTTATAAATTTAAAAGTGGAGAGAGCATTAAACTTAAAGACTTACAAATCAGTCACGGTGTGAAATCGAATCTTGATGAAGATATTGTGGTTAACTTGCTGCCATTAAACTCAATGCAAATGAAGGGCGCAACATTAAAAGCAGGCATGATAAAAATTAAAAAAAGCGAACCCACGGTAATATATGGTCCATACATCAACCTTCCTAAAGGGGAATATTGTATTAGTGCCAATGGTTCAATAAGCAGCAATTTTCACTTAGAAGTAACTTCAAACAATGGAACTAACAGATTCATTTCTAATGATATAAAAAATGCAGGTGATGGTGTCATTTTCCATGACCAGTGCTTTAACTCAAACACCCCGATTAATAACTTTGAAGTTGTATTTAACATTACACCTGGAGTAGATGGTTTCATATCTAATATATCGATAAAAGAAACCACGCCTGTGAATGATGATGAACATCAATCTAGTGGAAACGAAAAAAAAGCGAATAAGAATATTTTTTAATAGAGAAATGGAAAGTGGACATAAAGGATAAACCGTTTCCACTTCTATGAACCAATGAGGCGTAACATATTAGTTACGCCTCATAAACATTTAGTTGAAAACAAACTAAAGATAATACGCTCAGACGTCTATGTACTCAAAGCCCTGTTCTTTTCGAAATCCGTTAAAGCTATAATAGAAAATCTATATAAGTTATATGTTTATACAACCTTAATAAGATTAAAAAACTGTTAATGTTTCTACTCACAAAATATATAAAGCATTGGGAAGCAGATGGCCATTCAGTAGTAACATCTTCTGTAGCAACGTTTTCTCCTTCATATCAATATTCTACCTGGCCAACATACTACAACCCCTAATGGAGTCTTTTCATTCGAGGAGATAAGATACAAGTTACAAACCGCAGTGTACGGGCTTTGAGTTGATTTCGGTAAACTTGTAAAAATTTGAGATGGTGCGTTAATAGGAGTTAAACATAATTAATTTATACATCGAAAATATACATATTTATTATTTCCATCTAGATAAATGCCCCTTTTGTGCCCCCAGATGATTTTAGCTGCACATACTTTCGTGACGGCAATACATCATACCGGACATGAATACCTGCTTCTAACCAGGTCAGCGCTTTTAGTTTGCCATAAACAGTTTGTAATCCGGGTGAACTTTAAGATGTCCATGTTCAGGTTGCTGTGCATGACAGGCAATACAAAGCACGGCAAGATTTGAGCTTCTGTTGTCATTCTTCAGACCATTGCGATGGTGGACTTGCAAAAATCGGATATCATCCTGGCTGAAAGACTCCTCGCATTGTAAGTATCCCGCATAATCGTGCCATTCACATTTAGAGATCCGCCGGCATAATCACTCTGCCAACAAAGGAGATCGCTATGCGTAAAGCCCGTTTTACTGAGCATCAGATCATTGCCGTAATTAAATCGGTTGAAGCCGGACGAACCGTTAAAGATGTCTGCCGGGAGGCCGGTATCTCTGAAGCCACCTACTACAACTGGAAGTCCAGATACGGCGGCATGGAGGCTTCTGATATTAAAAAGATCAAGGATATTGAGGACGAGAATTGGCGTCTCAAACAGATGTTTGCCGACCTGAGCCTTGAGAACCGGGCGCTGAAAGACGTTATCGAAAAAAAGCTTTAAAACCAGCCTTTAAGCGTGAGCTGGTCACTCATCTGATAACGACATTTGGACTCAGTATCCGTCAGGCCTGCCGGAGTCTGAACCTGAGCAGAACAGTTTACCATTACCGTCCGGATATCACGCGGGACGAACCCGTTATTGTCGCGTTGCAGGCAGTGGCAGAGCGATACCCACGGTATGGTTTTCCAAAACTTTTCCAGGTTCTGCGGCGGCAGGGATACCCGTGGAATCACAAAAGGATCCATCGTATTTATTGTCTGCTGAAGCTGAATTTTCGCCGTAAAGGCAAACAACGGTTGCCGGTGCGTAATCCCTCGCCACTGGCCACACCGGAAGCGCTGAACCAGAGCTGGTCTGTCGATTTTATGCATGATGCTCTGGTCTGTGGCCGTCGTTTTCGCACGTTCAATGTCGTTGATGACTTTAACCGTGAGGCATTGTCGATTGAAATCGATCTGAATCTGCCAGCTTTGCGCGTGGTCCGTGTACTCGACAGGATCGCGGCAAATCGCGGCTATCCGGTCATGCTACGCATGGATAATGGTCCGGAATTTATCTCACTTGCACTGGCTGAATGGGCAGAGCAACATGCAGTAAAACTGGAATTTATTCAGCCGGGTAAGCCGACGCAGAACGCTTTTATTGAGCGCTTTAACCGAACATACCGTACAGAAATACTCGATTTTTATCTGTTCAGAACGCTGAATGAAGTGCGGGAAATCACGGAAAGATGGGTGTCAGAATATAACTGTGAATGCCCGCATGAATCACTGAACAATATGACGCCGGAGGAATATCGGCAACACAATCATTTGGCCGGGGTCTCAAAAAATGCCTGGAACTAAAACGGGTCTATTTACAGTTATACGTGCCACGAATCGCATTTTTATCAACGTGAGCCAGCTGGGTTTCAATCCACGCTGTATTGAACCCTTTCTCATGCAAAATCGTACTCATCGTGTGGCGAAAACCATGCCCTGTTACATTCCCCGTATACCCAATCCGCTTGAACACCTGATTTATACTCGCTTCGCTCATCGTTTTGCGGGGATCATTTCGCCCTGGGAATACCAGTGGATATTGCCCAGTCATCACTTTGAGCTGCTGTACGATTTCCAGCGCTTGGGTAGAAAGGGGGACAAGATGGGGCCGTTTCATCTTCATACGCTCGGCAGGTATTTCCCACACCGATTTTTCAAGATCAAACTCACTCCAGGAAGCTCCTCGGAGCTCGCCAGTGCGAACTCCCGTAAGGATCAGCAGACGTGCTGCAAGAACAACTAACGGGCTTCCTGTGTAGCCTGCGAGGGCTTTAAAGAAGTCTGGTAACTCCTCAACAGTCAGGAAGGGATAATGCTTTGATTCATGCCCTGACATCGCGCTGGTTAGATCTGCTGCAGGGTTGTAGTCCGCACGCCCAGTAACGATGGCGTAACGAAAAACTTCGCTGCAGCGCTGGCGAACCTTCTTAGCCTTCTCTGTCGCGCCACGGCTTTCCATTCGACGCAGCACATTAAGCAGAACCAGCGGTTTGATTTCATTCACCGGTTGTTGGCCGATATAGGGAAAAATATCTTTATTAAAGGCTTCGATAATGTCCGAGGCATAACCTTCTGACCATCGGCTCACCTTTGTTCCATGCCATTCAAGTGCCACAGCCTGAAACGTATTATTGAGCTGCACATCTCGAACCAGCTTTTCTTCTTTCTTGGCAAACGATGGATCGATACCCTCGGCCTGCTTTTTCTTGGCTTCATCACGTAGCGCCCTCGCTTGTGCGAGAGACACTGCTGGATAAACACCAAAAGCCATACGCTTCTCTTTTCCATTGAAGCGATATTTCATTCGCCAGTATCGAGAACCAGAGGGCACAACCTCAAGATACAAACCAGCACCATCTGCCAGCTTGTAGGCTTTCTCTCTGGGTTTAGCAGCGTCTACCTGTCGTGCATTTAGCTTCATTGGGGGCATCTCCCTGGACCGAACACAGAATGCCCCCACTTATGCCCCCAACTGCAACTTGATTTCGGTTGAGTTCAGTTGATAACAGGAGATAAGATACGAGCCAGAAACCGCAGTATACGGGCTTTTAGTTGATTTCGGTAGACTTGGGAAGAGTTTGAAATGGTGCCGATAATAGGAGTCGAACCTACGACCTTCGCATTACGAATGCGCTGCTCTACCAACTGAGCTATATCGGCCCTGATAAGGACATGCCCACGAATGTGAACACGGGGTAGAAGGTTAAAACTAACCGGGCGATGCGTCAATGGCCTTGCGAATCAAACGCCTATTTTTGCATCATCCGGATTCAATTACGCACGAATCGTGTCGTCACAGGCTTCCTTGTACGCGGCAAGGGTATTCTATAACCAGCGGCGAACACGCTGCTCATAGCGTATCCATTCCGGCCCGAAATGTTTTCGCAGTTGTTCCTCTTCAAAATCAATATGTAATCTGGCAACCACCAGTATAAACAGCGGTGCAGCCAATATTCCAATCAGGCTACCGACGTAGAGAGAAAAAGCTAACTGGAGTCCACTCATTCCAAGATAGATTGGATTGCGGCTCCAGGCATAACATCCGCCAGTAACAAGTGTGGTCGATTTCTCTGCATGCAGTGGGTTTAGCGTCGTACGTTTCTTCCGCATCTGCCACGCGGTATGCAGTATCATCGCCAGACTGACGCTAGCCAACAATGCACTTATTACGATAGTCACCGCGCCAAATGTGAAACGCGGGATCGCCGTCAACGCATCCGCGATGAGGAATAATACCAGGATGAGTGGTGGTGGAAGCCAGACTCTTAATTTTGTCAGGAAATGACGCATGGCTACGGGCACCTGTTTGATTAACGCTGATATCACTATAAATACCCCGTTTAAGATACATAAACAAACGGTGCACACCTCACTATAGGACTTTTTACTTAACCAGGCAGACAGGCAGCGATGCAAAGACGCCCATACCAGAGGCGTCTGCCCCTGGTGTTCAGGAAAAAATCATGCTACAGGCCATGTCAGCTCAGAGCACATACTCGTTTAAAGGTTTACCCTTCAAATGTAAAAACCGTGTCAAAAATGAATTACGTAGATAAAGGTGAATCCGACGCTGATTCAAACAAATCTACAGACTGCTGGTAATACCGGATAAAATCATTAAATGTCACTGGCGGTAGAAACTGATACCCCTGCAGATAGTCAACATTATTTTTTCCCAGCCATTGTTGCTGATAGTCATTTTCAACGCCCTCGGCCACCGTACGTAACCCCAGAAGTCCTGAAAGGTGAGTAATTGACTCGAGCATAGGGATATATTGATCAACCTCTTTAATTTCCTTAATGAAGCTTTTATCAATTTTGATTACATCCAGGTCTAACTCATTGAGATAGCAGAGATTAGCGTATCCAGTACCAAAATCATCCAAAGCGAACAAAACACCTTTATTTCGTAACGAACGAATAAGTTCTTTGATTGCAGGAGTGATCGTGAACGTCTGGTTCTCTGTTATCTCTATCATCAATTTTATCGGCAGACCTTGCGTTATCTCCATAAAATTAAGACATTCCCAATAGAATACGGGATTATTTAAACCTGACGGACTGACATTAAAAGAAACGAACAGTGTTTTATTAATGCTCGCGCCTCCAGAGACAAGATTGCTCGCAACAGCGGTCATTAAATAGCTAGTTAACTCATTGATTAAGCCACTTTTTTCAGCCAATGGAATAAACTCTCGCTGAGAAATAGCATAGTTATGTCCCTGTGGCCAACGAGCCAAGACCTCAACGCCACAAACATCGCCCCTGATATTCACGATGGGTTGAAAATAAGGAATGATCTCCTCATTCCTTATTGCCATACTCAGTCTACTAGTATCCGAAACATCATATGCGTCAGTGTAAACTGTATCCCCACTCACATTATTATTGATTATAGAACCTTCATTTAATAAATTATTTCGGGTTAAAAAGATAACAGTTTCATTAAAATTGGAAAAGCCGAGGCGAGCAGTAATTTTATCTCGATATCGATACACTGACTTAATTGTTAGTGAATTAGCAATACAGAAATCATGCAGTTTTTCTTTTGTGAATGATGAATACAGCATTTCTTCTTCAAATTCAGTCAAGTTAAAAGTAAACATCGGTGAGTCTTTATTGACTTCCACAACTTTGTTAGGTGCCAATAAACTCTCTTTTAATTGAGCGATCAACTGCTCCGACAATTCCCCCCCATTGATAAAGGAATATTCTTCATATCCCCGATTAACAGACAGGGTTTCGCACATCCGCAGAACAATACAGTGTATGTTGATGAACTGTGTACTGTTTCTCTGAAGCCATTTTTTGACCAATAATAATGGCAACCGGTTATCGATCACCAGCAAGCAGGACGGATATTGCGACATAACTGACTGCGTGCCAGAAATAAATGTCCGTGCATCGATCAATACCAGATTTGGTAACCATGCTTTTATTCCTGAAAAAAGGAATGTATCATAACTGAGCAGAAAAATTTTTTTCGTATTCATAGTTATCACCAACTTAAATTTATGGCATAGCAGGTCCCTCGCTCTATTCACGAGAGAATATACAACACCTTCGACCTCCAATAATCATAAGGCGATTCGTGATATAACTTTATCCATAAGCCATATCACGTAAATTCAGAATTTATAATCACAGTTATCCATATGAGTATTCTCATCACACCGTAAGTTCCATTTAAAAATTGAAAAAGAAAAAGCTCCATTTCTTAATCAGTACAAATCCCTTTACTCACTTTCACTTCATTACAAAACAAAAAACTATAAATACAAAATTTACAAAACATATAACTACAGTGACCAACAGAATAACATATTACCGTAGTTTATGCTGACCGACAAACTCAGAGAGGATGTCGTAGATCTTGTATTCATAAACATTTCCGGCAATATGCACGACATATTGTTTCATCGACTCTAAATTTATTGCTACATTTTCTATAGCGAGTGACAGTATAGGTTCAATATATAATCAGGGCATATTGGTTCAGACCCAACACCTCTAATGATTAATTTTTGAGCAACCCTGACCCACGGGTAGGTATTTCTGCAACGCTACGATAAATTTCCGGTTTTTTGTTTTCAACTCACTACTATGCCAGGTTTCCCCCGGTAACACATAACGCATGGTGGCTTCATCATCAGTTGAGTGACACCCCTGGTGTACGATAATTTTGAAAAAAGTATTCCCTGTGTTTTTCAACGTCCCGTTTATCTCATCAATGGTGTAGGCCAGGTTCATTTTCCTCGGACGAACGACCAATATGGTATCCATAGCGATCACCGGGAGAGCCTGTCCGCCTTTCCCTTGATTACGCTCGGTAAACAGCGTTATCGGCATTTCACGAAACAGTATTCGGTAATAGCGTTCTTTATCATCCTGCGGGCCACGATAGAAAATCTTAAAAAACTCACTTGCCTGCGGTGCCAGTGAAAAACGGAGCGGAGTAAACAAAAGTTCGCCTTCGGCAATAGCACTTCTGTTTTCACCTCCCGGTCCCGGTTTATCTATTTTAACTGCGCTAATACTGTACACGTTCTGTTTCTGGCTATCGTTATAGATTCGTTTACTGATAAATGATTTATCCGATGGCATCTCATAAATAGTCGACTCCAGATAGACTGCCTGTGCGGAGAACACCGCCAGCCCGGAAAGCAAGGCCAATATCCATCTTAGCGCCAAACGGCAGTGGCTCATGGCGTCACTCCCACCCAGTTCGCCGTCACTTTGATCTCTCCGCTGGCACTGACAACACCTTCCCAATCCGCCCCAGAAACGGTCAACATCGAACGCGAATCATTCATTGGGAAAAGCAATTTCAAATCAGTCGCAAAGTAGCTTCCATCATCTGTATTATTTGCGTCCCAGGGCGTCTGTTGCCATTGCGCATCTCTCATGCTGATTGCCGCTTCACTGCAGCTATTTCGTTTTTGCACCACGCCCCCCGACTCACTGTTGTATTGCAGAAAGGCGGGAATTGGGACGGACAACCCGCCTTGCGCAGACGTAAACAGGCAGTAAGGCACATTGTTTATCGTCGTACTTTCCCCAATAACTTGTGCGGTAATGCTATCAGCCTGACGAGGCCCCGAGACCGTCACGGTGTAATCCATTTCAATCGGAGCGGTCTCGCCAATTGTGCCGCTGCCGCTTGCCGAGGTGCTGTTATCCGATGAGATAATACTGATCCCATATTCCTTTGGCACAATATTGAGCTGTAGCGAAGGAGTAAACTGGTAATACCCCGACTCTGGCGTCACGCTATTTGTAAAAGCAAATGTAAATGGTTGGCTGTTGGTGATACTGACGCCACTGTCCACCATATTTTTCAGGAATGTTTTCGACAAAAAAACATAGACATACTCGCCACCATTACTAAAAACATTATAATAAATCGACGTCGAGCTAAAATTAGTCCAGGATTGACCATCACCAGAATATTTAATTGTGGCAGCTGCCGGTGTAAAACCAAGCAAACCGCTATCCGCATACATGCGAATACGTAGTGAAGCCGTCAAGTTGCTGGTTTGATTTAAATTGTATGAAATCATCTTACAGATAACGCCATCTTCACGACTGACCACACCCAGCTCACAATAACCACTGTCTTTAGTGATGCTCGGCGTACCATCACTGGCAACCCATAACTCCTGAAATGCATTGGTAGAAACCAAAGATAAATGACCTATTTTATTTAATGTATAAGGTCTGATATACCAATTACCGCTGCTCTGGTCTTTACAACGTTGCCCAGCCGCATAATCATAGTCAATCGTGGTTCGACAAAAATTAAGGTTATATGTCTCTGCGCTTCCGACCGACATATTGCGAAAGTATTCATACGCCGAGTCTGTCAGCGATGCAAAACCATAATATCCACCGGCTATCCCGGATCCGGTTGCTTTGGTGTGATAAAAACCAAATTGATCGGTTAGCTCGGCAGCAATATAGCCAGATGCAGGGCAATTAGCACCAGTGGTGCAACGAATACCCCGGAATGGTTCACTGATTGGCGAATTATCAATCCACATATCTTTATAATATGAGGTATTGGCTACCCAACCAACGATACCCATATATCCCAGGCTATCCTGGTCGTTTCCATATTTTACCCAGGTGTTCGACCCACTAATGCGAGGATCGAGAGAGGACGGGGTAATAAAGTATTCGTTATCAACATTGTTTTCTATAAACAAATAGTTGTTGTTGACCGCCGCCTGAGTGGAAGCCGAGAGCGCCCAGGCGGATGGAGATAACGCGGCAAAGACACAGCCGAGAATAAGGGAAAGAGATTTATTCATTATTAATACCTTATCGTTGTGCCATCGTGGTTTGCGTTGCACATTTCACATCGCCAACCCACGCAGCGCCGCGTGCTTTTTCCAGATCCAGATCGGCTTCACATACCCTGCCATTGGCAGAAATTAACGTAATAACCGGATACTTTTTATCAATATCGATAGCAAACTCACCTTTTGCATCCGTACGTGTTTTACCGATGTGGTTATGAATATCGGTATTTGCAGCCAACTGTCCATCGGGATAACGAATGCGACCGAATACGGTGACCATGCTTTTCACTTCAGGGTTGATAACTCCCACGTTACCCGGATATAGCGTCAGCTCCTGTTTGCGTCCTGAAACAATATCGAAGCTGTCCTCAGAGTTTTTATCATTAAGGATTTCCAGCTTGTACTGAGCATAGGGCGGCAGTGCAATGAAATTTGATTTACCGCTGAGAAGATAATTGCGGTTATTAATCTTCGCAGCCAGTTTCCCTTCGCCGGTCAAATCTGTTTTCACAATGATGCCAGACCGCTGCCGCTCTTTACTCAGGCCAAAATCTTTACCTGCCCACGCCAGAGAACCCTGGGAAGAGAAGTTCATATTGGTGGAGTTGTCAGCAGAACGCGTTACCGATACGGTGCCGGCGTTATATTTCGTGTCATAACTCAAATTGCCGTTTACCGAATAATTATTGTCGTAATACTGTTCGCCACTCAGACGCGTTGATGCCGACAATCCGACCGATTTAATCGGGCCCTCAGCATACTGCTTGCGCGCGCTGAGATTACCCTGAGTACTGCCATAGCGATCCCGGGAGACGCCCATGCTCAACCAGGATGCCAACGGCAACGATAAATCCAGACTGACATAACGTTCCTGCCGCCCATCGTCATTCCGGTTGTTGTAGTAATAACGCTGAATACCTGCACGCAACCCAACCGTGGCATACCTGCCTGAATAAAGGGTCGTGCTGTAGTCCAGATTACGATATTTATTTCCCGAGTAGCGATTCTCCGTCTGACTCACGGTGAGCGAGCCGCCATGAGGAATAAACTTTCCGAGGTTAAGAGTCCCGCCAATGGAATAATTATCACGCTCCTGCATGGGCAGACGATCGCCAATTTTACTGTCTTCACGAGATGCCCAAAGGGAACCGTATCCCTCAGGTATATTAAGGTTGATGTTACTGATATTTCGCCATGACGAATCGTTCGCCACCAGCGTCTGATTGCCAATGCTTACATATTCATTCACATTGAGCGTGACATCCGTTTCATTAACCGCATTGTTGTCAAAACCATAGAGCGTGGACTTCAGGCCCAGCCCCGACAATATCGCCAGCGTCACCGATGCGGCCCCCCCGGCAATCCAGGTCTGCTCGCTGCCCAAATCCTGATAATGATTTCGCTTATAACTCACACGGTCATAATCCAGTGAGCCCCCAAACAGTTGCCACGAGAGCTGATCAATCCCGGCAACTTGTTGGCGGGCAAAGATTTTATTAATCCTGCTGATACGACTATTAATTGTCCGGCCATTGACCACGATATCTACCGTGACGTCATAAACACCATACGGAAAACGACTGGTATCAATTTCATAACTGCCCATATTAAAGTTCTGGACGCTGAGCAAACGCCCATCACGGAAGACATGAACCTCGCCTGCGGCTGGCAAAAATACGGTAATCGGCGTAAGTGAAAGCGCGGTATTCTCAACAACCGTACTTCCTTTGTTTCCGTAGCTCACACCGTAAATTTTCCCGCCATTCAGCGCATTCAGGCTGGCGATAGACTGGACATTCCAGGTGTCGAGCATCCCGAGCGCCAGTCGATAACCGTCATAATCACGCTCATACATCGCACGATAGAGTTTACTGGTGCCGTTGCTGTCGCCGATGCCGTAAAACGAACCGTTAATGTTGATATGGTGCTCACGCAGCGATATTGTGTTGTCCACCGTCAGATAGCTGCGGGTACTGCTGCCATTATGATAATCGTTGTAGTAGGTACCAAAGTTATAGTTCAGGACGTTAGAGAGAGACTCCACGCTGGAAGGTCCAAGCAGGCTACTGCGTGCGACAATCGCCTCAGTTAACGCATCTTTGCTGACAATCATCTCCAGGTGAAATGAAGAAACGTTGAGCTGCAGGCGTGCATTGTCCGATAGCTCGATACTGGTGTTATCGTGAAATTTCACATCACGAATTTTTTCTACCAACGCACGAGTTTTTCCTGATAACACGGCATTATTGGGCAATTCAGCAAGAGTCAGTGCTTTAACTGTAATATTGCCATCAACAAGCGAAATCACCGCATCGGCAATTTTTTGCTGACTTTTCTCATCAGTCTCGTTGTAACGTATATATACCGGCACCGTCATTCCCTGCTCCAGTGAACGGGCGAAAGCGCTGGGAATAACGTAATTACCCACTTTTACTGGGGCTGCATGTGAAGTTCCTGGTGTCAGCGCAAGAAAAAGACAAATGCTACCGCCAACAATATATGTTGTTGTCATATGCATCCTTACAATCCGGTATTTTTATTTATCCCGTACAGATGGCTGCTATTGACCATCACTTCACTGTAATAAACTGCTTACCGTGCCAGATACCGATGCGTGAGCGGCTATTACTAATGTCGGTGAACTGCAGTTTTATTTTTGTACCTGGCATAATGTAATAACGTTCACGACAGCCCCGTCCCTGATCGCGAGCATTATCTTTGCAAGCTCCATAGGCGATTACTCGAAATGAAACATTGCCAGTATTGCTAATAACATCACCATTACGGTTATATTCAAAACGCTCTTTTCGCGGCGCAATGACCAAAATCGTGCCAATTTCTGCTGACGCTGTCGCAACAGCCAATTTATTGGCCCTGGTTTCCGCGCTCTCGGTGACCGGCTCATCTATCCATTGCAGACGATAATAACGCTCGATATCATCAATTGGCCCTTTATAAAAGAAGCGAAAAACATCCTTTGCCTGACCAGGCAGAATTAGATTGGCAGGCGTAGAGAGTAATTCCCCGGAATTAACGGGTTTTATTTCGACTCCGCCCGCTAAAGGTGATGACAGTTTTTTTACCGATACGCTGACATAACGAGCCGAATCTGTCGTATTAGTAATTTCTTTCGATAATGAACTCTCAGCAGAAGTCATTATCGACGTGATATCACCAACGTTAATTGCCCAGCTGGAAAAAGAGATTACCAACCCTACCAACATTGCTGCCGGTAAATATTTATTCATGACACCATTCCTGATAAATTCGGGAGAATTTCTCCTCCCGAAATTTTATTTCTTAGGCGGACGGAGTCGTCCAGGTTGCATTGAACTGTACTTTTACATCACCAGTCCAATAGCCGTCTGGCAGTGCAGAGTAATCCGTTACCGGCGTGCTACCATCAGAAGTCGCAGACGCAATGGTGAATTTGAAGTTGGATTGATCGCTGACGCGGTCAGCACCGTTGTAAGCGCCATCAGCCATCAGGCTTTCAAGACCAGAAGTCGAGCTGGAATTTACCAGGACAGTATCTGATGAATTAGTCAACGCGGTGCCATTCCATGCCACCCCTACGTTCAGGGTAGACGCATCGCCACTGGCGTTGGTCAGAGTATTGCTAATAATCTGAGCGGTCAGTTCAAAATCAGTTGCCGTTTCCTGGCCCTGAATAGTCACATCAAACGCGCCATCCTGGGAGTTGAAGCCATTCAGACCTTCCGCATACTGGAAAGTCAAAGAGTTCAGCGGAGTGACGACCAACATGCTGGTGGTATCTTTTGTTGCCGTCGCGTCCCACGAGGCCGTTGCAGAAGCAGTGACATCTGCCATTGCATTTGCCGCAACAAATACAGACGCCAGAGAGGTCACTAATAATAATTTTTTCATTTTTATCTTCTCCTAAGAACAAACTCACCACCGAGTCTTATTATTAAGTCACTCCAGCGGTTCCATTAATTGCGAGCCAGAATTGCCGCGCCCAAAAATTATCATTTGAATTAAGTAACATCTCAACAAACCCTGAAACGCAAAAATTACAAAAAGACTAAGAATTTTCCCACTAAAACGATAATCTAAGAAGTTTCCTAAGTTTAATTTACTTAAATAACACCATGAACCAGAACTATCACCCAAATAAATAAGACAAATCAAACAATTCATCTTTTTTATGTTTTTGATAAATATCAAAAAGATCATACAAATACCACGAGAGCAAAACCCTTACAAAACATAAAGATAATTAACACCTCCATAGTTTCTCTATAATGCTTATTATTTGTTGCAATTATGCTAAATTTTTAACGCCGCAAGAAAATTCTCATGATATATCCATTTGCGAGGGAATATTCTTATAAAAAAATCATTCACCTACAGAAACTACATTCTAATTGATAATTATTTGACAAAATTAAAACCAGGAATTTTCCATATAAAATGAATATTCCTGGCTTATCAGGAGAGATAATGATTATCGTTAAATAGAAAATTAGATAAAACGTTTTAAACCAAGATAACTATTAATAGTTACGGTACGTACCCTATGTAAGGTAATCAAATTCTGCTGTTCAAGTGATTTTAATGAGCGGCTAACGGTTTCAATTTTAAGATCGAGATAACTGGCAATTTCCTCCCGAGAAAATGGCAAGTGAAGCGTCGTTTCTGGCCTGCCAATACGTAAATGCATCTCGTAAAACTCTACCAGAAAAGCAGCGATCCTGGCCTCAGCATGTTTATTCGCATAGCGCCGCAGTTTTTCAACAATGAATCCATTGTCCCTGCAGAGAAACTTGATGACTGCGGCAGCAACCGATGGATCCTTTTCTGCTACTTTGAACAACCGCGCAATATCGATATGACATACCTCTGCAGCCGTTGCGGCCTGGATAGTTGTCAGGTACCTCCCCCCTTCGACAGCATCCAGCGCCATGATATCTCCCGGAACATAAAAGCGGCTGATAAAAACGTTATCGCCACATTCCACGCTGGACTTGCAGTACCCCTCATGGATAACAAAAAGCATATCCGCGGTTTCATCCTGCCGAGCGAGTATCTCCCCAGCTTTAAACCGCCTTCTTTTGTCTATTAATTTGTATTGATTATCACGGTCAATCGCCGCTCCCTTTGGGCACAGCGAACAATGGCGGGGGGGAAACGGGTTGCCGAGCGGCACAACAGGAATGCGATGTTTGTGAATATCCGATTTCACGCAACAACTCCTCATAAAAAATGAGACTGATTCTAATAGATCGAACCATAGGAACAATACGTGAACGGCAGACCAGGAAAATTCATGCTGGCAGGGAAAATTCTGTGATACGTCGCCTTTCGGGCGCTGGTGAGAGCATAGGTCAAAAACAGACTGATGCGGATGATGTTAAAACGCAGGATAGAAAAATAAATGCGGCAGCGAAGTGAAGGTTAGAATTAAGCGGGAGATGCCTTAATAGCTTTAAAATTAAGAGCGCTATTATGGCATCGCCCGTTTTCAATTACGCCCGGACCGTGTCGTCACCGAAGCCAATCCACTTATATGTGGTCAGTGCTTCCAGCCCCATTGGGCCACGCGCGTGCAGTTTTTGCGTGCTCACCGCCACTTCCGCACCCAATCCGAACTGGCCGCCATCGGTAAAACGAGTAGAGGCGTTTACATACACGGCAGAAGAGTCCACTTCATTCACGAAACGGTTGGCGTTGCTGAGCGTGCGCGTCAGTATGGCGTCCGAGTGCTGGGTACCGTGTTCGCGAATATGGGCGATAGCACCATCCATATTTTCGACCACCACAACGTTCAGATCCAGAGACAGAAACTCGTTATCCAGCTCTTCCGGTTTTAGTGGCACCAGTTTGGCAGGGCCATGCAGAACTTGCATCACGATTTCATCACCGTGCAGCGTAACACCGCTATCCGCCATCTTTTGGCTTAACGCAGGCAGGAAACGCTCAGCAATATCCTGATGCACCAGCAGAGTTTCTACAGTGTTACAGGTGCTTGGACGCTGGGTTTTGGCGTTAACGATAATCTTCAGGGCCGGGGCGATCTCCGCGGTATCATCAACATAAATATGGCATACGCCAATACCGCCGGTGATGACCGGGATCGTCGACTGCTCACGGCACAGCTTATGCAGACCCGCGCCACCGCGAGGGATCAGCATATCGATGTACTTATCCATTCGCAGCATTTCGGCGACCAGCGCGCGGTCCGGGTTATCAATTGACTGTACGGCAGCCGCGGGTAAACCGCAGGCTTCCAGCGCCTTTTGGATAACCGCCACGGTGGCGGCGTTGGTCCGGTAGGTCTCTTTCCCACCGCGCAGAATCACCGCATTGCCGGTTTTCAGGCACAGGGAGGCAACATCAACGGTGACGTTTGGACGCGCTTCATAAATCACGCCAATCACGCCCAGCGGGACGCGACGACGCTCCAGACGCAGACCGCTATCCAGCAGGCCGCCGTCAATCACCTGCCCTACCGGGTCGGCAAGATTACAGACCTGGCGCACATCGTCAGCAATCGCTTTCAGACGCGCCGGCGTCAGCGCCAGGCGGTCGAGCATCGCTTCGCTCAGGCCGTTGGCTCGCGCCTGCTCAACATCTTGTACGTTCGCGCTGAGGATGCTTTCCGTTTGCGCTTCCAGCTCATCAGCAATGGTTTCCAGTACGCGATTTTTTTCGCGACTGGAGAGCAGCGCCAGCTTGTATGACGCGGCTTTGGCAGCAATGCCCATTTGTTCCAGCATATGCCTGTTCCTTAACGGGTGATCATGTCGTCGCGATGGACAGCAACCGGACCGTATTCATAGCCCAGGATGGTGTCGATCTGTTGTGAGTGATGTCCGGCAATACGGCGCAGCGCGTCGCTGTTATAGCGGGTGACGCCATGGGCAATATCGCGCCCTTCGAGATTGCAGATGCGGATCACTTCACCACGAGAAAAGTTACCTGTCACGCTTTTAATGCCTTTTGGCAGTAATGAGCTGCCGCGTTCCAGAATTGCTGCGGTCGCGCCCTCATCGACGGTAATCTCCCCGGCAGGCGGCGCGCCAAAGATCCAGCGTTTACGGTTTTCCAGCGGAGAGGCCTGAGCATGAAAACGCGTCCCAACGGAAACGCCTTCCATCACGTCGCCAATCACGCCCGGCTTGCTGCCTGCGGCAATAATGGTGTCAATCCCGGCGCGGCATGCGACATCGGCGGCCTGCAGTTTTGTGCCCATGCCGCCGGTTCCCAGACCTGAGACGCTATCCCCGGCAATGGCGCGCAGCGCATCATCAATGCCGTGCACGTCTTTAATCAGCTCAGCCTGCGGGTTGGTGCGTGGATCGGCGGTGAACAGCCCCTGCTGATCGGTCAACAGCAGCAGCTTATCGGCTCCAGCCAGAATTGCCGCCAGCGCGGAGAGGTTGTCGTTATCGCCGACTTTAATCTCGGCGGTCGCTACGGCGTCATTCTCATTAATGACAGGAACAATGTTGTTATCCAGCAGCGCGCGGAGCGTATCGCGGGCGTTGAGGAAGCGCTCTCTGTCTTCCATATCTGCACGCGTCAGCAGCATCTGCCCGATATGAATACCGTAAATCGAGAACAGCTGTTCCCACAGTTGAATCAGTCGGCTCTGCCCGACCGCCGCCAACAGCTGTTTCGAAGCTATCGTTGCCGGGAGCTCCGGGTAACCAAGATGCTCACGTCCGGCGGCAATCGCACCAGAGGTAACGATAACAATACGATGCCCTGCGGCATGGAGCTGCGCGCACTGGCGAACCAGTTCTACGATGTGGGCGCGGTTCAGGCGGCGGGATCCGCCCGTTAACACACTGGTGCCAAGTTTTACCACCAGCGTCTGGCTGTCACTCATGATTCTCTGCCATTCAAAATTGGGGAAAATGATATCAAACGAACGTTTTAGCAGGACTGGCCCCGGTTGCCAACAACCAGCGCACAAAGCATGAAATTTTATTGCGCAGGATCAGCAAGCGTAGCGGCAGATTTTGACGCATTTATTACAGAAACAAAAAAACATCCTTTTTTAAAAATATTCTTACTTTGTCATAAAACGTTCATTGCCAGACGTTAAAAACCCTCCTGTCTTTTAACGGGGATCACACCCAGTGAATATTAGCGCGTACTTTTAATCAGGAATGAAAATGAAAAAGAGCACTCTGGCATTAGTGGTGATGGGAATTGTTGCATCAGCATCCGTACAGGCAGCGGAAGTGTATAACAAGAATGGTAATAAGCTGGACTTGTACGGCAAAGTAAAAGCCATGCATTACATGACGGATTATGACAGCAAAGATGGTGACCAAAGCTATATCCGTTTAGGTTTTAAAGGCGAAACGCAAATTAACGATCAACTAACCGGTTATGGTCGTTGGGAAGCAGAGTTTGCCGGCAATAAAGCTGAAAGCGACTCTAACCAACAAAAAACACGTCTGGCCTTCGCTGGTGTGAAATTAAAAGATTTTGGCTCGTTTGATTATGGTCGTAACCTGGGCGCGCTGTATGACGTGGAAGCCTGGACCGATATGTTCCCGGAATTTGGTGGCGACTCCTCCGCACAGACCGATAACTTTATGACCAAACGCGCCAGCGGTCTGGCAACTTACCGTAACACCGACTTTTTTGGCGTCGTGGATGGCCTGGATCTGACCCTGCAATACCAGGGTAAAAACCAGGATCGCGATGTGAAAAAACAGAACGGCGACGGTTTTGGTACTTCTGTTACCTATGACTTTGGCGGCAGCGATTTCGCGGTGAGCGGCGCTTATACCAACTCCGATCGAACCAACCAGCAGAATCTGCAAACTCGCGGTACGGGTGATAAAGCTGAAGCCTGGGCAACCGGCTTAAAATATGATGCTAACGATATTTATATTGCGACGTTCTATTCTGAAACACGCAATATGACGCCAATTTCCGGCGGCTTTGCCAATAAAACACAGAACTTCGAAGCGGTTGTTCAGTACCAGTTTGACTTTGGTCTGCGTCCGTCACTGGGTTATGTGCTTTCTAAAGGGAAAGATATTGAAGGCGTCGGCAATGAAGATCTGGTGAATTATATCGACGTGGGCGCAACGTATTATTTCAACAAAAATATGTCCGCGTTTGTTGATTATAAAATCAACCAGTTGGATAGCGATAATAAACTGGGCATCAACGATGATGACATCGTTGCTGTCGGTATGGTCTACCAGTTCTAATTATACCCGTCATATTTCAAGCTGCATGTGCGTTGGCTTTCCTCGCTCACCCCAGTCACGTACTTATGTACGCTCCTGGGGATTCGCTGCGTCGCCGCCTTCCTGCAACTCGAATTATTTAGGGTATAGCATAAAAAAATGCCGGATGGGGTTGCGCCGCCATCCGGCATTTTACTGTTCATTATGCCGTTAACTTAACCGGTTCATCCTTAAAGTCGTCAGCAGGTTCCAGCGCCAGATTCAGCGTCGTTAACAAGCCACGTAATTTTTCATGGAATTCACGTAAGGTGTATTCCAGTCGCTCTACCACTTCAGTCTCTTTCACCGGCACCGCCGTCCAGTTACCGTCTTTATCAAACAAACCAAACTGATAGCTGTACGTGAAGCGTTTTTCCTGCGCCTCCAGTTCCATCCACCAGCCCCAGAACTCGCGTTTCTCAGGGGCGGGTTTCACGTTGACGCAAACAGCCAGACAATCGAAAAAAAATCGATTATCTTCGCACTGCCCTTCCCGGATGTACGGGCCAAGCGCGGTGAATTTCTTGATCAATCTACTTTTCGGATGCCCACTCGGTAACGTCATTACGATCTCCTTAGGTGAAGCACCTGTTTTACCAAATCGCTAAAATTTAGCAAACTTTTAACACAATCTCTGATTGATCCAACCGGTTATTTCCTGCAGCCCTTTGTCAAAATTGCGATACACCGGGTTGAAGGGGATCTCCAGTAGCTTACCGTCTGAAGATGAAGATGTGATTAAACGTGACTCTTCTTCCGGGCTAAACGGATCGTTCTTCCAGAATCCCGAGAGCATTGGCGTCGGGCAGCGTCGCCCCAGTAGGCCCTGCACTTTTAATGAATAGCGATTAAGCTCAACGCGCAGCGCTTCATCGGAGGCGTCGTGCATCCCCAGGCGGCTGGCCAGAACGTCAAGATACATTTCCGGGACGCTCGCCTGACGCTGCGGGTCGCTAAGCAACGCATGAACCACTGGCCCCAGACAGGCCACCGCCTTCAGCCGTGATGATTCCAGATACGCCAGGCGTACCGCCACGTTAGCGCCAAAGCGGAAACCGAAGGCCGCCACGCGAGTGTGATCCACCCAGGGAACATTAGGCAGCGCTTTTAATACATGCTGATGCAGCAGGCTGGAATCCTGAGTCAGTTTCCATTTTGACGAGAACCCAACCGACGGCATATCCAGCGTCAGCATGGCTATACCCCGTGGGGCAAAATAGCGCTCATACAGGGTGTAGTAATCCGTTTGCATGGAATCGAGACCACCACACATCAGCACCGTCGGGAACGGACCGTCACCTTTTGGCATATGTAAGAAGCCGGTGATCGGCGCACCGCCAGCGATGGGAAACTCCATCTCACGCAGCGTGCCCGGCAATCGCTGTGCGGCCTCTTCATAGGCGCGATTCGCCAAAGCCTGTGCCTGCTCTGCCAGCTCATCGCCTTTCAGGTGTGGGTAAGCGGCAATGTTGTACAACGTAGACGCATGCAGCCAGTGGCGTCCGCTCACCTGCGGATCCTCTTCCATAGACGCTTTCTGTTGCCAGTCCATCGCCTGCTTCGCCCACTCATAGATCCAGTTCCCACCGCGATAGCCGATAACCGTATCGTAGAGTTCTTTATCTGTACGCTCGGCTTCGCTCATCACGATACGTGCCTGCACCTCAAGGATTTCGCGCGGGTCGACGCCGCGCCAGATCCACATCAGGCGATTCACCATGCGATACCAGTGCGGAATGGTTTTGCCATCCAGGGCAGATTGTACGGACGGCTGCGCGCCGTGATTAAAACGACGAACCAGTGTTGACGTTTCAGGGTGTTTGAAGCGGGGTTTAAACAGGACTTCGCTGAGGTTAGCCTGTGACATGATTGCAGCCTCCATGAGTACTCACTAAGGCATAGTGTAACCTGACACAGCACAAAAAGAACAACGCCCGGCAGTTGCCAGGCGTTGAAAACTTTTTAGATTAGCGACCAGAGATCGGCGGGACGAACACTACGCCCATATCCCACGGCTGCTCAATCCAGGTATCCTGAGGGATATCAACAACATAATCATTCACCAGCGGGCGACCAGCCGGCTTAGCGAAGATAGTGACGAAATGCGCTTTAGGATACATTTCGCGGATCGCAACGGCGGTACCACCGGTGTCAACCAGGTCATCGATTACGATGAAACCTTCACCGTCGCCTTCGGCACGCTTCAGCACTTTCAGTTCGCGCTGGTTGTCGTGATCGTAGCTGGAGATGCATACGGTATCGACATGACGAATACCCAATTCACGCGCCAGCAATGCGCCCGGCACCAGACCACCACGGCTAACGGCAATAATGCCTTTCCATTGTTCAGAAGGCATCAGGCGGCTTGCCAGTTTACGTGCATGGATCTGCAACATGTCCCAGGTGACGACGTATTTTTCGCTCATGTGAAGTGTCCCAGCCTGTTTATCTACGGCTTAAAAAGTGTTCGAGGGGGAAATAGGTTGCGCGAGATTATAGAGATCTGACGCACTAAAAACCAGTGTTTCGCGGAATCCGCGCCTCTTTTTGCATGCTTTATGCTAGCCGTCAGCGGAGAAAGTGGTATTCTCAATCGCATCGCGCAAGCCTGACTTGTGGTGTTTTTAATTCTGCTAACCCCGTGGCCTGCAAGCAAGTTTTGTAGGACATCGCCAAGGAGACTCAACGTGTCTGAACTGTCTCAATTATCCCCGCAACCGCTATGGGATATTTTTGCCAAAATCTGTTCTATTCCTCATCCGTCCTATCATGAAGAGCAGCTCGCTGAACACATTCTGAGCTGGGCCCAAGAGAAAGGTTTCCACGTCGAGCGCGATCAAGTCGGTAATATCCTGATTCGCAAACCCGCTACCGCAGGCATGGAAAACCGCAAGCCGGTCGTTCTGCAGGCGCACCTGGATATGGTCCCGCAGAAAAACAACGACACCGTGCATGACTTCACTAAAGATCCTATCCAGCCTTATATTGACGGCGAATGGGTGAAAGCCCGTGGCACCACGCTGGGTGCGGATAACGGCATCGGTATGGCGTCTGCGCTGGCCGTTCTGGCTGATGACAGCGTAGTACACGGTCCGCTGGAAGTGCTGCTGACCATGACCGAAGAAGCGGGTATGGATGGCGCGTTTGGTCTGCAGGCTAACTGGCTGCAGGCAGATATCCTGATCAACACCGACTCAGAAGAAGAAGGTGAGATCTACATGGGTTGCGCAGGCGGTATCGACTTTACCTCTAACCTGCCGCTGTCCCGTGAAGCAATCCCGGCTGGATTCCAGAGCTTTAAGCTGACGTTAAAAGGCCTGAAAGGCGGTCACTCCGGCGGCGAAATCCACGTGGGTCTCGGTAACGCGAACAAACTGCTGGTACGCTTCCTGGCGGGCCACGCTGAAGAGCTGGATCTGCGTCTGGTTGATTTCAACGGCGGTACGCTGCGTAACGCGATTCCGCGTGAAGCCTTTGCTACCCTGGCCGTGGCTGCAGATAAAGTTGATGCGTTAAAAGCGCTGGTCAACACCTATCAGGAAATCCTGAAAAACGAACTGGAAGCCAAAGAGAAGAACCTGGCTCTGCTGCTGGATGCCGTAACTCAAGACAAAGCCGCGCTGACCGCTCAGTCTCGCGACAGCTTTGTGCGTCTGCTGAACGCCACCCCGAACGGTGTAATCCGCAACTCTGACGTCGCCAAAGGCGTGGTAGAGACCTCTCTGAACGTCGGCGTTGTCACCATGACTGACGACAACGTTGAAATTCACTGCCTGATCCGTTCCCTGATCGACAGCGGTAAAGACTACGTGGTGAGCATGCTGGATTCACTGGGTAAACTGGCTGGCGCGAAAACCCAGGCAAAAGGCGGATACCCAGGCTGGCAGCCGGATGCTAACTCTCCGGTTATGCACCTGGTTCGTGAAACCTATCAGCGTCTGTTCAATAAAACGCCGAATATCCAGATCATCCACGCTGGTCTGGAATGTGGTCTGTTCAAGAAACCGTATCCAGATATGGATATGGTTTCCATCGGGCCAACTATCACCGGTCCGCACTCCCCGGATGAGCAGGTTCATATCGAAAGCGTCGGCCATTACTGGACGCTGCTGACTGAACTGCTGAAGTCTATTCCGGCGAAGTAAGATTCTGCGCTAATTGCCGGATGGCGCTGCGCTTATCCGGCCTACACGCTGGTTTGTAGGCTGGATAAAGTTTTTACGCTGCCATCCGGCATGCACGCTGATTTGAAGGTTGGATAAAGTTTTTACGCTGCCATCAGGCATGCTCGCTGGTTTGTAGGCCGGATAAGGCGTTTACGCCGACATCCGGCAATTGTTCTGAATCACAGCCCCAATAGCAGTTGTCTTTCCATTTGTGGATCCAGCAGCGTGACGTGTAATCCCACCAGCCTGACACCTCGCCCTCCCCTACGCTCGTCCCAGGTCTTACGCGCTGTCGTAATTAAGTCATCTTTATTTAAGCGCGGCCAGACGTGCTCCTGCGTAGTCTGCTGAAAATCATTAAACTTGAGTTTTATCCCCTGGCGAGCGATCAGCAGATCCGGCTTTACCTTTGCCAGACGCCGTTCCAGTTCAGGATAGAGCCGTTCAATTATCGCCTCACACTCCGACCACTCGTGAATATCTTCTGCCAGCGTACGTTCCACGCCGACGGATTTACGCAGCCTGTCGTTGTTGACGTCCCGCTCGTCAATCCCCTGACAGCGCTCCCACAGCACGCGACCAAACTTGCCGAAGCGTTTGAGCAGCATTGCCAGGTCGTATTTTTGAACATCTTCGCAGGTACGTAATCCCATTGATTCCAGCTTAGCGGCGGAGACTTTGCCAACGCCGGGAATTTTGCCTAACGGCAATGTTCTGAGAAATTCAGGAACATCGGCAGGGGTAATCACATATTGCCCGTTGGGTTTGTTGAGATCGGAGGCTATTTTTGCCAGAAATTTTACCGGCGCAATTCCGGCAGAGGCGGTTAACTGTAACTCGTTAAAAATTGTCTGACGGATTTCCTGAGCGATCAGCGTAGCTGAGCCGTGGCAGTGGGTGCTGTCGGTCACATCCAGATAGGCTTCATCCAGCGAAAGGGGTTCTATCAGCGAGGTATAGCGAGAGAAAATAGCCTGAATCTGGCGGGAGGCTTCTTTATAGGCCTCGTAACGACCAGGTAATAAAGTGAGATGCGGACACAGCTTTAATGCCATTCCCGTTGGCATTGCGCTACGCACGCCAAATTTGCGCGCCGGGTAATTGGCCGTGCTGATGACCCCCCGACGTTCACGACTGCCGCCAATAGCAATGGGAATGTCGCGCAGGGCGGGGTTGTCGCGCATTTCCACTGCCGCGAAAAAGCAGTCCATATCGACATGTATGATTTTACGCATCGTTTGTCTCCCACATCACTGTTTAAGTATACAGTATTTTTATGTTGTGAGAAGTCTGGTTGTACCTAATGCTGGGCCGTTCCAGACCCATTATCCATCCAGCACGAATAAGACCCAATGAAGCGCAGTAACCAGCAAAATACGCCAGTGTCTGACTGCCTTTAAGCGCAATTTTCCGTATAAAGAAAAACTAAAGTGTAAACGCCGCACGAGAGACTTGCGAAAAACTCTCTTGGTGCTAATGTGAGCGCTCCAGATCCAGATTTATCCGATTTGGGGATTCTTTTTGCCGTCCTGGCGTGTGTGATCGTTTTATCAAGGAATAAGCAGTATGCGTAAAATCGCATTTTTTCTTGCGATGCTTTTATTGCCGTGCGTTTCATTTGCCGGTTTGCTGAGCAGTAGCAGCCCGACTACGCCTGTCAGCAAAGAATATAAGCAGCAATTAATGGGCTCCCCCGTTTATATCCAGATCTTCAAAGAAGAGCGAACCTTGGATCTGTACGTCAAGATGGGCGAACAGTATCAATTGCTCGACAGTTATAAGATCTGTAATTATTCCGGTGGCTTAGGTCCGAAGCAGCGTCAGGGTGATTTCAAAAGTCCGGAAGGGTTTTACAGCGTTCAGCGTGGACAGCTGAAACCAGATAGTCGCTTCTATAAAGCGATTAACATTGGTTTCCCTAATGCCTATGACCGCGCACACGGTTATGAAGGTAAGTACCTGATGATCCACGGTGCCTGTGTTTCCGTCGGCTGCTACGCAATGACCGACAACGGCATTGATGAGATTTTCCAGTTTGTGACCGGTGCTCTGGTGTTCGGGCAGTCCAGCGTACAGGTTAGCATTTACCCGTTCCGCATGACCGATGCCAACATGCAACGCCATAAGTTCTCGTATTACAAAGATTTCTGGGCCCAGTTAAAGCCGGGATACGATTACTTTGAACAAACACGTAAACCACCGACCGTTTCTGTCGTCAATGGTCGTTACGTCGTCAGCAAGCCGTTGAGTCACGAAGTGGTTCAGCCGCAACTGGCATCAAACTACACGCTCCCCGAGACAAAATAATGCCCACTCGCCTGGCATAATCTTTTGCCAGGTTTCATTGCCGGTTAACGGTTGAGTGGCAATCACGGTGACCACATCATTGGGTGTGGTCTCTGAGCTAAAATCGATTTCCACGTCCTGATCCAGCAATGTCGCCACGCCAAACGGCGCACGACGCGTGATCCAAAACAGGTTGGTCGAACAGAAGGCCATCACATAGCGTCCGTCAGACAACAGCATGTTGAAGACGCCTTTCTCCCGCAGCTCTCCTGCCAGCATTGCGATGTATTTAAACACTGCCGTCATATTGCCCGGCGTGCGCGGATAACGCTCCGTCAGCTTATGGAGCAGCCAGCAGAAAGCTTTTTCGCTGTCGGTTTCCCCGACCGGACGGAAATTTCCGGTTTCCAGCGATTTATAGCCACTGAGCTGTCCATTATGAGCATAGGTCCAGTTGCGTCCCCACAATTCGCGGGTAAAGGGATGGGTATTTTCCAACGCCACTTCGCCACGGTTCGCCTGACGAATATGGGCAATCACGGAACAGGATTTGATGGGGTAGTCTTGTACCAGTTTGGCGATAGGCGAATTAAAGCTGGGTTGCGGATCTTTAAACGTACGGCAGCCCTTACCTTCATAAAACGTAATACCCCAGCCGTCTTTGTGCGGCCCGGTCCCTCCGCCGCGCTGAACCAGCCCGGTGAAGCTAAAGCAGATATCGGTTGGCACATTGGCGCTCATCCCGAGCAGTTCGCACATACATCACCTACCTTAAAACCGTGAACTGCCTGATGGCGCTGCGCTTATCAGGCCTACGTGGCGCTCATGTAGGCCGGATAAGGCTTCAGCCACCATCCGGCAATCGTCTTCTTATGGTTTAACCATCTCTTTTTCGATCAGCTGGATCAGGATATGGATCACTTTGATATGAATTTCCTGAATACGGTCAGCGTAGCCAAAGTGCGGCACGCGAATTTCGATATCCGCGCTGCCCGCCATTTTTCCGCCATCTTTACCGGTCAGGGTGATCACTTTCATCCCTTTCTCACGCGCTGCGGCAATCGCTTTAATGACGTTACCGGAATTACCCGAAGTCGAGATACCTAACAGGACATCACCTTCACGACCCACGGCTTCTACGTAGCGAGAGAACACATAATCGTAACCGAAATCGTTGCTGACGCAGGAGATATGGCTGACGTCAGAGATAGCGATCGCCGGATAACCAGGACGGTTTTCACGATAGCGTCCGGTCAGCTCTTCGGCAAAGTGCATCGCGTCACAATGGGAACCGCCGTTACCGCAAGAAAGCACCTTACCGCCCGCTTTAAAGCTGTCTGCCAACAGAACCGCCGCGCGCTGAATGGCGTGAATATTGGCGTCATCTTTAAGAAAATTAGCCAGCGTTTCCGCCGCTTCGCTCAGTTCGTTACGAATAAGATCCTGGTACATGAGGATATCCTTCAGCATGAATGTAAATGACAAGACGCAGTGTACCGGATAGCGCTACCAGCGAGAAGTCCAAGCCACAGGAATGGCTGTCGCTTTTGATTTTTTGTGCCGGTTAAAACAGCAACAATGTGAGCTTTGTTGTAATTATTTTGTAAACACATTGCTAAAAGAATTTACATCCACTACAAACATATCATCACAAGTGGTCAGACCTCCTACAAGCAAGGGAGCTTTTCGTTATGATGATTTTGAGTATTATCGCTACGGTTGTTTTGCTCAGCGTTCTGTTTTATCACCGCGTGAGCTTATTCCTCAGCAGTTTAATTTTGCTCGCCTGGACGGCTGCGCTTGGCGTGGCTGGCCTGTGGTCAGTCTGGCTGCTGGTTCCTCTGGCCATTATCCTCGTGCCGTTTAACTTTACGCCGATGCGCAAATCCATGATCTCTGCGCCGGTGTTCCGCGGTTTCCGTAAAGTCATGCCACCGATGTCGCGTACTGAGAAAGAAGCGATTGATGCCGGTACAACCTGGTGGGAAGGTGACCTGTTCCAGGGCAAGCCTGACTGGAAAAAACTGCATAACTATCCTCAACCGCATCTGACCGCTGAAGAACAAGCGTTTATTGATGGTCCAGTGGAAGAAGCGTGCCGCATGGCGAACGACTTCCAGATCACTCACGAACTCGCGGATCTGCCGCCGGAACTGTGGGCATATCTGAAAGAACATCGCTTTTTCGCGATGATCATTAAGAAAGAGTACGGCGGGCTGGAATTCTCAGCATATGCTCAGGCTCGCGTTCTGCAGAAACTCTCCGGCGTTTCCGGGATCCTGGCGATCACCGTTGGCGTACCTAACTCATTAGGCCCAGGCGAACTGCTGCAACATTACGGCACCGAAGAGCAGAAAAATCATTACCTGCCGCGTCTGGCTCGCGGTCAGGAGATCCCATGCTTTGCTCTGACCAGCCCGGAAGCAGGCTCCGACGCAGGGGCGATCCCTGATACCGGCGTGGTTTGTATGGGTGACTGGCAGGGCCAACAGGTGCTGGGTATGCGCCTGACCTGGAACAAACGTTATATTACGCTGGCCCCTATCGCCACGGTACTGGGTCTGGCATTTAAACTCTCTGATCCGGAAAAACTGCTGGGTGGTGAAGAAGATCTCGGTATTACCTGTGCGCTGATCCCAACCTCAACGCCGGGTGTACAAATTGGGCGTCGTCACTTCCCGCTGAACGTGCCGTTCCAGAACGGTCCGACCCTCGGTAAAGATGTGTTTGTACCGATTGATTACATCATCGGTGGTCCGAAAATGGCCGGTCAGGGCTGGCGCATGCTGGTGGAATGTCTGTCTGTAGGACGTGGTATTACCCTGCCGTCTAACTCGACGGGCGGCGTGAAATCGGTCGCAATGGCCACCGGCGCGTATGCGCACATTCGTCGCCAGTTCAAAATCTCCATCGGCAAGATGGAAGGTATTGAAGAGCCGTTGGCACGTATTGCCGGTAACGCATACGTGATGGACGCTGCGGCATCACTGATTACCTACGGCATTATGCTGGGTGAAAAACCGGCGGTGCTGTCGGCTATCGTGAAATATCACTGTACCCACCGCGGGCAGCAGTCAATCATCGATGCTATGGATATCACTGGCGGTAAAGGCATTATGCTTGGCGAAAGCAACTTCCTCGCCCGCGCTTATCAAGGTGCGCCAATCGCCATTACCGTTGAAGGTGCCAACATTCTGACCCGTAGCATGATGATCTTCGGTCAGGGTGCGATTCGCTGCCATCCGTATGTTCTGGAAGAGATGGCTGCGGCACAGAGTAACGATGTGAATGCGTTCGACAAGCTGCTGTTCAAACACATCGGTCACGTTGGCAGTAACAAAGTGCGCAGCTTCTGGCTTGGTCTGACGCGTGGCTTAACCAGCAGCACGCCAACCGGCGATGCGACCAAACGTTACTACCAGCACCTGAACCGCTTGAGCGCCAACCTGGCCCTGCTTTCAGATGTGTCCATGGCCGTACTGGGCGGTAGCCTGAAGCGCCGCGAACGTATCTCCGCGCGTCTGGGCGATGTGTTAAGTCAGCTGTATCTGGCCTCTGCGGTACTGAAACGTTATGACGATGAAGGCCGTAATGAAGCGGACCTGCCGTTGGTTCACTGGGGAGTTCAGGATGCGTTGTACAAAGCGGAACAGGCGATGGACGATCTGCTGAAAAACTTCCCGAACCGTCTGGTCGCGGGCTTGCTGAACGTGGTTATCTTCCCGACCGGTCGCCACTACGACGCACCGTCTGACAAGCTGGACCATAAAGTCGCGAAGATTTTGCAGGTTCCAAGTGCTACTCGTTCTCGTATTGGTCGCGGTCAATATCTGACGCCAAGCGAGCATAACCCGGTTGGTTTGCTGGAAGAGGCGCTGCTGGATGTCATTGCAGCCGACCCTATCCACCAGCGGATCTGTAAAGAGTTGGGTAAAAACCTGCCATTTACCCGTCTCGACGAACTGGCGCACAATGCGCTGGCGAAAGGGCTGATTGATAAAGATGAAGCCGCGATTCTGGTGAAAGCCGAAGCGAGCCGCCTGCGCAGTATCAACGTGGATGACTTTGAACCCGAGGAGCTGGCGACTCAGCCGGTAAAGCTGCCAGAGAAAGTGCGTAAAGTCGAAGCTGCATAACGATATACGCACAACGTTTAGCCCCGCTTAATGCGGGGCTTTTTATTGCCACATTTTCATTAATGCTCATGCTACAGTGTCAAAATGTTGTTCAACGAGGAGCCTCGATCGTGCCTGGTTTAAAAATTACTCTGCTGCAACAACCCTTGATCTGGATGGATGGCCCGGCCAACCTGCGCCATTTTGACCGACAACTGGAAACCGTCGCCGGACGTGATGTCATCGTGTTGCCCGAGATGTTTACCAGCGGATTTGCCATGGAAGCGGCAAATAAATCGTTGCCGCAAGAAGAAGTCGTAAGCTGGATGCGCGTCAAGGCGCAACAGACCAACGCCCTGATCGCGGGCAGCGCTGCTATCCAGTCTGAACGCGGCCCGGTAAACCGCTTTTTTCTGGTTGAGCCAGAAGGTAATGTGCATTTCTACGACAAGCGCCATCTGTTCCGCATGGCGGACGAGCATCAGCATTACCGTGCAGGTGACGCGCGCGTTATTGTTGAATGGCGCGGCTGGCGCATTCTGCCGTTGGTCTGTTATGACCTGCGTTTTCCGGTATGGTCGCGTAATCGCAACGATTACGACCTGGCGTTGTATGTTGCCAATTGGCCTGCGCCGCGTTCGCTGCACTGGCAGCTTCTGCTTGCCGCTCGGGCGATTGAGAACCAGGCTTATGTAGCAGGATGTAACCGCGTGGGCACAGACAGTAACGGCCATCATTATCGCGGTGACAGCCGGGTGATTAATCCGCAGGGTGAGATTATTGCCACCGCCGAGCCGCATCAGGCCACACGCATTGACGCCGAGCTGTCACTCTCAGCGCTGCGCGAGTATCGCGAGAAGTTTCCCGCCTGGCAGGACGCCGACCCGTTCACGCTATAACTATCGCCTTCACTCCCGCTGCACTACGTTTCTTGTGGCGGGATTGTTTCACTCCGTAACCAACCGCAAAACAAATTCGCGTGGCGACATGCGGTGAGCATCGTATTCTGCAAAGGATAATCACTCGTAACCAGCGAGTGGCAGACAATGTCGATAATTTCCTTATCAGGATTTCAATAATGAAGAACTTCTTACGCATGACTTTGCTGGCGGCTACCTTAGCGGGCGCTTCTTTTAGTACGCTTGCAGCAAACGTATCCAATGTTCCTGCTCCAGCTCAGGACCCGGTCGTTCAGCATCTTAAGCTGACCAACGACCAGGTGGCGCAGATTAAAAAACTGCACCAGCAGCTTGAAACCAACGTAAGCCAGATTTCGGTGAAAGATGTTAAAGACGGCGCGTTGATTGACGTCATCAAGTCCGGGAAATGGGATGAAGCTGCCGTTCAGAAACAGCTTTCAGCGTTCAGCAACATCGAACAGCAGGCGCGTTATTATCGCGTAAAATACTATTTTGACCTGAACAAAGTGCTGACCCCAGAACAGCGCCAGCAGGTGCAAAAAGATATCGCACAGACGCTGAGCGAGTAATTGTCAGAGCCTGAGTCAGCAATGATTCAGGCTTTTCGGTAAAATTTCCTGCTCAAACAGAAAGCCCTGTACAGCATCTGCGCCGCTCATACGGCAAATGGCATAATCCTGTGGCGTTTCTACTCCCTCAATGACAACCCGTTCACCCAGCCCACGAAATTGATTGACCAGAACCCTCAACTGCCACTCCGATGTTCTGAACTGATGAAACATTCCACTTTCAATTTTGATGGCATCGAAACGGATGCCCGACAGCCGCCAGACAAAAAATAGCTCAGGCGAAACATCATCCAGCCACACGCGAAACCCGTGACGTACCAGCGTTTTTACGGCAATGCATACGGCCTGCTGCTCTGCCTTATCCAGGCGCATCATGGAGCCCGGATCCTGAATTTCAATAACAATCCTCCCCTGATGCACCTGCTTTGTGAGACGTGTGATCCATGACAGACTGGTCAGCATCCTGACGGATAAATTCAGCGAATAGCTTCCAGAGAGGGCCAGCACCCGCTGCATTTGCCATAGAAAAAGCTGCTGTTTTGCCGCAATGGAAAGGTGCTTGAAAAACAGATCCAGTGGGAGCGGTGTGCGTACCTGGCTTAACACCTCACAGACATCCAGCGATGCGTCATCAAAAAAATGAATGCGCTGCAAACGGATCCCGGTGATCCGCAGCAGCTCGGCGTTGCGGGGAAGTTCTGGCACATAACGGGCCTGTTCACTGAATCTGTTCATATCATTCCATTATTTTATTAAAAGGACGTCGTGCATCCTGCAGCCACGGGATACGGCGATCGTTTGGGTATATCAGGCAAAAGCGCGTCGCCAGACGATGCGCCTCGACCAGGTCGCGCTGTTGCAACGCCAGTAAGATTTGCGTGAAGGAGACATTAGGGTCTGGGTGAACGCGCACATAATCAGGTGCCCAGCGGCGAACCGCTTCCAGCCAACGTGCGTCCCGGGTGCGCTGATACCGTTGCAGATATCCCATATGGACATCAAACCGATAGCGACTTGTAAGAAGCCAGCCTCCTACAGGGAGCGGTTCGGCAAGATGCCACTGCGTTGACTGCCTCTCCGCCAGCGTCAATTGCTGTTGCGTGTGCAGCGTGAGAAGCAGCAATGGCGCGACGGTCAGTAACGAGATAAACCCTGCCGCGCGAATCAGCGACGTTGACGTAAGCGCCAGGCGTATTCCCGTTCGCGCGCTGTCTGCACATCGAAGCAGCAGGATCAACAGCAGCCAGTGTGGCGTTGACTGCCTGACGGGGTATTCCGTCAACATATGAATAACCACCGGCAGTGCCGCCACCAGGCAGGCGCGACGCCAGCAATTACCGTGCAGCCAGAGCCATAAACCACCCGCTATAAAACAGAGTGCCCCCGCCTGCCCAACCAGACCGCCCTCCACCAACCACAGCACCAGTTCGTTGTGCGGATGCGAAATGCTGCCCAGCCCCAATGGCCCCGCGCGTTCGAGAAACACGGCAGCAAAACTGCCCACGCCCCACCCCATCCACGGACGTTCGGCAAATAATGCCAGCGACGTTTTCAACACCGTCCAGCGCACTTGAGAAGTCGTCAGATGATCGACCGTGACCACAGACAAAAAATGGCGGGCCGTGGCCCCTATCGCTACGCCTAACGCCAGCGGCAGTAGAAGCAGCAGCAGCGTGCGCCGTTGCGCCGGGAAAACCGCCAGCAGCAGCACTTCACCGATTACCAGAGACAGGTAGCCGGTTTGCGACTGAGATTCATGCAGCACAAATCCCATCATTACCATGCCTATCCCAATGGCAATTCGATACCCGCGGTGCAGACGTAAAAAGAGCGGTGCTGACAGCAGCACACCGCATGCCGTGAAGCTGGCTATCAGGTTGACCTGCTGAAATATCCCGTAGGGTCGCGTACCGCGCCGCCAGGCAAACTCCCAGTATTCAACGCCCGGCAAATGCCAGTACTGATAGACAAACGCCAGACATTCAATGACGCACGCTCCCCATAGTAGAGCCAGCAGTGCCGTTAGGGTGTTTGCCGTGAGCGGAATTTGTAATGTGACCAGATAGACGCTCACACCGCCCAGTAACGCCCCCGCCACCAGCAGTGCCTCGGCCTGCCAGACATCAGGCGTTAGCAGGCAAAGCAACGTCAGGATGAACGCCCCGACTGTAAAACCCGCAGCGGGCACAGTGATGCGCCAGCGTTGACGAGGCACCAGCATCAATACGCTTGCAGCCAGTACAACAGCGTAGATCCAGCTCGTAATATTAAGCGGCAACGACAGACCGCTGCCGCCGTTGTTCGGCCAGTAGAGATGCATGGCCCCACACCAGAAAAACAGACTAATACCGAGCAATAATTTCTGCGCAGGCAGCGGCGCAATGCGATTCAGTACGTTCATCATGCTACTGGTAGTTCAACGTCCAGGTCCCGCTGGCGCTGAACGGACCGTATTCGAGAGACTGATTTTTTATCGCCGATGGCTCCGCTGCGACCCACGCCAAGAAATTCAGCGTCATCGAGCCTTCTGTTATCTCTTTGACTGACGTGCTCTCATCAAGGCGGATTGCCGTGCCGTCCTCTTCGCTCATCCCAATCCCGATCCCTGACGCACCGCCTTGTTCACTGCTATCCAGCGCCAGATGATCGGTCAGCTCCGCATCCTCACGACCGCTGAAGGTAACCGAGATCCCACGGAAAACCTCAGGGTTGCAGTCGCGTAACTGGATGCTGAATTTTTCCGGCTTACTGCGCCCCGAGAGATAGAGCTCCTGTGTCGCGATTTGCTTGAAATCGACCTCGATTTTGTCGCCTCCCGGTGCAAGGCTGCAGGCCAGGGCTCTGATGGTGCCGTGAAAATACATATCGCCGCCGACCAGTTTGGTGTCGGCCTGCGCCATGCCACCTAGCAGTAACATACTGGTCGCGAATAACGCCGAGAATCTCATGACATCCCCCTACTGAAACTGCGCGACAACGGTGGCAGAGGCTTCAAATTCACCTTCTTTCACGCTTCCCACGCCCGGCTTTGCCACCGGCGCGGCGGTGAGATTCCAGTCGCCCTGATTCTGGTAAAATCCCTTCACGTTGTAGAATTGATTGGGCACGACGGTGCCACCACTCTCGTCTTTAAGCATAATGCCGAGATCGTCGCGCTTTTGTCCGCCGCTCAGCGTGCCAAGGAGATTACCGTTAAACCCCGCCGTGCCTGACGCCGTGGTCGTTTGTATACCAAGATTAATGTTCAGCGCGCCCTGATCGAAACTCCCGCCTTCACAGACCACATGTATAGGGACTGACTTGCTGTAGTTAGTGCCGTTGAGCCGGGCAGCGGATCCAGGCAGATCGCCAAACTCAATGCTGATTTTGTCTCCCCGGTTGAAGGTGCATTTGTCCGGGACGGTAATTAGCCCGGATTTAATCACCACGCGAGAAATCGCCGTGGTTGGCGTAGGTCCCGCGCTTCCCATGCGCCCGGCCACCTCCACCAGCGACTGGGAAGTGATATTGATGCCATTGATAATGGGTTTAGTGACAATAAACGTCACTTTCCCTTTTGAACCACTTTCAACGTTAGTCGCTCGCGTGTAGCCCTTACGCTTTTTACAGCTGTTGTTGCTGTTGCGGTTTGAAACGTTGGTAAAAGGCGCCTGCACATATTTTTTATAGCCCCCGGCAACCCACACCTGAACTTCCACATCCAGATACTCGTTTAGCCGAAAACGGTTCGCCCCCTGATTTGAAGGCGGCATCGTGGTTGTGGTGGTGTAGTAAATTGGTGCTCGGGAGATGTCAGCCTGTTCGCAATAGAAATTCACCACATACCAGCCGCCCAGATTCCATGGGAACGGCTCCGTTCTGCCACCCACGTGGTTTTTACTGACATCCAGCGAGCTCAGTTCAATATCGTACTGATGCGGCGACCCACCTTCCGGCTCACCTTCTCCCTGTGTAAATGCCTGCCCGGCCAACGGACAACCTGCCAGCACCAACCACAACAGCGTTTTACGTAATACGCTCATAGATACTCCAGCTTAAGTATGACCAGACCGTTAAATTCTCCGGCGGTCACCTCTCGCCCAAAAGATTCCAGCGCGGCAAGAAAATGAATGGCGTTATCGCCCGGTTTGAGGATCCACATGCGTTGCGGTTGGTTCAGGTGGATTAACTGATTACGTTCAGTCAGTAGCCGGATGCCCGCGCCGCGAACATCACCACGAATGCGCCCCAAATCGCTGTTTTCCGGTGCGCCTTCAGCCATTAGCGTCATCGAAACACCACGCTCCACCGTGCTGTGCGCCAGCTCAGGCATCTCACTGGTCTGCCCGGGGAAATCCCTTAAGGTATGACCGGAGCCCTTTAAACAGCCATTCAGATACAGCGTGACCAATACCGGATCGCTGCGATCGCCGCCCTGGCGAAATCGGCCGGCGGAAATATCACCAAGATCGATAGTCTGATCGCGGGAGGCCATATCCAGCACGCATGGCGAAACGAACACCCGACCATGAAAGCGGACGTTGCCATACTCGCCGGACACATTGCTCATATCCTGGCGACCGCTTGTGGCCTGAACCGAGCAGGCCATGCCCGCCATCAGCAGAGCGCAAAGCATCTTTTTCATTTACGAATCCTGTTACCGGGGCTGTTGCTCCATCGGCAATGCTTTACACACATTGCCTGTGCAGCTGAATTTCAATTCGGGATGACCGCCAAAATCGTTCACATACATCATGCTGAACTGGCTAACGCTGCCGTCGGCCACGCTGAAATCGAGAGAGGACTTTGGTGAAACCATAATCCCAGGGAAGTCAGTCAGCCTGTCGCCGCCCTGCGCTTCAGGCTTGCGGCTTAAGCCGATTAAGGTAACGAAGTACGGCGTTGGGTTATCCACACTCCAGCGCTGCCCCTGCTTATGAAAGACCAGTTGGTTTTGCCACACGGCGCCCGGTGTTTCCGGCACGATTGCGGTCGGACGGTAGAACAGTTTGATGCGCGACTGCATCGCCAGTTGCAGCACGTTCGGCTTATCCGGCTTGGGTGGAATTTCACGCACGTTCAGGTAGAACAGACTTTCGCGATCCTGCGGCAAAGCGTTAATACCGCTGGTTTTTGTCACACGCGCAATGCCCTTTTGCCCGCCGTTAATCCGTTGTAGCGGCGGTAAAACCATCAACGGCGAGGTAATTTTTGTTCCATTGGCGTCTTCCACCCACGACTGAGCCAGAAACGGAATGCTCGGACTGGTGTTGGTTAAGTTCGCACTGACAGATCGCGCATCACCGGTGATAATCAGACGGGTACGGTCAAGTGCAATGCCCGCCCATGAGGCGTTGATCTCTGCAATAAAAAGCAGACCGCAGACCACGGGTTTGAGCCAACGCTGCACGGAGTAAAATGCTTGATTTTTCATGACAAAATTCATTCAGGTTATTGATATTATTCACAAGGCAACAGCACGTTACCTTCCGGGTTGATTTGTTGCGGCACCTGTAAGTGACACTGCGCGCGACCGCCCCAGGCAACAGAAAGACGCTCGGCTGGATTCACACCCGCAATCCAGGCCATGCCGTTTTCCATCACCATGGCGACGCTGACACCGTTGGCGTTAAACACTTCGGCACCAAACGGCGGTACCGAACCATCTTTCAGGCGCAGCAGCGCCATCATTTTTTGCCCCTGCACCACGGCGAAGCGCTGATAACCAATCGCGCCTTCCGTCAGGGTGTTGGTGACGATGGCTTTGGTCGCGGAAATGTCCTCGTCCATTGCGTCCACATCAATACGGGTATCAAAGCTGTGATAGCTGACGACGTCCGGTACGACGGCAATACCGAAGCGGTTTGAGTGCGCCTGTTCGCCGTTCAGCGGTACATTCGCCACACCGTCGGTATCAACCATCACCCTGGCGGTATTCATCGACGCCTGGCTGTTGTGTAGCGCCGCGCCATGACGCGTTGCGGTAAAGCCGCCGCGCATCGTGCCGCCAACGGAGAAATAGCGTGATTGCTGCCAGCTGACGTTAGATTCCAATTCCGCCATCATGCTGCGATGCTTGTAGTAGCCATCAAACGCGGTGTGCCCTTCACCGGAAACCCCTGCGCGCAGTCGCCATGGATTGTTACGGTCGCGGTTATCGGAATACGAAACCATCTGACTGGTCTGGCTGCCGCTGTTTTGCACTTCATAATCCATTGAGCGGCCATCGCTCCATGGCACCGAAATGGACAGCGAAAGGCTGTCGTCCCGTTTGCCCTGATACTCAGAGCGGTAAGCGGCAAGGTTGGCGCTGATCCCCTGAATGCCTGCGAACGAAAAGCTGTGCCCCATCGACACCCCGTAACGATCCTGAGAGCCACGATCCCAGTAATTCTGGTGGGTATAGGTCAGGTACAGCGTGGTCGCTAATTGCGGGTCGTCAGCAAAAAAGGTCTTGTTACCGGTGATGGTGTACATCTCTTTTTCGTTGCCGGCGCTGTTGTTATTTTCATACTGCTCGTCGAGGAACTGCGAGAAGGTGCGGAAGTTACGCTGTGAAAAACGGTAACCGGCAAAAGTGATGGCGCTGTTGTATTCATCAAAGGTTTTGGCATAGCTGAGCTTAAAGGACATCCCTTTTTGTTCAGCCTGATGCTTTACCCGGCTCACGGATTGCGTCGCATCAGCCGACAGCGCGCCCAGCCAGCTCAAATCCCGCCCAATCCCCATCGACCAGGCGTTATAGCGATCGCCAGTCAGTAACGCGCCACCGTACAGTGACCACGCATTGCTGACCCCCCATGAAAAATCACCGCTATAAAATGCAGGTCCCTGGACGTCGTGGTTATAACGCGATGGCTTACCGACGGCGGCGTTATAACGAACATAGCCCGGGCGCGTCAGGTAAGGGATATCGGCCGTATTGACCTGAAAGGTTTGTACGCTGCCATCCTGCTCTTCGACGCGAACATCCAGCGTGCCGCGTACCGAGCCGTGTAGATCCTGAATATTAAATGGCCCCGCAGGAACGGTGGTTTGATAGATAACACGCCCCTGCTGACTGACGGTGACCTTCGCATTACTGCGGGCGATGCCGTGCACTTCGGGCGCGTAGCCCTGCAAATTCGGTGGTAGCATGCGCTCGTCGCTGGCGAGGTTAGCCCCGGTAAATCGGACTGAATCAAACACCTGGGAATTCAGATATATTTCACCGACCGTCAGTTTTGCAGCCTGCATCGGTAACGGGCGATAGGCATAGATCTGATCCCAGTCGATACGCCCACGATTTTCATCCGAAGCATAATTGGCCTGATACTGGCCACGAAAGCGCCACGCGCCGAGGTTAAAGCCCGTCTGTCCATAACCAGACAGTGAGCGGTAATGATCGCCACCTTGTTCGTAATGTGTGGCCTGGCCCGAAACGCTGTAGTCGAAAATCAGTCCCGCGACGCCGTTATCCCAGCGCTCCGGCGGCGTCCAGTCTGGATCGGTATATTTCATCCATGCCTGAGGCACGGTAATGTCCAGTACGCCTGCGCTATTATTCAGCACCACACCCGGCAGGCGGGAAATGTCATAGCAGGTCGCGCTAATCGGATGAATATAGGTCAGCGCCTCTTCTTTGAGCGCCAGTAATTCGAGCTGTTGCGGCGTCAGGCACGCCATGGATTTATGCGAGTTGGCAGGATCAACGATATAACGGATCGACTGCTGAGGGATCTCCTGGCTGTTAATACGAACATCCAACAGATATTCTCCGGGAGTCACAAAGTTGCCTTCGGAAAAACGCTGTAAATCGACATTTTGTCTGTCACTGGCATCCAGGACGTCAGTATTAAATTCAATAGACTCATCCGCTTCAGCCCATGAAGAGGCACAGACCAGAGCAATTAAAAGCGCCAGACGTTTTTTATCTGTTTTCAGCGTGATCATTTTCGTTCGCAAACCTTCAGATACCCGAATTGCTGTGCAGCTCAGAGATAATTCACAACAAAATGCGTGACTGCAGTAAATTCACCAGACGTCATTCTTCCGTCGCGGGAGATCAAATAAGCCGTAAAATTGAGCGTGTTTTTCCCGGGGTTAAGCGCATAATCCGGTGATGGCTCACCTAAATGAATTTGCTTGCCTTTGCCGTCATATATTTCTATCGCTAAATTTTCAGTTTCCGATTGCACGCTCAGATAATCAGGATTGTCACTATCCGGTGCGCCGGAAAAGGTAATATTGGCGCGTTGGAACAGATTCCCAGGGTGTTGAGAATCCCCTAATGAACATCCCAGCAAATGAATGCTGAAATCATGCGCAGATACTTTTTCAGGTTTTCCGGAAATATCTCTGGCTGAGAGGTCATCAAATTCAACCAGCAGCGACCGGTCGCGTGGATCGACATAACAGGCAGCCTCAATAATATTTCCCCGCATGCGCATTTTGCCGGGCGTACTGACAAGACGATGGGTGTCAGCCAAAACCCATGCAGGCGATATGAAGATAAAAAGCAGTAAAATACGCCATCCAGGCATCACCGCATTTCCTTTCAGTTATTCGCAGGAAGGGTTAAGCAGGCGCATAATTGCGCCCGCAGCAGATCGTTACTGATAATCGATCTGGAAATTAACGGTAGATTCGAAGTCACCCGGGGTTACGGCTGCGGATGCGTTGTTGGCCTGCAGGTAAGCAACGAAATCAATGTCGGTTTCGCCATCGGTAATGTTGACCTGAGATGCGGCTTCGCCCCATTTCACATCCTGATTACCACTGTCAATCATACCGATGCCCGCGCCCTTTGCTGTACCCGAGGTAAATGCAGCCAGCGCATTGTTGTCGGTATCAATCGTTGCCGGGGTGTAGGTTACTGTGGCGGTTTTCGCAACAGTTGTATCGCAGCCCTGCAGAACGATTTTGGCATGCTTAACACCAGCACGTTGGTTGTCTTTTAACTGAGAAGTTGGGATCTCACCAAAATTAACCTGCACCGGGCTGGATTCTGGGGCCAGACCGCATGCGGAATTAACCAGAGAACCAGTGAAGTGAATTTTACCGTTAGTCGGTTCAACATTTTTTGCAGCGAAAGCAGAAGATGCAGTAAAAGTCATTCCCGCCATCAGCGCACAAGCCACAGCCACGTTTTTCATTTTCATATTACTACTTAACCTTATATCTGTTTTTTGGTTATTCCGACGATCTATTTCCACAGACAATTTATGCAAGGGAACCCCTGATCTGCAGGTGGCGGAAGTGCATTTCCTTGCAAACAATCCATCTCAAGCCACCCTGTATTTTGAACTTCATTGGTATTCCATCCGAAATACCGCCCACAGTTGTTTACGCTGTTTCGGGGCTTATATTAAGTCGACGAAAAAATGACACAATGCAAAAATCCGGTATTAATCAAACTCAGGGAATCGTGTTGTAACACTGTCTTTAGAGCGATCGTTTACCTAAAAAATAGCCAAAAAACACGCCAATACCAGTGTTAATGTCTATTATTTATAATTTTTATAGAGTTTTTATCTATCAACTATTTTTTTATTTAGCCAGAAGAACAGGCAAAATGTATTTATGAATGTTTTGTAAAAATGAAATTGGGCATCAAAAGCGAGTAATGACAATAAGATAGTGAAAGAGAGGAAGGAGATTGGAGGATTCTATTAGATATATTAAGAGATTGTTATATAAATATTAATAAAGCGTTCTATGGTGCAATCATTTTTTATAAATGAATTATGTTATGCTATTGCTTCCCCCACTCGAATGCGAGATATCCTGCTTTAAAGGAGACATCAGTGATTTCTCATATACCAATAAACAAAATTAAATCCGTAATTATTGGTGAAGGCTTAGTTTTCAGACCACATAAAAATACCCTAAAAGACCTGGCATCTGGTGAAATGGCCACATTGAATAATGTGGCAACACAATTACTGCTCTATCTGTTGCAAAATGGTAAAGAGATATCCTCGCGCGATGAAATTCTGCGGAATGTTTTCCAGCATAATGGCGCCAGAGCGACGGATGCTAATCTCAATCAGCACATTTCATTTCTGCGCAAAGCAATAACGTCTACGGGCCATCCTGCAGAACTGATCGTCACCATTCCGCGAATAGGATTTCGGATGAGCGACGCCAGTATCAATATTCAGCAACTGGAGGAATCGCAAGCGCCCACCAGAATAGTCAATGTTGCATTGACGCCCAGGAAAAAGAAACGAAACCTGTGGCCTGTCACGATGACAACGTTAATTACCGGCATCGCCGTGCTGGCGACAGCGTGGTTAACATGGATACCCAATGAAATCGCGATGACGGACGCGGCGATCCTGCGAACTATCGACTACGAGCAATGCCGTGTGCATATATTAGGAAACGCCCTCACCGACACCATAACCGAAAAAAAAGCGCTGGATATTTTCAAGTCCGTGGGTATTAACCCCAACTGTTCGTACCCAAAAGATCTGTATCTCAATACCTGGGCAAGCAACCATAATCTGGTTGAGTGGTCGTTTGCCGCTGAATGCGGGCTAAACCTCGGCTATTACCATTGCATCAGCCAGTATCGCCATCATGAGGAATGATATGAAGCAGGAAAGCGATCACTCTCCTTTACTATGGTCAGTCGTGATTGCCATTTTTGGGCTAGCGGCTATCGCTTTTTTTATTATCGCCGGGAATGCGAAAAAACAAGAAATCAGTTTTTCCTGCTCCTCGGAATTCACGTCGATACTCGACATCCAGAATACAAAAAAGGAACTCCACGGAATAATGCTGATAACCAGCTACAACTCCGGACACCTTTCATTGTCAGTCCAGGGGAAACTCAAAAGTGACGACGGCGAGTTCGCTGTTAACCGAAAACTGTTCTTTCGCTATGCCCGTCCACTCGGCCATACCGCAGGCGTTTTTATGCTCACTCCCGATGGTCGGGAAAAATCCCCCGATGATGACGCAACGGACGCTGTCGACTATCTCTTCTTCGACGCTTACGAACGTGCCGACAAGCTGTATATGCTAAAGCACCTGAATGAGGAAACGGTTCTTATTGGCGATAACTTCTCACCCCGCTTCGCCTGCGTGATGAATCACTTCGCGAGTTAATCGCCTTCTGGATATGCGTCGGGTTAAGGATGACCTGATGTGTTGCCCACCCGAAAGCTCGGGCGCGGTCGATAAAGTATGGTAATGAGATTATTATTTTTGGCGGGCTAAAACGACGAAAGCCTGAATCATTTCTGATTCAGGCTTTCTGAATAGTGGCGGAATGGACGGGACTCGAACCCGCGACCCCCTGCGTGACAGGCAGGTATTCTAACCAACTGAACTACCACTCCGCGTTGTGTTCCGCTTGGGAACGAAGCGAATATTACGGATTGCCTCGCGCCTCGTCAACGCTTTTTCTCACGTTTTTAATCGTTTGCTGCAAAAATCACCCGAATGGCCATTTTCATACGGTAAACGTACAAACTATGCCCGCCAGAGGCAACTTCCGCCTTTCTTCTGCACCAGGTCAAGGCGTGACTCATGGGCCGCTAACTCTTCATCAGTAGCGAAAACAACGCGTAGTTTGCTGGACTGTCGCACAATACGCTGGATCCCCGTGTCATTCTGCTGCTGGCTGTCGCCTTCTATTAAGAACGCCATCGTGGTCTGCCCGCCGGTCATCATCAGATAAACGTCGGCCAGAATCTGGGCATCGAGCAATGCGCCGTGCAGGGTTCGTTTACTGTTGTCTATCTCATAGCGCGAGCATAACGCATCAAGGCTGTTTCGCTTGCCAGGAAACATTTTCCTCGCCAGCGCCAGGCTATCGGTTATTTTGCAAAATTCATTCGTCTTCGGAATATCACGCTTGAGCTTCGCGAATTCGTAATCCATAAAGCCGATATCGAACGATGCGTTATGGATGACCAGCTCCGCGCCGCGAATGTAGTCGAGAAACTCGTCGGCTACATCGGCAAACGTAGGTTTATCGAGCAGGAATTCGTCTGCGATTCCGTGTACGCCGAACGCTTCCGGGTCCACCAGCCGATCCGGCTTCAGGTAAACGTGGAAGTTATTGCCGGTCAGGCGGCGGTTCACCACTTCAACCGCACCGATCTCAATGATCTTGTGGCCTTCATAGTGGGCGCCAATCTGGTTCATACCGGTGGTTTCGGTATCGAGGACGATCTGTCGTGTAATTCCAGTGCTCATAACGGTCATTTATGTCAGACTTATCGTTTGATTTCGATTTGCTAAAACAGGAAGTCTACCAGAGATGCTTAAACAGGTAGAAATTTTCACCGATGGTTCTTGCCTGGGAAATCCAGGGCCTGGTGGTTATGGGGCGATTTTACGCTATCGCGGGCGCGAAAAAACCTTTAGCGAGGGCTACAACCTCACCACTAATAATCGCATGGAGCTGATGGCGGCAATCGTTGCGCTGGAAGCCCTGAAAGAACAGTGTGAAGTAATACTCAGCACGGACAGCCAGTATGTGCGCCAGGGCATTACGCAGTGGATCCACTACTGGAAGAAGCGCGGCTGGAAAACAGCAGATAAAAAACCGGTGAAGAACGTCGATCTGTGGAAACGTCTCGATGCCGCGCTGGGGCCGCATCAAATCAAATGGGAATGGGTTAAAGGCCATGCGGGCCATCCGGAAAACGAACGCTGCGATGAGCTTGCGCGCACCGCGGCCATGAGCCCGACTCAGGATGATATTGGGTATCAGACTGAGGCTTAAGCGTCCGGTTTACGGTATTGCCGGGTCGCGCCAACGGCATGACGGATAGGCGTTTTGCTTTTATTTTGTTTCATCGGGTTGAGCGTAAGCGGAATGGTTCGCTTGCGCGCAACCACCAACTGTAAACAGCCCAGCGCGGGAATATGGGCGCTTAACATTTTCCCGCCCTTCTTGTTCCAGGGCAGAACATGAAAACGACTATAGTGCAGCACTTCAAAATTCAGTAATGATAGCCAGTCCAGTTGACGCATGAGGGTAAACATCCGACTGTTATAGGGCGATGTCTTGCGCAATACGGGCACCAGTTTACGCAATCCCATCAAGCTTACCGGGTTAAAGCCGCTCAGAATCAACCAGCCGTCATCAATCAACACGCGATCGGCTTCACGCAGTAGGCGATGCGGATCAGAGCACCACGGCAACGTATGGGCCAATAAACAGACATCCACGGACTTATCGGCAAAGGGAAGATGCAAAGGATCGGCCGTCACCTGCATGGGAGATCCCTGCAAAGAAACATTTACCTGATGAGAAACCGCGCACGCTTCAGAATCGATTTCTGCGCTTAAATTACCAACCTTAAGCAGATGAAAACCGTACATTTTTGCAAACCACGGGTTAAGCTGATGCTCCAGCGCCTCACGATAGTGTTCGCCCCAGGGCAAATCATCCCAGCTAACGGGCACTACGACAGTTTGAGGGATCCTTGCCGGTTTCATCACAACCTTCCGTTACGCATTGAGAGGTAATATATGAATCTTAACAGTATTCCTGCATTTCAGGACAATTACATCTGGGTCCTGTCAAATAATGACCAGCATTGTCTGATTGTGGACCCGGGTGAAGCGGCTCCTGTTTTGAAAGCCATTGCAGAGCATAACTGGGTGCCGGAAGCCATTCTGCTAACCCACCATCATCAGGATCACGTGGGCGGTGTGAAAGAACTCCTGCAACATTTCCCACAAATAGTGGTATACGGACCGGCTGAAACGCAAGATAAGGGAACGACACACGTAGTCGAAGATGGCGATATTGCACTCGTTTTGGGGCATGAATTTAGGGTAATTGCTACTCCTGGTCACACTTTAGGACATATCTGTTACTTTAGCCATCCTTACTTATTTTGTGGTGACACGCTCTTTTCTGGCGGTTGCGGTCGACTTTTCGAAGGTACAGCAACTCAAATGTATCAATCACTTAATAAAATAAACGAACTTCCTGACGATACATTAATTTGTTGCGCACATGAGTACACATTAGCAAACATGAAGTTTGCCTTAAGCATTCTCCCGCACGATTCGTTCATAAATGAATATTATCGTAAAGTTAATGAGTTACGCGTAAAAAAACAAATGACACTACCCGTAATTCTGAAAAATGAGCGGCGAAATAATCTTTTTTTGAGAACGGAAGATATTGATTTAATTAATGAAATCAACAAAGAAACAATATTGCAACAACCTGAAGAGCGTTTTGCCTGGTTAAGGTCAAAGAAAGATACGTTCTGACAATTCCGGGTTGCCTTTTGAAAACTTCGCCGTTATGATCGGTCGTCTTTTAAGCAACTATTGACACACACATGAAGGCAAAAGCGATATTACTCGCCTCTGTCCTGCTTGTTGGGTGCCAGAATACTGGTAACGTCCAACAACACGCACAGAGCCTTTCTGCAGCTGGTCAAGGGGAAGCAGGAAAGTTTACAAGTCAGGCGCGATGGATGGACGACGGAACATCTATCGCTGCTGATCAAGATTTGTGGGCTTTCATTGGTGACGAGCTAAAGATGGGAATTCCGGAAAACAGCCGGATTCGCGAACAGAAACAGAAGTATTTACGCAATAAGAGCTATCTCCACGATGTAACTTTACGGGCAGAGCCGTATATGTACTGGATAGCCGGGCAGGTTAAGAAACGTAACATGCCTATGGAACTGGTACTACTACCCATAGTGGAGAGCGCTTTTGATCCTCACGCAACGTCTGGCGCCAATGCCGCAGGTATTTGGCAGATCATTCCGAGCACGGGGCGCAATTATGGTTTAAAACAGACCCGCAGTTATGATGCACGTCGCGACGTTGTGGCTTCCACCACCGCCGCGCTGGACATGATGCAGCGTCTGAACAAGATGTTTGATGGCGACTGGCTGCTGACCGTTGCTGCTTATAATAGCGGTGAAGGTCGTGTCATGAAGGCAATCAAAACGAACAAAGCTCGTGGTAAACCCACTGACTTCTGGTCGTTGCCATTGCCTCAGGAAACGAAGCTATACGTGCCTAAAATGCTGGCATTGAGCGATATACTCAAAAACAGCAAACGCTATGGCGTACGTCTGCCAACAACAGACGAAAGCCGCGCGTTGGCACGTGTTCGCCTGAGTAGCCCGGTTGAGATGGCTCAGGTTGCTGATATGGCGGGTATTTCCGTCAGCAAGCTGAAGACCTTCAATGCAGGCGTGAAAGGCTCCACATTGGGTGCCAGCGGCCCGCAATATGTGATGGTGCCAAAGAAGCATGCAGAGAAGCTGCGTGAGTCTCTGGCTTCAGGCGAAATTGCAGCCGTGCAGTCAACGCTGGTCGCGGATAACACGCCGCTGAACAGTCGTAGCTACAAAGTTCGCTCTGGCGATACGCTTTCTGGCGTCGCGTCACGCCTTGGCGTGAGCACCAATGACCTTAAGCAGTGGAATAACCTGCGCGGGTCATCCCTGAAAGTGGGTCAAAACCTGACGGTGGGTGCGGGTACCAGCGCACAGCGTCTGGCGAACAACAGCGATAGCATCACCTATCGTGTGCGTAAAGGCGACTCGCTGTCGAGCATTGCCAAACGTCACGGGGTTAACATCAAAGATGTCATGCGCTGGAACAGCGATACGGACAATCTACAGCCAGGCGATCAGCTCACGTTGTTTGTGAAAAACAACGGTATGCCGGACTCCTGATAGCATTGTAGAAATGAAGGCACTGGATTCCCCCCAGTGCCTTTTTTATTTATCCCGCTTTATGTGCCTCAACCATTATCGTGTCGCTGGTAAACGAGCCATCTTCCTGTAACGCAAAGTAGGCTTTCACATCTGCAGAAGCACTTTGTTGGTATGCACGAATCGCGTCGCTCAACGCCGCGGGCGTGCGCATCCTCGCGACCCACGAACTGAACTCCAGTGGCAGGCGATCGGTTAACAAAGTATCGGCAATCAAATTGGCATCGTTGATCAACGACAGCCACTCTCCACTGGAATAGTTACGAACGTGCGAGGTATCGCGTAACGCCTCCACGGTTTGCAACCAGATATCACGTACTGGGTGGCCTGGCGACATCACATCCATCACAATTAATACACCACCGGGCTTCAGAACGCGGTTCACTTCCCGCAGCGCGCGTCCGACATCATGCCAGTGATGCGCAGAATAGCGGCTAATCACCACGTCAAATTCGCTATCTTCAAATGGCAGACTTTCGGCATAACCCTGGCGTGTGGCGACATTCTCCAGGCCTCTGTCATTTGCCGCCTCAGCGACCACCTCAAGCATCTGCGACGATAAATCATAAGCCACAACCTGCTTTACGTGTTGCGCGGCTACAAAGCTGGCATGCCCCGCTCCACATCCCATATCCAACACACGGGCCTGCGGAAATGCCGACAACCTTTCCCCCAGACGCAGCAAGTCACGGCCAGAGGCGTGCACCGCACTGGTTAAATAGGCATTAGCCTGAGAGCCAAACTGTTTTTCGACGTTGTCATGGTGAGAGCGTGTTGTCATTGTGTTGTCCTTCGGTTGTTGTGAAATAGGAAGGGCAACCATCACAGGCCTGCCCTACGGCAGACCTGACACACCGTTATTGTTCAGGTTTGCCGGGACTGAATTCAACGAGTAGCGGGTTGTGATCGGATGCACGGGTGACCAGCACAGAGGCTTCACTCACGTTCAGACCACGATAGAACACAAAATCGAGAGGGCGACCAAACGCGCGCCGGCGCTGATCGTCAGTAAAACGTACCTGGCGCAGCGACATTTCTCGCGCAAAGCGGTACAGCGCATTCATCCGTCGACGGCTCCAGGCATTGAAATCGCCGGCCATAATAACCGGACCGCTGTGATGAGCAATCTGATCGCCAATGGGAAGTAACTGCTTACTATAAACATCGACGCCGAGGCTAAAGTTAACCGCGTGGATATTCACCACCATTAATAATCGAGAGTCAGGCAGCGGATACACCGTTACCAGAGCCGATTTCGCCAGCCGTAAAATAGGCTCACGCTCGCGCAATGGACAACAGTAAACAGGATGAGCAGCAGAGAGCGTCATGACGCCAGAGGGATGCTGAGGCAGCACAAAGGCAGGAACCTGATCGGCAGCAAGGTAGTTAGCGGTCGCAAACTGCACCAGTTCAGGCGTGGTTTGCGCTTCCTGTAATAATACCAGATGCGCATCTTTGCCAAAATTCTTCAGCACCGACTGCCATTCTGCGCGCTGCTGTTTAAAAATATTCCATACCAGCACGCGAATGCGGTCTTCACTGCTTAACGGAACGCCTGCGGGTAATGCCTGGCCAATATGCGCAAACGACCCCGGCGGTAAAATCCGCTCGGCGGGTTGTCCGGCAACATAACGCATGGCATAGGTGTTTTTTCGCACTTTAGACTTTCAAACCTCTGTAACGTCAACCAGTCCGCAGCCGGACTGGTTCTTCTGTTATAGGGATTTTAGCACTCACTTTCAACGAACAATTGCAGTTTGTTTTGTAAGTGGGCGCTTACATCAATGATTTACCCCAGAGCAACACGCACGGGTTTATCAAGACGACCGCTGACACCCATCAGCAGGAAAGCTACCAGAACAATGAGGGCGCCAATCCACGGCGTCTGTGCTAAACCATAATGCTCGACCGTTTGCCCGCCAATCACTGACCCCAGCGCAATCCCAATGTTAAACGCCGCAATGTTTAACCCTGACGCCACATCTACAGCATTTGGCGTAAATTGCTCAGCTTTCTGTACCACGTAGACCTGCAATCCCGGTACGTTACCAAAGGCAAAGATCCCCATCACCAGAATAGTAGCCAGCGCGGCGTACTGCGTGGAGGCCGTCAGTTGGAAGACCATCAGCAGAACAAACAGCGCGGCGAAAATGAATTTCAGCGCAGGAACCGCACCATGTTTATCCGCCAGCTTACCGCCCCAGATATTACCGATAGCCACTGAAACACCGTAACCCAATAAGATCCAGCTTACTGCTGCCGGGGAGAACCCCGCCAGATCCTGCATCATCGGTGCAAGGAAGGTGAATGCCGTGAATACACCGCCGTAGCCCAGTGCCGTAACGGCGTAAATCAGCAACAGACGGGGATGAGTCAGCACCTTCACCTGGTCGCGAATGCTGGCGGCAGCACGACCGGGAATGTTGGCAGGGATCAGTAACTGGCTACTGATCAGTGCAATCACGCCTAACATTGATACCGCGAGGAAAGTCTCACGCCAGCCAAAGTGCTGACCGATAAATGTTCCCAGCGGCACGCCGGTGACCAGCGCCACCGTTAAGCCACCAAACATAATGGCAATGGCGGAAGCCGCTTTCTCTTTTGGCACCAGACTTGTCGCGATGGTAGAACCAATCGAGAAGAATACGCCATGTGCCAGCCCAGTCAGCAGACGAGCAACAATGAGTGTCATATACCCGGGTGCCTGCCATGCCAGCAAATTCCCCGCCGTAAACAGAACCATCAGCGCAACCAGTAACTGTTTACGTGGCAGGCGTCCGGTCAGAGCGGTCAGTACCGGTGCGCCAATTGCCACACCCAGCGCATAGATTGAAACCAGCATCCCGGCGGAAGGTAACGAGATCGCCAGCTGTTGAGCGATGGTCGGCACCAGACCAACAATCACAAACTCGGTAGTGCCTATAGCGAAGGCACTTATTGTTAGTGCAAATAAAGCGAGAGGCATAATAACTCCGTAACATCAGTAATCAGATGACACGCAGTATGCCTGGATGTTTTAATGACAAAAATATTCAAAATATCAATATAATTTTGCGTCAGGTGCAAAAATGAAAGCAACCTCCGAAGAACTTGCAATTTTTGTGGCGGTAGTGGAAAGCGGCAGCTTTAGCCGGGCGGCAGAACAGCTTGGACAAGCCAATTCTGCGGTCAGCCGGGCAGTAAAAAAGCTGGAGATGAAACTGGGCGTCAGTTTGCTTAATCGCACGACCCGACAGCTAAGCCTGACCGAAGAAGGAGAGCGCTACTTCAGGCGGGTGCAGCAGATACTGCAAGAGATGGCTGCAGCAGAAACTGAAATCATGGAGTCGCGTAATACTCCGCGCGGCCTGCTGCGCATCGACGCAGCAACACCGGTGATGTTGCATTTCCTGATGCCGCTAATCAAGCCGTTCCGGGAGCGGTATCCTGAGATGACGTTGTCTCTCGTCTCCTCAGAAACGTTCATCAATCTTATTGAACGAAAAGTGGATGTTGCTATACGAGCGGGTACACTGACTGACTCGAGTCTACGTGCGCGTCCGTTATTTACCAGCTATCGTAAGATTATTGCCTCACCGGACTACATTGCCCGTTTTGGCAAGCCAGAGAGCGTCGAGGAGTTAAACCAGCATCTGTGTCTGGGGTTTTCCGAACCAGTTTCACTCAATACCTGGCCGATTGCCTGTAGCGACGGACAGCTGCATGAGGTCGAGTGCGGAATTTCTTCCAACAGTGGAGAAACGCTAAAACAGCTTTGCCTGAATGGCAACGGCATCGCATGTCTTTCAGATTATATGATAGATAAAGAGATCGCGCGGGGTGAACTGGTGGAGTTATTGGCAGATAAACGTCTGCCGGTAGAGATGCCTTTTAGCGCAGTTTATTACAGCGATCGTGCCGTCAGTACGCGCATCCGGGCATTTATCGACTTTTTAAGTGAATATATAAGAACAGCTCCCGAAGGAGCTGTGAAAGAGGGTTAATGGGTACAGAGGGTCAGGCAATTAATCCCAATCAGGGGCCAGGCCTTCCGGGCTGACCAGACGATCGTTGCAGTCCAGTGCCGCGATCGCTTTTTTATCTTCGGCATCCAGATGCAGTTCCAGCGCCAGCAGGTTGCTTGCCAGGTTTTCACGTTTGGTAGAAGAAGGAATTACGGAGTAACCTTCCCCCATTGCCCATGCCAGAATAACCTGCGCCGGGGTCGCGTTATGTTTAGCGGCAATGTGCGCAATCACTTCATCTTTCAGCGCTTTACCATAAGCCAGCGTCATGTAAGAGGTGATGTGGATACCGTGTGCTTTCGCCCAGTCAACCACCTTACGGCTCTGCAGATACGGAGACAGCTCAATCTGATTGGTGGCAATGTTCTCTGCACCTACTGCGGCAATGGCTTTTTCCATCAGCGGAATGGTGAAGTTTGAGATACCAATTTCGCGAGTCAGCCCCTGCTGTTTTGCTTCGAGCAGCGCCTGCATGAATTCCTCAACAGATACCGCATCACCTGGAGATGGCCAGTGGATCAGCGTCAGATCGACATAATCTGTACGCAGCTTCTTCAGGCTCTCTTTCAGACTTGGGATCAGTTTTTCTTTGCTGAGATTTTCAATCCAAATCTTGGTGGTGATATACAGCTCGTTACGCGGTACGCCGCTTTCGGCAATCGCCTGACCAACAGCCGCTTCATTATCATAGATTTGCGCAGTGTCGACAGCACGGTAGCCTAGCTCAAGCGCCGTTTTAACAGAAGCGATAACCACGTCGTCTTTCAGGCGGAAAGTACCTAAACCGAATGCAGGGATCGTCATAGAATTCCTCTTTTTAATCACTATGTTCGTTAACTGAGAGGATTATGAGCTTAAGCTCTTTATAGAAAAAGAGTGAAAAATGCAGAGGATTTTTGCGGATTCAGCAATAATTAAATTGCAGACAAAGAAAAAGCCCTGAGCGTTAGCTCAGGGCTCTTAATAAGTGGCGGAACGGACGGGACTCGAACCCGCGACCCCCTGCGTGACAGGCAGGTATTCTAACCAACTGAACTACCG